>NZ_JAFFQY010000044.1 GCF_017311575.1 Roseococcus thiosulfatophilus
CTAGACGGCCAGCGGCTTCACCTTTTTCCCTTCATCGGCCGCGCGCCAGAGGTACCAGGCGGCCACGCTGCGCCAGGGGCGGAAGGGCGCGCCCAGCTCCATCAGCGCGCGCGGCTTGAGCTGCGCCTCGGCTCCCGTGACCAGCCGCCAGCCCTCGCGCACGCCGAAATCATCCACCGGCCAGACATCGGGCCGGCCGAGGGTGAAGATCAACAGCATCTCCACCGTCCAGCGCCCCACGCCGCGCAAAGGCAGCAGGCGTTCCACCAGCGCCTCGTCGGGCAGGGAGAGCGCCTCGTCCAGCCCCGGCACCTGGCCCGAGACGCTCTTCGCCGCGATGTCCTGGATGGCCGCGCATTTGCTGCCGGAGAAGCCGCAGCCGCGCAGCGCCTCGGGCGGCAGGGCCAGGACGACTTCGGGCGGCGGGAACCCATCGCCGGGATGCAGGGCGATGAGGCGGTTCAGCATGGCCTCGGCCGCGCGGCCATGCACCTGCTGGTGCGCGATGGCCCGCACCAGCGCCTCGTAGGGCGGGCGGGTCAGCGGCGTCAGCGTGCAGGGGCCGATGCGCTTCACCAGGGGGCGCAGGGCGGGCACCCGCAGCAGCTTGCGTTCGGCGATGGACCAGTCGTGCATGGGCCTAGCTCAACATCCAGAGGGTTCCGGTGCCAAGGGCCAGCACCATCAGCATGGAGGGCCACACCAGGCGCCACACCTGCGTGGGCCGCGTGCCGCCGCCGGCGATGGCGCAGAGCATGGCGACGACCGCGATGCTCATTCCCGCCCCCGCGCCGCTGGCGAAGTTCTGCACGCCCGGCACCAGCAGGGGCGGCAGGCCGAGCGTGGCCCCTAGCGCCTGCTGCACCGGCATCAGCGCGGCATTGCCGCCCACATTGCTGCCCGTGACGAAGCCCGCCAGCAGGCCGAGCGGCGCCACGAGGAACATGGCGGTCCCGCCCGCCGCCGCCGCCATGGCCTCGGCCAGCCCCGCGGCCACGCCCCCGCCCGCCAGCCAGCGGCCCAGCAGCACATAGAGCAGCAGCACCGCGATGGGCCGGCCCGAGCGGCGCAGCGCCCCCGCGAAGGCCGAAACCGGCCGCGGCCGCAGCGCCAGCAGCGGCAGCGCCACCGCCCAGAGCACCAGCCCCACATGGGTCAGCGGAAAGGCCGGCAGCTCGGCGAAGGGCTGCCAGGCGGGCGCGCCCGGAATGGCGCGGGACGCCAGGAGTGCGGCCGCCAGCACCAGGTAGGGGCCGGCCGCGCGCAGCGCCGCCACCGGCTCGCGCGGCGGGTCGGCCCGCCACAGCGCCCAGAGCAGCACGATGCCGGTGGCGACGACGCCGATCACCTCGAAGGGCAGCACCCAGTGCAGCCCCAGCATCAGCCCGCCCAGCACCGCCAGCATCAGCGCCTGCATGGCCTTCTCGCGCGCGGGCACCACCACGCCGGCCCGCGCCTGCAAGGCCCAGAGCAGCGGGGCGAGGCAGGGCATCCACAGCGCGGTCGGAATGGCGGAGACGCGCGCCACCTCATGCGGCGGCAGCCCCGTCATGGTCGCACCCAGCAGCGTGCCGGGACCGAGGCCCCCCCAGGGCACCAGCACCAGCGCCTGCACCGACATCGCCACCGCCACGGCCCCACCAATGCCCATGGCCCGCAGCGCGGCCAGCGCGAAGACGCCGCCGATGGCGAAGCCCGTGACGCTTTCCAGGAAACAGCCCAGCGGCAGGGTGGCGGCGAAGATGCGCGCCGGGGTGGGGGTGCGCGGCGCCGTGTCGGCGTCGCGCGCCACCGCCGCCTGGAACAGCAGCCCGCCCGTGATGATGGCGACCACCTGGAGGGCCAGCCACAACGCCCGCAGCGTTTCGGCCGGCAGGAAGGTGGTGAGCGCCACCCCCTCCGGCAGGCTGACGGCGATGGCGGGCAGGGCCAGCGCCAGCGCCACCCCGCAGGCCGGCAGCGGCCCCGCGCGGCCACTGGCCAGCAAGATGAGCAGCGTCACCAGCGGCGCGGCCTGGAGCAGAAGAATCATGCCCGCCGTGCCTCCCGCACCGTGATGAGGATGGCGCCGGAGAGGATCACGGCGGCCCCCAGCAGCGTCCAGCCATCGGGCACCTCCGCGAAGAGGACCCAGCCGAACGCCATGATCACCACCAGGCGCAGATACTGGAAGGGCGCCACCGCGCTGGCCTCGCCCGCGCGCAGCGCCTCGGTCACGAACCAGATGATGCCGGGCGTGAACAGGGCGAAGACCAGCAGGATCACGCCATCGCCGAGCCCGATCGGCGCCCAGCCCCAGAGGAAGAAGGGCAGGGTGCAGAGGCTGGTCACGATGCCCACCCAGGCCACCACCGTCTGCGTGGATTCCGTGCGCGACAGCGCGCGCGAGGACAGCGTGATGCCGCACCAGGCCAAGGCCGCCCCCAGCGCCGTCAGCGCGCCCAGCAGCGGGATGTCGGTGCCCGGCCGCAGCATGACGGCGACGCCCAGCAGCCCCAGCAGCGTGCCGGCCCAGCGCGCCGCGTCCACGCGCTCCCGCAATACGGGCCCGGCGAGCAGCGTCGTGAACATCACATTGGTGAAGGAGAGCACCGAGGCGGTGGCGAGGTCGAGGAAGGCGAAGCTCAGGAAATACAGCCCCCAGGTCAGCGCCGAAGCGAGCCCCCGGAACAGATGCAGCCCGAGCCTGCGCGTGCGGAACACGGCCAGCCCCGCCCCCAGGATCAGCGGCAGCACCCAGAGCAATTGCCCCATGGACCGCGCGAAAACCTGGGTGGTGGTGGGGATGCCGCGGTCATTCATCCAGCGGATGAACAGCACCTCCACCGCGAAGAGCACGGCCCCCAGCGACATGAGGATGGCGCCGCGCAGATTGCCGGGCAGGGAGGCGAAGCGCATCGGGCCATGGTGCTGTCGCGGCGCTTGCGAAGCAACGGCCGGAACGCCACCCTGTCCCGCGCCCGGCACAGGGCGGGAGGGAAGAAGATGTCCGGCTATGACGCGGCCTATGCCGCATGGCGGGCAGACCCGGAGGCGTGGTGGCTGGAGGCGGCGCGCGGCCTCGAATGGTCGGTGCCGCCGGCGCGCGCCTTCGACGCGGGGCAGGGGCTCTATGGCCGCTGGTTCCCGAAGGGGCGGCTGAACACCTGCCACAATGCGGTGGACCGCCATGTGGCGGCGGGGCGTGGGGCGCAGACGGCGCTGCTCTACGACAGCCCGATGACGGGGCGGGTGGAGCACATCAGCTACGCCACCCTGCAATCCCGCGTGGCGCGGCTGGCGGGCGCCTTGGCCGCGCGCGGCGTGCGGCACGGTGACCGCGTGCTGATCTACATGCCCATGGTGCCGGAGGCCGCCATCGCCATGCTGGCCTGCGCGCGGCTGGGCGCGATCCATTCCGTGGTGTTCGGCGGCTTCGCGGCGGCGGAACTCGCGACCCGCATCACCGACGCCACGCCGCGTGCCGTGATCTCGGCCAGTTGTGGGCTCGAACCGGGGCGCGTCGTGCCCTACAAGCCGCTGCTGGACGCCGCCATCGGCATGGCCGCGCACAAGCCCGATTTCTGCCTGGTGCTGCAACGCGAGCAGCTTCGCGCCGACCTCACCCCCGGCCGCGATTTCGACTACGCGGCGGAGGAGGAAGCGGGCCAACCCCACCCCTGCGTGGAGGTCGCGGCGACGGACCCGCTCTATATCCTCTACACCAGCGGCACGACGGGGAAGCCGAAGGGCATCGTGCGCGACCATGGCGGGCACGCGGTGGCGCTGCACCGCTCCATGTCCATGATCTATGGCATGGCGCCGGGCGATGTGTTCTGGGCGGCGTCCGATGTGGGCTGGGTCGTGGGGCATTCCTACATCGTCTATGCGCCGCTTCTGGCGGGCTGCACTTCGGTGCTGTTCGAAGGAAAGCCCGTGGGCACGCCGGACCCCGGCACCTTCTGGCGCGTCTGCGCGCAGCATGGGGTGAAGCTGCTCTTCACCGCGCCCACCGCCATCCGCGCCATCAAGAAGGAGGACCCGGAGGGCGCGCACCTGGCCCGCCACGACCTGTCGCGGCTGGAGGCGCTGTATCTCGCCGGCGAACGCTGCGACCCGCCCACGGCGGAATGGGCGGCGGCCAAGCTGGGCAAGCCCGTGGTGGACCATTGGTGGCAGACCGAAACGGGCTGGCCCATCACCGCCGGCTTCCGCGAGTTTGGGTTGTTCGATCCACGCCCCGGTTCGGGCGGCAAGCCCACGCCGGGCTTCGAGGTGCGCGCGCTGGACGCGTCCGGCGCCGAGGTGAAGCCGGGGGCAGAGGGCGCGCTGGTGATCAAGCTGCCCCTGCCGCCCGGCTGCGCCCCCACCCTCTGGAACGCCGAGGCGCGCTACCGCGAGGCCTATCTCTCCACCTTCCCCGGCTTCTACGACACCTCCGACGCCGGGATGGTGGATGCGGAAGGCTTCGTCTGGGTCATGGGCCGCACGGATGACATCATCAACGTGGCCGGCCACCGCCTCTCCACCGGCGCGATGGAGGAGGTGCTGGCGTCCCACCCCGATGTCGCCGAATGCGCCGTGGTCGGCGCCGCCGACGGGCTGAAGGGCCAGGTGCCCGTGGGCCTCGTCGTGCTGAAATCCGGCGCCGCGCGCGAGGAGGCCGAGGTGGCGCGCGAACTCGTCTCCCTGGTGCGCGAGCGCATCGGCCCCGTCGCCGCCTTCCGCGACGCCCGGGTGGTGCCGCGCCTGCCCAAGACGCGCTCGGGCAAGATCTTGCGCGCCACCATCCGCAAGATCGCCGACGGGCAGCCCTTCACCGTGCCGCCCACGATAGACGACCCCGTGATCCTGCAGGAAATCCAGGAGGTGCTGGCGCGATGATCACCACCGAACGACGCAATGACGGCGTGGCGCTGCTGGTGCTCGACCGGCCGGCGGCGCGCAACGCCCTCTCGCTCGCCATGCTCGAGGCCCTGGAGGCCGCGCTGCGCGAGGCCGAGGGCGCACGCTGCGTGGTGCTGGCCGCGAATGGCCCCGCCTTCTGCGCGGGGCATGATCTGCGCGAACTGACCGCCGCGCGGGGGTCCGCCGATGGCGGGCATGAATTCTTCGCGCGCACCATGGCGCTCTGTTCCCAGGTGATGCGCCAGGTGGTGCGGCACCCCGTTCCCGTCATCGCGGCCGTGGAGGGCATCGCCACCGCCGCCGGCTGCCAACTGGTCGCGAGCTGCGACATGGCCGTGGCCACGCCGACCGCGCGTTTCTGCACGCCGGGGGTGGATATCGGCCTGTTCTGCTCCACGCCCGCGGTCGCGCTGTCGCGCGCCGTGCCGCGCAAGGCGGCGATGGAAATGCTGTTGACCGGACGCATGGTGGGGGCGGAGGAAGCGCGCGCCCTGGGCCTGGTGAACCAGGTGGCGGAGGATGCACGGGGTGCCGCGCTGGAGCTGGCTTCGCAGGTGGCCGCGCGCTCCGCGCTCACCATCCGCATGGGCAAGCGCGGCTTCCTCGCGCAGGAAGGCCGCGCGCTGGAGGAGGCCTACGCCACCGCCTCCCAGGTGATGGTCGAGAACATGCTGGCCGAGGACGCCGCCGAGGGCATCGGCGCCTTCCTCGAAAAGCGCAAACCCACATGGCAGGATCGCTGAGCATGGCCGCCGCCGACTACGACGCCCTTCCGCGCCAGGACGCCAACCACCAGCCGCTGACGCCGCTGCTCTTCCTGGAACGCACGGCCACCACCTTCCCGGACCATGTGGCCGTGGCCTATGGCGGCACGCGCCGCACCTATCGCGAACTGCGCGACCGCTGCGTGCGCCTCGCCCACGCGCTGACGAAGCTGGGGCTGGGCCGCGGCGACACAGTGGCGGTGCTGCTGCCCAACATTCCGGAAATGGTCGAGGCGCATTTCGGCGTCTCCATGGCGGGCTGCGTGCTGAACACCATCAACACGCGCCTCGACGCCGCGACCATCGCCTACATCCTGGACCATGGCGAAGCCCGCGCGCTGATCCTGGACCGCGAATGGGTGCCGGTGGTGCGGGCGGCGCTGGCGCAATGTACGGTGAAGCCCACGATCATCGAAGTGGATGACCGCGAGGCGCCGTCCCACGAAACCCTCGGCGCGCAGGACTACGAGGCCTTTCTCCGCCAGGGCGACCCCGGCTTCGCCTGGCCCTTGCCGCAGGGTGAGTGGGACGCCATCGCGCTGAACTACACCAGCGGCACGACGGGCAAGCCCAAGGGCGTGGTCTATCACCACCGCGGGGCGCATCTCCTGGCCGTGGGCAATGTGCTGGCGGCGGGGATGGCGCGGCACCCGGTCTATCTCTGGACGCTGCCCATGTTCCACTGCAACGGGTGGTGCTTCCCCTGGACCATCACCGCCATGGCCGGCACCCATGTCTGCCTGCGCGCCGTGCGCGGGCCCATGATGTGGTCGCTGATCGCGGGCGAGGGCGTCACGCATATGTGCGGCGCGCCCATTGTGATGAGCACCCTGCTGCAGACGCCCGAGAAGGAACGCAGGCACCTGCCCGGGCCCGTGACCTTCGTGGTCGCCGGCGCGCCCCCGCCCGAGGCGGTGCTGGCCGCCATGAAGCAGGCCGGCTTCGGCGTGCTGCACGTCTATGGCCTGACCGAGGTCTATGGCCCCGCCGTCACGAATGAATGGCACGCCGAATGGGATGCGCTGCCCCCGCCCGAGCAGGCGAAGCTCATGGCCCGCCAGGGCGTGCGCTATGTGCCGCTGGAGGGGCTCGACGTCATGGACCCCGCCACCATGACCCCCGTGCCCGCCGATGGCGCGACGATGGGCGAGGTGATGTTCCGCGGCAACGTGGTCATGAAGGGCTACCTCAAGGAGCCCGACGCCACCGCCAAGGCCTTCGCCGGCGGCTGGTTCCACTCGGGCGACCTCGCGGTGAAATACCCGGACGGCTACATCCAGCTGCGCGACCGGTCGAAGGACATCATCATCTCGGGCGGCGAGAACATCAGCAGCATCGAGGTGGAGGACGCGCTCTACAAGCACCCGGCCGTGGCGGTCGCGGCCGTGGTGGCGCAGCCCGATGAGAAATGGGGCGAGGTGCCCTGCGCCTTCGTCGAACTCAAGCCGGGGATGGAGACGACCGAGGCGGAGCTCATGGCCCATTGCCGCACCGTCCTGCCCGGCTTCAAGGTGCCCAAGCGCGTGGTCTTCCAGGAACTGCCCAAGACCAGCACGGGCAAGATCCAGAAGCACGTGCTGCGGCAGGGCGTCTAGCGTCCGATCCGGCGAGGCGCAGCCGAGGCGGTGAATCGGCCGCTGGACCCGCGTCCGATCCGGCGAGGCGCAGCCGAGGCGGTGAATCGGCCGCGCAAAGACTCAGGCGGTGAGCAGCCCCACCCGGTCCTCCTCGAACACCCCGCAGGTCAGCGGGCCGCCATAGACGGCGCCGGTGTCGAGGTTGATGCGGTTCTCGCGCAGGTCGGCCGTCCGTTCGCGCACCGGCGTGTGGCCATGCACCACGATGACGCCGTGGTCGGCCTCGCTGTCGAGGAAGGCGCCGCGGATGCGGATCAGGTCGTCGGGTGCCTGGTCTTCCAGCGCCACGCCGGGGCGGATGCCGGCATGGACGAAGAAATAGGGGCCAATGCGGTGCCGCAAGGCGAGGCCGCGCAGGAAGGCGATGTGCGCGGCGGGAATGCCCGTGGCCCAGCTCTCACGCGGGGCGTGGGGCGGCATGCCCCAGGAGGTCAGCGCCTCCCGCCCGCCATAGTAGATCCAGTCCGTCGCGGCGGGCGCGTCGCCGTCCAGGGCCGCCAGCAGCGTCGCCTCATGGTTGCCCATCAGGTTCACCACCGGGCAGGCGTCGAAGCCCATCGCCGCCTCGATCACGCCCGCGCTGTCCGGCCCGCGGTCAATGTAGTCGCCCAGGTGAATGACGGTGGCGCCGCGCGTCGGGTGGGCCTTCAGGTCCGCGCGGATCGCCTCGTGCAGGGCGCGCAGCTTGTCCACGCAGCCATGCACGTCACCGATCGCATAGACGCGCAGCCCGTCCGCCAGCTGGGCCGGCGCGCGCAGCCATTTCATGGAACCGCCGCTCAAAGGGCGGCCCTCATTGCGAGTTGGCGCTCGCCTCGCTGCGCGTCGCACCCACGCGCTGCGCGAGCGCGGCGGCCATGAACTCGTCCAGCTCGCCATCCAGCACGGCGTCGGGGTTGCCCTTCTCCACGCCGGTGCGCAGGTCCTTCACCATCTGGTAGGGCTGCAGCACATAGCTGCGGATCTGGTGGCCCCAGCCGATGTCCGTCTTGCTCGCCTCGGCCGCGTCGCTGATGGCCTCGCGCTTCTTCAGCTCCAGCTCGTAGAGCCGCGCCTTCAGCATGTTCATCGCGATCACGCGGTTCTTGTGCTGGCTGCGGTCCTGCGTCGAGGCCGCCACGATCCCGGTCGGGATATGGGTGAAGCGCACGCCGCTATCCGTCTTGTTCACATGCTGCCCGCCGGCGCCGGAGGCGCGGAAGGTGTCGGTCTTGATGTCGGCCGGGTTGATCTCGATCTCGATCTTGTCGTCCACCACCGGATAGACATAGACGCTGGCGAAGCTGGTCTGCCGCCGCGCCGCCGCGTCGAAGGGCGAGATGCGCACCAGGCGGTGCACCCCCGTCTCGGTCTTCATCCAGCCATAGGCGTTGGGGCCGGTCACCTGCAGCGTGACGGATTTGATGCCGGCCTGCTCGCCCTCGGACTGTTCGGTGATGGTCACCTTGTAGCCGCGCGCCTCGGCCCAGCGCATGTACATGCGCATCAGCATCTCGGCCCAGTCCTGGGCCTCGGTGCCGCCGGCGCCGGCATTCACCTCGACATAGCAGTCGTTCTGGTCGGCCTCGCCCGAGAGCAGGCTCTCGATCTCGCGGCGCTTCGCCTCGGCGGCGAAGCCCTTGAGGTCCTCGACCAGCGCATCGGCGGTGGCGGTGTCATTCTCCGCCTCGGCCATCTCGATCAGCTCCATCGCGTCGCTGACGGATTGTTCGAGGCGCTGGACGCCTTCCACCTGCTCGGCCAGGCGCCCGCGCTCGCGCATCACAGCCTGCGCGGCGTCGGGCTTGTTCCAGAGGTCGGGGTCCTCGGCCCGGGCGTTCAGCTCGGCGAGGCGGGCGGTTGCGGCATCCCAGTCAAAGATGCCTCCTCAGCAGGGACACGGAGGCCGTGATCTGCTCGTGCAATTGTGTGGCATCAGCGCGCATGGCGGTTCAATACAGCCCGCCCAGCCCGCTGTCCACGCGCTCCGCCGCACCCGCGCCGATGCCCGAGACCTCGGTGGGGTCGCGCGCGGCATTCTCGGTGCCGGGGCGGAAGGCCTCCAGGATGGTCTGGCCCGTGTCGTGCTGCAGCCGCACCAGCGCCACACCCGGCGGCGCGCGGAAGGGCACGGGCGGGCTGTCGCCCAGGGCCGCGGCCAGCACATCGCGGAAGATGGGGGCCGCGAGGCGCCCGCCGCCCACGTCATTGCCCGGCTCACCCGCGCGCCGCAGCGTGCGCGGCTCGTCATGGCCCACCCAGACCGCGATCACGATGTCGGGCGTGTAGCCCACGAACCAGGCGTCCTGGAAATCATTGGTGGTCCCGGTCTTGCCGGCGATGGGCCGGTTCAGCCCCGTCGCCGCCCGGCCGCCCGTGCCGCGTTGCACGGCACCCTGCAGGATGGAGGTGATCTGGTAGGCCGCGATGGGGTCCACGATGGCGCGGCGGTTGTCGGAAAGCTGCGGCGGGCCGGATTCGGGCCCCGCCTCGCAGCCCACGCATTCGCGCGCCTGGGTGCGCCACAGCACGCGGCCGCGCGCATCCTGCACGCTGTCGATGAAGCTCGGCTCCACGCGGCGGCCACCATTGACGAAGCTGGCATAGGCGGCGGCCTGGCGCAGCACGGTCGTCTCGCCCGCGCCCAGGCTCATGGCCAGGAAGTGCGGCATGTTCTCGATCACGCCGAAGCGGCTGGCCACCTCCGCCACGCGGTCAATGCCCACCTCCTGCGCCACCCGCACGGTGGCGAGGTTGCGGCTGAGCTCCAGCGCGCGGCGCATGGACATGTAGCCCATGACGCGGCCATCGGCGTTGCCGGGCCGCCAGACGCCGGCACCCGTCGGCACCTCGATCTCGGCGTCGAGATAGCGCTGGTTGGGCGGGATGCCCGCCTCCAGCGCCGGCAGGAAGACGAAGGGCTTGAAGGAGGAGCCGGGCTGGCGCATCGCCTGGGTGGCGCGGTTGAACCAGGAGCGTTCGAAGGACCATCCACCCGCCATGGCCAGCACGCGGCCGGTGTTGGGGTCGAGCGCCACGACGGCGCCCTCCACCTCCGGCGCCTGGCGCAGGCCAAGGCGCTCGGGGCGGGCGGGGGTGCGGCCCTGGGCGGGGCGCGCCTCCTCCAGCTCCACCATCACCACGTCGCCGGGGTTCAGCACGTCGGACATGCGGCGCGGCGCGGGGCCGAGGCGCGGCGGCTGCCCGCCCGTGGCCGCGATGACCGGCCGCGCCCAGGAGAGTTCATCGAGGAACAGCCGGCCCGTGCGGGGTTCGGCCGGGGCGCGCGGCTGGGCGCGCTCGAACCAGCCCAGCCGCGCCTCGCGCTCGGCCACCTCCAGCACCACGGCGTGGCGCCAGGAACGCTCCATGCCGGGCGGGCGGGGGGTCGCTTCCAGCGCCGGCAGCCATTCGGTCGGGCCATGGGCGATGTTGGTCACCGGCCCGCGCCAGCCGCCGCGACGGCGG
Organism: Roseococcus thiosulfatophilus; assembly: GCF_017311575.1. Taxonomy (GTDB): domain Bacteria; phylum Pseudomonadota; class Alphaproteobacteria; order Acetobacterales; family Acetobacteraceae; genus Roseococcus; species Roseococcus thiosulfatophilus. Next base: position 10,736 of record NZ_JAFFQY010000044.1, read on the forward strand.
TCATAATCCAGCAGGTGCGTCCGCAGCGCGGTTTCCGTCGCGGCCTGCAATTCGGGGTCGAGGCTGGTCCGCACCACGAGGCCGCCGCCCTGGGTGCGGTCGGCGCCGAAGCGGCTCAGCAGCTCGCGCCGCACCTCCTCGGTGAAGTGCTGGCCCACGGGCACCACCTCCGGCCGCCGCGTGGGGCGGACCTGGATGGGCTCGGCGCGGGCGGCGTCGTGCTGTTCCTGCGTGATGGCGCCATCGGCCAGCATGCGGCCCAGCACCCAGTCGCGGCGGATGCGCGCCTGCTCGGGGAAGCGCAGCGGGTTGTAGTTGTTGGGCGCCTTGGGCAGGGCGGCCAGGAAGGCCATCTCGCTCAGCGTCAGCTCGTCCAGCGCCTTGTCGAAATAGGCCTGGGCGGCGGCGGCCACGCCATAGGCCTGGGCCCCCAGGAAGATCTCGTTGAGGTAGATTTCCAGGATGCGCGCCTTGGGCAGCGCGTTCTCCAGCCGGATGGCCAGCAGCGCCTCGCGCACCTTGCGCAGGATGGTGCGGTCCGCCCCCACCAGCATGTTCTTCGCGACCTGCTGCGTGATGGTGGAGGCGCCCAGCATGCGCCGCCCGCCCAGGTAGTTCTCCACATTCGTGACGACGGCGCGCGCCACCGCCGTGGGGTCCACGCCGAAATGCGTCTCGAAATTCTGGTCCTCGGCCGAGATGAAGGCCTGCTGGAGCTGGCGGGGAATCGCCTCGATGGGCACGAAGACCCGCCGCTCGGCCGCCAGCTCCGCCATCAGCCGGCTGTCGGAGGCGTAGATGCGGCTCATCTGCGGGGGGGAGTAGTCAGCCAGCCAGCGGTAGTCCGGCAGGTCCGCCTCGATCTGGCGATACACCCCATACGCCGCGACCCCGCCCGCCAGCGTCCCGGCGACGGCCACGACGAAGAGCGTCCGCAGCACGCCGCCGAACAGCTGGAAGCGGCGCCGCGGCTTGGCCTTGGGCGTGGCCTTGGCCGCGGCCCTGGGCGCGCGCGCGCGGCCGGCGGCCGGCCTGGACTCCACCGTGAGCCGGGGCGGGGGCGTAACGTTATCGGTCATGACACCCTATATAGCATGGACAGGCCCCGGTTGCAGCGCCGGGCGGCATGAGGCGGAAATATGGCGAAACGAGTCTGGCCAGCCCCGCGCCGATGCTGCTAAGCCCTCGGGCTTGGACCTGAGTGGGGACGAGGAAATGGCAATCAACACGCGCGGCCGCAAGCTGGCCGCCGGCGCCGTTATGGGCGCCGCGATGGCGCTGGCGGCCCATGGGGCGCAGGCGCAGAACCTGAACATGGCGGTGGGGGCCCCGGTCACCTCGCTCGACCCGCATTACCACCAGCTCTCCCCCAACAACGCCGCCGCCGGCATGATCTTCGACCGGTTGATCAACACCGATGGCGACGCGCGGATGCAACCCGGCCTCGCGGAAAGCTGGCGCGCGATCGAGCCCAATGTGTGGGAATTCCGCCTGCGCCGCGGCGTCACCTTCCACAACGGCAACCCCTTCACCGCGGAAGACGTGGCCTTCACCTTCCAGCGCGTGCCCAACGTGCCGAACAGCCCCTCCTCCTTCGCGGCCTTCGTGCGGCCGATCACGAATGTGGAGATCGTGGACAGCCACACGCTGCGCATCACCACGCAGAACCCCTCGCCCCTGCTGCCGCAGGACATGACGAACATCTTCATCCTGGACCGCGAGACGCACGAGAACGCGACCACGGAGCAGTTCAACAGCGGCCAGGCCGCGATCGGCACCGGGCCCTTCCGCGTGGTCAGCCACACCATGGGCGACCGCATCGAATTCGCCCGCAATGACAGCTATTTCGGCACCCGCCCGGCCTGGGCCACGGTGAACTACCGCATGATCACGAATGGCGGCGCGCGTACGGCGGCGCTGCTCTCGGGCGATGTGGACTTCATTGACCAGGTGCCCACGCCCGACCTCGCGCGCGTCCGCGCCGACCGTCGCCTCGCCGTCAGCGAGAAGGTGGGCCTGCGGCTGATCTTCCTCGGCCTCGACCACCTGCGCGAGGACGCCTCGCCCTTCATCACCGACAACAACGGCCAGCCCATCGCGCGCAACCCGCTGCGCGACCTGCGGGTGCGCCAGGCGCTCTCCATTGCCATTGACCGCCCGGCCATCGCGAACCGCGTGATGGAAGGCTCCGCCACGCCGTCGGCGCAGTTCCTGCCGCCGGGCGTCTTCTCGCACATCCCGAACTACGCCCCGCCGGCGCCGGATGCCGCGCGCGCCCGCGCCCTGCTGGCCGAGGCGGGTTTCCCGGAGGGCTTCCGCATCACCCTGCACGGCCCGAACAACCGCTACCCCAATGACGGCCGCATCGTGCAGGCGGTGGGCCAGATGTGGACGCGCATCGGCGTGCGTACCACGGTCGAGGCGCAGCCCTGGACCACCTTCGTGGGCCGCGCCGGGCGCCAGGAATTCTCGGCCTTCCTGATCGGCTGGGGCTCCAACCCCGAGGGTTCGCACCCCGTCCGCAACATCCTGGCCACCGCCAACCGTGACCGCGGCTGGGGCGCCTCCAACCGCGGCCGCTACAGCAACCCCGAGGTGGACCGCCGCCTGGAGGCCGCGCTGGTCGAGATCGACGACGCGCGCCGCGAGGCCATCCTGCAGGAAGCCCAGCGCATCGCGCTTGATGACGTGGGCATCATCCCGCTGCACATCCAGACCAACATCTGGGCCATGCGGAACACGCTGCAGCACGAGGCCCGCGCCGATGAGCTGACGCGCGCCCAGGACGTCCGGCCCCGCTAATGACCGTCTACCTGCTGCGGCGGATTCTCCAGTCGCTCATGGTCCTTCTGGCCATGAGCGTCATCGTCTTCGTGGGCGTCTATGCCATCGGCGACCCGGTCGAGATCCTGATCTCGCCGGACGCCGACCAGATGGAGCGTGAGCGCGCCATCGCCGCCCTCGGGCTCGACCTGCCGCTGTGGCAGCAATACCTGGTCTTCCTGCAGAACGCGCTGCGGGGGGATCTGGGGCGCAGCTTCGTGTTCAACGAGCCTGCCTTGCAGCTCATCCTCAACCGCATGCCGGCGACGCTGGAGCTGGCCTTCGGCGCCATGTTCCTCTCGGTGCTGATCGGCCTGCCGCTGGGTCTCTACGCTGGCCTGAAGCCCGAGAGCATCGGTTCGCGCGTCATCATGGCGGGCAGCATCCTGGGCTTCTCGCTGCCCACCTTCTGGGTGGGGCTGATGCTCATCATGGTCTTCGCCGTGCAACTGGGCTGGCTGCCCAGCTCGGGCCGGGGCGAGACGGTGCAAATCCTCGGCCTGCACTGGTCCTTCCTGACGGCCAATGGCTGGTCGCATCTGGCCATGCCGGCCTTCAACCTCGCCTTGTTCAAGATCAGCCTCGTCATCCGCCTCACGCGCTCGGGCGTGCGGGAGGCGATGCTGATGGATTATGTGAAGTTCGCCCGCGCCAAGGGCCTCTCGCCCGCGCGCGTCACCTTCGTGCATGTGTTCAAGAACATCCTGATCCCGGTCGTCACCGTGGTGGGGCTGGAGCTGGGCTCCACCATCGCCTTCTCGGTGGTGACGGAGACGGTCTTCGCCTGGCCGGGCATGGGCAAGCTCATCATTGACAGCATCAACGTGCTCGATCGGCCGGTGATCGTCGCCTACCTCATGGTCATCGTGCTCATGTTCATCACCATCAACCTGATCGTGGACATCCTCTATTCGGTGCTGGACCCGCGGGTGCGGCTGGAGTCCAAGGCATGAGCGACACCACGGCCCCCGCCCCGGTGGAGGCGAAGGAGGAAACCCCCTTCCGCCGCTTCGTCTCCGAATTCGCGGCCAACAAGGTGGCCGTCGGCGGGCTGCTGGTCTTCGTGACCATCGCCCTGCTGGCCATCTTCGCGCCCTGGATCGCGCCGCAGAACCCCTATGACCTGGCGCAGCTCGACATCATGGACGGGCGTCTGCCGCCCGGCGAGGTCGGCGGCACGGGCATCACCCACTGGCTCGGCACCGATGACCAGGGGCGCGACATGCTCTCGGGCATCATCTACGGGCTGCGCATCTCGCTGATCGTGGGCATCGGCTCGGCCATCATCGCCTGCCTGGTCGGCGCCTCGCTCGGGCTGCTGGCGGCCTATGCAGGCGGGCGGACCGACAGCTTCATCATGCGTCTGGTGGACCTGCAGCTCAGCTTCCCCACCATCCTGGCCGCGCTGATGATCCTGGCCTTCCTGGGCAAGGGCGTGCTGAACGTCGTCATCGCGCTGGTCATCGTGGAGTGGGCCTATTACGCGCGGACGGTGCGCGGCTCGGCCCTCGTCGAGCGCCGGCGGGAGTACATCGAGGCCGCGCAATGCCTGGTGCTGCCCACGCGGCGCATCCTGTTCCGGCATCTGTTCCCGAACTGCCTGCCGCCGCTGATCGTCATCGGCACCATCCAGATCGCGCGCGCCATCGCGCTGGAGGCGACGCTCTCCTTCCTCGGCCTCGGCGTGCCCATCACCGAGCCCTCGCTCGGCCTGCTCATCGCCAATGGGTTCGAATACATGTTGAGCGGCAATTACTGGATCAGCTTCTACCCGGGCATCGCGCTGCTGATCACGATCGTCTCGATCAACCTGATGGGCGATCACCTGCGGGATGTCTTGAATCCAAGGCTCAAGAAATGAGCCTTGGATTCATTCCGCCCTCAAACGCGTCAAGCCGGAGGCGTGCTTCCAGCACGACGCGCCGCCTCCGGCGGCTTGGCTTCGCCGCGCCACGGGCGTGCCAGTTGGCAACCCGGTTGGGCGGCGCCGGCCGCGGTGCGGCCGGATTCTCGATGCAAGTGCAGGGCTCATGAGCACCACTCTCGAAGTGCGGAACCTCCGCACGCATTTCTTCACGCGCGCGGGCGTGGTGAAGGCCGTGGACGGCGTCAGCTTCACCGTGGGCCGTGGCCAGGTGCTGGGGCTGGTCGGTGAGTCCGGCTCGGGCAAGACGGTGACGGGCTTCTCCATCATCGGCCTGGTGGACCCGCCGGGGCGCGTGGTGGAGGGCGAGATCCTCTTCCACGGTCGCAACCTCGCCACCGCCAATGAGGAAGAACTGCGCCACCTGCGCGGCAACCGCATCGCGATGATCTTCCAGGACCCGATGATGACGCTGAACCCGGTGCTTCGGGTGGACACGCAGATGATCGAGACGGTCCTGGCGCATGAGAAGGTCAGCCGCGAGGAGGCCCGCCAGCGCTCGCGCGACGCGCTGGGCATGGTGGGCATCCCCTCGCCGGACGAGCGCCTGAAATCCTATCCGCACCAGTTCTCGGGCGGCATGCGCCAGCGCGTCGCCATCGCCATCGCGCTGCTGCACCGGCCCGAACTCATCATCGCGGACGAACCCACCACGGCGCTGGACGTCACCATCCAGGGCCAGATCCTGGCCGAGGTGCAGAAGCTCGCCGCCACCACCGGCACGAGCCTCATCTGGATCACGCATGATCTCTCGGTGGTCGCCGGCCTCGCGGACGAAATCGCCGTCATGTATGCCGGCCGCATCGTGGAAGGTGGCGAGGTGGGCGCGGTGCTGGACGCGCCCATGCACCCCTACACGGTGGGCCTCATCGGCTCCGTCCCCAGCCGAAACCGGCGGGGTGAGCCATTGCGGCAGATTCCCGGCATGACGCCCTCACTGCTGAAGCTGCCCGCGGGCTGCGCCTTCCGCAGCCGCTGTCCCCGTGCGGACGAGGCCTGCCTGGTGGAGCCTGACCTGTTGGAACTGCGCCCGGGCCGCCGCGCCCGCTGTTTCCACCCGCATCTGGAAGGGGTGGGGGCATGAGCGCCACGACCGAAACCCCGCTGCTGGAGCTGCGCGGCATCTCGCGCCGCTTCGAGAAGAAGCTCGACTTCGCCGGCAAGATCGCCCGCTTCCTCGGCGCGCCCCTGCGCGAGGAGGTGGTGCACGCCGTGGACGACGTGACCCTCGGCATCCGCAAGGGCGAGGTGGTGGGGCTGGTGGGCGAGAGCGGCTGCGGCAAGTCCACGCTGGGCCGCGTCGCCGCCGGCATCATGCCGCCCTCGAATGGCCAGGTGCTCTGGCGCGGCAAGGACGTGACGAAGCTGGACGGCCCCGCCTCGCGTGAGGCCCGGCTGCGCGCGCAGATGATCTTCCAGGACCCCTATGCCTCGCTGAACCCGCGCATGCGGGTGGAGGACATCGTGGGCGAGGCGCCGCTGGTGCACGGCATGACCACCCGCGCCGGCTTCGGCCCCTATGTCGAGGAGCAGATACGCCGCGCGGGGCTCGACCCCGCCTTCAAGCGCCGCTACCCGCACCAGTTCTCGGGCGGGCAGCGCCAGCGCATCGGCATCGCGCGCGCGCTCGCCGTGAAGCCGGAGTTCATCGTCTGCGACGAGGCGGTGGCGGCGCTGGACGTCTCCATCCAGGCGCAGATCCTGAACCTGTTCATGAAGCTGCGGCAGGAGCTGGATCTCACCTACCTCTTCATCAGCCATGACCTCAGCGTGGTGGAGCATCTCAGCGACCGCGTGGTGATCATGTATCTGGGCCGGGTGGTGGAGCAGGCGCCGGCCGAGGAAATCTTCGCCCGCGCCAACCACCCCTACACCGTCTCGCTGCTGGCCTCGGTGCCGCGGATCGAGGCGCGCAAGCGGGCCTTTACCACGGTGAAGGGCGAAATCCCTTCGCCGCTGAACCCGCCCACGGGCTGCCACTTCCACCCCCGCTGCCCGCACGCCATGCCGCGCTGCAGCCAGGAGGTGCCGAAGCTGCGCGAGATCGCCCCCGGCCATCTCTCGGCCTGCCATCTGAACGGGTGATCCCGCCCTATTTCGCCCAATGGGAATCAGCCGCGCTGGTTCCCGAATTCCTCGCGGGGCGGGATGCGGCGACGGACCCGCTCTGGCGCGATTCGGGCGCGGAAAGCCCGGCGGAGTATGCCCGCTGGGCGCACCACCTCTGCGGCATGGCCTGCCTGCGCATGGCCATGGCCGCGCGGGGCGAGGCGCATTCCATCCATGACCTGCGCCGCGCCGTGCAGGCGCTCGGCGGCTATGTCGAGGAACCGGATGGGGAAATCCGCGGCCTGATCTATGCCGGCGCCGTCGCCTGGCTGCACGGGCGCGGCGTGAAGGCGCGCATCGTGCTGGATGAACCCATGCCGGTGCTGGCGCCGGGCCAGCTCTACATCGCCTCCGTCCACGCCACGATCCGCACGCCCGAGGTCACCCCACCCCGGCGCGGCGGCCACCTCGTGCTGGTCTTTGGCGCGGACGGGCAGGGGCGGCTGCGCTTCCACAACCCCTCCGGCCATGACGACGCGACGCGCCGCGACGCCCGGCTTCGCGCCGAGGATTTCCAACGCTACCATGCGGAACGCGGCATCCTGATCGGGCCGTAGAAAGGCCCCATGCCCATCTCGCGCACCAGCGACCGCGCGCTGATCTTCGGCATCGCGATCAACCAGGTGCTGGGCTGGGGCACGCTCTTCGTGCCCTTCACGCTTTTCATCGAACCCATGGAGCGCGAGCTCGGCTGGGCGCGCGCCTCCATCAGCGGCGCGCTGACGCTGGGGTTGCTGCTCTCGGGCTTGGCGGCGGTGCATGTGGGCCGCTTCGTGGACCGCAATGGCGGGCGCCTGCCGCTGGGCCTGGGGGGCATCGCGGGGGCGCTGGTGCTGGTGGCCTGGGCGCTGGTGGAAAGCCTCTGGGCCTTCTACCTCATCTGGTTCGCCATGGGGCTGGTGCAGGCGACCGCACTTTGGGCGCCGGCCATGGCCGTGGTGGTCTCGCTGGCGCGACAGCCCATGCGCGTCATCACCGGCATCACCTTCATCACCGGCTTCACGGCCACCATCTTCATCCCCCTGGCCGAGGCGCTGATCCAGTCGCTGGGCTGGCGTGGCGCGCTCTGGGTGCTGGCGGCCATCCAGTGCTGCGCGGGGCTGCTGGCGTTGTGGCAATTCCAGGGCGCGCGGCCGCCGCCGCCGCGCGCGGGGGCCGCGCCCTTCACGCTGCGCGCCACGCTGCGCCGCCCGGCCTTCTGGGGCCTGGCCCTTGTGCTGTCCGCGCATTCCTTCGTGGGGGTGGGGCTGGCCGCGCATCTGGTGCCGCTGCTGCGCGAAAGGGGCCTGGACGAAGTGAGCGTGCTGTGGCTCGCCGCGCTGCACGGGCCCTTCCAGGTGGCGGCGCGGGGCTGCCTCTTCGCGCTCGGTCCCCGCGCGCGCATGGCGGTGGTGGGGATGATCTGCACGGTGCTGATGCCCGCCGCGATGGTGTGGCTGGCGATGGTGCCGTCCACCTTCGGCTGGATCCTGGTCTTCACCATGGGCTGGGCGGTGGCGGATGGCCTCATGTCCATCGTGCGCGCGGGCGCGCCCGCCGAATTCCTGGGGCGCGAGGGCTATGGCGCCGTCACCGGCGCGCTTGCCATGGCCAGCGCCCCCATGCGCGCCTTCGCGCCGCTCATCGTCGCTCTCGCCTGGCAATGGGGCGACAGCTACACGCCCGCGTTGTGGATGCTGGCCGTGGTGGGGCTGCTGGCGCTGCTGGGCTTCGTGATGGCGCTGTTGGACCGGGGGCGTGCGGCTGGCTAAGTTGCGCCGGTGATTCGCGAAGGAAACGCCCGATGAAGACCCGCGCCGCCGTGGCCTGGGAGGCCGGCAAGCCCCTCTCCATCGAGACCATCGACATCGAGGGCCCCAAGCCGGGCGAGGTGCTGGTGGAAGTGATGGCGACCGGCATCTGCCACACCGACGCCTACACCCTTTCGGGCGCGGACCCGGAGGGCCTCTTCCCTGCCATCCTGGGCCATGAGGGCGCCGGCATCGTGCGCGAGGTCGGCGCGGGCGTCACCTCGCTGAAGCCTGGCGACCATGTCATTCCGCTCTACACGCCCGAATGCCGGCAGTGCAAAACCTGCCTGAGCCAGCGCTCCAACCTCTGCACCGCCATCCGCGCGACGCAGGGGAAGGGGGTGATGCCGGATGGAACGTCGCGCTTCCGCTGCGACACGCCGCGCGTGGCGGGCCGGGCGGACAACGCCATCATGCACTACATGGGCTGCTCCACCTTCGCGAACTTCACCGTGCTGCCCGAGATCGCGCTGGCCAAGGTGCGCCCGGACGCGCCCTTCGACGTGATCTGCTACATCGGCTGCGGCGTCACCACGGGCATCGGCGCGGTGGTGAACACGGCCAAGGTCTGGCCGGGGGCGACGGTCGCGGTCTTCGGCCTGGGCGGCATCGGGCTGAACGTGATCCAGGGCGCGAAGCTGGTGGGTGCCGACAAGATCATCGGCGTGGACATCAACCCCGCGCGCGAGGCCATGGCGCGCGAATTCGGCATGACGCATTTCGTGAACCCGGATGTGGTGGGGCGCGACCAGGTGATCCAGGCCATCCAGGACCTGACCGATGGCGGCGCCGATTTCAGCTTCGAATGCGTGGGCAACACGAACCTGATGCGCCAGGCGCTGGAATGCACGCATCGCGGCTGGGGCACCTCCATCATCATCGGCGTGGCGGCGGCGGGGCAGGAGATTTCCACGCGCCCCTTCCAGCTGGTCACGGGCCGCAACTGGCGCGGCACGGCCTTCGGCGGCGCGCGCGGCCGCACCGACGTGCCGCGCATCGTGGACTGGTACATGGAGGGGAAGATCCGCATTGACCCGCTGATCACCCACCGCCTCAAGCTGGATGAGATCAACACGGGCTTCGACCTGATGCACAAGGGCGAGAGCATCAGGTCGGTGGTGATCTACTGAAGGGCTAGCCGCTATTCGACACCGGCTGCATGGCGACGCGCGTCGCGCCATCGGCCACATGGGCCGGCAGCGGCCGGAACCCCTCGGGGATTTCGATCCCCGGGTTTTCCGCGAAGAGCCGCGCCCAGGCGCGCGAGGCGATCTCCTCCGCCTCGGCCACGATCGCGGCCTCGTCCATGGTCAGCACCACGCCGTCGCGCATCACCCATTCGCCATCCACCATCACGTCCGAGACGTCGCTCGCCTGCCCCTGGTGAACAAAGGCCGCCACGGGCCGCAGGAAGGGTGCCAGATGCGCGCGGTCCACCCGGATCATGATCAGGTCCGCGAGGTTCCCCTCCGCCAGCCACCCGCCGCCCGCGATGCCCATGGCCTTGTAGCCGTTGCGCGTGGCCCAGCGCAGCGCCTCCTCGGGCGTGGGGTTGCGGCCATCCTGGCGGCGCACGCGCTCCATGAAGAGGCCCGTGCGCATCACCTCCACCATGTCCTCGGCCATGTTGTCCGTGCCCATGGCGATGTTGCAGCCGGCCTCTTCCATCTCGCACACGCGGGGTGAAAGCCCCCGCCGCGCCGCGATGGCGGAGTTGAAGGCCACATGTGCCTTGTGTTTCCCCAGCACCTTCTCCTCGAAGGGCGCCATGCAGCGGCAATGCGCGCCGATCATCCGGTCATGGATGAAGCCGATGCTGTCCAGGAACTCGCTGGGCAGCATGTTGTGGTGTGCCTTGATGGCCGCGACCTCGCCCCAGATCTGGTTGAGGTGGATGGTGCAGACCGTGTCCAGCTCCTGCTGCAGCGCCCGCAGCTCGCGCAGCAATTCCGCCGAGCACACATCGGGCGCCCAGGCCGAGACGCCCACCGTGATGCGCCCCTCGCCTGCGCCATGCCATTTCGCGTGCAGGTCGCGGATGCGCTGCACCCCGCGCGCGCCCAGCGTCGGGTCGCGCCGGAACTCGGAGGGGTCGCCGATGGAGGCCCCCGCCCGGTCCCAGGCGCGCTCGGCCAGCAGCATCCGCAGCCCCGTGTCGAGCATGGCCTGGGCATAGCCCTCGATGCCCGCCGCATCCTCCAGCACCGCCGTGGTGCCGGAGCGGATGGCTTCCAACGCACCCAGCTGGCACATCACCTTCTGCTCATGCGCCGTCATCGGCGGCAGCGGGATGGGCGAGAGCCCGCCATCGAAGGGCGGCTGGTGCGGCGGCGAGAGGTCCTCGAAGACCCCGCGCGCCATCGTCATCACCAGATGGGTGTGGATGTTGGCGAAGCCCGGGAACACGGCGCGGCCGCGCGCGTCCAGCACCTCGGCGTCCGGGAAGCGCGCCGCCATCTCCGCGGCCGGGCCGAGCCCCGCGATGCGCCTTCCCTCGATGGCGATGGCGCCGCCATGCCAGATGGTGTTCGCGTCATCGCCGGTGACGATGGTCGCGTTGGTGATGAGCAGCGCCATGGACCCGTTCCCTATTCCGCCTGGATGTTCGCCTCGCGCACCAGGCGCGTCCAGCTCTCGCGCTCGGCGGCCATGCGGCGGTCGAGTTCCGCGCCCGGCGCGAAATCCGCCAGCGAGCCGAAGGAGAGCAGCTGCGCCTGAATCTCGGGCAGGCCGATGACGTGGCGGAACCCGTCCTCCAGCGCCTGGCGGCGATCGGCGGGGATGCGGCGTGGGGCGATGATGCCGTTGAAGCCGATCACGCCCCAGTCGGTGCCGGCCTCGCGCGCGGTGGGGATGTCGGGCAGGTTCGGGTGGCGCGCGGGGGTGGAAATGGCCAGCACCTTCACCCGCCCCGCCTCATGCGCGCCGCGGAAGACGCCGTAATTGCCGATCATCATGTGGACATCGCCCGCCAGCAGCCCGGCCAATGCCGGCCCGGTCCCGCGATAGGGGACATGCGTCATGGAGACGCCGGCCGCCCGCCGCCAGCTTTCGTAGAAGAGATGCGGCCCGGACCCCACGCCGGCCGAGCCGAAGTTGAAGGCATCCGGCCGCGCCTTCAGCAGCGCGGTCCATTCGGCCAGGGTGCTGGCCGGCACATTGCCCGCGATGACCAGCACCACCGGCCCGGCCGTGAGCTGCGCCACGCCCACGAAGTCGCGCTGCGTGTCGAAGGGCAGGTTCGGATAGAGCGCATGGGTGATGCCGAGATTGCCCGCATCGCCCATGAAGATGGTGTAGCCGTCGGGCTCCACGCGGGTCATGTATTCCATGGCGATGTTGCCATTGGCGCCGCCGCGGTTCTCCACGATGACCGGCACGCGCAGATGCTCGGACAGCCGCTGCATGATGGGCCGCCCCACCGTGTCGGTTCCGCCGCCGGCGGGATAGCCGATGACGACGCGGATGGGGCGGTCGGGGAAGGCGCCCTGGGCGCGGGCGATGGCGGGCAGCGTGAGGGCGGGGGTGGCGAGCAGCAGGCTGCGGCGGTTCATGGGATGGTCCTCCGGGCGGGTTGGCCAAAGCGGACCACCGGCGGCGACCCCCGCACACCCCGTAAACTCCCGTAGAAGACCCGGCCCCGGCCCCGTTCTGCCCAGGCGATGGGCAGGGCGTGCCGTCAGGCGGGCAGGGGGCGCGCGCCAGGGGGCTTCGTCATCCAGTTCAGCACGCTGGCCGTCAGCCCCACCACGATCATCACCGGCCAGAAGGCGTCGTAATTGCCGGTGACGCCGAGCAGCAGCGCGCCGGCGCCCGCGCCCAGGAAGCCGCCGATCTGGTGGCTGAAGAAGCACACGCCATAGAGGGCCCCCAGATCCCCCACGCCGAAGCGCCGCGCGATGGCGGCCGAGGTCAGCGGCACCGTGCCCAGCCAGACGAAGCCCATCACGGCGGCGAAGACCATGGTGCCCCATTCGGTGGGCGTGGCGATGGCGAAGAGCGCGATGGCCACCGTCCGCACCAGGTAGATCCAGCCCAGCCCCGTCTCCGGCTTGATGCGCGAGGACAGCCAGCCGCAGAACCAGGAGCCCGGGATGTTGAACAGCCCGATCAGCATCAGCGCCGTCATGCCCAGGCTGGGCGCCAGGCCGCACAGCGCGATGTGCGAGGGCAAATGCGTGGTCAGGAAGGCGAGCTGGAAGCCGCAGGCGAAGAAGCCGCCCGTCAGCAGGGCGAAGTCGCGGTCGGCCAGCGCCCGCTTGGCGAGGCCCGGCAGCCCCATCAGCCCCGCGGCCGGCGCGCCCACACGCGGGGCGGGCCGCCATTCGATGTTGCGCGCGATGGGAATGATGAGCAGCGCCGTCACCGCCAGCATGGCCAGCGCGCCCGCCGAGCCCAGCCAGCCGATGGCGCCGAAGGTGATGGGCACCATGGCCGCCTGCCCGAGCGACCCGCCGGCGCTGGCGATGCCGATATACTCGCCCCGCTTCTCCGGCGGCGCGAGGCGCCCGATGGCGGCCAGGGCCAGCCCCGTCCCCGCGCAGGCCACGCCGAAGCCCGAGAACAGGCCGATGCCCAGCAGCACCATCGCATTGGTGGGGAAGAGCGCGGGCAGCCCGCAGCCGATCAGGTAGAAGACGCCGCCCACCGCCATGACGCGGCCGGAGCCATATTTGTCGGCCATGCTGCCCGAGACGGGCTGGGCCAGGCCCCAGGTCAGGTTGTGCAGCGCGACCGCGAGGCCGAAGGCCCAGGGGGCCACAGCATGCTCGGCGGACATGGGCAGGAGCAGCAAACCATAGGTCTGCCGGATGCCCATGGCGAGGGAGGAGGTGGCCGCCGCCCCGATGATGGCCACCCAGAGGATGGTCTTGGCCGATCGGGCGGGGGCGTTTTGCATGAGCGAAAGCTGAGGCGAAGCGTCAGCCTTGCACAAGAAAGAACCGCGCCGGGGCAGTCATGCACCCGGCGCGGGGCGGAAGCGACCAGTGGGCCCGTTCAGGCCGCGTGGCGGGTCCCGGCCACGTCATTCGCCGCCTGAGGGAAGGGGCGGGCGGCGATCTCGTGAATATTGCCGCGGGCGATGCCGATATCGGCGAGCGCGCGGTCGCTGAGCTGGCTCAGCTCCTCGGCGGTGCGGTTGCGGCGCTGCATCGCGGCGAAGCCACGGGCCAGGGCCTGGAAGGCGCCCGTGATGGCTGCCAGGATGACGCTGGCGCGGAGGGCACGCGCGCGGGCGGTCAGCACCTCGGCGCGCTCGGCGGGGCCGAGGCGGTCGAAATGCGGGTAAGGCATCAGCATCGCGGCTTCGGCCGGGGTGATGCGGGAGTCCATGAGGTCCATCCGAATATCTGTGGGCGGTCATCGCCCGGGTTCTGAAGGCGGCGGCGCCGCTCTCGTGAGGGAGGATGTAGGGGGGAATTGCGTCTTGTGGTTGCGCTATGCTGCGACTGCACACATGCGTTTGACGCATGTCTTTCTGTGGACACATGCCATTATGACGGAACTGAGGCATAGATGAACGAAAAGTTGCACCGCCTCGCCGCCCTGCGCGAGGCCTTGGCCGCCCGGGGTGTCGCGGGCTTCCTCGTCCCGCGCGGCGACGAGCATCTGGGCGAATACGTCCCGCGCGCCGGCGAACGCCTGGCCTGGCTGACCGGCTTCACCGGCAGCGCGGGCATGGCCGTGGTGCTGCCGGGCCGCGCCGCCGTCTTCACCGATGGCCGCTACACCACCCAGCTTGCCGCCGAGACCGATGCCGCGCTGTGGGAACGCCGCCACATCACCGAGGAGCCGCCGGCCGAATGGCTGCGCGAGCACGCCCAGGGCCTGGCCATCGGCTATGATCCCTGGTTGCACAGCGAGGCCGCGCTGCAGCGTTTCGCGGGCGTGACGCTCGTCCCCCTCTCGCCCAACCCCATTGATGCGCTCTGGACCGACCGTCCGGCGCCGCCCGCCACCCCCGTGCTGCCGCATGCCCTGGCCCAGGCCGGTGTCACAGGCGCGGCCAAGCGCGAGGCCGCCGCCGCCGCCCTGCGCGCGGCGGGCGAGCAGGCCTGCGTGCTGGCCGATGCCCATTCCGTCGCCTGGCTGCTGAACATCCGCGGCGCGGACCTGGCGCACACGCCGCTGCCGCTGGCCTTCGCGGTGCTGCACGAGGATGCCTCGGTGGCGCTGTTCCTGCACGCGCCCGAGCGCGTGCCGGAAGCGACGCGCGCCCATCTGGGCAACGCCGTCAGCATTTCGCCCCGCACGGCGCTGCCGGGCGCGCTCAGCGCCCTGTCAGGCCGCGCCGTGCGCCTGGACCCCGAGGCCACCCCCGCCTGGTTCGCCGCCACCCTGCGCGAGGCCGGCGCCAAGGTCAGCGCGGGCGAGGACCCCTGCCGCCTGCCCCGCGCCATGAAGAACCCGGTGGAGCAGGAGGGCGCCCGCGCCGCGCAGCTGCGCGATGCCGGCGCCGTGGCGCGCTTCCTCGCCTGGTTCGCCGCCGAGGCGCCGCGCGGCGGCCTGACCGAAATGTCCGCCGCCGCGCACCTGCTGGACCAGCGCCGCCTGTTGCCGGGCTTCGTGGCCGAGAGCTTCCCCGCCATCTCCGGCGCCGGCGAGAATGGCGCCATCGTCCATTACCGCGTCACGCCGGCCACCGACCGGCCCATCCGCCCGAACGAGTGCTACCTCATCGACAGCGGCGGGCAGTTCCCGGACGGCACCACCGACATCACCCGCACCCTCTGGACCGGGCCCGACCCCGCGCCCGCCTCACTCCGCGCCCGCTACACCGCGGTGCTGCGCGGGCATATCGCGCTGGGAACGCTGCGCTTTCCGGAAGGGGTGGCGGGGCCGCATCTGGACGCCATCGCGCGCCGGCCGCTCTGGGACATGGGGCTCGACTACGACCACGGCACCGGGCATGGCGTCGGCAGCTTCCTGTCGGTGCACGAAGGCCCCGCCGCCTTCAGCCGCGCGGCCAAGGTGGTGCCCATCCGCCCGGGCATGATCCTGTCCAACGAGCCAGGCTACTACCTCCCCGGCCATTACGGCATCCGCATCGAGAACCTGCTGCTGGCCCGCCCCGCCGAGCCCCAGCCCGACCAGGCCCGCGCCTTCCTGGAGTTCGAGACGCTGACGCTGGCCCCCTATTGCCGCGCCCTGCTGGACGCGGCCGCGCTGACACCCTTCGAGCGGGGCTGGGTGGACGCCTACCACGCCCGCGTGTGGCGCGAGGTGGGGCCCGGCCTCGATCCGGCCAGCCGGGCCTGGCTGGAGGCGGAGTGCGCCCCCCTCTGATCAGCCGCCCGTGGCCTTGATCTGCACGTCCACATTGCCGCGGGTGGCGTGGCTGTAGGGGCAGATCTTCTCATGCGCCTCCTGCGCCAGCGCCGCCAGTTCGGCCTGGGGCAGGCTCGGGTCCTTCACATGCAGCACGACGGCGAGGCCGAAGCCCCCGCCATCGCGCGGGCCCACCGCGACCTCGGCCGTCACCTCGGCCTTGCTGGCGTCCTTCTTGTGCTGGCGGCCGATGAAATCCAGCGCGCCGGCGAAGCAGGCGGCGTAGCCGGCGGCGAAGAGGTGCTCGGGCGTCGTCGTGCCGTCGCGGCCGGGGCCGCCCATGCCCTTGGGCACGGAGAGGTCCACGGCCACCAGCCCGTCCTCGGTGGCGGTGCGGCCATTGCGGCCGCCCTGGGCGGTGGCGCGCGCGATGGCGAGCGGCTTGATGCTGTCGGTCATGGCGGTTTCTCCCTCTGGAAGGGTGCCATCCTGTCACGCGGCGGGGAGGCGGCCAAATCCGCAACCTGTGCGTGATGGCAGGCGCGTCCGCTCCCCGCGCGCCTCGGGCCCGGCACCGGGCCTAGCGCGCGCGGGCCGGCCTCAGCCGGCGTCCAGCCCGGCCCGTGCCCGGAACTCCGCCTCGCTGAGCACCGTCACCCCCAGTTCCGCGGCCTTGGCGGCCTTGGAGCCGGCATCGGCCCCCACCACCACGAAATCGGTCTTCTTCGACACGGATTTCGTCACGCGCGCGCCCAGCGCCTCGGCCCGCGCCTCCGCCTCCTGGCGGGAGAGGGTTTCCAGCGTGCCGGTGAAGACCAGCGCCTTGCCGGCGAAGGGGCTGTCCTCCGCCGCCACGGCGGCCGCGTCCTCGGGCGTCACCTCGCCTAGCAGATCGTCCAGCGCCTCCTGGTTGTGCGGTTCGGCGAAGAACTCCACCAGCTCCGTCGCGATGGCGGGGCCGATGCCCTGGATGGAGCCCAGCTCCTCCCGCGCCTCGCTGCCGATGATGCGCGCCTCCACCATCCGCGCCCGCAGCGCCGTGATGGACTGGTAGTGCCGCGCCAGCAGCTTCGCATTCTGCTCACCGATACGACGGATGCCCAGGCCATAGAGGAAGCGTTCCAGCGGCACGCGCCGCCTGGCCTCGATGGCGGCGAGAAGGTTCGGCACCTTTTTCGCCTCCTCCGGCCGCTTGGCGTTGGCGCCCCAGCCCTTCCAGCCGCGCATGCGCTCGGCCGCCTGGTGCAGCCGGAAGATGTCGGCGGGGCTTTTGACCAGGCCCTCGGCGTGGAGCAGGTCAATCACCTCCTCGCCCATGCCCTCGATGTCCATGGCGCGGCGGCTGACGAAATGCTTGAGGCGCTCGGTCGTCTGGGCGGGGCAGATCAGGCCGCCGGTGCAGCGCCGCACCACGTCATCGCCCTCGCGCACCGCATGGCTGCCGCAGGCGGGGCAGGTGGTGGGGAAGGCGAAGGGCGGGCCACGTTCCGCGCCCTCAGGGTTCGCGGTGCCGACCACCTGCGGGATCACGTCGCCCGCGCGCTGGATGGTGACGAGGTCGCCCTCGCGGATGTCCTTGCGCGCGATCTCGTCCTCATTGTGCAGGGTGGCGTGGGTGACGGTGACGCCGCCCACGAAGACCGGCTCCATCACCGCGCGCGGCGTGAGCGCGCCCGTGCGCCCCACCTGGATCTCGATGCGGATGAGGCGCGTGGTGGCCTGCTCCGCCGCGAATTTCCAGGCGATGGCCCAGCGCGGTGCCCGCCCCACGAAGCCCAGGCGCTGCTGCCAGTCCAGCCGGTCCAGCTTGTAGACCACGCCGTCAATGTCATAGGCGAGGCCGGGGCGTTCGGCCTCCATCCGCGCCTGGAACTCCGCCGCCTCGGTGATGCGGGCGGAGAGCGGGTTCACCGTGAAGCCCCAGGATTTCAGCCGCTCCAGCCATTCCCAATGGGTGGCGGCCGGCGCCTCGCTCGCCTCGCCCATCGCGTAGGCGAAGAGCTTCAGTGGGCGCTGCGCGGTGATGGAGGCATCCAGCTGCCGCAGCGACCCCGCCGCCGCGTTGCGCGCATTCACCGGGATGGTGACGGCCGGGCCGAGCTTTTCGCCCGCCGCCTTGCGCGCCTCGCGCGCCGCCAGCGCGGCCTCCTGCTGGGCGCGGAAGGCGAGGAAGTCGGGCCGCTCCATGAAGACTTCGCCGCGGATTTCGATGCGGGCGGGGAAGGGGGCCGGCAGTTCGCGCGGCAGGTCGCGCAGCGTCAGCAAGTTGGCGGTGATGTCCTCGCCCTCGGTGCCGTCGCCGCGCGTCGCACCCCGCACGAAAGCGCCGTTCTCGTAAAGCAGGTTCACCGACAGCCCATCAATCTTGGGCTCCGCCACGAAATCCAGCGGCGCATCTTCGGGCAGGCTCAGGAAGCGGCGGATGCGCGCGGCGAACTCCGCGAAATCATTCGCGTCGAAGGCATTGTCCAGGCTGAGCATCGGCGCCAGGTGCCGCGACTTCGCGAAGCCCTCCGCCGCCTTGCCCCCGACCTTCTGCGTCGGGCTGTCCGCCTGCACCAGCTCGGGGTGCGCGGCCTCCAGCGCGCGCAGCTCGCGCATCAGCGCGTCGTATTCGGCGTCGCTGACGCTGGGGGCGTCCTGCTCGTAATAGGCGCGGTCGTGGGCCGCGATCTGCTCGATCAGTGCCGCGATGCGCGCTTCGGGCGTCTCGGTCATGCGGAATCCGCCAGCGCGGCGAAGGCGGCGCCATCGAGGCTGTAGACCTGCAGCGTCTCCCCCTCCGCGCCGATCGCGTCGTAGAAGCCGCGCCCGCCCGCATTGCCGGGCAGCGCGGTCCATTCGAGGTAGCGGCCCCCCTCCGCCTGCACCGCGGCCGCGGCGGCGGCGACCAGCGCGCGGGCCAGCCCCCGGCGGCGGTGGGCGGGGGCCACGTAGAGGTCGCCCATGAAGGCCCCGCGCGCGCCATGGGTGGTCCCGAAGCAGGGGTGCAAGGTCAGGTAGGCGACGGGAGGCGCGCCCAGCACCAGCAGCCGCCCGACCGCGCGCGCGCCCAGGAAGGCATCGCGCAGCGTCGCGGCGTCGGGGCTGCGCGCGGGGTCGTAGCCTTCCTCGGCGTTGAGCGCGCGGACCAGCGCGGCCACGGCATCGGCGTCCCCGGCGGTGAAGGGGCGGGGGGTCACGTCGCGGCCAGGCGCGCCAGCGCCGCCCCCTCGATGATCTCGCCGCTGAAGCGGCCTTCACTGACGGCGCCGATGGCGCGGTAGAAGGCCGTCGCCTCGTCATCGCCCTCATCCACGCCCCACCAGAGGCAGGCGGCGCCGGTGGCCTTGGCCTCGCGTGCCAGCGTGGCCATCAGCGCCCGCGCCGCGCCGCGCCGCCGTGCCTCGGGGCGGACATAGAGGTCGAGAAGCATCAGCGCATCGGCCTGGCGTTCGGCGTCATAGATGGGGGTGGCGGTGGCAAAGCCCACCACCACGCCCGCCTCCTCCGCCAGCCGCAGCCAGGCGCGAGGCGCCTCGCCGAGCAGGTCGCGCAGGGCCGCCTCGGGCGTCATCAGGCGGGCAGGCGGGCCGTCCAGGCTGTTGATGGCGTTGATGAGCTCGGCCAGCTCCGCGGCATCCTCCGGCCTGCCAGTGCGGATCTTCACGCCGCCCCCCGCAGCAGGCTCTCGGCCGCCGCGCGCGCGGCCTCCGTAACGGTCTCGCCCGCCAGCATGCGGGCGATTTCCTCGCGGCGTTCCTCGGGCGCGAGGGGGGTGACGCGCGTCTCCGCCCGCCCGCCGGCGACGGATTTCGCCACCTGCAGATGGCGCGTCCCGCGCGCCGCCACCTGGGGCGAATGCGTCACCACCAGCACCTGCAGCCGTTCCGCGACACGTTGGAGCCGTTCGCCCACCGCCGCGGCCGTGGCGCCGCCGATGCCCGCATCCACCTCGTCAAAGACCAGCGTCGGCACGGGCGAACCCCGCGCCAGCACCACCTTCAGCGCCAGCATCAGCCGCGACAATTCCCCGCCCGAGGCGATCTTCACCAGCGCCCCCGGCGTCTGCCCCGGATTGGTCGCGACCAGCAGCGTGACCCGGTCGGCGCCATCGGCGCCCCAGGCGCTTTCCTCGCGCGGGGCGACTTCCACCACCACCCGCGCGCGGTCGAGCTTCAAGGGCGGCAATTCCTGCGCCAGTGCCGCCTCCAGCGCCGCCGCCGCCTCGCGCCGCAGCGCGGTGAGCGCGGTGGCCGCCGCCACATAGGTCTCGCGCGCGGCCCGCGCGGCGAGGTTCAGCGCGCTGACACGATCCGTCCCGGCATCGAGCGCCGCGAGCCGCCCGCGCAGCGTCTCCAGCAGCGCCGGCAATTCCACCACCGGCACGCCATGTTTCCGCGCGGCCGCGCGCAGCGCATAGAGCCGGTCATCCAGCGCCTCCAGCCTTCGCGGGTCGGGCAGGGCGTCCTGGGCCAGGCGTTCCAGCAGCTGCTCGGCCTCCGCCACCGCGTCCTGCGCCAGGCCGAGGGCGGCCAGCACCGCCTCCTGCCCCTCGCCCACCGCGCCGGGCGGCAGGCGTTCCAGGGCACGGGCGGCGTTGCGGAGCGCGGCGGCCGGGTTGGACCCGCGCCGGTCGCGCGGCTGGAGTTCGGCCAGCGCGCCGGCCAGCGCCTCGGTGCGGCGCTCGGCCGCCTGGAGGTGCTGGCGTTCCTGGGCGAGCGTCTCCTCCTCGCCCTCTTCCGGGGCGAGCTTCGCCAATTCCTCGACGGCGTGGCGCAGCCATTCCTCGTCGCGCAGGGCGGCGGCCACGGCCTCCTCCGCCTCGCGCAGCGCGGCCTCCGCCGCACGCCAGGCGCGGAAGGCGGTGGCGGCCTCCCCGCGCGGCGCGTCCAGGCCGCCAAAGGCATCGAGCAGCGCGCCATGGGTGGCGGGGTCGGCCAGCCCCACCTGGTCATGCTGGCCTTGCACTTCCACCAGCGTGGCGGCGAGGCGCTTCAGCGCGGCGACGCCCACCGGATGGTCGTTCACGAAGGCGCGGGAGCGTCCATCGGCCTGCACCACGCGGCGCAGCACCAGCGCGTCCTCCGCCTCCAGGCCGAGTTCGGCCAGCAGCGCATGGGCGGGGTGGCCGGCGGGCGGCGTGAAGACGGCGGCGACGCTGGCCTGGGCCTGCCCCGCGCGCACCAGCCCCGCCTCGGCGCGTTGGCCCAGGGCAAGGCCCAGGCTGTCCAGCAGGATGGACTTGCCCGCGCCCGTCTCGCCGGTCAGCACCGAGAGGCCGGGGCCGAAGGAGAGGTCCAGCCGCTCGATCAGCACCACGTCGCGGATGGCGAGCGAGGCGAGCATGATAGTCTAGAAGATGTTGCCCCAGGCCCGCCGCAGCAGCCCCGGCCGCGCGGCGTCCGACGGCGCGGCCCCCGGCGTCAGCAGCGCGTAGCTGTCCTGGTACCAGGGGCTGCCCGGGAAGTTGTAGCCCAGCACGGAGGCGGTGCGTGCCGCCTCCTCGCGCAGGCCGAGCGAGAGGTAGATCTCGGTCAGCCGGTGCAGCGCCTCGGGCACGTGGTTGGTGGTCTGGTATTGCTCCACCACGCGGCGGTAGCGGCCGATGGCGGCGTTGAGCAGGCGCTGGCGCTGGTAGAAGCGGCCGATGTTCATCTCGCGCCCCGCCAGGTGGTCGCGCGCCAGGTCCATCTTGAGGCGGGCGTCGCGCGCATAGGCGGTGTCGGGGAAGCGGTTCACCACATCCTGCAGGGCCGCCATGGCGAGTTCGGTCGCGCGCTGGTCGCGCTGCGCGTCGTTGATCTGCTCATAGAGCGAGAGCGCGCGCAGGTAGTGCGCGTAGGCGATGTCGCGGTGCGCCGGGTGCAGCTGGATGAAGCGGTCCAGCGTGCCGATGGCCTCGGTGTAGCGGTTGCGCATGTAGTCGGCATAGGCCGACATCAGCTTCGCGTTGGTGGCCCAGGTGGAGAAGGGATGCTCCCGCTCCAGCGTGTCGAAGATCTGGCCGGCCTGGGCGTAGCGCTGCTCCTGCAGGGCCTGGATGCCGGCGGCGTAGAGCGCCTCGGGCGAGCGGTCCTGCAGGGCGGCGGTGGGGCTGTTGTCGAACAGGGAGCCCATGCGCCCGTCCCAGCCCGTGACGCTGCCGCAGGCCGCGAGGGGCAAGAGGCTGCACAGGAGGGCGAGGCGGGGAAGGGTCTGTCGCATGTGGGGCGTTCTACTCCGGATGGCGGGCTTATACCACGCGCCCGCCGAACGCCGGCAAGGGGGGCCAGAAGCGGGAAGTCAGGCCGCGGTGGCGGCGAGCAGGGCGGGGGCCTCCACCGCCTCCAGCGCATGGCCGGTGACGAGGCGCGTGGCGGCCGGGTCCGCCAGCAGGGCGCGCACCAGGCGGTTGTTCAGCGCATGGCCCGAGCGCGCGCCGCGGAAGCGCCCCGCGATGGGGTGCCCGGCCAGCGCCAGGTCCCCCACCACGTCCAGCAGCTTGTGGCGCACGAATTCATCCGGCCGGCGCAGCCCGCCCGGATTTACCACCAGCGGCCCGTCCACCACCACCGCATTGGCCAAGCTGCCGCCGCGCGCGAGGCCCGCCGCGCGCAGCCGCGCCACATCCTCGGCCAGGGTGAAGGTGCGGGCATTGGCCAGTTCCGCGCGGAAGCTCGCGGTCGAGACGCGCAGGCCGAGCGACTGGGTGCCGATGGCGGTGCCGGGGAAGGCGATTTCCAGCTCGGCGTCGAAGGCGAAGTCATCGAGGGGCGACAGTTCCGCCCAGGCGCCCGTCTCATCCTCGACGCGCACGGTCTTGAGCACCTGGAGCGACTGGCGCTGGCCATATTGCTCCGCCGCGCCGGCGCAGTTGATGAGGAAGATGAAGGGCTCGGCCGAACCGTCGAGGATGGGCACCTCCGGCCCGTCCACCTCGACCAGCGCGTCATCGATGCCGGCGGCGGCGAGGGCGGCCATCACATGCTCGATGGTGCCCACGCGCGCCTGGGGCTCGCCGGGCAGGCCGATGGCGGTGCAGAGCCGCGTGTCCACCACATGGTCGGCGCGGGCGGGGATGGTGAGGCCGAGATCGGTGCGGCGGAAGCTGATGCCGGCGCCGCTGGGGGCGGGCAGGAGGGAGAGCGTCAGCGTCAACCCGCTGTGGAGGCCCACGCCGCGGCAGGAAATCCCCTGCGCGAGGCGACGGCGCCGACCACCCGGAAGCTGCGCGAATCCATCCATGCTGAGCAAAATCCCCGAAGTTGGGCCAAACCGCCCGTGACACAAAAGCCCGCGCATGGCGCGGCGTTCCGGATGACGGTCCTCCCCTGAACCGCGCCCCCGCCCGGAGGGGGAGGCACCGGACCTTGCCCAGTCCTTGCGGCCACAATCGGGCCGCCGGCAAGGTTTCGAGAGCCTGCATGCCAGGGCTGGGCCGCGCAGGCCAGTCAAGCGTTGTTTCCCGATGTTTCCCGCTAAAACCCTGAAAGAGCGCGCCATTTTATTGCCGCATTTGCGGGGGTCAGGCCATCCTGCCCGCGCTCCGCGGCGCGGCCGCGAGGCCGGCCCCAGGCCCTCTTCCTGGCCCGACATGAAAAACCCCGCGGCCTTTCAGCCACGGGGCCCATCGGCACAAAGCCGTGCCGGATCAGTTGCTCATGCGGCGCAGGAAGGTCGGGATGTCGAGGTTCTTCTCATCCGGGCCCGTGGGCGAGGCCGCCTGGGGCGCGGCACGCTGCGGCGCCGGCTGGGGCAGGCCCAGGCCCGGCTCGGCGCGGCGCGGCGCGGGGGCTTCGGGCGCGCGCGGCTGGCGAATCGCGCCCGTCGCGTTGCGGAACAGGCTGCGCCAGCCGGATTCACCGCCATGCTGCGGCGCCGGGCCTTCCATCTGCGCGGGCGCCGCCATCACGGGCGGGGCCACCTGCGGGGCAGGGGTCGGCACGGGCTGCGGGGCCGGCATGTCCTCTTCCTGCGCCGCGGGAACGGGTGTCACGGCCACGGCCGGCGCGGCGGCCTGGCGCAGCAGGCCGGCCCCCGTGGCCTGCACCGGCCGGCGGGCGGGCTGCGGCGGGACGGGGGCGCCGAACGGCCCCTGGGCCGCGCGCGGCGCCGGCGCCTCGACCGGCGCGGGGGCAGGGGTGACGACCGCGAGGCGCGGCGCGCCCGTGGAAGCGGCACTGGCCACGTCAATGCCCGTGGCGACGACGGAGACGCGCACACGCCCGTTCATCGTCTCGTCAATCGAGGAGCCGAAGATGATGTTCGCATCCTCGTCCACCTCGCGGCGGATGCGCGTCGCGGCCTCGTCCACCTCGAACAGCGTCATGTCGAGGCCGCCCGTGATGTTGATCAGCACGCCGCGCGCGCCGCGCATGGAGGTGTCCTCCAGCAGCGGGTTGCTGATGGCGGCCTCGGCGGCCTTCACCGCGCGGTCCTCGCCCTCGGCCTCGCCCGTGCCCATCATCGCCTTGCCCATTTCGGCCATGACGGTGCGGATGTCCGCGAAGTCGAGGTTCACGAGGCCGGGGGCGACCATCAGGTCGGTGACGCCGCGCACGCCCATGTAGAGGACGTTGTCCGCCATGCGGAAGGCGTCCTGGAACGTCGTGCGCTCATTGGCCAGCCTGAACAGGTTCTGGTTGGGCACCACGATCAGCGTGTCCACGAATTGCTGCAGCTCGTCGAGGCCCTGGTCGGCGGCGCGCTTGCGCTTCGGCCCTTCGAAGTCGAAGGGGCGCGTGACAACGCCTACCGTCAGGATGCCACGCTCACGCGCCATGCGCGCCACGACGGGCGCGGCACCCGTGCCCGTGCCGCCGCCCATGCCGGCGGTGACGAAGACCATGTGGCAGCCCTCGAGGTGGCGCGCCAGCTCGTCCATCGCCTCCTCGGCGGCGGCGCGGCCGATCTCGGGCTTCGCCCCCGCGCCCAGCCCCTGCGTGAGGTGCGGGCCAAGCTGCACGCGGCGCTCCGCGCGGCTGTTCACGAGCGACTGCGCGTCGGTGTTGGCGACGATGAAATCAACCCCCTCGAGGCCCAGGTTGATCATGTTGTTCACGGCATTGGTGCCGCCGCCGCCGATGCCGATCACGGCGATCCGGGGCGAGAAATCGGTGTGCTGCGTCACTGGCAGAGTCAGGTTCAACGTCATGGCCTCGGATCTCCTCCCCTCGAGTCTAGACGCGTGCGGCGAGTCGCGTCTCCCCCTCCCGCCGCACTCATCCCCGTGTTCCACATAATCCACAGGCCGTGGATTCGGTTTCTCACAATCTTTCGCGCAACCAGGCGAAAGCGCGCGCCACCACGCCCTTGGGCGCGGCCGGCCCGGGCGTGATGTCGAGCAGCGGGCGCCCCTCGCCCGCGGCCCAGGCCAGCAGCCCGATGCAGCTGGCAAAGGCCGGGCCCGCCGCCGTCTCCGGCAGCCCGCGCACGATTCGCGGCCGGCCGAGGCGCACGGTCACCGGCTTGCCCAGCACGCGGGCGGCCAGTTCGCGCACGCCAATGACCTGCGACGCACCGCCCGTCAGCACCACGCGCCGGCGCAATTCCATGGGCAGGCCCGAGGCTTCCAGCCGGTCGCGCAGCAGTTCGAAGGACTCTTCCAGCCGCGGGCGCATGATCTTCACGATCATCTCGCGCGGGATGCGCGCGATCTGGTCCTCCTCCTCGCCCACCATGGGCACGGGCAGAAGCTCGCCCCGGTCCTCGTCGGATTCGAGGACGCTGCCATGCATGGTCTTCAGCCGCTCGGCGTGGCTGATGGGCGTGGAGAGAACCCGTGCCAGGTCGTTGGTCACCTGCCAGCCTCCCACCGGAAGCTGCGCCGTGTGCAGCAACCGGCCTTCCGCGAAGCAGGCGAGGCTGGTGGTGCCGCCGCCCATGTCCACGCAGATCGCACCCAGCTCGCGCTCGTCATCCACGAGCGTGGCGAGGCCGGCGGCGAAGGGCGAGGCGATCATCTCCTCCGCTTCCAGCTCGCAGCGGTGCAGCGTCTGGCCGAGGTTGAACAGCGCGTGGCTCGCCGCGTCCACCACATGCAGCCGCGCCTGGAGGCGCTCGCACACCATGGCGCGCGGGTCTTCCACGCCGCCCGTCTCGTCCACCATGAAGCCGGCGGGGAAGCAGTGCACCACCTCGCGCCCATCGGCATGGGTGCGGCGCACGCCCTCCTGCAGGATGGAGCGCAGATCGGCCTCGGTCACCGCCCGCCCGCCGATGGGCCAGTCAATGTGATGGATGCGCCCGCCCGGCTGCCCGCAGGAGAGGTTGACGATGACGCCCTGCAGCCGCGTGTCGGCCATCTGCTCGGCGCCGGCGACCGCGGCGCGGATGCTGCGCTCCGCCTCCTCCATGTCCACGACCGAGCCGGCCTTGATGCCGCGCGCCTTCTGCCAGCCGAAGCCCAGCGCGCGCGGCGTGCCGTCGCTCTCGATGCGGGCGATGATGCAGACGATCTTGGTGGTGCCGATGTCCAGTACGCCGAAGGCGCCGGCGCGGGCCCGGCCCAGGCGCAGGCCGCGCGCGGGCGGGGTGTCGGCGGCGGCGTGGCGAATGATCTCGTTCATCCACGTTGTCTCCGGGCTTGCGCGGGGGCGACGGGGGGTGTGGCGGGGGCCTCGGGCGGCAGGCGCACCACCAGGCGGTCGGGCAGGCGCATGTCCACCACCGCGAGCGGACGGTCGAGCAGCCGGTCCTGCGCGTGCAGTTGGGCGAGGCGCTCCACCGCCGCTTCCTCATGGCCTTCGGGCAGCAGCACGTCGGCGCCATTGTGCAGGCGCAGATTCCAGCGCCGTTCGGAGACGCGCACCGCGGCCTCCACCCGGTCCGCGATGGCGGGGTGCTGGCGCAGCACGTCCACGATGGAGGCGGCGGCGGTGTTGGCGCCCACGCCCACCACGAAGGGCAGGGGGCCGAAGGCCTCGAAACGCTCGCTCGCCATCTCGTTGCCGCTGCGGTCAATGACGGAATAGCGCCCGTCCTGCTGCCAGATGGCGAAGGCCTGGCGTTCCTCCAGCCGCACCAGGATGGTGCCGGGCAGGCGGCGTTCCACATGCGCCCCGCGCACCCAGGCGATCTCCAGCAGGCGCGCGCGCGCGGCGTCGGGGTCGAAGTCCAGGATGGCATCGCCCGGCACGGTGCCGATGGCGGTCAGCAACGCCTCGCGCGGGGTGAATTCCCGCCCCTCGACGCGGATTTCCTGCACGACCAGCCCATGGTCGCGCCCCAAATTCACCAGCGCCAGCGCCGCGTCCCGCGCGCGTGCCTCCGGGTCCAGCCGCGCCACCCCCCAGGCCACGCCCGCCAGCGCGCCCAGCCCCAGCAGGCCCATTCCCATGCCGCGCAGGATGCGCCGCTGCCGGCGGAACCAGAGCGCGGCGGCGGAAGGGCGGCGCGGCGGGGGTGCGGCGGCGCGCGACCGGACGGCGACCTTCTTGCGCGGCTCACGCGCCATGCCGCGCCTCCCGCACCATCCAGGCGCAGAGCTCGGGGAAGGGGATGCCCTGGTGCGCCGCCTGTTCGGGCAGCAGCGAGGTGGGCGTCATGCCGGGCTGGGTGTTCACCTCCAGCAGCACGAGGCGCCCGGGCTCGCCCGCCGTATCGTCATAGCGGAAATCCGCGCGGGAGACGCCGCGGCAGCCCAGCGCCTGATGGGCGGCGAGCGCCACGCGCATGGCCTCGGCGGCGATGTCGGCATGAATGGGCGCGGGCAGGAGGTGGCGGCTGCCGCCCTCCGCATACTTCGCTTCATAATCGTAGAAGGCGTGGCCGGTCGCGATCTCGGTCACGCCCAGCGGCCGGTCGCCCATGATGGCCACCGTGATCTCGCGGCCGGGCACGTAACTCTCGGCCATGATGCGCGCGCCGAAGCGCCAGTTGCGCGCCACTTCCGCGCGGCGGTTGTCGCCCTCGCGCAGGATGGTGACGCCGACCGAACTGCCCTCATCCACCGGCTTCACCACATAGGGGCGGGGCAGGGGATCTTCCTGCTCCAACTCGTCCGGCGTCACGATGCGGTGCTGCGCCACGGGCAGCCCATGCGCCTGGAACACCGCCTTGGCCGCGCCCTTGTCCATGGCGACGGAAGAGGCGCGCACGCCCGAATGCGTGTAGGGCAAACCAAGCCAGTCCAGCACGCCCTGGATGCAGCCATCCTCGCCGAAGCGGCCATGCAGCGCGTTGAACACCGCATCGGGCCGCGTCGCGCGCAATGCCGCAATGAGCGCGCCGAGATCCTCTGTCACCTCGATGGGCAGCACGTTGAAGCCCGCCGCCTCAAGGGCGGGGATCACCTGGCGGCCGGTGGCGAGGCTGACCTCGCGCTCGGCCGAGACGCCGCCATGGAGAACGGCCACCGTGGCGCTCATGTCGCTTCTCCAATGCGCTTGATTTCCCATTCGAGGCTGACCCCCGAATGCGCCAGCACCCGCGCGCGCACCTCTTCGCCCAGCGCCTCGAGGTCCGCCGCCGTCGCGCCGCCGGTGTTGAGCAGGAAGTTGCAATGCTTCTCGCTGACCTGCGCCGCACCCAGCCGCATTCCCCGGCAACCGGCCGCGTCAATCAGGGCCCAGGCCTTGTGCCCCTCCGGGTTGCGGAAGGTGCTGCCGCCGGTGCGGGCGCGGACGGGCTGCGTCGCCTCGCGCGCCGCGCGGATTTCGGCCATGCGGGCCGCGATGGCCGCGGCATCGCCGGGTTCGGCGCGCAACCGCGCGCGCACCACCACGCCGCGCGCCGGCAGTTCCGCGTGCCGGTAGGCGAGGCGCAGCCCCGCCGCATCCAGCCGCAGCATGCCCGCCGGCGTCGCGATCTCGGCCCAGTCCAGAACGTCCCGCATCTCGCGCCCATAGGCGCCGGCATTCATCGCCACCGCGCCGCCCAGGCTGCCCGGGATGCCGCAGAGGAATTCCAGCCCCGAAAGCCCCGCGGCCGCCGCATGCTCCGCGATGGTCGCGTCCAGCGCCGCCGCGCCGGCCACCACGCCATCGGCCTCGACCTGCACCGCGCCGAAACCCCGCGCCGGCAAGCGCAGCACCAGGCCACGAATGCCGCCATCGCGGATGATGAGGTTGGACGCCGCCCCCAGCACCGCCACCGGCCCCGCTTCCTCGGCCAGCAGCGCCAGCAGGTCCTCGGCATCGGCCGGGCGCGCCAGCCGCTCCGCCGGCCCGCCCACGCGGAACCAGGTGAAGGGGGCCAGCGGCGCGTCGAAGTCGAGCCGACCGCGCAGCTTGGGCATGGCGTCAAGCACGGCGCAGCGGCGCGATTCGCGCCCCCGCCTTGGCCTGCAGCTCGCCCAGCTGCTGCGGCAGCGCATGCGCCCAGCCGGTGATGCTGCCCGCACCCAGGCACACCACATAATCGCCCGGGCGGGCGATGGCGTGGATCATCTCCGGCAGGTGGTCGGGCGAGGGCAGCGGCACCACGCTGCGATGGCCGCGCGCGCGCAGGCCTTCCACCAGCGAATCCTTGTCCATGCCCTCGATGGGGGCTTCGCCGGCCGCATAGACATCGGCCACGATCACGGTGCCCGCGTCGTTCATGCAGGTGCAGAATTCGGTGAAGAGCTGTTGCAGCCGCGAATAGCGGTGCGGCTGCACCACGGCGATGACATCGCGCGCGCCCGCCTGGCGGGCGGCCTTGAGCACGGCCGCGATCTCGACCGGGTGGTGGCCGTAATCGTCGATGATGGTGACGCCGCCCGTCTCGCCCACGCGGGTGAAGCGGCGCTTCACGCCCTTGAAGCCGGCCAGCGCCTCGCGGATCACGTTCTCCGGCACGTCCATCTCGACGCCGACCGCGATGGCGGCCAGCGCGTTCTGGACGTTGTGCTGCCCCAGCATGGGCAGGCGGAAGGGCTTCATGGTGCGGACGCGCTTGCTCACGCGGTCCTGCACGCTCACCTCGAAGGTGGCGCCCATGCGGTCGGTCAGCAGCTTCTCGGCCCGCACATCGGCCTGGGGCGAGAAGCCATAGGTGACGAGGCGACGATCGAGGCGCGGGATCATCGCCTGCACCGCCGGGTGGTCCACGCAGAGCACCGCGAAGCCGTAGAAGGGGATGTTGCCCACGAACTGCGCGTAACCCTCGCGCATCGCCTCCTCGGTGCCCCAATGGTCCAGGTGCTCGGCATCCATGTTGGTGACGATGGCGACGGTGGAGGGCAGGCGCAGGAAGCTGCCATCGCTCTCATCGGCCTCGACCACCATCCATTCGCCCGTGCCCATGCGGGTGTTGGTGCCATAGGCGTTGATGATGCCGCCATTGATCACGGTGGGGTCGAGGCGCGCGGCCTCCAGAACGGCGGCGACGAGGCTGGTCGTCGTCGTCTTGCCATGGGTGCCGCCGATGGCGATGCCCCATTTGAGGCGCATCAGCTCCGCCAGCATCTCGGCGCGCCGCACCACCGGCAGCAGCCGCGCGCGCGCGGCCTGGACCTCCGGGTTGTCGCGCTTCACGGCGGTGGAGACGACCACCACCTGCGCGGCCCCCAGGTTCGCCGCCGCATGGCCCACGGTGACGGGAATGCCGGCCTCGCGCAGGCGGGCCACGTTGTAGCCCTCCGCGATGTCGCTGCCCTGCACGGAATAGCCGAGGTTGTGCAGCACCTCCGCGATCCCGGACATGCCGATGCCGCCGATACCCACAAAGTGGATGGTCCCGATGGAAAGTGGCAGCGCGCGCATCAGCGGGGCTCCTGGACAGAGGTGGTGCGCGCGGCGCAGTCGAGCACGGCGTCGGCCAATTCCCGCGCCGCCTGGGGTCGGGCGAGGCTTGCCGCATGTCGGGCCGCTTCGGCAAGCCTTTCCGGCGCGTCGAGCCAGGCCGCCAGCGCCGACCCCAGAACCTCCGGTGTCAGCCCGGCCTGGGGCAGCACCTGCGCCGCCCCGCACTCGGCCAAGGCGGCCGCATTGGCGCGCTGGTGGTCGTCAATGGCGGAAGGCAGCGGAATCAACAGCGAAGGCCGTCCGGCGCAGGCCAGTTCCGCCACCGTGGAGGCCCCGGCGCGCGCGATGACCAGATGCGCGCCCGAAAGCCGCCCCGCGATGTCGGGGAAGAAGGGCGAAAGCTCCACCGGAATGCCCGTATCGGCATAGGCCGCGCGCACGCGCTGCTGGTCCTCCACCCGCACCTGCTGGGCCACCAGCAGCCGTGCGCGCAGCGAATCCGGCAGGGCGGCGATGGCGGGGGGAATCAGGTCCGAGAACACCCGCGCCCCCAGCGAACCGCCGATCACCAGCAGCCGCAGCGCGCCGGTCGTCGGCGGGTAGGGCTGGCCCACCAGGGCGGCCAGGGCAGGCCGCACCGGGTTGCCCACATGCCGCGTGCGGGCACCCGCCGGCACGCGCGCCGTGCGCGCATAGGCCAGCGCCAGCAGGTCCGCCCGCTTGGCCAATGCCCGGTTGGCCCGGCCCAGCACCGCATTCTGCTCGTGCAGCACCAGCGCGGGGCGGCGGCGACCCAGCGTGAGGGCGGCCAGCGCGGGCGGGATGGACGGGTAGCCGCCAAAGCCCACCACCGCCGCCGCGTGTAATTCCTTCAGCAGCCGCCGCGCCGTCAGCGTCCCGGCGGCCAACTGGGCCGCCCCGCGCAACCCCTTCACGAGGCCGCGCCCCGCGATGCCCGCGCCCTTCAGCACGAAGCGCTCGGCGGCCGCGAAGGCCGGGCTGTCGAAGGCGGCGGAGCGCGCATCGGTGAACAGCACCACCCGCTGCCCGCGCGCCATCAGTTCCGCGGCCAGCGCCTCGGCCGGAAACAGATGCCCCCCCGTGCCGCCGGCGGCGATGGCGATGGGGCGGATGGCGGGCCCGCGCATGGTCACGTCGGGAAGGGGGCGCGAAGCCCCGCCGTGAAGGGGTTGGCTTCCTCGCCCCGCGCGGGGCGCCGCCGCGTCAGCGCCAGCAGGAAGCCCATGCCCAGCGCCAGCGCCACGACGGAGGATCCGCCATAGCTCACGAAGGGCAGCGTCATCCCCTTGGTCGGGATCAGGTGCAGGGAGCTTCCCATGTTGATGAAGGCCTGCAGGCCGAACTGCACCAGCAGGCCGGTGGCCGCCAGGCTCACGAACACGTCACGCTCGTCCATCAGCCGCCACAGCCCGCGCAGCACGATGAAGGCGAAGAGGCCCAGGATGAGCAGGCAGGTGATGAGGCCGAATTCCTCCGCCGCCACGGGGAAGACGAAATCCGCATGGGCGTCGGGCAGCACGTCCTTCACTCGGCCCTCGCCCGGGCCGCGGCCGAACATGCCGCCATTGCCGAAGGCCTCCAGCGACATGCGGATCTGGAAATTGTCGCCCGATTCCGGGTTGAGGAAGCGCTGGATGCGGGAGCGCACATGGCCGTGCAGGGTGAAGGCCAGCACCGCCATCCCCGCCACCGCGCCCGCGCCGGCCACCACCCACATCAGGTTGATGCCCGAGACGAAGACCTGCGCCAGGAACACCGCCACGATCACGGCCAGCATGCCGATATCGGGCTGCTGCTTCATCAGCCACGCCACGCCGCCGATCAGGCCGATGGCGATGAGCAGGCCGGGGAAACGCCCCTCGCGCCGGCCTTCCGCCAGCAGCCAGGCCACGGCCACCGCGAGGCAGGGCTTGAGGAATTCCGAGGGCTGCAACGAACCGCCGGGAAAGGAGAGCCAGCGCCGCGCGCCCTTGATCTCGGTGCCGATGACCAGCGTGGCGGCCGTCAGCACCAGCGCCCCCATGGCGCCCAGCATGGCCGCGCGCAGCACCCATTTCACCGGGAGCATGGAGACGCCCACCATCACGATGACGGCGATCAGCGAATAGACCACCTGCCGCGTGAGGAACATGTGGCGCGACGAGGCGCCGATCCGCTCGGCCACCGCCGGCGAGGCCGAGAGCATCATCACATAGCCGATGCCCACCAGCGCCAGCAGCGCGGCGAGCGTCCAGCGGTCCAGGCTGGCCCACCAGCGCCCCACCGTCGAATGGTCCACGCGGACGAGGCTCATGCGGGCATTCCTTGTGGAAGGGCGGCGACCATGGCGCGGAAGGCATCGCCCCGCGCGTCGAAGCCCGTGAACTGGTCCCAGGAGGCGGCGGCGGGCGAGAGCAGCACCACCTCCGCCGCACCCGACAGGGCGGCGCGCGCCGCCAGCGGCACCGCTTCCTCCAGCGTGCCGCAAAGCCGGTGCGGCACGCCATGCGCGGCGAGCGTCGCGGCGAATTCCCCCGCGTCGCGGCCGATCAGGAAGGCCTCGGCCACGCGGTCGAAGAAGGGGGCCAGCGGCGCGATGCCGCCCGCCTTGCCCATCCCGCCCGCGATCCAGACCACGCGCGGATAGGAGGAGAGCGCCCAGGCCGTGCTGTCGGCATTGGTGGCCTTGCTGTCGTTCACGAAGGCGACGGGGCCGATGCGCCGCACCACCTCCTGCCGGTGGGGCAGGCCGGGATAGGTGGAAAGCCCCTCGGCCAGCGTGGCGCGGTCCACGCCCAGCGCCAGCGCCATGGCGCAGGCGGCGGCCGCGTTCTGCGCGTTGTGCGCGCCGGGCAGGGTGGGGCAGGCGGCGAGGTCCGCGATCTCCCCAAGCGCGTCGCGCAGCAGGTGGCCCTCCCACCAGACGCCGCCCTCGGCCAGCAGCACCACCCGTGCGGCGAGGCCCGCAGCCAGCCCGCGCGTGGGCGCATCGCCCTGGCCCAGCACCGCCACATCCCCCGCCTCCTGCCGCGCGAAGATGCGCGCCTTGGCGGCGAGATAGCCCGCCATGTCGCCATGCCGGTCCAGATGGTCGGGGCTGAGGTTCAGCATCGCGGCGCAGTTGAATCGAACCGTATCGATTCGCTCCAGCATGTAGGAGGACATCTCCAGCACATACACGCCGTCATCGCCCAGCAGCGGCATGTCCAGCGCCGCGGGGCCGAGATTTCCGCCCACCGCGCAGGGCACGCCGGCGCGCCCCAGCAGGTGGCCCAGCAGGGCCGTCGTCGTGCTCTTGCCATTGGTGCCGGTGATGCCCGCGAAGCGCGCGCGCGACCCGCTCGCGCGCACGGCGCGATACAGGAACTCCACATCGCTCAGCACGGGCTTGCCGGCCGCCCGCGCCGCCGCCGCCGCCGGGTGCGGCGCGGGCAGGGTGTGCGGGATGCCGGGCGAGAGCAGCAGCGCGTCGAAATCGAAGCCCGCGGCGGGGTCCGCGACCCGCAGCCCGGCCGCCTCCGCCCGCGCCCCCTCGCGGTCATCCCAGGCCGTCACCTCCGCCCCCCATTCGGCCAGTCGCCGCGCGGCCGGCAACCCGGCGCGGCCGAGCCCCACCACCGCGACGCGCATCCCGGCGAAGGGGGCGAAGCCGGCCATCAGCGGATCTTCAGCGTGGAGAGCCCGACCAGCCCCAGCACCATGGCGATGATCCAGAAGCGGATCACGATGGTGGGCTCCGCCCAGCCCTTCTTCTCGAAATGGTGGTGCAGCGGCGCCATCAGGAACACCCGCCGCCCCGTCCGCTTGAACCAGAACACCTGGATGATGACGGAGAGCGTCTCCACCACGAAGAGCCCGCCCACGATGGCCAGCACGATCTCATGCTTGGTGGCCACCGCGATCGAGCCCAGCGCGCCGCCCAGCGCGAGCGAGCCCGTGTCGCCCATGAACACCGCCGCCGGCGGCGCGTTGAACCACAGGAAGCCCAGCGAGGCGCCGATCAGCGCCGAGCAGAACACCGCCAGCTCCCCCGCCCCCGGCACGCCATGCAGCTGCAGGTAGTCCGCGAAGATGCGGTTGCCCACCAGGTAGGCGATCAGCGCGAAGACCGCGGCCGCGATCATGACCGGCACGATGGCCAGCCCGTCCAGCCCGTCCGTCAGGTTCACCGCGTTGGAGGCGCCCACCATCACGAAGGCGCCCATCACCGGGAAGAGGATGCCCAGCGGCACCAGGATGTCCTTGAAGAAGGGCACCGCCATGGTGCTGGACAGGCCGGGCGGCAGCAGCAGGCTGATCCAGATGGCGGCCGCCAGCGCGATGCCCCCCTGCACCAGCAGCTTCATCCGCCCCGACACGCCCTTGGTGTTGCGCTTGGTCACCTTCAGCCAGTCATCGGCGAAGCCCAGCGCGCCATAGCCCAGCGTCACCAGCAGCACCGGCCAGACGAAGCCGTTGCGAAGATCGGCCCAGAGCAGCACCGCGATGGTGAGCGAGAAGAGGATCAGCACGCCGCCCATGGTGGGCGTGCCCTTCTTGGTCAGCAGGTGGCTTTGCGGCCCGTCCTCGCGGATGGGCTGGCCCGCCGGCTGGAAGCTCCGCAGCCAGGCGATGATGGGCTTGCCGAACACCAGGCACAGCACCAGCGCCGTCATGCAGGCGGCCCCCGCGCGGAAGGTCAGGTAGCGCGCCAGGTTGAACAGGAAGAACTCGTCCGCCAGCGGGGCGAGCAGGATGGGCAACATCAGGCAGTCCTCTCGGTCAGGGCGCGGATGATCTCGGCCATCCGCATGCCGAGGGAACCTTTCACCAGCACCGCATCGCCCTCGCGCAGCGCCGCCGCCACCACGGGGGCCAGGCTCGCCGCGTCCGGCATGTGCGCCCCCCGGCGGGCGGGGGGCAGGGCGGCGAAGAGATGCCCCATCAGGGGCCCGCAGGCAAACACGAGGTCGGCCGCGTCCGCCGCATCGCTGGCCAGACCGGCATGCAGGTCGGGGCCGAATTCGCCCATCTCCAGCATGTCGCCCAGCACGGCGATGCGCCGGCGGGCCTTCTGCCCGGCCAGCACCGAGAGCGCCGCCCGCACCGCGCTGTCCGAGGCGTTGTAGCTTTCATCGAGCAGCAGGGCCGTCCCGCCATCCGGCGTGGCGATGCGGCGCATGGCGCCCCGGCCGGCCGCGGCGCCGAAGCCGTCCAGTGCGGCGGCCGCCAGCCCGGCATCGCCGCCGGCCGCCTGGATGGCCGTCAGCGCCGCCAGCGCGTTCAGCGCCATGTGCCGCCCGGGCTGGGCCAGCCTGATCTCCACATGCCGGCCCAGCAGGTCGCATTCCGCGACGCTGCCCATGGCCTCGCCCCGGAAGGCGAGCAGGCGGGCGGCGCATTCCGGCGCCTCGCCGAAGCCGATCACCCGCGCGCCGAAGCCCGCGGCATGGCCCGCGAGACGGTCGAAATGCGGGCTGTCCTGCGGCAGCACCGCGATCCCCCCCGCGCCGAGGCCGGCCATGATGGCGGCCTTCTCATCCGCGATGGCCTCCACGCTGCCCATGTTGCCGATATGCGCCGTGCCGATGGTGGTGATGACGGCCACATGCGGCGCGGCGAGGCGGGCCAGGGGGGCGATCTCGCCCGGGTTGTTCATGCCGATCTCGATGATGGCCCATTCGGCGTCACGCGGCAGGCGCGCCAGGGTCAGCGGCACGCCCCAATGGTTGTTGTGGCTGGCCGCCGCGGCATGGGTGGGGCCCAATCCCGCGCAGGCCCGCGCCAGCATGTCCTTGGTGGTGGTCTTGCCGACCGAGCCCGTGACCGCGATCACGCGCGCGGCACTCCGCGCCCGGCCCGCCGCGCCCAGCGCCGTCAGCCCGGCCAGCGTGTCGGCCACGCGCAGGGTGGGGCCGCCGGCCATGTCGCGGTCCACCATGGCGGCGGCGCCGCGCAGGAAGGCTTCGGCCACGAAGTCATGCCCGTCGCGCGCGGCGCGCAGCGCCACGAAGAGGTCGCCCGCGCCGGTCGCGCGGGTGTCAATGGTGACGCCGGTCACGGCCAGGCCGTCGCCGCAGGCGCCGCCGGTCGCCGCGCGCAGTTCCTCGGCGGTCCAGAGCGCGCTCATGCCGCCACCCGTCCCGCCAGGCGGCGCACCACCTCCACATCGTCGAAGGGGTGGGTCACGCCCGCGATGCTCTGCCCCCGCTCATGCCCCTTGCCGGCCACGGCCAGCACGTCGCCGGGGCCGAGGGCGGCCAGCGCGGCGCCGATGGCGTCCTCGCGCCCCCCCGCATCCACCGCCCCCGGCGCGCCCAGGCGCACGGCGGCGCGGATGGCGGCGGGGTCTTCGGAGCGGGGGTTGTCATCCGTCACCCAGACCCTGTCGGCGCCCTGGGCGGCGGCGGCGCCCATCAGGGGCCGCTTGCCCGGGTCCCGGTCGCCGCCCGCGCCGAACAGCACATGCAGCCGCGCCCCCGGCGCGACATGAGGCCGGAGTGCGGCCAGCAGCCGCGCCAGCGCATCGGGCGTGTGGGCGTAGTCCACATAGATGGCGGCGCCATTGGGCAGGGTGGCGGCCAGCTCCATCCGTCCGCGCACGCCGGACAGCCCCGGCAGCGCGGCCAGCAGGGCGGCGGGCGCCACGCCCAGCCCCAGCCCGAGGCCCAGCCCCACCAGCAGGTTGTCGGCCTGGAAGCGGCCGGGCAGGGGGATTTCCACCTCGCCCCGCACGCCCGCCACGTCGAGGTCGAGGCGCTGCCCGCGCGGCAGCGGCGCGTGGTCGAGCAACGCCACCTCGCCCGCGCCGTCGCCCACCTCGATGGCCCGCAGCCCGCGCGCCGCGGCCACCGCGCGCAGGGCCGCCAGCGTCTCCGCCTCCATGCCCGCATGCAGCACGGCGGGCGCGCCGGCGGGCAGCAGCGTGTCGAACAGCCGCAGCTTGGCCGCGCGGTATGCGGCCATGCCGCCGTGGTAATCCAGGTGGTCGCGCGTCAGGTTGGTGAAGCCGGCACCCGCCAGTGCCACGCCATCCAGCCGCCGCTGGTCCAGCCCGTGCGAACTCGCCTCCATGGCGAGATGCGTCACTCCCGCCGCGTGCAGCTTCGCCAATGTCGCGTGCAGCGCCACGGGGTCGGGGGTGGTGAGGCTCTCCTCCTCCGGCAGTCCGGGCGCCCGCAGGCCGAGCGTGCCGAGCGAGGCCGCCGCCCACCCCTCCGCCGCCAGCAATTGCCGCGTGAACTCCACGGTGCTGGTCTTGCCATTGGTGCCCGTGACGGCGACCACATGCGCGGGCTGCGCGCCATGGAAGGCGGCGGCGAGGCGGGCCAATGCCAGGCGCGGGTCGGCCGCCGTGATCCAGGCCAGCCCCGCTTCCGCCGCCACGCCGGCCCCCGCCAGCACGGCCACCGCGCCGCGCGCGCGGGCATCGGCGATGAAGCGCGCGCCATCGGCCTTCACGCCGGGCAGGGCGGCAAAGAGGAAGCCCGGCCGCACCGCCCGGCTGTCGGCCGTCAGCCCCGTGATCTCGGCGTCAGGACCTTCGGCGGTCAGACCCGCGCGGGCCAGTAGGTCATGGAGCCGCATGGCGGCCCTCGGCCGTCTGGATGGCGCCCTGGGGCAAGCCGGTGCGCCGGATGGGCGCCACCTCGGGCAGGGTGGGCGCGATGGCGGGGGCGGGGCGCGCGGCGGGCTGGCGGGGTGCCGCCATGGGCGCCGTGGCGGGCGCGCGCGGCCGGGCCGGCTGCAGCGGCACGTGCAGGGATTGCTCGATCTCGGCCAGGCGCTCCGTCTCGGGCACCAGGCCCAGGATGGGGGCCACGCGCTGGATCACGCGGCCGGCCGCAGGCGCGGCGACCACGCCCGCGGTCGCGAACGGGCCCGTGTCGGCGCGCGGCCGCGGCTCATCCACCATGAGATAGACGGCATAGCGCGGCGCGTGCATCGGGAAGACGCCCACGAAGGCCGAGACGCGGCGGTCGGTCGAATAGCCGCGCCCATTGGCGTTGGGCTTCAGCGCCGTGCCCGTCTTGCCGCCGACGAAATAGCCGGGCGCATTGGCGCCGCGCGCCGAGCCTTCGGTCACCGCGATCCGCATCAGCCGGCGCATCTGGTGCGAGGTGCGCTCGCTGATGACGCGCGTGCCCTCGCGCTGCGCCCCGTCGGGCTGGGCCAGGATGGTGGGGGTGCGGAACAGCCCGCCATTGGCCAGCGTGGCGGCGGCGTTGATGACGTGCAGCGGCGTGATGGAGACGCCATGGCCGAAGCCGATGGTCATGGTGTGGATGTCGCGCCAGTCGCGCTCGCCGGGCAGCAGGATGGCCGCCGATTCCGGCAGCTCGATGGACAGGCGCTGGTGCCGCGCGATGCCGAAGCGCGAGAGGAACTCCCGGTGCCGCGCCGTGCCCACCGTCATCGCCATGTGCGCGGAGGCGATGTTGGACGAGTACGCGATGATCTCGGGCAGCGCGAGCCAGCGGTTCTTGCCGCGGAAATCGCTGATGGAGTGCCGGCCGAAGCGGATGGGGCGGGAGGCGTCGAAGCCCGAATGCATCTGCACCGTGCCCAGTTCCAGCGCCATGGCCGCCGTCAGCAGCTTCATGGTGGAGCCGGGCTCATAGACGCCCTCCACCGCGCGGTGGAAGCGGTTGCCGGGCGGCGAGCCGGCCGGGTCCGCGCCGCTGAAATCGGGCAGCGAGGCCATGCCCAGCATCTCGCCCGTGTTCACGTCCATCACCATGGCGACGCCGCCGATGCCGCTGAAGCGCTCGATGGTGTGGGCCAGCGTCTCGCGCAGCTCGCGCTGCACCCGGATGTCGAGGGAGAGGCGCAGCGCGTTGCGGTCCACCCGCAGGCGCTCATCGAACCAGCGCTCGGCGCCGAAGAGGCCCTGGTTGTCCACGTCCACCAGGCCCAGCACATGCGCCGCGTCGCGCCCTCGGGGGTAGGTGCGGCGCTCGGCCGTCTCGAAGTTCAGGCCGACGATGCCGAGCGCGTTGATCGCCTCTTCCTGGCGGGGCGTGATGAAGCGATCAATGTAGGCGAAGACGTAGGGCGGCGAGAGGCGCGCCACCAGGCGCTCGCGGTCCAGGTGCGGCAGGATGGGGTGCAGCAGCGCCGCCACCGCCTCGGGGTCCTGGATATGGGCGGGCCGCGCGTAGAGGGCGCGGCCGCGCACCGTCACCGCCAGCACCTCGTTGTTGCGGTCCACGATCTCGGCGCGCGTCACGGGCGGCTCGGCGCGGGGGAGGGGGCGCGGCTGGGCGATGGCCGAGGAAGCCGGGTTGATCACCGTGCGGTCCGCCAGCGTGACCGCGACGGCGCCGAACAGCATGGCGAAGCCGAAGGTGGCGAAGCCCAGCCGCGCGCGCATCTGGCGGTGATGGTCGGGCTGGCGCGGGGC
This sequence comes from Roseococcus thiosulfatophilus, assembly GCF_017311575.1. Taxonomy (GTDB): domain Bacteria; phylum Pseudomonadota; class Alphaproteobacteria; order Acetobacterales; family Acetobacteraceae; genus Roseococcus; species Roseococcus thiosulfatophilus. The sequence continues at coordinate 50,660 of NZ_JAFFQY010000044.1, forward strand.
GGGGCGGCGCAGCGCGGCGCGGGGCGCGGGCCGGACGGGCGAGGCCTCTGGAGGGAGCGGCGGAGGGGCGGGGGGCAGGTTCATCGGCCGAAGGGCACGGGGGGTGGCAGGGAGACGCCGCCGCCGAGCATGGAACCCGCCTGCGGCATGGGCGGCGCCATGGGGGCGGCGCGCACATGCATCGCGGTCCGCAGCGCGGGGTCGGCGGCGGGGCGGGCGGCGACGACCTCACGCGGGGCCGGGGCCGGGCGGGCCGGGGCCTCCGCGAGGCGCGGGGCGGGGCGGGGCTCGGGCGCGCGGCGGGGTTCGGGCGCGCGTGCGGCCACGGGGGTGGCGCGCGGGGCGGGCGTGGCGACGGGCGTGGGCGCCACCGCCACCGCCACGGCCTGCGGCGCGGGGGCCGGCGTCACCACGGGCGCCACCGCGGCCGCGACCTGCGCGGCCACCAGCGGCGCGGGCGCCGGCGCATCGGACACGGAAGCGGGCCGCGCGTCGGTGAACCTCGCGGCAGGCCGCGCATCGGCCAATGTCGCGGCGGGCCGCGCTTCAGCCAGCATCGTGCGCGCGGAGAAGACCAGCACCTCGCCCGGCGCGGCCGCCACATCGGTGCGCGGGCGGAAGGCGCCGGGGCCGCCGGCGAATTCGGCGGGCGCGGGCAGCCGCCGCCCGGCATCGGCCACGCGCAGGAATTGCTGCGGCGTGGTGGGCACCAGGTCCGGCAGGTGCGCCGCGGCCAAGGCCTGCAGCCGGTCCTGGTCGGTCAGTCGCGCCCATTCGGCGGAGAGGGTGCGCGTCTGCACGCGCTCGGCCTCGGTCGCCTGCAGGGTGCGGCGCAGCTCCGCCTCCACCGCGTCCACCTCCGCCTTGATGGAGTAGACGTGGAAGCCCGTGCCCAGGAAGGCGAGGCAGCCCAGGAAGGCGAGGGGTCGGATCAGCATGGCACGGCCTCGGGCTTGCGGCGCAGCGCGCGCAGATGCGCGCTGCGGGAACGTGGGTTGGCGGCGATCTCGGCGGCGGAAGGGCGGAGCGAGCGCGGCGTCAGCAGCTCGAAGCGCGTGGGGGCGTGGGCGGCCATCAGCGCGCCCGGATCATGGCGGGAGGCGGCGGGCATGCGGCCGGAGGCCTTCTGGAAGGCGCGCTTCACGATGCGATCTTCCAGCGAGTGAAAAGACACCACAACGATTCGCCCACCGGGTGAAAGCAGACTCATCGCAGCTTCCAGCCCGCGCGTGACCTCCCCCAGCTCGTCATTCACGCGAATGCGCAGCGCCTGGAAGCTGCGCGTCGCGCCATCGAGGCCCGAGGGGTCGCGCGGGACGGCGCGGCGGATCACTTCGGCGAGCTGCGCGGTGGTGGTGAAGGGGGCCTCCGCGCGCGCGCGGATGATGGCGCGGGCCACGCGGCGCGAATGGCGTTCCTCGCCGAATTCCCAGATCAGCTCGGCCAGCTCGCGCTCGTCCAGCGTGTTCACGAGGTCGGCGGCGGAAGGCCCGTCGCGGCCCATCCGCATGTCGAGCGGCCCGTCCGCGCGGAAGGAGAATCCGCGGTCCGGCGTGTCGAGCTGGAAGGAGGAGACGCCGAGATCGAGCACCACGCCGTCGAGTGCCGAAACGCCGCGCGCGGCGAGATGCGCCACCATGTCGCCGAAGCGTCCCTCGATGAGGTGCAGCCTTCCCGGATGGCGCGCGGCGAGTGCGGCGCCGCGCGCGATGGCGTCCGGGTCGCGGTCCATGGCCCAGAGGGTGCAGGGGGCGGCATCGAGGAAGGCGGACGCATAGCCGCCGCCGCCGAAGGTGCCGTCCAGGATCACTTCGCCGGCGCGGGGGGCCAGCGTGTCCAGCACCTCGGTGAGCATGACGGGGATATGGGTCATGACGCCCTCGGCATCGGGCGGGTGGCGGCGAGGGCCCGCGCCAGGCGCGCGTCGAAGGCCTGGCGCGACCAGATCTCGAAGAAGCTGCGGCGGCCCACGAAATACAATTCGTTGCCGAGTTCCGCGTGACGGATCAGGTGCGGCGGGACGATGATGCGCCCTTCCGCGTCCGGCTGGACCGGCACGACCACGGCGATGAGGGCGTAGAGGCGGTCATCCTCCTCCTCGCTCGGGATGTCGAGCGGGCCGAGGCGCGGCGCATCGGTGGCGGCGAAGTCCATGGAGGGCCAGGCTTCGAGGAAGGTGCCGCGCACGGAAGGGCGAAGGTAGAGGGGTTGGCTGTTGAGCTGGCGACGGAAATCGGCGGGAACGGAGCAACGCCCCTTCTTGTCCAGCGTGCCATCGAGGGATCCGACGAATTCGACCATCGCGACCGTCGGTGACCCCCCGTTGCGCCCTGGGGGGTTCGGCGTCGCCGCCCCGCCCCGGCTCCGGGGTGGAACAGCGGCCGACGAGGCCCCCCGACCCCGCCGGCTCGCCCGACCAAACCCTTCCGGTGATGGCTCGCCCCCCCGAGCTTGCTCACCCCGTCTGGGCTGGGTGTGTTGTATCTGGGTGGATGCCCCTAATCAAGGGATATTATGGGACGGCGCTGAGAGGGCATTTTGAGAAACACAATAAAATCAATGCATTCAGCTTGAGCGTGACAAGCCGGTTGTAGCCCGGTGTGGGTTTCGCGCGGGGGTGTGGCAGCACGGCCACACTGGCTTTGGCTGTGGTATGGTGGTGCCGAGGGGCCTGTAAGCCGGGTTCTGTCCGGCGCTTGCGCGCCTGGGCGACCATTCCTCTGGAGCGGGTGTCACCACCCGCTTCGCGCGGCCAACCCGGAGGGCGGGGCGGAAAACCCCTGCGTTACCGCGGCCCTCCCTATTCGGCCTTGCTCCCGGTGGGGTTTGCCGTGCCGCCGCCATTGCTGGAAGCGCGGTGGGCTCTTGCCCCACCGTTTCACCCTTGCCGCGCCGGATTTCTCGGGCGTGGCGGTCTGTTCTCTGTGGCACTTTCCCTGAGGGCTTGCGCCCCCGCCGGCCGTTAGCCGGCACCGTCCTTCCGTGGAGCCCGGACTTTCCTCCAGCGCGCGATCTCTCGCCCGCCAGCGGTCGCCCGGCCCCCCGGCACCGCGCTTCTGTTGCGCCCGGGGGCGGGAGGGGTCAAGCCTGGGGTGGGCAGGTCAGGCCCAGGCCAGCCCGGGCCAGCGCGCGAACCAGCCACGCGCGGCGGCGCGCGCCTCCACCACCGCGCGGCGCTGGGCGAAGGCCGGGGTGGGGCGCAGGCGCAGCGCGAAGAGGTCCGCCCAGCCATGCGGCGCCAGCAACGCCAGCCGCCCGCCCTCCCAGCGGGCGGCGATGGCGGTCGCGGTCTCGGGCCAGAGGGCGATGGCGCCGGCCAGGTCATCGGCCGGCATCAGCCCCGCCTGGTTCACCACCTCCCAGCGCGGGCCTGGCTCGGCCTGGGCCAGGCCCGCGGCGAAGGGCGCGGTGTCCAGCCCCGGCGCGTGGAAGACGAGATCCAGGTCGGCCGCGTCCGGATCGGGCTCGCGGCCATGCAGCCAGTCCCAGGCCGCGTTCCGCAGGAAGCCGGCGCCGAGCCAGCCGCCGGGCGGCCCATGCCGGGCCGCGGCGCGCAGCAGCGCCGCCATCCGCCCATGGGCCAGGACGCGGTGGGCGAACTCCGCTTCGGTCATGCGATGGCGCGCAGCAGCCCGGCCATGCGCGCCAGCGTCACCGCATCCGCCACGCCATCCACCCGGTCGGGCCGCCAATGGCGCTGGAAGGCCGTGACCAGCACGGGCAGGGGAAGGTCGGTGCGGTAGCCGATGCGGCCGAGCAGGGTCAGCGCATCGGCCTCCGGCGCGGCGTCCTCCTTCGGCCAAAGCCCGACGCCGCACTTCGCCAGCCCCTCCCAGTCGAACAGCTCGCCCGGGTCCTCCTTGCGGTCGGGCGCCACGTCGCTGTGGGCCAGCACATGGCGGGCGGGGATGGGGTGGCGGGCCAATATGTCGAGGCAGAGGTCCGCCACCGCGGCCATCTGCAGCGCGGGGAAGGGGCGGTAGCCCCATTCATGGCCGGGGTTCACGATCTCGATGCCGATGGAGACGGCGTTCAGCGCGCTCCGCCCGCCCCAATGCGACACGCCCGCATGGCGCGCGCGGCGGGCCTCGTCCACCAGGCGGAAGATGCGCCCATCCTCCTCCACCAGGTAGTGCGAGGAGACGCCCGCCTCCGGGTCGCGCAGCCGCGCCAGCGCCTCGGCGCCCGTCTTCATGCCGGTGTAGTGCAGGATCAGCATGTCCACCGCCGCCCCCTCGGGGCGGGCGTCATGGTTGGGCGAGGGCCGCTCCTCGACGCGGAGATTCATGAATACACGAAGGCCGCGTCCTTCAGGTCAATGGCCGGGAACTCGTCCTTCTCGCGCCAATAGTCCTGGTTGTGCTGCCATTCGGGCTTGTCGCCGCGCTTGGGCAGCAGGTGCATGCCGCGCATGAGGTAGCCCGGGTTGAAGTTCTCGGGGTCGATCCAGGGCAGGAGGGGCATGTTGTGGTCCTCGGGCCGCAGCGCCACCTCCACCTGCCTCGCACCCCGTTGCTCCATCTCGGCCAGCAGGCGGCAGACGAAATCCCCCACCAGGTCGGCCCGCAGCGTCCAGGAGGCGCGGAAATAGCCGAAGACCCAGGCCATGTTGGGCACGCCCGTGAACATCATGCCGCGATAGGTCACGGTCTCGTGGAAGGCGAGCGGCCGGCCATCAATGGTGAAGGCGATGTCACCCAGCACGTTCAGCTCGAAGCCCGTGGCGGTGACGATGAGGTCCGCCTCCAGCTCCTGGCCTGACTTCAGCTTGATGCCGGCGGGGGTGAAGCACTCGATCTCATCCGTCACCACGCTGGCCGTGCCGGCGGCCACGGCCTGGAACAGGTCGCCATCGGGCACATAAGCGAGGCGCTGGTGCCAGGGGCGGTAGCGCGGGGTGAAATGGGTGCCGATGTCGTAATCCTCGCCCACGATGGCGCGGACATTGGCGAGCAGTTCCTCGGCCACCTTCTCCGGTTCGCTGAAGCTGCGGGCGGTGAACTTCGCCTGCTCGAACAGGATTTTTCGGCGGACGATCTCGTGCACCCAGCTCTCGTCCACGTTCAACTCACGCAGCTGGTCCGCGATATCAATCCCGTTGCGCCCGATGCGGAACCAGGTGGGCGAGCGCTGGAGCAGCGTCACATGCCCCGCCCGCCCCGCCATGGCCGGCACGATGGTGGCGGCCGAGGCGCCGGAGCCGATGACGATGACGCGCTTGCCAGCATAGTCCAGCCCCTTGGGCCAGGTCTGCGGGTGCACCACCTGACCCTGGAACTTCTCCATGCCGGGCCATTCCGGCGTGTAGCCCTCCGCGTGGCGGTAATAGCCCTGGCACATCCAGAGGAAGTTGCAGGTGAAGCGCCGGCGCTGGCCGGTGGCGGTGTCGGTCGCCTCCAGCGTCCAGAGCTTGGCGTCGCTGTCCCAGGCGGCGCTGTGGATGGCGTGGTTGTAGCGGATATGCGGCGCGAGGCCGTTTTCCGCGATCACCTCGCCCATGTAGTTCAGGATCTCGGAGGCGGCGGCGATGGGCGGCCCCACCCAGGGCTTGAAGCGGTAGCCGAAGGTGTAGAGGTCACTGTCCGACCGGATGCCGGGATATTTGTGCGTGAGCCAGGTGCCGCCGAAGCTGTGCAGCGCCTCCAGCACCACGAAGCTGGTGCCCGGCCGCTGCGTGGTGAGGTGATAGGCCGCCCCCACCCCGGAAATGCCGGCGCCCACGATGAGCACGTCGAAATGCTCGGTGGCGGCGGTGTGGGTTGCTTCGGGGTGCAGGCCGGTGTCGGGCATGGACGTCTCCGCGGCGCGGGTTTGTCCGATGCTAACAGCGGCCTGACCGGCAGGGGAAGCGCGGCGGAAGGCAGGGTGTCCTCGCAACCCGCCCCCTCTGGTCGGCGGCGCGGCTTTGCCGGGCCAACGGCGGCACCGGCCAGGAGAGGCGCCAAACCGGGGCCCCCGCGAAAGCGCGAAGCGATTTCGTGGGGTGGTTGCGGGGCCCCCGCGAAAGCGCGAAGCGATTTCGTGGGGTGGTTGCGGGGCCCCCGCGAAAGCGCGAAGCGATTTCGTGGGGTTAAAGTTTCCTGTCGCGCTTGATCCGGTCCCAGGCCGCGTTGATCTCGGCCACCTTCCCCGTGGCGCGCTGGATGAATTCCGCCGGCACCCCGCGCGAGGCCAGCGCATCCGGGTGGTTCTCGCGCATCAGCCGCTTCCAGGCCGCGCGCACATCCTCGTCCGAGGCGTTGGCCGGGATGCCCAGCACGGCATAGGGGTCGAAGCCGGGCTGCCCGCCATCCATCCGCGCCTGGCCGTCGCGGGCGCGTTCCCAGCTGCGCGCATCGAGGCCGAAGCCCGTCTGCACGCGCTGGAGGAAGCGCACCTCGCCCCGCGTCAGCGGCCCGTCCGCGCGGGCGATCTGGAAGAGGGCCGCCAGCACATCCTCCAGGATGGTGCGGTTGTCGGCGAAGGCCTGGCCCAGGCGGTCGGCGAAGGGTTCGAACTCGTCGGCGCTGTCGCGCGCCTCGTCAAACAGGCGCGCCACATCCTTCATGTTCTGCGGCGGGATGCGGAACAGGCGCTTGAAGGCGTCAATCTCCGCCCGTACCACCGGCCCGTCGCATTTCGCGAGCTTGGCCGAGAGCACCACCACGCAGATGGCGAACAACTGCTCCTTGGAGCCGAGCAGGGAGGCGAGGCTGGCCGCATCGGGCCCCAGGCGCCGCCGCAGCCCGCCCGCATCGGCCGCATGGCCCGCGGCCGCGCCCAGCACGGCGCCGAGCGGCCCGCCGGTCGCGAAGCCGGCGATGCCGCCGATGATCTTGCCCCAGAACCCCAAAATCCGATCCAACCCTTGCCGCCCCGGCGGCGGGGGCGTGTGTGTCCGTGCCGTAAGATAGCATGGGGGCCGGGGATTTGCAGACCCTCAGGCCTTGCGCTCCCAGCCCGATGGCGTCTGCTGCCAGTAGGCGAGGGTGTGGCCGGCCGCCTTCGCCGCCGCCCAGCGCCGCCGCGCGGCCGCGACCGCCGCCTCGTCGCCCCCGTCGAAGAGGTCGAAGACGCGCTCATAGAGGTCGAGGCAGGCGCTTTCCGCCCCATCGGTCAGGAAGAGGTGCCGGGCGCCATTGGCCGGCGGCCCGTCCTCGGTGGTGAGGAAGATGGGCTGGAGTTCGGCATCCCGCGTGCCATGCGGCAGCCAGTCGGGCTCGATGCAGGTCCAGAGCGCGTCGTCGAGCGAGGTCAGCCGCTCCGGCCCCGCGCAGAGCACCAGCGCCCGCGCCGGCAGCGCCAGCACGCGGCCCAGCAGCCGGGGCAGGGCCTGCTCCAGGCTGGAGCGTGTCAGGTGGTAGAAGCCTATCTCGGCCATCTACCGGTCCGATCGTGGCCGGTGCGCAGCGTCGGCCGCGTGAATCGGCCCGGCCGAGCAAGGTGCCGATCGTGGCTGGTGCTCAGCGCCGGCCACGTGAATCGGCCCGGTCAAGACATGCTCAGGACGATGTTGCCCATCGCATCCCCCGCCTGCACGATCTCATGCGCCGCCGCGCATTCGGCCAGCGGCAGCGTGCCCGCGATGGCGTGCTGCAACCGGCCCTCCGCCAGGAAGCGCGTCAGCAGCCCCTCGCACTCCGCCCGCGCGGCGGCGGAGAGTTCATAGACGATGAAGCAGCGCAGCCCGATGCCGCCCAGGATCATGGGGAAGAAGGGCAGGGTGAACTCGGCCGCGCCCGAGCCATAGACGACGCACAGCCCATCCTGCGCCAGCACCTGCGGCAGCAGCTTCGCGTTGGCCGCGATGTCCACCTCGATGACGCGGTCCACGCCGCGCCCGTCCGTCAGTTCGCGCACGCGGGCGCCGGCGTCCTCGCGCCGATAGTCCACGCAGGCATCGGCGCCGGCCGCCATGGCGTGCGCCGCCTTCTGCGGGCTGCTGACGGTGGCGATGATGCTGCGCGCGCCGAGCAGCCGCGCGAACTGGATGGCGTAGTGCCCCACCGCCCCCGCGCCGCCCGCCACCAGCACGGATTGCCCCGCCACGCCGCCATCGGTCAGGCAGGCGCGCAGCGCGGTGAGTGCGGGAATGCCCAGGCACGCCCCCGCCTCGAAGCTGGTGCCCGCCGGCAGCGGCACGGCCTGCGCCTCGGGGATGGCGATGCACTGCGCGGCGGTGCCATGGGCGCGCTTCCACTGCCCGTTCCACACCCAGACGCGCTGGCCGATGCGGCTGGGCTCCACCCCCAGCCCCACCGCCTCGATGATGCCCGCGCCATCGCTGTGCGGGATGATGCGCGGGGCGAGCATGGGCCGGCTGCCGCCGCGCGCCTTCCAGTCGGAGGGGTTCACGCCGGAGGCCGCGAGCCGCACCAGCACCTCGCCCGGGCCGGGGATGGGGGTCGGCATGTCGCCAAAGACCAGCACCTCGCGCGCGGGGCCGGTGCGTTCGTACCAGACGGCCTTCATGGCATGTCCTCCCTGGTCAGACCCGGTGGGGGTCCTCGAAATGGCGTTCCACCAGCGCGTCGAGCAGCCGCGCGCCGAAGCCCGTGGGGCCATGGCGCGGGGCGAGCCCCTCCTCGCCCGCTTCCTCCGAGACCCCCGCGATGTCCAGATGCGCCCAGGGCAGCAGCCCCACGAATTCCCGCAGGAAGGCGGCGGCGTGGCAGGCATCGGGCAGCAGCGGGCCGGCGGGGGCGCATTGCCGCAGATCGGCGATGGGGCTGTCCAGGTCGCGCCGATGCGCCTCGCCGATGGGCAGGGGCCAGAGGCGCTCGCCCACCGCCTCGCCCGCCGCGGCCACGGCGGCCCCCAGCGCGGCCTCATTGCCATAGAGCCCCGCGCGGTGCGTGCCGAGTGCCGTCACCACGCTGCCCGTCAGCGTGGCGAGGTCCAGGATGGCCTGTGGCTTGAAGCGCATGGCGGCGTAGTGCAGCGCATCGGCCAGCACCAGGCGGCCTTCGGCGTCGGTATCAATGATCTCCACCGTCCGGCCGGAGAGCATGCGCAGCACATCGCCTGGCCGGTAGGCGTGGCCGCTGGTGGCGTTCTCGGCCAGCGCCAGCACGGCCACGGCGGGGCAGGGCGAGTTGCGGCGGGCCAGCGCCAGCATCGCCCCCGCGCAGGCGGCGGCCCCCGCCATGTCGCCCCGCATCTTCTCCATGCCCTGCGCGGGCTTGATGGAAATGCCGCCCGTGTCGAAGCAGATGCCCTTGCCCACGAAGGCCACGGGCGGTGCCGCGAAGGCGCCCTTCCAGCGGAGGATGACGAGGCGCGGCCCCTCCGCCGCCCCCTGGCCCACGGCGAGCAACCCGCCCGCGCCGAGCTTGCGAAGCTGGGCGGGCTTCAGCACCTCCACCTCCAGCCCCTCGGCCTCCAGCGCCTTCAGGCGGCGGGCGAATTCGCGCGGGTGCAGGCGGTTCGCGGGTTCCGCCACCAATTCGCGGGCGAGGAGCGCCCCATCCAGCCCCGCCTTCGCACGCGCCCAGAGGGGGGCGGCACGGTCGGGATCATCCACCAGCAGCGACAGGCGCCGCGGCCCCGGCGTGCGGCGGGGTTGCAGCGCCTCGAAGCGCCAGGCGCGCAGCACCGCGCCCGCACCCAGCGCCACCGCCACCGCATCGGGCAGGCCGCGCGCGTCAATGGCGACGCGCGCCGCCTCGCCCGCCGCGCGGATGCAGGCCGCCCCCACCGCCTCCCATTGCGGGGCGTTGGAGGCGCCATCCGCCCCCACCCAGCGCAGCTTCGGGTGCAGCTCCAGCACCTGGCCCGGCCGCCCCTCGAAGCCCGAGGGGTGCGGCTCGCCCCCCTCCAGCACGGGCCGCAGCACCAGCGCGCCGGGCGGGGCCTCCGCGCGGAGGCGCAGCACCCGGCTCAGCCCTCGTAGTGCTCGGCCACCATGCGGTCGAGCAGCCGCACGCCGAAGGCCGTGGCGCCCTTGGGCGTGGTGGGCGCGTCCTTGGACGACCAGGCGGTGCCGGCGATGTCCAGATGCGCCCAGGGCTTCTTCTGCACGAAGCGCTGGATGAACTGCGCGGCCGTGATGGAGCCGCCGGCGCGCCCGCCGCCCACATTCTTCATGTCGGCGATGTCGGACTTGATCTGCTTGTCATAGGCATCGCCCAGCGGCATGCGCCAGCAGGCCTCGCCCGTGGCCTGGCCCGCCGCCACGATCCGCGCGGCGAGTTCGTCGTCATTGGCGAAGAGGCCGGCATGCTCATGGCCAAGCGCGACGATGATGGCGCCCGTCAGGGTCGCGAGGTCCACCATGAACTTCGGATCGTACTTCTCGATCGCGTAGTGGATCACATCCGCCAGCACGAGGCGGCCTTCCGCGTCGGTGTTGATCACCTCGATGGTCTGGCCCGAGGCGCTGGTCACCACGTCACCCGGCCGCTGCGCGTTGTGGCCCGGCATGTTCTCGACCAAGCCCAGCAAGCCCACCGCGTCCACCTTGGCCTTGCGGCCGGCGAGTGCCGCCATCAGCCCCGCCACGGTGCCGGCGCCGGCCATGTCCCACTTCATGTCCTCCATGCCGCCCGCGGGCTTGATGGAGATGCCGCCCGTGTCGAAGGTCACGCCCTTGCCGATGAAGCAGACCGGGTTGCTGGCCTTCTTGCCCTTGGAGAGCCCGTTCCACCGCATCACCACCAGGCGCGGTTCATTGATGGAGCCCTGCGCCACGCCCAGCAGCGCCCCCATGCCGAGCTTCCGCATCTCCTTCACGCCCAGCACGTCCACCTCCAGGCCGAGGGAGGACAGCGCCTCGCAACGTTTGGCGAACTCGACGGGGTTCAGCACATTGGGCGGCTCGGAGACGAGGTCGCGCGCCAGGAACACACCCTCCACCACGGCCTTCATCGGCGCCCAGGCCGCCTTGGCCGCCGTGCCCTCGCCGGTGGCGACCGTCAGCTTGGACAGCTTCGGCTTGTCCTCGGCCTTCTCCGTGGTGCGGTAGCGGTCGAAGCGGTAGTGGCGCAGCGCGGCGCCCATCGCCACCGAGGCCGCCTCGGCCGCCGGCAGCCCATCGGCGGCGATCATGGCCGTGACCTCGCTCGCCATGGCGGCGGCGGCGGCGCCACCCAGCTTCTCGGCGGCGGCGGCACCCCCTTCCTTGCCCATGCCCAGCACCAGCAGCTTGCCGATGCCCGGGGCGGGCGCCCAGAGCGTCGTGCTCTGCCCCTTGCGGCCCTTGAAGCCCGCGGCCTCCAGCGCGCGGACGAGGCCCCCCTCCATCGCGGCATCCAGCGTGGCCGCGAGGCCCGTGGGTGCCGCCTCCTCGGCCAGCAGCAGGACGAGGCCGCCCGCCTTGGGCAGGGCGGGCTTGGCGAAGGCGATGTCGAGCATGGGGGCTCCTGGCTGGGACATGAAGGCTGGAAGATAGGCCCTGGCGCCGATTGCGTCAGCCCATCGCGCGGGGATACACGGAAGGACATGGATCATTCCGCCCTTCTCGAACTCGCCGCCCGCCTCGCGCATGACGCGGGGCAGGCCATCGAAGCCATCCGCCGCGCCGGATTTGAAGTCGAGCGGAAGGGCGATGCCAGCCCCGTCACCGCCGCCGACCGCATCAGCGAGGGCATCATCACCGAGGGGCTGCGCGCGGCCACCCCCGACATCCCCATCATCGCCGAGGAGGCGATGTCCGACGGCGTGATCCCGCCCGTGGCCCCGCGCTTCTGGCTGGTGGACCCGCTGGACGGCACCAAGGAATTCGCGGCCGGCCTGCCCGAATACTGCACCTGCATCGCGCTGATCGAGAATGGCCGCGCCGTGCTGGGCGTCCTTGGCGCCCCGGCCGAGCCCGCCCTCTATGCCGGCATCCTGGGCCAGGGCGCCTGGGTGGAACGTGGCGGCGTCCGCACGCCCATCAAGGCACGCCCCATGCCCGCCACGGGCCTGGTGCTGATGGCCAGCCGCAGCCACCGCAAGGACACGGGCGAGGCCGGCTTCACGCCGCCCGTGCCGGTGGTCGAGACCATCCCCATGGGCTCCGCGCTGAAATACGCGCGCATCGCGGAGGGCATCGCCGATGTCTCCCCGCGCCTCGATGGCCGCACCATGGAATGGGACACGGCGGCCGCGCAGGCGGTGCTGGAGGCCGCCGGCGGGCGCATGCACGACCCGCACGGCAAGACGCTGCTCTACGGCAAGGCCAATTACCGCAACGAGGGCTTCATCGCCTGGGGCGCCGAATAACGCGGTGACGGCGCTGCTGGACGATGCGCTGGACGCGGCCGCCCTGCTGCGCGCCGGCGCCCTCGTCGCCTTCCCCACCGAGACCGTCTATGGCCTCGGCGCCGATGCGCGGAACGGCGCCGCCGTCGCCGCCATCTTCGAGGCGAAGGGCCGCCCGCACTTCAACCCGCTGATCTGCCACTTCCCGGATGCCGAGGCGGCCTTCGCGGAAGTTCGCGCCGATGATCGCGCCCGCGCCCTGGCCGCCGCCTTCTGGCCAGGCCCGCTGACGCTGGTGCTGCCGCGCCGCGCCGATTGCCGCGTGGACCTGCTGGCGGGCGCGGGCCTCGACACGCTCGCCGTGCGCGTGCCGGACCACGCGCTGGCCCTGGCCGTGCTGCGCGCGGCGGGAACGCCCGTGGCCGCACCCTCCGCCAACCGCTCCGGCCGCGTCAGCCCCACCACGCCCGCCCATGTGATGGAGGAGCTGGAAGGCCGCATCGCCGCCATCCTCGATGGCGGGGAATGCGCGGTGGGCGTCGAATCCACCGTGCTGGACCTCTCGGGCGGCAAGGCCGTGCTGCTGCGCCCGGGCGGCGTGCCGGTGGAGGCCATCGAGGCCATCATCGGCCCGGTGGGCCGGCCCATCCCGCCGGGCGCGGGCCCCGCGCCCACGCTGCGAAGCCCCGGGCTGCTGCTGTCGCACTACGCGCCCACGCTGCCGCTGCGCCTCGACGCCACCGAAGTCGCGGCGGATGAGGCGCTGCTGGCCTTCGGCCCGCCGCTGCCGGGTGCCGCGCTGGTCGCGCAGCTTTCCGAGGCGCGGGATGCGACGGAGGCCGCGCGGAACCTCTTCGGCGCGCTGCGGCGGCTGGACGCGGAGGGGCAGCGCCTCGGCCTTCGTGGCATCGCCGCCATGCCGGTGCCGGGCGAGGGCCTGGCGCCGGCCATCCGCGACCGCCTGGCACGGGCGGCCGCGCCGAGGGGTTAGCCACGCGGCCGATTCACGCCGCGGGCGCTGCCCGCATCGATCGGACGCAGGACGCCACGCGGCCGATTCACGCCGCGGGCGCCCCCCGCTTGTTTCGTCGCCATGCGCGCTTAAGCTGCGGTGCAACAAGCGAGAGGAAGACACGCCATGTCCGAAGCCATCGAAGTCCGTAAGGGCCTGGTCGGCGTCTATGCCGACGAGTCCAGCGTCTCCAAGGTGATGCCGGAGACCAACAGCCTCACCTATCGCGGCTATGCCGTGCAGGACCTCTGCGAGGAGGCGAGCTTCGACGAGGTCGCCTACCTGCTGTGGAATGGCGAGCTGCCCACCGCGGCCCAGCTCCGTGACTTCCAGGCGGCCGAGAAGGCCGAGCGCGCCCTCAGCCCCGCCCTGCTGCGCGTGCTGCGCGACTTCCCGCGCGACGCGCACCCGATGGACGCCATCCGCACCGCCGTCTCCTTCATGGGCATGGAGGACCCCGAATGCGCCGACATCAGCGACGCCGCGCAGCGCCGCAAGGCGGTGCGGCTCCTGGCGCGCATCCCGACGGCGGTGGCGGCCACCAACCGCCTGAGCAAGGGGCTCGAGCCCATCGCGCCCGATGCCTCGCTGCCCTTCTGCGAGAACTTCTTCCACATGGTCTTCGGCCGCGTGCCGGCGAAGGAGGTCATCAAGGCCTTCGACGTCAGCATGATCCTCTACGCCGAGCACACCTTCAACGCCTCCACCTTCGCCGCCCGTGTCGTCACCTCCACCATGGCCGACATGCACGGCGCCATCACGGCGGGCATCGCGGCCCTCAAGGGGCCGCTGCATGGCGGCGCCAATGAGGCGGTGATGCACATGCTGAAGGAGATCCCCTCGCCCGAGGCCGCGGAAGCCTGGCTGCGCGAGCGCTTCGACCACAAGGCGCTGGTGATGGGCTTTGGCCACCGCGTCTACAAGAACGGCGACAGCCGCGTGCCGACCATGAAGAAATACGCCGAGATCATGGCGGAGGTGGTGGGCGACAAGCGGTGGATGAACACCTCCGCCGTGCTCGCGAAGGTGATGCTGGAGGAGAAGCGCATCCACCCCAACCTCGATTTCCCGGCCGGCCCCGCCTACTACCTGATGGGTTTCGACATCCCGATGTTCACGCCCATCTTCGTGTGCAGCCGCATCACCGGCTGGGCCGCGCATGTGCTGGAGCAGGCGGCCGACAACCGCCTCATCCGCCCGCTGTCGCTCTACAACGGGCTGGAGCAGCGGCCCGTCACGCCCATCGCGCAGCGCGGCTGACGACATCGCGGCGCGACGTTCACGTCGCGCCGCGCATCATGCCCACGATGCTTTTCGAGATGGGTTGCACGCGCGCGGAAAAGGATTTTGCGCGCGAAAAAGCAGATAATATTTGACACGCATCATGCGCGTTCCGATAGCGTTCAACACGCACGCATTGACGCGCGATTCGTCCCTTCCAACGCTCATCCGCGCGCGGCGCGAGAGCCAGGATCGGATGCCTGGAATCGCTGGACAGCGCGGGCGTCGTGCAGAGGAATCATTCGTGATTCGTGGTTCGGACTCCCCCGCGGGACATCTCCCGAAGGAAGAGGCGCAAGGGCAGGCGGCATGGTGCCGCGGCTCTCCGCGCGGCGCATCCGTGGCGCCGTTTCCGCATCGCCCTGCCTGCGTGCCGGGCCTGGCCTCTCGCGGCGTGTGCCGCGCGGGCCTTGCCCATTCCCGTTGATTTGCCCCTCAAAGGAAAACGCGCGCCCCGCGCGAAGGAGATGCCACAGTGACCGACAGCAACGAGACCAGCGACAGCACCCCACGCGCGATGGCGATGGCCGTGGCGCCCGGCGGCCGCCGCAGCGCCAAGCCCGCCAGCGCGCGCGCGCGCGTCGCGGCCAAGAAGCCGGCCGCGAAGAAGGCCGCGCCCGCCAAGAAGGCGGCGCCCGCGAAGAAGCCTGCTGCCAAGAAGGCCGCCCCCGCGAAGAAGGCCGCCGCCAAGCCGGCCGCGAAGAAGGCCGCGCCCGCCAAGAAGGCCGCCGCCAAGAAGGCCGCGCCCGTGAAGAAGGCCGCCGCGAAGAAGGCCGCGCCCGCCAAGAAGGCCGCGGCCAAGAAGGCGGCCCCGGCGAAGAAGGCCGCGCCCGCGAAGAAGGCGGCCGCGAAGCCTGCCGCGAAGAAGGCGGCCCCCGCGAAGAAGGCCGCGGCCAAGCCCGCCGCGAAGAAGGCCGCGCCCGTGAAGAAGGCCGCCGCGAAGAAGGCCGCGCCCGCGAAGAAGGCCGCCGCCAAGCCCGCGGCGAAGAAGGCCGCGAAGCCCGCCGCCGGGCCTGACCCGAAGCGCGTCGAGGCCGCCCGCAAGGCCGCCGCCACGCGCGCCGCGCGCAAGGCCAGCCAGGCCGAGGCCCCCGCCGCCCCCGCGCCGGAAGCCACCGGCGACACGCCGGCGAGCTGAGGCCGCGTGAATGGTCCGCCCCGGTGCCGCGCGCGCCGGGGCGGATCCCGCCTAGCGCGCGCGCCCCGCGCGCCACGCCTCGATCTCGGCCAGGATCCGTTCCGCGATCCGCCTTCGGTCCCCTTGCTGGCTGGCCTGGCGCTGCGCCGCCGCCGCCATGTCCCGCGCCACCATGGGCGCCTCCATCACCGCACGGATCGCCGCCGCCAACGCGGCCGCATCGCCCCGCGGGACCAGGGTGCCCGTCGCACCCGGCGTGATCTGCGCGCGAAACCCCGCCGCATCGGACGCCACCACCGGCACGCCCAGCAGCATGGCCTGCGCCGCCACCAGGCCGAAGGGTTCCTCGCGCGAGGGGCAGGCGAAGATGTCCACGCCCGCGAAGAAGGCGACGCGGTCCTCCACCCAGCCCAGGAACTCCACACGCTCCAGCAGGCCGCGCCGCGCGGCCTCGGCTTCCATCGCCGCCCGTGCCTCGCCCGTGCCGCCGATGCGAAGGCGCAGCGGCACACCCTGCTCCACCAGCGACGCCACGGCCTCCACCAGCAGGTCCAGCCCCTTCACCGCGCGCAGCTGGCCGAGGAAGCCCACCACCACCTCGCCCCGCGCCGTGGCACCCATCAGCCGCAGCGCGGGGGCGGGCAGGGGGTCCATGTCGGGCAGCACCGAGGGGTTGGGCAGCACCAGGATGCGCTTGTTCGCCGCGCGGCGGCCGAGGGCCGCGCGCACCCGCGCCTCCTGTTCCGCGTTGAGGCAGAGGATGATGTCCGCGCCCAGCCGCAGCCCGAAATTGGGCCCATGGCAGACCGAGATCAGCGGCACGCCGCGCGGCGCCGCCAGGCGCAGCAGCGGATAGGCCTTGCCGGTGTGGATGAGCACGCCCTGCACCCCCTCGCGCCGCATCCGCCAGGCCAGGCGCAGCACGAGACAGGGGTTCGCGGCCGAGAGCGTGGTATCGAGCATCCCCACATGCTCCACCCTGGCGCCGCTTTCGCGGTGCGCCGCCATGCGCGGCGCCGGCAGCTTGGCGAGCGTGGTGACGCGCGCCCCCGCCTCCATGAGGCCACGCGCGTGGGACAGCGCCACCTCGTCAATCGCGTCGCGTCGTCCGCCGCAGGCCACGGCCTGGAGAAGATGCGGGGCGGGCGGCTTCGTCACGGAGAACCTGCATGGCTGACGCCTCGTTTTCTACAGGCGGCGCCGGCGTTTGCTAACCCGATCTTCATTATGACGGCGACATGAGACGCGCCCGACATTCTTCCCGGAGCTCCTTCCCGCATGGCCTTGACCCTCACCGCACCCTCCACCGGTGCCGATGCCGCGCGCCCGCGCGCCAGCATCGGCCGCCGTCTGATGCTAGGCTTCGGCGCCGTGCTCGCGCTGCTCGTGGCGCTGGCCGCCATCGCGGCCCACCAGGTGAACTCCATCAGCGAAAGCCTCGCGGTGGTGAATGACGTGAACGGGGTGAAGCAGCGCTACGCCATCAATTTCCGCGGCAGCGTCCATGACCGCGCCATCAGCCTGCGCGACGTGGTGCTCGTCACGAATGAGAACGAGCGCGCCGAAGCCCTGCGCGAGATCACGCGGCTGGAGGAATTCTATACCCGCAGCGCCACCTCGCTGGACGCGATGATGGCGACGGGCGCCGGCGTCACGCCGGACGAACGCCGCATCCTCGCCTCCATCCAGGAGACCGAGGCGCGCACCATGCCCATGGTCCGCGCCGTCATCGCCGCGCGCGCGGCGGGCGAGGCGGCGCAGGCGCATGCCCTGCTGATGGAGCAGGCCCGCCCCGCCTTCGTCGAGTGGCTGGCGCGCATCAACCAGTTCATTGACCTGCAGGAGGAGAAGAATGGCGTCGTGGCGCGCGAGACGCGGGCGGTGGCCGAGGGCTTCCAGACCCTCATGCTGGTCATGCTGGGGCTTGGGCTGGCGCTGGGCCTGGGCATCGCGCTCTGGGCCACCGCCGCGGCGCGGCCGCTGCGCGCGCTCTCCCACACCATGCTGCGGATGGCGGAGGGCGACCTCTCGGTGGAGATCCCCGGCCAGGGCAGGCGCGACGAGGTGGGGCAGATGGCCGCCGCCGTCGCCGTCTTCCGCACCCAGGGCGAGGAGGCCCGCGCCGCCCGCGCCCGCCAGGAGGAGGAGCGCGCCGCCGCCCAGGCGGCGCAGGTCCAGGCGCTGCGCCACATGGCCGACCGCGTGGAGGGCGAGACCCTGGCCGCCATGACCCGCATCGCCGACCAGGCGCAAACGCTCGCCACCGGCGCGGAGGAGATGGCCGCGACCGCCGGCCGCGTCAGCGGCAATGCCGGCGCGGCGGGCGAGGCGGCGCGCGAATCGCTCGCCATGTCCGAGACGGTGGCCGCGGCGGCCGAGCAGCTCTCCGCCGCCATCCGCGCCATCACCCAGGAGGTGCGCGAGGCCGCCAATGTCAGCCGCGAGACCGCGGCCGACAGCAGCCGGACGGAGGAGGCCATCGTCTCCCTCTCCGGCGCGGTGGGGCAGATCGGCGATGTGACGCGCCTCATCAGCGAGATCGCGGGCAAGACCAACCTGCTGGCGCTGAACGCGACCATCGAGGCCGCGCGCGCCGGGGATGCCGGCAAGGGCTTCGCCGTGGTGGCGGGCGAGGTGAAGGAGCTCGCCTCCCAGACCGCCCGCGCCACGCAGGAGATCAGCCAGCACATTGACGCCGTCAGCCGCCGCACCGAGGCCGCGGTGGAGACGGTGCGGCGCATCGCCCGCTCCGTCACGCGCATTGACCAGCTGGCGGCCAGCCTGGCCGAGGCGGTGGACCGGCAGGACAGTGCCACGCGCGAGATCGCGCGCAGCATCACCGAGGCCACCCAGGCGACGCGCGCCGGCGCGGCACGGATTTCGGACGTGCGCGACGACGCGGAGGAGAACGGCACCCGCACCGAGCGCATGCAGGCCGACACCGCCGACCTCGCCGCCCGCGCCGCGGAGCTGACGCACCAGGTGGTGAGCATCGTCCGCGGCGCGGTGCCCGAGGTGGATCGCCGGCGCGAGCCGCGCCAGCCCGCCCATGGCCAGGCGCGGCTGATGCTGGGCGGGCAGTCCTTCGAGGTGCGGTTGCTGGACACCTCGTCAGGCGGCGTGGGCGTGGCGGGCGTGCCGGAGGGGCTGCGGCCCGGCCAGCGCGGCACCCTGCACATGCCGCAGAAGGGCGCCGTCGAGGTCGAGCTGCGCCATGCGCGGGGCGACCGCGCGGGCCTCGCCTACCTGGCGCAGGGCGTTCGCGCGGCGTGAGGGGTCAGTAGGGCACGCGGTCGGGCTTGTCCGCCCACAGGCGGAAGGCCTCGCGCGCCTCCGCCGCCATCAGGCGGCGCAAGGGCAGGGCGCGGCTCTCCAGGGGCCGCGCCACCTCCTGATAGAGCGCGTCATCGTCGAAGCCGATCGCCGCCGCATCCGCGCGGTCATTGCCATAGACGATGGCGCCGATGCGCGACCACCAGATGGCGCCGAGGCACATCGGGCAGGGCTCGCAGCTCGTGTAGATGGTGGCACCCGACAGGTCATGGCTGCCCACCGCCGCGCAGGCGGCGCGGATGGCCACCACCTCGGCGTGCTGGGTCGGGTCGCGGCCCGGCACCACGTTGTTGCGGCCCTCGCCGAGGATGCGCCCCTCGCGCACCACCACCGCGCCGAAGGGGCCGCCGCCCGCGGCCACCCCTTCGGCGGCGAGGTCGAGGGCGCGGCGCATGAAGCTCTCTTCCATGGGGGCTCCCGGGCTCTGTAGGATGCGCCGATGTTGCCCGCGCTCTCCATCCTCGACCAGTCCACCATCGTCTCCGGCCGCGACGCCGCGGACGCGATCCAGGAGACGCTGGCCACGGCCCGCCTCGCGGATCGCCTCGGCTATGCGCGCTATTGGCTGGCCGAGCACCACAACAGCCAGAGCCATGCCGGCAGCGCGCCCGAAATCCTGATCAGCGCCATCGCCGCCACTACCAGGCGCATCCGCGTGGGAAGCGCGGGCGTCATGCTGCCGCACTATTCCGCGCTGAAGGTGGCCGAGCAGTTCCGCGCGCTGGAGGCCGTGGCACCCGGCCGCATTGACCTGGGCGTGGGACGCGCGCCGGGCAGCGACGGGCGCACCGCCTTCGCGCTCAACCCCAACGCCGCCCAGGCCGCCGACAATTTCCCCGCCCAGATCCGCGACCTGCTGGGCTGGCTGGGCGAGGGCCTGCCGGAGAACCACCCCTTCCGCATGGTCCGCGCCTCGCCGGAAGTGCCCACCCGCCCCGAGCTCTGGGTGCTGGGCAGCAGCGACTATGGCGCGCAGGTCGCGGGCTTCTTCGGCCTGCCCTATTGCTTCGCGAGCTTCATCACGGACGGGCAGGGGGCGGAGCAGGCGCTCTCCCTCTACCGCGAGACCTTCCAGGCCACGCGCGGCACCACGCCCAACGCCGCCGTCGCCGTCTATGCGCTGGCGGCCGACAGCCGCGCCGAGGCCGAGCGCCTCTTCGCGCCCCGCGCCCTGTGGCGCCTCTTCCGCGACCGCGGCAATTTCCCGCCCTTCCCGACGGCCGAGGAGGCCGAGGCCCACCCCTACACCGAGGCCGAGCGCGCCCGCGTGGACCGCATGCGCGAACGCGCCATCATCGGCACCGGCGCCGAGGTGCGCGACCGCCTGGCCGCCATGGCCGCCGAACTGGGCGTGCAGGAGGTGGCGGTGCTGACCCCCTGCCACGACAAGGCGGCCCGCGCCCGCAGCGTCACCCTGCTGGCCGAGGCCTTCGGGCTGCAACCCAGCCTCCCGCTCGCCGCGGAATAGGCGCGGCCGGCCCGGGTTGACGCACCGGGCCCACGGGTGGACCGTGCCGCGCACCAAACGTTCCAGGCGAATTCAGACTGATGGCAGCCCCCACCACCGCGGCCCCCACCGGGCAATCCTTCCCGGACAAGCTTCGCAGCCTCGCCCCTGGCCTCGCCGTCTGCTTCGGCATCGCCATCATCGCCATCATGCTGCGGAACATGACGGGGGTGGCGGCACTCAATGCCGTGGTCGTGGCGCTGGTGCTGGGCGTGGGGGTGGGTGCCGTCATCGGCCGGCCGGCCAGCCTCAAGCCGGGCATCGCCTACGCGGTGCGGCCGGTGCTGCGCGCGGCCATCGTGCTGCTGGGCCTGCAACTGACGCTGGGCATGCTTTGGGCGCTGGGGCCGGGGGCGCTGGTGCTGGCGCTGGTGGTGGTGGCCGCGACCCTGCCCTTCACCATCTGGCTCGGCCGCGTCATGGGGGTGGACCCGGGGCTTTCCATGCTGATCGGCACCGGCACGGCCATCTGCGGGGCGTCCGCCATCGTCGCCGCCAACCAGGTGGTGCGCGGGCGCGAGGAGGACGTGACCTATTCGCTGGCCGTCATCACCCTCTGCGGCACCGTGGCGCTGGTGGTGTTCCCCTACCTGGCGGAACTGCTGGGGCTTTCGGCGCGCGTCTATGGCCTCTGGGCGGGGGCGGCCATCCATGAGGTGGTGCAGGCCGTGGGCGCCGCGGCCGCCGGCGGCGAGGTGGCCTCGCAAAGCGGCACCGTGATGAAGCTGGCCCGCGTCTTCCTGCTGGCGCCGGCCGTCCTCGCACTCGGCTGGTGGGCGGCCAGCCGCCAGCACGCGGACGCCGCCAAGGTGAAGGCGCCCGTGCCCTGGTTCGCCTTCGGCTTCCTGGCGCTGGTGGCGCTCGGCAGCACGGGCCTGGTGCCGCAATTCGCCGTGGACGCCAGCCGCTTCCTGGTGCCGCTGATGCTGGCCGCCAGCGTGGCCGCGCTGGGCCTGCAGACCGACCTGCGCGCCCTGCACGCCCGCGGCGCCGCCCCCCTGCTGCTGGGCATCGCCAGCACCCTGTTCATCACCCTGCTCGCCCTGCTGGGGGTGCTGCTGATCGGGTAGCGTCTGATCGGCTTCGGCGGGATCGCCGAGGCCGTGAATCAGCCGCGGATCGGCTGGCGTCTGATCGGCTTCGGCGGGATCGCCGAGGCCGTGAATCAGCCGCGGATCGGCTGGCGTCTGATCGGCTTCGGCGGGATCGCCGAGGCCGTGAATCAGCCGCTGATCGGGTCGCGTCCTTCCATGCCCCCAGCGGCGCCCAGGGCTTCGACGAATTCGGGTTGAAGCCGTGGCGCCGCGCGCGCATGTTGGGCGCTGGGTCATGGAATGGGTTTGGTCGGGACCAGGTATGGACAAGCAGCGCGGCGAGGCTCGCCGGATCACTCTCCACGCTCCGCAGGATTTCGACGGCGCGCGTCGGGCCGGGCGGTTGGCGGCGGAGTGCCTCGACATGATCGGCGCGCATGTGCGGCCAGGGGTGACGACCGGGGAGCTGGACCGGCTCTGCCATGACTTCCTGCTGGAGCGCGGCGCCGTGCCGGCCACGCTGGGCTACCGCGGCTATGCCCATTCCTCCTGCATCTCCATCAACCATGTGGTCTGCCACGGCATTCCGGGCGAGCGGGTGCTGGCCGAGGGCGACATCCTCAACATTGACGTGACCGCGCTGCTTGATGGCTGGCATGGCGACAGCAGCCGCATGTATGCGGTGGGCCAGGTCAGCACCAAGGCGCGGCTGCTGATGGAGGTGACGCACGAGGCCATGATGCGCGGCATCGCGGCCGCGCGCCCCGGCAACACCTTCGGCGACATCGGCCACGCCATCCAGTCCTATGCCGAGAAGCATCGTTTCTCGATCGTGCGGGATTTCTGCGGCCATGGCATCGGCCGGCAGTTCCATGAGCCGCCGAACGTGCTGCATTTCGGCCGCCCGGGCGAAGGCGCGCGGCTGGCGCCGGGCATGTTCTTCACCATCGAGCCCATGGTGAATGCCGGCCGCCCCGAGGTGAAGATCCTGGATGATGGCTGGACGGCCGTGACGCGCGACCGCAGCCTCTCCGCCCAGTTCGAGCATATGGTGGGCATCACCGAGACGGGCTGCGAGATCTTCACCCTCTCGCCCGGCGGCCTGCACAAGCCCGTCTTCCAGGCGGGCTGATGGCGCGGCGCCGGGGCATGGAGGAGGCGGGGGGCATGTTCCCGTCGCTTCCGCCCGTCCCGGTCCAGTCCAGCGTGGCCGTGCCCGGCGCGGAGGGCCACCGCGCCCGCATGCGCCAGAAGCTGATCGAGGCCGGGCCCTCCGCGCTGCTCGACCATGAACTGATCGAGATGATCCTGTTCCTGGCCCTGCCGCGCCGGGACACCAAGCCCATCGCCCGCGCGCTGCTGGCGCGTTTCGGCAGCTTCGCCAATGCGGTGACCGCCCCGGTGGTGGAATTGCGCCAGGTGGAGGGGCTGGGCGAGGCGGGCATCGCGGCGCTGCGCATCGTGCAGGCAGGCGCCACGCGCCTGGCCGCGGCCGAGGTGCGGG
Organism: Roseococcus thiosulfatophilus; assembly: GCF_017311575.1. Taxonomy (GTDB): domain Bacteria; phylum Pseudomonadota; class Alphaproteobacteria; order Acetobacterales; family Acetobacteraceae; genus Roseococcus; species Roseococcus thiosulfatophilus. The sequence goes on from NZ_JAFFQY010000044.1 coordinate 73,631, forward strand.
ACATGCCGCTGCTGAACAACTGGTCGCGGCTGGAGGAATACCTCACCATCGTCCTGGCGCGGGAGCCGATCGAGCAGTTCCGCATCCTGTTCCTGGACAGCAAGAACCGGCTGATCGCGGACGAGGCGCAGGCGCGCGGCACGGTGAACCACACGCCCGTCTATCCGCGCGAGGTGGTGAAGCGGGCGCTGGAACTGCACGCGACCGCGCTGATCCTGGTGCACAACCACCCCTCCGGCGACCCCACCCCCTCCCGCGCCGACATCGAGATGACGGCGGAAGTGAAAGGCGCCGCCGCCGTGATGGGCATCACGGTGCATGACCACCTGATCGTGGGGCGGGGGGTGATCCTGTCCTTCCGGCGGGAGGGGCTGCTGTAGCGCCGCCCCGGCCGCGTGGGATCGCGTCCGATCGTCCCCGGCGCAGCCGGGGGCGTGAATCGGCCGCGCGGGATCGCGTCCGATCGTCCCCGGCGCAGCCGGGGGCGTGAATCGGCCGCGCAAAAAGCTCACACCGCCACGGGTGCCAGGTTCCCCATCAGCCACCGCGCCACACCCACCGCATCGGCGTCGCGGTGCGGCAGGCCCATCACCTGCAGGCCCACCGGCAGCCCGCCCACCCCCATCAGCGGCAGCGTCACCGCCGGGCAGAAGATGGCGCTGGCCGGCGCGTTGAAGGCGATGTCGCCGGTCGGGCGCGGGTTCAGCGGCTGGCCGGGCACATCGCCCGTCCACACCGGCGCGGGCCCGACCGAGGAAAGCGTCACCACCGCATCCGCCATGGTCATCACCGCGGCATAGGCGGCCTGGGCCTCGGCGCGTTCGCGCAGCGCGGCCTGGTAGTCGGCCACGCGCATGGCCTCGGCCGCGGCCAGCACATTCTTGGCGCGCTGGCTCACGCCATCGGGGTTCTTTTCCACAAGCGCCCGCTGCGCCATGCGGTTCTCCCAGCGGGTGATGGCGTTGCCATAGGCCGAGGCGCCGTCCACCCGCCGCTCCAGCGTCTCGATCCAGGCGTGGTCGCGCCGGCGCAGCAGGGTGATGCCGGCGGCCGCCATCTGCTCCAGCAGCATCTCGAAGGCGGTGCGGCTCGCGTCATCCAGCCGCGCCCAGCCCTCGGTCTCCAGCACCACCAGTCGGCCGGGGCGGCGCGCCTCGGGGCAGGTGTCGGGGCCCATCAGGCCGGGCTGGCCCGGGTCGCCGCCCGCGCGCTTCGTGATCTCGATGGCGACCTGCCAGCAATCCTCCAGGGTCGCGGCATGGGGGCCGCTGGTGCTCTGGCTGGTCGCCTGGCGCTCGCCGCGGGTGATGGCGCCCTGGGTCGGCTTCAGGGCGAAATTGCCGCAAAAGCTGGCGGGCCGGATGATGGAGCCGCCCACCTGCGTGCCGATCGCCGCCGGCACCATCCGCGCCCCCACCGCCGCCGCCGATCCCGAGGAGGAACCGCCCGGCGTCCGCCCCGGGTCGAAGGGGTTGGTGGTGGGGCCCGGGTTGGCCCCGCCCAGTTCCGCCGTCACGGTCTTGCCCAGGATGACGGCCCCCGCCTCCCGCAGCGCCCAGACGGCGGCGTTGTCGCGGCCGGTGTGGCTCCCGCGATAGGCCTCGCAGCCCATCTCGGTCGGCATGTCGCGGGTTTCCAGCAGGTCCTTGATGCCGATGGGCATGCCATCGAGCGGCGAGAGCGCCTGGCCCGCCTTCCAGCGTGCCGTGCTCGCATCCGCGGCCGCCCGCGCCCCCGCCTCGTTGACGGTGACGAAGGCGCGCACCACGGGCTCCCGCGCGGCCATCACCTCCAGGCAGCGTTCGAGATAGGCGCGCGGCGTGTCGGACCCGTTGGCGAAGGCGGGCAGGGCGTCCAGCCAGCTCAATCCGCGGAAATGGGCGGGGTGGTAGGTGTGGGCCTGCTGGTCCATGGCGCGCTCTCCCTCTCGCGTGAAGGGAGAGCGTAACGCCGCTTCGCCGGGGAGGGGAACCTCGCCCCCCCGCGCCAGGGGCGCGTTCAGCCCGCCGGAAGGGAGCGCGCCACTTCCAGCAGGAAGGCCCGCGCATCGGCCACCGGGGCCGGGTCGCGCATCATGGTCACGCGCAGGCGCAGCACATGCCCGCCGGCCGTGCCCACGCAGAAGGTGCTCAGCACCGGCTGGCGGCCGTAGCTGCCCTCCAGCGCGGCGCAGCGCAGCCCGGGGCCGGCGGGTTCGGTGAATTCCTGCACCACGTTCAGCCGCCGCCCCGGCCGCGCGCCGGTCGAGACCTCGTCCAGCCAGCGCGTGTATTCGCCGGCCGCCGCCGCCGTGGCCTCGCCCTGCGCCGGGCGCACCACCTGCACGAAGGCGGCCCCGCGGCGGTTGGGGGTGGCGTAGTTCACCTCCAGCCCCTCCATGGGCTGCCGCACCGGCACGGTGGCGCCACGGGTGAAGCTGTCGGCGCTGGCGGGCAGGGCGGCGGCCAGGGCCTCGGGCGTGACGGGGCCGGCGCGCACCGCGGCGGGGGCGGGGGCCTGGCCCGCCTGTCGCGGCGCCTCGCAGCCCGCCAGCAGGAGAAGAAGCCCCGCCCCCATGAGGGCGAGGCGAGGGGTGTCGTGGCGCTTCCCGTTCAACATGCGCGGTGGTCTAGAGCAGATCGCGCCGCCAGGGGAAGCGCCCCCGCCTCACTCGGCCGGTCCGTGCTGCCGGTCCGCCCGGCGCCGCGCCCGCAGCACCGCATCGGCCATCAGCACCACCACGGCCGTCAGCACCAGCACCTGCAGCAGGGTCGCCCCCGCCCAGAGCCAGGCGGGAAACACCCCCGGCAGCGCCAGGTAGCCCAGCGGCAGCATGAGGAAGGCGTAGGAGCCAGGGACGACCTCCGCCACCTCGTTGGTGCCGGTGAAGATCATGCTGCCCGCCACGTACAGGATGATGAGAAGCCCCACCCACGCGATCCAGCGGTGCTTGTTCAGCAGGTTCGCGATGAAGGTGGCCGCGACACCCATCAGCACAACCGAGATGGCCAGGCCCACGATCAGCACATAGGGATGGTCCTTCGCCGCCCCGGCCACGGCCAGCACGTTGTCGAGGCTCATGGAGATGTCGGCGATCAGGATCTGGGTGATGGCCTGGCGCATGGTCTTGCGCGGCGGCTCGTTCACCGTGACCGAGCCATCCTCGTTCACCACCTCGCTGTGGCCGCCGTCGCGCAGCTCCCGGTACATCTTCCAGCAGACCCAGAGCAGCAGCACGCCGCCGGCCAGCGTCAGGCCCACGATGGCCAGCAGCTGCACGGTGATGCTCGCGAAGGCGATGCGCATCACGGTGGCGGCGACGATGCCCCAGAAGATGGCGGTGCGGCGCTGCGCGGCCGGCAGGCCGGCGGCCGCCATGCCGACGACGATCGCGTTGTCACCCGCGAGGACGATGTCGATCGCGAGTACTTGGAGGAGCGGGACAACCCATTCGGGCATGGAAGCCTCAACCTTGCTTTTCTGTCATCGCGGAAGGGGGCTCCGCGTGCATTTCTAGGCGATATTTTGGGCCTCTGCCATGGGGGTTTGCGAATGACGGATGCGGCTTTTTCACGGGTGTGGGCGGGGTGCCGGGGCCTTCTGGCGGCGGTCTGGCTGCTGGGCATCGCCACCCCGGCGGCGGCGGAGCGCCTGGTCTTCACCTCCGTCACGCCCAGCGGCCCGGCCGAGTTCCTGGCCGGCACCGCGCCCGCCACCGAGATCCATGGCAGCCTGGCCTTCCCGGAGGGGATGGGGGCGGCGCGGCTGCCCGCCATCATTCTTTCCCACGGCAGCGGCGGCATCCTGCCGGGGCGGGAGGATGCCTGGGCCGCGCGGCTGCGGCGCCTGGGTTTCGCCACGTTCATCTTGGACAGCTTCACCCCGCGCGGCATCGCCTCCACCGGCGCGGACCAGTCCCGCCTGTCGCTGGCCGCCAGCGTCGCCGATGCGCTGCACGCCCTGCGCGTCCTGGCCGCGCATCCGCGCGTGGACCCCGCGCGCATCGGCATCATGGGCTTTTCCAAGGGCGGGCAGGTCGCGCTCTACACCCTGCTGGAGCCCTTCCGCCGCGCGGCGCTGGGCGAGGGCGGGCCGCGCTTCGCGCTGCATGTGGCGCTCTACGCCTCCTGCTCCATCCCCTATCTCGGGGAGCCGGTGAGCAACGCCCCGGTGCTGATGCTGCTGGGCGGCGCCGATGACTACACCCCCGCCGCGCATTGCGCGCGCTACGCCGAATGGCTGCGCGCGCGCGGCGCGCAGCTGCGGATGCTGGTGCTGGAGGGCGCGCATCACGGCTTCGACACGCCCGACGCGCCGCGCTTCCTGCCGCGCGTGCAAAGCGCCCGCGACTGCGGCCTGGACATCAGCCTCGAGCCCATCGAGGCGCGGCTGTGGCATGACGGGCGCGTGCTGGCCGGCGAGGCGATCGGCGCCCATCTGCGCGGCTGCATGCGGCGCGGCGGCACCTTCGGCGGCGATCCGGCCGCGCTGGCGCACGCCATCCGCGAGGTGGAGCTGGCGGCGCGGCGGCTGCGCGGCGGGTGACGCTTGCCCATCCGGCCCCGCTGCGCGAAACCCTTGGCCGACGCACGCTTGCAGGATGGTTGCCCATGGTCCCCCGCTATTCCCGCCCGCAGATGGCCGAGATCTGGTCGCCCGAGGCCCGCTACCGCATCTGGTTCGAGATCGAGGCGCTGGCCGCCGAGGCCATGGCGGCCCAGGGCACCATTCCCGCCGAAGCCGCCCGCACCATCCGCGAGAAGGGCGCGGCCCGCGTCGCCAATATCAGCGCCGCCGATGTGGAGCGCATTGACGAGATCGAGCGCGTGACGCGCCATGACGTCATCGCCTTCCTCACATGGCTGGGCGAGGGCATGGGCGAGGATGCCCGCTTCATGCACCAGGGCATGACCAGCAGCGACGTGCTCGACACCACGCTGGCCGTGCAGATGACCCGCGCGGCCGACCTGCTGATCGCCGATGTGGACGCCGTGCTGGCCGCGCTGAAGGCCCGCGCGATCGAGCACAAGCACACCCCCAGCATCGGCCGCAGCCACGGCATCCATGCCGAACCCACCACCTTCGGCCTCAAGCTCGCGGGCCACTACGCCGAGTTCGCCCGCAACCGCGCCCGGCTGGTAGCGGCGCGGGAGGAGGTGGCCACCTGCGCCATCTCCGGCCCCGTGGGCACCTTCGCCTCCGTGGACCCGGCCATCGAGACGCATGTGGCCAAGCATCTGGGCCTCGCGGTGGAGCCCGTCTCCACCCAGGTCATCCCGCGCGACCGGCACGCGGCCTTCTTCGCGGCACTCGCCGTCGTGGCGGGCGGCGTGGAGCGGCTGGCCACCGAGGTGCGCCACCTGCAACGGAGCGAAGTGCGCGAGGCGGAGGAGTTCTTCCACGCCGGCCAGAAGGGCAGCAGCGCCATGCCCCACAAGCGCAACCCGGTGCTGAGCGAGAACCTGACGGGCCTCGCCCGCCTGGTGCGCGGCTATGCCATGCCGGCCTTGGAGAACATCACGCTGTGGCATGAGCGCGACATCAGCCATTCCAGCGTGGAACGCGTGATCGCGCCCGACGCCACCATCGCGCTGGACTTCGCGCTGATGCGGCTGGCCGGGATGATGGAGAAGCTGACCATCTACCCCGAGCGCATGACCGAGAATTTGGAGAGCCTGGGCGGCGTGGTGCACAGCCAGAAGGTGCTGCTGGCATTGACCCAGGCGGGGCTGAGCCGGGAAGGGGCCTATGCCGCCGTGCAGCGCGCCGCCATGGCGACCTGGACGAAGCTCGGGAAAGCGGAGGGGCGCAATTTCCGCGACAACCTGCTGGCCGACCCCGAGGTGGCGCCGCTGATGGATGCCGCGGCACTGGATGCCGCCATGGACCCCATGCGCGATTTCCGCCACGTCGAGACGATTTTCGCGCGGGTCTTCGGCCCGACTTGATGTTGCCGCCTTTGCGCCATGACCAAATGGTCACATCTCACCTCTGACAGCGGTGGCGGCGGCGGGGTCAACCACTCCGCCCCCCACGCGTTGCGGGAGGATGATGATGCGGAACATGACAAGGCTCGGACTGCTGGCGGGAATGGGACTGTTCCTGGCCGGCTGCGTGGATGACGGGTATCGCGGCGGCGGCGGTGGCTACTACCGCGGCGGCTATGCGTCCGGGCCGGTCTATCGCGGCCCGGCCTACCGTGCGCCGGTCTATCGCGGCGCCGCCTACTACGCGCCCCCGCCGCGCCGCGACTGGGGCGGGCGCGACCACCGGCCTGACGACCGGCGCGCGCACAGCTCCGGCCCCCCGCCGCAGCGGCAGGGCCCGCCGCCCGAGCGGCGCCGCGGCAATTCGGGCGACGCCTTCCAGAACCTGCTGAACCGCAACCGCTGAACCGGAGGAAGGGGCGCGTTGCCCGGGCGGAGGCGTGGCGGCATCCTGGGCAGGTTACGAAAAGGGAAGAAACACGATGCGCCTTCTTCGCCGTGGCCTGCTGGCCGCCCCCGTCCTGCTCGCCGCCGCGCCGCTCCGCGCCCAGTCCCCCCTCGACGCGGCCCAGGTGGCGCGCGTCATGGCGCCGTCCGGCACGCTTCGCGTCGCCATCAACTTCGGCAATCCGGTCCTGGCCCAGCGTGACCCCGCGGGCGGCGCGCCGCGCGGCCTTTCGGTGGAACTGGCCCAGGAGATCGGCCGCCGCCTCAACCTGCCCATCGAGATGATCACCTATCCCGCCGCCGGCCGCGTGACCGAGGCGCTGCGCGAGGGGGCGTGGGACCTCTGCTTCCTGGCGATCGACCCGGTGCGCGCGCGCGGCATCACCTTCACCGCGCCCTATGTGGTGATCGAGGGCGCCTATCTGGTGCGGCAGGACAGCCCGATCCGCGACAATGCCGAGGTGGACCGCCCCGGCATCCGCGTGGCCGTCGGCCGTGGCAGCGCCTATGACCTCTTCCTGACGCGCGAGCTGCGCCACGCCACGCTGGTGCGCGCGCCGACCTCGCCCGCCTCGCTGGAGCAGTTCCGCGCCGAGAACCTGGAGGTCGCGGCCAACGTCAAGCAGCCGCTGGTGGCCTACGCGGCGGCGAACCCCGATGTGCGCGTGCTGCCCGGCCGCTTCATGGTGATCGAGCAGGCCGTCGGAATCCCACAAGACCGTGAGGCCGCGATGCCCTGGCTGCGCGCCTTCGTGGAGGAGATGAAGGCCTCGGGCTTCGTGGCCCGTGGCCTGGCGGCGACCGGCCAGACCACCGCCGAGGTGGCGCCCCCCGCCTCATGAACCAGGGGCGGGCTTGAAGGAGGAAACGAGGATGCGTGTGCTGCTGCTGGGCCTGATGGGCCTCTTCCTCGCCGGCTGCGTGGCCGATGGCCGTGTCCATCATGGCCATTGGCATGGCCCCGTCCACGCGGTGCCCGTCTATCGCCCGCCGCCGCCCGTCTATGTGGCGCCGGCCTGGCGGCCGCCGCCGCGCGCGGTCTATGTGGCGCCGGTGCGGCGGCCGCATGTGTACCACCCGCCGCGCCGGTACCCGCACGCCCACCATCACCGCGGCTGGCACGGGCCGCGGCACCACCATTCGCATCGGCGGCACCACGGGCATCGGCGGCACTGAAGCGGCGCAATCGCGCCACGCTTTGGCCATGCGGGGCGCGTGGAATTGCGGAATTGGAAAGGGAGTTCCGCGCGATGCGAAAGCTGATCTTCGGCGCCGTCCTGGGCCTGCTGGGCCTCGGCATCGCCGCCCCCGCGCCGGCCGTCGCCCAGCCGGTGTTCGAGCTGCAAGTGGGCTGGGACCGCCGGGGCTGGCGCCCGCCGCCGCCCGTCTATTACGCGCCGCCCCCGCGGCCGCGCTACTACGTGCCGCCGCCGCGCTACTACTACCCGCCGCCGCCGGTCGTGTATGTGCCGCCGCCCCGCTACTACGGCCCGCCGCCGCGGCACTGGCACCATCCGCGCCACCGCCACTGGTAGGGGCCGCCTTGTTCGCGGCGCCGCATCGGGGCCAGATGGGCCCCGATGTGCACCGTGATCCTCTCGCGCCAGCCCGGCGCCGCCTGGCCGCTGCTGCTGGCCGCCAATCGCGATGAACGCCTGGACCGCCCCTGGGACCCGCCCGGGGCGCATTGGCCCGAGGCCCCGGGCGTGGTGGGCGGCCGTGATCGCACCGGCGGCGGCAGCTGGATGGCGGTGAACAGGGCGGGCGTCGTCGCCACCGTCCTGAACCGCCCGGGCAGCCTGGGCCCGGCCGAGGGCAAACGCTCGCGCGGAGAGTTGCCCTTGCTGGCGCTGGAGGCTGAAGCGGCCGCGGGCGCCGCTCAGGCCTTGTGCCGCGTCGATGCCGGCGCCTGGCGGCCCTTCAACGCCGTGGTCGCCGACGCGGATTCGGCCTGGTTCGTGGCCGGGCTCGGTGAAGGCCATGCGACAGCCACAGCCCTGCCGCCCGGCCTGCACATGGTCACGGCCCATCCGCCCAATGATCCGTCCAGCCCCCGCACCGCGCGCCACCTGCCGCGCTTCCAGGCCGCGCCCCGGCCCGCCTTGCCCGACTGGGGCAGCTGGCCCGCTTTGCTCGCGGATTCCGAGGGGGAAGCGGCGGAAATGCTGAACATTCCGCCCCTCGGCGGCTTTGGCACGCTGTGCAGTTCGCTGCTGGCGCTGGGGCCGGGGGGCGCGCGGCAATGGCTCTTCGCGCCTGGCCCGCCCGACCGCACGCCCTTCGCGCCGGTCAAGCCCGCGCCCGCCCGTGTGGCACGATAATCCTTTGCTGCTATACGGGCGCTGATTCGCCAGAAGGACTGCATGCCATGGCTCGCCGCCGCCAACTTTACGAAGGCAAGGCCAAGATCCTGTTCGAGGGGCCCGAGCCCGGCACCCTCGTCCAATACTTCAAGGATGACGCCACCGCCTTCAACGCCCAGAAGAAGGGCACCATCACCGGCAAGGGCGTGCTGAACAACCGCATCAGCGAATACCTGATGCAGCGCCTGGGCGAGATCGGCATCCCCACCCATTTCATCCGCCGCCTGAACATGCGTGAGCAGCTGGTGCGCGAGGTGGAGATCATCCCGCTCGAGATCGTGGTCCGCAACGTCGCCGCCGGCTCCCTGGCCTCGCGCCTGGGCATCCAGGAAGGCACGCGCCTGCCGCGCTCCATCATCGAATACTACTACAAGAACGACGCGCTGCAGGACCCGATGGTGAGCGAGGAGCACATCACCGCCTTCGGCTGGGCCTCCACGCATGACCTGGACGACATCGTCCAGCTCACCCTGCGGGTGAACGACTTCCTGACCGGCCTGCTGCTGGGCGTCGGCATCACGCTGGTGGACTTCAAGCTGGAATTCGGCCGCCTCTACGAGAATGACGAGATGCGCATCGTCCTGGCCGACGAGATCAGCCCCGACAATTGCCGCCTCTGGGACGCCAAGACCGGCGAGAAGATGGACAAGGACCGCTTCCGCCGCGACCTCGGCAAGGTCGAGGAGGGCTACCAGGAGGTCGCCCGCCGCCTCGGCATCCTGCCGGAAGCGGGTGTGCGGGACATGAAGGGTCCCGAAGTCATGCAATGACCCCCATGAAATCGCCTTCGGCGCTTTCATGAGGACCCCGTTCGGGGCGCTGCATTCTGTTGGGACGGCTCCGCCTCGTCGGGCAAAGCCCGCCGAGGACACCCGGCAAAGCCCGCCGAGGGCACCGGGGGGCCATTCGTATTGGGAAGGGTCGCTCAATGACCAAGTTGAAGGTGACGGTGTTCCCCAAGGCGGGCGTGCTGGACCCCCAGGGCAAGGCCATCGAGCGCGCGCTCTCGGGCCTCGGCTTCGCGGGCGTGGGCGAGGTGCGCGTGGGCAAGGTCATGATCGTGGAGGTCGCCGAGACCGACCCCGCGCGCGCCCGCGCCCAGGGCGAGGAGATGGCCCGCAAGCTGCTCGCCAACACCGTCATCGAAAGCTTCACCGTGGAGCCCGCATGACGCAGGCCGCGGCCCTGACCGCGCGCGAACGCTCGCTGCGCGTCTTCGTGGCCGTCTCCTTCGGCTTCGCGGCCTGGCGCGTGCTGCTCGCTCTCGCCTACCTCGCCTTCGGCCCGCCGCTGCCGGGGGATTTGCCGCTGACCGAGGCCTTCTTCCTGCTCTCCAAGGCCTTCCTGGGCGGGCTGTTCTGGCCCATCAGCCTCGCCATCGAGGGCTGGCGCAACCCGCTGGGCTGGATCTTCTACCCGTGGTGAAGACCTCCATCCTGATCCTCATCGTGCTGACGGTGCTGATCACGATGCTGCTGGGCTGGCGGGAACAGCGCCTCTCGGCCGGGCAGGCACAGCCCCGCCTGGGCTGGTTCGCCCGCAAGAAGAACTTCATCAACCGCGTCTTCGCCGCCGCGGCCATCGCGGCCATCGGCACCATGCTGATCCTGGGCGGCATCCACTGGCTGCGCGTGGCGCAGGGATAGGGCACACATGAACGCCGCCATCATCACCTTCCCCGGCACCAACCGCGAGCGCGACATGGCGCTGGCCCTGCGCGCCGCCACCGGCCGCAAGCCCACCATGCTCTGGCACCGCGAGACGGCGCTGCCCCCGGGCCTCGATCTGGTCGTGCTGCCCGGCGGCTTCTCCTATGGCGACTACCTGCGCTGCGGTGCGATGGCCGCGCAATCGCCCATCATGGCGGCCGTGCGGGACTTCGCGGCGCGCGGCGGCCATGTGCTCGGCGTCTGCAACGGCTTCCAGATGCTGACCGAGGCGGGGCTGCTGCCCGGCGCGCTGCTGCGGAACGCGTCCTTGCGCTTCCTCGCCATGGATTGCGTGATGCGGGTGGAGCGCGCGGACACCCCCTACACCGCCCATTTCCAGCGCGGCGCCACCTTCCGCGCCACCATGGCCCATGGCGACGGCAACTATTTCTGTGACGCCGAGACGCTGGCCACCCTGGAAGGGGAGGGGCGCGTCGTCTTCCGCTACGAGGGTGAGAACCGCAATGGCAGTATCAACGCCATCGCCGGCATCTGCTCGGAAAATGGCCGCGTGCTGGGGCTGATGCCCCACCCGGAAAATTGCGTGGACCCGCTGGTGGGCGGCACGGAAGGCCTGCCGATCTTCACCTCCATCGCGGAGCATGTGGCAGCCTGATACCTCGGTCACCGGGCGATACCCTCCGCCCCTTGCTCGCCACCTTCCCAACGCATCCTGGACCGGATGTGAACGTTACATCTCCATCAAGCCCCGGGGACGTCCCCGGGCCGATGCGAGAGAGGGAGGCGTTTGCATGAACCGCCGAAATTTCCTGTTCCTGGGTGCCGCCGCCGCCATGGGCGGCCTGGCCGCGGGCGTGCCCGAGGCCGAGGCCGCGCTGCCCCGCCCCGTGGCCCCCGCCATCCCTGAGGGCCCCACCACCCCGCAGACCCTGGACCTGCCGGCCGAGGACGTGGCCGAGTTCGACGCGCTGCTGCAGGAGGTGCAGGGGCCGCCGCCCTGGGCCGGTCCGCATCGCGGCCCGCCGCCCTACCGCCCGGGCCCGCCGCCCCGCCGCGGCCCCCCGCCGCGCCGCCGCCGCCAGCGCTGCTGGATCGAGAATGTCCGCGTCCGCTACACGGACCGCTTTGGCCGCCCGGCCTGGCGCACGGAAGCGCGGCGGGTGTGCCGCTGACGGGGGCCGGGCGCGGCGGAAGCCGCGCCCACCTTCTCAGAACAGGGAGAGCAGGAAGCCCCATATCCCGGCCAACTTGCCGCCCCACCGCTCTTCCACCGTTTCCTCGACCACATCCCGACCTTTCCTGAGCGCCACGGTTTTCCTTGCCACCGCATCAGCCGCGTGGCTATACAGGAAAAATGTCCTACGCGCCCCGCATCCCCATCCGCCCCCTGACCGACCTGGAGTGGCACGCCCTTCTCCCCTACGTCCTCCGCCGCTCCCCCCAGGGCCGCCAGATCGGCGACCTTCGCGCACGGATGAACGCCATCTTCCGCCTCACCGCCACCGATGCGCCCTGGAAGCATGGCGAGGCCCCGCGAATCACCGCCGACAGCCTGGCCCGCTACTACCGCCGCCTCACCCATGCGGGGCTGTGGGAGCGGCTGCTGCAGGCCCTGCACGATGCCGCGCCAAGCCACCCGCTGCGGGCCATCGAGGCGCTGATCTGCCGCGCCGCCCGCCGCGCGCACCGGCTGCGCGGGCTGCGCCTGCTGGTGCTGGCCCGGCGCCTGGGCTTCCGCCGCGCCCTGAACGGCCCGCCCTGGCTGCTGCCCCACCCCGATTTGTCCGAAAGCCTGCTCGAAGCCGGCCCGCCCGCGCCGCATCTGCGGAAACCCTGGCTGCGCGTGCTGAAGGCGCTGGTCGGGCGACGATCCATCCCCCGCGCCGTGCGGCGGGCCTGGGTGTGAGGGGCCTGGGCGTGCCGCGCCCCAGCCCCGCGAAGCCCGGTCTGGACAAGCGCCACGCCCCGCCCGACAAACCGGGCATGAGCCACGTCACGCCCCTCGACCCCGCGCGCGCCCGCCAGCTCGGCGCCGAATTCGGCCTCAAGCCCGATGAATACGAGAGGGCGCTGGCCATCCTCGGCCGCACCCCCAGCCTCACGGAGCTAGGCATTTTTTCCGTGATGTGGAGCGAGCATTGCTCCTACAAATCCTCCCGCGTCTGGCTCAAGCAACTCCCCACCAAGGCGCCCTGGGTGCTGGTCGGCCCCGGCGAGAATGCGGGCGTCATCGCCATCGGCCAGGGGCTCGCCGCCGTCTTCAAGATGGAAAGCCACAACCACCCGAGCTTCATCGAGCCCTACAACGGCGCGGCCACCGGCGTGGGCGGCATCCTGCGTGACGTCTTCACCATGGGTGCCAGGCCCATCGCGAACCTCAACGCGCTGCGCTTCGGCGACCCCGCGCATCCCCGCACGAAGCGCATCCTGGACGGGGTGGTGCGCGGCATCGGCGGCTACGGCAATTGCGTGGGCGTGCCCACCGTGGGCGGCGAGGTGAATTTCCACCCGGCCTACAACGGCAACCCGCTGGTGAACGCCATGACGGTGGGCATTCTCAAGGCGGACCGCATCTTCACCGCGGCCGCGACGGGGGTGGGCAACCCGGTGGTCTATGTGGGGTCCAAGACCGGGCGCGACGGCATCCATGGCGCCACCATGTCCAGCGCCGAGTTCAACGCCGATGCCGAGGAAAAGCGCCCCACCGTCCAGATCGGCGACCCCTTCGCGGAAAAGCTGCTGATCGAGGCCTGCCTGGAACTCATGGAGACGGATGCCATCGTCGCCATCCAGGACATGGGGGCGGCGGGGCTGACCAGTTCCAGCGTCGAGATGGCCGGCAAGGGCGGCATGGGCATCGTGCTGGACATGGAGAAGGTGCCCCAGCGCGAGACGGGCATGACCGCCTATGAGATGATGCTGAGCGAGAGCCAGGAGCGCATGCTCATGGTCCTCAAGCCCGGCCGCGAGAAGGTGGCGGAGGACATCTTCCACAAATGGGAGCTGGACTTCGCGGTGATCGGCCACCTGACCGACACGGGCCGCATCGAGATCCGCCACCACGGGGTGCTGGAAGCCGACATCCCGCTGGCGCCCCTGGAAAGCGAGGCGCCCCTCTACCACCGCCCCACGGAGGAGACGCCGAAGCAGCCGGTGCTGGGCCCGGTGGCGGACCCGGTGGGGATCACGGCCGCGCTGGAGAAGCTGGTGGCGAGCCCCGACCTCTGCAGCCGCCGCTGGATCTGGGACCAGTATGACGCCCAGGTGGGCGGGCAGACCAGCAAGCGCCCCGGCCAGGCCGATGCGGCGGTGGTCCGCGTCGAGGACCACAAGCTGGCGCTGGCCATGACCACCGACTGCACCCCCCGCTACGTCCTGGCGGACCCCGAGGAGGGCGGCAAGCAGGCGGTCGCCGAGGCCTGGCGGAACCTGACGGCGGTGGGGGCGCTGCCGCGGGCCATCACCGACAACATGAATTTCGGCAACCCGGAAAAGCCCCGCATCATGGGCCAGTTCGCCGGTGCCGTGCGCGGGATGGCCGCGGCCTGCACGGCGCTGGATTTCCCGGTGATCAGCGGGAATGTGAGCCTTTACAACGAGACGGAGGGCCGGGCGATCCTGCCCACCCCCGCCATCGGGGGCGTGGGCGTGCTGGAGGATGTGGCGCAGGCGGTGGGCCTCGCACTCCCCGCCGGCTGCGAGATCGTGGTGGTGGGTGAGACCCAGGGCTGGCTCGGCCAGTCGCTCTGGCTGCGCGAGATCGCGGGCCGGGAGGAGGGGGCGCCGCCGCCGGTGGACCTGGCGGCCGAGCGCCGGAACGGGGATTTCGTGCGGGGCGAGATCCTGGCGGGCCGCGTCCGCGCCTGCCACGACGCCGCGGATGGCGGGCTGCTGGTGGCGCTGGCCGAGATGTGCATGGCCTCCGGGGTCGGCGCCGACATCACGCGCCGGGGCGACCATGCCTTCTGGTTCGGCGAGGACCAGGGCCGCTACCTCCTGGCCGTGGAGGATGGCGCGGCACTGCTGGAAGCCGCGCGGGCGGCCGGTGTGCCCGCGGAACGATTGGGACAATCCTCAGGCCGCACCTTGGTTATGCCCGGGGCGGATGCCATAGATATATCAAGGCTGGCGGCGGCGCATGAGGCGACGCTGCCGGCGCTGATGCAGGGGGTCTGACCACATGCCGATGCAACCCGTCGAGATCGAGGCCCTGATCAAATCGGCCCTGCCCGACGCCCAGGTCACCATCGAGGACCTGGCGGGCGACGGGGACCACTACGCGGCCAAGGTCGTCTCGGAGAGTTTCCGGGGCCTGTCCCGCGTGAAGCAGCACCAGCTTGTCTATGCCGCGCTGCAAGGGCGGATGGGGGGCGTGCTGCATGCCCTTGCCCTGCAGACGAGCGCGCCCGAATGATCCGCCACCTTTTCCAAGGAACCCGCCCATGAGCGACGTGAACGAGCGTATCGAGGCCGAGCTGAAGGCCAACCCCGTGGTGCTCTACATGAAGGGCACGCCCGTGTTTCCGCAGTGCGGCTTCTCGGCCCGCGTCGTGCAGATCCTGAGCCACGTGGGCGTCCCCTTCAAGGGCGTGAACGTGCTGGAGGACATGGAGATCCGCGAGGGCATCAAGGCCTACACGAACTGGCCGACCATCCCGCAGCTCTATGTCCAGGGCGAGTTCGTGGGCGGCTGCGACATCGTGATGGAGATGTTCCAGTCCGGTGAGCTGCAGGCCATGCTGAAGGAAAAGGGCCTGCCGACCACGGAACAGGCGTGACGGCGGCGGGGCCTGAATTGTCCCGCGGCACGACGTACCTCCTCTGCCCGGCCCACTCCATGCCGGGTGAGGGGTGCGGGGTGTGGTCCCCGAGTTTGAGTCCGGTCGCGCCCTCCAGCCGGGTCGTGTGGAATGTCTGACGCCTTCATTGACCACGGGCGGCTGATCTTCCTGCACATTCCCAAGACGGCCGGTACTTCGCTGCATGATGTCCTGACGGGATACTTCCGTAAGGAAGAAATCTGCCCCGAGCGGCGGCGTGACCTGTCCCATAAGCCGCCGGAATACTTCGAGCCCTATCGGTTCTTTTCGGGGCACTTCACCGCGGAATCGATCGCGAAGGTGCCGGGCCGGAAGTTTGCCTTCACGATCCTGCGTCATCCGTATGAGCGCATCATGTCGCTCTATTATTTCTGGCGGCGGCATCGCGATGCGGTGATCCAGGCGAACAATCTGGCCGGGCCGCGCCTAGCACGCCAAGTCAATGTGAAGGAATTTTTGTCTACCGATCTACCCATTCCGAGGAACTACATCAAGAATGAAATGACCAGGGTATTGGCCGGTGACGTCTTCACCGAAAAGGATGACACTTATTTCGAATTGAAGGATGGGAAGCGAATTCCCATCGAGAAGTTCGAAATCATCAGGCGGGCCACGGCCACTCTGAACCAGCTGGATTTCGTCTTCTTCGTGGAAACCCTGGACCGTGACTTTCCGGTCCTGTGCAAGATGCTGGGCATGGACCCGGTGCCGAAGTTTCCCAGGAAGAACACGCGCGACGAGGTTCGACCGGACCTCGAGACGGTGCGGGAGGAGGCGTTGGATGATGACCACATCCGCCTGCTGAAGCGCAATACGGACCTGGACCGCATCATCTACAGCCTGGCCAGGGTGCGGCGGGCGGATGTGTTGCGGCGCCAGTCGCAAGACCCGGGATGAGGCCGGCGCGGCCCGCTTCGCGGAAGCCGGGGGTCGCGCCGATATCGGGTCTACAACGCCAGGCTGCCGAGCGCGCCGCGCAGCATCACCACCTCGTCCAACGGGTCCAGATAGGCGATGCCCTGTGCGCCGGCCAGCGGGCGGCAGCGCAGCAGGCGGTGGGGGCCGAAGCTTTCGGCCAGTTCCATCTCGGGGAAGGGGCCCTCGGGCGGCCCCTCCACCAGGGCGATGGTGACCAGGGTGACACCGCGCGCGGAGCGGTCCAGGAACTCGGCCGTTTCCGCGAAGACGTCGCGGGTGTTCTCGAACTCCTCCGTGACCTGGAGCAGCAGCTTGCCATGCAGGCCACGCAGCGCCTCGCGCATGCGGATGACGCCGCGCTCGAGCGCGGCATAGCCTTCCTTCGTGGTCGGGTCCTTCACGTGGAAGATGGTGGACCCATACAGCTCCGAGAAGCGCGTGTGCCGGCAGAGATGCCCGTTGGAGCCCGGGGGGCGCACCGAGGCCGGAATGTGCTCGTGCTCATCCGGGGCGAGAAGCAGGCTGAAATCATCCACCAGGCAGTCGCGCACGGCCTCGGGCGGGATGGTCATCCAGTCGAAGGGATTAGCCCAGCGCCGCAGCCCGGCCCGACGCAGCATCCCGGCCACGGGAGGCTCGCAGCCGACGGCGATGCAGGACAGCGCGGCGGGGCGCGAGTCCATGGCGGGCGTCATCACATATTCGGTGGGCTTGCCGATGCCGGAGGTCAGCTGCTTCTTCTGCGCTTCCTCAGTGTTCGCGATCATGCGGATGAAGTCGCTGGTGACATCCGCCAGGCTGCGGTCCCGCAGGCGCTTCTCCAACTCCTGCGAGAACTTCGCCAGCCACTTCGGGTCCACATCCCGCTTCAGGAGCGCGAGATGGGAGCCGCGGATGATGGCTTCCACCACATCGCGGAGCGGAGTCGGATCGGGGACGGGCATGGCCCTGTGTCGCGCGCGGTGAGCCCGGCGTCAACGGAGGGTGAGATGCGTGGCCGCCCCGGCGCGAGGGCCGGGGCGGCGGTATCATCAGCGCGAGTAGAACTCGACCACCAGGTTCGGTTCCATCTGCACCGGGTAGGGAACGTCCGCGAACTTCGGGGTGCGCAGGATGCGGCCCTTCATCGCGCGGTGGTCCACCTCGATGTATTCCGGCACGTCGCGGCCGGCCTCATGGGTGGCGTCCAGCACCATGGTCAGCTGCTTGGACTTTTCCTTCACCTCGATCACGTCCGTGTCGCGGACGCTGTAGGAGGGGATGTTCAGCCGCTTGCCGTTCACCGTCACATGGCCATGGTTCACGAACTGGCGCGCCGCGAAGGGCGTCACGGCGAACTTCATGCGGTAGATGATGGTGTCCAGCCGGCGCTCCAGCAGGTCGATCAGGTTCTCGGAGGTGTCGCCCTTCCGGCGGACGGCTTCCTCGTAATACTTGCGGAACTGCTTCTCGCCGATGTTGCCGTAGTAGCCCTTCAGCTTTTGCTTCGCCATGAGCTGCACGCCGAAGTCGGTCGGCTTCTGCTTGCGGCGCTGGCCGTGCTGGCCGGGACCATAGGTGCGGGCACCCTGTTCGCCCTTGCGCGGCTTGGAGACCGGCGACTTCGCCCGGCCCCACAGGTTCTCACCCAGGCGGCGATTGATCTTGTACTTGCTGGCAAGGCGCTTCGTCATGCGCGGCACCCCATCGCCCTTGCGGGGATGGGCCTTCTTCTCGCGGACACCCGTGCGGGGCATGGTCCGCTGGATTGTCCCGGTAGGCTCCTGCCGGATGGCAGGCGCGGGCGCACGCCCCGAAGGCGTGTCCTCGTTCCCAGGAATGGCGTGGGCTTAGGGGGTGGCGTGGGCCTTGTCAAACCGGGCGCGCCACCCTTACTCCCCACCCATGGTAACGCGCGCGGATATCCTGGTGCTTGGCCTCACGGCGGGCGTGGTCGGCTGCCTGGTGGGCGGCATGATGTTCGGCATCGGCATGGGCCTGGTGGTGCAGAGCGCGCATATCGGCTGGCTGCTGGTGCTGCCCTCCGCGCCGGTGGCCGGGATGCTCGGCTATGTGCTGGCGCGCAAGCTGGCCCGCAAGCTGGAACCAACCCAAGGTGGCGCCCCCGCCCCTTGACGCAGCGGGGGGGTGCGCCCCTTCTATTCCGCCATGGCAAAAGTCGAAATCTACACCCAGCCCTTCTGCCCCTATTGCGCGCGCGCCGTGGGCCTGCTGACGCGCAAGGGCGCCGACTTCACCGAGATTGACGCGCCCAATGGCAGCCAGGCCCGCAAGGATGCCATCGCGCGCTCGGGTGGGCGGACCACGGTGCCGCAGATCTTCATCAATGGTGAACCCGTCGGCGGCTCCGATGACCTGGCGGCGCTGGAGCGCGCGGGCAAGCTGGACGCGCTGCTGGCGGGCTGACCTTCGCAAGCGGGGCGAATGCCTTACATATGTCATGCGGCCGGGATGGACCGGCTTGGATAGACCGGGATGATCCGTTTCTCGCTTCGCTGCGCCGAGGCGCATGAATTCGAAAGCTGGTTCAAGGACAGCGCGGCGTTCGACCGCATGTCGGCCGCGGGGCTCGTGGAATGCCCCGTCTGCGGCGACACGCATGTGACCAAGGCGCTGATGGCGCCGGCCATCCGCAAGGCGCCGGGCGTGAAGGGCAGGGCGGAGGCGCCCGCCGCCGTGCCGGCCAAGCCGCAGCCCGCCCCCCCGGCGGCCCCGGCCGGGCGCGTCGCCACGGGCGCCTTGCCCGCCCAGATGCTGGCCCTGCTGCAGCGCATGCGCGCCGAGGTCGAGAAGAACTGCGACTATGTCGGCCCCGACTTCGCGGAGGAGGCGCGCCGCATCCACCAGGGCGAGGCCGAGGCCCGCGGCATCTATGGCGAGGCGACCGAGGAGGAAACCGAGGCCCTGCGCGAGGAGGGCATCGAGGTGGCCCGCCTGCCCTGGGTGCCGCCCAGCGATGGTTGAAGTTTCTTGCCCTCAAGCGCCGGGCGCCGCCTCCGGCGGATTTTTCCGCCCTCGGGCGCCCGGCGCAGCCTCCGGTGGCTGGGCTTCCGCGCCGCCACGGGTGCGCTGACGGCGCGGTAGGCCTGGGCGCGCCGGCCGCTGTGCGGCCGGACCAAGGCCGGCGGTCGGTTTAGACCCGACGCCCCGCCATGATGTAGTTCACCCCCACATCCCGGCTCACGCGGAAGCCCTGGCGCAGGCTGGGCGTCAGCCCCGCCACCTCCGTCACCGCCAGCCCCGCGCCGCGCATCAGGACACCGAGTTCGGCGGGGCGCAGGAACAGCTTCCAGTCATGCGTGCCCACCGGCAGCCAGCGCAGCAGGTATTCCGCGCCGAGCTTGGCCACAGCATAGGCGCGCGGCGTGCGGTTCAGCGTGGACAGCATCACCCAGCCGCCCGGCTTCACGGCGCGGGCGAGGGCGGCGAGGAAGCCCGCACGTTCCTCCGGCGGCACATGCTCGATGACCTCTAGCGCCAGCACCGCATCGAAACCCGTCTCCTCCAGCGTCTCGGGGGTGCCCGTGCGGTAATCCACCGCCACCCCCTCGGCCGCCGCATGGGCGCGGGCGGCGTCCAGCGCGGCGCCGGCGGCGTCCAGCCCGACCACATGCGCCCCGCGCCGGGCCAGCCATTCGGAAGCGAGCCCCGCCCCGCAGCCCACATCCAGCACGCGCTGGCCGGCCACATCCCCCAGCAGCCCCGCGATCCAGCCCATGCGGGCGGGGTTCATGGCGTGCAGTGGCGCCATGGGGCCGCGCGGGTTCCACCACTGATCGGCCAGGGCGTCGAACTTTGCCACCTCCCGAGCATCGGCGCTGGAGGGATTTGCAGGGCTGCCCCTGTTGCCGGTCGGGTCCATGCCCGGTATCTGACGCGCGCTTGAGGCCCCCGCAAGGCCTGGTTGTATGGATTGGGGCCGGGAATTCCCATGGCACGTATCGTGATGAAGTTCGGCGGAACCTCGGTCGGTGACCTCGACCGGATCCGCAACGTGGCCGCCCGCGTGAAGCGCGAGGTCGAGGCCGGAAACCAGGTGGCCGTGGTGGTCTCCGCCATGGCGGGCACCACGAACCAGCTGGTGAAATGGTGCCAGGACCTCTCGCCCCTGCACGACGCGCGGGAATACGATGTGGTGGTGGCCACCGGTGAGCAGGTGACGATCGGCCTGGTCGCCATCGCGCTGCAGGCCATCGGCGTCGAGGCGCGCTCCTGGCAGGGCTGGCAGGTGCCCATCGTCACCGACAACGCGCATGGCAAGGCGCGCGTCGAATCCATCGAGGGCGCCGAGCTGATCCGCCGGATGGAGGAGGGCCAGGTGCCCGTCGTCGCCGGCTTCCAGGGCATCGAGACCGCGCGCAACCGCGTCACCACGCTGGGGCGCGGCGGCTCGGACCTCTCGGCGGTGGCGCTGGCGGCGGCGCTGAAGGCCGATCGGTGCGACATCTATACCGATGTGGACGGGGTCTATACGACCGACCCGCGCATCGTGCCCCGCGCGAAGAAGCTCGAACGCATTTCCTATGAAGAGATGCTGGAACTGGCGAGCGTGGGGGCCAAGGTTCTCCAGACCCGCTCGGTCGAGCTGGCGATGAAGGAAGGCGTGCGGGTGCAGGTGCTGTCCAGCTTCGAGGACAAGCCCGGCTCATTGGTGGTGGATGAGGACGAGATCATGGAAAAGCCCATCGTGTCGGGCATCGCCTATTCGCGCGATGAGGCGAAGGTGACGCTGCGCCGCCTGCCGGACCGGCCGGGTGTCGCCGCCCGGGTCTTCGGCCCGCTGTCCGCGTCCAACGTGAACGTGGACATGATCGTGCAGAACATCGGCGCCGATGGCAGTACGGACATGACCTTCACGGTCGGCCGCGCCGATCTGCCGCGCGCGCAGGATATTCTCAACAAGGCCAAGGAGGAGCTGGGCTTCGAGGCGATGGTGGCGGACCCCGAGGTCGCCAAGATCAGCGTGGTCGGCATCGGCATGCGGACCCATGCGGGTGTGGCCTCCACCATGTTCAAGGCGCTGGCGGAGAAGGGCATCAACATCCAGGTGATCTCGACCAGCGAGATCAAGGTGAGCGTGCTGGTGGCCTCCGAGTACACCGAATTGGCGGTGCGCGCCTTGCACACGGCCTATGGGCTGGATGCCTAGCGCCTGATTCGCGAAGGCGGAATCGCCGCAGCGGTGAATCAGTCGCTCGGACAAGGCTGGCGAAAAGACTTGGGGCCGCGCGCCGTCGCGGCCAAACTCCCGTGATGGCAGCAGCAGGGGAAGACGCATGGATATGAACACCCCCGTCTCGCCCGCGGGTTTCGCGGCGGTGGACCGGCTGATGGCCCGGGGCGCCGCCTTCTTCGGCTCGCGCTACGCGCTGCTGGGCGGCGCGATGTCCTGGGTGAGCGAGCGCAACCTGGTCGCCGCGCTGTCGAATGCGGGCGCCTTCGGGGTCATCGCCTGCGGGGCGATGGAGCCGCACCACCTCGATGCCGAGATCGCGGGCACGAAGGCGCTGACGGACAAGCCCTTCGGCGTGAACCTCATCACCATGCACCCGCGGCTGGAGCAGCTGGTGGACACCTGCCTGGCCCACAAGGTCACGCATATCGTCTTCGCGGGCGGCATTCCGCCCGGATCGGCGCTGAAGCGGGCCAAGGAGGGCGGGGCCAAGGTGGTGTGCTTCGCGCCCGCCCTGGCGCTGGCGAAGAAGCTGGTGCGAAGCGGCGCCGATGCGCTGGTCATCGAGGGCAGCGAGGCGGGCGGGCATATCGGCCCGGTCAGCCTGAACGTGCTGGCGCAGGAAATCCTGCCCGTGATGGGGCCGGAGGTGCCGGTCTTCGTCGCCGGCGGCATCGGGCGGGGGGAGGCGATCCTCTCCTACCTCGAGATGGGCGCGGCGGGCGCGCAGCTCGGCACGCGCTTCGTCTGCGCCAGCGAATGCATCGCCCACCCGAACTTCAAGCGCGCCTTCATCCGCGGTGCGGCGCGCGACGCCCTGCCCACGGTGCAGCTGGACGAACGCTTCCCCGTGATCCCGGTGCGGGCGCTGCAGAACGAGGGCACCAAGCGCTTCATGGAGCACCAGGCCAAGGTGCTGGCCCGCTTCCAGTCGGGCGAGCTGACGAAGGAGGAAGCGCAGCTCGACATCGAGCATTTCTGGGCCGGCGCACTGCGCCGCGCGGTCATTGATGGCGATGTGGAGAATGGCAGCCTGATGGCCGGGCAGTCGGTCGGGATGGTGACGCGCGAGCAGCCGGCCGCCGAGATCGTGGCCGAGCTGATCGCCCAGGCCGCCGCGGCCCTGGCGGCGCGCGGGGCGTGATGTCGTCGCGCTGCAACAGATCCGCGCTGGGCGCGGGGCGCGGTTGGCGGTAACCATAGCCCCGTGTTCAACGACATGAAGCGCTTCCGGCCTTCCGAGGCCAATGCGGTGGACGCCACCCGGGTGGGCGAGGAGCTGCGCGACGCGCGGCTGGCGCTGGGCTGGGACATCCAGGACGTGGCGACGCAGCTGCGAATCCGCCGCGTCTACCTGGTGGCGCTGGAGGAGGGGCGGATCGGGGATCTGCCCTCGCCCGCCTATGCCATCGGCTTCATCCGCAACTATGCGGCGCTGCTGGGCCTCGATTCCAACGACATCGTCCGCCGCTTCCGTGACGCGGCGACCGGCGTGGTGGCCAAGCGCAGCGACCTCGTCTTCCCCGAGCCGGTGCCCGAGCGCGGCTTCCCCACCGGGGTGGTCCTGCTGCTGGGCGCCGTGATCGCGGTGGGCAGCTACGTCGCCTGGTACAACTGGAGCGGTTCGGGCGAGCGGGTGGTGGATGCGGTGCCGCCCGTGCCCGCGCGGCTCGACCCCGCCGTGCGCGATGGCGAGGCGCTGCGCCCGCCGCGCGTGGCCCAGGCGCCCGCGCCCGCACCCGCGCCGGCCCCCGCACCCAGCCCATCCCCGGCGCCCGCCAACCCCTCCGGGGCGCAGCCCGGTCCTGGCCTGCCGCCCCTGCCGGTGCCGACCCCCGTGCCGGTGCAGGTGCCCCCGCCGCCGCCCGCCCCCGCCGCGCAGGCGCCCGCCACGCCCCCGCCACCCGCCGCCAATGCGCCCATCGTGCTGCGCTTCCGCGGCGATGCCTGGACCGAGGTGCGCGCGCCGGGCAACCGCGTGCTGCTCTCGCGCATCATGCGCGCGGGCGAGAGCTGGGAGGTGCCGGCCGGCCAGACGGGGCTGACGCTCGCCACCGGCGCCGGGCAGAACATGGAAATCCTGGTGGGCGGGCAGGTTGTGCCCTTCTCCACCGACCTGCGCGGGGTGCGGCGCAACATCCCGCTCGAACCCCGTGCCCTGATGGCGCTGCCCGCGCAGTAGCGCCTTGGCCCTCGCGGGGGCGGGGGCGCTGCCCTATATTCGCGACACACCGCGTCGCCCGAGGACAAGCATGAGCTACCGGCCCTACCAGCAGATCACCCGCCGCAAGTCCCGCCAGATCAGGGTGGGGAAGGTGCTGGTCGGCGGCGACGCGCCCATCAGCGTGCAGACCATGACCAACACGCTGACCAGCGACGCCGCGGCGACCATCGCGCAGATCCGCAAGTCGGAGGTGGCGGGGGTGGACATCGTCCGCGTCTCCTGCCCGGACGAGGAGAGCACGGCGGCACTCGCGGAGATCGTGCGCGAGGTGAACGTGCCCATCGTGGCCGACATCCACTTCCACTACCGCCGCGCCATCGAGGCCGCCCAGGCGGGCGCCGCCTGCCTGCGGATCAACCCCGGCAATATCGGCAGCGCGGAGCGGGTGAAGGAGGTGGTGAAGGCGGCGCGGGATCATGGCTGCGCCATCCGCATCGGGGTGAATGCGGGTTCGCTGGAAAAGCACCTGCTGGAGAAATACGGGGAGCCCAACCCGGAGGCGCTGGTCGAGAGCGCCCTCTGGCACGCCGACCACCTGCTCCAGAACGATTTTCATGAATTCAAGATCAGCGTGAAGGCGAGCGACGTCTTTATGGCCGTCGCCGCCTACACGCAGCTAGCGGAGGCCTGCGACCACCCGCTGCACATCGGCATCACGGAAGCGGGCGGCAAGCGCGCGGGCACGGTGAAGAGCGCCATCGGCCTCGGCAACCTGCTCTGGGCCGGCATCGGCGACACGATGCGCGTCTCCCTCAGCGCGGAGCCGGAGGAGGAGGTGGCCGTCGCCTGGGACATCCTGAAGTCCCTGCACCTGCGGCACCGGGGCGTGAAGATCATCTCCTGCCCCTCCTGCGCGCGGCAGGGCTTCGACGTGATCCGCACGGTCGAGAAGCTGGAGGAAAGGCTCGCGCATGTGACGCAGCCCATCAGCCTCTCCATCATCGGCTGCGTGGTGAACGGGCCGGGCGAGGCGCTGATGACCGATATCGGCCTCACCGGCGGCGGCGCGGGGCGGCACATGGTCTATTCGGCCGGCAAGCAGGACCACACCACCGACACCGAGGCCATGATCAACCACCTGGTGGGCCTGGTGGAGGCGCGGGCGGCGGCGCTGGAGGCCGAGGCGCGGGCCAAGAAGGAAGCCGAGGCGAAGGTCGCCGCGGAGTAGGCGCTTGCGCATCTTCTCCACGCTGGGCGTCGCCACGGTTTTGCGGCACCTCGACCTGCCGGCCGAGATCCGCTTCGACCCAACCGCGCGGCTGCTGGCCGCCATTGCGGAGGGCGCGCGGGCGGACATCGCCATCCTGACCGATGCGGGCGTCGAGGCGCTGACGGCGCAGGGCATCCTGGCCGCCGGCACGCGGCGGGATCTGGCGCATTCCTATGTGGGCCTGGCCGTGCCGCCCGGCGCGCCGCATCCGCGCTTCGGCACGGTGGAGGAATGGCGCGAGACGCTGCTGGCCGCGCCCAGCCTCGCCTATTCGCGCGCGGGGGCCAGCGGCATCTTCTTCGCGGAATGGCTGGAAGCGCAGGGCATCGCCGCCGAGGTCAACGCCAAGGCCACCATCATCCCGCACGGCTTCACGGCGGAACTCGCGGCGCGGGGCGAGGTGGCGCTGGCCATCCAGCAGGTGAGCGAACTCATGGCGGTCGAGGGTGTGGAGGTGCTGGGCAAGCTGCCGGAGGGCGCCAATACCTGCGCGGTGTTCTCAGGGGCGTTGTTCGTGGGCGCCGAACCCGGCGCGGCGGCGCTGCTGGATTCCATCGCGGCGGCCATGACGCCCGAAGCCCTGCGCGCGGGTGGGCTCGACCCCGCCTGAGGCACCCTTGCCGCGCGCGCCCTACGGCGCTACCGCCGCAACATCATGGCCCACATCAAGCTGCAACCGCCCCGCGGAACCCGTGACCTCATTGGCGAGGAATTCCGTCGGCACCACCACGTCATCGAGATGGCCCGGCGCGTGGCCAGCCTTTATGGCTTCGAGGAATGGGCCACCCCCATCTTCGAGGACACCCGTGTCTTCGCCCGCGGCCTGGGCGAGACCTCGGACGTGGTCAGCAAGGAGATGTATGTCTTCGAGGATCGCGGCGGCGAATCGGTCACGCTGCGGCCGGAGAACACGGCGGGCGTGTGCCGCGCGCTGGTGTCGGGCGGGCTGACGCAGTCCCTCCCGCGCAAGGTCTTCTACGCCGGCCCCATGTTCCGCTACGAGCGGCCCCAGGCCGGGCGCTACCGGCAATTCCACCAGATCGGCGCCGAAATCCTGGGCGCGGCCGAACCGCTGGCCGATGCCGAGGTGATCGCCTGCGGCCACCACATCATCCGCGAACTGGGCCTCGACGAGGGCGTGGTGCTGGAGGTGAACACCCTGGGCGACGCCGAAAGCCGTGACGCCTATCGCGCCGCGCTGATCGCGCATTTCTCCGCCAACCGCGACAAGCTGAGCGAGGACAGCCAGCGCCGGCTGGAGAAGAACCCGCTGCGGATCATCGACAGCAAGGAGGCGCAGGACCGCGCCCTTGTCGCCGACGCGCCCACCATCGAGGGCTTCCTGACCCAAGGCGCCCGCGCCCATTGGGACGCGCTGCGCCGCCACCTGGACGCCTTCGGCCTGCCCTGGCGGGAGAACCCGCGCATCGTCCGCGGCCTCGACTACTACAGCCACACCGCCTTCGAATTCGTGACCGACCGCCTGGGCGCCCAGGGCACGGTCATGGGCGGCGGGCGCTATGACGGGCTGGTGGAGGAGATGGGCGGGCCCGCCACCCCCAGCGTCGGCTGGGCGGCGGGGGTGGAGCGCCTGTCCATGCTGCTGGAGCGCGGCGGGCTGACGCCTTCCGCGCCGCGCCTTGTGGTCGTCATCCCGGTGGGCGAGGCGGAGGAGGGGGCGGCGCTCGCCCTGCTGCAATCGCTCCGCGCGGCCGGTGTGGCGGCGGAGATGGGCTATCGCGGCAACCTCAAGCGCCGGATGGAGCGCGCCAACAAGCAGGGCGCCCGTGCCGCGCTGATCCTGGGCGAGGCCGAGGTGGCGCGCGGCGTGGCCCAGCTGCGCGACCTCGATGCCGGCACCCAGGCGGAGGTGCCGCTGGCCGAGGTGGTGGCGCGCCTGGGCTGACCGCAGCCGGGGCCGCGCCGGCGGGTCGGGCGGCTACCGCCCCGCCGCGCGCATCCCGCCCAGCACCGCCGCCCCCAGCGCCAGGCCCAGAACGCCCGCGCCCGTGGCTTCCAGCAGCCAGCCCTGGACGCCGCCGCCGATGGCCAGGGCCGCGCCATGCAGCAGATGGGCGGGGGCGGCCAGGCCGAATTCCTCCAGCCCGTGCAGCAGGATGCCACCGCCCACCCAGAGCATGGCCAGCGTGCCCACCACCGACAGGGCCTTCAGCACGCCCGGCATGCCACGCACCAGGGCGCGCCCCAGCGGCGCCAGCACGGGCCGCCCGCCCGCGGCCAGCGCCACGCCCGCGTCATCGGCCTTCACGATCAGGGCCACCGCGCCATAGATCACCACCGTGATGCCGATCGCCACCACGGCCAGCACCACCGCCTGTTCCACCAGGCTGCCGGCGGGGAGGGTGGAAAGGGCCAGCGCCATGATCTCGGCCGAGAGGATGAAATCCGTGCGGATGGCCCCGGCCACGCGCCGCGCCTCCTCGGCCGCCGGGTCCTCCGCGACCATGACGGGGGTGACATGCCCATGCGCGAGGCCCAGCGCCTCCAGCACCTTCTCGGCCCCCTCATAGCAAAGCCAGGCCCCGCCCAGCATGAGCAGCGGCGTGATGAGGAAGGGGGCGAGCGCGCTCAGCGCCAGGGCCGCCGGCAGGAGAAAGAGCAGCTTGTTGCGCAGCGAGCCGCGGGCGATGCGCCAGATCATGGGGAGTTCGCGGCTGGCGGCGAAGCCCACCATGTAGCGGGGGGTGACGGCGGCGTCGTCAATGGCGACGCCGGCCGCCTTGGCACCGGCCTTTGCGGCCTTGGCCGCGATGTCGTCCAGCGAGGCGGCGGCGAGCTTCGCCAGCCCCGCGACATCGTCCAGCAGGGCCAGCAGGCCAGAACTCATCGGGCGCGCTCCATCACCGCCCGGGAACTGTGTGCCGGGAGGAGGGGGCCGGCAAGCGCGCGCTTGGCCCTACAGGCCGAAGGCGACGCGCTTGGTGTTGCTGGCGCGCAAATTCCGCAGCCGCGCCAGCGCCCACAGAGGAAAAATGCGCCGGTAGCCGTGATAGCGCAGGTAGAAGACGCGCGGGAAACCGGTGCCGGTGTAGTCGTCCTCCGGCCAGTCGCCATCTTCCGTCTGGTGTTCCATCAGCCATTCGGCGGCGCGCTGCACGGCGGGGTGCCCGGCCTCGCCGGCCGCCATCAGCGCCAGCATGCCCCAGGCCGTCTGGCTGGCGGAGGAGGGGGCGGCCTCGCGCGCATCGGGGCGGGTGCCGCCGCGGGCGGGGTAGGACATGCCGTCCTCGCCCCAGCCGCCATCCTCGTTCTGCCGCTCCAGCAGCCAGCCGACCGCGCGGCGCATGGCGGGGTGGCTGTGGGGCAGGCCGGCCGCGTTCAGCGCCGTCAGCGCCGACCAAGTGCCATAGACGTAGTTCACGCCCCAGCGGCCATACCAGGAGCCATCGGCCTCCTGCTCGCGCAGCAGGTATTCGATGGCGGATTTGGCGGCGGCCTCATCGCCCCGGCCGAGCTGCGCCATCATGGCGAGGCAGCGGCCCGAAACATCCACCGTGGGCGGGTCCAGCAGCGCGCCGTGGTCGGCGAAGGGGATGTGGTTCAGGTAGTGGAAGGTGTTGTCGGCGTCGAAGGCGCCCCAGCCACCCCCACGCGACTGCATGCCCACCGTCCAGTCGGTGGCGCGCTGGATGGCGCCGTCCATCTCGGCATCGGCCGTCCCCGTCACGCCGCGCCAGCGGTCCATCGCCAGCACGACCACGGCGGTGTCGTCCACGTCGGGGTAATGGGCGTTGGCGTATTGGAAGGCCCAGCCGCCCGGCTTGAGGTGCGGGCGCTGCCAGGCCCAGTCGCCCCGCACGTCGCGGATTTCGCGGCCCACCAGCCAGCGCAGCCCCTGGCCGGCGGCCCGCACCTGCGCCTCGCCGCCCGCTTCGAGCAAAGCGTGGGAGACGAGCGCCGTGTCCCAGATGGGGGAGAGGCAGGGCTGGACATAGGTCTCGTCCTCCCTGTCCTCGACCAGCTTCTCGACGGCCGACCAGGCGGTGACCACGCGCGGGTCATCCGCGGGCACGCCCAGGCAGTGATACATCAGGATGGCATTGGCCATGGCGGGGTAGATGGCGCCCAACCCGTCCTCGCCATTCAGCCGTTCGGTGACGAAGCGTTCGCAGGCGGCCTCGGCGCGG
Organism: Roseococcus thiosulfatophilus; assembly: GCF_017311575.1. Taxonomy (GTDB): domain Bacteria; phylum Pseudomonadota; class Alphaproteobacteria; order Acetobacterales; family Acetobacteraceae; genus Roseococcus; species Roseococcus thiosulfatophilus. The sequence continues at coordinate 102,570 of NZ_JAFFQY010000044.1, forward strand.
CTGCGGTGGCTGCTGGGGAAGATTTTTCGTGCGCGGTGCAGGGCGCCGTCCAGGCCCTTGAACAGGCTGGACCAGGGCTCGGCCTGGTGGGCGCCGCCGGGCCATTCGCGCACCTGCTCGGGCGGGGTGCGGAAGAGTTCGTTGATGGTGACGCCGCGCGGGTTGGCGGCCTGGGGGCGGCGTTCCATCACCACGGTCAGCGGCACCAGCACGGTGCGCGCCCAATAGCTGATCTTGCTGATGTGGAAGGGGAACCAGCGCGGCAGCAGCATGATCTCGGGCGGCATCACCGGCACGGCCCGCCAGGGCACGATGCCATAGAGCGCGAGCGAGGAGCGGGTGAAGACGTTGCTGCGCTCGGCCCCGCCGGCGGCCAGGATGGCGTCGCGCGCCTTGACCATGTGCGGCGCGTCCGCCGCGTCGCCGATCAGGCGCAGGGCGAGATAGGCCTTGACCGAGCACGAGATGTCGAGCGGCCCGCCATGGAAGAGCGGCCAGCCGCCGCCCGTGTTGCCGGCCTGTTCGGCCTGGACGCGGCGGAGGTAGCGGCCGATGCGCGCCTCGCGCTCGGGTTCGATCTGGCCGAAGAAATGCTTCAGCATCAGGTATTCGGCCGGAATGGTGGCATCCGCCTCCAGCTCGAAGACCCAATGGCCATCGGGGCGCTGGCGGGCGAGGAGATGCGCGGCCGCGCTCTCCACCGCGTGGTCGAGGGCGGAAGGGTCGCTATGCTGGGGAAGGGCCGGGCCGATGGGTTGCCGCAGGACGTTCAAACCAGGAATTCCTCGAAGAATGCCGCACCTTGTGTCAACCAAGGTGCATAAGACGGAAAGGGCTGATTCCGGAAGGGTGTGGCCGGGAAGTTGCGAATTACTTGCGCGATAGGGATTCGCCTTTCCACAACCCGCCACGGCCCTGCCACTCGGCCCGCGCGGAATCCAGGGTGAACAGCAGATAGGCCGCCGCCACCAGCGGTAGCGCGAAGCCCCGCCAGGCCGAGAGCCCGTAGAAGCGCAGCATGGGCGCATAGGCCACCACCATGGCCGCCCAGGCGAAGGCGCCGAGCCAGCCCGCGGGGCCGGGCGCCAGCAGCGCGAGCAAAGGCGGGGCCAGGAAGACCAGCGCCAGCGCCGCCACCATGCCCAGCAGCAGCAGGGGGTTGTAGCGAAGCTGGGCGTAGGCGGTGCGGGCCACCATCGCGCGGATCTCGGCCACGCCTGGGTATGCGCGCAGCGACACGACGCGGCCGGTCAGCCCCACCCAGGTGGCGCGGCCCGGCCCCTTCACCAGGCCCGCCAGCGCGCAATCGTCAATGATGCGGTCATGGATGGGGGCGAGGCCGCCCACCGCCTCGAAATCCCGCCGGCGCAGCAGCACGCAGCCGCCGGCCGCGGCGGCGGTGCGAGCGCGGGGGTCGTTCGACCAGGCGAAGGGGTAGAGCATCATGAAGAAGAAGACGAAGGCCGGGATCAGCCAGCGCTCGGCCCGGCTCTGGCAGCGCAGCCGCGCCATGAGCGAGACGAGCGCGTAATTCCCCGCGCAGGCCCGCTGCACCAGGCGGCGCAGGCTGTCGGGCGTGTGGGCGATGTCGGCGTCGGTCAGCAGGATATGGGTGTGGCTGCCGGGGGCGAGCGCCTCCAGCCCCTGGCGCAGCGCGTTCAGCTTGCCCGACCAGCCGGGGGGGCGGGTGCCGCCCGTGACCACTTGCGCCCCGGCCGCGCGGGCGATCTCGCCCGTGCCGTCCGTGCTGCGGTCATCCACCACGGCGATGGTGAAGCGGCCCGGGTAGTCCTGGGCGCGCAGGGCCGCCACCACCTGGCCGATGGTCTCGGCCTCGTTCCGGGCGGGGATGAGGATGGCGACCTCGGGCCATTCGGCGGGGTCGGGCAGGGTGTCGGCGTCCTCGTCCGTCACGTCGGCGCGCCAGAAGAAGCCGCGGCCGAGCAGCAGCACCAGCCAGGCGATGGCCGCGGCGGCGGCAATCCAGATCATCGCAGCATGCCCTCCGCCCGGAACCAGGCGATGGCGTCCCGCACCCCCTCCTGCCAGGGGCGGGCCTGGTGGCCCAGCACGCGGGCGGCCTTGTCGGAGGAGAAGAACATGGTCTGCGCCGCCATCCGGAGCCCGTCGCGCGTCAGCATCGGCTCCTTCCTGGTGAAGCGCGCAATGGCCTCCGACACATGCGCCATCGGCACCAGGGGGGCGCGGGGCAGGCGGAAGGGCGGGCGGTGGCCGCATTCGGCGGCGATGAAGCCCAGCATCTCGGCCAGGGTCACGTCCTGGCCGCCCAATATGTGCCGCTCGCCGGGGGTGCCATGGTCCAGCGCGGCCACCACCCCCGCCGCGCAATCCTCGACATGCACGAGGTTCAGCCCGGTCTCGACATAGGCGGGCATCTTGCCCCGTGCGGCCTCCAGGATGACGCGGCCCGTGGGGGTGGGCCGGCTGTCGCGCGGGCCGATGGGCGTCGAGGGGTTCACGATGACGGCGGGCAGGGCGTGGGTGCGGACCATCTCCTCCACCAGCCGTTCCGCCGCCGTTTTGCTCTGCTTGTAGGGGCCGATGGCCTCTTCCGGGGCGGCCGCGTCCGCCTCGGTCGCCACGCCGCCCTTGCGGGGCTTGAGCGTCGCCACGGAGGAGACATGGACGATGCGCGGCACCCCCGCCTCCAGCGCGGTGGCCATCACATGCCCGGTGCCGCCCACGTTCACCTCGAACATGCGCGCCGGGTCGGGCACGAAGATGCGGTAATCGGCCGCGGCATGGATCACGGCGCCCACGCCCGCCATGGCGTAGCGCAGGCTCTGCGCGTCGGTCAGGTCGCCCAGGGCCACCTCGACCGGCAGCCCGTCCAGCGTGTGGCGGACGGAATGGGGCCGCACGAAGGCTCGCACCGCATGGCCCCGGGCCAGCAGCACCCGCGCCAGGGAGGCGCCCAGGAAGCCGTTGGCGCCGGTCAGCAGGATGGTCGTGGGGGGCATGGCGCGGTTCTGCCGGGTTCGGGGGCCATGGTCCAGCGGGCATCCGGCGCTATATTGCGGGCATGACACGTCGCCAGCTTCTCCTTGCCCTGCCAGCCCTGGCCCCCCTGCCGGCACTGGCCCAGTCCGATCCGGCCCAGGTCATCGAAGGCTTCCACGCCACGCTGATCAACCTGATGCGCCAGGCCCGCCAGCTTGGCGTGCGGGGGCGCTACGCCCAGCTCGAACCCGTGATGGGCCGCGTCTTCGACTTGCCGGCCATGACGCGCATCGCCGTCGGCCCGCCCTGGACCGGCTTCTCCCCGGAAGACCAGGCGGCACTCACCACCGCCTTCACCCGCTGGTCCATCGCCACCTACGCCAACCGCTTCGACGGCTATTCCGGTGAAACCTTCCAGACCCTCGGCAGCCAGGCCGTGACCAACGGCACCCTGGTCCGCACCCAGCTCAACCGCACCGGGGGGGAGGGGCCCGTGCTGCTCTCCTACCTGCTGCGCGGCAACCCGCCGCGCGTGGTGGACATCTACCTGACCGGGACCATCAGCGAATTGGCCTCGCGCCGCGCGGAGTTCACGAGCCTGATCCGCGAGGGCGGCGCCGGCCGCGTGACGCGCGAGCTGGAGGCGCGCACGGACCGGCTGCTGCGGGCCTGAGGGGTCCGGAAAGGACAGCGTCCTCCCCGGGGCCGCCCCTCACCCCCCGGGGTCGTCCAGGGTCATCAGCCCTTCGCCGCCCTCGGTCGTGCGGCCGAGCTGGGCGTCGCGGCGCTGCTGCATGATGGAGCGCAGGCGGGCGTAGTAGTCGAGGCTGTCCGCGCGCAGGGCGTCGAGGTTCTCGATGTTCTCGGCGCGGAGATCTATGCCCTGGATGACGCCGCGGCCGATGCCCACGCCGGTGGCGGCGGTGCGGGGCACGGCATACCCGATGGCGTAGCCCACCGGGTCAATGAACGAATCGACCCCGCCGCCGATGGCGTCCCGCACGTTGGAGGGGCCGAGCAGGGGCAGCATGAGGAAGGGCCCGTCGCCAAACCCGGCCGCGTAGAGGGTCTGCCCGAAATCGCCCAGGCGCTGCGGGTGGCCGGCGGGGGTGGCCACGTCCATCACGCCCAGCACGCCCACCGTGGTGTTCATCGAGAAGCGCAGCAGGGTGGTGCCGGCATCGGCCAGGCGGAACTGCAGCATGTTGTTGATGAAGACGACCGGTTCCTGAAGGTTGTTCAGGGCGTTGCGGATGCTCCGCCGCGCGGGTTCCGGCACCGTGGCCCGCCAGGATTCGGCGGCGGGCCGGATGATGCCGGCATCCATCGCGTCGTTGAATTCGAAGATGTGGCGGTTGATGCGCTCGAAGGGGTCGCGATTGTCCGCGGTGGCGCAGGCGCCGAGCAGGAGGCATGTCGAAAGGGCAAGGGCGCGCATCACTTCCCCACTCTATCGCAGCCCGCGCGGCTGTGCGATGGGGCAAGGGCGATGAACCTTGCGGCGATGATCCTGGGGCTTCTGGCGGTGGCGGGCCTGGTGCAGGCGCTGGCCGCGCGACGGGCCTTGGGCCGCATGTTCGGCCGCGTGCCGCCGGCGGGGCCGGCCCTGCCGGCCAGCGTGCTGAAGCCGCTGCACGGGAACGAGCCCGGGCTGGAATTCCATCTTTCCCAAGCTTTGGCGCAGCAACATGCGGCGCCATACGAAGTGCTCTTCGCCGTGGCCAACCCCGCCGACCCCGCCCGCGCGGTGGCCGAGGCCGCCATGGCGCGCAGCGCCACGCCGTCGCGCCTGCTGGCCGGCGGCGAGGTGCTGGGCGCCAACCGCAAGGTGAGCCAGCAGGTCCACATGGCCCGCGTGGCGAAATACCCCGTGCTGGTGGCGGCCGATTCCGACATGGCGTGCCCGCCCCATTGGCTTACGACGGTGACGGCGCCGCTTTCGGACCCGGAGGTGGGCCTCGTCACCTGCCTCTATGCCGGGCTGCCGGCCGATGACGGGCCGTGGTCGGAACTGGCCGCGCTTTCCATCAACTGGCACTTCCTGCCCAATGCGGCCCTGGGCGAGAGCCTGGGCGCGGCGAATGGCGCCTATGGCGCGACGCTGGCTTTGCGGGCCGACACGCTGGCGCGCATCGGCGGCTATGAACGCCTGCTGCCCCTTCTGGCGGATGACCATGCGCTGGGCGAGGCGGTGCGCGAACTGGGGCTGAAGGTGGTGGTGCCGCCCATCCTGCCCGGCCATGTGATGCACGAGCCGAGCTTCCAGGCCCTCTGGGCGCATGAGTTGCGCTGGGCGCGGACCACGCGGCTGGTGCACCCCTGGGGGCATGTGGGGCTTGTCTTCACCCACCCGCTGCCCTTCGCACTGGGGGCCCTGGCGCTGGCCCCGGGGGCCTGGACGCTGGCGCTGCTGGGGGCCGTGCTGCTGGCGCGCGGGGCGCTGGCGCGGCGGGCGGATGTGCTGACGGGGCGGCCCCGCTGGCGCCGCATGCTGTGGCTCCCTATTCGGGACTTGCTTTCCTTCGCGGTCTGGGCCACGGCTCTCCACAAGGGCCGCGTCACCTGGCAGGGGAGGCGCTTCACCCTCGGCGCCGGCGGACGCATGGCCGAGGCGCCCGAACCCACCCGAGAGGCCGTTTCCTGAGATGATGCGCACCCTGTTCCTCCAGGCTCCCTCCTTCGACGGGTTCGACGGCGGCGCCGGCGCCCGCTACCAGGCGCGGCGCGAGATCAAGAGCTACTGGTTCCCCACCTGGCTGGCGCAGCCGGCGGCCCTGGTGCCCGGCTCCAAGCTGGTGGACGCGCCGCCGCACAACCAGACGCTGGCCGATGTCACCAACATGGCCCGCGACTTCGACCTGTGCGTGATGCACACCTCCACCCCCTCCTTCGCGTCGGACGTGAAGGTGGCGGAGGCACTGAAGGCCGCGAACCCCGCGATGAAGATCGGGCTGATCGGCGCCAAGGTGGCGGTGCAGGCGCATGAGAGCCTGCGCGACGCGCCCGTGGTGGACTGGGTGGCCCGCAACGAATTCGACTTCACGGTGAAGGAGGCCGCCGAGGGGCGGGACCTGTCCTCCATCAAGGGGCTCAGCTTCCGCAACAGCGAGGGCGTGATCGTCCACAATGACGACCGGCCGATGCTGGAGAACATGGACGACCTGCCCTTCGTGAGCGAGGTCTACAAGCGCGACCTCGACCACAAGAAGTACTTCATCGGCTATCTGAAGCACCCCTACATCAGCTTCTACACGGGCCGCGGCTGCAAGAGCCGCTGCACCTTCTGCCTCTGGCCGCAGACCGTGGGCGGGCACCGCTACCGCACGCGCAGCGTGGGCCATGTGCTGGAGGAGATCGCCTTCATCAAGCAGGCCTACCCTGACGTGAAGGAGATCTTCTTCGACGACGACACCTTCACCGACAACCTGCCCCGCGCGGAGGAGATCGCGCGCGGCCTGGGCCGGATGGGGGTCACGTGGTCCTGCAATGCCAAGGCCAATGTGCCGCGCGACAGCCTGAAGATCATGCGCGACAATGGTCTGCGGCTGCTGCTGGTGGGCTATGAGAGCGGCAACCAGCAGATCCTCCACAACATCAAGAAGGGCATGCGGATCGAGGTCGCGAAGCAGTTCACCAAGGACTGCCACGAGCTCGGCATCGCCATCCATGGCACCTTCATCCTGGGCCTGCCCGGGGAGACGAAGGAGACGATCGAGGAGACGATCCGCTTCGCCATCGAGACCAACCCGCACACCCTGCAGGTGAGCCTGGCCGCGCCCTATCCCGGCACCTTCCTGTATGAGCAGGCGGCGCGCGAAGGTTGGCTGGACACGGCGAACACCGACTACGTGGACGCGCATGGCGTGCAGATCGCCCCGCTGGCCTATGAGCATCTGAGCCACACGGAAATCTTCAACAGCGTCGAGACCTTCTACAGGCGCTTCTATTTCCGCGCGCCCAAGATCGCCTCCATCTGCGGCGAGATGATCCGGGACCGGCAGATGCTGGTGCGGCGCCTGCGCGAGGGCGTGGAGTTCTTCGGCTTTCTGCGCGAGCGGGCGAAGGCGCGGGCGGCGTGACGCGCCCGATCGCGGAGCGGTGCGAAGCGCCGCGCAGCGTGAATCGGCCGCGCAAGCGATGATTCTGGCGGTCGTCACCTTCAAGCTGCCGGCGTCCACCACCCGTGAGGACGCCGCCGCCATGTTCCGGCAGACGGCCCCCCTCTACGCCAAGCTGCCCGGGCTGGTCCGCAAGCAGTATCTCTACCGCGCGCTGGAAACCCATGTGGAGGCGGGCGGCGCCTACACCTGGGACACCCGCGCGGCGGCCGAATCCGGGCATGGCGCCGAGTGGCTGGCCCGCGTCACCGCCAAGTATGGCGCCCCGCCCGAGGTGCGCTTCTTCGACACCCCCGTCTCGGTGGACAACACCGGGGCCTCGGCCGTGATTGCCGAACACGCCCCCGCCTGACACAAGCAGGCGCATGACGCGCCGCATCATTTTCAACGCCGACGACCTCGGCCTGCATGCCGCCGTGAACGAGGGCATCGAGCGCGCCCATCGCGAGGGCGTGCTGACCGCGGCCAGCCTCATGGTGGGGGAGCCGGGCTTCGAGGAAGGTGTTCGCATCGCCCGCGCCAATCCGGGCCTCGCGGTCGGGCTGCATGTCACGCTGACCGATGGCCGCCCCGTGCTGCCGCCGGCGCAAATCCCGAGCCTGACGCAGGCCAATGGCCTCTTCCGCGACGACATGGAGAGGCTCGGCGCGCGCATCGCCACCTCCCGCGCCGCCCAGGCGGAGCTGGCGGCGGAGGTGGCGGCGCAGATGGCCCGCTTCCGCGAGACGGGCCTCGTTTGCGACCACGTCAACGCCCACAAGCATTTCCACAACCACCCCTGGATCGCGGGGGCCATGATCCGCGCGGCGGCGGAAGCGGGGGTGCGCGCCATCCGCGTGCCCTGGGAACCCCAGCGCCTGGTCCGCGCCGCCGAGGCCGTGAGCGGCGAGGGCAGGGGCGATGATGTGGGCGAATGGGCGCTGCGCCCGGCCGGCCGCGTGCTGCGTTGGCGCGCGGCCCGGCGCGGCCTGCGCGCGCCCGATGTCATGGTGGGCCATTCCTGGTCCGGCCATTTCACCCCGGCCCGGCTGCGTGCCGTGCTGCCCCTGCTGCCGGAGGGGGTGGCCGAACTCTACTTCCACCCCGCCGCGCGCGATGGCTTCGGCCGCGGCGGCCCAGGCTATCGGCACGAGGCGGAGCTGGCGGCGCTGACCGACCCGGCCGTGATCGAAGCCGTGGCGGGCCTGCCGCGCGGCGGCTACACGCCGATGCTGTTCCCGTGAACCGGATCGGGCTTGTCCTGGCCCTGCTGGGCCTGGTGGTGGGCGTGTGGCTCATCGCCATGCAGGATCTCGACGCGCTGGCCGGGCTTTTCGCCACGGCGGGCCTGGGGCTGCTGCTGCTGCTGCCGGCGCATCTGCCCTTCATGGCGGCCAATGCCTGGGCCTGGGCGATGCTGATGCCGCGCTACCAGCGGCCCAATGCCGTGGCCATGATGGAGCTCATCTGGATCCGCGAGAGCATCAACACCCTGCTGCCGGTGGGCCGGGTGGGCGGCGAACTCGCCTGCTACCGGCTGATGCGGCGGCAGGGGGTGGGCTCGGGCGCCGCGGCGGGGGGGCTGCTGATGGACATGGGCCTCTCCGTCCTGTCGCAGATGGCCTTCGCGCTGCTGGGCCTCGCTTTGCTGCTGGCCAGCGGGCAGGAGGTGGGGCTGGCCGTCATCCTGGGCGTGACCCTGGGGGGCATCGTGCTGGCGGCCCCCTTCATCGCCATCCAGAACGCGCGGGTGTTCGGGCGGGTCTCGGCCTGGCTGAACCGCATCACGGCGGGGAAGATCGAGGGGCTGGCCGAGGAGAGCCGCCGCATTGACGCCTTCCTCCGCCGCGCCTGGCGGCTGCCGAAGCTGCTGCTGTGGTGTTTCGCCTGGCAGCTTTTCGCCAACATCCTGGGCGCGCTGCAGATCTGGGTGGCGCTGTGGCTGATGGGCATGCCCATCACCTTCCTGGAGGCCGTCATCATCGAGGCGCTGGTCCAGGCCGTCGTCGCCTTCGGCTTCGCCGTGCCGGGCGGCCTGGGCGTGCTGGAGGCGGGCTTCATCGGTGTGGGCGCGCTGATGGGGCTGGACGCCACCACCAGCGTGGCGCTCGCCCTGATGCGCCGTTTCCGCGAGGTGGTGCTGTACCTGCCCGGCCTCGCCGCCTGGGCCTGGGTGGAGCGAAGACCCCCGGTTGCGCGCCCGGCCTGACGCCCCACTTGAGCGCGGCCATGACAGCCAAGGAGCTTCCGTGACCGGCTTTCCCATCACCCCCGCCATTCCCCGCCATGCCCTCGTCACCGGGGGGGCGAAGCGGCTGGGCGCGGCCATGGCGCGGGCGCTGGCGGGCGCGGGCTTCGACGTGACGCTGCACGCGAACCAGTCCCGGGCCGAGGCCGAGGCGCTGGCGGATGAGATTCGCGCCATGGGCCGCCTCGCCCATGTGCTCCAGGCCGACCTGGCGCGCGAGGCCGAGGTGGCGCAGCTGGCGCCGGACGCCACGGCGGCACTCGGGCCGCTCGGCGTGCTGGTGAACAATGCCAGCGTCTTCGAGCGCGACGAATGGGAGGACGCCACCCGCGAAAGCTGGGACGCGCATCTGGAGCCGAACCTGCGCGCCCCCTTCAAGCTCACCCAGGATTTCGCCCGCCAGCTTCCCGCCGGGGCGGAGGGCGTGGTGGTGAACATGCTGGACCAGCGCGTGCTGTCGCTGACGCCGCATTTCGTCTCCTACACCGTCTCCAAGGCCGGGCTCTGGGCGCTGACGCAGCAGATGGCACTCGCCCTGGCGCCCCGAATCCGGGTGGCGGCCATCGGGCCGGGGCCGGCGCTGCCCAGCCCCCGCCAGAGCCAGGCGCAGTTCGACCGGCAATGCGCCTCCGTGCCCCTGCGCCGGGGCACCAGCCCGGAGGAGGTGGGGCACGCTTTGCTCGCCATCCTGGCCATGCCGAGCTTCACGGGGCAGGTGATGTGCCTAGATGGCGGCCAGCATCTGCAATGGGCGCCGGTGGGTCCGGCCGCGGCCCCGGAGGAATGACCGGCGGCGCGTCCCGTGCTAAGCGGCGCCGATGCCTGAGAACATTTCGCCGCGCCTGCGCCGCGTCTTCATCCGCGGCCTGGAATTGCAGGCGCGGCTCGGCGTCCATGCCCATGAGAAGGTGGGGCCGCAGCGGATCGTGGTGCATGTCGAACTCGACGTGCGGGATGACGGGCCGGATGTGGGCGCCGATGACCTGGCGCGTGTCGTGGACTATGAGCAGGTGGTGATCGCCGCCCGCCAGGCGGTCACGGGCGGGCATGTGCTGCTGGTGGAGACGCTGGCCGAGCAGATGGCCGCGCTGGCGCTGCGCGATGCGCGGGTGCTGCGCGCCCGGGTTTCCATCGAGAAGCCGGACGCCTTCTCGGACGTGGCGGCGGTGGGCGTGACGGTGGAGCGCGCCCGCGCCGGCTGATGCGCTACCTTCGCGTGCGCGGTCGGGGTGGGGTTGACCGCTCCGGGAGGCCAGAGGAAGGGCCAAGTCAATCCCCAAAATGGCGCCAAAATGGGAGGGACGTGGATTTCATCCACCGGCCCGACCTGCCCCGCAAGGGTTTCGCAAAGCACCACATATGCGTCACTGCGCTGCAACAAGCCTTAACCTCTTCGCGTTAATATCTTTATAAAACAGTATCTTAGTATTTTGCCGAGTTTCTGGGCAATCTCTTGCAAGTCCAGTCCAAAGGCCGAACACAGGAATGCGGGCCCTGTGTCGCTCACAGGGTTATCCACAGCTTCCGGGGATAGTTTGCGAAGGCGCTCCGAAGGCTGGAAAACGGCCCGCGCGTTTCCATCCGGTGTCCCGCGACGGGGCCGGCACAGCCACAGGTTGCCAAAGCGTTATGTCCACTGACCAAGTTCCCGGGCCCGTTCCAGACGCGCCGACGCCCTCCGGCCTGGCGGTGCTGGAGGCCGCGCTGCCCGGCCTGCCGCTCTCGCCGGGCGTCTATCGGATGCTCGATGGCAAGGGGGATGTGCTCTACGTCGGCAAGGCGCGGGCCATCCGCAAACGGGTCGCGCAATACACCCAGACCGCCCGCCTGCCGGAGCGGCTGCGGCGCATGGTGTTCGAGACGCGGCGGGTGGAGGTCATCACCACCGCGTCCGAGGCCGAGGCGCTGCTGCTGGAAGCCAACCTCATCAAGAAGCTGCGGCCGCGCTTCAACATCGTCCTGCGGGACGACAAATCCTATCCCTGGCTGATGGTCAGCGACGACCATTCCCACCCGCAGATCGCGAAGCACCGGGGGGAGCGGCGGAAGGGCGCCAGCTATTACGGCCCCTTCGCCAGCGTCTGGGCGGTGAACCAGACCATCACGGCCCTGCAGCGGGTGTTCCTGCTGCGGACCTGCCGGGACACCGTGTTCGAGACGCGCGACCGGCCCTGCCTGCTCTATCAGATCAAGCGCTGCTCTGCCCCCTGCGTGGACCGGATCAGCCGCGAGGACTATGCGGGCCTGGTGGCCGAGGCCAAGCAGTTCCTGGCGGGCGAGGTGCCGACCATCCAGAAGCGCCTGGCCGCCGAGATGGAGGCCGCGGCCGAGGCCCTGGAGTTCGAGCGCGCCGCCAGCCTGCGCGACCGTATCCGGGGGCTCACGCATGTGCAGGGCAGCAGCCGCATCAACCTGGACGGGGTGGGCGATGCCGATGTGGTGGCGCTGCACATGGCGGCCGGCCAATCCTGCGTGCAGGTCTTCTTCTTCCGGGGCGGGCGGAACAACGGCAACCGCCCCTATTTCCTGACGCACTCCAAGGCCGACATCACGCCTGAGGAGGTGATGGGGAGCTTCCTGGCCCAGCTCTATGACGACCTGCCGCCGCCGCCCCTGGTGCTGACCAGCCATGAGGTGCCCGAGGCCGCGCTGGTGGCCGAGGCGCTGGCGCTGAAGGCCGGCCGCCGCGTGGAACTGCACCGCCCCCAGCGCGGCGACAAGCGCGCCGTGGTGGAGCACGCCGAGACCAATGCACGCGAGGCGCTGGAGCGGCGCCTCGCGGAATCCACCGCCCAGGGGCAGTTGCTGGAGGGGGTGCAAAGGCTGCTCGACCTGCCCGACCGGCCGGAGCGGATCGAGGTCTATGACAACAGCCATATCATGGGCACCAACGCCTACGGCGCCATGATCGTGGGCGGGCCCTCGGGCTTCCTGAAATCCGCCTATCGGAAGTTCGGCATCAAGGAAGCGAAGGCCGGCGACGATTTCGGCATGATGCGCGAGATGCTCGAACGCCGCTTCGGCCGCGCGCTGAAGGAGGACCCCTCCCGCACCGGCGAGGGCTGGCCGGACCTGGTGGTGATTGATGGCGGGCAGGGGCAGCTCTCGGCGGCCGCGGCGGTCATGGAGGAATTGGGCCTGCACGACATCCCGCTGCTGGCCATGGCCAAGGGGCCCGACCGCGACGCCGGCCGCGAATGGTTCTTCATGGCCGGGCGCGAGCCCTTCCAGCTGCCGCCACGTGACCCCGTCCTGTATTATCTGCAACGTCTGCGCGACGAGGCGCACCGCTTCGTCATCGGCAGCCACCGCGCGGGGCGCGCGAAGGCGCTGACGAAATCCGAATTGGACGACATTCCGGGCGTGGGGCCGGCGGTAAAGCGGCGCTTGCTGAACCATTTCGGGTCGGCGCGGGGGGTGAAGCAGGCGGGGGAGACGGACCTGGCCAACTGCCCCGGGGTGGGGCCGTCCCTGGCGAAACGCATTCATCAGCATTTCCACCCGGGCCTTGGGCAAGCTACATAGCGGAAGTGCCCACCGATCTTCCCAACCTGCTCACCATCTCCCGCATCCTCGCCATCCCGGTGATGGTGCTGCTGGTCGCCATCCAGGCGCCCTGGGCGGACATGGCGGCCTGCGCGGTGTTTTCCGCCGCCGCCATCACCGACTATTTCGACGGGAAGCTGGCGCGCGACTGGCAGATCACCTCCGATTTCGGCCGCATGCTGGACCCCATCGCCGACAAGCTGCTGGTCGGCGCCGCGCTGATGCTGCTGGCGGGCTTCGACCGGCTGGGCGAATTCGGCCTGCTGCCGGCCATTGTCATCCTGCTGCGCGAGATCCTGGTCTCTGGCCTGCGTGAATATCTGGCGGGGCTGAAGGTGGGACTGCCGGTGACGAAGCTCGCCAAGTGGAAGACGGGCTTCCAGATGGGCGCGCTGGGCGTGCTGCTGGCGGGGGATACGGGGGCGGCGGTGATCGGCCTCGGCTTCCTGCCCGTCGCCATCATCGGCGAGGCCATGCTCTGGACGGCGGCCGCGCTGACCCTCATGACGGGGTGGGACTACTGGGTGGCCGGGCTGCGCCATGCCGCCCGACCGCCCGGCGCGGCCCCCGAGGCCGACCGCCGATGACCGAACAATCCCTGCCCGGCGCCCCGCGCGCCGCGATAGGACCCGGCGCGGGACGCGCCGCGATAGGAAAGGTGCTGGACGTGGCCAAGCCTGTGATCCCCGGTGGAAACTTCGCCGCCCTCGCCCTGGCCGGGCTGCTGCTGTCGGCCTGCGGGGGCGCGGGCGGGGTGCAAGTGCCTGGGCTGTCGCCCTCCTTCTCGGCCGGCCGGGTGGATTTCCCAACGGACAGCCTGACCATCCAGCGCCTCCGCACCGGCCCCGTGGCCGATGCCCCCGTGCTGACGGTCGAGCCGGGCAATGTCTGGCCCGAGCAGGAAGGCCAGCGCGCCACCCTGGCGGACCCCGACGCCGCCCTGCGCGGCCTGCCGCGCGCCACCTTCCCCGACGCGCCCCGCCAGCCGCCCATGCAGCGCATCGCGCCCCGCGCCGATGGGCGCATCATCAACACGCCCGACGGCGCCGCCGTGACCACGGGCGGCAATGACCGGGTGCAGGGCACGCTTTCGCCCCGCGGCTCGGGTGTGGCGATTCGCGATGGCGGGAATGTCACCATCATCGAGCCCGGCACGCCGCCCCGACTCGTGCCCGCGCCGCGCTGAACCGCATGAAGATCCTGTATTTCGCCTGGCTGCGCGAACGCCTCGGCGTGGCCGAGGAAGAGATCATGCCGCCCCCGGGCGTGGCCACCGTCCGCGACCTCATCGCGCACATGGCCGCGCGCAGCCCCGCCCATGCGGAGGCCTTCGCCGCCGGCAAGGGCGTGCGCTGCGCCGTGAACCTCGACTTCGCCACCCCCGATGACCCCGTGCGCCCCGGCGATGAGGTGGCCTTCTTCCCCCCCGTCACGGGGGGCTGACCCGATGCTTCGTGTCCTGGTCCAGGAAGCCCCCTTCGACGTGGCGGCCGAAATGGCACGCCTCACCGCATCCCGCGACGACATCGGCGCGTTGGCCAGCTTCACGGGGATTTGCCGCGCCGATGACGGCCTGGCCGCCATGGTGCTGGAGCACTACCCCGCCATGACCGAACGCGCGCTCACGCGCATCGCGGAGGACGCCATGCGACGCTGGCCGCTGACGGGCTGCACCGTCATCCATCGCGTCGGGCGCCTCACGCCCGGCGAGCCGATCGTGCTGGTGCTGGCCGCCAGCGCCCACCGGGCCGCGGCGCTGGAGGCCTGCGCCTTCCTCATGGACTGGCTCAAGACCAAGGCGCCTTTCTGGAAGCGCGAGGAACCGCGCGAGGGCGCGCCGCGCTGGGTCGAGGCCCGCGCCGAGGATGACGCGGCGGCTGCCCGTTGGTAGCCCCGCCGAAGCCCGTCCCCGCCCGACGCGCCGCGGCGCTGGTGGCCATCCTGGGCGGGGCGCTGCTGCTGCTCTGGCCCGCGGTGCTGAACGGCTATCCGGTCATCTTCAGCGACACGGGGGCCTTCATCTCCCAGACCGTCGTCCCGCTGATGATCTGGGACAAGCCCTGGATCTACGGGCCCTTCGCCTGGCTGTTCCACCAGCATGTCTCGCTGTGGTTCACCATCATCGCCCATGCGCTCATCGTCTCGCACATGGTGTGGCTGCTGGGGCGGGTGGCGGGCTGGGGCTCGCCGCGCCGGCATGTGGCGCTTTGCCTCGGGCTCGCGGCGCTGACGGCGCTGCCCTGGTCCGTCTCCATCGTCATGCCCGATGTGCTGACGCCGGTGGCCGTGCTGGGCACCGCGCTGCTGGGCTGGGGCTGGCCGGCGCTGAGCCGGGCCGAGCGCGCCTGGCTGCTGCTGCTGACGCCCATCGCCGTCGCCTCGCACCTGTCGAACCTGCCCGTGATCTTCGCGGTGCTGGTGCTGGCCGTGCTGCTGCGCGCCGGCTGGGGGGTGGCGCTGCGCGCGGCGGTGCCGCTGGTGGGGGCCATCGCCCTGCTGCTGGTGACCAATGTGGTGGGGCATGGGCGCCTCTCCATCTCGCCCTATGGCAGCACCTTCCTGCTCGCGCGGCTGACTGCGGATGGGCCGGCGCAGCGCACCATCGCGGCCCTCTGCCCGGAGCGGGGCTGGTATCTCTGCGCCTTCGTGGGGCAATTGCCGGATGATGCGGATGAGTTCCTCTGGAACCGCACCAGCGCCATGAACCGCCGGCCGGACGGCACGCCCATCTTCCTGGGCGGGCGGGAAATCGCGCCCGAGGCGCGCGAGATCGTGATGGAAACGCTGCGGCGAGAGCCCGGCACGGTGGTGATGCTGGGGCTGGGCAATTTCCTGACGCAGATGACGCGCTCGGGCCTTGGCGACACCACGCGCCAGCGGGATGTGGGCTATGGCGTCATCCCGCACCTTCGCAACGGCTTCCCGGCGGCTGAGGTGGCCCGCTTCCAGGCCGCGCTGCAGCAGCGCGACGAGTTGAACGCCTGGGCCCTGGCCGTGGCGCGGATCTTCCCGCTGGTGCTGATCCTGGCCGCCCCCTTCGCGCTGCTGGCCTGGGCGCGGGCCCATGCGGCGCGGGATGCGCGGGCGCTGGGACTGCTGCTGGCCCTTCTGGTGGGCATGACGGGCAATGGGCTGGCGGCGGGCGCGCTGTCGGGGCCGCATCCGCGCTACCAGGCGCGCATCGCCTGGTTCCTGCCCTTGGCGGCGGTGGTCTTCTGGCGCCCGCGGCCGGAGGTCATCCCGGCAGCAACGGCTCCGGATCCAGCCAGGTCGCATACCAGCCCAGGCTGAAATGGAGGTGCGGGCCGGTGACGCGGCCCGTGGCTCCCATGTCGGCGATGCGGGCGCCCTGGTTCACCTCCGCCCCCTCGGCCACATGGATGTCGTTCAGGTGGGCGTAGAGGCTGTGCACCCCATGGCCATGGTCCAGCACCACCAGCTTGCCGAAGAAGAAGAACTCCGCGGCCAGCGTCACGCGGCCGGGCAGGGTGGCGGCGATGGGCGTGCCCGTGGGGCCCGCGATGTCCAGGCCATAATGCGGCGCACGGGGCTGGCCGTTCAGCACGCGCTGGCTGCCAAAGACGCCGCTGATGCGCCCGCGCGCGGGCCAGGCGAGGTTGCCCGTGAAATCCGTACGCGGCGTGTCCGTGGCGCGCGCCTGGGCCAGGCGCGTGCGCTCCGCCCCGATGCGGCGCAGCGCCTCGGCATCGGGCGTCACCTGGGCGGGGGGCAGGCCGGTGATGTGCTGGATGCGCCAGTCGCGCGGGGCGACCTCCAGCACGCGCGTCTCCTGGCCCACGCGCAGGGTGGCGCGGGGGGCGTGGTCGCGGCCGAAGCCCAGCGCGAAGCGGCCCTCGGGCGAGACGCGCACGGCGCGCCCGTCGAGGGTGACGGCGCGGCCGGCGGCGCCCGCGCCACGCAGCAGCCCGCCCTGCTCGGCGCGGCCTTCCAAGGTGAAGGCGGCGGCGGGCCGGGCCAGGGCCAGCGCGGGCAGGGCGAGGGCGAGGCGGCGGGCGATCATAGCAGCGTCCCTTGCTTGTCCGTGGCGGCCGGGGCGCGGGCGGCCTGGGCCTCCACGCCGCCATCCTGGAAGGTGAGGCGCAGCCTTTGGCCCGGCCGCACGGCGGCGGCGGTGATGACGGCCGCCCCCTTGGCGTCCTGCACCAGGGCGAAGCCGCGCGCCAGGACCGCGTGGTAGCTGACGGCCTCCAGCCGCGCCGACAGCCCGGCCAACTGGGCGGTGCGCTCACGGATTAGCGCGGCGACGGGGGCGGAGGAGAGGCGGCTCAGCGCCGGTGCCGCCGAGCGGCGCTGCTGGCAGCGCGCCCAGGCCGCATCGGCGCGCTGGGCCAGGGAGGCAAGCCCCGCGCGGGCGGCGGCCATGGCCTCGCGCGGGTGGCGCAGCCTCGCCTCGGCACGCACCAATTGCCCGCGCTTCACTTGGACCAGGGCGGGCAGGGCGCCGGCAAGCCTTTCGCCGCGGTCGTCCAGGCGCTGCCGGGCCTGGGCCAGCAAAGCGGGGGCGTCGGGCAGGAAGCGCTCGGCGCGGGTCAGGTTCAGGTGGACGGCGCGCAACCGGGCCTGCACCGCCTGGTCCAGCCGCGCGGACTTCTGCGCGATGTCGGCCGCGATCTCGACGCGCGAGGGCACGGCGAGTTCCGCCGCTGCCGTGGGCGTGGGCGCCCGGCGGTCGGAGGCGAAGTCGATCAGGGTGGTGTCGGTTTCATGCCCCACGGCGCTGATCACCGGGATGGTGCAGGTGGCGGCGGCGCGGACCACCTCCTCCTCGTTGAAGGCCATGAGGTCTTCGAGGGAACCGCCGCCGCGCGCCACGATGATGACGTCGGGGCGCGGGATGGGCCCGCCCTCCGGCAGTGCCGAGAAGCCGTTGATGGCGGCGGCGATCTGCGCGGCCGCGCCCTCGCCCTGCACCGCCACGGGCCAGAGGATGACGTGGCGCGGAAAGCGGCGGGCCAGGGTGGTGCGGATGTCCTGGATGACGGCCCCGCGCTCGCTCGTCACCACACCGATGACGCGCGGCAGCAGGGGCAAAGGGCGCTTGCGCTCGAACAGGCCTTCCTTCAGCAGCGCCACGCGCAGCCGCTCGATGCGCGCCAGCAGCGCGCCCTCGCCCGCATATTCCAGCTTGTCGATGATGAGCTGGTATTTGGAACGGTCGCCATAGGTGGAGACGCGGCCGGTCGCGATCACCTCCACGCCGTTCTCGGGCTTGAGGCCGAGGTTCCGCACGGCGCTCTTCCACACCACGCTCTCGATCTTGGCGTCCTGGTCCTTGAGCGAGAGGTAGATGTGGCCGGAGGGGTAGGGCTTCACCTCCGTCAACTCGCCGCGCACGCGGATGCGCGCGAAGCTCCCTTCCAGGGTGCGCTTGATGGCGCCCGCCAATTCGCCGACACCGTATTCCGGGATGTTGGAGATGGTTCCGTCCATCGGCACCTTATACGGATCGTTTCGGGTTTTGCGGAGGCAGTGTGATGCGGGTTCTCGTGGTGGGCGGTGGCGGACGGGAACACGCGCTGTGCTGGTCCATCGCGGTTTCACCCTTGCTGACGAAGCTGTGGTGTGCGCCGGGCAACCCGGGCATCGCGGAGGTGGCGGAATGCGTGGGCGTGGGCGCCACGGACATCGAAGCGCTGGTGGGGTTTGCGAAGTCTGAACGCGTGGACCTCGTGGTGGTTGGCCCGGAGGCCCCGCTGACCTTGGGCCTCGCCGATGCCTGCGCGGCGGCGGGCATCGCCTGCTTCGGGCCAAGTGCGGCGGCAGCGCGACTCGAGGGCAGCAAGGCCTTCTTCAAGGAGGTGGCGGTGGCCGCCGGGGCCCCCACCGCGCACTACGCCGTCTTCACCGAGGCCGAGGCCGCGCGCGCCCATATCCGCAGCCGCGGCGCGCCTATCGTGGTGAAGGCCGATGGGCTGGCCGCCGGCAAGGGCGTGGTGGTCGCCACGACGGAGGCCGAGGCGCTGGAAGCCGTCACCGACATGATGGAGGCGGGCATCCATGGCGCGGCCGGCGCGCGCGTCGTCATCGAGGAATGCCTGGTGGGCGAGGAGATCAGCTTCTTCGCACTTTGTGACGGTGTCTCTACAATTCCCTTCGGCGCCGCGCAGGACCACAAGCGCGCCCATGACGGCGACCAGGGCCCCAACACCGGCGGCATGGGCGCCTATACGCCCCCGCCCGCCTTCACCCCCGCGCTGCAGGAGGAGGTGATGGCCACCTGTATCCGCCCCGTGCTGGCCGAGATGGCGCGGCGCGGCGCGCCCTTCCGGGGCGTGCTCTTCGCCGGGCTGATGCTGACGGAGGCCGGCCCCAAGCTGCTGGAATTCAACACCCGCTTCGGCGACCCCGAATGCCAGGCGCTGATGCTGCGCCTGAAGAGCGACCTGCTGCCCGCCCTGCTGGCCGCGACCCAGGGCGAACTCGCCCATTTCGACCTGCGGTGGGAGGCGCTGTCCTCCATCGTGGTGGTCATGGCCGCCGAGGGTTATCCGGTGGCACCCGTGACGGGCAGCGAGATCCGCGCCCTGGAGGCGGCGGCGCAGGTGCCGGACGTGACCATCTTTCACGCCGGCACGGCGCGGCGCGAGGATGGCGCGCTGGTCGCCGCCGGCGGGCGCGTGCTGGGGGTGGCGGCGGTGGGGGCCAGCCTGCGCGAGGCGCGCAGCGCGGCCTATGCCGCGGTGGACCGGGTGGACTGGCCAGGCGGCTTCTGCCGGCGGGACATCGGCACGCGGGGGCTTTGACGCCGCCTGGCGGCGCGCGTGCAGCCACCCCGCACCCCTCGCGTTCCTTCCCTGTGGTGGCGGAAGGAGTTCGCGAAATGGTGTCGTTCAAAGGCTATCTGGAAATGTGCAGGTTCCAGGATTCACCCGAGGCCGATTTCGTCCAGGCGGCCCTGGCCGATGGGCGGATCCATGGCGCGGGCTCCTGGGAGGAACTGCGCGCCTATCTCGAGACGGAGCGAAACGCCTCGGCGCGCGAGGTGCAGGCCGCGCAGAACATCTGGCGGGACTTCCAACGCTCGCCCTGAGCCTCAGACGTCCAGGCCCCAGTAATGGACGGTGCCGCCATTGACCTGGGCCGTGGAAATCCCCTCGACCGGGAGGGCGGTGGCCGTGCCGAAGGGGCCCGCCGCGGGGTAGACCGCGACCGCCATGGCGCTGCCGCCGATATCGCATTGCGCGACATAGCGCGTGGCGACGACCACGGGCGCGCGGATGGACATGCTGTCCGACACCAGGATCTGCACGTGGATGGTCTTGCCGGCGGTGGCGTTCCAGCTGGCCAGGCGCCCATGCTCGCCGCAGACCTCGAGGCCGAAGCCGATGCCCTCCACCTTGAAGTAGGGGTCGCTGTCCTTGGTGACGTAGTCGAGCGTGCCGGGGTTCTTGCTCGCGGCGCCGTCGTCGAACTCCTTGTAGGCCTTCAGCAGGAAGCTGCCGTTCCGCAGCACGGGGCAGACATTGTAGGCGGCGTCATTCGTCCCCTGCGGCTTGTGGTAGAAGATCGAGCCCGCCACCAGCACGAGCGAACCGGCCTTCTTGGAGGTGGATTTCAGCGCCGAGTAGATCGCGTGCTTGTCGTCGCGCCCCATCGCCAGCGGGCCGTGCTGCGCCACGACCTTGCCGATCTGCCCGTAGCCGGACCAGAAATACTCGGGCGCCACCAGCATCCGCGCGCCAGGCCTGCCGCTCTGCTTGGTCTTCAGGATCGCGTTCGCCTGTTGGACCGTCATGTCGAACTCGGCGGCACGGTTCGCGGGGTTTGCCCCGAAGCCGTTCTTGTCCACCTTGAGCATGCCAAGGGCGAGATAGGGCATGGCGCGTCACTCCCCTGCGGCCCATGAAGCGGCCCGGTTGCGCGCAACGGTTCCAGATACGGCCCTGAGTTGCAAGGCCATTCCGGCCCGGTCAGGCCCCCTGGTCGAGCAGGGGCGCGAGGGTCGCGGCCTCCGCCTCGGGCAGCAGGCCCTCGCGCAGGAAGAGGTGGATCAGCACCAGGTTCACGTTGAATTTCACGCTGTCCGTCTCGCGCACCGCCTCCAGCAGGCGGGTGGCGGGCCAGAGCTCGAAGCGCTCCACCTCGTCGTCGTTGGGGGTGGGGGTGAAATCCTCGGGCAGCTCCAGGTCATAGACGTGCAGCACGTCGCGCCGCAGACCCTCGGGCAGCGTCAGGATGTAGGAGACGCGGCCGGCGGGGCGGGCGCCCGCCACCAACTCGGGCGGGATGGAGGCTTCCTCGGCGGCTTCCTTCACCAGCGTCTCGGCCGGCGTGAGGCCCGCGGGCACGCCGCCCCCCACCAGGTTGTCGAGCTGCCCCGGGGCCGCCGCCTTGTCGCGCGCGCGCACCCCCACCCAGACATGCAGCCCGTCCGCGCGGCGCACCAGCCCGTTGAGGTGGACGCCATGGCCGATGATGCCGAAGGCCGGGATGGCCCCGCGGTCGAGCGTGCCCAGCACCGGCCCCTCGAATCCCGCGCGGATGTCGAAATTCTCGCCGCGGGTGCGGAGATACCCCTGCTTGGCCAGGTCCCGGCAGGCGGCGGCCAGCGCGTCGGAGCGCGCGCCGGGGCTGCGGAGCCGGCCCGCCATGGCGACCCCGTCCGCGTCGAAATGGAAGCTCTGCGGCAGGAAGGTCAGCGCCTGGGCCAGTTCCTTCGACACCCAGCCCACCTGGGGCCCGCCGAAGCGGAAGGGCAGGAGGTGCGCGGGGGAGGGCGTGTTGTTGCAGGCCAGGATGTGGCGCATCAGCGTGGAGGACATGTCATCCATCTAACACCGGGCCCGCGCTTTCCAACCTGCGCGTTCCGCGCCATGTGGCTGCGATGCAACCGAAGCCCCCCGGAAACCACCGCAGCGCCCTGATCTCCATCCTCCCCTATCTCTGGCCGCGCGGCGAGACGGAGATGAAACTGCGGGTGGTGGTCTCGGTGATCTGCCTCATCCTCGCCAAGGCCGCGAACGTGCTGGTGCCCATCGCCTATGCGCGGGCGGTGGACGCGCTGGCCCCGCGCGAGGGGGTGGGGGCCATGCTGGCCATCCCCATCGCCCTCATCCTGGGCTACGGGCTGCTGCGGGTGGTGAGCGCGGGTCTGGCCGAGCTTCGCAACGCGGTCTTCGCCAAGGTGCAGGCGCGGGCCGCGCGCTGGGTGGCGCTGCGCGTCTTCCGCCACCTGCACGCGCTGTCCATGCGCTTCCACATGGACCGGGCGACGGGCGGGCTTTCGCGGGTCATCGAGCGCGGCACGCGCGGCATCGCCATCGCGCTGAACTTCCTGCTGTTCAACATCATCCCGACCATCGTGGAAATCTTCCTGGTGGCGGGCATCCTGTGGTGGCTGTTCGACGTAAGCTTCGCGCTGACCGTCGTCATCACCATCACGGCCTACATCGCCTTCACGCTGATCTTCACCAACTGGCGGCTGCGCTTCCGCCGCGCGATGAACGCGATGGACGAGGAGGCGAACACCAAGGCCATCGACAGCCTGCTGAACTACGAGACGGTGAAGTACTTCAACAACGAACGCCACGAGGCCAACCGCTACGACGAAAGCCTGCAGCGCTACGAACGCGCCTACACCCGCAGCGAGGTGACGCTGAACGTGCTGAACGCCGGCCAGGCGCTGATCATGTCGGCGGGGCTGACGGTGGTGATGCTGCTGGCGAGTGGCGGCATCGCGAACGGCACGATGAGCGTGGGCGACTTCGTGATGGTGAACACCTACCTCATCCAGCTCTACCTGCCGCTGAACATCCTGGGCTTCGCCTATCGCGAGATCCGACAGGGGCTGACGGACATGGAGCAGATGTTTTCCCTGCTCGATGTCCCGCGGGAGGTCGAGGACGCGCCCGGAGCCCCCGCGCTGAGCGTGCCGGAGGGGCGCGTCGTGTTCGAGGATGTGCGCTTCCACTACCGCCCCGACCGCGAAATCCTGAAGGGCGTCAGCTTCGAGGTGCCGCCGGGGCGGATGCTGGCCATCGTGGGGCCCACGGGGGCGGGGAAATCCACCATCTCGCGGCTGCTCTTCCGCTTCTATGACGCGACGGGCGGACGCGTGCTGGTGGATGGGCAGGATGTGCGCGGGGTGACGCAGGACAGCCTGCGCCACGCCATCGGCGTGGTGCCGCAGGACACGGTGCTGTTCAACGACACCATCGCCTACAACATCGGTTATGGGCGGCCGGGGGTCACGGAGGACGAGATCATCGAGGCCGCCAAGCTCGCCCAGGTGCATGACTTCGTGATGAAGCTGCCCGAGGGCTACCGGACGCGGGTGGGTGAGCGTGGGCTGAAGCTCTCGGGTGGCGAGAAGCAGCGCGTCGCCATCGCGCGCACCATCCTGAAGAACCCGCGCGTGCTGATCCTGGACGAGGCGACCAGCGCGCTCGACACCGCGACGGAACAGGACATCCAGGCCGCCCTCCGCCAGGTGGCGACGGGGCGCACCACGCTGGTCATCGCGCACCGGCTCTCCACGGTGGTGGAGGCGGATGAGATCATCGTGCTGCAGGAAGGGCGCATCGCCGAACGCGGCACCCATGCGGGGCTGATCGCGGAGGGGGGGCTTTACGCCCAGATGTGGCAGCGCCAGGCCGATGCGGTGGCGGCGGCCGAGGCGGCGGCACGGGCGGAGGCCGAGGCGCGATTTGGCGAAGGGCTCAGCGCGCGGCGGCAGGGCGAGCAGCCCCCCGGCGCCTGATCCGCGGAGGCGGAACGCCGGAGCGGTGAATCAGCCGCCCAGCCAGCGCCTGATCCGCGCAGGCGGAACGCCGGAGCGGTGAATCAGCCGCCCAGCCAGCGCCTGATCCGCGCAGGCGGAACGCCGGAGCGGTGAATCAGTCGCCCAGCCAGCGCCTGATCCGCGCAGGCGGCATCGCCCGCGCGGTGAATCAGCCGCGCGACATGACGTAGCCGTAAGCTTTCCCCCCTTTCGTCACGCCTGTGTCTGCCCCATGTCGGGACCAGGGTTTGTAACCGGGAAAGAATGAGCATGGAGCAACAGACGCCCGAGGATCTGAGCCACGCGGGCTCGGTCGTGGACAAGGCGATCGAATACATGCTGGAGCAGAACATCGCCCCGGTCTCGGCGGCCTCGGCCCTGCTGGGCGGGGCGCTGGGGCTGCTCTCGCGCAGCATGGATGACCGCTCCATCGCGGGCGTGCTGCGCCAGGCCTTGGCGAGCGTCGAGGCGGGGGAGCTGCGGCAGCTTCCCACCTTGCCGCGCTGACGCTTCGGCATGGGGTGGATTCGGCCACGCGCTTGACTTCGCGCGCCGGCTGACGCAAACAACCCCACGCATTGACACCGCGCGCGGTATGCCGCGCGCGATTTTCGTTTGGGATCACGATCATGGCTCGCCGCTGCGGCATCACCGGCAAGACGGTTCAGTCTGGCAACAATGTCAGCCACGCGAACAACAAGACGCGCCGGCGCTTCCTGCCCAACCTGCAGCACCAGTCCTTCTGGTCGGACGTGCTGGGCACCTCGGTCCAGATCC
The DNA here is from genome assembly GCF_017311575.1 of Roseococcus thiosulfatophilus. Lineage (GTDB taxonomy): Bacteria > Pseudomonadota > Alphaproteobacteria > Acetobacterales > Acetobacteraceae > Roseococcus > Roseococcus thiosulfatophilus. The sequence goes on from NZ_JAFFQY010000044.1 coordinate 126,940, forward strand.
GCCTGACGACGCATGGCATCCGCACCATCGAGCACAATGGCGGCCTGGATGCCTTCCTGCTCACCACGCCGGACCGGCGCCTGCCCGCCGAGGCCATCACCCTGAAGCGCCGCGTCGAGCGCGCCCAGGCGAAGAAGGCCGCGGCCTGACACCACGGACGGGCGCAAGCCCCATGAAACGCGCCGTGCCCGCAAGGGCCGGCGCGTTTTTCGTTTCCGGCGCTGAATCTCATTCGATGAGACGGTCCAGGGTTTCTTAACCCTGGCCGCCTATCTTCGGCGTCATGTCGAGCGGCTCCCTTCTCTTCAGTCTTTCCCTTCTCGTCCTCGTGGCGGGGCTGGCCGTGGCGGCCCTCTTCCGGCTGCGCCAACTGACGGCGCGCCTGGCCGCCGCCGAAGCGCGCGCCACACGCGGCGGCCGTGCCCTCGACCTCATGGCGCGGGAGGTGCATGGGCTGGGGCTGGGCCTGCTCGGCCGGGCCCAGGTGCTCGGCGGCGAGGCCGGGGCGGGCTTCGAGGCCGAGGCCCGCCGCATCCTCTCCCTCGCGGATGCGGTGGTGGAGGCCCATGGCGTGGTCAGCGCCGCGCGTGCCCTGCGCGATGAGCGCTTCGCCCTGGGCCCCGTCCTGGCGGATTCGGTGGAGGCCGCGCGCCGGCAGCTCGGCCCCGGGCTGCGCCATTGGCGGCTGGACCCCGTGCTCGAATCGATGGTGGTGCGGGCCGATGCCCGGGCGTTGCGCGGCGCGCTGGTGCAGGTGCTCTGCCGCGCCGCCCGCGCGACCTGCGAGGGCGATTTCATTGACATCCGCGCGGTGCAGACACCCCAGGGCGTCACCATCGTGGTGGAGGATGAGGGGCTGGGTCTCGCCGTGGACGACCTCTCGCCCGCCCCGCACGGGAGCGAGGAACCGCGCACGCGCGGCCTGGTGCTGGGCCTTTCGCTGGCGCGCGCGCTGCTGCGCGCCCATGGCGGGGAGCTGGTGATGGAGGCCGCGCCCGGCGTCGGCGCCCGCGCCTTCCTCTCCCTGCCGGCGAATCGCGTGGTGACCGGCTGACGCGCCCCGTCAGGGCATGTCGTAGAGCAGGACCATGCTGCGCTGGGCCGCGCGTTCATTGTCGTCAGAGATGAGGGCCACCAGCGTGCGCCCGGCGTGGCGGGCCACGGCCACGCCTTCCCAATTGTCGGCGGGGCCATCGCCGGGCAGGTGCAGCAGCGTCTCGCCCCGCAGCGGCCCGCTGCCTGCGAAGGCCTGGGGCGGGAGGTGCGCCAAGCGGCACCGGAACCCGCCAAACAGCGAGAAATCCCGTTCGACCACCAGCGCGCCGCCATCGGGCAGGCCGGCGGCGCCGGTGGGCACCATGGGTGTGGCGGGGACGTAGTCGCGCGGGGTCCAGGCCACGCGGCGGCCCGCGATGGTGCCGAGCCAGGCGCGGGTGGTGCCGGGCGCGGTGCCGCGCAGCTGTTCGGCCAGGGCCAGCAGCCGGCCATCGGCCAGCAGGGTCAGCCCCTCCAGCCCCCCATTGGAGGGCGCGTCCGTCAGGCCCGGCGGGCTGGGGAAGGGGGCGCCAGGGCCCTCCAGCAGGCGGTGGCGCTGGAGGCGGTGGCGGCGCTCGAAGCCCACCAGCCAGTCGCCATCGGGCAGGCGGGTGAGGGCTTCCGCATCGCCATGGGTGATGCCGCGCAGGGGCGCCCCGGCGGCATCGCGGAGCGGACCGTGCCGCACACCCGAGACGGCGCGGGGCGCGCCCGCGGCGTCCAGTTCCAGCCTTGCCCGCCACCAGCGGCCGCGGTCGCTGACCGCGGTCAGGGTCAGGTCGGACGCCAGGTGCAGGCCGGAGAAGCCGCCGAAACCCCAGGCGCTGGTGTCCAGCACCAGCCCGCCCCGGGGGCGCAGCCCCGGCGTGCGGGGCTCGGGCAGGGGGAAGGGGCCGGCGCGCGGCAGGGTATCGCCCTGCGCCGCACAGGCGGTCAGGGCGAGGGGGAGGGCGAGGCAGGCGCGCCTTGAAGTCAGATCACCGCCGGCGCGCGTTCGGTGGCGGCCCGCTGCGTCGCGCCGCAAGGCGCGCGGGGCGATGTCGCGCCGCAAGGCGCGCGGGGCGATGTCGCGCCGCAAGGCGCGCGGGGCGATGTCGCGCCGCGAGGCGTGCGGAGCGATGTCGCGCTTTTCGGCGCGCGAAGGATCAAGCGTGGCAGCGGGCTGCCTCGCATCAGATGACGGCGGGCGCGCGCTCAGAGGCGGCCCGCTGCCACGCTTCCGCGGCATCCTCGTCGAACAGCTCGGCCAGCTTCTTCATCATGGTGCCGCCCAACTCCTCGGCGTCCACGATGGTCACGGCACGGCGGTAGTAGCGCGTCACGTCATGGCCGATGCCGATGGCGATCAGCTCCACCTGGTTGCGCGTCTCGATAGTCTTGATGACGTCGCGCAGGTGGCGCTCGAGGTAGTTGCCCGGGTTCACCGAGAGCGTGCTGTCATCCACCGGCGCGCCATCGCTGATCACCATCAGGATGCGGCGGTGCTCGCTGCGGGTCAGCAGGCGCTTGTAGGCCCAGTCCAGCGCCTCGCCGTCAATGTTCTCCTTCAGCAGCCCCTCGCGCAGCATGAGGCCGATGGCCCGGCGCGAACGGCGCCAGGGCGCGTCGGCGGCCTTGTAGACGATGTGCCGCAGGTCGTTCAGGCGGCCGGGGTTGCGCGGCTTGCCCTCCTGCACCCAGCGCTCGCGGCTCTGGCCGCCCTTCCAGGCGCGGGTGGTGAAGCCCAGGATCTCGGTCTTGACCGCGCAGCGTTCCAGCGTGCGGGCCAGGATGTCGGCGCACATGGCGGCGACGGTGATGGGCCGGCCGCGCATGGAGCCGGAATTGTCGATCAGCAGGGTCACGACCGTGTCGCGGAAGTCGGCGTCGCGCTCGCGCTTGTAGGACAGCGCCAGGGTCGGGTTGGCGACCACGCGCGCGAGGCGCGCGACGTCCAGGATGCCCTCCTCCAGGTCGAAATCCCAGGCGCGCTGCTGCTGCGCCATGAGGCGCCGCTGGAGCCGGTTGGCGAGCTTGGAAACCACGCCCTGCAGGTGCTGCAGCTGCTGGTCGAGCTGCTGGCGCAGGCGCGTGAGTTCGTCGGGGTCGCAGAGGTCATCGGCCTCCACCACCTCGTCGAACTGGGTGGAGAAGGCGCGGTAGCGGCTGGCGTCGTCGGTGACGGGGACCTCGCGGCGGGCCTGCGGGCCGCCGGGCTTCTCATCGCCCTCGGCGGCGGCGCCTTCCTCCTCGGATTCCTGCGCCTCCTCGTCGGCGGCGTCGCCCTCCATGGTCTCGGGCTCGGCGCCCTGCATGGATTCCTGGTCCTGGGACTGCGCCTCGCCGGCCGAGGACTGGTCCTGCTGGCTGGCTTCCTCGGCGCCTTCGTCGCCCTCCTGGTCCTCGTTCGCCTCGCTTTCCAGCTCGGCCTCGGCCAGGTCCATGGCGGCGAGCAGCTTGCGGGCGGCGCGGGCGAAGCCCTCCTGGTCATCGGTGGCCGAGCAGAGCTCGTCCATCGCGGCACTCGCCTTCTCGTCCAGGCTGTCGCGCCACATGTCGAGCACGCGCTGGGCGGCGGGGGGCACGGGCTCACCCGAGATGCGTTCGCGCGCCATCAGGGCCAGGGCCGAATGCAGCGGCAGCTGGTCCTTGCGCGTCATGCGGTCATAGCCCTCCGCCTCGCACTCCTCGGAGAGGCGGGCGCGGAGGTTGGCGGCCACGCCGGCCATGTGGCGGCTGCCCACCGTCTGCACGCGCACGTCTTCCAGCGCGTCGAAGACCTCGCGCGCCTCCTTGCGGGCGGGGGCGCGGGCGGCGTGGGTCGCTTCGTCGTGGTGGCGCAGCTTCAGCGCCACGGCATCGGCGGCCCCGCGCAGCTTGGCCATCTCGGCGGCGGGAAGGCTGCGGGTGGGCAGCGGCAGGCGGGCGCGCTTGCCCGAGACGCCGGCGGGGCCGGGCTGGAAGGCGACCTGGACTTCCGTCTGCTGCGCGATGGCGCGCACGGCGCCGGCCGTGGCCCGCTTGAACTCTTCCTGCCGCGTGAGGTCCTGTTTGCTCATGTCATGCCTGCCTTGCGAGCCAGATCCAGCACGCGCCGCGCGCGAGCAGGCCGGTGGCGATCGAGGCGCCCAGCGCCTGGACGAGATTGGAAGTGACGCCCGCGCCGACCCAGGGGTTGGACGCCTGGGTCAGCGAGAGGATGAGGCCGGCCAGCGCGCCCGCCACCGTCCAGCGGGTGAAGGTGGCGGCGCGCTCCTGCGCGGGGGTCTGGACGGGGCGGGGCTGGGCCGCGGCGGCCTGCGCCTTGGGCGCGCGACGGCGCGGCCCCAGCCGTTGCCGGGCGCTGCGTGGAATGGCCTGTGCCGCCCTGCGCCCCACCCTGTCCTCAGCCCGCCTTCTTGTAGAGGCCGGTCGCGATCTCCTCGTTGAAGCAGCGCTGGTAGTATTCGGCCACCGTGCTGCGCTCGGCCTCGTCGCACTTGTTGAGGAAGGTCAGGCGGAACGCGAAGCCCACATCGCCGAAGATGCGCGCGTTGTCCGCCCAGGTGATGACCGTGCGCGGCGACATGACGGTGCTGATGTCGCCCGCGATGAAGCCCGCGCGCGTCAGGTCGGCCAGCGCCACCATGGCCTCGACCTGCTTCTTCATCTTGGGGTCGCTGCTGCCGATCTTGGCGAGGACGATTTCCGTTTCCTGCTGGTGCGGCAGGTAGTTCAGCGTGGCCACGATGTTCCAGCGGTCCATCTGGCCCTGGTTGATCTGCTGCGTGCCGTGATAGAGGCCGGTCGTGTCGCCGAGGCCCACCGTGTTGGCGGTGGCGAACAGCCGGAACATCGGGTGCGGGCGGATCACGCGGTTCTGGTCGAGCAGGGTCAGCTTGCCCTCGACCTCCAGCACGCGCTGGATCACGAACATCACGTCCGGCCGGCCTGCGTCATACTCGTCGAACACCAGGGCGCAGGGGTGCTGCAGCGCCCAGGGGAGGATGCCCTCGCGGAACTCCGTGACCTGCTTGCCGTCCTTCAGGACGATGGCGTCCTTGCCGATGAGGTCAATGCGGCTGATGTGGCTGTCGAGGTTGACGCGGATGCAGGGCCAGTTGAGGCGGGCGGCCACCTGCTCGACATGGGTGGACTTGCCCGTGCCGTGGTAGCCCTGGATCATCACGCGGCGGTTGTGCGCGAAGCCGGCCAGGATGGCGAGCGTCGTCTCGCGGTCGAAGCGGTAGGCGGCGTCGGGCTCCGGCACGTGCTCGGTGCGGACGGAGAAGGCCGGCACTTCCATGTCGATATCGAGGCCGAAGACCTCGCGCGCGTTCACCGTCACATCCGGCATGTTGATCGCGCTGGTCGGGCGCACTTCACCGATCGGGGCCACTTGGTTCATCACGCTTCCGCTTCGCTGCAAGGGAGAGTTTCCCGATGTTAGGGCAGTCGTTCCCGGGCGGCTACCCGGGGCGATGGCCGATGGAGGCAAGGTTGCGCGGCGCGAGGCCACAGGCGGCGCCCAGCGCGGCCGCATGGCGCATCACCGCGTCGGGCCAGGTCACGCCCGTGGGGCTGAAGGGAAGGCCCGCGCTGGCCAGCGCCCGCGCCGTCCAGGCGTTGCAGTTGTTCTCGAGCGTATAGGTCTCGCGCGCCTCGAAGAAGAGCGCGTGCGGGATCGCGTCCACGCGGATGGGAATGGGCGCCTCGCCCGCGAAGGCGTGCGCGATGAAGGCGGCCAAACGCGCGCGGGTGGCGGGCGCCATGGGCAGGGGGGCGATCTCGCGCCCCGGCACGGCCTGTTCCGGCGCCGCGCGCAGCGGCGTCACCTGCAGGGCGGCGGGGCCGGGCAGGGGGCCGCGCAGCCATTCCCCCAGCGAGGGCTCGGGCGCGGTGATGAAGCTGCGCTTGCCGAAGCCGAACATGACCGTGTGCGCGCCCGGCAGGCGGGCAGCCAGCGCGCCCAGCACGGGGCCTTGCAGCGCGTCCCGCGGCAATGCCACGTCGCTGTGCCAGGAGATGGCAACGAGCCAGGCGGGCAGCCCGCCCGGATCGAGCGCGCAGGAGGTCACTTGCGGCTGGTGCAGGCTGGCGCAGCCCGGCAGGCAGGCCGCGGCCAGCAGGGACCGGCGGGCGAAACCCGCCATCAGCCCGCCGCGGCCGCGGGCTCGGCATTCGCGCCCACGCGGCGGCGCAGCAGGGAATAGGCGCGGTTGATGTCCTTCAGCCGCTCCTCCGCGCTGCGGTCGCCGCCATTCGCGTCCGGGTGGTAGCGCTTGGCCAGTTCCTTGTAGCGCGCCTTGAGCGCGGCGGCGTCGAGTGGCCAGGAGAGTTCCAGCAGGCCGAGGGCGGCGCGCAGCTCGGGCGGCGCCTCGCGCTTGGGCTCGGGGCGGCGTTTCTCGTGCAGGGCGGTGTCGCGCAGGATGCCGAGCGGGTCCGCCACGCGCTCGGGGTCGAGCCGCGCGCCGAGCCGGCCCAGCGGCCAGGTGGGGCGCTGCCAGCCGGTGTCGGAGCGGATGGCGTGCTCGATGTCGTTCGGCCCCATGCCGCGGTAGAAATCCCAGCCCTTGTTGTATTCGCGCACATGCTCCAGGCAGAACCAGAGATATTCGCTGAGGCTGCGGTCCTTGGGCGCGCGGAACTCGCCGGGCTCCGGGCAGCCGGGGGCGGCGCAGCCCCGCGGTGGCGCCTTCGGGTCGGTCTGGGGCTGGAAGCTCGTGCGCCGGGCCATCGGTCGGTTATGGGTTTGCGGTGCGGGCTTGGCAACATCGCGGGGTTGGGCAAGTTTCGACGGCATGTCCGATCGCGCCACCCGCATCCGCACCGCGCTTGACGCGCAATTCCAGCCGCTTCGCCTCGAAGTGGTGGATGACAGCCACATGCATGCCGGCCACGCCGGCGCGCGGCCGGAGGGCGAGACACATTACAGCGTGCTGCTGGTCAGCCCGAGCTTCTCGGGCATGTCGCGCGTGAACCGTTCGCGCGCGGTGCACGCCGCGCTGGCGGCGGAATTCGCCAACGGGCTGCACGCCCTGGCGCTGACGCTGCGCGCGCCGGAGGAACTGGGCTGAAGCCTTGCTGAGCGACTGATTCACCGCTTCGGCGATTTCGCCTCCGCGGATCAGGTGTTATCGCGCGACTGATTCGCCGCTCCGGCGATTCCGCCTCCGCGGATCAGGCGCTATTCGGCCTTGGCGGGTTCGGGCGGCTGGTCGCTCCATTCCGGCCATTTCTTCCGGACGACCGGGCTCGAGGGCGCATAGGCGTGGCAGGTGCCGAGCAGCGCGGGGCGCTTGCGGGGCGCGCCCTTCGCCTCGGCCGCGCGCTGGGCGGCCTGGCGGCGGCTGCGGATGGGCCACATGGTCTGGAAGGCGACGGTGGCCATCTGCGCCAGCAGTTCGCGCAGATGGGTGCAGCCCTCGACGCCGCCCACGCGCTCATTCACCGCGCGGTTGAAGCCGGGGCCGATGGAAAGGCCCGCGAGCCGCGCGAAGTTGGAGGTGGCGCCGGGGCAGACGGCGAAGGGCGTGTGGTCGGAGGCGGCCTCGCAGGCGGTGATGACCATGTCCTCGTTCACCGTGAGGCGGATCCACATGCCATGGATGGGGTCGCCGGGATTCACCTGGCCGCGGTGCTCGGAGGGGAAGCCGTAGGTCTTGGTGTCGGTGAGGTGGGCCTCCACGTCCACCAGCCCATCCTCGCGCAGGTAGCCGCGCAGCGAGATGTCGCGCAGGTGTTCGAGCTTGCGGGGGGCGGGGGCGGGGAGGGGCATGTCCGGACAATAGGCGGAATGCTGCGTCGCCGCAAAGCGGCGCGGGGAGAAGCGCCGCAAAGCGGCGCGGGGAGTGTCGCCGCAAAGCGGCGCGGGGGGAGGCGCCGCAAAGGCGCGGGTCGATGGCCCCAAAAGCGGCGCGGGCTTCCGGCCCGGCGGGGGGCGTGGTAGCGCGCCCCACCTGTTCCAGAGCCAGAGAAGGGGCCGCCCCCGATGTCCGACCAGCCCAACCCCACCCAGAACGGCGACGCCAACGGCAACCCGCCGCCGCCGCTCATCGTCGAGATCCAGTATGCGAAGGACATCTCCTTCGAGGTGCCCGGCGCGCCCGCCATCTTCACCACGCTCCGCGCCCAGCCCCAGGTGAACCTGGACGCGGACCTGGAGGTGAAGCAGCTCCAGGAAGGCGCCCCGGTCTTCGAGGTGGCGCTGATGCTGCGCGTGGAGGCCCGCGCGCAGGAGGCGGTGTGCTACATCGTCGAGGTCACCTATTGCGGCGTCTTCACGCTGAACCTGCCGGCCGAGCACGCGGACCAGGTGCTGCACGTGGACTGCCCGCGGCTGCTATACCCCTATGCGCGCGCGGTGGTGTCCGACCTCAGCGGGCAGGGCGGCTTCCCGGCGCTCATGCTGCCGCCGATTGACGTGGCCCAGCTTCTGCATGCCAAGCGCCAGCAGCAGGCGGGTGCCTCGTCTTCCGTCGGCCACGCCTGAATCGGGGCCGGGCCGAGCGCCCGATTCCCCCACCCCTCCGCCGTCCGGGCCAAGGCCCGGCGACCTGACCGGGCAGGCCTTCGCCGCCCGGTTTTTTCTTTCGCTATAGGTGCTTGTCGAGGGATAAAGCCTCGGCCATCATCCCGTTGGACGAGTGTTTGGGGGGCTTCGTGCAACCTATCCGATGGGTGCGACGGCGGGGCGCGTCGCCGTGATGTCAATTTCTTTCATCAAAATTAACTATTAATTTATGCTTTCCCTGATTGCATGCAGGTGGAGTTTCGCTCTAGGTAAATTAATTCATGCAAGGTTGTCACAAAAAGTGCAACTTAACTCAATATTGACCCCGTCCGCCGCCGCGATCCTTCCCTTCCCCCGCGAAGCGCGAATCGCGCCGCGCCCCATTCTCCTCTCCCCGCCCGAGCTCTCGGGCAATGAGCTGGACGAGGTGGCGCAGACCCTTCGCAGCGGCTGGCTCGCCCCCGCCGGCCCCACCCTGGCGGCCTTCGAGCGCGCCGTGGCCGAGAGCATGCAGGCGCCCGAGGCGATCGCGCTGAACTCGGGCACGGCGGCGCTGCACCTGGCCTATCGCGTGCTGGGCGTCGCACCCGGCGACGAGGTCTGGACCACCACGCTCACCTTCATCGCCACCATCGCCCCCGCCGTGCAGATGGGCGCCACCCCGCGCTTCCTCGACGTCTGCCCACAGAGCTGGACGCTCGACCCCGCGCGGCTGCGGCGTGAACTCGCGGCCGCGGCGCGGCGCGGCCGGCTGCCCCGCGTGGTGGTGCCGGCGGACCTCTTCGGCCAGCCCTCCGACATGCCCGCCATCCGCGCCGCCTGCGCGCGCTGGGGCGTGCCCGTGCTGTCGGACAGCGCCTGCGCCATGGGCGGGCTCCAGCACGGCCGGCCCGCCGGCGCGGGGGCGGACCTGTCGGTGGTCAGCTTCAACGGCAACAAGATCATCACCACCGGGGGGGGCGGCGCCCTGCTGGGGGACCCCACCCTGCTGGCCCGCGCCCGCCACCTGGCGCACCAGGCGCGCGAGGCCGCGGCGCACTACCAGCACGAGACGACCGGCCACAACTACGCCATGGGCAGCGTCACCGCCGCCATCGGCCTCGCGCAGTTGCCGGAGCTGGAGCGCCGGGTCGCCGCGCGCCGCGCCATCTTCCGCCGCTACCAGGAGGCGCTGGGCCACCTGCCCGGCATCACCTTCATGCCGGAGCCGGGCTGGGCGCGTTCCTCGCGCTGGCTCACCGCCATGCTGGTGGACCCGCAGCGCTTCGGCGCCGACCGCGAGATGATCCGCATGGCGCTGGCCGCCCAGGGCATCGAGAGCCGCCCGGTCTGGAAGCCGATGCACCTGCAGCCTGCCTTCCGCGACGCGCCGCGCTCGGGCGGCGCCTTCGCGACGGGGCTGTTCGAGGACGGGCTCTGCCTGCCCTCCGGCAGCGGCCTCGGCGCGGCCGAGCAAGGCCGCGTCATTGACGCGATCCTGGGGGTCGCGCGGCGGGGCTGAGGGCGGATGGCGCGCCTTCTCTACCTCCACCAGCACTTCTCCACGCCCGCCGGCAGCACCGCCACGCGCAGCCATGCCCAGGCGCGCGCGCTGGTGCGGGCGGGCCATGCGGTGACGCTGGTGACCGGCCGCTTCGAGGGCGCGGTGACGGGCCTCGACACCCCCTTCCGGCGCGGACGGCGCGAGGGGAGGGTGGATGGCATCCGCGTGGTGGAGTTCGACATCCCCTACGGCAACGCGATGGGGCTTGCCGCGCGCAGCCTGGCCTTCCTGCGCTACGCGGCGCGCGCCACGCGGCTGGCGGTGTCGGAGCGCTGGGATGTGGTGATCGCCTCCTCCACCCCGCTGACGGTGGTGCTGCCGGCGCTGGAGGCGCGGCGGCGGCATGGCACGCCCTTCCTGTTCGAGATGCGCGACCCCTGGCCCGAACTGCCCGCCGCATTGGGCCTGCGCGCCCGGCCCGTGCTGGCGGCGATGGGCGCGCTGGCCGATGCCGCCTGCCGCCGCGCGCGGCGCGTGGTGGCGCTGAGCGAGGGCATGGCGGCCATCGCCCGCGGTCGCGGTGCGGCGGAGGTGGCGGTCATTCCCCAGGGCGCCGACCTCGACCTCTTCGGCCCGCAGGTGGCGCCCTGGCGGCCCGAGGGGGTGGGGAGCCACGAGATCCTGGCCGTCTATGCCGGGGCGCATGGGGCGGCCAACGGACTCGGCCTGCTGCTGGAGGCCGCGCGCCTGCTGGCCGCGCGGGACGAGCGGCGGGTGCGGCTGGTGCTGGTGGGCGAGGGGGGTGAGAAGCCTGCCCTGGTCGCGCAGGCGGCGGGCCTGCCCAACCTCACCTTCCTGGACCCCATGCCCAAGTGCCAGGTGGCCGGGCTGCTGGCGGGCGCGCAGGTGGGGCTGCTCTGCCTCGCCCCCGTGCCGGAATTCGCGGGGCAGGTGGCGCCCAACAAGCTGGTGGACGTGCTGGCGGCCGGATTGCCCGTGCTGTCCAACCTGCCCGGTGAGACGGCCGAGCTGCTGTCCACCCATGGCGCGGGCCAGACGGTGGGCGCGCGCGACGCGGCGGCCCTTGCGGATGCGCTGACGCGCCTGGCCGATGACCCCGCCCGTCGCCGCGCCATGGGCGAGGCCGCCCGTGCCCTGGCGATGCGCCGCTTCGACCGGCGCCTGCTGACGGCCCGCTTCGTGGCCGAGGTGGAGGCCTGCCTGCCATGATCCTGATGCTCTCCGCCGCCCATCCGGCCGATGACATGCGCGTGGTCCGCAAGGAGGGCGCCGCGCTGGTCGAGGCGGGCTGGGCGGTCACGCATCTCTGCCCTGGGCCGGGCGGCGCGCTGCCCCCGGTGGCGGGGGTCGCGATCGAGACGGTGGCCGGGCGGGGGCGCCTCTCCCGCCTGCCGGCGCTGTACCGCCGCGCCATGGCCCTTCGGCCGCGCGCCATCCATGCCTCCGAGCCCGATGCCTGGGCCATCGCACGGCTGGCCGGCGCGCGGCTGGGCTGCCCGGTGGTGCTGGACGTGCACGAGCATTACCCCTCGCGCCTCGATACGCGCCTGCCCGCGCCCCTGCGCCCGCCGGCCCGCGCGCTGCTGCGCCGGGTGCTGGGAGGCCTGGCGCGTGGCTCCGACGCGGTGGTGCTGGCCAAGGAGGGGCTGGCGGCCGACTACCCCGCGGCACCCCGCGCGGTGGAGGTCCGCAACCATGCCCTGGCGCCTGAGGGCCTCGCGCCCCGCTGCCATGGGCCGGGGCCGCTCACCCTGCTGCACCTGGGCGCCATCGGCGTCGCGCGGGGCTGGCCGCAGATGCTGGACGCGCTGGCGCTCACCCCGCCCGAGACGCGGCTGCTCGTGATCGGCCGCTTCACCGATGGCAGCGAGGACGCCTTCCGCGCGCGGGCCGAGGCGCTCGGCCTCACGCCGCGCGTCACGCTGGCCGGCTGGATGCCGGCTGAGGCGGCGCTGGCGCGCGCGGCGGCGGAGGCGGATGTGAACCTCATCCTCTTCCAGCCCGGCGAGGAAAATCACCGCCTCGCCCTGCCGCACAAGCTGTTCGACGGCATGGCGCTGGGCCTGCCCGTCATTGCCCCTGGCTTCGCGGAGCCGGTGGCCGCCATAGTGGAGGACACCGGCTGCGGCTTGCTCGTGGATGTGACGCGGCCTGAGGCCATCGCGGGGGCCGTGGCCGAACTGGCCGACCCCGCCCGGCGGGCGGGAATGGGGGCGGCCGGGCGCGAGGCGGCCGCCACACGCTGGGGTTGGCCGGCGGAGGCCTCTCGCCTCGTGGGGTTGTATCGTGTGCTCTTGGGTGGAGTCGCTTGAACCTCTGAGTTAAGGAGGGCGCCATGAACAAGCTTGCTTCGGCCCGCGTCCTGCTGAACTTCGCGCTGGACGCGGTGCTGGCGGTGCTGGCCCTTCCCCTGGCGCTCTGGCTGGCGGGGCCGGGAAGCTGGCCGCCCGACCCCGGCTGGTGGGCCATGGGCGGCGTCCTGGCGGCGCTGACGGTGCTGGTGCCGGCCTGGGCCTTCGGGCTGCACAACCAGTATTGGCGCTTCGCCGGGCTGCGCGACCTGCTGGCGGTCATGGCCGCCGCCCTCATGGCCGCGCTGATCTTCTGGCTGGCGAACGCGGCCCTGGGGGCCTGGCGGCCCGCCAACCCCGCCTTCCCGGTGCTGCATGCCATGGTGCTGGCCGGCCTGCTGGGGGTGCCGCGGTTGGTCAGCCGGCTGCAGGCGTTGCGCCGCGTCTGGGAACAGCAGGGCCTGCCGCCCATCCTGGTGGTGGGCTCGGCCGACCAGGTGGACCTCTTCATCCATGCCCTGGCGCGGGAGAAGCGCCCCAGCTACCGCGTCCAGGGCGTGCTGACGCGCCGCACGCGCCAGACGGGAAGGCGCCTGCACGGCCAGCCCATCCTGGGCGCCATCGAGGAGGCGGAGGCGGTGCTGGACCGCCTGCGCGCCGAGGGCCGGCTTCCCGCCCTGCTGGTGCTGGCCTCGCCCGAGACGCGCGGGCCGGCGCTGGAGACGCTGCTCGACGCCGCCGATCGCCACGGCATCCCGGTGCGCGCCGCCCCCCTGCCCACGGCGCTGAGCCATGCCCCGTCCTTGGGCGAGGGGCCGCGCATGGACCTTCGCCCCGTCTCCATCGAGGAGTTGCTCGACCGCCCCCAGGTGCCGCTGGACCGCGAGGGGATGGCGCGCCTCGTGCAGGGGCGGCGCGTGCTGGTCACGGGCGCGGGCGGCACCATCGGCGGCGAGCTGGCGCGGCAGGTGGCGGCCTTGGGCCCCGCCATGCTGACGCTGCTCGATCACGGCGAATACGCGCTCTACGAGATCAACCTCGAACTGAGCGAGCACCATCCGGGCGTGCCGCGCCGCGCCATCCTGGCCGATATCCGCGACGAGGCGCGGCTGCGCCGCATCATGGAGGAGGCGCGGCCCGAGCTGCTGTTCCACGCCGCCGCGCTGAAGCACGTGCCCATGGTCGAGAACGACCCGCTGGAGGGCATGCTGACCAACGCCCATGGCACCCGCGTGGTGGCGGAGGCCGCGCGGGCCGCGGGCTGCGGGCTGATGGTGTTCATCTCGACCGACAAGGCGGTGAACCCGACCAGCGTGATGGGCGCCACCAAGCGCCTGGCCGAGATGTTCTGCCAGGCGCTGGACAAGCAGGCGCGGGCGGGGGACGGCCAGATGCGCTGCATCACGGTGCGCTTCGGCAATGTGCTGGGCAGCACGGGCAGCGTGGTGCCGCTGTTCCGCCGGCAGCTGGAGCGTGGCGGCCCGCTGACCGTGACCCACCCCGACATGCGCCGCTATTTCATGACGGTGCGCGAGGCGGTGGGCCTCGTGCTCCAGGCGGCCGTGGTGGGCGCCGCCGACCGCGAGGACACGCCGCCCGAGCTGCGCGATGGCGGCATCTTCGTGCTCGACATGGGCAACCCCGTGAAGATCGTGGACCTGGCGCGGCGGATGATCCGCCTGGCCGGCCTGCGCCCGGACGAGGATGTGGAAATCCGCTTCACCGGCCTGCGCCCCGGCGAGAAGCTGTTCGAGGAGATGTTCCACGGGCAGGAGCCGCCCCGGCCCACGCGCTTCCCGGGCCTGCTGGTGGCGACGCCGCGCACCGCCGACCCCGCGCTGGTCGGCCGGGCGCTGGAGGAGATCGCGGCCACGGCGCGGGCGGGGCAGGCGCGGCTGGCGCTGGCGCAGCTTTCGCGGCTGGTGCCGGAGTTCGAGCATGAGACGAGCGCTGGCCGAAGCGGGAGCGCCGCGGGCTGAACCTGGCCCGTCACCCCTGGTTTGTCACATGGGGACATGAAACGGGACCGGCCGAAGGGGGGGAGGGGGCTTGATCCTTCCCGCACGGCGTTGGACGAGGCCATCATGAACGTCATGCCAAAGCCCATCGCCCTCTTCGACATGCAGGCGCAGCAGGCGCTGATCCGCGAGGCGCTGGATGCGCGCATCGCCTCGGTCCTCTCCTCCGGCCGCTTCATCAACGGGCCCGAGGTGGCGGAGCTGGAGGCGCAGCTCGCCACCTTCGCGGGGGTGGCCCACGCCGTCGGCGTCTCCTCCGGCACGGATGCGCTGCAGATCGCCATGATGGCCGAGGGGATCGGCCGGGGCGACGCGGTCTTCCTGCCCGCCTTCACCTACACCGCCACCGCCGAGGTGCCGCTGGTGCTGGGCGCCACCCCCATCTTCGTGGATGTGGACCGCGAGACCTTCAACATGGACATGGCGGACCTCGCTTCCCGTGTGGAGCAGGTGGCGCGCGAGGGGCGCCTCAGGCCCCGCGCCGTGGTGGGTGTGGACCTGTTCGGCCTGCCGGCGGACTGGCCCGCCATCCGCGGCCTCTGCGCGCGGCATGGCATGTTCACGTTGGACGACGCGGCCCAGGCCTTCGGGGCAAAGCTGCATGGCAGCCCGTTGGGCGGCCATGCCGAGGCGACGGCGCTGAGCTTCTATCCGACCAAGACGCTGGGCTGCTACGGCGATGGCGGCGCGCTGCTGACCAACTCGGCCGAACGGGCGGAGCTGTATCGTTCGCTCCGCACCCATGGCGAGGGCGGGTCGCGCTACGAGGTGCTGCGGACGGGCATGAACGGGCGGCTGGACACGCTCCAGGCCGCCATCCTGCTGTGCAAGATGACGCTCTTCCCCGGCGAGATCGCGGCCCGCGCCCGCGTGGCCGGCTGGTATCAGGAGCGGCTGACCGGTCAGGTGGCGCTGCAGGCCCGGCCCGCCGGCTGCGAAAGCGCCTGGGGCCTCTACACCATCCGCTGCGCCGATGCGGCCGAGCGGGCGCGGGTGCAGGCCTCGCTGAAGGCCGAGGGCATTCCCTTCGGCGTCTACTACCCCAAGCCGCTGCACCACCAGCCGGCCTACCAGGCCGCCCACGCGGCGGGTTTCGCGGGCACGCCGCCCGCTTTGCCCGTCAGTGAAAGCCTGTGCGACCAGGTGCTGTCGCTGCCCATGCACCCCTATCTGACCGAGGCGGAGGTGGAGCGCGTCTGCGCCGCCGTCAGCGCGGGGCTTTGATCGGGAATCTCGATCAGGCCGTTGAAAACTCTTCATTGGCCAAATCATGCTGCACCGCGGTAAGTCCCCGCACGGCCGGAACAATCCGGCACGTCTGAACCGGCGCCGCCCCTGCCGCGGCGCCACAGGAGAAGCCGCATGCTGACCGTTGGCGACAAGTTCCCCGCCTTCAAGCTCACCGCCGTCAAGGGTGGCCCCGAGGGCCTGGGCGGCCCCGGCAAGTCCTTCGAGGAGATCACCTCCGACAGCAACCCCGGCAAGTGGAAGATCGTCTTTTTCTGGCCGAAGGACTTCACCTTCATCTGCCCGACCGAAATCGCGGCCTTCGGCAAGCTCAACACCGAGTTCGCCGACCGTGACGCCGTGGTCTATGGCGTGTCCACCGACAGCGAGTTCGTCCACCTGAACTGGCGCGTCTACAACGAGGACATCAAGACGCTGCCCTTCCCCATGCTGGCGGATGTGAAGCGCGAGCTGTCCACGGCGCTGGGCGTGCTGGACAAGGAGGCCGGCGTGCCCCTGCGCGTGACGTTCATCGTGGACCCGGACAACACCATCCAGCACGTGACGGTGAACGGGCTGAACGTGGGCCGCAACCCGCAGGAGACGCTGCGCGTGCTCGACGCGCTGCAGACCGACGAGCTGTGCCCCTGCAACTGGACGAAGGGCGAAGAGGCCCTGAAGCCGCAGGAACTGTTCGAAAAGGCGGCCTAAAGGCCGCCTTTGTCGCCGGCAGCGGTAGCCGCCACACCAACCCTACCGCCGCCGGCGAAAGGGGGGCAGTCAGCCCCCCTTAGACCCCCCGCTTTCGGCCGCATGCGCGGCCGAAAGGTTGGTGTGTTCCCCTTGTCATCTGTTGTTGGAGCCCGCCATGTCGCTGGAAGCGCTGCGCAATGCCCTGCCCGAATACGCCAAGGACCAGAAGCTGAACCTGGGTTCGCTGTCCACCGAGCCTTCGCTGAACCAGCAGCAGCGCGCGGGCTGCTTCATCGTCTCGGCGCTGGCCAGCCGCAACGCCGTGGTGTCGAAGCACATCGTCGCGGAGTTCGGCCCCCAGCTCTCCGTCGAGGCGCTGAACGCCGCCAAGGCCGCCGCCTCCATCATGGGCATGAACAACATCTACTATCGCTTCACGCACCTGGTGCATGGCGACTATGCGACCATGCCGGCCAAGCTGCGGATGAACATCATGGCCAGGCCCGGCGTGGAGAAGGTGGATTTCGAGCTGTGGTCGCTCGCGGTCTCGGCCATCAATGGCTGCGGCATGTGCATGGAAAGCCATGAGAAAGTGCTGCTCCAGCACGGCGTGACCAAGGAACAGGTGCAGGCCGCGGTCCGCATCGCCGCCGTGGTCCATGCCACCGCCGCCACGCTGGATGCCGAGGCGGCGCTCGCCGCCTGAGACGGGTCTTCACCCGCCGTTAACTGCCCCATGCGCCAATGGGCGCATGGACTCCCCGCGCCCTCAGGCCGACCGTGAGCGTTTCATCGCCTTCGCCTTCGCCGCCGCCGAGCTTCTGGTGGAGGTGGGGGCGGATGGCCGGATCGTCTTTGCCGCCGGCGCCTTCCGCCAGCGCCTGGGGCGTGAGCCCGAAAGCCTGGTGGGGCGCCTGCCCAGCGAAATCCTCGCGCCCGAGGACCGTGACGCCTTCGCGGCCGCCATGGCCCTGCTGCCCACCCGCGGCCGCCTGCCGCCCAGCGCCTATGCGCTGAACGATGGCGAGCGCACGCCCTTCGCCGTGGCCGGCCTGTCCATGCCCCATGCCTGCGGCACCTCCCGCTTCTGCCTGACCTTCGCGCCGCTGCCCCAGGGCAGCGCGCACGCCGCCACCAAGACCAGCCCCAGCCTGCTGACCCGCGCGGCCGAACAGCGCCTGCGGGAGGGGGAGAGGGCGCGCCTTGCCCTCATCGAGGTGGCGGGCGTGCCGGAGGCCGAGGCCGATGCGCTCCGCGGGATGCTGGCGTCCGGCCGGGGGGGCGGGCTGTCCTTCTGCCATGACCCCACGGCGCCGGGCGCGGGCCCCGACCACCCCATCCGCGCGCGCCTGCCGGAGATGGAATCGCTCCGCAACATCCTGACGCGGGAGACGGGCGGCGCCCTGGTCGCGCGCCTGGCCCCGGGCCGCTACGGGGTGCTGCAGGAACCCGACGCCACGCCCGACCTCGCCGCCATCGCCCGCGCGGTCGAGGCGGTGCTGGGCGACCAGGCGGAGGTCTCGGTGAACCTCGCCGCGCAAATTGACCTGGCGCCCGGCGCGCTCTCGCCCATCCAGGCCGCGCGCGCGCTGCGGCACGGGCTCGCGGTCTTCGCCCGGCTGGGGGCGGAGGGGCTGAAGGAGGCCGGCTTCGAGAACGGGCTGGAGGGCATCGTCTCGCGCATCGCCGCCCGCGCGGGGGCGCTGCGCCTGGCGGTGGCCGAGCGGCGCTTCCGGCTGGAATTCCAGCCCATCGCGACGCTCGCCACCCGCCAGATCCATCATTACGAGGCGTTGCTGCGCCCGCACCCCGAGGTGCTGAGGCCCGGCGAGGGCCCGCAGGACTTCATCACCCTGGCCGAGACGGTGGGCCTGACGGAGGAGCTGGACATGGCCGTGGCCTCGCTCGCCATCGCCTCCATTCCCGCCCTGCCGCCGGGCCGGCATCTGGCCTTCAACATCTCGGGGCTTTCGGCGCAGTCCAAATCCTTCCGCACGCGGCTGCTGGCGCTGATTGACCGTGACCGCCGCGCCGCCGCCCGGCTGATGGTGGAGCTGACCGAGAGCGCCGAGATCGAGAACCAAGCCAGCGCCGCCCTCACCCTGTCCGAGCTGCGGGAGCGGGGGGTGCGGGTCTGCCTCGACGATTTCGGCGCGGGGGCCGCCTCCTTCCGCTATCTGCGCGCCTTACCGGTGGATTACGTGAAAGTGGATGGCAGCTATGTCGTCGCCGCCCTGACCAGTGAGCGGGACCGGAGCTTCGTGCAGGCCATGGTGGACCTCTCACAGGCGGTGGGCGCGGCCGTGGTGGCCGAGCATATCGAAACGGAGGAATGCGCCGCCCTGATGCAGGAACTGGGCGTGAAGTTCGGCCAGGGCTGGCTGTTCGGGAAGGCGGGGCCGCTGTAGCGGCCCCCCCCTGTAGCGGGGCAACGCGCGGATGGCGCGCGGGGGGCCGCCGCGCCAGACTGCGCCGCATGGACAGCATCGCCCCCACCCTCGACGATCTCCGCTGGCAGGCGGTGCTGGGGCGGGAGGCCGCGCCCGCCTGCGGGTCGTTCCTCTACGCCGTGACCACCCAGGGCGTCTTTTGCCGGCCGGGTTGCCCGGCGCGGCCGCCCCTGCGCCGCAACACCCGCTTCTTCGCCTGCGTCGCCACGGCTGAGGCCGCGGGCTTTCGCGCCTGCAAGCGCTGCGACCCGAAGGGCGAGCGCGCTTCCCTGCACCGTGACGCCGTTACCGCCGCCTGCGCGCTGATCGAGGCCAGCGAGACGATCCCGAGCCTCGCGGCGCTCGCCGCCCGCGCCGGCTATGCGCGCCACCATTTCCTGCGGATGTTCCGCGAGGTGACGGGCGTCACGCCGCGTTCCTTCGCCGAATCCGTGCGCGGGCGGCGGCTGCAGGCTGCGCTGGCCGGGGGGGCCAGGGTGGCCGATGCGGTGGCCGAAGCCGGGTTCGGCAGCGAAAGCCGCGTCTACGGGCGGCCCGCGCTGGGCATGACGCCCGGTGCCGCGCGGCGGGGCGCGCGGGGGGAGGTGATTTCCATGGCCCGCGCGGAGTCCGTGATGGGCCCCCTGCTGGTGGGGGCCACGGCGCGGGGCGTCTGCTTCATCGGCTTCGCGGAGCCCTTGGAGGCGCTGGAGGGTGACTTGCGCCGTCGCTTCCCCCACGCGACCTTGCAGGAGGACCCGGCGCTGGCGGAGACGGTGGCCGCCATCGCGGCGCATCTGCGCGAACCTGCGGCGGCGCTGCACCTTCCGCTCGACATTCGCGGCACCGCCTTCCAACGCCGGGTGTGGGAGGCGTTGCAGGCCATCCCTTCCGGCGAGACGCGCAGCTATGCGGGGCTGGCGGCAGAGATGGGCGCGCCGGCGGCCACGCGCGCCGTGGCGCGGGCCTGCGCGCAGAACCCCTTGGCGCCCATCATTCCCTGCCACCGGGTGGTGGCGAAGGATGGCAACCTGACGGGCTATCGCTGGGGGTTGGCGGCGAAGAAGAGGCTGCTGGCCGGGGAAGGGGTGGGCTAGACCGGGGCCACCCGCCGCGCCCGCACCCTCTGCCAGGCGAGCAGGGCGAGCGCGGCCACCAGCGGCGGCAGCAGGGTCAGGTTCAGCACCGACCAGCCGAAGCGGGCATGGATGAAGCCCGAGAGGAAGGCCGTGCAGGCCACCGTGCCGAAGACGATGAAGTCATTCGCCGCCTGGGCCCGCACCCGCTCCTGCGGCGAATAGCTGGTGGCGAGCAGGGTGGTCGCGCCCACGAACATGAAGTTCCACCCCACGCCCAGCAGGGCGAGGCCGGAGGAGAAATGCCAGAAGCTCTGCCCCGTCAGCGCCACGGCCACGCTGGCCGCCGTCAGCCCCGCGCCGATCGTGATGATCCGCATGACGCCGAAGCGCGTGATGAGATGGCCGGTGACGAAGCCCGGCGCGAACATCGCCACCGCATGGGCCTGGATGACGGTGGCCGAGGCGCTGACCGAGAAGCCGCAGAGCATCATCTCCAGCGGCGTCGCCGTCATGGCGAGGTTCATGGTGCCGTAAGCGACGAGGCCCGCCACGGCGGCCGCCACGAAGGCGGGCCGGCGGATGATCTCGCCCACCGGGGTCGCCACCTTGGGCTTGGGCGGCGGCGGCGGCAGGCGCAGCCCCAGCAGCAGCGCCATGCAGGCCACGGGCAGCAGGGCCATGACCATGTAGGTGCCGAGGAACAGGTAGGGCAGGAAGAGCTGGTTCGTGTGCTTCACGATCTCGGGGCCGAAGATCGCGGAGAGCACGGGCCCCGCCATGACGAGGGCGATGGCGCGGGGGCGGTAGGCGGGGGTGGCGGCCTCGGCCGCGGCGAAGCGGTAGTGCTGGGCGATGCCGAAGCCGGCGCCCGCGAAGACCGCCCCCGCGCAATAGACCAGGAAATCCTGCACCAGCAGCCCGGTCGCGAAGGTGAGCGAGCCCAGGATGGACAGCACCGCGCCCAGGAAGAAGCCCGTGCGGCGCCCATAGCGGCTGAAGACGAAGGAGGCCGGGATGGAGATGGCCATCACCGCCGTCATCTGCACCGCCATGGGCAGGGTGGCGAGGGCGGAGTCGCCGGAGAGGGAGTGGCCGATCAGCGCGCCCATGGCCACCTGGCCGATCATGGTGGCGTTCATCAGCGCCTGGCAGAAGAAGAGCCGCCACACGGTGGCCTTCATGGCCCTGTCGTCAGTGTCGCTCACACATGGCTCCAGCCCAGCGTCGCGGGTGTTGCGTCCTGGCCCGCCGCGTCGCGCAGCGTCACACGGGGTTCGCCTTGGGTGAAGCGACCCAGGCGCATGACCGGGGTGCGGGCGGCGGCGGCGGCGGCCTCGATGCGGGCGCGGTCCTCGGCGGCGGCGGCGAAGAGGAGTTCATAATCATCGCCGCCCGTGACCAGGGCGGCGATGGGGGCGGTGGGGTCGGAGACGGGCACGCGCGGCCCCTCCACCTCCGCCGCCACGCCGCCCGCGCGGCAGAGATGCGACAAATCCTGCAACAGCCCGTCCGAGACATCCATGGCGGCATGGGCCAGGCCCCGCAGCGCGCGCCCGAGGGCGAGGCGCGGCTCCGGCAGGCGGTAGCGGCGGGCCAGGGCGCCATCGGGGTCAGGACGCTCGCCCCGCGCCGCGCGCAGGCCGAGCCAGCCATCGCCGATGCGGCCACTGACCCAGATGTCATCGCCCGCCAGCGCGCCCTCCCGCCGCAGCGCCTGGCCGCGCGGGATGGTGCCCAGGATGGTGAGGGAGAGCGTGAGCGGCCCGGGCGTGGAGACGGTGTCGCCGCCCAGCACGTGCAGGCCGAATGCCCGCTGGTCCTCCAGGAGCCCCGCCGCGAAACCCGCCACCCATTCATCCGGCGTGCCGCGCGGCAGGGCCACCGTCATGAGATAGCCCAGCGGGTCGGCACCCATGGCGGCGAGGTCGGAGAGGTTCACGCGCAGCAGCTTGCGCCCGATGGTCTCGGCCGGGTCATCGGGTAGGAAATGCACGCCGGCCACCATGGCATCGGCCGCCAGCACCAGTTCCTGGCCGGCGGGCGGGGTCAGCAGCGCCGCGTCATCGGCGAGGTCCAGCGCCCCTTCCCCCGCCAGCGGCCGGAAGTGACGGCCGATGAGGGAGAATTCCGGGGGCAGGCTCACTGCCGCGCGAACTCCTCCGCGCGGAAGCTGCGGGCCATGGCGTCCAGCACGCCGTTGCAGAAGCGCGGTTCCTCGCCGCCGAAGAAGCCATGGGCGATGTCCATGTACTCCTTGATGACGACGCGGGCGGGCGGGCCGCCCATGTCCCGCATCTCGCCGCCGGCGGCGCGCAGGATGGCGCGCAGCACGGGGTCGAGCCGGTTCAGCGCCCAGCCCTGGGCCAGGTGCTGGGTGATGACCTGGTCGAGGTCATCGGGGTTGGTGGCGGCCCCGCGCAGCACGCGGGCGAAGAGGGAGACATCGGCGGCCTCGACGCGCCCATCCTCGAAGCCCTGCTGGCCGGGGATGGAGCCCAGGCGGTGGCGGACGAACTGGTCCAGCACCGTTTCCACGCTCTCGCCCGACTGCTCGGCCTGGAACAGCGCCTGGACGGCGGCCACGCGGGCACCCGTGCGGGGGCGGGCGGGATTCTGCGGGGGGCGGGCCTTCACGCCAGCCCCCAACGGCGCCGCAGGTCGAGCTGCATCAGCGCCGCCTGCGCGGCCTCGGCCCCCTTGTTGTGGTGGTCGTCGCGCGAGCGGGCGATGGCCTGGGCCTCGGTGTGGACGGTCAGCAGGCCGCAGCCAATGGCGGCCCCGGTTTCGGCGGAGATCTGCATCACGCCCGACATCGCCTCGCGGCAGATGTGGTCGTAATGGTCCGTCTCGCCGCGGATGACGCAGCCCAGGAGAACGAAGGCATCCCAGCGGGGGGCGGGGTTGGGGGGCGCGTTCAGCGCCATGCGGAGGGTGGCCGGCAGTTCATAGGCGCCGGCCACGTCCACCACCTCCAGGGTGGCGCCGGCCTCGGCGGCCACGCGCTCCACGCCGGCGCGCATGCCGCCCACGATCTCGGCGTAGTAGGGGGCCTGGATCAGCAGCAGGCGGGGGGCGGGGCCATCGAGGCGAATGGTCTCGCGGGCGGGGGCGTCGGCGGTGCTCATGCCGGGGCCCCCGCGAAGCTGCGAAGCGGGTTCGTGGGGAGATGGCTCACCGTTGCTTCTCCCCGGCCAGCGGACGGGTTTCCACCACGCGCAGCCCCCAGCCCTCCAGCCCCACCAGCGGGCGCGGGTGGTTGGAGAGGCGGATGATGTCGGTGACGCCCAGATCGGCCAGGATCTGCGCGCCAATGCCATAGTCGCGCAGCATGGGCTGGCCCGAGGGCAGGCGCTCGGCGCGGAGCTGGCTGGACAGCCCGTCGCGCCGCCAGTCGCGCAGGATGACGACCACGCCGCGCCCCTCGGCCGCGATGGCCTCCATGGCCGCGTGCAGCTCGAAGATCGAGCGCCCCACCACCATGTCGTTCAGCAGGTTGCCGGCGTGCATCCGGGCCAGGACCGGCTCCGGCCCGGTGATGTCGCCCTTCACCAGGGCGATATGCTCGCCCCGCTCCAGGCCGGATTCATAGACATAGAGCTTCCACTCGCCGCCGATGGCGTTGCGGATGGTGCCCTCCTCCACGCGCTTGGCCATGCGCTCGGTGCGGCGGCGATGGGCGATCAGGTCCGCGATGGTGCCGAGCTTCAGGCCATGGTGCTGCGCGAAGGCCACGAGGTCCGGCAGGCGGGCCATGGTGCCGTCATCGTTCATGATCTCGCAGATCACGCCCGAGGGGTTCAGCCCCGCCAGCCGCGCGAAATCCACCGCCGCCTCGGTGTGGCCGGCGCGGACCAGCGTGCCGCCCTCGCGCGCCACGAGCGGGAAGACATGGCCGGGGGTGACGATGTGCTCGCGCCCCAGCTCCGGGTTGATCGCGACGGCCACGGTGCGCGCGCGGTCGGCGGCGCTGATGCCCGTGGTCACGCCGTCGCGCGCCTCGATGGAGACGGTGAAGGCCGTCTGGTGCCGCGTGCCGTTGGACTGCGCCATCAGCGGCAGGCCCAGCTGCTCCACCCGCTGCCGTGTCATGGCGAGGCAGATCAGCCCGCGCGCGTGGCGGGCCATGAAGTTGATGGCGTCCGGGGTCGCGAACTGCGCGGGGATGACGAGGTCGCCCTCGTTCTCGCGGTCCTCGTCATCCACCAGGATGAACATGCGGCCGCGGCGGGCTTCCTCCAGCAATTCCTCGGTGGGGGTGATGAACTCATGGAGGCTGGTGGTGGTGGTCGGGACGCTCACGCGCGGAACTCCATCAGGCGGGCCACGTAGCGCGCCAGCGTGTCGATTTCGAGGTTCACCGCATCGCCGGGCTGCAGCGTGCCGAAGCTGGTCACGGCGGCGGTGTGGGGGATGATGTTCACCCCGAATTCCGCCCCGTCAACCTCGTTCACCGTCAGCGAGACGCCATCAATGGCGATGCTGCCCTTCACCGCGATGTGCGGCGCCACATGGGGCGGCGCGCGGAAGCGCCAGCGGACCGAGGCGTTCTCCGGCGTGGCCGACAGCACTTCGCCCACCCCGTCCACATGGCCGGACATCAGGTGGCCGCCCAGCTCGTCGCCGAGCTTGAGGCTGCGCTCCAGGTTGATGCGCCGGCCGGGCTTCCAGGCGCCGAGCGTGGTCTTGGACAGTGTCTCCGCGCTGGCATTGGCCGAAAAGCTGTCGGCGTAGAGGTCCACCGCCGTGAGGCAGGCGCCCGAGCAGGCGATGGAACAGCCCACCACCGCGCCCTTCAGGAATTCCGGCTCCACCCCGATGACCAGGCGCATGTCGTGCCCGTCGCCGATGGGCTGCACCTCGCGCAGGCTGCCCAGCGCCGTGACGATCCCCGTGAACATCAGCCAGGCTCCTTCTCGAACTCGGTCATCACATCCTCGCCCACCGCGGCCACCGACACGCGGCGGAAACGGGGCATGCGCGCCAGCGGCGCGACGTGCAAGGGGCCGGCGCTGGGCCACCCCTCTTCCCCCATCACCCCCGGAGCGTGGAACCAGACCAGCCGGTCCACCAGCCCCGCGGCCAACAGCCCGGCGGCAAGCCCCGCGCCACCCTCCACCAGCACCCGCGTCACGCCCCGCGTGCCCAGCGCCGCCAGCATGGCTTTTGGCAACAGCCCCCCGCCGGGCGCACGCCGGATGGTGATGACCTGCACGCCCGCGCGGATATAGGGCGAAAGCACGGAAGGGCGATGCCCCGAACCCGTCAGCAGCCATGTGGGGTGGGCGGGGGCGTCGCGCACCAGGCGCGCGCCGGGGGGCGTGCGCAGCCGCGCATCGGCCACCACGCGCAGCATGGGCACGGGGTCGAGCCCCGCGATGCGGCAGGTGAGGTCCGGGTCATCCGCCACCACGGTGCCGCTGCCCACCATCACCGCATCATGGCGCGCCCGGAGCGCATGGACGGCGCGGCGGGCCTCGGCGCCCGTGATCCAGCGGCTTTCGCCCGTGGCCGTGGCGATGCGCCCGTCCAGCGTGGCGGCGAGCTTCAGCGTGACCAGTGGCCGGCCCTGGGTGATGCGGTTCACGAAGCCCGCGTTGAGGCGGGCGGCTTCGGCGCCGAACAGGCCTTCCTCCACCGCGATGCCGGCCTGGCGGAGCCGCACGAAGCCGCGCCCATCCACCCGCGCATCGGGGTCGCGCATGGCGACGACCACGCGGGAGACGCCGGCGCGGATCAGCGCATCGCAGCAGGGCGGCGTGCGGCCGTAATGGGAGCAGGGCTCCAGCGTGACATAGGCGGTGGCGCCGCGCGCGGCCTCTCCGGCGCGGGTGAGGGCCTCCACCTCGGCATGGGGGCGGCCGCCGGGCTGGGTCCAGCCGCGGCCCACCACCTGGCCGTCCTTGACCAGCACGCAGCCGACCGCCGGGTTGGGCCAGGTGTTGCCAAGGCCCCGCGCCGCGAGCCGGAGTGCGGCGCGCATATGGGCCTCGTCCTCGCCCGCCACGTCAGGGCTTCTCGAGGTCGCTGAGGAAGGCGCCGAAATCCTTGGCCTCGGAGAAATTCTGGTAGACGGAGGCGAAGCGCACATAGGCCACCTCGTCCACGCCGCGCAGCGCCTCCATCACCATCTCGCCGATGCGGCGGGAGGGGATCTCGGCTTCGGTCTCCATCTCCAGGCGGCGCTGGATGCCGTTCACCACGCGCTCGATCCGCTCATCATCCACGGGGCGCTTGCGGCAGGCGATGCGGATGGACTTGGCCATCTTGTCGCGGTCGAAGGGCACGCGCCGGCCATCGGTCTTGAGCACGACGAGTTCCTTGAGCTGCACGCGCTCGAAGGTGGTGAAGCGGTTGCCGCAGGCGGGGCAGAAGCGGCGGCGACGGATGGAGGAGCCGTCCTCGGAGGGGCGGCTGTCCTTCACCTGGGTGTCGTCATTCCCACAATAAGGGCAGCGCATTGTTTATGCCCTCAAGCGCCGGGCGCGCGCTTCGCGCGCTGGGCTTCGCCGCGCTGCGGGTGCGCCAAGCTGCGCGGTCAGTTGGGCGGCGCCGGCCGCGTTGCGGCCGGAGCGTGGGGAAGGACCGCTGGTTTTGCGGCGTGGCGCCATTTGCTCAGTAGATCGGGAAGCGCTGGCAGAGCGCCTTCACATCCTTGGCCACCGCCTGCTCCACCGCGCTGTTCGCCTCGGGGTCGTTCGCCTGGGCCAGCCCGTCCAGCACGCGCACGATCATGCGGCCCACCTCGCGGAACTCCGTCTCCGTGAAGCCGCGCGTGGTGCCGGCGGGCGTGCCGAGGCGGATGCCGCTCGTCACCATGGGCTTGGCCGGGTCGAAGGGGATGGCGTTCTTGTTGCAGGTGAGGTGCGCGCGGCCGAGTGCCGCTTCCGCCGCCTTGCCCGTCAGGTTCTTCGGCCGCAAATCCACCAGCATCAGGTGGCTGTCCGTCCCGCCCGAGACGATGGCGAGCCCCCCCTCCACCAGCTCATCGGCCAGCGCGCGGGCATTGGCCACCACCTGCTTCGCATAGGCGCGGAATTCGGGGCGCAGCGCCTCGCCGAAGGCCACGGCCTTGGCGGCGATGACATGCATCAGCGGCCCGCCCTGCAGGCCCGGGAACATCGCGGAATTGATCTTCTTCGCGATGGCCTCGTCATTGGTCAGCACCAGGCCGCCGCGCGGGCCGCGCAGGGTCTTGTGCGTGGTGGTGGTCGTCACATGCGCGTGCGGCACGGGCGAGGGGTAGGCGCCGGCGGCCACCAGCCCGGCGTAATGCGCCATGTCCACCATCAGGATGGCGCCCACCTCATCGGCCACGGCGCGGAAGCGGGCGAAATCAATCTCGCGCGAATAGGCGGAGCCACCGGCGATGATCAGCTTGGGCCGGTGCTCGCGCGCCAGGCGCTCCATCGTCTCATAGTCCAGCAGGCCATCGGCCTCGCGCACGCCATAGGCGATGGGCTTGAACCACTTGCCGGAGAAGTTCACCGGCGCGCCATGGGTCAGGTGCCCGCCCGCCGCCAGGTCCATCGCCAGGAAGCTGTCACCCGGCTGGAGCAGGGCGAAGAACACGGCCAGGTTCGCGCTGGCGCCGCTGTGCGGCTGCACATTCGCGAATTGCGCGCCGAAGAGCTGCTTCGCGCGCTCGATGGCCAGCGTCTCGGCCACGTCCACATATTCGCAGCCGCCATAGTAGCGGCGGCCGGGATAGCCCTCCGCGTACTTGTTGGTCAGCACCGAGCCCTGCGCTTCCAGCACGGCGCGGCTCACGATGTTCTCGGAGGCGATGAGTTCGATGCCGTCCTGCTGGCGCGTCAATTCCTGGCCAATGGCGGCCGCGATCTCGGGGTCGCTCTCGGCGACGGGCGCCTGGAAGAAGCGGGCGGGGAGGAAGCGGGCGGTGCTCTCGTTCATCGGCCTGGCCTTTTCTCGGGCGGAATCGTCGCCAGCCCCGGCATTACCACAGGGGGTGACAGGTGGGATATGGGCGCTCAGCCAGCCGGGGCCAGCTTGGCCAGGCGCTGGTCGTGCCGCCCGCCCTCATAGGCAGTGGCCAGGAAGGCCGAGAGCGCGTCCAGCGCCACCTCCACCCCCGTGGTGCGGGCGCCGAAGCAGGCGATGTTCGCGTCGTTGTGGGCCCGGGTGAGGCGCGCCTCGGTGGCATCGTGCAGGACGGCGGCGCGGATGCCGGGGTGGCGGTTGGCGGCGATGGCCATGCCGATGCCGCTGCCGCAGACCAGCACGCCAAAGCGCGCGCAGCCCGCCGCCACCTGGCCCGACACCGTGTGGGCGAAGTCCGGATAGTCCACGCTGTCGGGGCCATGGGTGCCGGCATCCAGCACCGAATGGCCCTGGGTCTCCAGCGCGGTCTTGAGGGCCTGCTTCAGCGGCAGGCCGGCATGGTCGGAGCCGAGGGCGATGATCATGCGGCTGCGCTTACCAAGTCACGCGCCCCATATGAAGCGCGCAAGCGACATGGCGCATTCGCGCCGGAAGCGGGTTAGGGCGGCACTTTCCGCGGGCGTCTATGGCCGCGCGTTCCGCGCGAGAAACTCCATCACCGCCGCGCGCGCGGCCACCCTCGCGGCCGGGTTGGGGCCGGCCGTCACCTGCCGGCCGTTGGGCAGGTTGACGCGGCGCAGCGCCACCGTGTCCGGGGCGTCGAAGGCGTGGTGCGCGCCGGGGTAGAGGTCATAGGCCATGCGTCCCTCGGCGCGGCTCGCCAGCTCCACGCAGCGGAAGGCGGGCGTCCAGTCATCGGCGTCGCCCAGCTGCATCAGCAGCGGCGCGGTGCCGCTTGGCCGCCAGCCGCGCCCCATCGGGACGGGGCCGCAGCCGGGGTAGAAGGCGATGGCGGCACTCAGGGTACCGGCTTCGGCCCGCGCCCAGGCGTGCAAGGTGGTGCTGCCGCCATGCGACCAGCCCAGCAGCACCGGCGCGCCGCGATTCCAGGGCTGCGCCGCCGCCCAGTCGCGCGCGGCCAGGGCATCGCCGGCGCGCAAGGCGGGCGGGGCGGGGTGGTCGGACCGGCCGCAGGCGGGGCCGAGGTCGCGGCTGCCGAAGCTGTCGGGGAAGAGCACCGGATGCCCCGCCGCCACCAGCAGCGCCACCCATTCGCGCTCCCGCGCCGAAAGCCGGGGCAGGCGCGCCGCACCCCCCAGCCCGCCGCAGCCATGCAGGGCGATGATGGTGGGGCGCGTCGGCTCGGCCGGGCGTTCCAGCACGGCGCGCAGCGTGACCCCCTCGGGGCCGGGAAGGGCGATGATCTCGGCCCGCGCGGGCAGCGCGAGCAGAAGGAGAAGGGCGGCCAGGCGTCGCATGGCGGCAGCCTCCCGCAGGGCTTGCGCCGGCGCAAGGGTATGCGCCGGCACATGTTCCATACTGCCGGGCATGGACGACCCCTGGACGATCACCACCGAAGGCTTCGCCGGCCTCGCCACGCTAGGGGCGCGGCTGCGCGTGCTGGCGGGCCATGCCATCCTGGCCCCCTCCTCGCACAACACCCAGCCCTGGCGGTTCCGCCTGAGCGCCGATCGGCTGGACCTTCTGGCCGACCGCAGCCGCGCCCTGCCGGTGGTGGACCCCGAGGACCGGGCGCTGGTCATCTCCTGCGGCGCGGCCCTCGGCCACCTGCGCGTGGCGGCGGAGGCGCTGGGGCAGGGGCTGGAGGTCACCCTGATGCCCGAGCCGGCGGCACCGGACCTGTTGGCGCGCATCCTGCCCGGCCCCGCCTGCGCGCCGCATCGGCCTGAGTTGCTCGCCGCCATCCACGCCCGCCGCACCACCCGCGCCGCCTTCACCACAGAACCCCTGGCGCAGCCGATGCCCGTGGCCGAGGTGGAAGGCGTCACCCTGCATTGGCGAACCGCGCCGGCCGAGCGCCACGCCATCGCGGAACTCGTGGCGGAAGGGGATCGCGCGCAGATGGCCGACCCTGGCTTCCGGGGCGAGCTCGCCGCCTGGGTGCGGTCCCGCCACGCGGCCTCGCGCGATGGCATGTCGGGTGCCGCCTTCGGCATGCCCGACCTGCTCAGCTTCGTGGGCGCCATGGCCATCCGGCGCTTCGACATGGGCGCGGGGCAGGCCGCGCATGACAGGGCGCTGGCCGAGAATTCTCCCGCGCTGGGCGTCCTGACCACGCCGGGCGACACGCCGCTCGACTGGCTGCGGGCCGGTGAGGCGCTGAGCCGCGCCACCCTGGCGCTCACCGCCGCCGGGCTGAAGCATTCCTACCTGAACCAGCCCATCGAGGTGCCGGCGCTGCGCCCGAAGCTGGCCGCGCTGCTGGGCACGCGCGAATTCCCGCAAATCCTGCTGCGCGCCGGGCATGGGCCGGAGATCGCCCCCTCCGTCCGCCGCCCGCTGGAGGAGGTGCTGGTCGAGGGCTGAGCGCCGCCCCGGCATCGCGGCGAAGGGGAGGGCGGCGCTGGCGGGGGCTGCCGCCCCCGGTCCCCCGCCAGGGGCCATGGGCCCCTGACCCCATTCGATTCAGTGGGTATTCGGAGGGAGGGGCGTCACGGGCGTGCGCTTGATCCGGGGCATGACATGCCCCTCCCTCCGAATACCCATTAAGTCAAAGGGTTCCGAGGGCCTGGGCCCTCGGCGGGAGGGGTCTGGGGAGGGCAGTGCTTTCCCCAGCGGCGCCCTAGCCCCTCCGCCGCAGCACCAGGGTGCTCCAGGGGGTCAGCGAGATCCGGCGTTCCAGCACCAGGCCTTGGCGGCGGTGGGCGGCGAGGACCATCTGGACTTGGCTGTCGAGCAGCCCGGCCAGGATGGCGCGGCCGCCTGGCGCCAGGTGCTGGGCCAGGTCCTTGGCCATGGCGCAGAGGGGCCGGGCCAGGATGTTGGCGAAGACGAGGTCATAGGGCGCGCGGGCGTGGATTTCGCGGTGGTTCCAGCCGAGTGCCAGCACGGCACGGATGCGCCCGCGCAGCCCGTTGGCGACGGCGTTCTCCTCGGCCACGCGCACCGACCAGGGGTCGAGGTCGCTGGCCAGCACGCGCACATGGGCGAGCTTGGCCGCTCCCATGGCGAGGATGCCGCTGCCCGCGCCGAGGTCCAGCACGCGGGCATTGGGCGGCAGGCGCAGGGCTTCGAGCGCCGTGAGGCAGCCGCGGGTGGAGGAATGTTCGCCCGAACCGAAAGCCAGGCCGGCGTCGAGGGTCAGGACGTGGCGGCCCCAGACGCGCCGCTGCTCGGCATGGGAGGGGCGGACCAGGAAGCGCGTCGCGATGGGCTGTTCGGGAAAGGCCTCGACGGTGCGGGCGAGCCAGCCCTCGGCCTCGGTGGGGTTCCGGGCGAGCGTCGCGTCATGGCCGGTGAGGCCGGCGGCCAGGGCGAGGGCAGCCGAGAGCGCGTCCGGGTCGGCCGTCGCCTCGCGCACCGCCTCGATGCGCCAGGTGTCGGTGGCCTCGTCGCGGAACAGGGCCACGGTGGCGCTGACGGCGATGAGCGCGGCCTCGTAGGCGGGCACGGCCTCGTCCGGGAGCTGGTCCAGGATGAGGGTTTCGAGGGGTTGGATGTGGCGTTTCATGCGGGGTCCACGAAGCGGTCGAGGACGCGCTTGGTGCCCGCCTTCTCGAATGCGATGTCGAGCTTGTCGTCCTCGACGGCGGTGACGCGGCCATAGCCGAATTTCTGGTGGAAGACGCGCTGGCCGGGGGCGAAGCTGCCCTCGCGCGCGGGGCGGGCGGGCACCTCCCAGGCGCCGGCCTCGATCAGCCGCGGGCGGCGCTGGCTGGAGAGCGGGCCCGCGCCGAAGACGGAACTCGGGACGTGGCGGACGGGTTCCGCGCCCTCGCGCACCACCTCCTCCGCCGGCAATTCGTCGAGGAAGCGTGAGGGGATGGTGCTGGTCCAGTTGCCGTAGATGCGGCGGTTGGCGGCATGGCTGATGATGCAGTGGCGCCGCGCGCGGGTGATGCCGACATAGGCGAGGCGGCGTTCCTCCTCCAGGCTCTTGTTGCCGCCCTCGTCCAGGCTGCGCTGGCTGGGGAAGAGGCCTTCCTCCCAGCCCGGCAGGAAGACCATGTCGAATTCCAGCCCCTTGGCCGCGTGCAGCGTCATGAGCGAGACGCGGGCGCCCTCCGCGTTCTGGTCATTCTCCATGACGAGGGCGATGTGTTCTAGGAAGGCGGCCATGGTGCCGAAATCCCCCATGGCGCGGAGCAGCTCCTTGAGGTTGTCGAGGCGGCCCGGCGCCTCCGGCGTGCGGTCCTGCTTCCACATCTCGATATAGCCGCTCTCCTCCAGCACCTGGGAGGCGACGACGATGTGGCCGAGCGCTTCCAGCCCCGCATGCCAGCGCGCGAAGCCCTCCAGCAGGTCGCGGAGCGCGGCGCGGGGGCGGGGGCGGAGCGCGTCGGTCTGGATGAGTTGGCCGGCGGCGATGCGCAGCGGCACGCCCTGTTCGCGCGCGGCGCGGTGGAGCGTGGCCAGCGCCGTGTCGCCCAGGCCGCGCTTCGGGGTGTTCACGATGCGCTCGAAGGCCAGATCGTCGGCCGGGTTCACCATGGCGCGGAAATAGGCGATGGCGTCGCGGATTTCCTGGCGTTCGTAGAACTTCGCGCCGCCATAGACGCGATAGGGAATGCCCTGCGTGACGAGGCGTTCCTCGAAGCTGCGCGTCTGGAAGCCCGCGCGCACGAGGATGGCGATTTCGCTGAGGTCCTGGCCGGCGCGCTGCGCCTCCTCGATGCGGCCGCCCACCATGCGGGCCTCCTCCTCGCTGTCCCACAGCGAGACGACGCGGACCTTCTCGCCCGAGGCATCGGCGCGGCCGGGGCGCAAAGTCTTGCCGAGCCGGCCTTCGTTCTTCGCGATCAAGCCCGAGGCGGCGGCAAGGATGGGCCGCGAGGAGCGATAGTTGGATTCCAGCCGCACGATGACGGCGCCCGGAAAATCCTTCTCGAAGCGCAGGATGTTCTCGATCTCCGCACCGCGCCAGGAATAGATGGACTGGTCGTCATCGCCCACGCAGCAGATGTTCCTGTGCCCCTGGGCCAGCAGCCGCAGCCAGAGATACTGGACCAGGTTCGTGTCCTGGTATTCGTCCACGAGGATGTAGCGGAACAGGCGGTGGTAGCGTTCCAGCACCTCGGGGTTGGTGCGGAGGATTTCCGTCACGTGCAGCAGCAGGTCGCCGAAATCGGCGGCGTTGAGCGCGACCAGCCGCGCCTGGTAGGCGGCATAGAGGGCTTCCGCGCGGTTGTTCGCGTAGTCCGAGCTTTCCGCCACGGGAATGCGGCCCGGCGTCAGCCCCCGGTCCTTCCAGCGCTGGATGATGCCCATGAGGCCGGCCACCGGCCAGCGCTTCATGTCCACGCCGCCCGCCTCCATCACCTGCTTGAGCAGCCGCGTCTGGTCGTCGGGGTCGAGGATGGTGAAGTCGGATTTCAGCCCCACCAGCTCCGCGTGGCGGCGCAGCATGCGGGCGGCGAGCGCATGGAAGGTGCCGAGCCAGAGCCCCTCCACCGGCCGGCCGATGATGGCACCCACGCGTTCGCGCATCTCGCGCGCCGCCTTGTTGGTGAAGGTGACGGCCAGCACCTGGTGGGGCTGGGCGCGGCCCGTCATCAGCAGATGGGCGAAGCGCGTGGTCAGCACGCGGGTCTTGCCCGTGCCGGCGCCGGCCAGCACCAGCAGCGGGCCGTCGAGGGTTTCGACGGCCGCGCGCTGCTCGGGGTTCAGGCGGGACAGGTATTCGGAGGGGGGCGGTGTTGCGGACACCGGGGGGGTATAGAACACTGCCCCTGGCCCACCAACCGCGCGGATGAACGCCCTGATCCGGACCTTCCTTGAAGGCTGCGCCATGCGCGGCGCGCAGCTTCTGGCCGCGGCCATTTTCGTGGGCCTCTTCGTGCCCCCGCTGGCCGCCCTGTTCCGCGACGCGATCACGGCCGTCGTCTTCTTCCTGATGGTGCTGGTGCTGCTGCGCGTGGACCCGGCGCAGGTGCTGGCCTATCTGCGCCGGCCCGTGCTGGTGGGCGCCATGTTGCTCTTCCTGCTGGTGGCCTGCCCCGTGCTGGCCTGGGCGGTGGTGAGCGCCATGGGCTTCAGCGGCGGGCTGGCCGCGGGGCTGGTCGTGGTGGCGACAGGCTGTGCCGCCACATCCTCCCCCGCCTTCGCGCGGCTGGTCGGGCTGGATGGCGAGATCGCGCTGGTGGTCTCGCTGCTGTCCACCCTGCTGGTGCCCTTCACCGCGCCACCGCTGGCGCTGGGGCTGATGGGCATAGACCTCGCCATCTCCTTGCAGGGGCTGATGCTGCGCCTGGCCCTGCTGGTGGGGTTGCCGCTGGTGATCTCCATCATTCTCCGGCGGCTGATGGGGCCGGAGCGGCTGGGCTATTGGGGGCGTTCGGTGGACGGCGCCGTGGTGCTGCTGGTGGTGTTCTACGGCTTTGGCGTGATGGATGGCGTGCTGGCCCTGCTGCTGGCCGACCCCGCCTTGGTGCTGGGCGGCATCGCGCTGGCCTTCGCGGGGATGCTGGGGCTGAACCTGATCACGGCGCTGGCCTTCCGGGGGGCGGGGCTCCGGCTCGGGCTGTCAGCGGGGCTGCTCTCGGGGAACCGGAACATGGCGCTCTACCTGGCCGTGCTGCCGGCGGCGACGGACCCGCTGGTGCTGCTGTTCCTCGTGCTGTGCCAGTTCCCGCTGTTTCTCAGCCCCTTCCTGCTGCGGCCCATTTATGCACGCCTCTTGGGCAAAGGGGCGATTGTCACCTGAGGTCTGCTTGACGCCCTGGCAGGGTGCCCACAGGCTTGGCATCTCCATCGAGGGATTTCGGGCATGCGTTTCTCCCGCCGGGCCGGTCTGCTGGCCTCCCCCTTCCTCCTGCCGGGCCTGGCCAGCGCCCAAGGATGGGCGCCGACCCAGCCGCTGCGCGTCATCATCCCCTTCCCGCCGGGCGGCACCATGGACCCCGTGGTGCGCCTCGCGCAGGACATCCTGGCGGCCGATCTGGGCCGGCCGGTGGTGGTGGAGCACCGGCCGGGCGGGGCCACCGTGGTCGGGACCATCGAATTGCAGCGCGCACCCGCCGATGGCCACACCATGCTGATGATCGCGAACAGCTTCTCCGCGAATGTCACCCTGCGGCCCAACACCCCCTACAACGGGTTGCGCGACTTCGCGCCGCTGGTGATGGCGACGGTGGTGCCGCATGTCCTGGCCGTGCACCCCTCGGTGGCGCGCGACTTCGCGGGCTTCCTGGAGGCCGCGCGCCGGCCGGGGCAGGGGATGAGCTTCGGCTCCTACGGCATCGGCACCTCCAACCACCTGGGCGGCGAGCAGTTCCGCGAGCTGGCGGGGCTCAACGCCACCCATGTGCCCTATAGCGGCTCCAGCCAGGCCAATACGGACCTCATCGGCGGGCGGCTGCAATTCATGTTCGCGAACCTGCCGGACATGATCCCGCTGGTGCAGTCGGGGCGGGTGGTGGCGGTGGGCATTTCCAACGAGACCCGCGCGCGCGAACTCCCTGACGTGCCCACCATGGCGGAGCTGGGCTTTCCGCTGGTGCTGTCGGATTCCTGGTTCGGCCTCATCACCCGCGCGGAGGTGCCCGCCCCCGCCCGCGCCCGGCTGGAGGCCGCCTGGACGGCCGCCCTGGCCAGGCCCGAGGTGAAGGCGCGGCTGGAGGAACAGGGCTTCACCGTGCTGGCGCGGCCCGCCGACCAGTTCGGCACGGAAATCCGCCGCTATGCCGAGACCTATGCGCAGGTGATCCGCGCCAACAACATCACCGTGAACTGAGGAAGGAACGCCACATGACGCCGCTGGAACACATTTTCCCCGAGGGCGAGTTCAAGGTCTCGGCCCCGCTTTCGCCCGCCGTGCGCTGCGGCAACCAGCTCTGGATCTCGGGCATCCCGGCCTATGATGCGGAGGGCAAGCTCGCGGTGGGTGACTTCACCGCGCAGATGAACCAGGTGATGGCCATCATCACCAAGATCCTGAAGGAGGCCGGCGCGGGCTGGGACCGGGTGGTGAAGGTGAACGTCTTCCTCACCCGGCGCGAGGATTTCGAGGAGATGAACCGCATCTATGCGGCGCATTTCCCGGACGGGAAATACCCTGCCCGGACCACCTGCATCGTCTATTCCCTGCCGCGCCCGAACTTCCTGCTGGAGATCGAGTGCACCGCGGTGCTGGACTGACCCTCCAGCCCTTCAATCAAAACGGCTGTCGATGCAGAAAGCATAGCCGGGGTGGTGGCTCATCGCCCCGGCGCCGATCATGGACACCGCCAGCCGGTCCAGCGCCGCTTCCGGCAGGCGCGTGGTGCCCTCCCACAGCCCCAGCGCCTTGTAGCGCCGCACGGCCGCCAGCAGGTGGGCAGGCTTGGTGTCCGCGAAGCGCGGCGCCAGCAGTTCCGCAATGGTCTCGGGCGTGCTGGCGGCGATCCATTCCAGCGCCTCGCCCAGGGCCGCGACGGCGCCACGGAAGGCCGCCTCCTTCTCCGCGATGCGCGGTGTCACGGCATAGAGCGCGCTATAGGCCGTGGGCCCGCGGCTGGCCGCCGCATACCACAGCGCGGCGCCCTGTTCCTCCAGCGCCGAGGCGAAGGGCTCGAACAGCAGCACCGCGTCCACCTCGCCCGCCAGCAGGGCCTTGGCGCCGTCCCCCATGGGCATGAAGCGAATGCCGGGCATGGCGGCGGGGTCCACGCCCGCGTCGCGCAGATCCTGTTGCAGGCACCACCAGGGGGTGGGCACCTCGGAGGGGATGGCGACGCGCATGTTGCCGAGTTCCGCCATAGCGAAGCCCGGCCGCGCGCCCATGCCCATCAGCAGGAAGGGGTCGCGCATGATGGCGGCGCCGAAGCTGCGCAGCGGGCTCGCCTCGTTGCGGCTGCGCTCCAGCATGGGGCGCATGGGGCCGGACCAGGCCAGATCCGCGCTGCCATCCAGCAGGCGCAGCGCGGCCGCATCGGGCGTGCCGGCCGTCTCGATGCGGATGTCGGCGCCATGCGCGGCGAAGAGGCCACGGTCCAGCGCTACGTAGTAGGGGGTGTAGAAGACGGCCCGGAAGGGCTCCATCAGCAGAAGCTGCGCCATGGCTCAGGCCCTCCGCAGGATGGGCAGCCAGCGCGCGCCCTCTTCGCGGATGGTGCGGGCCAGGGCGGCGGCATCGCCGTTGATCACTTCGATGCCGCGGTCGCTGAAGCGGGCGCGCACGGCGGGGTCGTCCAGCACCTTCTTCATGGCGGCGCCCAGCGTGGCCAGGATGGGCGCGGGGGTCGCCGCCGGCGCCAGCATCATCTGCAGCGAGGAGGTCTGGTAGCCCGCCACGCCGGCCTCCGCGATGGTCGGCAGGTCGGGCAGCATGGCCGAGCGCCGCGCGGTCGTCACCGCGATGCCCTTCACCCGCCCGTCGCGGATCATGGGCGCCAGCAGGGTCTGGCTGTCGATCATCATGTCCACGCGGCCGGCCAGGAAGTCTGTCACGGCGGCCGGCGTGCCGCGGTAGGAGACGAAGGTGAAGTTCACCCCGGCCATGCTCTTCAGCAGTTCCCCCGCCAGGTGCGAGGCCGCGCCGATGCCGGTGGTGGAGAAGGTCGCGTCCCCCCCGCGCGTCCGCAGCCAGGCCAGCAGCTCGGGCAGGGTGCTGGCCGGCACGCCCGGATGGACGCAGAGCACGAAGGGCTGTTCGGAGATCAGCGAGACGGGCGCGAAATCCGCGACATTGTCGAAGCCCGCATCGGGGAACAGCGCCGGGATCACGCTGTGCGCCGCGCCGGTGACCATGATGGTGTGGCCGTCGGGCGTGGCGCGGGCCACCTGGCGCGCGCCGATGGTGGTGCCGGCGCCGCCCAGGTTTTCCACGACGAAGGTCTGGCCCAGCTCGGCCCCCAGGGGTTCCGTGATCAGCCGGGCCGTCACGTCAATCAGCCCGCCCGCATTGAAGGGGACGATGACGCGCACCGGGCGTTCGGGCCAGCGCGGCTGGGCGAGGGCGGCCGCGGGCAGCAGAAGCGGGGCGGCGAGGAGGGAACGGCGGCTGGCCATGGCGTGTCTCCGGCGGATGTCGCGCGGAGGAGACCGCCTCCGCCCCGGCTTGTCAAAAGCGGGGCGGCGAAAAAGTGGGCAAACATGCCGAATTGAACGGCTGAATCCGCATGTTTGCCCAGAAGCTACTCAGGCGGAGGCGCTGACCCCGGCCGGGCGCGCGCCCAGGATATGCGCGATGGCATAGGTCAGGTCGGGCCGGTTCAGCGTGTAGAAATGGAACTCGTCCACGCCATTGGCCTGCAGGATGCGGACCTGTTCGGCGGCCACGGTGGCGGCCACCATGCGGCGGGTGCTCTCATCCTCGTCCAGGCCCTCGAACAGCTTGCCCAGCCAATCCGGCACCGAGGCGCCGCACATGGCCGAGAACCGCTTCACGCTGGCGAAGTTGGTCACCGGCATGATCCCGGGGACGATCGGCACCGTGATGCCCCGCGCGTGGCAGCGGTCGAGGAAGCGCAGATAGACATCCGTGTCGAAGAAATACTGGGTGATGGCGCGGTTGGCGCCGGCGTCGATCTTGCGCTTCAGGAAGTCCAGATCCGCATCGGCATTCAGCGCGGCCGGGTGCGTCTCCGGATAGGCGCCCACGCTGATGTCGAAATCCCCGATTCGGCGCAGGCCGCGCACCAAATCCTCGGCCTGGGCATAGCCGCCCGGATGGGGTTCGTAGCGCGAGGCCCCGGCCGGCGGGTCGCCGCGGAGCGCCACGATGTGGCGGACGCCCGCCGCCAGGTATTCCCGGGCCACCTCGTTCACCTCGTCCTGCGTGGCGCCCACGCAGGTGAGATGCGCGGCGGGCGTCAGGGAGGTTTCGCGGGCCAGGCGCGCCACCGTGTCATGGGTGCGGCTGCGGGTGGAGCCGCCCGCGCCATAGGTGACGGAGACGAAGCGCGGCCCGAGCGGTTCCAGCCGCCGGATGCAGGCCCAGAGGTCGGCCTC
This sequence comes from Roseococcus thiosulfatophilus, assembly GCF_017311575.1. Classification (GTDB taxonomy): domain Bacteria; phylum Pseudomonadota; class Alphaproteobacteria; order Acetobacterales; family Acetobacteraceae; genus Roseococcus; species Roseococcus thiosulfatophilus. The sequence continues at coordinate 165,635 of NZ_JAFFQY010000044.1, forward strand.
CAGCTTGTCGTTCTTCGGCGGGAAGAACTCGAAGGAGAGCTTGGGGGCCGGCAGGGCGGCGGGGGCGGGCAGGGTGCCGATGCGCGGCCCGGTGAGCCAGCGTTCCAGCGTATTCGGGGGCGCGGTGTCCATGCGGTCGGAATGGGGGCTTGCCGGACTTTGCGCAAGGGGTTCTTCGGGGCGGCTGATACAATGTCGGGGCGACCCTGCCTGCCCGCGATACTTGCCTTGGGGAGGGGTGTGTGTTTTCTTCAATCGTCAGCCGCGCCTCGGCCTGATGTCCCATGGGCCCAGCGCCCGGAAAGGTTTCCACCCGGCCATGCGCCTCTCCCGCTGCTTCGCTCCCCGCCTCCTCGCCATGGCCGCCCTGGTGACGGGCCTCAGCGCCTGCGCCACCCGCCCCCCGGCCAGCGAGCCGGAGGCATTGGCGGAGTTCCAGGCGGCCAACGACCCGCTCGAGCCGCTCAACCGCACCATGTACCAGGTGAACGAGGGCCTGGACACGCTGGTGCTGCGCCCGGCGGCCGAGATCTACCGCTTCTTCCTGCCCTATGAGGTGCGGCTCGGCGTCCGGAACGTCCTGACCAATCTGCGCGCGCCCACCGTGCTCGCCAACGACCTGCTGCAAGGCCAGACCGAGCGCGCGGGCCGCACCGCGTCGCGCTTCGTGATCAACTCCACGCTGGGCCTCGGCGGCATCATCGACGTGGCCGACCGCGGCTTCGGCATCCGCGGCCACAACGAGGATTTCGGCCAGACCCTGGCCGCCTGGGGCGTGCAGGGCGGGCCCTACCTCTTCGTCCCCGGCCTCGGCCCCAGCAACCCGCGCGACCTTTTCGGGTTTGGGGTGGACGCGGTGGCCAGCCCCTGGTTCTGGGTGGGGCAGGGCGCCGCCGTGGAGGCGCTGCGGTACTCGCGCACCGGCGCCACCATCGTGGACACGCGCGAAGGGGTGATCGATACCTTGGACGACATCAACCGCACCTCCCTCGACCCCTACACCACCATTCGCAGCGGCTACCGTCAGCGGCGTGAGGCTGAGATCCGCAACGAGCTGGTGCCCGCCGGCCGCCGCACGGGGCTCACGCCGTGAGTGCCGTGACGCGCCGCCTGGCGCTCGGGCTGCTGGCCCTGCCGGCCCTGGCCCCCATCGCCTTCCCCGCCCAGGGCCAGACCATGGACCCGGGCCGCGCCGCGGGCTTCATCACCACCACCGGCGAGGAGCTGGTGGCCGTGCTGAACAGCGACGCCCCCGTGGAGCAGCGCCGCGAACGCGTGGCCACCATCCTGCGCCGCGCCGTGGACATCGAGGGCACGGGCCGCTTCATCCTGGGCCGCTGGTGGCGCGTGGCGACGCCGGAGGAGCAGCGCGAATACCTGCGCCTCTTCGAGGAGACGCTGATCCGCAACCTGGCCTCCCGCTTCGGCGAGTTCCAGGGCGTGCGCTTCAGTGTGGGCCGCAGCCAGACCCGCAGCGAGGAGGACGTGCTGGTGACCACGGTGGTCGAGCGCCCGAACGCGCCGGCCGTCACGCTTGACTGGCGCGTGGCCGAGGTGGGCGGGCAGCCGCGCATCGTGGACCTGGTGGCCGAGGGCGCCTCGCTCCGGCTCACGCAGCGCAGCGAATACAGCGCCGTGATCACCCGCAGCGGCAACCGCGTCGCCGCCCTGCTGGACGCCATGCGCGGCCAGATCGAACGGATGGGCTGAACGCCCAGCCTGCCGCGCCGCGCCCATGGAGGTCGTGCAGCTCGTCCTGGCCCTGATGGGGGCCTGCGTGCTGCTGGCCCTGCTGGCGCGGCGGCTGCAACTTCCCTACGCCGTGGTACTGATCCTGGCCGGCATGGTGCTGGCCTTCATCCCCGGCGTGCCGGTGGTGACACTGGACCCCGCGCTGGCCCTGGCCTTCTTCCTGCCACCGCTGCTGCAGGGAAGCGCCTACCGCACCGACTGGAAGGCCTTCCGGCGCGACCTGCGGCCCATCCTGCTGCTGGCGGTGGGCGCGGTGCTCTTCACCGCCTTCCTCATGGGCGCGCTGGCCCGCGCGCTGGTGCCCGGGATGCCCTGGGCGGCCGCGCTGGCCCTGGGCGCGATCCTCGCCCCGCCCGACGCGGTGGCCGCGGCCGCCGTGCTGCAACGCCTCAATTTGCCCCGCCGCCTCGTCACCCTGCTGGAGGGCGAGAGCCTGATGAACGACGCCACGGCGCTGGTGCTCTACCGCTTCGCCATCGCGGCGGCGGCGGTGGGGAGCGTGGCGCCGCACGCGGCCGCCCTCAGCTTCCTCCTGGTGGCGGCGGGGGGTGTGCTGGTGGGCTGGCTGGTGGCGCGCGCCACGCTCTGGGCGCTGGCGCGGCTGAACGACACGCTGCTGGAGACGGCGCTGTCCTTCCTCGCGTGCTACGGCGCCTTCCTGGCGGCGGAGGGCATCCAGACCTCGGGCGTGCTGGCGGTGGTGACCACGGGCATCATGCTCTCCCGCGCGCAATACCGCGTGCTGTCGGCGCGCACGCGCATCGAGACGCGGGTGGTGTGGCAGTTCGTCGAATTCGTCCTCACCTCGCTGGTGTTCATCCTGATCGGGCTGCAATTGCGCGGGGTGCTGGAGGGGCTCGCCGGGCGCGGCGCGTGGGAGCTGGCCTGGCTCGCCTTCGCCGTCTCGGCCGGCCTCATCGCCTCGCGCTTCCTGTGGGTGTTCGTCGCGGGCGGCGCGCAGGCGCTGCTGGGCGACCGGATGCCGCTCACGCAGCTCACCGTGCTGTCCTGGGCGGGGATGCGCGGGGTGGTCTCGCTGGCGGCCGCCATTGCCCTGCCGCTCGACTTCCCGGAGCGGGAGCTGATCATCTTCCTCGCCTTCTGCGCCATCCTGGCCACGCTGGTGCTGCAGGGAACGACGCTGGGCTGGCTGATCCGCCGCCTGGGCCTGATCCAACCGCCACCCATGGACGGCATCAACCCGCAGGAGGCCGCGCTGCGCCACCAGGCGGCGCGCGCCATGCTGGGCGCCATTGAGAAGCGCTCCACCGACCTGCTCTACGGCCCCATGGCGCAGGACCTGCTGGCGGAGCATCGCGACCGCGCGGCGCATCTGGAGCGCGTCTCGCGCGGGGGCGGCGCCGCGGCGGCGGAGCGCGCGGCCCGCCGGGCGCTGCGCCTGGAGGGGCTGGAGGCCGCCCGCGCCGTGCTGCGCGAGCACCATGCGCGGGGCGATGTGCCCGAGGACATCCTGACCAAGCTCGGCGAGGAGCTGGACTATGAGGAGAATCGGCTGCGGCGCGCCCTGGGCTGACCCTATATCGGCGCCATGACCCTCGCCGCCACGCTCCAGGACGCCCGCCGCGCCCTGCTGGACCTCTCCACCCGCAACCGCCTGCTGGCCCTGCCCGCCACGGCCCGCGCGCGCGGGGTGCTGCGGATCGAGGGCGAACGCGCGCCCTTCGTGGTGGAGCGCCTGGCCGCCGGCCGCGCCTTCGGCTTCGAGGCCACCGAGGCCAGCGAGGCGCGCGGCCGCCGCAAGTCGGAGGGCGTGCGCGCCGCCAGCGCCACCGCCACCGAGGCCGAGTGGCAGGGGGATGACCATCTGCGCGTCGTCGCCTCGCCCGAGGATCTGGCCCGCCGCCTGCGCGACATCCTGACCGATGCCCGCACCACACGGGAGGAAAGCGGCGTGCCGAGCCTGTTCCTGGCGGTGGGCGGGCTGCATTGGCGCGACCCGGGCACGCCGGCGACGCCACGCCTGGCCCCTTTGGCGCTGATCCCGGCCACGCTGGAGCGCGAGGGCGCCACCAGCCGCTTCCGCCTGCGCGCCAACCCGGAGGAGGTGGTGGAGAACCTCTCGCTGCGCGAGAAGCTCGCCGCAGAGTTCCAGATCACCCTGCCCGAGTTCGGCGACTACGACCCCGAGGCCTGGGCCGCCGCCGTGGCCGCCGCCGCCACGGGGCGCGAGGGCTGGTCGGTGGAGGCGGATGCCATGGCGCTCGGCCTCTTCGCCTTCACGAAGTTCCTGATGTGGCGGGACCTGGACCCCGAGATCCATCCGGGCCTGCTGGATCACCCCCTGCTTCGCCGCCTGCTCGACCCCGCGCCGCCGCCGCCCGAGCCCGTGCCCTTCCCGGACGATGCCGATGTGGACGCGGAAATCCCCGTCGAGAAGCTCGATCATGTGCAGGAGATGGACGGCAGCCAGGCGCTGGCGGCCGAGGCGGTGCGGCGCGGGCATTCGCTCGTGGTCCAGGGCCCGCCCGGCACCGGCAAGAGCCAGACCATCGTGAACATCCTGGCCCAGGCGGTGCTGGACGGGCGCAGCGTGCTCTTCGTTGCGGAGAAGGCCGCGGCGCTGGAGGTGGTGAAGCGGCGGATGGACGCGCTGGGCCTGGGCGCCGCGGTGCTGGAGCTGCACAGCGGCAAGCCCAGCAAGCGCGCCGTGCTGGATGAGCTGCGCGCGACCCTGGCCCTGCCCCCCGTGCCGGCCCGTGCGCGCGAGGAGGCCATCCAGCGCCTGGGTGAACTGCGCGGCCGGCTGAACCGCCATGCCGCCGCCATGCGCGCCCCGGTGGGGCGCAGCGGGATGGTGGTGCAGGAGGTGATCGCGCGGCTGGCGGCGTTGCGGGCGCGCGGCGCCACCCCGCCTCGCTTCACGCTGGACGCCTCGGGCTGGGATGCCGCGCGCATCACCGCCCTGCGCGGCGCGGTGGAGGAACTGGTGGCGCGGCTGCCCGGCGCGCGCAGCCCCTGGCGCGGCGTGCGGCCCGAATTCGACAGCCTGGCCGCCGAACGCCTTCTGGGCGACCTGCCGCGCCTGCTGCGCGCCTTCGCCGCCTGCCCGGGCGGCGTGGCCGAGGCGCGGGCGGCGGCCGAGGCCGAGGCGTTGCGCGGTGAAGCGCCCATGGCCCTGGAGGCGCTGCCCGCCGCCCGCGCGCGCCTCGCCGACCTGCAATTGCTGGATGCGGCAGGGCGCGACCCGCGTTTCCTCTCGGGCGCGCTGGGGGCCTCGGGGCTGGAGGCGGCGCGCGCCACGCTCGCGCAGCCCGGCGGCATGCTGGGCTTTCTGAACAGCGCGCGGCGCGAGGCCAGGGCGGTTCTCGCCGCGGCCCTGCGCGACCCGGAGGATGGCGCGGCGCTGGAGGCGCTGCTGGCGGCGCAGGCGGCGGCGGCGCGGCTGCGCCATGGGCCGGATTCGGCCGGGCTGGCCGCCGCTTCCCTGGCACGCGAGATCGGCTGGATGGAGGCCCATGCCCAGCGGCTGGCGCTGCCCGGGCCGAGCGAGGCGCAGCGTGCGGCGCTGGAGGAATGGCAGGCGCTGCACGCCGCCACCGGGATCGCCACGCCGCCCAGCTTCGCCGCGCTGGCGGAGACGCTGGCCCTCTGGGCCGCCGAGCGCGAGGGGCTGGCCGCCTGGCAGGGCTGGGCGCGCGCCGTGGCGGCGGCGCCCGAACTGGGGCCCTTGGCGGCGGCGCTGGAGGGCGGCGCGCTGCTGCCCGAAGCGGCGGGCGAGGCCTTCGAATTCGCGCTGATGGAATGCCTGCGTGGGGTGGCGCTGCGCCAGCACCCGGCGCTGGCCGGTTTCGACGGCGAGGGCGCGGACCGCCTGGTGGCCGATTTCCGCCACGCCGATGCGGCGCGGGTGCGCCTCGCGCGCCATGAGGCCGCCGCCACCCATGCCGCCCGTGTGGCCGAACTGCGCCAGGGCGCCGAACCCGCCGCGCTGGCCTTCCTGCGCGGCGAGTTCGAAAGGAAGCGCGGCCATGCGCCGGTGCGCGTGGTGCTGTCGCGCGCCGCGCCGCTGATCCGCCAGGCCAAGCCCATCCTGATGATGAGCCCGCTCTCGGTCGCGCAGTTCCTCGGCAACCCGCACCACGCGACCTTGCCGGGCTTTCCGGAATTCGACCTGCTGGTGATGGACGAGGCGAGCCAGATCGAGCCCGTGGACGCGCTGGGCGCCATCGCCCGCGCGCGCCAGGTGGTGGTGGTGGGGGATGACCGGCAGATGCCGCCCACTCGCTTCTTCCAGCGCATGACGGAGGATGACGAGGAGGCCGTGCCGGATGAGGACGCGGCGCTGGCCACGCGCGATGTCGAGAGCATCCTGGGCCTCGCCAATGCGCGCGGCATCCCGCGCATGATGCTGCGCTGGCACTACCGCAGCCGGCACGAAAGCCTGATCGCGACCAGCAACGCGGAGTTCTACGAGAACCGGCTGCTGGTGCTGCCCTCGCCGCGCCCGCGCAGCGCGGCACTCGGCTTGTCGCTGGTGCGGGTGGAGGGGCGCTTCGTGGCGAGCGGCAATGCCGCCGAGGCGGAAGCCGTGGCGCAAGCCGTGCTGCGCCACGCGCGCGAGACGCCGGGGGATACGCTGGGCGTCGCCGCCTTCTCCGTCACGCAGCGCGATGCGATCATGGACGCGGTGGAGAAGCTGCGGCGCGACAGCCCTGAGACGGAACCCTTCTTCAACGCCTATCCCGACGAGCCCTTCTTCATCAAGAACCTGGAGAACGTGCAGGGTGATGAGCGCGACGCCATCCTGATCAGCGTGGGTTACGGGCGGGACGCCAATGGCAGGCTCGCCATGCGCTTCGGGCCTTTGTCCAATGACGGCGGCGAGCGGCGGCTGAACGTGCTCATCACGCGGGCCAAGAAGCGCTGCATCGTCTTCTCGGGCATCGGCGCGGAGGAGGTGGACACGGAACGCGCCAAGGGCCGCGGCGTGGCGGCGCTCAAAACCTTCCTGGGCTTCGCGGCCAATGGCGGCGTGCGCGAGGTCGTGGCGGGCGAGGCCTCGCCCATCGCGGCGCTGATCGGCCAGGTGATGGCGGAGGCGGGGCAGGAGGCGGTGCCGCGCGTGGGCCTTTCGGGGCTGTTCCTCGACGTGGCGGCGCGCGGGCCGGAAGGCTTCGACCTCGGCGTGGAACTCGACGCCGCCGACTGGGCCGGGCTGCGCTGCGCGCGCGACCGCGACCGGGGCCGGCAGATGGCGCTGGAGATGATGGGCTGGCGGCTGGCACGCGCGTGGTCGCTCGACTGGCTGAACCAGCCCGAGGCGGCGCGGGCACGCATGCGCGCGGCGCTGGGGCTGGAGGCACCAGCCGCGGCCGCCCCTGTCGCGCCCGTGGGGGCCGCGCTGGCCGAGCCCTATGGCGAGGCGGTGCTGGAACGCGCGCCCGCCAACCGCGCGGAGCTGACCGATCTGGTCGTCGCCATCCTGCGCATCGAGGCGCCCATCCACCGCGACGCGCTGATGGAACGCGCGCGCCTGCTGCTGGGCGAGGGCTTCGACGCGCGCGAGACGGCCGCCGCGCTGCGCGAGGCCGAATTGCTGCATGGCGCCCGCGAATCGGGCGGGTTCCTGGTGCTGGAGGACACGCCGCCGCCCACGCCCCGTGACCGCCGCGCCGCCAGCCCCCATCTGCGCCGCGCGGCCATGGTCCCGCCCGCCGAGATCGAGGCCGCCGCCCGCCTGCTGCTCGGCCTGCAGCCCCGCGCGACCGAGGCGGAGCTGGCCGCCGGCGTGGCGCGGATGCTGGGGCTGGAGGCGTCGGCCAGCACGGCCTTGCTGGCGCGCATTGCCCTGCTTTCCGCCTCGGGCAGGCTCGTGGCAGGATCGGGGGCATGACACGCCCCGATCTCGCCCAGCAGGTGACCTTCCTCTACGCCGAGGACACCGAAGCCTCCTGGCGCTTCTATGAGGAGACCCTGGAACTGCCCCTGGTGCAGGACCAGGGCACCTGCCGCATCTATGCCGCCGCGCAGGGCGACCGCGCCTTCCTGGGTGTGTGCCGCGCCCGCGCGTCCCGCGCCTCGGACAACCCGCGCGTGGTGGGCGGCGTGGTGTTCACCTTCGTGACGCCGGATGTCGAGGGCTGGCATGAATTCCTGAAGGCGCGCGGCGTGGCGCTGCCGCCCAAGCCGGAATATTCCGAGGCCTATCGCGTCACGCATTTCTTCGTGACCGACCCGGCCGGCTACACCATCGAATTCCAGCGGTTCGAGCGCGAGGACTGGCCGGAGGTCTGAAATTGCCTGGCGCCGTGATTCACGTCTTCGGCTTGCCCTCCGGCGATCATGGATGCTGGCGCCTGATCGGCTTCGGAGCCGAGGCGCCGTGAACCGGCCGCTCAACAATCTCGAAAGCATGATCGGCGAAACTTGATCATGCGGTAGCGCCCGCGCGCGGTTTGCGGCACACCCATGCCGCACCGCAACATGACGGTGTTGAGGAAGAGGTAAAGCATGGCGGAACCGCAGATCTGGGTCGTGTGGGGCGGCGTCTTCACCGACATGACCTTCACCACGCTGGAACAGGGCAAGGAAGAGTTCTACGGCCCCTTCCACGACGAGGAATCGGCCATTCGCCGCTGGCGCGAGGGCATGGCCCGCTTCGTGGATATCGCGAGCCACCGGCTCTTCGTGCTGCGCGCCCGGCAGGGGTAGCGCAGCACTCAGTCGGCGAAATCCGGCTGTTCCTTGAGCAGGATGCGCTTGACGCTCTCCAGGTGCAGGCGGGCGCTTTCGCGGTCGCCCTCGCGCATTTGGGCATAGGTGGCCTGGGCCAGTTCGGGCGAGACGGGCTTCAACGTGCGGCCCGTCGCCATGGCCAGGCGCTGCACTTCGGCCGCGCGCTCGAGGTAGTAGAGGTCGTCCCAGGCCTCGGCGATGGTCGGGCCCACCACCATCACGCCGTGGTTCTTCATGAAGACGATGTCGGCGTCGCCCAGGCTGTCGGCGATGCGGTCGCCCTCGGCCTCGTCGAGCGCCAGGCCGTTGTAGTGCTCGTCCACCAGGGTGCGGCCGTAGAATTTCAGCGCCGTCTGCCCGGCCCAGACCAGCGGCGGGCCTTCCAGCATGGACAACGCAGTGGCGTTGGGCATGTGGGTGTGGAAGGCGGCCTTGGCGCGCGGGTGCTTCATGTGCAGCCGCGCGTGGATGTAGAAGGCCGTCGCCTCCGGCACGCCGTTGCCCGCCACCACGCGGCCCTGGAAGTCGCAGATGACGAGGTTGGAGGCCGTCACCTCCGCGAAGGAATACCCATAGGGGTTCACCAGCATCAGGTCGTCGCGCCCGGGCACGACGAAGCTGAAGTGGTTGCAGATGCCCTCGCTGAGACCGAGCTTCGCCGCCATGCGGAAACAGGCGGCGAGATCAAGGCGCGCCTGGCGCACCTCCGGCCGGTCGAGGTCGCTGTTGCGGAGCAGGGCGGGGGCGGTGTTCAACGCATGGGCCATGGGCGCAGCATGCCGCGCCGGGCCGCCCCTGCCAATCATCGCCCAACCCCTTATGGTGCCGCGCAGGAACAGGAAGGGGACCGCGGCCCATGGCCACCAACCAGCGCATTGACGGCAAGCGGCTGTGGGACAGCCTGATGGCCATGGCCGAGATCGGCGCCACGCCCAAGGGCGGCGTGAAGCGCCTGACGCTGACCGAGGTGGACCGCCAGGGCCGCGCCCGCTTCACCGAATGGTGCCAAGCACAGGGGCTCAAGGTCCGCGTGGACGCCATCGGCAACATGTTCGCCCGCCGCGAGGGGCGCGACCCCGCCCGCCCGCCGGTGCTGATGGGCAGCCACCTCGACAGCCAGCCCACGGGCGGCAAGTTCGACGGGGCGCTGGGCGTCATCGCCGGCCTGGAGGTGATCCGCACACTGAACGATCTCGGCATCGAGACCGAGGCGCCCATTGAACTCGTGAACTGGACCGATGAGGAAGGCAGCCGCTTCGGCCACTCCCTGATGGGCAGCGGCGTCTGGTCGGGCGTCTATGAACTGGAGAAGGCCGAGGCGCTGCGCGACCTGGACGGCGTCACGGTGGGCGAGGCGCTGGACGCCATCGGCGCCCGCGGTCCCCACCCCGCCAGGCCCTTCCCCGCCGACGCCTATTTCGAGATGCACATCGAGCAGGGCCCCATCCTGGAGGCCGAGGGCAAGATGATCGGCGTCGTCACCGGCGCCCAGGCGCAGGTGTGGTATGACGCCGTCATCACCGGCCAGGACAGCCATGCCGGCACCACGCCGCCCGCCAACCGGCGCGACGCCCTGGTGGCCGCGGCCCGCGTCATCACCCATGTGGACGCCACCATGCGCGCCCGCGGCGCCGATGGCCGCGGCACGGTGGGACAGCTCACCGTCCTGCCGAACAGCCGCAACGTGGTGCCGGGCGAGGTGCGCTTCTCGGTCGAATTCCGCCACCCGCGCACCGAGGAGATGGAGGCCATCGCCGCCAGCTTCCCGGAAGAAGCCGCGGCCCTTGTCGCGGAAACGGGCTGCCGGCTGGAACTGACGGAACTCTTCCGCATCCCGCACCAGCCCTTCGACCCAAGCTGCGTCGCCCTGGTGCGCGAGGCTGCCGCCCGCCTGGGCTACAAGGCGCGGGACATGGTTTCGGGCGCCGGGCATGACGCCGTCTATGCCGCCCGGCGCATCCCGGCCGCCATGATCTTCACGCCATGCAAGGACGGCCTCAGCCACAACGAAGCCGAAAGCATCCTGCCCGAGGAGGCCGAGGCCGGCTGCCAGGTGCTTTTCGAAGCCATCCTGGCCCGCGCCAACCGGCGGCCCTGAGGCCGCGATGGAGCAGGGGGTGCGGCCCCGGCGGGGGCTGCCGCCCCCGCGCCCCCGCCAGGGGCCATGGGCCCCTGACCCCGTTCGATTCAGTGGGTATTCGGAGGGAGGGGCGTCAAGGGCGCGCGCTTGATCCGGGGCACGACATGCCCCTCCCTCCGAATACCCATTAAGTCAAAGGGTTCCGAGGGCCTAGGCCCTCGGCAGGAGGGGTCCGGGGAGGACCGCGTCCTCCCCGGGGCGCACCCTCGCCCTATTGCGGCGCCAGGGCGACTTCGGTCAGGCCGCGGGCCAGGCGGGCGCGCTGGCGGTTCAGGTCGGTGCGGGCGGTCTGGTATTGCAGCAGCGCGCGGCCGGCCAGGGCGGGCGGGGCGGGCAGGCGGCTGGTGGCCGGGTTCACCGCCTGGCCGTTCACATGCAGCTCGTAGTGCAGGTGCGGGCCCGTGGACATGCCGGTGGAGCCCACGCGGCCGATGATCTGCCCCTGGCGGACGCGGGTGCCGGCCGCCATGCCCGGCGCGAAGCGCGAGAGGTGGGCGTAGAGCGTCAGCACATTGTTCGGGTGGCGGATGCGGATGACATTGCCATAGCCGCGCTCACGCCGCACCGAATGCACCACGCCGTCGGAGGCCGCGTAGATGGGCGTGCCGGTGGGGGCCGCGAAATCCACGCCGCGGTGCATGCGGTTGTAGCCCAGGATGGGGTGCCGCCGCATGCCATAGCCCGAGGACATGCGCGCGCCGTTCAACGGCGTGCGGAGAAAGCCGCCGGCGAGCGGCCGCCCGGCGGCGTCATACCAGCCCACCTCGCCATCCGGGCCTTCATGGCGCCAGATTTCCTGCGTCTGGCCCGAGAGGGTGAGGGCGGCGTAGAGCACGCGCCCGTGCCGCAGCAGCGTGCCATCCTCGCTGCGCATGCGTTCGAAGGCGACGGCCACGCGGTCACCCGCGCGCAGGTCGCGCTGGAAGTCCACGCGGTGCGAGAAGGCGCGCACGATGGAATAGGCGAGGTTGGCCGGCAGGCCCGCATTCACCAGCGCGGGGAAGACGCCGCCCGTCACCACGGCGTCCACCTGGGCCAGGTGGGGGTGCTCGGGCAGGCGGGCTTCGTCGGCCAGCCAGCCGTCGCCCTGCCGCTCCACCGCAACCGTGTGGCCGGGTCCGGGGTTGATCTCCAGCGCCATGAGGCGCGTCTCGTCGTCGGTGTCGAAGCGCAGCAGCAGTTCCTGCCCCGGGCGGAGGCGATGGGCGGGGAAGAGGGGCAGCAGCTCGGCCAGCGCCGCATGGGCGTCGGCGGCGGGCACGCCGGCCTCGGTGAGCAGGCCGAGCAGGGTGTCGCCGGACGCGACGGTGACGGTCTGTTCGGTGAAGGCGGGCTCAGGCTCCGGGCTTGGGGTGCCGGGCGGCGCATAGGGCACGGCCTCGACCATCGCGGCCTGGGGCGCGTCCAGGGTGAGGGGCGCCTCGGCCAGTTCCTCGATGGCCGCCTCTTCGGGGAAGGGGGCAGGGTCCGCCGGGGCCCGCGCCGCGTCGGGTAAGGCGGCGGCTTCCACGGTCACCTGCTCCGCTGTCGGCCATGCGAAATGCAGGGCGGGCAGCAACAGGAGGGCGGGCAGCAGCAAGCTTGTCGCGCGGCGCAACTTCATCATGCGGTGTGTATTTCCCCACGGCCTTCCGACGGGCCATGGGCCCCTTGCCTAACCATCACGGCGCGGCGCCGCAAGGCGAATATTGCTGCCTATGTCATGGAACAACCAAGGATTTCCCGTTACATTCCGGTGCCGGCGCGCGCCTTGGGCGTGGGCGCGGGCAGCAGCAGGGGCGATGGCAGCGAGGCCAGGAAGGCCTCCGCCGGCATGGGCCGCGCCACAAGCCAACCCTGGATGACATGGCAGCCGGCCGCGCGCAGGGACGCCGCCTGGGCCTCGGTCTCCACCCCTTCGCCCACCACCTCGATTCCCATGCCCCGCGCCAGCGCCACGGTGGCGCGCAGCACGGCCATGGCCTTCGGATCCTCGGGCAGTTGCGCGACGATGGAGCGGTCGAGCTTGAGGCGCTGCACCGGCAGCCGCACCACATGGGGCAGGCCCGAATGGCCGCTGCCGAAATCGTCGAGGGCGAGCGCCACCCCCACCTCACGCAGCGCGGTCAGCGTCTGATGGACGGCGGGCAGGTCGCGCACGGCCAGGTCCTCGGGGATTTCGATCTCGAGCCGTTCGGGTGCCACGCCGGCCGCGTGCAAGGCCTCCCGGACCTCCCCGGCGAAGCCCTGGTCCTGCAGCGTGGCGACGGAGATGTTGATGGCGAGGCAGGGCGCGGGCCCCGGCCAGCCGGCCAGCAGCGTGACGGCGCGGCGCAGCACCTGGCGGTCCAGCCGCGCCAGCAGCCCCAGCTCGGCCGCGGCGGACAGGATTTCGGCGGGCGGCACCCAGCGGCCGAGGCGGCGGCTGTTCCAGCGCAGCAAGGCCTCCACCCCGGCGAGGCTTCCCTCCTCCAGGTTCCGCTGCGGCTGGAGGTGCAGCTCCATCTCGTCCGCCTCCAACGCGGCGGTGAAGGCCTCGCGCAGCCGCGCCCGCCGCTCGTCCCTTTCGCGCAGGGCGGGGGTGAAGAGGCTGACGGTGTCGCCGCCCATCTCCTTGGCCTCGATGACGGCCAGCGCGGCGGCGCGCAGCAGCGTGGCCGGGTCGCCGCCGTGCTGCGGCGCCACGGCGAGGCCGATGGAGGCGGTGACCGGCACCTCCCTTCCCTCGGCCCGCAGGGGCGCGCGCAACGCGGCCCGCACCCGCCCCGCCAGGGCTGGCGCCGCATGGGCCCCGGCCTCGAAGGCCAGCACCGCGAACTCGTCGCCGCGCGTCCGGCACACCAGGTCCGAGGGGCAGAGGGCGCCGCGCAGCCGGTGCGCCGCCTCGCGCAGCAGCGCATCGCCCACCGCATGGCCGTGGCGGTCATTGTGCTGGGCGAAGGCGTCGAGGTCCACGAGCATCACCACCCCGCCCCGTGGGTCCTCGGCCATGGCGGCGAGGGCGGCCTGGAAGGTCGCGCGGTTGGCGAGGCCCGTCAGCGGGTCATGCTCCGCGAGGTGGTCGAGCCGCGCCTGGGCATGGCGCAGCGCGCCGAGGTCGAGCACGGAGAGCAGCCGCCCCTGCGGCGCCCCCCCGGGGGGGTCCCAGGGGACGACGCCCAGCAGCACCGGGCGCTCGGTGCCGTCGGGGAGACGCAGCAGGGTCTCGGTGCCCTCGGTGGGCGTGGGCTGGGGCAGCGCGGCGCCGGGGAAGCGGGGCGGGACCTCGCCCTGGAAGAGGCGGCGCAGCCGCGCGTTGGCGAAGCGTGTGCGGCCCTCCGCGTCCAGCTTCCACAGCCCGACCGGGGCGTGCTCCAGCAGGGCCAGAAGCCGGGCCTCCGAGCTGGCGAGGGATTGCTCGCGCTGCCGCGCCTGCGTGATCTCGGCCGAGAAGCGCACGATGCTCCCGCCCGGCAGGCGGAATTGCCGAAGCTCGAACCAGCGCCCCTGCGCGTCCTGCACCCGCTGCGGCGTGCCATCGGCGCGCAGATGCGCGTCGAGGCCGGCATTGACCATGGCCTCGCGCGCATGGGGCGGCAGGTGGCCATGCGCGGTCCTGAGGCGGTCCTCCTCGCGGCCCGTGGTGTCCGCCGCGGCGAAGCCCAGGCCGCTGCCCGCCTGCCAGAGCGGCCGGCGGTCCGGCCCCACCACCAGGGCATGGCAGGGCATGGCGCGCAGCACGGCCAGAGCGTCGCGCAGGGCGATCTCGCGCAGGGCGACCCAGGCGAGGAGGCTGCCCAGCAGCCCCGATGCCACCATGCCCCGCCAGGGCCAGCCCATCAGCGCGCCGAGCAGCAGCCCCGTCACGAAGCCCGCCGTCAGGAGGAAGGCGAAGCGGCCGCGCGGCGCGGACAGGGCCGGGGAAGGCGCCGAAAGAAACTCGGGCAAGGGCCAGGGCAGCGGGACGAGGCGATGGCGACTTGGGCGCATGGGGGTCTCCACCGCCCGTGATGCGCCGCCGAGGCTTAACGAAGCCTGACCTTGTTCAGGCGAGACCGGGCTCAGGCCAGGGCGCTGGCCAGCAGGGCGGCCAGCGCGGCCGCGACACCCAGCGCCAGCGCGCGCGCCGCACCCCCCGCGCGCACCTGGCCCTCGGCCGCGGCCAGGCCCCAGCCCGCGCCCAGCATGACCACGGCGCCCAGCGCCACGGGGCCCGGCCAGCCCAGGCCTGGTGCGAGCCAGAGCGGCAGCAGCGCCAGCAGCCCGCCGCCCACGAAACCCAGCACCAGCAGCAGCGCCTCGCGCGCCGCATGGGCCGGCTGGGGTTCGATGAGGTCCAGCTCGAATCGCATCATGAAGTCCACCCAGCGGCGGCGGTCGGCGGCGATGCCCTCCACCGCGCGGGCCAGGGTGTCGCCGCGCAGCCCGTAGCGGTGGAGGATGGCCGCCACCTCCCAGCGCTCGCGCTCGGGGTAGAGGTGGGTCTCCTCCTCCTCGCGGCGGCGTTCGGCGGCGTAGCGCTCGGCGGCGCCCAGCACGGCGAAGTAGCGGCCAAGCCCGGCCAGGATGGCGCCCGCGGCCAGGGCCGCGAGCCCGCCCGCCACGGCCGCCGTGCTGGTCGTCCCGGCGGCCAGCAGCGCCACCACCAGCGCCACCGGCAGCATCGGCCCCTGCGCCAAGCCCGCCAGCAGCGGCACCTGGGCGGCGCGCGGCAGGGCGTGCTGCTCGCCCTCGGGCGGGCCGGGCGGGGCCGGCGGCAGGCCGTCGCGATAGGGGTGGGGGGCGGGCTGGTCCATGCCGCGCAGCATAGCGGTTTCGCGGGCCGCGCGCGCTATGCGCTTGGCGGGTCGTCCTCGCGCCGGGCCTGGTCGAGCAGGGCGCGGCGGCGGGCTTCGTCCGCGGCATCGCGC
This sequence comes from Roseococcus thiosulfatophilus, assembly GCF_017311575.1. Classification (GTDB taxonomy): domain Bacteria; phylum Pseudomonadota; class Alphaproteobacteria; order Acetobacterales; family Acetobacteraceae; genus Roseococcus; species Roseococcus thiosulfatophilus. Next base: position 181,091 of record NZ_JAFFQY010000044.1, read on the forward strand.
GCCTTCTGGCCCTTGGTGCGGCCGAAGGCCACGCGGTTGGCGGCTGCCTGGGCTTCGGCCTCCGCCTTCGCCTTGCCAGCGCGCCACTTTCGCAGGTTCACGACCTCGGCCATGCTGCGAGGCTACAGGAAACGCCCGCGACCCGTCCAGGAAAGGCCCTGCCCATGAACATCGCGCTCACCGCCGCCGACGGCCACCGCCTCGCCGCCTACAAGGCCGGCCCCGAGGATGCGACCCGCGCTTTGGTCATCGTGCAGGAGATCTTCGGCGTGAACCGCCACATGCGCCGCGTGGCCGACAGCTTCGCGGCCGAGGGCTATGCGGTGGTGGTGCCGGCGCTGTTCGACCGCACGGAGCGCGGCGTGGAGTTGGGCTACACCGGCGAGGATGTGGCGCGCGGGCGCGCGTTGCGCGGCCAGATTGACGAGCACAAGACGCTGCTGGACATCCTGGCCGCGGCCGGCGCGCTGCCGGCCGGCGCCGCGCGCGGCATCGTGGGCTATTGCTGGGGCGGCACCGTCGCCTGGCATGGCGCGACGCGCAGCAGCGCCTTCCAGGCCGCGGTGGGCTGGTATGGCGGCGGCATCGCCGCGGCGAAGGACGAGGCGCCGCGATGCCCGGTGCAGCTGCATTTCGGCGAGGTGGACGCCTCCATCCCCATGGCCGACGTCCATGCCATCGAGCAGGCGCGGCCGGAGGTGGAGGTCTTCGTCTACAAGGGCGCCGGCCACGGCTTCGGCTGCGAGGAGCGCGGCAGCTATGTCGAGGGCGATGCCGAGGTGGCGCGGCGCCGCACGCTGGAATTCTTCGCGCGGCATCTGGGGGGGTAACCCGTCCGATCGCCGCCGGCCTTCCGGCGGCGTGAATCGGCCGGGCGGTTCCCGTCCGATCGCCGCCGTTTTTCCGGCGGCGTGAATCGGCCGGGTGGATCACGTCCGATCGCCGCCGTTTTTCCGGCGGCGTGAATCGGCCGGGTGGATCACGTCCGATCGCCGCCGGTTTTCCGGCGGCGTGAATCGGCCGGCTACATGCCCTTCAGCTTCCGCTCCACCACGGCCGCGAGCACGCCCGCGCCATAGGGAATCGCTTCGTCGTTGAAGTCGAAGCGGGGATTGTGGACCTCGGCGCTGTCGCCATTGCCGCAGACGATGTAGGCGCCGGGGCACTTCTCCAGCATGAAGGCGAAATCCTCGCCGCCCATCACGGCGGGGAATTCGCGCTTCAGCCGGCCCTCGCCCACCAGGGCGGCGGCGGCGTCGCCCAGCGCCTCGGCCTCGGCCGCGTCGTTCACCAGCGGCGTGGTGATGACGCGGAAATCGAGAACGGCCGAACCGCCGAGGCCCGCCGCGATGCCCTCGCCGATGGCGCGCATGCGGCTTTCGACGAGGCCCATGATCTCGTTGGAAAAGGCGCGGACGGTGCCGCCCAGGCGCACCTCGTTCGGGATCACGTTATAGGCCTGGCCGGCGTCGAAGCGCGTGACCGACAGCACCGCGCGCTCGGCCGCCGGCACGTTGCGTGCGACGACGGATTGCAGCGCCTGCACGACCGCCGCGCCCATCACCACGGGGTCGTGCGTGGTTTCGGGCCGCGCGCCATGGCCGCCCTTGCCGGTGATGACCATGTCGTAGAAGGCCACACCCGCCATCATCGGGCCCGCGCGCAGGCCGAATTCGCCGAGCGGCATGCCGGGCCGATTGTGGATTCCGTAGACCGCATCGCAGGGGAAGCGGGTGAAGAGGCCGTCCTCCAGCATGGCCAGCGCGCCGCCGGCCCCTTCCTCGCCGGGCTGGAAGATCAGGTTCACGGTGCCGTTGAAGCTCTTGGTGGCCGCCAGGTATTTGGCGGCGGCCAGCAGCATGGTGGTGTGGCCGTCATGGCCGCAGGCATGCATCCGGCCCGGGATGGTGCTGGCATGGGCGAAGCCGTTCGCTTCGGTCATGGCCAGCGCGTCCATGTCGGCGCGCAGGCCGATGGCGGGGCCGTTGCCGTTGCGGATGACGCCGACCACGCCGGTCTGGCCCACGCCCTCATGCACCTCGATGCCCCATTCGCGCAGCTTGGCGGCGACGAGGGCGGCGGTGCGGTGTTCCTCCAGCCCGAGTTCCGGGTGGGCGTGGATGTCGCGGCGGATGGCGGTGAACTCATCCTGCCAGGTGGCGATCTGTTCGACTGGGGTGCTCATGCCCCAGAGTTGCGCCGCTGCGTGGCCAAGGCAATGGCCTCCCGCAGCACTTCCGCATCGCCGATGTGGTTGGCCAGGATCAGCACGAGCTTGGCATCCAGCCGGCGCGAGGCGGCGTCGTCCAGGCCCCGATGCGCCTCCATCAACAGGGCATAGAGCGCGTCGGGGTCCGCGAGGCGCGGTTCGGTGCGGAGGTGCTTCATCGGGCGAGTGCCGCGTCGCGCGCGGCGAGGATGGCGGCTGCCGCGCTCGCCGGCAGCCGCGCGGCCAGCATCTGATCGGGGCGGAACAGCGCGGCCTCGCCGGGTGCGAGGCCGAGGCGCGCGCAGGCCAGGCCCGAATGGTCCAGCAGGGCGCCGAGGCGCGGGCTGTCGGCCAGAAGGATGTTCGTGATTCCCGGCAGGGCGGGGGGCTCCTCCTCGCGCGCCACCAGGGTGAAGCTTCCGTCGGCGCCAATGTGGCGCAGCAGCCAGTCCGGCATGTTGTCGCGCAGCACCGGCGCATCCGGCGCCACCTCCTGCCCGGACCAGGGGCGGGAGAGGCGGCCGGAGTTCACGAAGGGGCGGGCGAAGGCGTGGCCCTCCGCCAGTTCCAGCACGGCGTCGCGCCAGGCCAGGGCGGCGGCGTTCTTTGGGGTGATGAAGTCGGTGGCGCGGGTGGAGTGGAGGATATTCTCCTCCGCCGCCGGGATGCGCTCGGCGTCATAGCCATCGAGCAATGTCTCGGGCGCCTCGCCCGCCAGCACGGCGGCGAGGCGCCAGCAGAGGTTGTCCGCATCCTGCACGCCCCCATTGCCGCCGCGCGCGCCGAAGGGTGAGACCTGGTGCGCCGCATCGCCCAGGAAGAGGGTGCGGCTGTGGCGGAAGCGTTCGAGGCGCCGGCAGCGGAAGGTGTAGACGCTGATCCATTCGATTTCGAAGGGCACCTCGGGCCCCAGCATGGCGGCGACGCGCGCACGCACGCGTTCGGGCTCGCGCTCCGCCTCAGGGTCCGCGTCCCAGCCGAGCTGGAAGTCTATCCGCCACACATCGTCGGGCTGGCGGTGCAGCAGGACGGATTGGCCCGGGTGGAAGGGCGGGTCGAACCAGAACCAGCGTTCGGTCGGGAAATTCGCCCGCATGGTGACGTCGGCGATGAGGAAGCGGTCGCGGAAGACCTGGCCCTCGAAGGGCAGGTCCATGGCGCGGCGGATGAAGCTGCGCGCCCCGTCGCAGGCCAGCAGCCAATGGGCGTGCAGGGTGTAATCGCCGTCGGGTGTCTCGACGGACAGACGCGCGCCGTCCGGCCCGTTCTCGATGCCCGTCACGCGGTGGCGCCAGCGCAGGTCCACGAGGCCCGTGGCCTCGCAGGCCTCCACCAGCCATTGTTCCGCGTAATACTGCTGCAGGTTCACGAAGGCGGGGTATTCGTGGCCCTGCTCGGGCAGCAGGTCGAAGCTGTAGGCCTCCCGGTCCTGGCGGAAGACGCGGCCGCGGCTCCAGGTGATGCCCTTTTCCAGGAAGCGCTGGCCGAGGCCGAGGCGGCCATAGATCTCCAGCGTGCGCTTGGCGAAGCAGATGGCGCGGCTGCCCTCGCTCACCTGGTCGTCCTCGTCCAGCAGCACGACGCGAACGCCGCGGCGCGCGAGGTCGAGCGCGGCGGTCAGCCCCACCAGCCCGCCGCCCGCCACCACCACGGGGGCGGCCTCGCCGGGCGGGCCGGGGGGCGCGGCGGGGAAGCGCATGTCAGGGCGCGTCGGCGGGCTTGGGCGGGGCGTCCTGTTCGAGGGCGCGCCACATCTCCCGATCGCGCTCGGCGGTCCAGATGCGCGGGTGGGTGAGGCCGGACGCCTCGTCATAGGCGCGCGAGGCGTTGAAGGGCATGCAGTGCTCGAAGATGGCCCAGGCGCCGTAGGTGGGGCGCATGGCGGCCATGGCCTCGTCATAGAACTGCTTGAGCGTGGCGCCGCGCGCCACCGCGCGGCGCGCATGGGCGAAGAGGTCGGTGACGAAGGCCTCGGTCTCGTCCAGCGCCTGGTTCACATCGGCGCGGCTGAGCAAAGCGCGGCCGCGGCCGGGGACCATCTTCTCGGGGTTCAGCGCGCGGATGGCGGCCAACGTCGCGGGCCAGTCCGTGAAATAGGCGTCGCCGCAATAGGGGGTGGCGCCGGCCTCCACCGCGTCGCCGGCAAAGAGCACGCGGTCCTTGGGCAGCCAGACCACCGTGTCGCCCGCGGTGTGGCTGCGGCCGATCTGGATGATCCGCGCCTCGCGCGCGCCATGCCAGAGGGACATGCGGTTAGCGAAGGTCTGGGTGGGCCAGGTGAGGCCCGGCACCTCCTCCCGCCCGCGGAAGAGGCGGGGGAAGCGGCCGATCTCGCTGTCCATGTCCTGCTGCCCGCGCTCCACGATCAGGTCGCGCGTGGCGTCGGAGGCGAGGATGTCGCGCGCCGGGTAGCCCGAGGCGCCCAGCACCCGCACCGCGTGGTAATGCGTCAGCACCACCTGGGTGACGGGGAGCGGCGTGACCTCCGCGATGCGTACCTGGACCGAGCGGGCCAGCAGCGGCGTGGCCTGGGCGTCCACCACCACCACGCCCTGGTCGCCCACGATCACGCCCGAGTTCGGGTCGCCCTCGGCGGTGTAGGCGTAGAGGCCGGGGCCGAGCTCGTCGAAGGACACGACCTTGTCGGCCAGGTCCTGGCTGGAGGCGAAATTGGCCATGCGCCGCGCCCTATTCGGCGGCCTGGGCGGGCTTCACGCCCCAGGAATAGGCGTAGTCCTCCCACTCCACCTGGCGCGCCGCCTCCCCCATCTCCAGCGCGTCGCGCGTGTCGAGCATCACGGCGTATTCGTCGGTGGCTGGCTTCTTGGGCGTGAAGGCGTTGTTCAGCGCCTTGGGGTGGGGGCCGTGGGTGAAGCCGCAGGGGTGCAGCGTCATCATGCCGGCATGGATGTTGTCGCGGCTGAAGAAGTCGCCCGCGTGGTAGAACAGCACCTCGTCGTAGTCGTCATTGTTGTGGAAGAAGGGGACCTTCAGCGCGCCCGGGTCCGTCTCGAAGGGGCGGGGGGTGAAGGTGCAGACCACGAAGCGGTTCGCCACGAAGGTGGTGTGGGCGCTGGGCGGCAGGTGGTAGCGATGGGACATCAGCGGGCGGATGTCCTCCACGTTCAGCTTCACCGGCGCGAGGTCCCCATGCCAGCCCACCGCGTCGAGCGGGTTGAAGGGGTAGGTGACGGTGGAGAGCGCGTCGCGCCGCTTGATGACCACGCGGGTTTCGCGGGCGCCTTGCTGGGCGCGGAAGGCGTCGTCAATGGCCGGCGTGGCCAGCACCGCCGGGTCGAACTGCGCGTGCTTGCCCAGGATTCCGCGGTCGGGGAGCTGGTAGGTGCTGCCGGTGGCCTCGATGAGCAGGGCGGCGACGGGCGCGTCGCACTCGATGCGCCACATGGTGCTGCGCGGCAGCAGGATGTAGTCGCCGGCGCGGAAGGGCATGTGGCCGTAGTCGCAGAAAAGGCGGCCAGCCCCTGTATGGATGAACAGAAGCTCATCGCCATCGGCGTTGCGCGCCAGGTGGTCCATGGCGGCCGGCGCGCGCCAGAAGCGCAGGCGGCAATGGGCGTTGTGCAGGATGTCCGCGGCATCCCAGGGGCTCGGCTGCTCGGCATTGATGCGCGCGAGGTCGAAGGCCCGGGGGCGCAGCGGGCCTTCCCAACGTGTCCAGCCGGTGGGCGGGTTCGCGTGGTACATGTGGGTGGCGGGGCCGAAGAAGCCCTCCTTGCCCATCTCACGCTCATAGGTGCCCTGGGGCAGGTCGGCATGGGCCTGGCGCGAGGACAGGCCCTCGCTGCGCGGGAAGGCGATGTATTGCTTGCTGGCCATGGACGCGTTTCCCCTGCCTTGCGATTGCCGTCCAGGTAGTTTCAAATGCAACTGATGTCAAGTGAAGCGCCCGAATTCCGCCTGGAGGACTTCCTGCCCTACCGGCTTTCGGTGGCGGCCAACCGCGTCTCGCGCCGCTTCGCGGACCGCTATGGCGCGGCCTTCGGGCTTTCCATTCCGGAATGGCGCGTCATGGCGGTGCTGGGCCGCTTCGGCCGGCTGCCGGCGCGTGAGATCACGGCGCGCACGGCCATGGACAAGGTGAAGGTGAGCCGCGCCGTGCGGCAGCTGGAAGGGCGCGGCTTCCTGGAGCGCGCGGCCGATGCGGCGGATGCGCGGCTGCACTGGCTGGCGCTGTCCGAGGCCGGGCAGGGGGCCCATGCGGCCATCGTGCCCATGGCGCGGGAGATGGAGGCGGAGGTGGTGCAGGGCCTGACCGCCGAGGAACTGGCGCTGCTGCACGCCGCGCTGGGGCGGATCGCGGAGCGGTTTCCCGGCGAAGGCGTTGACTAGGCTCTTCTGAAACGCGCCGCCGTCACCGCATCCTCGCGCAGCGCGGCCGCCACATCGCCATGCGGGTCCAGCGCCAGCACGCGGTCGAACCAGGGCACGGTGCCGCGCACGCGCCCCTGGAAGAGCATGTCCAGCGCCTTGGCGGCCTCGCCCCGGCCCAGGCAGCAGCCGCAGGCGGCGGCGTGGGGCGCCTCGCCGGGCTTGAAGGCGGTGATGGCGACCGCGCCATCGGGCGCGGCCTCGCCCCCCACCGTCAGCACGGCGGCGGGTTTCCCGCGCGAGAGGGCGAGCGCGAGGTTGTCCTCATTCGCCAGCAGGTAGACCGGGATGCGCGCATCAATGGACCACGTCATGCGCTGGACATAAGGATATGTTTATGCCATTTGCAAGCCCATGGAAGACCTCCTCACGCAATTGCGCGCCGCGGCCGAGCCCACGCGGCTGCGGCTGCTGGCCCTCTGCGCACGGGGGGCCTTCAACGTGTCCGAACTCTGCGCCGTGCTGGGCCAGTCCCAGCCGCGCCTCTCGCGCCACCTGAAGCTGCTGGCCGAGGCGAATTTGCTGGAACGCCTGCCCGAGGGCCCGCATGTCTATTTCCAGCTGCCCGCCGGCGCCGACCTGGCCCGCCTGATCCTCGCCCGCCTGCCGGAAGATGAGCCCGTGCTCCAGGCCGACCGTCGCCAGGCCGCCCGCATCGCGGCCGAGCGGGCGCGTGCGGCCTCCGAGGCCTTCCGCCGCGACGGCATGGATTGGGATGAAATCCGCGCGCTGGGTCTCGATGCCGGCGCTATCGAGGCGGCGCTGCTCGACGCCCTGCCGCCCAGCGTGGAGCATCTGCTCGACATCGGCACCGGCACGGGCCGGCTGCTGGAATTGCTGGCCGACCGCGTGCGCCGCGCGCTCGGCGTGGATGCCAGCCGCGAGATGCTGGCGCTGGCCCGCGCGCGGCTTTCCGAACGCGGCCTGGCCGAGCGCTGCTCCGTGCGCCTGGCGGACATGTACCGCCTGCCGCTGGCCGATGCCCGCTTCGACGTGGTGACGCTGCAGATGGTGCTGCACTACGCGGAGGACCCCGCAGCCGCCCTGGCCGAGGCCGCGCGCGTGCTGGCGCCGGGGGGCAGCCTGCTGGTGCTGGACCTGGCCCCGCATGGCCGCGCCGATGTGCTGGAACGCTTCGCGCATCGCTGGCCTGGGTTCGATGATGCCGCCATGGCCGGCTGGCTGGGCGGCGCGGGTTGCGCGCTGGCCGGCACCGCCCAACTCCCGGGTCCGCTCGAGGTGCGGCTGTGGTGCGCGACGCGCCTGCCGGCCCATGCCCTCGCCGTTGCCTGAATCTTCACACCGACACCAGAGAACTCTGACACATGGCCTCCAGACCGCACCTCCTCGATGCCCTGCGCGACCGCGTCCTGCTCTGCGATGGCGGCATGGGCAGCCGCGTGCAGGCGCTGACGCTCGATATCGTGAAGGACTTCTGGGACAAGGAGAACTGCACGGAGGTGCTCTCCCTCTCGCGGCCCGAGCTCATCCGCGAGATCCATCGCGGCTACTACGAGGCCGGCGCGGACATGGTGCTGACCAACACCTTCGGCGGCAGCCCCATCACGCTGGAGGAATTCGAGCTCGGCGACCGCGCCTTCGAGATCAACAAGGTCGGCGTGGAACTGGCGCGCGAGGCGGCGGAGAGCTTCGCCGATGGCCGCCACCGCTGGGTGGTGGGCGATATCGGGCCCGGCACGAAGCTGCCGAGCCTCGGCCACGTCACCTATGACGCGCTGGAAGCCGCGCTGACCGAGCAGTGCCTGGGCCTGATTGCCGGCGGGGCGGATGCGCTGCTGACCGAGACGAACCAGGACACGCTCTACATCAAGGCCGCCGTGAACGCCGCCAAGATCGCGAAGGCGCGCACGAAGTCCGACATCCCCATCTTCGTGCAGGTGACGGTGGAGACGACGGGCACGCTGCTGGTGGGCCCCGACATCGCCGCCGCCGCCGCCGTGATCCATTCGCTGGACGTGCCGCTCATCGGCCTGAACTGCGCGACCGGCCCGCAGGAGATGGCGGAGCATGTGCGCTGGCTGTCGCAGAACTGGCCCGGCCTGCTCAGCGTGCAGCCCAATGCCGGCCTGCCCGAACTCGTGGACGGCAAGACGCACTACCCCCTGGGCGCCGAGGAGATGGCGACCTGGATGGAGCGCTTCGTCGTCGAGGACGGCTTCAACCTCATCGGCGGCTGCTGCGGCACCTCCACGCCGCACATCGCGGCGCAGGATGCGATGCTGCGCCGGCTGGGCGGGGACAAGCACCGTCCCGCACCCGTGAAGCGGAAGTATCACTGGGTGCCGAGCGTGGCCTCGCTCTACTCGTCGGTCGCGCTGCGGCAGGAGAACAGCTACTTCTCCATCGGCGAGCGCTGCAACGCCAATGGTTCCAAAGCCTGGCGCGAGCGCCAGGCGGCGCATGACTGGGACGGGTGCCTGGCGATCGGGCGCGAGCAGGTGGCGGAGGGTTCCAACAGCCTCGACATCTGCACCGCCTTCGTGGGCCGCGACGAGATGGCGGAGATGAGCGAGGTCATCACCCGCTTCACCTCCAGCGTGAACGCGCCGCTGGTCATCGACAGCACCGAGACCAACGTCATCGAGGCCTCGCTGAAGCTGCATGGCGGCAAGCCCATCATCAACTCGATCAACTTCGAGGAAGGCGAGGGCGCGGCGCATGACCGCATGAAGCTCGCCAAGAAGTTCGGCGCCGCCGTCATCGCGCTCACCATTGACGAGGTGGGCATGGCCAAGACGGCGGAGGACAAGCTGCGCATCGCCGAGCGGCTGGTGGATTTCGCCTGCACGCAATACGGCCTGCCGCAATCCGACCTGATGATCGACCCGCTCACCTTCACCATCGCGACCGGCAACGAGGATGACCGTAAGCTGGGGCTGTGGACGCTGGAGGGCATCCGCGCCATCCGGGAAAAGTTCCCGGACATCCAGATCATCCTGGGCCTGTCCAACATCTCCTTCGGCCTGAACCCGGCCGCGCGGCACGTGTTGAACAGCGTCTTCCTCGACCATGCCGTGAAGGCCGGCATGACGGGCGCCATCGTGCATGTCTCCAAGATCAAGCCGCTGCACCAGATCCCGCCCGAGGAGGTGCAGGTGATGGAGGACCTGATCTACGACCGGCGCGCCGAGGGCTATGACCCCTTGCAGAAGGTCCTGGAGATGTTCTCGGGCCGCAAGGCCGCGGACAATGTGGCCAAGGTGAAGGCCGCCACCGTGCAGGGGCGCCTCAAGGACCGCATCGTGGATGGCGACCGCAAGGGGCTGGAGACGGAGCTGGCCGACGCCATGGCGGAGGGCATGACGCCGCTCGCCATCATCAACGACGTGCTGCTGGACGGCATGAAGGTGGTGGGCGAGCTGTTCGGCGCCGGCAAGATGCAGCTGCCCTTCGTGCTCCAGTCCGCGGAGACGATGAAGGCCGCGGTCGCCTACCTGGAGCCGCACATGGAGCGGGTGGAGGGCCAGGAGAAGGGCATCATCGTGCTGGGCACCGTGCGCGGCGACGTGCACGACATCGGCAAGAACCTGGTGGACATCATCCTCACCAACAACGGCTACAAGGTGGTGAACCTCGGCATCAAGGTGCCCCTGCAGCAGATCGTGGACGCGGCGCGGGAGCACAAGGCGCATGCCATCGGCATGTCCGGCCTGCTGGTGAAGTCCACCGTCGTGATGCGCGAGAACCTGGAGGAGATGTCCCGCCAGGGCGTGGACATTCCCGTGCTGCTGGGCGGTGCCGCGCTGACACGCAACTACGTGGAAGAAGACTGCGTGCAGGCCTATGCCTGCGGCCGCGTGGTCTATGCGCGCGATGCCTTCGACGGCCTGCACCTGATGGACAAGGTGATGGGCAATGACTTCGACGGCTATCTGGGCGCCATCCAGCAGAAGCGCTCCGGCAAGTCGAAGAACGAGAAGCGCACGCTGGGCACCGCCGATCCGCGCGGCTTCGCCCCCGTGGACCTGGCCTATGCCCAGGCGCGCCGCCGGCGCGAAACGAAGGGGCTGCCCGTGCCCACGCCGCCCTTCTGGGGCTCGCGCCTCATGGAGGCGGACCCCAAGGCGCTGGTCCCCTTCATCAATGAGCGCAGCCTGTACCAGTTCCAGTGGGGCTTCCGGAAAGCCGGCCGCAGCCTGGAGGATTTCCTGGGCTGGGCGAAGCAGGAACTGCGCCCCGTGCTCAAGCGCATGCTGGCGCTGGCGCAGGAGCAGGACATCCTCAAGCCGCAGGCGATCTACGGCTATTGGAAATGCGCGGGCCAGGGCAATGAGCTGATCCTGTTCGAGGAGGACGGCACCACCGAGGCCGCCCGCTTCCACCTGCCGCGCCAACCCAAGGATGACGGCGACTGCATCGCCGACTTCGTGCGCGACGTGGACGATGCCGAGCGCGACGTGATCGGCCTGCAGGTGGTGACGGTGGGCCAGAAGGCCTCCGACATGGCGCGGGAATGGTTCGACGGGAACCGCTACCAGGACTACCTCTACCTGCACGGGCTCTCGGTCGAGATGGCCGAGGCGCTGGCGGAGTACGTCCACAAGCGCATCCGCGCCGAGCTGGGCTTCGCCGGCGAGGATGCGCGGGACATGGAGAAGATGCTCAGCCAGGGCTATCGCGGCGGGCGCTATTCCTTCGGCTACCCGGCCTGCCCGCGGCTTGAGGACCAGGTGCCGCTGCTGAAGCTGCTCCAGGCCGAGCGCATCGGCGTCGAGATCAGCGACGAGTGGCAGCTCCACCCCGAGCAGAGCACCAGCGCCATTGTGCTCCACCATCCGCGCGCCAAGTATTTCACGGTGTGATGGCAGCCCCGGCCAGGGGCGTGCATCATGCCCCTTGGCCCGGAACCCCTGGCTGGGGCATTGTCGCGCGGTTGCACCGCGCCCCTTCGGGCACGCGCGACGGTGACCTGGGGTTGCGTTCGGGCGATGAGAGAGGGCGGTGGAATGGGGAAACGGATGCGAATGGCGGCCCTGGCCGTCCTGGTTTCGCTGGGCGTCGCCATCGTCGCCGCCGTATCTCCCGCCGCGGCGCAGCCGGCCGGCGCGGCGTCCACACCCGGCACCGTGCATCTGCGCGTGGTGGGCGGGCTCGCCAGCATCAGCCAGTTCGTCCGCTTCGAGAGACCCTTCTGGGAACAGCGCATCCAGGCGCTTTCGGGCGGGCGGATCACCGCGCAGATCGTTCCCTTCGACGAGAGCGGGCTGCGCGCGCCCGAGGTGCTGGCCATGATGCGGCTCGGCGTCGTGCCCTTCGGCACGGTGCTGCTGGGCTCCGCCGCGGCGGATGAGCCGGAATTCAACGTGCTGGACCTGCCGGCGCTGAGCCCCGACTTCGCCACGCTGCGCCGCAACGTGGCGCGGGTGCGGCCCTATGTGGAAGCCCTCCTGCGTGACCGGCACAATGTGGAGGTCCTGGGCCTCTACACCTATCCCGCCCAGGTGCTGTTCTGCCGCCGCCCCTTCAACGGGCTGGGTGACCTGCGGGGGCGGCGCATCCGCACCTCGGGCGTCGCGCAGTCGGAACTGGTGGAGGCGCTGGGCGCCACCCCCGTGGTGGTCCCCTTCGCGGAGATTGTCACCGCGGTCCGCAACAACCTGGTGGAATGCGCCATCACGGGCACGCTGTCAGGCAACGCCATCGGGCTGCACGAGGTGACGGGGCATGTCCATGCCATGGCCATCTCCTGGGGGCTCTCGGCCTTCGGCGCTTCGCGCGGGGCCTGGGCCGCCCTGCCGCCCGACATCCAGGCGCTGCTGCGCGACGCGGTGGCGGGGCTGGAGCGCGACATCTGGGAGGGCGCCGACCGCGAGACGGGCGAGGGCCTGGCCTGCAATGCCGGCCGGCCGGGCTGCGAGCGCGGCACCCCCGGCCGCATGCAGATCGTCCCCGTCTCGCCCGCGGACACGGCGCTGCGCGACCGCCTGCTGCGCGAGACGGTGGTGCCGCGCTGGATCAGCCGCTGCGGCGATGACTGCGCCGAGGTGTGGAACCGCCACCTCGCGCCCGTGACCGGCTTCCGCGCCGTGGGCGACTGAATGCAGACCGGCCGCCTTCTGCGCGCCGCGGTCGTCGCGGCGGGCTTCGTCATCCTGCTGGCCCAGATCGCGGCCAACCTGCTGCTGACCGAGCGTGCCTACCGCAGCGCGCTCGACACCGCCGAGGAGACGGTGAGCCGCGTGGCGCGCTCCGTCGAGGCGACGATGAACCGCACCTTCCTGCAGGTGGACAGCCTTCTGCTCGGCCTGCCCACGCTGCTCGGGCCCTTCGAGGGCTGGGGGCCAGGTGGCACCTTCGACCGCGCCGCGGCGGGGCGGCTGCTGCGGGAATTGAACAACCAGAACCTCTCCGTGCGCGACATCCTGCTGGTCGGGCCGGGCGGGCCGGAGGTGTCGGGCCTGACCGTCTCGCGCCGGCGCGCCCTGCCCTTTGACCTGGCGGAGGACCTACGCCCCGCCGGGCTTCCGGGCGCGGGGCTGCAATTGGCCGGGCCGGTGCGGAACCCCGCCACCGGCGAATGGTCGCTCTTCTTCGCGCGCAGCCTCACCATCCAGGGCCTGGGGTCGGTGATGGCCGTGGCCGAGACGCCCGTCGCCGTCGTCACCGGCCTGCTGGGCGCGGGCGGGGAGCCCGAGGGGCTGCGCGTCAGCCTCGAGATGCGCGACGGCACCTTGCTGGCCACCCTTCCGCCCGACGAGGCGCGCATGGGCCAGCGCCTGGACCGTGCCGTGGGGCAGGGGCCGGTCGGCGTCTCGCGCCTCGGCGGCGCGCCGGTGATCGGGACCGAGCGGCCCACGCTCTACCCCTCGCTCGCCATCAGCGTCACGCTCGACCGTGACGTGGCGCTCGCCGCCTGGCGGGCCCAGCGCGACCAGGCGATGGTGGTGGCGACCGCCTTGACGCTGCTGGTGCTGGCGGTGGTGGCCGCCATGCTGGTGGCGCTGCGCCAGCGCGCGCGGGTGGACGAGGAGCGGCTGCGCTGGCGCCGCACGCTGGAAAACGCGCTGGAGAGCATGACGGACGGCTTCGTGATGTTCGACGCCGAGGACCGCCTGGTCATCTGCAACCAGCGCTACCGCGAGATCTACGCCGAGAGCGCGCCCTTCATCGAGGAGGGCGCCTTCTTCGACGACATCCTCCGCGGCGGCATCGCCAATGGGCAATACCCGCAGTTCGAGGGCGACGTGGACGCCTTCATCGCCGAGCTGAAGGTCTGGCGCCGATCGGGCGGCGCGCCGATCGAGCGGCTGCTACCCGATGGCCGCTGGATCCTCATCACGGAACGGCCCACCCCGGACGGCGGCACGGTGGGCATCCGCACCGACATCACCGCGCTGAAGGAGGCCGTGCGCGAGGTGGAGGCCGCGGCCGAGGCCAAGAGCATGTTCCTGGCCCGCATGTCGCATGAGCTTCGCACGCCGCTGAACGCCATCCTGGGCTTCGCGGGGCTGCTGCTGTCCGACCGCAGCATGGCGCCCGCCCACTATGAGCAGCTGCGCCTGCTGCACGAGGCGGGGTCCCATGTGCGGGAGCTGGTGAACGGGCTGCTCGACCTCGCCAAGATCAATGCCGGCAAGCTCGAGCTGGAGCAGGCGCCGCTCGCGCTCACGCCGCTTCTGGAGGGCTGCCTGGGCTTCCTCAGCCCCGATGCGCGGCGCAAGCAGATCACGCTGCGCGTGGTGGCCGATCCGGGCCTGCCGGCCGGCGTGCTGGGCGATGCGACGCGGCTGCGCCAGATGATCCTGAACCTGCTGTCCAACGCGGTGAAGTTCACGCCGGTGGGCGGGCGGGTGGAGCTGCGGGTGCGCCCCATCTCGGGCGGCATCCGCGTCGAGGTGCAGGACAGCGGGCCGGGCGTGCCGCGCGAGAAGCGCCACCTGCTGTTCCAGGATTTCACCCAGCTGGGCGAGCTGGGCGACCCCGAAAGCCCGGGCACGGGCCTGGGCCTTGCCATCACCGCGCGGCTGGTGGCGCTGATGCAGGGGAGGATCGGCGTGGAAAGCGAACTGGGCCAGGGGGCGATGTTCTGGGTGGAGGTGCCGCTCGCCGAGGCGACCCCCCCGCGCGAGCCCGCGCAGCCCGGCATGGCCGGCGGCTCCGTGCGGCCGCTGCGGCTGCTGGTGGCGGACGACATCGCGCCCAACCGCCTGCTGATGCGCGCCCTGCTGGGCGCGGCGGGCCATGAGGTGACGGTGGTGACGGATGGCGCCGAGGCGCTGGCCGCCATCCAGTCCCAGCCCTTCGACGCGGTGCTGATGGATGTCCGAATGCCGGGCATGGACGGGCTGGAGGCCACGCGGCGCCTGCGCGCCCTGCCGGGCCCGGAAGCGCGCCTGCCCGTGATCGCCGTGACGGCCTCGGCCCTGCCGGAGGAGATCGCGGAATGCCGCGCCGCGGGCATGGACACGCATGTGGCCAAGCCCGTGGACCGCGCCGCGCTGCTGGAATTGCTGGCGCGCCTCACCACCGCGTCCGAGGCCCCGCCCGCCGAGCCCGCCCCGCCCGACCCCGTGGCCGCGCTGCGGGCCGAGCTGGGCGAGGCGGCGCTTCCCCTCCTGCACGGCTTCATGGACGAACTGGACAAGGTGTCGGCCGCGCTGCAGGTGCCGGGCGTGTCGGGCCAGATCCTGAACGCGCTCATCCATCGCGGCCTGGGCGCCGCCGCCAGCCTGGGGGACCGGCCCGTGATCGCCGCGCTCGAGGTCGCCCAGCGCCGCCTGCGCGAGGGCGAGTCGGCCCCCGCCGTGCTGGAAGGGCTGCTTCCCGCCCTGCGCGCCGAGCTGCCACGGCTGCGCGCCGCGCTGGAGAGGACGCTGGGGCCGGCCGCGGTGGTGAAATAGAGGGGCCGGCCGCTACCGGTCCACTTCCTCCACGCTCAGCCCGAAGGCGGCCACGCCCTCGGCCAGCAGGTCACCCAGGCCTTCCATGCCGGCCAGATAGGCGCTGGCCGGGCCGGCCGCGTTGCGCTCGGTCGCGAGCTTCAGCGCCTCGGCCCACTCCTCCGGCTCGTGGTCACCGCGGCCCACCCAGGCGAGCGCGATCAGCGCCACCTGCTGCTCCTCGTTCAACTCGTCGAGGTAGTCGGTCAGCATCTCCTCGGTGATCTCGTCGTCGAGATCGTCGTCGAGTTCCTCGTCGTCATCGGCGCGGCCGGCCTCGGCTTCCTCGGCTTCCTGGACCGCGCGAGCCAGGTCCACCACCGTGGCCACCACCTCGAGGCTGATGCCCAGGTCCACCTCGCCGTCCTCGTTCTCTTCGCCTGCCATGCCAAGTCTTCCTCGTTCGCGTTGCGGGCTTCTTCCGTGCCCGGTGTGCCACCCAGGGGGCCACGCGGCCGGTTCCCCCAGGGAGGGTGGCGTGCATGTCCGCCACCCCTGGCCCCGAGATTCCGGCGCATGTCGTCGTCTGGGCCTACCGCGTCATTCTAGGGCGGGATGCGTCGAGGTGGAATCACTGAAAACGCGGAATCCCGCCCGCCCCAAGGGCGGGATGCCGCCGGTGCGGAGGTCGTTCGACGCGCGCGGCCCGCGGGCTCAGGCGGCCCAGTCGGGCGCGAAATCCGGGTTCACGAACCGCCGCCCTTTGGGCAGGGCATCGAGCGCCGCGATGTCGGCCGCCGTCAGCGTCACACCCAGCGCGCCCAGATTTTCCTTTTGCCGCGCGGGGCTGGCGGCCTTGGGGATCACGGAGACATTCCCCTTGGCCAAAAGATAGGCCAGCGCCACCTGCGCGGGTGTCGCGCCCAGCCGCGCCGCGATGCCGCCCACCACCGGCCCCTCGGCCACCGCGCCCTTGCCGAGGGGGGTGTAGCTGGTCAGCACCATGCCCGCCGGCCCGGTGATGCCGAGAAGCGCCGATTGGTCGAGCAGGAGGTGGTGCTCCACCTGCAGACAGGCGAGCGGCGTGATCTTGAGGTTCAGCGCCTGGCGCAGCAGGCCGGGCGGGAAGTTGGAAACGCCCACCGCGCGCGCCCGGCCTTCCTGGCGCAGCACCTCCAGCGCCTCCAGCACCGATGGCAGGTCCAGCTGCGGCGAGGGCCAATGGACCAGCAGCAGGTCCACATAGGGGGTGGCGAGGCGGTCGAGGCAGGCCAGGGCCGCGTCGCGGAAGCGCGGACCGTCGGGCTTGTCGAACCAGACCTTGGTGGTGAGGAAGATATCCCCGCGGGCCACGCCGCTCGCGCGCAGGGCGGCGCCCACCTCCACCTCGTTGCCATACATCTCGGCCGTGTCCACGTGCCGGTAGCCGAAACCGAGCGCCGACTCCACCGCCGCCTGGCCGTCCGGGCCCTTCAGTGGCCAGGTGCCGAGGCCGATGCGCGGCATGGACATGTGGGGCGTGGTGATGACGGGGCTCTGGCCCATGCGGCGTGGCTCCTGGTGAAGCGTGATCGGCAGCGGCGAATCAGGCGGGGAGGGGAAGTCTAGCGCTTGGAGAGGTCAATCAGGCCCGCGAAGCCCGTCTCGGTGCCGAAGGCGAGGTGGGTGCCGGTCGCGTTCCAGGCCATGGCCGAGACGCCGCCCTGCCCGGGCGGGGCCAGCGGCAGCACGCGGCCGGAGGTGACCTCGGCCAGCAGGACGAGGCCATCCTCGAAGCCCGCCGCCACCATCTCATGCTGCGGGTGGCAGGCCACGCGGGTGCACATCACCTGGTCGCCGCCGGCGAGTTCGGTGGGTGCCTTGCCCATGGGCCCGCCGCCGAAGAAGGGCCAGAGCACCACCGCCTCGGCCCCGCTGGTGGCGAGCCACTTGCCCTTGGCGCTGAAGCTCAGGCTGTGCGTCTTGGTGGGGTAGCCCGACATGCGCATGTGCTGGCCGTCCGCGAGGCGCCAGCCATGCAGCGACATCTCCTGCATGGCGGTGACCACATGCGTGCCGTCGGGGCTGAAGGCGATGGCGTGGTGGCTGCCCTTCCATTCGAGCACGCGCGGCTTGTCCTCCTTCGCGTTCACGAACCAGAGCGAGGCGCCGTTGTAGTGGCTGACGGCGAGGCGCTTGCCCTTGGCGTCGAAGCAGAGCCCGCCCACCGTGGAGGGGTGGGCCAGCGACTTCACCGCCTGGCCCTTCGCGTCCAGCACATGCACGGCCTTGGCGACGGAGGCGGCGCGGAAGCCGCCCTCATGCGCGGCCACATGCTCCACCCATTTGCGGCCATAGCGGGTGAGTTCGGTGGCGGTGCCGTCGGGGGCGACCTGCATCAGCCGGCCATCATCGCCGCCGGTCAGCACGCCCTCGCGGATATCGGCGCAGAGGTCGAGGCAGGCGCCGTCATGGACTTCCGCCCGCCGCCATTCGGCGCCGGCGGCGGTCGTCATGTGGACGCTGCCATCGCCCAGCCCGAAGGCCAGGCTGCGGCCCTCGCGTCCGAAGGCGATGCCGACCACCCAGGCGCCGAGGTCGCGCGAGACGCCGCGGGAATCCAGCAGGTAGGCGATATCCTCGTCCTGCATCAGGCCGGAACCTGGCAGGCCTCGAAGCCGCGGCGCAGCTGGGGCCGGTTCAGGTCACGCCCGATGAAGACGATCTTGGAACGGCGCGGGTCGCCTTCCTTCCAGGGCGAGATGTAGTCGCCATCCGCGATCATGTGCACGGCCTGGAAGGCGAAGCGGCGGTCCTCGCCGGGATAGGCCAGGATGCCCTTGGTCCGCAGCAGGTCCTGGCCCTTGGCGGCGAGAAGGTCCGTCATCCAGGCGTTGAACTTCTCGGGGTCAATGGGGCGCTCCACCTCGAAGCTGACGGAGTTCACCTCGCTGTCATGCTCGTGGTCGTCCTCGCCCGAGAGGAAGTCCGGCTCGCGGGCCAGGATGCGTTCCAGGTTGAAGGCGTCGCGGCCGATGACGCTGCCGATGTCCACGTTGGACTTGGTGCTACGGATCACCTCGGCCATCGGGTTGATGGCGCGGATCTTCGCCTCGACCGCCTGCGCCTCCTCCTCGGTGACGAGGTCCATCTTGTTCAGCAGGATGAGGTCGGCGAAGGCGATCTGCTCCTCGGCCTCCTTGCTGTCGTTCAGGCGGGCGGAGAGGTGCTTCGCGTCCACCACGGTCACGATGGAATCCAGGCGCGTGGCCTTCTTCACATCTTCGTCCACGAAGAAGGTCTGGGCGACGGGGGCGGGGTCGGCCAAGCCCGTGGTCTCGAGGATGATGCCGTCGAACTTGTCGCGTCGCTTCATCAGGCCCGAGAGGATGCGGATCATGTCGCCGCGGACGGTGCAGCAGATGCAGCCATTGTTCATCTCGAACACTTCCTCGTCGGCATCCACGACGAGGTCGTTGTCCACCCCCAGCTCCCCGAACTCGTTGATGATGACGGCGAACTTCTTGCCGTGGTTCTCGGTGAGGATGCGGTTCAGCAGGGTGGTCTTGCCGGCGCCAAGATAGCCGGTCAGCACGGTGACGGGGACGGGCGCGCGGGTGGCTTCGCTCATGAGGGGTCCTCCAGGGACGGAAATCGTTGTCCCAAGAGATGGACCGGGCGGGGGGCGGTGAAAACCCCCCAGGGGTCGAGCTGCGCCTTGGAGAAGCTTGCGCCTCCTTCACAGGATCCGGCCGCGAAGCGGCCGGCGCCGCCCACTCCACATGGCCGCCGGGCGGAACCGGCGCGCGGCGTAGCCAAGCGCGCGGAGCGCGCGCCCGGCGCTTGAGGGCTCTAATAATACTTCAGGTCCCGCGCCTTCCCCCCGAACACCCGCCAGACGAAGAAGGTGTAGAGGAAGATCATCGGCAGCACCGCCGCCGCGCCGAACAGGATGATCAGCAGGGATTCCGGCGCGGAAGCCGCCTCGAAGATCGTGATCTGCTCGGGCACCACATAGGGCCAGAAGGAATAGGCCAGCCCCTGGAAGCACAGCACGAAGATGGCGGCGGTGGCGGCGAAGGGCACCCAGTCCAGGCTGTGGTCCACGCGCGGAAAGCGGCGAAGGAAGATGTGCAGCACGAGGAACAGCGCCCCGGTGGCCAGCGGGATGGGCGCCAGCATCAGCGCCTCGGGCAGGGAGAACCAGCGCTCGAAGATGCGCGGCGCGGCCAGCGGCGTGGCGGCGCTCACCACCAGCACGCCCGCCCAGGTGACGTAGAGCGCCTGGCGCGCCCAGCGGGCGGCGCGCAGCTGCAACTCGCCCTCGGCCCGCCAGACCAGCCAGCAGGCGCCGACCAGCGTGTAGCCCGCCACCGTGAACACCCCCACCAGCAGGGAGAAGGCGAAGGCACCCCAGGAGGGGTCGAAGCCCAGGATGTAGCTGCCCAGCATCCAGCCCTGGCTGAAGGCGGCCAGGATGGAGCCCATCTGGAAGGCCACGTCCCATTTGGGCTTTTGCGGCTCCGGCGCCTTGGCGCGGAATTCGAAGGCGACCCCGCGCAGGATCAGCCCCGCCAGCATCAGCGCCACGGGGACATAGAGCGCCGTCAGGATCACCCCATGCGCGATGGGGAAGGCCACCAGCAGCAGCCCCACGCCCAGCACCAGCCAGGTCTCGTTCGCGTCCCAGAAGGGGCCGATGGAGGCGATCATCCGGTCGCGCTGCGCCTCCTCGCCGGTGGCGCGCAACAGCACGCCCACGCCGAGGTCATAGCCGTCCAGGATGGCGTAGAGCAGCATGGAGAAGGCCATCAGCACCGCGAAGGTGATGGGCAGCCAGGCGCCGTCGGGCAGGGTTTCCATCGCCGTCACTCCGCCGGGGCCATGCTGGGTCGCATGGGGTCGCGCGGGCCGAGTTCCTCGGGCTCCGGCGCGGTGGGGCGGCGGGCCAGGTGCATCAGCGTGCCGATATAGGCGGCCAGCAGCACCACATAGATCAGCAGGTACATGAGCAGGGAGCCCATGATGGTGGTGGCCGCGACCGGCCCCGCCGCCTCGCCCGTGCGCAGGATGCCGGTGACGAGCCAGGGCTGGCGGCCGATTTCCGTCACGTACCAGCCGGCCAGCGTCGCCACCCAGCCCGAGAAGGTCATGCCCACCAGGGCGCGGGCCAGCCAGGGCGTGACCCCGCGGCGCCACAGCACCCAGGCGCCCCACCAGGAGACCACGAGCATCAGCATGCCGATGCCCACCATCACGCGGAAGGCATAGAAGACCGGGGCCACGGGCGGGTGTTCGCCGATGAATTCGTTCAGGCCGCGCACCTCGCCCTGCCAGTCATGGGTCAGGATGAAGGAGGCCACGCCCGGGATCGCGATTTCCATGCGGTTGGTGCGGTTGGCCTCGTCCGGGATGGCGAAGAGGCGCAGCGCGGCGCCCTGCTCGGTCTCCCAGATGCCCTCCATGGCGGCGACCTTGGCGGGCTGGTGCTGCAGCGTGTTCAGCCCGTGAAGGTCGCCGGCCAGGATCTGGCAGGGAATCAGCACCGCGCCCATCACCACGCCCGTCCGCAGCGCCTTGAGCACGCCCGGCGCGCGGTCGCCGCGCAGCCAGCGCCAGGCGGAAAGCCCCGCCACCAGGAAGGCCACCGTCAGCCCCGAGGCCAGCAGCATATGCGCCAGGCGATAGGGCATGGAGGGGTTGAAGACGATGGCCCACCAATCCACCGCGTGCACGATGCCGTCGCGGATCTCATGGCCCGCCGGCGTGTGCATCCAGGAATTCAGCACCAGGATCCAGAAGGCGGAGAGCGTGGTGCCGCCCGCCACCAGCACGGTGGCGAGCGTGTGGATGCGGTTGGAGACGCGCCCAAAGCCGAACAGCATGATGGCGAGGAAGCTCGCCTCCAGGAAGAAGGCCGTGATGACCTCATAGGCCAGCAGCGGGCCCGCCACATTGCCCACGCGCTCCATGAAGCCCGGCCAGTTGGTGCCGAACTGGAAGGACATCACCACGCCCGACACCACGCCCAGCGCGAAGCTGAGGGCAAAGACCTTCACCCAGAACTTGTAGGCGTCCATCCAGGCCGCATCACCCGTCGCGTTGAAGCGCAGCTTGAAGAACAGCAGCACCCAGCCCAGCGCGATGGTGATGGTGGGGAAGAGGATGTGGAAGGAGATGTTCGCCGCGAACTGGATGCGGGCGAGGAGGATGGGGTCCAGGTCCATGGCGGCTCAGCCTTCTTGCGCCTTCCGGCGGGGCTTGCGGGTGACGATCTCGTGGAAGCGGTCCGTGGCCTCCAGCACGCGGGCCACGCGCCCGCCGAGCTTGAGCAGCGCCACCAGCCGTTCATCCGGCAGCTTCTGCACGTCATCCATCCAGCCGGTGAGCAGGGAGATGACCTCGTGCAGGCTTTCCATGCGTTTATGCGCGTGTTTCTCGGCGTCGCTGCGGGGCGTCTGCATCAGCGTGTCGCGCAGCAGGGTCAGCGTGGGGTCCACCTCGCGCTTGCGGCGCTCCTCCGCCAGCGTCCGGACGATGGCCCAGACGTCATCGGGCGTCGTGAAATGCTCGCGCCGGTCGCCGGGGAGGTGCTGGAGCTTGATGAGGCGCCAGTTCTCCAGCTCCTTCAGCCCCATGGAGACGTTGGAGCGGGAGAAGCCCAAGGATTGCGCGATCTCATCCGCCGGAAGCGGGCGGTCGGAGAGGAAGAGCAGGGCATAGATCTGCCCCACGGTGCGGTTGATGCCCCACCGCGAGCCCATCTCGCCGAAATGGAGAACGAAGGCGGCGGTGGAGGGGGGCAGGTCCATGGAGGACGATATGTTCAGGAATTTCTGAAATGACAAGCGTGTCAGATTGGAATTTTGCGGTGCGCGCGTCCGGCGCCTTTCGGCCATGAATTGGCCCCGGCCCGGCACCCTTCGGCCAGGGCCCGGCCTTCGTCACCCGGCCCGCGGGGCAGGCGTGTTCGCGCGGAACCCGCGTCCAGGAGGATCGGCGCAGGGGCCTTGTGCGGGCGAGGCGAAAGGCTGGGCCGCCCGGGGCGGCCGCCGGGGCGCGCTAGGCCGCGGGAAGCGACACTTCGGCACTCTCCGCGGGCCGGGCGGCGGCTTCGGCAAGCCTGGCCCGGAACCGGGCCGCGCGGACCCCCTGGTTGCGGAGGAGGCGCACCAGCTGGACTGGATCCAGTTTTTCGTGACCCAGCAGGAAGCCAAGGACGGGCTTCAGGCCACCCTTGCCCTTGATGTGCCGTGCCACGCCGTGGTCCGCGTCATTGACCAGGATGATGTGGGTTCGCGGGGTCGCCACAGCCGCCATCCGGCGGGCATGCAGCATGTCGAGCTTCTTCTCGCCCCCGAAGAGGGCGATGTAGTCCACATCCGGCGAGGCCCGGTCCAGGGCGTGCTCGATATGGTGCGTCGGAATGGCGTTGCGGAACTCCGCCCATCGGTTGTCCGCCCGCGAGATATGAAGCGGGTGGACGGAAAACTGCGGGGCAAAGGCGATGGCACGAGTGCAGCGGGGAAGTGCCGACGCGAAATACAGGGCACCGAACCCGCCCATGCTGTTGCCAAGCGTGATCGTTGTCTGGCCGGGTCGGATCAGGCGCGACACCTGATCCACCACACGATCCTGCGTGACGTTGAACCAGCTTCGACGCTTCTCAATGACATAAGTGACGGCACGCGGCGTGGCGTCTTCGAGGGATTTGCGGAACTCCTCGACCTGAATGGTCCCGAGACCTTCGCCCACCCCCCCGAACGCCACCACATGGAAGGGCCCATCGGAAGGGCTGTGGGTGATCCGCAGATCGTCATCCTCCATGACAACCTGGAGGGTGCCCCGACCCACATTCGTTGCCTTCGCGCTCATGCGTTCTGCCCCGATCCCACGCCCGATGCGTCCCTGGAAACGCGGCGGGAGTCAACCAGGGAGTTGCGCGCGGCGCCTGTGGGCGCCCTGAGGGACCCCTTCGCCCCTACCGGCCGCTGACCCGGCCCGGCAGCCGCACCGCGCCCCGCAGCACCGCCTGCAACAACGCCTGGTCCCGGGTGCGCGCCCCCAGCTTGGCGCGGGCGGAGCGCAGATGCAGTTCCACGGTCACGGAGGTGACGGACATCCGGTGCGCGATCTCCTTGGTCCGCAGGCCTTCGGCCAGCCACTCCAGCACCTCCACCTCCCGCGCCGAGAGGGGCGGCGGGGCGGCGAGGCGCATCTGCATCAGGCGCAGGGCCAGGGGCAGCCGCTCGCCCAGCGCGCGCCGCAACCGCGCCAGCGCGACCGGCGGCAGGCCGGAGCCGAGATTCCAGGCGAAGCCGGGCTGGCCCGGCAGCACCAGCGAGAAGCCCGAGCGGAAGCCGGCCTCGCCCGCCTCATGGATCAGGCGCCGCTGCGCGGCGCCAAGGTGGCGCAGCCGTGACAGGTGGGCCGCCCCGGTCGCGACGGAGAGGCCCGGGGTCAGGCAATGCTCGAAGAAGGGGTCAATGTCCGCATAGCCCTGCGCGCGATAATGCGCCGTCCAGTCCTCGCGCATGCTGGTGAGAATTTCGGGCTTGTCGCCCCGCAAGTCATAAAGAATGAGACAGTCCAGGCCAAAATTGGCCGCGTAGTTGCTGAAGCGCGTCCAGGCGGTGCCGGCGTCATCCGGGGTCAACACTTCCATCAGGTGGACGAGGTCAAGCATCCCTGCACGAGACTATGGTTTTCCATAGATTGTCACCTGATCTTTGGGGTTGTCACGATCAGTGCCCGACCACGGAGCACGTCGCTTGAAACCCCATGCCCTTCTTCTCGGCGCCACGCTGGCGTTCGGTGCCATTTCCCCGGCGATGGCCGAGCGCGTGGGGGTGCTCGTGTTCGACGCCTCCGGCTCGATGTGGAACCAGGTCGAGGGCAACCGGACCCGCATCGAGGTGGCGCGCGACGTGGTGGGCGAATACTTCACCGGCCGGGATGCGTCGGTGCCGCTCGCGGTCATCGCCTACGGCCACAACCGGCGGGGCGACTGCCGCGACATCGAGGTGATCGCGCCCATGGGCCGCGCCGCGGGCGCCACGCTGGCGCAACGGCTGCGCGCGCTGACGCCGCGCGGGATGACGCCGCTGACCGAGAGCCTGCGCCAGGCCCGCGCGCAGATCCCGGCCACGGCGGAGAGCGCCGACATCATCCTGGTCACCGACGGGCTCGAGACCTGCCAGGGCGACCCCTGCGCCCTGGCGGCCGAATTCGCCGCCGAGGGCATCAACATCCGCGCCCATGTCGTGGGCTTCGGGCTGAGCCGGACGGAGGTGCAGGCGCTGTCCTGCATCACGGAGCAGACCGGCGGGCGGCTGTTCGAGACCAATTCCGGCGCGGAACTGGCCGAGGCGCTGCGCGAGGTGAGCGCCGCCGTGGCGCCCCCTCCGCCGCCGCCGCCGGAACGCGAGGCGGCCTTCGACCTCGACGCCAGGGCCGAGGCCGGCTTCACCTATCGCATCCGCTGGCGGGGGGAGGCGCGCTTCGTGGACTACATGGGCTTCGTGCCGCGCGGCGCGAATGGCGCGCCCTCCAGCCCGAGCTTCACCACCATCGGCGGCAGCTCGCAGCGGCCCAACAACCCGGCCAGCCGTCGGGCGCCGGCGCAGCCGGGCGAATATGACCTCATCATCCGCGCCGCGTCCGGCGGCATCATCGCCCGCCAGGCGGTGGAGGTGGTGGCGTCCAGCATGGGGTTCGACCCGGTGGGCTCCGTGGCGCCGGGCAGCCAGGTGGCCTTCGTCTATCGCGGGCCCGACCAGGCCAGTGAGCGAGTGGTGATCGCCCGTCCGGATGATCCGCCGGCCCAATACGGCCCGAGCTGGAGCTTCGCCCTCACCGCCAGGGGGCGGGCCAGGCTGCGCGTCCCCACCGAGCCGGGCGAGTATGAGGTGCGCTACCTGAATGCCAACCGCACCGAGGTGATGTTCGCGCGCCGCTTCGGCGTGGGCGTGCCCTTCGAAGATGCCGATGCCACCAATGTGGCGGCCCTCGCCGCGCAGGCCGCCGCCGCGACCAGGGCCGCCCCCGAGCAGGACAACCTGCCCGAGGTGGAGGCCCGCTTCCGCCTGCCGGAGGGTGTTCCGCCTGGCCCCGTCACCTGGTCGGCCGTGCCGCTCGACCCCGACCTGCCGCCCGAGGCCTGGGCCCCGCAGGATGCGAGCGTGGTGGGTGAGGGACGCTTCGCCCCCGGCCGCTACCGCGTGACGGCCATCGCCCCCGGCGAGGTGGAGTTCACCGCCGATGTCGAAATCCTCCCCGGGCAGGAGAATGTCTTCACGGTGCAAATGGTGCCGGTGCCCGAGGAGGTCCGGCATGAGTCGCCGCTGAACGGCAACTGGCGCCTCTTCATGATCCCGCCGCACGGCAATCCGACGCCTTCCATCCCCATGCTGGACATCAGCCTGCGGCGGGAGGGCATGTCCGGCCCCATCACGGGCGGCTTCACCGCGCTGCCGGCGCTGCTCGGCGCGCAACGCGCGGGCCTGACCGGCCCGTTCACCACCGCGAGGCTGGAGGCGGACGGCCCGTTGCGGCTGACCTTCTGCCCCTGCGAGGGCGTGCCGGACGAATTCGTCATTTCCATGCGGCCCTATGGCGTGGGCTTCGCCGGGTCCTTCTCGGCGGGAAGGCAGGGCGCGCGGTCCGCCCTCTGGCCCGCGGACCTCCCGCTGCCGGCGCTGGACCCGCTGCGGGAGGCGCTGCACGGGCCACGCCCCTAGCGCCGGATACGTCGAGGTGGATTCACCGAACACGCTGCCTCCGGCCTTCGACAAAGCCTGCCCTGGCGGCGGCGGAACGCCGCGCCCCGCCGACCGCATCCACCACCCGAAAGAGGAGGCAAGCCTGGCCATGGTTTCCAATCTGCGCGCGCCCGATCTCTATCGCGGCGACATCATCCTCACCTCGATGCGGACCCGGCTGGGGTCGGGCGATTCGTTCCAGTCCGCCCTGGCCCCCGCGATCGAGAACAACTTCATCAATGTCGCGACCGTGTCGGCCTATTCGCACGCCATCCTGGCCGCCGAGACGGGGCGCGTCATCGAGTTCCGCAAGACCATGAAGGAGAAGTCCCTCCGCGATGCGCTCACGGATGGGGGGCGGGACCTGCCGGCGGTGGCCCATGTGTTTCGCCGGCGCGGTTCCAACGGCAAGAACCGGCCACAGGTGCTGATCAATGCCCGGAAGATGGTGCAGGGCTTTCGGCCGGTGGACGTCCACTATGTCGTCTCGGTCTGGATGGGCCTCAACCGGCTGAACGCGCGGCTGCGCCAGGAGGAGGTGCAGGGCATGGTCGTCTGCAGTTCCTTCTGCGCGGCGGCCTGGGCTTCGGTCGGCCTGCCGCTCAGCCGGGATGACCCGCACAACATGTCCCCGGGGGACATCGC
This sequence comes from Roseococcus thiosulfatophilus, assembly GCF_017311575.1. Taxonomy (GTDB): domain Bacteria; phylum Pseudomonadota; class Alphaproteobacteria; order Acetobacterales; family Acetobacteraceae; genus Roseococcus; species Roseococcus thiosulfatophilus. Next base: position 207,913 of record NZ_JAFFQY010000044.1, read on the forward strand.
GCTCTGCGCGGACCCCGCCACCATGAGGTCGGTCGCGAGCGCGCGGGATCTCTGGGCCCTGGCCGTGACCGCGGCGCGCCAGCGGCCCGGGGCGCGGGACATCACGCTTGATCTCGTGGGCGTCATGGACCCGGCGGAGTACTCCTGAGGCATTGGCCCATGGAGGGCGATGCGGTCGCGCGGGTCCTCGGCTAGTGTGCGCCCGCCCATGGCCCTGCCTCCGTCCTTCCTCGACGAACTCCGCGCCCGCACCCCCATGCCCTCGCTGGTGGGGCGCCGGGTGCGGCTGGCCAAGTCGGGGCGGAACTGGAAGGGGCTGTGCCCCTTCCACAATGAGAAATCCCCGTCCTTCTACGTCTATGAGGACAGTTTCCATTGCTTCGGCTGCGGCGCGCATGGGGATGCCTTCGCCTTCGTCATGCGCGCCGAGGGGCTGGGCTTCATGGAGGCGGTGGAGCGCCTCTCGGGCGAGGCTGGGCTCGAGGTCCCCAAATCCACCCCCGAGGCCGCGGCGCGCGAGGCCCGCGCCCGCGACCTGCACGGCGTGCTGGAAGCGGCCGAGGCCGCCTATCGCCGCCGCCTGCACAGCGCCGAGGGCGCCGAGGGCCTGGCCTATCTGCGAAAGCGCGGCCTGACCGACGAGACGATCGCCCGCTTCGGCCTGGGCTGGTCGGGCGGCGGGCGCGGGGCGCTGGCGGCGGAATTGCGGGAGCTCGGCATCACGCCCGCGCAACTCATCGAGGCCGGGCTGATGCAGCCGCGCGAGGAGGGCGGCGCCTCCGACCTCTTCTTCAACCGCGTCATGTTCCCCATCCGCGACCGGCGCGGCCGCACCATCAGCTTCGGCGGCCGCATGCTGGGCGAGGGCCAGCCCAAATATGTGAACGGGCCGGAGACGACGCTGTTTTCCAAGCGCCGCAACCTCTATGGCCTGGATTTGGCGCGGGAGGGCGTGTTTCGCGGCGCCACCCTCATCGTGGCCGAGGGCTATATGGACGCGATCGCCCTGCACCAGGCGGGCTTCACGGGGGCGGTGGCCCCGCTCGGCACCGCGCTGACGCCCGAACAGCTGGAGGCGCTGTGGCGCGTCAGCCCCGAACCCGTGCTCTGCTTCGACGGCGATGCCGCCGGCAGCCGCGCCGCCGGCCGCGCGGCCGAGGTGGCGCTGCCCCTGCTGGCGCCCGAGCGCACCCTGCGCTTCGCCACCCTGCCCGCGGGCGATGACCCGGACACGCTGATCCGCAAATCCGGCCCGGGCAGGATGCAGGGCGTGCTGGATGACGCCCAGCCCCTGGCCGATGCCCTGTTCGGCCTGATCGCCGGGCCGAAACTGCCCGAGGGGCCGGAGGCGCGGGCCGCCATCCGCAACCGCCTGGCCGCCGCCGCGGCCGCCATTCCGGACAAGGCCTTGGCGGCGGAGTTCCGGGGCGCGCTGTTCAACCGCTTCTTCGCGCAGTCCCGACGCCCGGGTGCCCGCACGGCCCCCCGCCACCCGCGCCCGGTGCCGGATGCGGCGTCCATCCAGGCGCAGCGGGCGCGGATTATCCTCGCGATATGCCTGCATCACCCCGACCTGCTACGCGAGGTTGAGGAGCCGCTTGCCTTGCTGGATCTGCCGGATGGTCCGGCGAAGCAGGTCAGGGATGCCCTGCTGGCCTGGATTCCCCGGGCCGAACGCCTTGACTCCGTGGAGTTGATCGCCCACCTCGCACAGAGTCCCGTCTCGGCCGCCAGCGCCTGGGTGCTCCGCCCCGCGGGGCTGCCCATGGAAGCCCGTTCCGGGGCCCAACCGAAGGAGGCGCTGGACGCCTTCTGGCAGATATTCGGCTTTCTCCGCGGCGAGGCGGAACTGGCAGAGGATGCGCGGGCGGCGGAGGTCGCCTTCGCGGGGTCGAACGACCCGGCCGCCCAGGCGCGGCTGATCCGCCTCCGCGCCGCGCTGGACGCGCTGCGCCGGGGCGAGGTCGAGGATGAATTCTCCCCCGCCTGAGGGCGGTGGCATAGGGTAGGGGGGTTTTTCTCCCCGCAAGCATGGAGTGAGGCATGGCGAGCAAAACGGCAGCGGCGGGCGAGACGGCCGAGGCGCGCGAGGAAGCGGTGGAGGGCGCCTTGCTCGACATCACCTCTGCGGCCGTGAAGAAGCTCATCGCCCGCGGCAAGGAGCGTGGCTACGTCACCTTCGACGAGGTGAACGCCGCCATGCCCGAGGGCCAGGTCTCGCCCGAATTCATGGAGGACACCCTCTCCTCGCTGTCCGAAGCCGGCATCAACGTCGTCGAGGCCGAGGAGACCGAGGAGGACGGCACGCCCAAGCCCGCCAAGGCCGAGGGCGAGGAGGAGGACGAGGAGAGCGGCGGCAATGTGGACGAGGAAAGCCTCGGCCGCACCGACGACCCCGTGCGGATGTATCTGCGCGAGATGGGCAGCGTTGAGCTGCTCTCGCGCGAGGGCGAGATCGCGATCGCCAAGCGCATCGAGGCCGGCCGCGACATGATGATCGGCGGGCTGTGCGAAAGCCCGCTGACCTTCAAGGCCATCGTCGCCTGGCATGACGCCGTGCGCGAAGGCCGCATGCTGCTGCGCGACGTGATCGACCTCGAGGCCACCAACAACGCCGACAACCCCGATGGCGCCCCGGCCGAGCCCGAGGAATTCGAGGAGGGCGAGGAAGGCGAAGGTGCCGGCCTGTCGCTCTCGGCGCTTGAGGAGAAGCTGAAGCCCGAGGTGCTGGCCAATTTCGAGGCCATCGAGGGCATCTACTCCAAGCTGAACAAGATCTCGTCCAAGCGGATGGACGCCTACACCTCGGGCGGCGACTTCGCGGGGCGCAGCGAGAAGAACTACGAGAAGCAGCGCCAGGAGCTGGTGGCGCTGGTGGAGAAGGTGCACCTCCACAACAACCGCATCGAGGAGCTGGTGGACCAGCTCAAGCAGCTGAACCGCAAGCTGAACGCGCTGGACGGGCAGGTGCTGCGCCTCGCGGAAAGCCACAAGGTGCGGCGCGAGGACTTCCTGCCGCTGTGGAAGGGGTCCGAGCTGGACCAGGCCTTCATGGACCGCGCGGCCCTGATGAAGGGCAAGGCCTGGCAGAATTTCTCGTCCAAGTCGCGTGAGGACCTGGAGCGCATCCGGGTGGAAATCTCGGCCGTGGCGGGTGCCACGGGCCTGCCGGTGAGCGAGTTCCGCCGCGTCTACGCCACGGTCAGCCGCGGCGAGCGCGACATGAACCAGGCGAAGAAGGAGATGATCGAGGCCAATCTCCGCCTCGTGATCTCTATCGCCAAGAAGTACACGAACCGCGGCCTGCAGTTCCTGGATTTGATCCAGGAGGGCAACATCGGCCTGATGAAGGCGGTGGACAAGTTCGAGTATCGCCGCGGCTACAAGTTCAGCACCTACGCGACCTGGTGGATCCGCCAAGCCATCACCCGCTCGATCGCGGACCAGGCGCGGACCATCCGCATCCCGGTGCACATGATCGAGACGATCAACAAGCTGGTCCGCACCAGCCGCCAGATGCTGCACGAGATTGGCCGCGAGCCGCAGCCCGAGGAGCTGGCCGAGAAGCTCGGCATGCCGCTCGAGAAGGTGCGGAAGGTGCTGAAGATCGCGAAGGAGCCGATCTCCCTCGAAACGCCCATCGGCGACGAGGAGGACAGCCACCTCGGCGACTTCATCGAGGACAAGAACGCCATCATCCCGCTGGACGCGGCCATCCAGTCGAACCTGCGCGAGGCCACCACGCGGGTGCTGGGCAGCCTGACGCCGCGCGAGGAGCGTGTGCTGCGCATGCGCTTCGGCATCGGGATGAACACCGACCACACGCTGGAAGAGGTCGGCCAGCAGTTCAACGTGACGCGCGAGCGCATCCGGCAGATCGAGGCCAAGGCCCTGCGAAAGCTCAAGCACCCCAGCCGGTCGCGCAAGCTGCGCAGCTTCCTCGAAACCTGACGGCCGGCGATGTGGACCAAGGAGCCATCCACCCTGGTCACGGTGGATGTCACCTTCCTGCGGATGGACCGCGCCCCGGCCGACCCGGGGCCCGCCCTGCCGGCCCCCCTGGCCGTCGAGTGGCTGCGGCCGCGCTGCGAGGTGGCGCAGTATCGCCGCCTCTATGACGGCGTGGGCCATGACTATCTGTGGTGGCTGCGCCGCACTCTGTCGGATGCCGAACTGGACGCCGTGCTGGGTGACCGCGCCATCAGCGTCCACCTGCTGCACGACCAGGGCGAGGAGCTGGGCTTCTACGAGCTGGACCGGCGCAACTGGCCGCACATCAACCTGGCCTATTTCGGGCTGATGCCGGCGGCGATCGGGCGCGGGGTGGGCATCGCCTTCCTGCACCACGCCATCCGCACCGCCTGGGCCGAGGGGTGCAGCGCGCTCACGGTCAACACCTGCACGGCCGACCACCCGCGCGCCCTGCCCAACTATGTGAAGGCGGGCTTCCGGGTGCTGCGGACCGTTCGGGAGGAGTGGCCCATTCCCGACCGGCTGGGCCTGCCCATCCCGGAGCGGCTTCGGGCCTGATCAGCCCTGGTTCAGGAAGGGCCGGGCCGCGTTCAGTGCCGGCCCGCAGCCGGAGGCGGCGTCGCGCAGCGTGGCCTCCGCCGGCAGGCGGCCGATCCAGATCCCGATCCCGGTGCTGATCGCCCACCACGGGTCCTGGCTGGCGCGGGCGAGCAGGGCGGGCGTGGCCTGCGTGACGCAGGCCGTGACATCGGTCACCACTTGGCGCGGCGCGTTCTCGAGGCGCGAGGCGAATTCCGATTGCAGCGGCGCGATGAGGAAGATGCTGAGCAGGAAGGCCAGAAGGTCGTTCAGCATGGGGCAGCCTCGCGCGGGCGCGGGGTGGTGATGGGCGGTGTCATGTCGATTCCCTCATTCCGTGTCGGAGGGTTCGACATCGCGCCGGCCCCCGGACACGGGATGCCGGCGCCAGAGGGGCCCGAACCACGACAGCAGGAATGGTTCCGCCACGGCCGCGCTTCAAGTGGTGGTAACCCTCCTCGCGGGAGATGCACCTGGCCGCGTTGAGGCTCACGGGGACGGGGCGGCGCCCGGCGCGTAGCCGGCCCTCGCGAGGTGGCGATCAATCTCCTCATCGGGTGCGAGGGCCAGTGCCGCGATCGCCTCGAAAGGATCGCCGTCGAGGCGAAGCACCTGCGCGAAAGCGGCCTCGGTCTTCGCGCCGGACCGGCGCCGCGCCATCACGGCCGCGCGCAGGGCGGGGCTGCCCCGTTCCAGCAGGCGCCGCTCGACGACGAAGTGCCGCCAGCCCATCTGCCCGTCCACCGGGACGGCCTGGCCGAAAACCTCGAACTCCCAGCCATGGGCATGGAAACGCGCGACGACCGGCCGCCCAGCGCTCGTCCACTGGTGCAGGGAGAAGCCGGGGCAGAGGCTCCATTCGCGCCACAGGATGGCGGCGAAGCGGATGGGGTCCGGGGCGTGGCACAGCACATCGATGTCGCTCCCCGGGAGGTCGAGGTCGAGCGGGGGGGTGCCCGCGAGGCGCGCGTCGAACTCCCGCAGGACATGCAGGATGCCGATCGCCCGCACGGCGGCGTCATGGTCCATCTTCATGCCGTGGCCCCGGCGGCGGTCAGCCAGGCGAGGCGATGGCCCCCGGCGTCGCGCGGCCCGTCCCCTGGCTGATCGCCTCCCGCAGCATTCCCTCCGTCAGGATTTGCGGCAGGATCAGGGGCGCGCCGCCGCCGGCGGGATAAAGCAGGTAGAGCGGCACGCCGTCGCGCCCATGTGCGCGCAGCAGCGCGGTGATGGCGGTATCGCCGCGCGTCCAGTCTCCGGTGAGCTGCACCATGCCCGCCTCGCCCATCGCGCGCTGCGTCGCCTCCGTGTGGATGGCGATGCGCTCATTCACCTTGCAGGAGATGCACCACGCCGCCGTCAGGTTCACGAAGATGGGGCGGCCCTCGGCGCGCAGTTCGGCGACGCGCGCGGCGGACCAGGGCTCGGCGTTCCCGGAGACGGCGGCGCTGGCCGTGGGCGCGGTCGAGAGCAGGGGGAGCAGGGCGAGGGCGGCGATCACCGCGACCGCAGCGGTGGTCCGGCCCAGCCGCCCTGTGCCGCCGCTGGCCTGCGCCGTGCCGAAGGCCCAGGCGGCGAGCCCCACCAGCACACCGCCCACCAGCACCATCAGCACGCCATCGGGCCCCGCCTGCTGGGCCAGCACCCAGACCAGCCACGCGGCCGCGCCATACATGGGGAAGGCTAGGAATTGCCGCAGCCGCTCCATCCAGGGGCCGGGGCGTGGCAGGGCGCGGGCCAGGCCGGGGAAGACCCCCAGCAGCGCATAGGGCAGGGCCAGCCCCAGGCCGAGTGCGGCGAAGACACCCAGCGTGGCCGGCGCGGGCAGGGTGAGCGAGGCGCCGATGGCCGTTGCCATGAAGGGCGCCGTGCAGGGGGTGGCCACCAGCACGGCCAGCACGCCCGTGCCGAAGCTGCCGCCCGCATGGCCCGACAGCACCGGCCCCCGCACGGCGAAGACGCCCGAGAGGTTCAGCCCCACCGCCAGCATCAGCCAGGCCATGCCGGCCACGAAGGGCGCCCAGGTGAACTGGAAGCCCCAGCCGGCGGCGAGCCCTGCCGCGCGCAGCCCCAGCATCAGCCCGCCGATGGCGAGGAACGTCACCAGCACGCCGGCCGTATAGCCCGCGGCCTCGGCCCGGATGGCGCCGCGGGCCGCGCCGCCCAGCCGCGCCAGCGCCATGGCCTTCATGGCCAGCACGGGGAAGACGCAGGGCATCAGGTTCAGGATCAGCCCGCCCAACAGGGCGAGGCCCAGCACCTGCCACAGCGGCAGGCCCAGGGCAGGCAGGGCGCCGCCGGGCTCGGCGGAGATGAGGTAGGCGCCGCGGACGCCGGCCGCATCGGTCAGGGTCAGCACGCCGTCCAACCGCGTGGGCCAGGGGGCTTCGGCGGGGGGCAGCGCCAGGGTCAGGGCGCCCTCGCGCACCGTCAGCGGCTGGGCGGGGGCGTTCTCGATCAGGTTCTGGGCGAAGGGGAAGAAGACGGCCTCGCGCAGGCTCGTGGGGTTCAGCCCCTCGCCCTCCACGGTCAGCGCGGCGCGGCCGCCCTCGCGGGCGAAGCGGGCGGTGAAGGGGGCGGGGCGGGGCAGGGCGGCCTCGGCCGCGAGGAAGAGGGGCAGGTTGGCCGGGCGGGGGCTCGCCTCCACGGGCAGGGTGAGGCGGAAGGCGCCATCCTCCGGGATGCAGACATCGGCGCAGGCGAGCCAGATGCCGGTGGCGTCCAGGGTGACGGTGTCGCCGGGGCGCAGGGTGGTGGGCGCGGTGAGGGTGAAGGGGAAGGCGGCCTCGCCCAGATAGCCGAAATTCATCAGCGGGCCGAAGGGGATGCGGCTGGGGGCGGGGAATTGCAGCGGCCCGGACTGCCAGCCCTCCGGAAGGGCCAGGTCGAGTTCGGGCGGCGCGCCGGCATCGCCCGCATTGGACCAGTAGGTGTGCCAGCCTGGTGCGAGGCGGATGCGAAGCAGCGCGCGGAATTCCTCCCCCGGGGCGATGGCGGCGCGGTCGGCGTGGAGGGTGACGGTGGCGCGGGGTGACACGACGGGCACGGAATCGGCGGCCCGTGCCGGCAGGGCGAAGAATGTCAGCAGCAGAACGAAGAACAGGCGGGCCATGCGGGGATAAAAGGCCCCAAACCGTCCGCGCGACAAGGGCAAAGCGTGCATGGAAGGGTGGCCCCCCGGTGCCCTGCCGTGGCTTTGCCACGGCAGGCGGTGCCCACCCGAGAGGATGGGCACCAAACCGGGGCCCCCATGAAGCGCAGCTTCATGGGGATTGATCGGGGCCCCCACGAAAGCGCCAAAGGCGATTTCGTGGGGAATGAGTTATGCCGCCAGGATCGCCAGAAGCAGAAGTGCGACGATGTTGGTGATCTTGATCATCGGGTTCACGGCCGGCCCGGAGGTGTCCTTGTAAGGGTCGCCCACCGTGTCGCCCGTCACGGCGGCCTTGTGGGCATCGCTGCCCTTGCCGCCGTAATGGCCCTCCTCGATGTACTTCTTGGCGTTGTCCCAGGCGCCGCCGCCCGTGGTCATGGAGACGGCCACGAAGAAGCCCGTGACGATGACGCCCAGCAGCATCGCCCCCAGCGCGGAGAAGGCCGCGGCCTTGCCCGCGATCATCAGCACCACGAAGTAGCAGACCACGGGGCTGAGCACCGGCAGCAGCGACGGCAGGATCATTTCCCGGATGGCGGACTTGGTCAGCATGTCCACCGCCCGGCCGTAATCGGGCTTCTCGGTGCCGGCCATGATGCCGGGCTTCTCGCGGAACTGGCGGCGGACCTCCTCGACGACGGACTGCGCCGCGCGCCCCACCGCCGTCATCGCCATGCCGCCGAACAGGTAGGGCAGCAGGCCGCCGAACAGCAGGCCCACCACGACATAGGGGTTGGCCAGGCTGAAATCGATCGCCCCCAGGCCCGCGAAGTACGGATAGGCCTCGGGCCGGGCGATGAAGTAGTTCAGGTCCTGCGTGTAGGCCGCGAACAGCACCAGGGCACCCAGGCCGGCCGAGCCGATGGCATAGCCCTTCGTCACGGCCTTGGTGGTGTTGCCCACCGCGTCCAGCGCGTCGGTGGTCACGCGCGTCTCGGCCGGCAGGCCCGCCATTTCCGCGATGCCGCCGGCATTGTCGGTGACGGGGCCGAAGGCATCCAGCGCCACGATCATGCCGGCCAGCGCCAGCATGGTGGTGGTGGCGATGGCGATGCCATAGAGGCCCGCCAGCGCATGGGTGGTGATGACACCCGCGATGATGATGAGCGCGGGCAGCGCCGTGCTCTCCATGCTGACCGCGAGGCCGCGGATCACGTTGGTGCCATGGCCGGTCTGCGAGGCCTCGGCGATGGAGCGCACCGGGCGGAAGCCCGTGCCCGTGTAGTATTCCGTCACCCAGACGATGGCGGCCGTGACGGCCAGCCCCATGGCGGCGCAGAGCCAGAGGCTGAAGGCGCCGATGGTGCGCCCGCCCGCCTCGACCCCCGAGAAGCCGAAGAAGATGAAGGCCAGCGGCAGGATCGCGACCAGCGACAGCGCTCCCGTCACCATCAGGCCGCGATACATGGCCCCCATGATGGAGTTGTTGGCCGGCAGCTTCACGTAATAGGTGCCGATGATGGAGGTGATGACGCAGACCGCGCCGATGGCCAGCGGGAACAGCATGCCCGAGGCGCGGCCCGCATCGGTGAAGCTGATGGCGGCCAGCACCATGGTGGCGACGGCGGTGACGGCATAGGTCTCGAAGAGGTCGGCCGCCATGCCGGCGCAGTCGCCCACGTTGTCGCCCACATTGTCGGCGATGGTGGCGGGGTTGCGGGGGTCGTCCTCGGGGATGCCGGCCTCGACCTTGCCCACCATGTCGCCGCCCACATCGGCGCCCTTGGTGAAGATGCCGCCGCCCAGGCGGGCGAAGATCGAGATGAGGCTGGCGCCGAAGCCCAGCGCCACCAGGCTGTCGATCACGATGCGGGAGTTGATGGGGTGCCCGCCGATGACGACCAGGATGAAGAAGTAGACCGCGACCCCCATCAGGGCCAGGCCCGCCACCAGCATGCCGGTGATGGCGCCCGACTTGAAGGCGAGGTCCAGCCCCGCGGCCAGGCCCTGGCGGCTCGCTTCCGCCGTGCGGACATTGGCGCGCACCGAGACGTTCATCCCGATGAAGCCCGCCGCCCCCGACAGCACCGCGCCGATCAGGAAGCCGATGGCGACGGGCCCGCCCAGCAGCACCCACACCAGCGCCATGAGCACGACGCCCACGCCCCCGATGGTGATGTATTGCCGACGGAGATAGGCCGAGGCCCCTTCCTGGATGGCGCGGGCGATCTCCTGCATGCGGGCGTCGCCCGCGGGTTTCGCCATGATTTCCTTGGTCGTGATCCAGCCATAGGCGATGGAAGTCGCGCCCAGCAGGATGACCAGCAGCAACGTCGCTGTGATCACTTTGCTCTCCCATGTTTATTGTTCCGTCGCGGTAATCGGCGATCGTTTTGAAAGCCTAGAACTATCGCACGGGCAGCGTCCACGGGCGTGCAAGCCCCATGAGGCGGGTTTCGCGCTATTTTCCCGGGGGATGGGAGCGGGCCGCGCGCATCCCCCCTCGCGCCGGCCCGGATTTTGTGGTGGAAAGCCGGGCCTTCCCAAACCGGAGCCCAGAGCCCATGCGCATCGACGCCATCCCCATCGGCAAGAACCCGCCCGAGGACCTGAACGTCATCATCGAGGTGGGCGTGGGCGGGGAGCCGGTGAAGTATGAGCTGGACAAGGACGCCGGCACGCTCTTCGTGGACCGCTTCCTCTACACGCCCATGCGCTACCCCGGGAATTACGGCTTCGTGCCCCACACCATGTGCGGCGATGGCGACCCGCTGGACGTGCTGGTCGCCAATACCCGCCCCATCGCGCCCGGCGCCGTCATCAATGTCCGCCCCGTGGGCGTGTTGAAGATGGAAGATGATGGCGGCATGGACGAGAAGATCATCGCCGTGCCCTCGCCCAAGCTGACCAAGCGCTACGAGAACGTGTTCAACTACACGGACCTGCCCAAGATCACGATCGAGCAGATCCGGCACTTCTTTGAGCACTACAAGGACCTCGAGCCCGGCAAGTGGGTGAAGATCACCGGCTGGGGCGATGCGGACGAAGCCAAGCGCTACATCCTCGAATCCATCGAGCGCGGCAAGGAAGTGTCCTGGCCCATGCATGAGCGGCGCAAGCCCACGCCCTGACGCGCGCACTGGACGGGGCGCGCGGCTCTCTGCATCTTCGCGCCCCCATGCGCCCGTAGCTCAATTGGTTAGAGCGGGCCGCTCATAACGGCTTGGTTGCGGGTTCAAGTCCTGCCGGGCGCAAGTCATTTCTCTTCTATGGCGGTGCGACATGCGGCAGGCCGCGCGCCGCCGCCACCACCCGCCCGCGCAGCCAGCGATGGGCGGGGGCGCCGCCCAGCACCTCGGGCCAGATCGCGGTCGCGGTAAAGCCTGTCAGGGGCAGGGGCGCCTCGCGCACCTCCAGCCCCAGCGCCGGCCCGTGTTCAAGGGCCAGGCTGCGTGGCAGGGTCACGGCCATCTCCGTCTGCGCCACCATCCGCAGCGCCGCGTGGAAATGCGGCAGCCAGAGCGCCACCCGCCGGCGCCGCCCGAGCCCCGCCAGCGCGTCATCCACCGCCCCCGTGCCGCGCCCGGTGATGGAGACGAGGATGTGGTCCAGCGCGCAGAAGCCATCGAGCGACCAGCCGGCCAGGGCCGGGTGGCCGGCCCGCAGCACCGTCACGAGCCGGTCGTGATAGAGGGACAATTGCCGCAGGCTGGCCGGCAGGGGGGTGCCCAGGACGGAGAAGGCCAGGTCGAGCCGCCCCGCCGCCAATTCCTCCACCGTGGTGCCCGTGATGGGCAGCACGCGCAGGGCGAGGCCTGGCGCCTCCGCGGCCAGCAGCGGCACCAGGCGGGGCAGCAGCATCAACGTGTCATGGTCGGTGGCGGCAAGCCGCATCACGGCCTGCAGCCGCGCGGGGTCGAAGCCCTCGCGCGAGACGAGCTCGGCCGTCTCGGCCAACAGGGCCTCCAGGCGTGGGGCCAGGGCCTGGGCGCGCGGCGTGGGGATGAGGGCGCCCGTGGGCCCGCGCACCAGCAGCGCATCGCCCAGCAGCGCCCGCAGCCGCCCCAGCGCGCGGGAGACGGCGGGCTGGCTCATGCCCAGCTCCTCGGCGGCGCGGGTGACGGAGGCGTGGCGCAGCAGGGCGCCCAGCACCGTCAGGAGGTTCAGGTCCACGCCGCGGAGTTTCACTTCGTGCATGTTCTTATTAACGAACATGCATTGGAAACATGTCCAGCCTTTCGGCATTCCTGGCGTCAGCACAGGAGAACCCAAGCCATGTTCCTCATCGCCGGACTCACCGGAAACACGGGCGCCGCCGCCGCCCGCACCCTGCTGGAATCGGGCCAGCGCATCCGCGGCCTGGTCCGCGACCCGTCGCGCGCCGAGGATTGGGCGCGGCAAGGCGTCGAGCTCGCCACGGCCGACCTGCGCGACACGGCCGCGCTGACCCAGGCGCTGCGCGGCGTGGCCGGCGCCTACCTGCTGATCGCGGCCCCCGTCCAGTCCGATGATGTCATCGGCGACTACATCGAGACCGCGACCAGCATCCGCGCCGCCGCCCGCGCGGCGGGGCTGCCGCGCCTGGTGTTCCTCTCCTCCGAGGGCGCGCACCTGGCCTCGGGCACCGGCGCGGTGCGCGCCCTGCACGTGGCCGAGGCCCTGCTGGCCGACGCGGCGCCCAGCGTCACCTTCCTCCGTCCCTCCTATTTCCAGGAGAATTGGCGCGGCGTGTTCGACGCGGCTCGGCACGAGGGGGTGCTGCCCTCCTTCCACCCGCCGCAGGCGCCGCCGCGCGGCATGGTCGCGACGCGCGACATCGGCGCCGAGGCCGCGCGGCTGCTGACCGAAGCCGCCCCGCCCCCCGTGGTGGAATTCACCAGCGCCATCCAGGCCACGGACGCCGATGCCGCCGCCGCGGCCGGCGAGGTGCTGGGCCGGCAAGTCCAGGTGGTGCGTCCGCCGCGCGAGGCCTGGGAGGGCATCCTGCGCGGCGCCGGAATGGGCGCCAACTACACCCGGCTGCTGATCGGCCTCTATGACGGCATCAATTCCGGGCAGTTGGGCTTCAGCGGTGCCGCGCCGCTGCGCACTGGCCCCACCAACCTGGCCGAGACCATGCGGGGCTGGGTGTAGCGGCGCACGGCACCGGCATGGCAGCCTCATGGCCATGCCGGACGCCCACCACATCGCCCATCTCCGCCACGCCTTCACCGTCGCCCGCCGCGCGCGGGCGAATGGCAAGCACCCCTTCGGCGCCACCCTGGTGGACGAAAACGGGACGGTGCTGATGGAGCAGGAGAATGCCTTCGACACCGAGGGCCGCACCGGCCATGCCGAGACGGTGCTGTCCCGCCGCGCCTGCGCCGCCTTCAGCGCCGAGGAGTTGGCGCGCGCCACGATGTATGTGAGCGCCGAGCCCTGCGCCATGTGCGCGGGCTCCCTCTACTGGGCCGGCATCGGCCGCCTCGTCTACGCGATGAGCGAGGAGAAGCTGAAGCGCATCATCGGCCCGCACCCCGACAATCTGACGCTGGACCTGCCCTGCCGCGTGGTGCTCGCCTCCGGCCAGCGCCCGGTGGAGGTGATCGGCCCGCTGCTGGAGGACGACCCCGAGGCGGCCGCCCTGCATGATGGGGTCTGGGAGCGGCCACCCGGCTCCCATTGAAGCCCATCCCCCTGGCCTGTATCTAACGGCGCTTACCCCCCCTTCGCGCCGACAGGAATTGCCATGCCCGCCTACCAGTATGTCTACGTGATGAAGGATCTCACCAAGTCCTATCCGGGTGGGCGCGAGGTGTTCAAAGGCATCACCCTTTCCTTCCTGCCCGACGCCAAGATCGGCGTGCTGGGGCCGAACGGCGCCGGCAAGTCCACGCTGATGCGGATCATGGCGGGCATGGACAAGGATTATGGCGGCGAGGCCTGGGCGGCCGATGGCGCGCGCGTGGGCTATCTGTCGCAGGAGCCGCAGCTCGACCCCGACAAGACCGTGGGCGAAAACGTGCGTGCCGCCTTCACCGAGCTTGAAGCCCAGCTCAAGCGCTTCAACGAGATCAGCGAGAAATTCGCGGAGCCGATGGAGGAGGACGAGATGAACGACCTCCTCGCCGAGCAGGGCCGCCTGCAGGAGGCGATCGACGCCGCCGATGGCTGGGACCTCGACCGCCGCGTGGACATCGCGCTCGACGCGCTGCGCTGCCCGCCGGCCGAGAGTGCCGTGACCAACCTCTCGGGCGGCGAGCGCCGGCGCGTGGCGCTGTGCCGCCTGCTGCTGGAGAAGCCCGACCTGCTGCTGCTGGACGAGCCCACCAACCACCTGGACGCGGAGAGCGTCTCCTGGCTGGAAACGACCCTGCGCGAATACCAGGGCGCGGTGCTGGTGGTCACCCATGACCGCTACTTCCTGGACAATGTGACGAACTGGATCCTGGAAGTGGATCGCGGCCGCGGCTTCCCCTACCAGGGCAACTACTCCGCCTATCTCGACCAGAAGCGCAAGCGGCTGGAGCAGGAGAACCGCGAGGACCAGGCCCGCATCCGCGCGCTGGCGCAGGAGCAGGAGTGGATCGGCCGCTCGCCCTCGGCCCGCCAGGCGAAGAGCAAGGCGCGCATCCAGCGCTATGAGGAGCTGCTGGAAAAGAGCCAGGAGCGTGGGCCCGGGGAACTCGAAATCCTCATCTCGCCGCCGCCGCGCCTGGGCAACACGGTCATTGAGGCCGAGGGGCTGCGGAAGGCCTATGGCAACCGCCTGCTGATCGACGACCTCTCCTTCAAGCTGCCGCCCGGCGGCATCGTGGGCGTGATCGGGCCGAACGGCGCGGGCAAGACCACGCTGTTCCGCATGATCACGGGCAATGAGCAGCCCGATGCCGGAACGCTGCGCATCGGCGAGACGGTGCAGCTGGGCTATGTGGACCAGTCGCGCGACAGCCTGGATGACAAGAAGTCGGTCTGGCAGGAAATCTCGGGCGGCGATGATGTGATCAACATCGGCAAGCGCTCCATTCCGTCGCGCGCCTACACCGCCGCCTTCAACTTCAAGGGCGCGGACCAGCAGAAGCGCGTGGGCGTTCTCTCGGGCGGTGAGCGCAACCGGGTGCATCTCGCCAAGATGCTGCGCACGCCGCACAACGTGCTGCTGCTCGACGAGCCGACCAACGACCTCGACGTGGACACGCTGCGCGCGCTGGAAGAGGCGCTGATGGAGTTCGCGGGCTGCGTGGTCGTCATCAGCCACGACCGCTGGTTCCTGGACCGCCTGGCCACCCACATCCTGGCCTTCGAGGGCGACAGCCATGTCGAATGGTTCGAGGGCAACTTCCAGGCCTATGAGGCGGACAAGAAGCGGCGCCTGGGCAAGGATGCGGACCAGCCGCACCGCATCAAGTACCGGCCCCTGGAGCGCTAAGCGCTCCCCGCGAAATCGCCTTTGGCGCTTTCGCGGGGGCCCCGGTTTGGCGCCTTTCATGCTCAGGCGCACCAGTTGGCGCGGCGAAGCCGCGCCGCCTTCCGCCGCGGGCGCGTGGGTGGGGCCCGCCTGTTCTTTTCTGTTCCTCTGGGGACGTCATGACGCACCAGCTTTTCCGTGCGCCGCGCACGGTCACGACGCCGCGCCTGTCCCTGCTGCCGCCGGGGCCGGAGCATCTGCCGGATCTCATCCGCCTCAAGGCCGATGAGGCCGTTTTCGGCTACATGCTGCACGGCACCCGCACGGCCGAGCGAACGCGCGAGGAACTCGAGGACGACATGGATTTCTGGCAGGTGCGCGGCTACGGCACTTGGTCGGTCTTCGAACGCGGCACGGGCGAGTTCCTCGGCATCACGGGCCTTATGGAACGGCCCGATGGGCGTGGCGTGGCCGTGCGCTTCGCCCTCTGGCCGCATTGCCGCGGCAAGGGCTATGCGCGCGAGGCGGCCCGCGCGGCGCTGGATTTCGGCCATGCGGCGGGGCTGGCGCGCATCATCGGCGTGGCGCGCGAGACGAACCTTGCCTCCCGCGCCGTCCTGAGCGATTGCGGGATGGTGCTCTGCGCCGAATTCCCGCATCGCGGCCACAACATGCTGGTCTACGAAAGCCTCGCCTGAGGCTTCGGGGCTGGCCGAAACAGGCGCGTGGGGCGCATCCTATGCTCCGCACATGTCCAGCCTCGCCGCCATCGCCGCCCTGATCGGCGACCCCTCCCGCGCCGCCATGCTCCAGGCCCTGCTGCCGGGCGAGGCGCTGACCGCGGGCGAACTCGCCCGCGTGGCCGGTATCGGCGCGCCGGCGGCCTCCTCGCACCTCAAGGCGCTGGTCGAGGCGGGGCTGTTGCGCGTCCATGCCCAGGGCCGTCACCGTTACTTCGCCCTGGGTGGGGAAGAGGTGGCGGCGGCGCTGGAGACCCTGCTTTGCCTGGCCCGCCCGGCCGTTTCGGTGCGGCCCCCCTGGCCGCATGGCGAGGCCTTCCGCACCGGGCGCCTATGCTGGCACCATCTGGCGGGACGGCTGGGCGTCGCGCTGCACGTGCGGCTGACCGGGGATGGCTGGCTGGAACCGGCCCCCGGCGGCTGGGCCACCACCCCGCGGGGCGAGGCGCGCTTCACGGAACTCGGCGTGGACCTCGCCGCCGCCCGCGCCGCGCCGCGCTTCGCCTGTGACTGCATGGACTGGTCGGAACGCCGGCCGCACCTTTCGGGCGGGCTGGGCCGGGAGATCACGGCCCTGCTGCTGCGCCGGCGCTGGCTGAACCGCATCGAGCCCCGGTCGGACGAGGCCCTGCGCCGCCGCCGCCTGGAATGCACGCCCGAGGGGCGGCGGGCGCTCGCCGCCGAATTCGGGCTGGCGGCGTGAGTCCTTCGGCGCGGCTGGGCGTGGCGCTCGCGGGCATGACGGTGGTGTCGCAATTCCACCGCGCGGCGGTGGGGGTGGTGGCGCCGGAACTGGCGGCCGATCTCGGCATGGGGCCGGGCGCGCTGGGCGCGGCCAACACCGCCTTCTTCGGCGCGCTGCTGCTGGCGCAGATTCCCGTGGGCGTGGCGCTGGACCGGCTGGGGCCGCGGCGGCTGGTGCTGTGGCTGACGGCGCTGGCCGTGCCGGCCGCGCTGCTGCAGGCGCTGGCGCAGGATGGCGCGCAATTCCTGGCGGCGCGCTTCCTGCTAGGGCTGGGCTGCGCGGCGAGCTTCATGTCGGTGGTGGTGCTGGCCGGGCGCTGGCACCAGGGTCCGGCCATGACGGGGGCGGTGGCGCGCATCTTCGCCTGGAGCCAGCTCGGCATCCTGGCCGCGGGGGCGCCGCTGGCCGTGGTCTCGGGTGTGATCGGCTGGCGCGGGGCCTATGCGGCGTCGGCGGGCGTCACGCTGCTGCTGGGGCTGCTCTGGTGGCGCTTCGCGGCCGATGACCCGCCGGGCGCCGCGCCCCGCACCCCGCCGCGCGAGACGCTGGGCGAGGTGCTGGCCGGGCAGTTCCAGGTCTGGGCCACGCCGGGCCTGCCGCGCATCCTCGCCCTGCACATGGTGGGCTATGGCGTGATGGCGACGCTGCTGGCGCTGTGGGCAGGGCCCTATCTGAATGACGTGCATGGGCTGGACCCCGCCGCGCGGGGGGCGGTGCTGCTGGCCATGGGCATCGCGGTGCCGGCGGGGCAGCTCGCGCTGCCCATGATCGAGCGGCGGCTGGGGCGGGAACGGACCGTGCTGTCCATGGCGGGCCTGGCCCTTGCGGCGCTGCTGGGCCTGGCTTGGCCGGGCCTGGCGCTCTGGCCAGCGGCGGCGCTGCTGGTGGGGGTCTGCTTCTTCTCGGCCTATCCCATCCTGCTGGTGACGCAGGGCAGGGGGCTCTTCCCGGAGCACCGGGTGGGGCGGGGCGTCACCACGGTCAACCTGGCGCAGGTGCTGGGCTCGGCGCTGCTGCCGGTGGTGGTGGGGATGGCGCTGGACGGGTTCGGCCTGACGCCGGCGGGCTATCAGGCGGGTTTCCTGCTCCTGGGGGCGGCGCTGGCGGCGGGCATGGCGGGGTATCGCTTCCTGCCGCGCGCCTAGTACATGGTGGTGCGGATGCGCTCCGGATAGCTGGCGTCCACCTCATCCGCCGCCACACGCCCGGCCATCTGGCTGGCGAGCAACTGCCCCATGGTCGGCACGCCCTCCGGCCGCTTGCGCCCATCCCACAGCTTCGAGCGCATCAGCGCCTTGGCGCATTGCATGAAGAGGTCCTGCACGGCGATCACGAGCAGCGTGGCCGGCTCCTTCCCCTGGGCCATATGGGAGGCGCGCAGGGCGGGGTCGGTGGTGATATGGGCGGTGCCGTGCACGCGCAGCGTCTCGGGCACGCCCGGCACGAGGAACAGCAGGGAGACGCGGTTGTCCTCCATCAGGTCCCGCAGGGCATCAATGCGGTTGTTGCCGCGCCGGTCGGGCAGGATGAGGGTGTGCGGGTCCGCCACGGTCACGAAGCCCGGCGCGTCGCCGCGCGGGGTGATGTGCAGGCCGCGCGCCCCGCTGGTGCCCAGCAGCATGAAGGGGCTGGCGGCGATGAAGGCGGCGGTCTTGGCATCCACCCGGTCCGTCACCTTGTTCTGCGCGATCTCGGAGACGGGGCCGTAGAGCGCCTCCAGCTCGGCCAGGGTGGAGATGCGGTGCGGGTCGGGGATGTGCGCGTCCATGGGCGCATGGTGGCGCAATGGGGCCGGGGCCGCTATATCAATCTCTTCCACCAATATCTGAAGTTTGCCATGGCCGGCCATTCGCAATTCAAGAACATCATGCACCGCAAGGGGGCGCAGGACGCGAAGCGCGCCCGCATCTTCTCCAAGCTGGGGCGCGAGATCACGGTCGCCGCCCGGATGGGTCAGCCCGACCCCGCCTTCAACCCGCGCCTGCGCGCGGCGCTGATCGCCGCCCGCCAGGCGAACATGACCAAGGACGCGGTGGAGCGTGCCATCAAGAAGGCCACCGGCGCGGGCCAGGGCGAGGACTACACCGAGGTCCGCTACGAGGGCCGCGGCCCGGCCGGCGTGGCGTTGATCGTCGAGGGCTTGACCGACAACCGCAACCGCACGGCGAGCGACGTGCGCTCCATGTTCAGCAAGCATGGCGGCGCGCTGGGCGAGACGGTGGCCTTCCAGTTCGACCGGCTGGGCGTCGTTCGCTACCCCGCCAGCGTGGCCGATGCCGACACGGTGCTGGAAGCGGCCATCGAGGCCGGCGCGCAGGATGTGATCAGCGGGGAGGAGGCGCATGAAATCCTCTCCGCCCCCGAAGACCTCAACACGGTGCGCGACGCGCTGGAGGCCCGCTTCGGCGAGGCGCTCTCGGCCCGGCTCGACTGGCGCCCGAACCTGACCGTCCCGCTGGACGAGGAAGGTGCGGCCGCCGTCTTCAAGCTGATCGAGGCGCTGGACGACCATGACGACGTGCAGAACGTCTACGCCAATTTCGAGGTGAGCGACGCCGTGCTGGCCAAGCTCTCCGAAGGCTGACCGCTGCCGCCCGTCCGCATCCTGGGGCTGGACCCTGGCCTCACCCATACGGGCTGGGGCGTGGTGGAGAGTGCCGGTTCGCATCTGCGCTTCATCGCGGCCGGCGCCATCAGCACCAGCGCGGGGGAGGAGCTCTCCGCGCGGCTGGTGGTGCTGCATCGCGCACTGGCGGCGCTGATCGGCGAATGGACGCCCGATGAGGCGGCGGTGGAACACACCTATGTGAACAAGAACCCCGCCGCCGCGCTGAAGCTCGGCCAGGCGCGGGGCGTGGTGCTGCTGGCCCCCGCGCTGGCGGGGCTGCCCGTCGCGGAATACCAGGCCATGGAGGTGAAGCGCGCCGTGGTGGGCACGGGCCATGCCGACAAGGTGCAGGTGCAGGACATGGTGAAGCGCCTGCTGCCGGGCGCGGTGCTGAAGCGCGCCGATGCCGCCGATGCGCTGGCCATTGCCATCTGCCACGCGCATCACCGTGGCACGCGCGCGGCGCTGGCACGGATGGCAGCGCTGTCATGATCGCCTCGCTGACCGGCACGGTGCAGTCCACGGGCGAGGGGCAATGCGTGCTGGAGGTGGGCGGCGTGGGCTATCTCGTCGCCTGCTCGCGCAAGACGCTGGATAGGCTGACGGCGCGCGAGGGCACGCAGCGCCTGCTGGTGGAGGCGCGCTTCGCCGCCGAGACGGGCCTCACCCTCTATGGCTTCCTCGACGCCGCCGAGCGCGAGGCCTTCCGCGCCCTGAACGAGGTGAAGAACGTGGCCGCCAAGACGGCGCTGGCGGTCCTGTCCACCCTTTCGCCCGAGCAATTGGCGCGGGTGATCGCGGCCAAGGACCGCAAGGCACTCTCGGCCGCCAAGGGCGTGGGGCCGACCACCGCCAACCGCATCATTGACGAGCCCGCCATGCAGAAATGGGCCGTGGGCCGCGCGACGCCGGAGGAGGGGGGCGAGGCCGCGCTGGCCGCGCCCCTGCCGGCGCAGGGCGTAGAGGCGGATGCGGTCAGCGCGCTGTCCAACTTGGGCCTCAAGCGGCCCGAGGCGGAGCGCGCGGTGGCGCGGGCCAAGGCGCTGCTGGGGGAGGGGGTTGAGCTGAACGCGCTGATCACCCTGGCGCTCCGGGAGAGCGCAAGATGAGCGCCACCGATTCAGCGCTCCGGCCGCTTCGCGCCTCCGCGCATCGGAGGCGAGCATGAACGAACGCCTCACCTCCGGCACACGCCAGGATGAGGACGCGGGCGAGGCCTCGCTGCGCCCGCAGCGCCTCTCCGAATTCACCGGCCAGCAGCGGCTGCGCGAGAACCTCTCCGTCTACATCCAGGCCGCCTCAACGCGCGGCGAGGCGCTGGACCATGTCCTGCTGCACGGGCCGCCTGGCCTCGGCAAGACCACGCTCGCGCAGATCGTGGCGCGGGAGATGGGGGTGGGGTTCCGCGCCACCTCCGGCCCCGTGCTGCAGCGCGCGGGCGACCTGGCGGCCATCCTGACCAATTTGCAGCCGCGCGACGTGCTCTTCGTGGACGAGATCCATCGCCTGCAACCGGTCATCGAGGAAACCCTCTACCCGGCCATGGAGGATTTCCAGCTCGACCTCATCATCGGCGAGGGGCCAGCCGCGCGCACCGTGCGCATTGATCTGCCGCCCTTCACCCTGGTGGGGGCCACCACGCGCTCGGGCCTGCTCTCCACCCCGCTGCGCGACCGTTTCGGCATTCCGCTGCGGCTGAACCTCTACGCGCCGGAGGAGCTGTTCGGCATCCTGCAACGCGGCGCCGTGAAACTCGGCTTCGCGCTGAGCGAGGAGGGCGCGCGCGAGATCTCCACCCGCTCGCGCGGCACCCCGCGCATCGCGGGGCGGCTGTTGCGGCGCGTGCGGGACTTCGCGGCCGTGGGCGGGCGCGTGGCCGACCGCGCGCTGGTGGACATGGCGCTGGACCGGCTGGAGGTGGACGCCAAGGGGCTGGACGCGATGGACCGCCGCTACCTCCGCCGCATCGCGGAGCACCACAATGGCGGGCCGGTGGGCGTCGAGACGCTCGCCGCCGCGCTGTCCGAAAGCCGCGACACGCTGGAGGATGTGATCGAACCCTTCCTGATCCAGGAGGGTTTCGTCCTGCGCACCCCTCGCGGCCGCATGCTGGGCGAGCCTGGCTGGCGGCATCTGGGCCTGACCCCACCCGCCGGCACCACCATCCAGCCGGACCTGCTCGATGAGTGACTTCGCCCATCGCCACGCGCTCCGCGTCTATTACGAGGACACGGATGCGGGCGGCATCGTCTATCACGCCGCCTACCTCCGGTTCGCCGAACGGGCGCGAACCGAGGCCCTGCGTGACATCGGCCTGCCGCATTCGCGGATGCAGGAAGAACATGGCTGCTTCCTGGTGGTGAAACGGGCCGCGCTGGAGTATGAGCGGCCCGCGCGGCTCGACGATTCGCTGGTGATCATCACCCGAATCCGCCGCGCGGCCGCCTCGCTCCTGCTCGACCAGCAGGCCTGGCGGGGGGAGGAGAGGCTGGTGCGCATCGAGGTGAAGCTGGCCTGCGTGGACCAGGCCACCTTGTCCGCGCGCCGGCTGCCCGAACCCTGGCTGGGCGCGCTCCGCGCCCGCATATCCGACTGTTCCGCCGAAGGAGGCCTCGCGCCGTGAACAACGTGACCACCGCAGCGCTCGGCGCCACGCACGACATGTCGGTGCTGGGCCTCTTCATGATGGCCGACTGGGTCGTGAAGTCGGTCATGATCGGGCTGCTGCTGGCGTCCATCATCGTCTGGGCCATCGCCTTCGACAAATACGGCCAGCTTCGCCGCGCCAAGCGCGATGCCGACACCTTCGAGGACGAGTTCTGGAAGGGCGGCAGCGTGGATGAGCTCTACAAGCGCCACGGCGAGGCGCCGACCCATCCGCTCGCCGCCGTCTTCTCGGCCGGCATGGGCGAATGGCGGCGCAGCACCGAGGCCGGCACCAGCCCCTTCCTCGTGGTCGGCACGAAGGAGCGGGTGGAGCGCGCCATGTCCGTCACCATCCAGCGCGAGATGGAGCGGATCGAGAAGCGCATGACCTTCCTGGCCTCCACCGGTTCCGCCGCGCCCTTCGTCGGGCTGTTCGGCACGGTCTGGGGCATCATGAACAGCTTCACCGCCATCGCGGGCATGCAGAGCACGAACCTGGCCGTGGTGGCGCCCGGCATCGCGGAGGCGCTGCTGGCCACCGCGATCGGCCTGGTGGCCGCCATCCCGGCCGTGATCCTCTACAACAGCCTCTCCTCCGAATCGGCCAAGTTCGCCGGGCGGCTGGAGGGTTTCGCGGCCGAATTCGGCGCCATCCTGGCCCGCCAGACCGAGGCCGCCGCCCAGGCGCCCCGGGCCGCGGCGGACTAACGCCATGGCGGGCCCCCTGATGAAGCGCGGCGGCGGTGGCCGCTCCCGCTACCGCCCCATGTCGGACATCAACGTGACGCCCTTCGTGGACGTCATGCTGGTGCTGCTGATCATCTTCATGGTGGCCGCGCCTATGATGACCACGGGCGTGCCCGTGGACCTGCCGCGCACGGCCGCCCAACCGCTGAACCAGGAGCAGGAGCCGCTGACCATCTCGGTCAACAGCGAGGGCGCCATCTATCTCCAGGAAACCGAGGTGCCGCTGGATGGCCTCGTGGCGCGACTGCAGGCCATCGCCCAGGCGCGGCCGGAGGGCACGCCGGAGCCGCGCATCTTCGTCCGCGGTGACCGTGCCATCTCCTATGGCCGCGTCATGGAGGTGATGGGCACGATCAGCGCGGGCGGGTTCAGCCGCGTGGCGCTGCTGGCCGAGCAGCAGCAGGCCGCGCCGGCGCCGCGCCGCTGATCATGCCGTTCGGGACCACGGAGGAAGGGCGGTTTCGCCTGTGGGTCGGGGCGTCGCTCGCCCTGCACCTGGCGCTGCTTGGCCTCGCCTTGGTCCAGTTCGATTCGCGCCGGCTGGAGGAGCCGCGCGAGACGGCGATCGCGGTGGAGCTCATCGCCCCCGCCCAGGTGGCGCAGGGCGATGAGCCCCCGCCCAGCCCGGCACCCCCGCAGAACGTCCCGCAGCCCCCCACGCCGGAGCCGCCCGCGCCCGAGGTGACCCAGGCGACCCCGAGCCCGCCGCCGCCTCCGCCCCCGCCGCCGCCTGCCCCCGCCGCCTCGGCCGCGCCGCCCGCGCCCACGCCCCCCGCGCCGACGGTGGCGCTGCCGGCCCCGCCGCCGCCCACGCCCACGCCGCCCGCCCCGGCCGCGACGCCGCCCACGCCCGCGACCCCCACGCCGCCCACCCCGGCCCCCGCGCCCGCCCAGGTGGCGGAGGCGCTGCCCATGCCGCCGCCGCCCGCGCCGGCCCCGCCCGCGCCCACGCCGCCGCGCCCGGAGCCCACGCCGCCCACCCCCACGCCCACGCCGCCGCGCCCGGCCACCCCGCCGCCGCCGCCGGCCGCCGCGCGCCCCACGCCGGCACCGCCGCTGCCCACGCCGCCGCCGCCCACCCCGCCGCCGCCCCAGCCGGCCCAGACGCCGGGCACCGGCCGCACGCCGCCCGTGGCGCGGCCGGAGGAACGAAGCCAGAGCGTGCTGAACACCCTCGAACGCCTGCGCCAGCAACAGCAGCAGCAGGAACCGCCCCGCGCCCGGCCGAGCCCGCCCCAGGGCGCCCCGCAGCGTGGTGGTGGCGCGCCGACCGGCTCCGCGCCGCTCACGGCGGGCGAGCGCACGGGCATCGCCGACCGCATCGCGGAATGCTGGGTGGTGGATGCGGGCGCGCCCAACCTGCGCGACATCGTGGTGGAACTGCGCGTGCAGGTGGACGCGCAGGGCATCGTGCGCGTGGTGACGCCCAACGGCGCCATCCCCTCCGACCCGCGCGCCCGCATGGTCTTCGAGGCCGCCCGCCGCGCCCTGCTCGACCCGCGCTGCAACCCCATGCCCCTCCCGCCCGACCGCCTGGCCGCGCTGCGCGACGCTGTCTTCCGCTTCAACCCGCGCGATGTGGGAATGCGCTGAAGGCGGGCTGCAACGCGGGCGGAGCGAAAGCGTTACAGACACGCCCCTTGACCCACGCCCAGGAGCGGCCGAATTGCGGGCGGAGAGTGAACGTGGTTGGAGTTCCGTCCCGGTGAATACACCCGCCATCCATCGCCGTGCCCTGTTCGCCGGCGCGGCCGCCACATTGGTGGCCCCTGGCATCTGGTCCACGCCACTCCCCGCCGCGGCGCAGGGAACGGGCGGCACCGTGATCGACATCACGCGCGCCCGGACCGAGCCCATCCCCATCGCCGTGCCGGACATGGCGGGGGCGGGGCCGGACGCGCAGCGCATGGGGCAGAACATCGCCCGCGTCATCGTGAACAATTTGCGCAGCTCCGGCCTGTTCCGGCCGATCGAGCGCGCGGCCTTCATCCAGACGCCCGAGGCCGCCGCGCAGGCGCCGCGCTTCCAGGACTGGCGCGTGCTGGGCGCCGTGGCGTTGACCACGGGCCGGGTGGAGCTGTCCGGTGACCGGCTGCGGGTGGAGTTCCGCCTGTGGGACATCCTGCCGGAGCAGCAGGCGCTGGGCACCGCCTACAACGCCACCGCCTCGAACTGGCGGCAGATCGCGCACATCATCTCGGATGACATCTACAAGCGCCTGCTGGGCGAGGATGGCTACTTCAACACCCGCGTCGCCTATGTCAGCGAGAGCGGCCCGCGCGACCGCCGCACCCGGCGCCTCGCCATCATGGACCAGGATGGCGAGAACCACCGCTTCCTGACGGATGGCCAGTTCCAGGCCCTGACGCCGCGCTTCCACCCGAACGCCACCCAGATCGCCTTCATGTCCTACCTGCGGAACGAGCCGCGGGTCTATCTGTTCAACCTCCAGACCGGCCGTCAGGAGGTGCTGGGCAATTTCGGCGGCATGACGCTGAGCCCGCGCTTCTCTCCCGATGGGCGGTCCGTGATCCTGTCGGCCATCCGCGGCGGCGATGCCTCGATCTTCGTGGTGGACCTGGCCTCGCGGCGGGAGCGGCAGCTGACCAATGCGGCGGGCCTCGACGTGTCCCCCTGCTTCTCGCCGGATGGGCAGCAGATCGTGTTCAACTCGGATCGCGGCGGGGACCAGCAGCTCTACGTCATGGACGCCAATGGCGGCGGGGTGCGGCGCATCAGCTTCGGCAATGGCCGCTATGCGACGCCCGTGTGGTCGCCGCGCGGGGACCTGATCGCCTTCACGCGCATCGGGCGCGGGCAGTTCGCCATCGGCGTGATGCGCCCCGACGGCTCCGGCGAGCGTATCCTGAGTGAGGGCTGGGCCATGGAAAGCCCCACCTTCGCCCCCAATGGCCGCGTGCTGATGTTCTACCGCGAGACCCCGGCGCGGGATGCCCGTGGCGCGGGCTTCTCGGCGCGGATCTCGTCCATTGATATCGCCGGTTTCAATGAGCGCCAGGTGGTGACGCCCAATGACGCGACCGACCCCTCCTGGTCGCCGCTGCTGAGCTGACACCGATGGTTACACAATCGCGGCACGCCGCCGTCTTCCCGCCATGTTTGCGCCATGCCCGCGCACCAGTGGCCACGATTGATTAGAGGTTGCCGCGCATTTCTGCCGCCGCCCCCGGGATGGTCCGGGGGTGCGCGGCGCAGCCCCGCGCTGCTAGACAGGAGTCCATGATGTCCACCGCCAAGACCCTTCTCTCCCTGATGGCCGCGACCGGCCTGCTGGTGGCCTGTTCGAACACCGAACAGGCCGCCGTGACCGCCGGTGCGGGAGCCGGCGGCGCCGGCCAGATTCGCCCGGGCAGCCAGGAGGATCTCGTCGCCAATGTCGGCGACCGCGTGTTCTTCGACACCGACCGCAGCACCATCCGCGCCGACCAGCGCACCGTGCTGGACCGCCAGGCGGCCTGGATGCAGCAGAACGCCGCCGTGCAGGTGACGGTCGAAGGCCATGCGGATGAGCGCGGGACGCGCGAATACAACCTGGCGCTGGGCCAGCGCCGCGCCAATTCCGCGCGTGACGTGCTGGTGGCCGGCGGCGTCGCCCCCGCGCGCATCCAGACCATCAGCTACGGCAAGGACCGTCCGGAGGCGCTGGGCTCCAACGAGGACGCCTGGGCGCAGAACCGCCGCGCCGTGACCGTGGTGCGCTGAGCATGACCATGCGCGTGGCCGCCACCTTCTTCCTGGGGTTCACCCTCCTGGCCGGGCCGGCGGCCGCGCAGATGGAAAGCCGCGAGGGCATCGCGCTGCAAAACCAGATCCTGCAGTTGCGGCAGGAGATGGAGCAGGCCCTTCGCGGCCGTGGGGCGGCCCCGCCGATGGCCGGGCCCTCCATGGCCCCGCCCATGACGGGCTCCGCCAATGACCTCGTGGCCCGGCTGCTCGACCGGGTGAATGTGCTGGAGGAGGAGGTGCGCCGCCTGCGCGGCCGCACCGACGTGCTGGAAAACCAGAACACCCGCCTGCGCGAGGACCTGGAAAAGCTCCAGGGCGACATGGAGTTCCGCTTCAGCCAGCAGGGCGCGCCGGCCGCCGCCCCGCCGGCAGCCGCACCCGCCCGCCCCTCCGCGCCGGCACCCGCCGCCGCCGAGCCCGCCGCCCGTCCGCCCCGCACGCCGGAGCGTGCCCTGCAGGAAGGCCAGACCGCGCTGGCCCGGCGTGACTTCCAGACGGCCGAGGCGGCCGCGCGCGAAGTGATCGCGAGCCGCGCGGCGCCCCAGCAGGTGTCCGCCCAGCTGCTGCTGGCCGATGCCCTGTCCGGGCGGCGCGACCACGCCAATGCGGCCATCGCCTATAATGAGGCCTATGTGCGCGCCCGCACCGGGCCGCGTGCGCCCGAGGCGCTGATCGGCCTCGCCAATTCCTTCACCTCGCTGAACAGCCGGCGCGAGGCCTGCGACACGCTGAACGACCTGCGCAGCCAGTTCCCCAACCTGCGCCCGCCGCTCTCCGAGCAGGCCGCGGCGGCGCGCCAGCGGGCCGGCTGCCGCTGACCACGCCGGCCGAGCCCATCGGCGCGGCGGAATTCGCCGCGCGGATGGCGCCGCTCGGCCCCTTCGTCTTCCCCATCGCCATCGCCTGCTCGGGCGGGCCGGATTCGCTGGCGCTCACCTGGCTGGCCCATCGCTGGGCCGGCGGGCGGGCGATCGCGTTCATCGTGGACCATGGGCTGCGGGACGAGAGCGCTGACGAGGCGGCCGGTGTCGCGGCCCAACTTTCCGCACACGGCATCGCGGCGCGGGTGCTGACGCTGCGCCTGCCGGGCGGCGCGGGCTTGCAGGCGCGCGCCCGGGCCGCGCGGCGGGCCGCGCTGCTGGAGGCCTCCCACATGGCGGGCGCCGTGCATCTGTTGCTGGGCCACCATGCGCGCGACCAGGCCGAGACCATCATTTTCCGTGCCCTGCGCGGCAGTGGCGCGCGGGGGCTCGCTGGCATGGCGCCGCTGTCCGTGGCGGCCGAGGCGCTGCTGCTGCGCCCCCTGCTGGACATGCCGGCATCGCGCCTGGCCGCCACCTGCGCGGCGGCGGGGCTGCGCCCGGTGACGGACCCCTCCAACACCGACCCGCGCTTCGCCCGTGCCCGGCTGCGCCAGGTGGACGGGCTGGAGGCTGTGCTGGCCGCCGCACCCGCCTTCGCCGCCCGGCGCGAGAGGGAGGAGGCGGCGGTGCTGGCGCGCGCCGTGACCTGCCTGCGTCTGCTGCCGGAGGGCTGTGCCTTCCTCGACCGCCCGAGCCTGGGCCGGGACGCCACCGCCCGCGCCCTGCTGGCCGCACTGGTGCGGATGGTGGGTGGCCGGCCGCACGCGCCCGCCGCCGCCGCCGTGGCGCGGCTGCTGGCAGCGGGGCAGGGCAGCCTGGGCGGGGCCGTCTGGCGGGCCGGCTGGCTGGCGCGCGAGGTGGGCGGCCCATCCATCCCCGCCCAGCCCGGCGCGCTGTGGGATGGAAGGTTCCGCCTGCCCCGCGACATGCCAGCCGAAGCTGGGCAGGTGGCCGCGCTGGGAGCCGCCGCGGCGGCGCGGCTGCGCGCCCGCCACCGCCATCTGCCGAGCCTTGCGCTCGCCGCGCTTCCGGCCATGCGCGGGGGGGATGCAATGCTGGCCAAGGCCGCCCATCTCCCCTACCGTGAGACGTTGCGCGCGGGTTTGTCCGCCGCGCGCTTCATGCCCATCGGCGGGCCGCTCGCGGGTTGAGTTTTTCCCGGCGGCCATTTCCGAACCGGGCGTAGATACTATCTCAAGGACCAGCCGGCCAAGGTCGCCGGTGAAGGGGAATGCGGATCGTGAGCAATTTCGGCCGGAACCTGGCCTTGTGGGTGATCGTGGCGCTGCTGCTGGTGGCGCTGTTCAACCTGTTCCAGCCTTCGGGCGGACAGAACCGCACCCAACTCCAGGTGGCCTACAGCGACTTCCTGAACGAGGTGAACCAGGGCCAGGTGCGCGACGTCGTCATCCAGGGCCGCACCGTGTCGGGCCAGCTCACCGATGGGCGGAGCTTCACCACCTTCACCCCGGAGGACCCGCAGCTCGTCTCGCGCCTGACCGAGCGCGGCGTGCGCGTGGTGGCGCGCCCGGAGGAGAGCGACGTGAACCCGCTCTTCCAGATCCTCATCTCCTGGTTCCCGATGCTGCTGCTGATCGGCGTCTGGATCTTCTTTATGCGCCAGATGCAGGGCGGCGGCGGGCGGGCCATGGGTTTCGGCAAGTCCAAGGCCAAGCTGCTGACCGAGAAGCATGGCCGCGTGACCTTCGAGGACGTCGCCGGCATCGACGAGGCCAAGGCGGAGCTGGAGGAGATCGTGGACTTCCTCCGCGACCCCCAGAAGTTCCAGCGCCTGGGCGGCAAGATCCCCAAGGGCGTGCTGCTGGTCGGCCCGCCGGGCACCGGCAAGACGCTGCTGGCGCGCTCCATCGCCGGCGAGGCGAACGTGCCCTTCTTCACCATCTCGGGCTCCGACTTCGTGGAGATGTTCGTGGGCGTGGGCGCGAGCCGCGTGCGTGACATGTTCGAGCAGGGCAAGAAGAACGCCCCCTGCCTGATCTTCATTGACGAAATTGATGCCGTGGGCCGCCACCGTGGCGCGGGCCTGGGCGGCGGCAATGACGAGCGCGAGCAGACGCTGAACCAGATGCTCGTCGAGATGGACGGCTTCGAGAGCAATGAGGGCGTCATCATCATCGCGGCCACCAACCGGCCGGACGTGCTGGACCCCGCGCTGCTGCGCCCCGGCCGCTTCGACCGCCAGGTGGTGGTGCCCAACCCCGACGTGAACGGGCGCGAGAAGATCCTGCGCGTGCACATGCGCAAGGTGCCGCTCGCCTCCGACGTGGACCCCAAGACGATCGCGCGCGGCACCCCGGGCTTCTCGGGCGCGGACCTCGCCAACCTGGTGAACGAGGCGGCGCTGCTGGCCGCGCGCACCGGGCGCCGCACCGTGGGCATGGCGGAGTTCGAGGCCGCCAAGGACAAGGTGATGATGGGCTCGGAACGCCGCAGCCTCGTCATGTCCGAGGACGAGAAGCGGATGACGGCCTATCACGAGGCCGGCCACGCCCTCGTCGCCATGCATGAGCCGGAGTGCGACCCGGTGCACAAGGCCACGATCATTCCGCGCGGCCGGGCGCTCGGCCTCGTCATGTCGCTGCCGGCGGGTGACCGCTACAGCAAGCACAAGTCCAAGATGAAGGCCGAGCTTGCGATGGCGATGGGCGGCCGCGTCGCGGAGGAGGTCGTCTTCGGCTCCGACAAGGTGTCCAACGGCGCCTCGGGTGACATCAAGATGGCCACCAACATGGCCCGGATGATGGTCACCGAGTGGGGCATGTCCGACAAGATCGGCATGGTGGCCTATGGCGAGAACAGCCAGGAGGTCTTCCTTGGCCACTCCGTCACGCAGTCGAAGAACCTCTCGGAGGAAACCGCGCGGATCATCGACAGCGAAATCCGGGGCATCATCGACAGCGCCTATGCCCGTGCCAAGCAGGTCCTGACCGAGAACCGGGAGGAGCTGGAGCGGCTGGCCAAGGGGCTGCTGGAATACGAGACCCTCTCGGGCGACGAAATCCGCCAGGTGTTGCGGGGCGAGCCGGTGGTGCGCGTGCGCCCCGACGAGCCCACCAGCGCGGGGCGTGGCAGCGTTCCCAGCTCGGGCGGCGGGCGCACGCCGCGGCCGGACACGGGGGGCGGGCTCTCGCCCCAGCCCGCGGGCTGAGTTGACGCTGATCGAGCCGCACGGCCTGCTTGACGGGCCGGCGGCGCAGGAGGCGATCCGTAAGGGGCTCGCCCTGCCATTGCAGGGCGGGCCCTTTGCCTTCATGGGGCTGCGCGACCATGCCGGCGCGCCCCTGCCGCTTGCCGCCGCGCCCGCCGCGCTGACCACGCCGCCGCCCGCCTTCGCCGGCATTGCGCGCCACGGCTTCCGGCCGTTGGTCATGGGCATCGTCAACTGCACGCCGGACAGTTTCTCG
Organism: Roseococcus thiosulfatophilus; assembly: GCF_017311575.1. Classification (GTDB taxonomy): domain Bacteria; phylum Pseudomonadota; class Alphaproteobacteria; order Acetobacterales; family Acetobacteraceae; genus Roseococcus; species Roseococcus thiosulfatophilus. The sequence continues at coordinate 238,466 of NZ_JAFFQY010000044.1, forward strand.
GGCGATGGACGTGCGGCCCATGAGGCCGCCATCGCCCATGGCCACGCGCTGCGCGCCGAGGGCGCGGACATCCTGGATGTGGGTGGCGAAAGCACCCGCCCCGGCGCCGCCCCCGTCCTGCCCGAGGAGGAGCAGGCGCGCATCCTGCCCGTCATCGCGGCGCTGGCCCTGGGGGGCCCTGTCAGCGTGGACACCCGCCACGCCGCCACGATGCGCGCAGCGCTTGCCGCGGGGGCCGGCATCGTGAACGATGTCAGCGCGCTGGCGCATGATCCGGAGAGCCTCGCCACCGTCGCCGCCGCCGGCTGCCCGGTCGTGCTGATGCACATGCGGACCCTCGATCCGCGCACCATGCAGCAGGGCGTCGCCTACACGGATGCCCCGCGCGAGGTGGCGGGGCACCTTGCCCGCCGCGTCGCCGCCTGCGAGGAAGCAGGCATTCCCCGCGCGCGCATCGCGGTGGACCCCGGCATCGGCTTCGGCAAGCGGGTGCAGGACAACCTGGACCTTGTGGCGCGGCTGCCGCTGCTGGCGGGGCTGGGCTGCACGATCCTGGTGGGGGCATCGCGAAAGGGCTTCATCGGGCGTATCACGGGCGTGGCCGAGCCTTCGCGTCGGGTTGCGGGAAGTGTCGCCCTGGCCCTGGAGGCGGCGCGGCGCGGGGCCCATATCCTGCGGGTGCATGATGTGGGCGCCACCGTCGAGGCGCTGAAAATCCAGGAGGCCGTGACCATGGGCTGGACGGAATGAGCGATTGGCTTCCTCTGCTGGGCTTCTTCGCCGCCTGCTTCGCCACTGCGGCGTCGGGCGCCATATTCACGCCCGGCGCCTGGTATGACGGGTTGCGCAAGCCCTGGTGGCGCCCGCCCAACTGGCTCTTCGGGCCGGCCTGGGGTGTGCTGTTCTGCTGCATCGCGGTCGCGGGCTGGCTGGTCTGGCGCGAGGTGGGCTTTGGGTTGGCGCTGGCGGTCTATGGCATCCAGCTCGTTCTGAACTTCGCCTGGTCCTGGCTGTTCTTCGGGTTGCGCCGTCCGGACCTCGCCTTCTGGGAGCTTTGTGCCCTGTGGGTGAGCATCGCCGCCTGTATCGCCCTCTTCGCGCCCGTCAGCGCCGCCGCTGCCTGGCTCTTCGTGCCCTACCTGGCCTGGGTGAGCTTCGCGGGTGTGCTAAACCTGACCATGTGGCGGCTGAACGGCCCACGCCCGGCCTGAGCGCGACGGCGCGGGTCGCAAGGACGGCGGCGTGACCAGCCCCGGGTGAGAGAAGCTGGCGAAGCTCCGGGCTCGGAAACGTCACCTGCGCCCGGAGCGCGACATTCTGGCAAAGGCGGCGGCCTGCTTCGTAGGGAGGGAGGACCGCCCGCGGGTCTTCGAGCTCATGAGCGCGCACCAGGCCTGACATCCCACCGCCACCATGGCCGGCGCCCGCGTCCTCGGCGTCCCGGTGTCCGGCCACTAGGTATGACGCGGCCGTCCAGCTTCGGCCCATGCCGCGACCGACGCGGCCCTGTTGCCGCAGGATCCACACGATCCACGCCGCTTTTTCGCAAGGCACCTCCGGCGAGCCACGCGTGGAGGCCGAGCGCGCGGCCATCGCCCGCAAGCGGGTCAACTGCAGCCGCGTGGACAAGCCGACAGCCGCCACGAGTGCGGTTTGTCCGCGCGACCTGACGTTCTTCAAACGAGAAGGTCAACACACGCTTCGCCGAAATGTTTCGATCGTGCAACTCAGCCATGCCGACCGAGTTACCCTCTGGAACATTGGTGATTGGAGCAACCCGCTCATGCTCCGCGAATGGATGATGCCCGCCTCAGCGTCTGTCTGGGATGACGGTAACCCAGTGCGAGCGGAAACTTTCGGTATTGAACGCCTAGAAGCGCATGGACGAAGCCTGGCGGCCACACAGGCCATAACGAAACTTACCGGCCGCTACGACCCGCTTGGCAAGCGTCTGGCCGAAAACGCCATCCAGTTACTTGAATGTTATAAGGTCATTGCAAAAGCAGTTGACCAGGGCTCCTACATAACCCCGGCGGCTGAGTGGCTGATTGATAACTTTCACCTCGTCGAACGACAGATCCGTGAGGTGCAGCTTCATCTGCCACCGACGTTCTACCGTAAGCTGCCGAAGCTCGCCAACGGCCCTTTCTCAGGCTACCCTCGCATCTTCGGCGTGGCGTGGGGTTACGTCGCCCATACCGACAGCAGCTTCAAGACTGCCGGGTTCACCCGCTACCTCAATGCTTACCAAGGCGTGCAGCCCCTCACCATCGGCGAGTTGTGGGCCAGTTCCCTCACGCTGCGTATCGTACTGATCGAGAACCTGCGGCGACTGGCCGAGCGGATGCTCGCCAAGCGGCGCGCCGAACGGGAAGCCGATCGCATCGCCGACCGGCTACTCGGTTTGCACGGACAGCCTGGTGAGCCATCGTCCACCGCATTGGCGGAGGTCGGGGCTGGACCGCTTCCGGAGGCCTTCGCCGTGCAGTTGCTGCATCGGCTGCGCGATCAGGACCCCTCGGTCATGCCCGCCCTGGCTTGGCTGGATGCGCGCCTGCAAGGGCAGGGCCTGAACCCCGAGACGATGGTGCAGGACATGCACCGGACCGAAGGCGCCGCGAACGTCACCGTGCGCAACATCATCACCAGCATGCGCCTGATCGCCGACGTGAACTGGAACGACATGTTCGAGAGCGTCAGCCTCGTCGACAAGATCCTGGCGGACGGCACCGCCTTCGCCAGCATGGACTTTGCCACGCGAAACCTCTACCGCGGCGCCATCGAGGAACTGTCCGCGCGATGCACCAGCAGTGAGCTGGACGTGGCGCGCCACGCCCTGGCCGCGGCGCGGCGCTCGCCCGACGATCCGCGCAAATCCGATCCCGGCTATCACCTGCTGGCCGGCGGCCGTCGTGAGTTCGAGATCACCCTGGGCTTTCGCCCGCCTCTGCACGCCCGCCTCGCACGCCTCGGCCGTGCCCTGGGCATTGGCGGATATGCCACCGTCGTGGCGTTCACGACGGTCCTGCTGCTCACGCTTGCGCTGCTCGCGATGGCGGCGACGGGGCTGGGATGGGCTTGGCTGCTGGTCCTCGCCGCGCTTGGTGCCATCCCGGCCCTGGACCTGGCCGTATCCCTGGTCAATCGTGCCGTCACGACCGGCTTCGGCGCGCGACTTCTCCCGGGGCTGGAACTGCTGGATGGCGTGCCGTCCGGGCTTCGGACCATGGTCGTGGTGCCGACCTTGCTGACATCCAGCTCCGCCATCGCCGAACTGGTCGAGCGGCTGGAGGTGCATTACCTGGCCAGCGCTGCGGGCTGCGTCCACTTCGCGCTGCTGACCGATTGGACGGATGCGCCGGGCGAGCACGCGGCCGATGACGAGACCCTGCTCGCGACCGCCGCGGCGGGCATCGCGGAGCTGAACCGCCGTGTCGGTCCCGGCCCCGATGGCGACCGCTTCTTCCTGCTGCATCGCCGTCGCGTCTGGAACGCCGGCGAGGCCTGCTGGATGGGCTGGGAACGCAAGCGCGGCAAGCTGCATGAGCTGAACAGGCTGCTGCGCGGCGCGCGCGACACCACTTTCATCGCCCCCGCCGGCGCCCTGCCGCGCCTGCCTTCAGGCGTGCGCTATGTCATCACGCTCGACGCCGATACGAGGCTACCGCGCGACACGGTGGCCCGGCTGGTCGGAAAGATGGCCCATCCCCTCAATGCCCCGCGCATGGATGCCGCGCGCGGCCGGGTGGTCGAAGGCTACGCCGTGCTGCAACCGCGCGTCACGCCGTCCCAGCCTATCGGCAGCGAGGGGTCGGTGTTTCAGCGCATCTTCTCGAGCCTCGGCGGCATAGATCCCTACGCGCTGGTGGTGTCCGACGTCTACCAGGACCTGTTCGGCGAGGGATCCTACAGCGGCAAGGGCATCTATGACGTCGATGCCTTCGAGGCATCGCTGTCGGGGCGGATTCCCGATTCCACCATGCTGAGCCACGACCTGTTCGAGGGCGTGTACGCCCGGTCGGGTCTCGCTTCCGATGTCGAGCTCGTCGAGGAGTTTCCCTCGCGATACGATGTGGGCGCGCAGCGCCATCACCGATGGGCGCGCGGCGACTGGCAGCTGCTCCCCTGGATCCTGGGTCGCCAGCTGCCCGCCCTCGCGGGCGACCGTTTCGCCATGCCGGCGATCGGCCGCTGGAAGATGATCGACAACCTTCGCCGCTCGCTCTCCGCGCCGCTGGCGGTTGTGGCGCTGCTGGTCGGCTGGATGCTCCCGCTCCCGGCCGCCGCGATGGTCTGGACCATCTTCATCCTCGCGACGATCTGCCTGCCTACGCTGGTGCCGGTCGTCGCCGCCATCGCGCCGTGGCGAAGCGGCGTGACCCTCGCCAGCCACGGCCGTGCCCTGGCGCGCGACCTGGGGACCGCGCTCGCCCTGTCGGGCCTGCTGGTCACCTTCCTTGCGCATCAGGCCTGGCTCATGGGCGATGCGATCCTGCGCACTCTCTGGCGGCTCCTCGCCTCGCGCCGGCACCTGTTGCAGTGGGTTCCGGCGGCGGAGGCCGCACGCCGCCGCAAGCCCGGCCTGGGCGGTCTGCTCCGCATGATGAGCGGCGGGGTGTTCATCGGTGCGGTGGCCGGCCTCGTCGCGCTTCTGTCGCAGCACTGGCTCCTGGCTGGCGGCTTCGCCCTGCTCTGGTGTGCGTCACCCGCGGTGGCGCGCTGGGCGAGTTCCGCACCGCGCACGGCGGCTCGGCTTGCGATCTCGCCATCCGAACGCGATGCGCTGCGCCTGACGGCCCGGCGGACATGGCGGTTCTTCGAGGCATTCGTGACCGAGGCTGACCACATGCTGCCGCCGGACAATTTCCAGGAAGACCCGGCTCCGGTGTTGGCGCGGCGCACCTCCCCGACGAATATCGGCCTCTACCTTCTCTCCGTCGTCAGCGCACGCGATTTCGGCTGGATCGGCAGCGTCGAGGGGGCCGAGCGACTGGAGGCGACGTTGGCCACCATGGCGCGGATGGAGCGCTGCCGCGGCCATTTCTTCAACTGGTATGATACAGGCACGCTGCGCCCACTGGCGCCCCGGTATATCTCCTCCGTGGATAGCGGCAATCTCGCCGGGCATCTCATCGCGCTCGCGAATGCCTGCAAGGAGTTCGCAAAGGCGCCGCCGCCCTCCCCGAGAGGGATCATGGATGCGATCGATCTCGCGCGGGAGGAAGCCGCGCGGCTGAACGATGGCTACCAGACCCAGACAACCACCTGGCAGGAGCTCGATGCCGCGCTGCTGGCACTCGGGGCAGCGGCAACCGCACCGGCAAGCCCGGACCATGCCGCGGCCATCGTCCAGGCGGACACGGTCCTCGACATCGCCCGGGCCCTGGCGTTCGAACGGGGCAACGGCGCGGGCGACGACCTGCTGTTCTGGGCACAAGCATGCCGCACGGCGATCCGCAGCCACCGCCGCGACCATGAACTGGACGAGGCGGCGCGGGCCGCGCTCGCCATGCGACTTGACGCCGTCGCGGAGGCCGCACGCGGCATGGCGATGGCGATGGAGTTCGGCTTCCTGCTCGACCCCGAGCGCACGCTGCTGTCGATCGGCTACCTGGTTCCGGAGGGCGTCCTGGATTCGAGCTGCTACGACCTGCTCGCCTCCGAGGCACGGCTGGCCAGCTTCTTCGCCATCGCCAAGGGCGATGTGCCGGCGCGGCACTGGTTCCGGTTGGGCCGTGGCATGGTGCCCGTGGCCCACAGCGCGGCCCTGGTGTCGTGGTCCGGCTCGATGTTCGAATACCTGATGCCCTCGCTGGTGATGCGCGCGCCCGATGGCAGCCTGTTGGAGCAGACCAACCGCCTGGTGGTGCGCCGGCAGATCGAGTACGCGGCGGCGCTGCGCATCCCATGGGGGATTTCCGAATCCGCCTACAATGCGCGCGACCTGGAGCTGACCTATCAGTATTCGAATTTCGGCGTACCGAACCTCGGGCTGAAGCGCGGGCTGAGCGCAAACCAGGTCATCGCCCCCTACGCCACCGCGCTTGCCGCGATGATCGACCCCGCGGCGGCCTGCGCCAACCTCGCCGTGCTGGCACAGGGGGCCGCGCGCGGCCGCTTCGGCTTCTACGAGGCGGTGGACTATACGAGGACACGCTTGCCCAAGGGCGCGGGCAGCGCATTGGTCCGCGCCTACATGGCGCACCATCAGGGAATGACGATCGTGGCGCTGGCGACCGCCATGGATGGCGGCGCGATGCGACGGCGCTTCCATGCGGAGCCCATGGTGCAGGCCACCGAACTGCTTCTTCAGGAGCGCATGCCACGCGAGGTCGCGGTTGTCAGGCCATTTGCCGTGGAGGTGAAATCCGCCGACCGCCCCACGGCGCCGGATATCCTGGGCGCCCGTCATTTCACCTCGGCCCAGCAGGCCGTGCCGGCCACCCACCTGCTGTCGAATGGTCGCTTGTCCACCATGCTGACGGCCGCCGGGTCCGGCAGCACGCGGTGGGGAAACCTCGCCATCACGCGTTGGCGGGAGGATGCGACCTGCGACGATGCCGGGTTGTATGTCTACCTGCGCGACCTCGGCTCTGACGAGCTGTGGTCGGCGACAGCACAGCCCATGGGTGCGAAACCCGACCAATACGGCGTGACCTTCCACGAGGACCGCGCCGAATTCAGCCGTGCCGATGGCACGCTGACCACCACGCTCGAGGTGATCGTCTCCTCCGAGCATGATGCCGAGGTGCGGCGCGTCTCGGTGACGAATGCCGGCGCGACCCCCCGCGAGATCGAGGTCACGTCCTACGCTGAACTGGCCTTGGCCCGGCAGGCGGACGACATCGCGCACCCGGCATTCTCCAAGCTGTTCGTCGAGACGGAGTACCTTCCTGAACTCGGGGCGCTGCTGGCCACGCGGCGCAAGAGGGGGCCGGACGATCCCGGCATCTGGGCGGCGCATCTGAGCGTGGTGGAAGGCGAGGCGGACATCGTGCCTCAGTTCGAGACCGACCGCGCCCGCTTCCTTGGCCGCGGCCATGACGTGCACGGGCCGGCCGCGATGGGGCGCGGCCGGAGGCTGTCCGGCACCGTGGGCACCGTGCTGGACCCGATCTTCGCGCTGCGCCGGCGGATCCGCGTCGCGCCCGGCGCGGTCGTGCGCGTCGCCTTCTGGACGATGGCGGCGGCAACGCGCGAGGCGCTGCTCGACACCGTGGACAAGCAACGAGACGCCGGCGCCTTCGCGCGTGCCGCGACGCTGGCCTGGACGCAGGCGCAGGTGCAGATGCACCACCTGGGCATCCTCCCCGGGCATGCCGCGCTGTTCCAGCGCCTGGCCGGGCATCTGGTCCATGCCACGCAGGCCATGCGGGCGAGTTCGGAGGTGATCTGCCGCGGCGGGGGCGCGCAATCGGGGCTTTGGCCCATGGCCATCTCGGGCGATCTACCGATCCTGGTGCTGCGGATCGGCGAGACCGATCACCTGGGCGTGGCGCGGGAACTGCTCCGGGCCTTCGAGTATTGGCGTGCGAAGCAGCTTGCCGTGGACATCGTGTTCCTGAACGACCGGCATTCCTCCTATGTCCAGGACCTGCAGGACGCGCTGGAGGCTCTGGTGCGGCCCAGCCGCATGCAGCAGAGCGCCGACCCCAGGCTTGGCCGCATCCACGTCCTCCGGGCCGACCTCGTCTCGACCGAGGCCCGCGCGCAGCTGATGGCCGCGGCGCGGGTGGTCCTGCTGGCGCGGCGCGGCAGCCTTGCCGACCAGATAAACCGTGTCTCGACCTTCGCGAGGGCCGCCACCATGCCGTCGCCGCAGCCATCGCCAGCCGGCCCGGCAAGTCCCTCCCCGCCGCCGCTGCGGACGCGGACCGCGCCGGCGCTCGAACTGTTCAACGGGCTGGGGGGGTTCGACAAGGATGGCCGGGAATACGTGACCATCCTGGGTCCCGGCCAATCGACCCCTGCGCCCTGGATCAACGTCGTGGCCAACCCGGCCTTCGGCTTCCATGTGCCGACGGAGGGCGGCGGGTTCACCTGGGCGGTCAACAGCCGCGAGAACCAGGTGACGCCCTGGTCGAACGACCCCGTCGCCAATCGTCCGGGGGAGGCCTTCTATCTGCGCGACGAGGAGACGGGGGCGGTCTGGACCCCCACCGCGCTGCCCATCCGCGACGCGGGGCTCACCTATGTGGCGCGGCATGGCCAAGGCTACAGCCGCTTCGAGCATGAGGCGCAGGACATCCGCGCGGAGCTCGCGCAGTCCGTGCCGCTCGGCGACAGCCTCAAGATCTCGCGCCTCGTGCTGACCAATCTCTCTGGCCGCGTGCGGCAGTTAAGCGTGACGGCCTATGTCGAATGGGTGCTCGGCCCGTCTCGGTCGGCCACGCTGCCCTTCGTGACCACGGCGATCGATGCCGAGACCGGCGCCATGTTCGCGCGCAACCCGTGGAACATCCCCTTCGGTTCCCGCGTGGCCTTCCTGGACCTGGCAGGCGAGCAGACGGAGTGGACGGGCGATCGGCGGGAGTTCCTCGGTCGCAACGGCGCGCTGACGGCGCCGGCCGGAGTGCTTGGCGCGGCGCCTCTTTCCAAGACGGTGGGCGGCGGGCTCGATCCCTGCGGCGCCATGCGCCGACGGGTCACCTTGCCGGCGCACGGCAGGGTGGAAATCGTGTGTTTCCTGGGCCAGGCCGACGACGCCATCTCCGCGCGCGCGTTGGTCACGCGGTATCGCGCGGCGGACCTCGATGCCGTGGCCGCCGAGGTCGCGGCGCATTGGAACGACGTGCTCGGCCGCATCCAGGTTCGCACACCAGACCGGCCGATGGACATCATGCTGAATGGCTGGCTGCTCTACCAGGCGCTGGCCTGCCGCGTGTGGGCGCGGGCCGGGTTCTACCAGGCCAGCGGCGCCTATGGCTTCCGCGACCAGTTGCAGGACGGCATGGCGCTGGTCGCCTCCCGCCCCATGGAAACCCGCGCGCACCTGTTGCGCGCCGCATCGCGCCAGTTCCTGGAGGGCGACGTGCAGCACTGGTGGCTGCCGCATTCCGGCCAGGGCGTGCGCACGCGCATTTCCGACGATCGCGGCTGGCTGGCTTTGGCGGTGGACCACTACGTCACCGCCACCGGCGATGCCGGCGTCCTGGACGAGCAGGTGCCCTTCCTGGACGCAGCACCCCTCGTCCCTGGCGAGCATGAGCGCTTCTTCCAGCCGGAGACCTCACCCACCACCGCGACGCTGTTCGAGCATTGTGCCCGGGCGCTGGACGCCAGCATGCAGGCCGGCCGGCACGGCCTGCCGCTGATGGGCACGGGTGACTGGAACGACGGCATGAACCGCGTAGGCGAGAAGGGCGAGGGCGAGAGCGTATGGCTCGGCTGGATGCTGTACGGCGCCTTCACCGCCTTCCACCCCCGCGCGGCGCTGCGCGGCGAGGCGGGGCGCGCCACCACCTGGCAGGCTCACGCCGCCGCCCTGCGGTCCGCACTGGAACACAGGGCATGGGACGGCGACTGGTACCGGCGCGGCTTCTACGATGACGGCACGCCACTCGGCACGGCCTCGGCCGAGGAATGCCGCATCGATTCCATTGCCCAGTCCTGGGCGGTGCTGTCCGGTGCGGGCGACCCTGTGCGCGCCGCCCATGCAATGGCCTCGGCCGAGCGGGAACTGATCCGCCCGGCGGAGCGCCTGGCGCTGCTCTTCACCCCCCCTTTCGACAAGACCGCGCAGGACCCCGGCTACATCAAGGCCTATCCGCCTGGCGTGCGCGAGAATGGCGGCCAATACACCCATGCGGGGCTGTGGCTGGTGATGGCCTTCGCCGCGCTGGGTGAAGGCGGCAAGGCCGGGCGACTCTTCGCGATGCTGAACCCGATCAACCACGCGCGCACACGCTACGACGTGCTGCGCTACAAGGTGGAACCCTATGTCGTGGCGGCCGACATCAGCGCCAAGCCACCGCATGCGGGGCGTGGCGGCTGGAGCTGGTACACCGGTTCATCCGGTTGGATGCAGCGTGCCGGCATGGAGAGCATCATCGGCCTGCGCCTGCAGGCGGGGACGCTGCTGTTCGATCCCTGCATCCCGGCGGAGTGGCCGGGCTTCGAGGTGACGTTGCGGCATGGCGCGGCCAGCTACGAGATTCGCGTGGAGAACCCCGAAGGCTTCGAGCGTGGCATCGCTCAAGCCAGCCTCGATGGCGTGCCTCTCGGCAGCGGACCCTTGCGCCTGCACCTGGAAGATGATGGCGCCTACCACCTGGTGGCCGTGCGCCTGGGATCGCAGAAGCATCTGAAGCCCGAGGGGAGGTCGTGACCGCTTCAGTATTCCTGGAGCGTATGGGGTTCCGAGGGAGCGCGACCATGTCCGGCGCATCGCTCTGATCCCGGTGGCACGGTTCGGTTTCGGCAGGGGTGATGGTGCGGGCGGCGCCGCGCAGAGCCTGTGAATTCAGCCACGTCTCCCCCGGCGCGACTTTCCGTGACGGTACAGTGGCGTTGCGCCCCGCAACACCTCCTTGGCGTTCGCGACATAAGCTTCTCTAAGAGTCTGTCTCGAATCTCATGCGGAACGTGCGATACGGCGTAGCAGGATGATGACGGAGGCGGCGTAGAGGAAGGCGTTGGCGGAGGCGATGGTGGCCTCGAAGTCCTTGGCGAGACGTCGGTTGCGGCCGATCCAGGCAAAGAAGCGTTCGACCACCCAGCGGCGGGCATGAACGGCGAAGCCGACTTGATCCTTCGGCTTGCGCACGATCTCGACGCGGATCGCGGTGGCACGGGCGACGCGGTCCCCTGTGTAGCCGCTATCCATGAAGGCGAGTTGCACGAAGGGCCAGCGGCCGCGCGAGATGCGCATGAGTGGCGGCGCGCCGTCGCGGTCCTGGACGTTGGCGGGTGG
>NZ_JAFFQY010000034.1 GCF_017311575.1 Roseococcus thiosulfatophilus
CATGAATTTTCCGGGCTAGGTCCCGACACCGAAGGGCCACCAATCGGCACGCGCGTCATCGCCGCCATGGAGCGTGGGGCCTTTGCCGAGCGCGCGCTCGCCACCGCAGCCGTGCTAGCCCCTGTGCCGGAGCATGTTTCGTCGCTCGACGCAGCGGGGCTGGGCCTCGCGGCACAAACGGCCTGGTTTGCCCTGACCGTGCGGGCGCGGATCGAGGCTGGCGAAAGCGTGCTCGTGCTTGGCGCGTCGGGGGCCGTCGGCCTCGCGGCCGTGGCGATCGCGCGGGCCTTGGGGGCGGCGCGGGTGATCGGTGCCGTCCGTACCGATACTGGCGCCCAACTCGCGCGCGAGGCGGGTGCCCATGCGGTGCTTCGGCTTGATAGGCCTGCAGTGCGCGATACTCTCCGCGACGAGCTCAGCGCATGCGGCGGGCCAGTAGATCTTGTGGTCGATCCAATCGGCGGCGATGCCACCTCGGCCGCGCTGCGCTGCCTTGCCTGGAGCGGACGACTCGTGATCGTGGGCTTCGCTGCCGGCGACATCCCACACATCCGTGCCAATTATTTGCTGCTGAAGAATATTGCCGTTCTTGGCCTACAATGGTCGGACTACCGTGAACGCACCCCGGAAAGGGTAGTCTCGGCATGGCGCTTTCTTTTTCGCCTCTACGAGAGCGGCGCCCTGGCACCGCGTATCGGGCGTGTGCTGCCGCTGGCACAGACCAGTGAAGCCCTTGTGGGATTGGCGGCGGGAGGGGGTGGTGAGCGCACGCTGCTGCGCATCATGGAATGACGCGAAGCGGCCCGTCACGGCGCAGCACCGCCGACAGCGGTGCGAGCGATGGCAGATCCTCCGCGCCCCACGCGAGTTGCAGCACTCCGTGAGGGTCACACCAGGGCGCGCCCAGTCCTATCAGGAGGCCTGCCTTGGCGTTGAGTTCTGCGTCGCTGAGCGGCCTGTCAGGCAGGCCGCGCGCCATCGGCACATGCACCCGCCATGCGGTGCCACAGGTGCTTTCGGCGAGGAGCGTGACGGCTTCTACGCGGCAATCCGCATCGTCACGGACGAAGATGCGGCTTCGCAGAGCGCGGATTTCCGTATGCTCCACCGCTGCATCCGTCAGCTCGGCCGGCCCTACGCCGCCCTTCAGCAGAGCCGCGGCCGCGACGTGCTGCGCCGAGACCGTGGCTTCCCGTCCGGTTCGGATATCCGGTCGATCCGCGCGCATACGCAGCATCGGGTGTCCTCGAAGCTCAAGCCGGCTGAGCTTGTCCAGGGTGAAGCCATCCAGTTTCAACAACGCGAGGCACGCATCGACGACGGGATGCAGCACGACCCCCACCGGATAGGCCTTTGGCGCGTTCCGCAGGATTTCCCATCGGGTTCCGAGCTCGGCCGTGATCTGGCCGGCATCGGCCGCTGGCGCCATCACGGACAGGAAGCCGAATTGCCCCTCAAGGGGAGCAGCCGGACCCGCAATGCCGGCGGCAGCAAACAATGCGGCTTGCAGCCCGCCCCGCGCGGCAGCGCCGACGCCGGTGCTCTTGCTGGCCGCTCCCAGCGCTTCCACCAGGCCGGCAGACTGGCTGGCGGCGTGTCCGATAGCCCAGACAACGCGGGCTGCGTCGAGGCGGAGGATCGATGCCGTCGCCGCCGCCGCGCCGAAGACGCCACAGGTCGCCGTGATGTGAAAGCCGGCAGCGTAGTGGCCGGGCGACGCCGCGTTGCCGATCCGGCATGCGACCTCGATGCCCGCAATGATCCCTGTCAGCAGGTGCTCCCCCTTTGCCCCGGTCAGTTCCGCGGCGGCGAGCGCCGCTGCGACAACGACGGGACCCGGATGCATCACGGTCGGCAGGTGCTGGTCGTCGAAATCATGCACGTTCGCGGCGGCGGCATTGATGAAGGCAGCCGTCCCCGCATCTGTTCGATCCGCTCCGATCTCCGTCGCGATCGCTGCGCCGGCCATCGGCGCGAGCGCGGTGGAGAAGGCCGCGATCGCAGGGTCGGCCCGGCCGCCAAGCGCGCAGGCCAGGACGTTGACGAGATTGCGTCGTGCGGCGTGGCGAATTACCGCAGGAACATCGGGCCACGAGAGACTCCTTGTGAAGTCAGCGAGCGCTTGCGTTGGCGCGATGTCCGACCTACCCGTCGTTGCAGCGTTCAACCTCTCATGCTCCTGCAGCCGGACGCGTTGGGATCGACCGGGAAGCCACTACTACTTGGCCCTACGCCTATGATGGCTGAGCAAGATCCATTCCACATCTGTGCGCATTGTCGAACCCAAACGCAGGTGTTTGTACCGTGCGGATGGACATTCCACGAAGCCAATGAGGCGAGGCACATGGCGCGCGCTCCGCCGACCAGGATCCGGCACCTCCGAATAGCCGCGCGCCCCCAGCTTTCGGCAAGCGAAATTGGGACCGCCCGTCGGTTCGCCTCCGACCGGGGCAAGTTCGATGGAAGATGACCGTGACGCCGGTGGCCTATTGAGGGATCCAAGAGGTTCGACCGACCTACGGTCGCTCACGCTCGCCACTGTGGTCGACCACTTCGGGAGTGTAAGGCTTGCCGCGAAGCACTTACAGATGACCCCTTCTTCGGTCAGCCGACGCATCCGGGCACTTGAGGACCTCATTGGCGTATCAATCTTCGAGCGGCGGTCTTCGGGCGTTCGGGCGACCGCTGCCGGAGCGCGGTTCCTTGAGGCGGTACGTCGTATGCTGGCCGAGCTCGATGGTGCTACCGGCACAGCGCGAGCCGCCGGCTCGGGCCTCGTAGGCCGCCTTGTTGCCGGGACCTATTTCTCGGCCTCGACTGGGCGATTTCGCGATGCTTTGCTGAGATTCGCCGGGCGGCATCGCCGTGTCGAGCTGTCGGTGATCGAGGGCGATCGCGAGGAGCTCCTGAGCGACCTGCGTCGCGGCCGGACGGACGTTGCGATCCTCCTCGGGCCGCATGACGAACCGGGCCTGGACCGTCTGGCGCTCTGGCAGGAGGCCGGGATGGTGGCCCTGCCCGAGCCACATCCGCTTGCCGACGCCCGCTTGGTGCTCTGGCAGGACCTCGCCGGCGAAACCTTCATCGTCGCCTCTCGCGGCTCTGGACCGGAGGTGCGTGCGACTGTCCAGAACCTGCTGCCGCGCGGGCAGCCTGCAAGGTTCGCGCCGCACGATGTGAGTCGGGAGGGCATGTTCAACCTGGTCGGCACCGGCCTCGGCGTTGCGGTGCTGGCGGAATCTGCCTCCGGCGCATCCTATCCGGGCGTCGTATTCCGACCTGTCGGCGATGGAGCAGGGCCGACCATGGTAGAGGCCGCCGCGTACTGGGACCCCAAGCGCGACAACCCCGCCTTGCGTCGGTTCCTGGCGCAACTGCGCGCGACTCAGAGATCGCGCGCTGGCTGAGCCTGTGGCCCGCGCGATCGAGGCGCGGGCCGGCGTGCAGAGCGAAACCCCCGGTCGCTCGCGAGGAACCGTGTCAGCATCGGCGCGACGAGCTTCGTCGGTTCGACCTGCTGCCCCGTCTCGCGTGAGAGCGCTTCCGCGTAGGCGAGCAGGTCACGGTGAAGCTCGGCCGGCAGTTCCACGCTGAGCTTCACCGGACGGTCGTCGGGGATCGGGCCAAGCTTCAGCTTCGGCATGGATCAGCCTCCATACGGCTCGAGCACGAGATCGCGGTGGACGATCACGCGCACCGGAAAGCCGGGTCGCACGGTCAACGTTGGCGGGACGGAAAGCTGCCGGCGGACGATCTCCTCGCCGGCGCGGCCGACGGTGTCCTGGCCGCTCTCGCGGATGGCGCGGGCGATGTCGCTTTCGTCGTCGCGGCCGAGTTCCAGGCCGAGGTTCAGCAGGGTCGCCAACCCGGCGGCGAGGAAGAGCCGCCCCCAGTGGTAGTCCACGCCGTCCTCGAGCCCGGCGTAGCCGGCCTCGTCGGCACCGGGCATGCGCTCCAGCACGATGGAGCGCCCGTTGGGCAGGATCAGCCGGTTCCAGACGAGCAGGATGCGGCGCTGTCCGAAGCTGATACGGCTGTCATAGGCGCCGATCAGGCGCGCGCCCTGAGGGATGAGCAGGTGCCGCCCGGTCGGGCTGTCGAAGACGTTCGCCGTGACCTGGGCGGTGATCTGCCCCGGCAGGTCGGAGCGGAGGCCGGTGAGCAGCGCCGCGGGGATGACGCTGCCGGCCTGGATGACGAAGGGGCTCGCCGGCGTCTGGAGGCGGTCCGGCGAGGTCGTGCGACGGTCCGCAGGCCCACCGAGGAAGGCGAGCCGCCGGTCGGTGGCGTCGGGACCGATCAGCATCGCACCCGGATCCGCTGCCAGCGGTCCGGCGGGCGCAATACCGCGCGGCTCGCCGCGCGCTTCGACCTGCACGAAGAGCCGGCTCGTACGCGCCGCCTCGATCTCCTGCATGCGCCGCTGTTCGGCCGGATCGACAGTGGCCGGCATTGCCGGCGGCACGACCGGCTGTCCACGCTCCTGCGCCCGCACGATCGGCCGTCCCAGATCGCCCGGCAGCGGCGGCCCCAGCTGCGGGATGCCAGCATAGTCGCGCGGCAGGCTCGCGAGGCCGTCGGCCTGCGGGTTCCGGTCGGTGCTGTAGAGCTCGCGCGGCCCCTCGCCGCCGCTGCGGCCCTGGAGCGCCACGATCAGCGCCGCCCCGATGCCGAGCCCGGCCGCGACGCCAAGCCCGATCAGCACCCGCCGGGAGAGCCGCACCACGCGCGGCGGGTCGGGGCGCAGGCGCAGCGCCGCGGCGATGTCGCGCTCGCTCCCGCCCCGCTCCGGCGCGGCCCCACTCATCGCGCGCGGCCATCGGTGCGGACGATGCGCACGCGCTGCTGCCGGTCGCCGAGGCGCAGCTCGGCGGCGGCGAAGAGTCGGTCGACGATCATGAAGTTCTGGCGGACGCGGTAGTTGACCAGCTGCCCCTCGCCCTCCGGCCCGATGACGAAGAGCGGCGGCATCTCGCCCTGGCCGATGCCGCGCGGAAACTCGATGAAGACCTGCCGCCCGTCGTCGAAGGCGCGCAGCGGCCGCCAAGCCGGACTGTCGCCCTCGATGTCGTAGCGGAAGCGCAGGCGCGCGAGATCGAGCCCCTGCTCCACCGGCGCCGCGGCGTTCTGCCGGCGCAGCGCTATCAGCGCGTCCTGTGGATACTGCCAGGAGACGGAGGCCATGTAGGTGCGCTCGGTCGAGCGCAGCTCCAGCAGGTAGGTGCGGCGGTCGGTGTTGATGATGAGGTTGGTGGTGAGGTCGGGGCGCGTCGGCTTGATGATGATGTGCACCCGTCGCGTCGGGCCGGTGCCGCTCTCGGTGTCGCCGATGATCCACCGGACCGTGTCGCCAGCGGCGACCGGGCCGTTCCCCACAAGCGTCTCGCCTTCCTGCAGCATGATGGCGGTGACTTGGCCGGGCGCCGTGTAGACCTGATACAGCGCGCCCGGCGTGAAGGGGTAGACCTGCACCGCGTTGATGAAGCCCGCGCGGACCGGCTGCACGCGCGCGGCGGTATTCGCCTGGTTGACGCGCACGGTCGGATCGGGCGGTTCGGGCGTCCGGCGCGACGGCGGGATGCGCTGAAGCTGGCCCGGCAGGGGCAGAGGCGTCGGCACCTCGACAATCTCCACGGGCCTTGGCGGCTCGGGGATCTGCGTCGCCTGGATCGGCTCGTCGTCGTAGCTGATCTCGGGAGGGCGGAAGGCGCAGGCGAACATCAGGATCGCGATCTGGACGAAGTTCGTGAAGAACGAGATGTAGCCCATGAGGCCGGAGACGGCCTGCAGCAGCGGCCGCCCGGCATCAAGGCCGACCTGCGCGACGCGGCCGGGCTGGAGCAGTTGCTGCGCCGTGATGGTGGAGCCCGAGGCGACCAGGCCGAGGCCGGCGAAGCTGTCGAAGATAACCTGGGCCAGAAAATTCCAGTTGCCGATGATCCAGGCGAAGACGCCCACGAAGAGGGTCTTCTTGATCAGGCGCGCGATGATGTCGTCGTCCGCGCCCAAGGCCCAGAAGAGCGCGGCGAGGGTGATGTCGATGACGATGAGCGTTGCGGCGAGGAAGGCCACCTCGCCGCCGAGCAGACCGAAGCCGCTGTCGATGTAGCGGGTGAAGACGTCGAGAAAGCGGTCGATGACGCCGGTGCCGTTCATGGCACGTCCCGGAGGCTGCGGGGAAGGTCGCGCTCGGGAAGCCGATGATGGTCAGCACCCGCAGATGCGCGTCGCCGAGCCGCGGCGCGAGGCCGCCAACCAGCGGCTGGTCGGCCAGCAGCGCGTCGAGATGCATCGGCGACTCGGGCACGCGGACCAGGTGGCGGCGGGTGGAGACCGTCGAGTGGAGGAAGGTCAGCGTCTCGGCATCGTCGAGCCAGCGCGCCTCCGGCACGAAGGCCTCGATCTGGTCGAGCACGCGGTCGGTCCGGTCGACGAACCCGCGCAGCGCCTCGCGGCCGGTCGCGGCGTCGACGCCCTGCGTTCCCTCGTAGAGCCAGCCCTCGGCGCGGGCGGCATCGTCGGCCGGCGGCAGCCAGGCGAAGGTGAGGATGTAGCTGCTCTCGAAATGCGCCCCGGCCTCCTCGAACTGGGCGCGGCGCTCGGCGTCCACCAGGGCCGAGACAGGGTCGGGGAAGGTGCTGGCGGGGTAGCCGCGCGCCGGAATGCGTTGCGCCTCCGCGAAGACCGCCCATCCCGAGCCGAGGCGCCGCAGCGCGCCGTTCAGCCGCGCGGCTGTCGCCGCGAGCTCGGCCGGCGTGCCGCTGTCCAGGTCCGGGCCGCGGAATCGGGCGCTGCGCTGGAAGGAGCCGTCCTTGTTCAGCACCACGCCCGGCGCCACCAGGGCGGCCCAGGGCAGGAAGTCCGCGAGCGTCTGGGGCTTCCGGCGGTATTCGGCGAGGTTCAGCATCGAGGGCTCACGCGCGCAGCCAGGCCGGGTAGCGCAGGTGCCGGCGCACCACCTCCACGAACTGCACATCCCGTCGCGCGGCCCAGACCGCGGCGAGGTGCCCAACCAGCCAGATCAGCACGCCCGCGACCCAGAGCCGCAGCCCGAGCCCGATCGCCGCCGCGAGCGTGCCGTTGGCGATGGCGACTGCGCGCGGCGCGCCGGCGAGCAGGATCGGCTCGATCAGTGCGCGGTGCACCGTCGCCGAGAAGCCCGGGAGGGGATCGGCCGGCGCGGTCATCAGATCAGCGCCCCGCCGCCGAACTGGAAGAACGACAGGAAGAAGCTCGACGCCGCGAAGGCGATCGAGATCCCGAAGACGATCTGCACCAGCCGCCGGAAGCCGCCCGAGGTGTCCCCGAAGGCCAGCGTCAGGCCGGTGACGATGATGATGATCACCGCGATGATTTTGGCGACCGGGCCTTCGATGGATTCGAGCACCTGCTGCAGCGGCTGCTCCCAGGGCATGTTGGAGCCGGCGGCATGGGCGGGTGCCGCGAGGGCGAGGCTCAGCGTGAAGGCGGCCGCGCCGGCGAGGCGCGTGCGCAGCGTGGAGGTCATGGGGTGTCTCCTGTCGGTGTGAGGTCGTAGTCACCGGTTGCGGTCAGGCCGCGGACCTGGGCGAGCTCAGTAAGGCGGCGGTCGGCGCCGCGGCCGGCGAGCACGGCGATGACGTCGATCGTCTCGGCGATCAGCGCGCGCGGCACAGTGACGACGGCTTCCTGGATCAGCTGCTCGAGGCGCCGCAGCGCGCCGAGGGCGGAGCCGGCATGGATGGTGCCGATGCCACCGGGGTGGCCGGTGCCCCATGCCTTGAGGAGGTCGAGCGCTTCGGCGCCGCGCACCTCGCCGATGGGGATGCGGTCGGGGCGCAGCCGCAGCGCGCGGCGGACGAGTTCGGAGAGCGAGGCGACACCGTCCTTGGTGCGCAGCGCGACCAGGT
>NZ_JAFFQY010000035.1 GCF_017311575.1 Roseococcus thiosulfatophilus
AAGCGAAGCAACGCGAGCCTCTCAGTATCGGAGCAGATCCTGCCCGACGCCGTGGCAGGCATCGCCGCGGCCGGATTCCGATCCATCATCTGCAACCGGCCCGACGGCGAGGGTGCCGACCAGCCGGGCTTTGCCGAGATTGAGGCTGCCGCCGAGGGCGCCGGCCTGCAGGCTGCCTATCAGCCGGTCATCTCCGGCCAGGTGCAGGACAGCGACGCCGCTGCTTTTGGGACGCTCTTCGCCAGCCTTCCAAAGCCGATCTTCGCGTACTGCCGAACGGGCACGCGCTCGGCGACGCTGTGGTCGCTCTCGGAAGCGGCGCAGGGCCGGCCGTTGCCGGAGATCCTCAGCGCCACCAAGGCGGCAGGCTACGACATGGGTGCCGTCGCGCGTCGGATCGCCAATGGCGGGCGCACGCCCACGGATGTGTCTGACGCCACGCATACCGTGGTTATCATCGGTGGGGGTGCGGCGGGCGTGTCGCTCGCGTCCAGCCTGAAGTCGCGCCAGCCCGACCTCGACATCGCTATCATCGACCCGGCCGAAATCCACTACTACCAGCCCGGCTGGACCATGGTCGGCGGCGGCATCTTCGATCCGGCGACGACCGCCAAGACCATGGCCTCGCTGATCCCGCCCGGCGTGCGTTGGATCAAGGCAGCGGTGGCCGCCTTCGAGCCTGAGAAGCGTGCCGTCATCCTCGATGGCTGTCGCGTCGTGAAGTACACGGCGCTGGTCGTAGCCCCCGGCCTCAAGCTGAACTGGGACGGCATCGAGGGCCTTTCCGAGACACTCGGCCGTAACGGCGTCACCTCCAACTACCGCTACGACCTGGCGCCCTATACCTTGGGAGTGTGTCCAAGGCCTGAAGTCCGGTCGGGCTGTCTTCTCCCAGCCGCCGATGCCGATCAAATGCGCCGGTGCGCCGCAGAAGGCCCTGTACCTTTCGGCCGATCACTGGCTGCGCAGCGGGCGGCTCAAGGACATCTCAATCGATTTCTACAATGCGGGTGCGGTGCTGTTCGGCGTGAAGGAATATGTCCCCGCGCTGATGCGCTACATCGAGCGCTACAAAGCGCAGCTGCATTTCCAGCACAATCTGGTGCGGGTCGATGGTCCTGGGCGACGCGCCTGGTTCACCCGCACCGACTCCGATGGCGCCAAGACCACGGTCGAGTGCGAGTTCGACATGCTTCACGCCGTGCCGCCGCAAACGGCGCCGGATTTCATCCGCGTCTCGCCGCTGGCGGATGCGGCGGGCTGGGTGGACGTGGACCAGGCGACGCTGCGCCACAAGACGCTGCCGGGCGTCTATGGCCTCGGCGATGCGTGCAATGCGCCCAATGCCAAGACGGCGGCGACCGCGCGCAAGCAGGCGCCGGTGGTGGCGCACAACCTCCTCAAGGATCTGGGCGCCACGGCGGAGCAGGATGCGGTCTATGACGGCTACGGCTCCTGCCCGCTCACCGTCGAGCGCGGAAAGATCGTGCTGGCTGAGTTCGGCTATGGCGGCAAGCTGCTGCCGAGCTTTCCGACCTGGCTGATCGACGGCACGCAGCCGAGCCATCTCGCCTGGCTGCTGAAGGAGCGGATGCTGCCGCCGATCTACTGGCAGGCCATGCTGCGCGGGCGCGAATGGATGGCCAAGCCGCAGATGGCCGCGTGAGATGAACGCGCGTCTGCAGCGGCTGTTCCCCATCCTGGAATGGGCGCCGCGCTACACGCGCGGCGAAGCGGTGAACGATCTGTTCGCCGCGGTGATCGTCACGATCATGCTGGTGCCGCAGAGCCTGGCCTACGCCATGCTCGCCGGCCTGCCGCCGGTGGTTGGCCTTTATGCCTCCATCCTGCCGCTGATCGCCTATGCCGTCTTCGGCACCAGCCGCACGCTCGCCGTGGGACCGGTGGCCGTGGTATCGCTGATGACGGCGGCGGCGCTGGCGCCCATCGCGGCGCAGGGCACCGCCGCCCACCTCGCGGCGGCGGTGACGCTCGCCTTCCTGTCAGGGCTGATCCTGGTCGCCATGGCGGTGCTGCGGCTGGGCTTTCTCGCGAACTTCCTGAGCCATCCGGTGATCTCGGGCTTCATCACGGCGTCAGGCATCCTGATCGCGGCTAGCCAGTTGAAGCACATCCTGGGCATCCGTGCTGCGGGCGACACGCTGCCGCGCATTGTCGAAGGCATCCTGGGTCAGATCACCACGACCAACATCTTCACGCTGCTGATCGGCGTGGCGTCGGTGGGCTTCCTGTTCTGGGTGCGCAAGCAGTTGAAGCCGCGCCTGATCGGGCTTGGCCTCAAACCCCGCCTGGCTGATCTACTGGCCAAGGCGGGGCCGCTGGCGGCCATCGTGGTTTCCATTCTCCTGGTCGTCGCCTTTGGCCTGGACCGGCAGGGCGTCAAGATCGTGGGCGAGATCCCCGCCGGCCTACCGCCCTTCGCGCTGCCGGTCTTCGGCGCCGATCTGTGGGTGCAATTGCTGCCGGCGGCCCTGTTGATCAGCCTGGTTGGATTCGTGGAATCCGTCTCAGTCGCGCAGACGCTGGCCGCCAAGCGGCGCCAGCGGATCGAGGCGAACCAGGAACTTGTGGGCCTGGGCACATCCAACATCGCCGCGGCGCTGTCGGGCGGCTATCCGGTCACGGGCGGCTTCGCGCGATCGGTGGTGAATTTCGACGCGGGCGCCGAGACGCCGCTCGCCGGTGCCATCACCGCGCTGGGCATCCTGGCGGCCACGCTCTTCCTGACGCCGCTGTTCCGCTTCCTGCCCCAAGCCGTGCTGGCGGCGACGATCATCGTTGCGGTGCTGTCGCTGGTGGATTTGAAGGCGATCCGGCGCACCTACACCTATTCCAAGGCCGATTTTGCGGCGATGGCCGTGACCATCCTGCTGGTCCTGTTCGTCGGCGTAGAGGCCGGGATCGTCGCCGGCGTGGCACTTTCGCTGCTGCTGTTCCTGTGGCGCACCAGCACACCGCACATGGCGATTGTCGGCCAGGTGCCGGGCACCGAGCATTTCCGCAACGTGGACCGGCACGCGGTGATCACCGATCCCGCCATCCTGTCGCTGCGTGTGGACGAGAGCCTGTACTTCGCCAATGCGCGCTATCTGGAAGACCGAATCTACGCCGAGGTCGCGGCGCGCCCCGCCTTGCGGCATGTCATCCTGATGTGCCCGGCGGTGAACCTGATCGACGCCAGTGCGCTTGAAAGCCTGGAGGCGATCGCAGACCGCCTGCGTGCCGCCGGCGTCGGCTTTCATCTGTCGGAGGTCAAGGGGCCGGTGATGGATGCCCTGAAGCGGTCAGACTTCTTCGAGCACTTCCATGGCCAGGTGTTTCTCTCGCAGATCGAGGCCGTGCGGGTTCTGGCCTCAGGGACAGAAGCGGGAGCGGCCGCGACAATCAGCCCTCCACAGTTGCCGGCGCGCCAAGGGCTGGCTCAGCCGGCGAGACACGTCTCATAGCGCCCAGCGAAGGTTGGAATCCGGTTCCCACCGCTGCTCCAAAATTCCTTCTCATTTCCAAATCTTTGCTGTTGTGGCGGTCCTGTTTCCGCTGCTTTCCCACGCGCATGGCATGAGGCGGGGAAGCACCCGCTGTCGCGGCATGGCGCATGGTGTTGAGGCTTGGGCCAAATCCTCATGTTCAGGATCATGGAGCCGCCGGCTTTCCGGGCCAGGTGAAGCCGTGGCGGCTCGGAGAGGCTCGTCGCCGGCCCGTCATCGAGAACCGCCACGACCCGCTCCGCGACGCGGCCGGCCCCGAGCGGCCGAGCCACGGGTGACCGTGCGAACCTCCACGACGCGATCACCGGAAAGATCATCGCCGAACTCGAGGCCGGGCGCCTGCCCTGGGTGCAGCCCCGGGTGTGGCCGCGCTGATCGCCCTGCCGAAGAACGCAGCGACCGGCCGGATGATCATCACGCCGCCTGGCTGACACGCGGCGAAGGCAGGGGAAATGGCCTACGCAGCGGCGGCGCGGTGGATTTCGGGTTCGAGGTTGGTGATGAACGCAGCCATCGTCTGCCCGCCCGTGTCGACGGCCTTCGCACCTCCGCCGGCGACGACCGTGACATCGGTGATGCCGATGACGCCGAGGATCATGCGGAGGTAGGTGGTGGCGATGTCGCGCTCGCGGATTGGCGACCCTTCCGTATAGACCCCGCCTGAGGCGAGCAGGATGGTCGCCCGCTTGCCCGTGACAAGCCCCTTGCCATCCAGGCCAAGCGTCAGGCCCTTCCGGACGATGTGATCCACCCAGGCCTTCAGCGCGGCAGGCACGTTGTAGTTGTAGACCGGCGTGGCGATGACGATGTGGTCGGCGGCGAGGACTTCGCCGACCAATGCGTCGGAGAGGCGAAGCGTGTCCTTCATCTCCGGCCCATGCTGCCCGGGCGGGGTGAAATAGGCCTGCAGCCACGGTGCCGTCACGAAGGCCAGGTCGGTCTGCGCAAGGTCGCGATGCACCATGGCCCCGTCCGGATGCGCCGCCTTCCACGCCGCCACGAACCGCCCTGTCATGGCGCGGGATATGGAATGCTCGCCGCGCGGGCTGGTCTCGACGATGAGAAGCTTGGTCATGTGCGTGTCCTGACACCTGTTTCGAAGGGGCAGCCCTCGCCCGCGGAAGATGCCGGCACCCTGGTGGGCTGCACGGAACCGATCTAAGGGCCCGCAACAAACGGCAGGAGCGATAAAATCATGATCATTTCCATCGGCCGAGGTGATGGAGGGTGATCGGCAGCCTCAGCCTCGATCAGCTCCGCGTGCTGACGACGATCGCCGACACCGGCAGCTTCTCCGCCGCGGGGCGGAAGCTTGGTCGCGTGCAGTCAGCGATCAGCCAGGCGGTGGCCACGCTGGAGGCAACGCAGGGCGTCATCCTGTTCGATCGCAGCGGTCATCGGCCGCGGCTGACGGACGCCGGCAGGGTGCTGGTGGATCAGGCGCGGCTGGTGCTGGCCAGTGCCGCGCGCTTCGAAGCCTTGGCGGCCGGTACGCGGGGTGGGCTGGAGCCCGAGCTGGCGCTTGCCATTGATCCTCTGGTGCCGACCGCGCCCCTGATCGAAAGCCTGCGCGCGTTGAGCGACCGGTTCCCCGGTCTGCCGGTCACGTTCTCGACCGAGGGATTGGGCGGTTCGGAACGTCGGCTGCGCAGCGGCCGCACGGCACTGGGCATCTGCATGCTTTTGCCCGGTGTCCCGGACGACATCACCGCCTATCCGCTGATGCGCATCGCGATGCTGCCCGTGGTTGCCCCCTTCCATCCGCTGGCCATGCTGCGCCGGCCCGCCTCGCGCGGCGATCTGGAGGCGCATGTCCAGCTGGTGCTGTCCGATCCCGTGGACCCGGGCGGGGCCAGCTATGGGCTTTCCAGCGCGCGCCTGTGGCGCTTTGTCGACCTCGGGCGTCGCATGGACTTCCTGCTCGCCGGCTTCGGCTGGTGCCGGATGCCCGAGCATCTGATCGCGGGGCTGATCGAGCAGGGCAGGCTTGTCCCGCTACCTCTCGAGGACGATCCGGCCCCAAGCGGCGAGCTCGTGATCTACGCGGCGCACCGTCGGGATCATGCGCCGGGCCCCGCCGGGCGATGGCTGCTGGACCGGCTGCGGCAAGGTCCGCCGCTGGCCTGATCCGCCGCACGCCTTGCAGGCTGACGTCACACGGGCCGCGGGCGCGCGCGAGATCAACCTCAGAATGTGCTCACCTTGATGTGTGGGCCGTTCCGCAGGCGACTGGCGCGGTCGGCGGATGCGCCGGGCATCGGAAGCAGCAATTTCGCGTGGGCACATGGCAATCCCGCGAGCGACATGCGCGGCGGTCCCGCCGCAAATTGCGCGCGCAGCTTGGACAAGGAGGCGTGTGATGGCAGGGCCGGAGGAAAGCCCAGGGTCGGAGGCGCCGCCGGCGCTGGCGCGGCGTGAGCTGCTCGCCGGCGGGGTCGCGGGATCGGTGCTTGCCGGCAGCCCGCTGGCCGCGGCCGCGCGTGGGGCAACCGGCCCGCATCATCGGCCATTGACGTTCGTGGTGAACGGGCTCGTCAGGACGCTCGAGATCGACAACCGCACATCCCTGCTCGACGCGCTGCGTGAGCATCTGGCGCTGACGGGCGCCAAGAAGGGGTGTGACCACGGCCAGTGCGGCGCCTGCACGGTGCATGTGGATGGGAGGCGGGTGCTGGCCTGCCTGACCCTGGCCGCGCAGGCGCAGGACCGCCAGGTCACGACGATCGAGGGCATCTCCGGCCCGGACGGCCCCCTGCACCCGATGCAGCAGGCCTTCATTGACCACGACGCGCTGCAATGCGGCTATTGCACGCCCGGTCAGATCATGTCGGCCATCGCCTGCGTGCGCGAGGGCCACGCGGCATCGCCGGACCAGATCCGCGAGTACATGAGCGGCAATCTTTGCCGCTGCGGTGCCTATGTCGGCATCCTTGCGGCCATTGAGGACGCCGCGCCCCGGATGGGGGCGGGCTGACCCATGCGCCCCTTCCGCTATACCCGCGCCACCTCCGTCGCCGAAGCGGTGGAAGCCGCGATGGCCGGGGGTGCCGACACGCGCTACCTCGCCGGCGGCACGACGATCTACGACCTGATGAAGCTCGGCGTCGAGGCGCCCGCGGCACTGATCGACATCACCGGCATCCGCGAATTGGAGCAAGTCTCGGTCTCCGCCGCGGGGCTGAGCCTCGGCGCGCTCGCGCGGATGAGCGATGTCGCCGAGCATGCGGCGGTGCGGCGCGATCTTCCCGTGCTCTCCGAGGCGCTCTGGAAGGCGGCGTCGCAGCAGATCCGCAACATGGCGACCATCGGCGGGAACCTGCTGCAGCGGACCCGCTGCGCCTATTTCCGCTTCGGCGCGCCCTTCGCGTGCAACAAGCGCGCGCCAGGCAGCGGCTGCTCGGCGATGGACGGGATGGACCGCCCGCTCGCCCTGCTCGGCACGAGTCGGCACTGCATCGCAAATTACCCGGGCGACCTCGCGGTCGCGCTGGCAGCCCTGGATGCCGAGGTGGATGTGATCGGACCCGCCGGCCGGCGCAGCATCCCCATCGAGAGCTTCTTCCTGGAGCCGGGCGAGACGCCGCACATCGAGACATCGCTGGCCCATGGCGAACTGATCACCCATGTCCGCATCCCGCGGACCGGGCGTGGCCGTGCCTCGACCTACCACAAGATCCGCGACCGCGAATCCTACGCCTTCGCGCTCACCTCGGCCGCGGTCGCGCTGGAGATGGATGGTGCTTCGGTCGGTGCGGCGCAGGATGTAGACATGCTCCCACTCCGCAATGATGGCGTTGTCCTTGCCGCGCATCCGCCAGGCAAGCCGGGCCTGCGCGACATTCGGGAACAACTCGGTTGCGGAGAGCAGTTCGGCCTCGGGTCGCTCCACACCCTGTCGGCGGTAGAATTCCATCAGCCCCACGCAGTGGGCGCGGAAGGCATGGCGTTCCATGGCGAAATTGCCGGTTGGCGAGGGGAACAGCCCAACCGCGTCCCACAGCTCACTGAGCGCGGCGGCATCGTTGCGGGTGAACGCCTCGACGTAGTCGGTGAAGAAGGCGGTGATATCCTCGTGGAGGGTCATGTGGGCTCCTGATGGTGCGGCGGGCGCGGGAGCGACATCGCTCACGTCGCACCGCCGTTGGGGTGGAAGGTGAGGCAGGGCCTGCTGACCCTGCCGATCAGCCGCGGTGGAGGTGTCAGCCAGGCACCCTGGCCTCGGGCGGCACGCCATCCCGGCCAACCATCGCGCGGTGTGCGGCGTCCGTGTCCGCCGGCACCCACACGATGGTGGTGCTCTCGCCGGAGCCCACCATCACCGGAACCTGGCCATGCCGCGGCGCTTGCGCGAAGCCGGGCTCGATCAACT
>NZ_JAFFQY010000036.1 GCF_017311575.1 Roseococcus thiosulfatophilus
CCTAATTTTTGTGTGAAATCAACAATCTTAGGCCATCGGGAGACGCGGATTGATGGGTCGGGTTGCGAAACGGCGCTGCCTCGACTCCGTGCGGGGCCCGGTGGGCATCGCCAACAGAAAGTCATGGCGCTTGACCATCCGCGGGCAAGGTCCGGAGCCCCACCTCCGCTCACGCCGCCTCGTCGCCGCCGCCATTTCTTCAAACCGGAGGGGGAGTTGCCGCAACGTTGCAGGAATTTTTGATTTTTGCTAAAATACCACATGAAAAAACAGCATTGAGTGATTGGGAGTACAGGAATTGCGGACGCCACTCTTTATCGTAGGGTCCCCGCGCTCGGGCACAAGTATTCTGGTAGATTTGGCCTTGGCGGCAGGATATACTGGATATCGTGAGGGAATGCTGCTTAGTTTGCTTACCACGATTTCCAACGCCACCGACCGTCATTTTGACATATTTGCTTCTCCACAGAGCCGAGAAGTACTTATTTCCGCGGTGGATCGAGCTGAATTCAAGCGCCAAATCTTTGAAGTATTTAAGTCGGTTGTGGAAAAGTACAATACATCAGGCCCGTGGTTTGACAAGACCGGCAATCCAGAGATGATCGAGGCCGTGCCGATTATTCGGATGTTGTGGCCCGACGCCATATTCATATTTGCCAAGCGCCGCGGCATCGAAAATGTCGTGTCCCGCATGAGAAAATTTCCAGTTCATAATTTTGAGTACCACTGCCGGGATTGGGCGCGGAACATGGCGGCCTGGCGCGCGATCAGGGCCGCGGTGCCTGCCACGCAATGGTGCGAGATTGACCAGCAGGACATGATCCAGTCTCCGGAAGCGGTTGTGGACACTGTCGTCGCGTTCACTGGCTGTAGTCCCGACCAACGTGATCGCATGCTGCTTACGTTGCGCGAAAATCGTCCCCAGCAAACCGAAGCTGGCAGTGCCAGCCAGTTGCACGACATCACCTCGCTCGACTGGAATGACAATTACGTCTCGACCTTCAAGCGGCTTTGCGGCGAGGAAATGCTCGCTTATGGGTACACTTACGATAGGACTTATCGGACTGTCTGATCCGCGGGCGGGCTGCGTCTGCTGTCGTGGCCGGCATGCACCATGATGAGCGCCTGTCGTGCGGCCCTCTCTCGGGCGGGGAGAGACAGCGGCTTCTCAGTGCCTTAAGGTTGCTTTCCAGGATGTGCGGAAGGATGTCGTAAATGCAGACCGTCATTTTCTTGACCACGCGAACAAGTGCCACCGGCTCGATGTGGCGCACCATTCGGACGTTGGCAGGAAAATCCTATAATTTCGTTACAAGTGACTCCATTTCGCAAGGATACCTTGGAGAGCAGCGCAAAGACGTACTTGAGAAATACGAAATCCCTAAGAATGATACAATTGTATTTTGGAATGCCACTGAGTTTTTCAGCGACCAGCAGGATCTGAGCGGCTTCAAGTTCATCGTGAATGCGCGAGATCCACGTGATCTTGTTGTGAACCGCTATTGGTGGGAGTTTTCCCACCCGAAGCCCGGCAAGACGCCGGAGCAAATCGAGGCCCGGCATCAGGAGATGCGTGAGCTTGGGCTTGAGGGCTATGTACTCCGGAACAGGTACACGGCTGATTTCGACTCGCTTCGCAAAATCGTGCCGCAACTGAACGGAAGTGACTGGACGTTTGTGGGTTATGCTTTGTACTGCCTGCATTTTGACGATGCGATTTCCAAGATCGCTTCGATTTTGAACGTGGATTTGACCAAGCTGACCGCTAAGCAGCGCGAGCTGATAGATGCGGAGCGGGCCGAGAATCTGCTGACCAATGCCAGGTGGGTGCATAAGGATTGGCCTGGAGCAGATAGGGCACCCGGACGTCACAAGCAGGAATTGTCCCCCGCGACAGTTGAGAAGCTCACGAAGCGCTATGAGGCCATCCTGGAGTTTCTCAAGGGCATCGAAGATCCGCGTCTCCGCCATTACTACGACTAGGAGATAGTGGGTTACGCTGGGTGGTGTTAAATTGCCTCAGCCGAAGTTAAGCCCGACGCGGCCCGGCATTTCGCGGCGGCTCAGCTTCTTCGTATGGTAACGACGTGCTGCCCGGTGGACATGGTATGTAGGGAGGAAATGGGAAAGCAAATGCTACGTGGTGGAGAAGCTCGGGATAAACTGAGCCGAGAATCAGGGGTAAAATATAAGTAAGTTATAGAAGTTTTTTCTTTGGTGCTTGCTCGTGGCGATTACCGGTGACCTGATGGAGATATACCATGCCGTTCAACATCGCGATCGTTGGTGCGGGATGGTACGGTTGCCATTTGGCATCCTCGCTGGCCAGCCTCGGCTTTCGCGTCACTGTTTTTGAACGCAACGCCCGGCCTCTTCACGAGGCTTCCGGAAACAACCAGTTCCGCCTTCATCTTGGGTTCCACTACGCGCGACATCACGGCACCCGCCTTCAGTCACGTGATGGTTTTCTGCGGTTCATCGAGCGATACCCAAGTCTTTCCGCTGAAATTGATGAAAACATCTATGCGGTGCCTGAGGGCACCAGCCTGATAGACTTCAAGACATACAAGCTTATCATGGTGTCTTCAGGCATTGATTTTGTGGAAATGACCGCGCCGGATCCGCGCCTGGCGGCCATTGAAGGGGCCCTCCTGACGAAGGAGCGGGTTTTGCTGATTGATCGTGCGCGCAGTTATTTTGCCAATCGGCTGGGATCCGCCCTCCGGTTTAACTGCCCGGTGGGCAATATTGTCCAAGGCGACCGCCATGTTGAAGTCAATGGCGAGTCTTTCGATTACGTCATAGATGCCACCTGGGGGCATCATCATCGTCCGCCTATTGATGTGTACTATGAGCCTACCATGCTGCTTTATTATGAAGCGAAGGCACCCCACCCAGCTGTGACCATGGTTGATGGGCCGCTGGCGTCGGTCTACCCGACGGAGGACAAGGACGTGTTCACCTTGTCCAGTGTGGTCCACACGCCGCTTGGACGCTTTTCGAGCTCCGCTGAAGCGGTCGCTTGCCGAAATGCCGTGAATTCCGAATTGGTGGACCGAAAAATTCGGGCGATGGAAGACCATATTTCGGAAAATCTCCCCGCGTTTCGAGATAATTTCCGTTATATAGGCGTGCAGCTGGCCATAAAGACCAAGCCTGTCGGTAATTTCGATGATCGCAGTTGTTCGGTGTTCCAGGACGGCCGGATTTTTTCGATCATGTCCGGCAAAATTGATACCATTTTCTTTGCGACTGAACGGGTCCTAGCGCTGATAGAGTCCGAAAATTCACTTGCCCCGATCGAAGTGGCCCCGAAAATCCGCGAGGATATCATCCTTGTACCCGGGAAGTGAGGTTCCATCCATGAAGCTCCCCGACGCCCTTATCGGCTATACCGGTTTTGTCGGTTCGAATTTGGATCGGAATTGGGAATTCCAGTACAAATACAACTCCAGCAACATCGGCGAAATTCGCGGGAAATCCTTCGGCACCGTCGTCTGTGCTGGAGTCAGCGCGGTCAAATGGCTCGCGAACAAGGAGCCTGAGAAAGACTGGACGCAAATTGAAGGATTGATGGCGCATCTTGACACTATTTCGTGCGAACACTTCGTGCTGGTGTCCACCGTGGATGTCTATGCACACCCCGTCGGCGTGACGGAAGATGATGTCCCGGATCCGGCTGCGGCGCAGCCCTATGGCAAGCATCGGCGTCTGCTCGAGCAATGGGTGGAACAACGTTTCCCGACGCATACCATCATCCGGCTGCCAGGGTTGTTCGGCCAGGGTCTGAAGAAGAACATCATCTTCGACATGATCACCGGCAACATGTGCGGCAACATCAGCCCCAATGGCGTCTTCCAATGGTATCCGCTACGCCGGTTTGCCAATGATCTGCGGACGGCGATGAAGGCCTCGATCTCCCCGCTCAACATCGCCGTGGCGCCCATCTCGACCGCACAGATCCAATCCACGCTCTTTCCGGACGTGGTGATCGGCGGCGCGGAGCTGCCTCATGCGCGGTATGACATGCAGACCCGGCACGCCGGGCTCCTGGGTGGAACGGGGCCCTATCACCTCGATGCCGCGGGCGTGATGGAGGAGCTTTCCAGCTTCGTGCGGACCATGCGCCAGTGAAGTTGTCGGTTTCCAACCTCGCCTTTACCCCGACCGCGGCGGGCGATGAATGGGAGCGCCTGGCCGCCGCGGGCGTAAGCGGCGTGGAGGTCGCGCCCACGCGCCTTGGGCCGTGGGCGGAGCTCGATGCGGCGCGACTCCGGGCCTTTCGGACGGAGCTTGAGGGCAGGGGCCTCCGCGCCTCCTCCCTCCAGGCCATTTTCTTCGGGGTGGACGGCCTGGCGCTGCTCGGGTCCGTTGAGGCCTTCCATGCCATGGAGGTGCAAATCGCCCGCGTGGCCCGCATCGCGGCCGAGCTGGGGGCGGAGGTGGCGGTGTTCGGTGCCCCGCGCCAGCGCGCGCGCGGCACCCTCCCTTCCGAGGATGCCTTCGCCCTTGGCGCCGACCGCCTGTCGCGCTTGGCGCACTTGGCCGGGGAAGAGGGGCTTGTCATCGGCCTAGAGCCTGTCCCGGCCGACTATGGCAACGACTTCCTGCCAGGCTGGCGCGATGTCCTGGCTATGGTGCAAGCCGTGGACCACGCCGGCCTGCGGGTCCATCTGGACACCTCCTGCGTGGCACTGGGCGGAGATGACATCGCGGAGGCCGTCAAAGCCTGCGCGCCGTGGCTCGCGCATTACCACGCCGCGGAGCCGAAACTCGGTCCCTTCGCCGCGCCTGCGGCCCCTCATGCCGCGGCCGCTGCGGCATTGGCGGCGGTGGGCTATCCGGGCTGGGTCGCCATTGAAATGCTTGAGCAGCCGGCACATCCGCTGGCCGCCTTGCTGGACGCCGTGCGCTATGTGCGCGGAACCTACGCGTGCTAGGCCGTGCCCAGCCGCGCCAGCACCTATTTTCCACGAAACTGGAAGCGTCGCCGTATCGCTGCCATGAGGTAGCGACGGCATCTCTTGGCCCGTCAGAGCGGAACCACAGCCATGTCCTCGACGCAAGCAGGTCCAGCGGGGCTCTCCTGGCGAAGCGCCAGGGTGACGGCCGATGCCACCATCGTGGTGGAGAGGTGGGAGGGCGGCGAGATGCCCGTCCTGGCGCCGCACCCGGCCCGCGCGCGGTCGGCGCCCTTGCCGAGGGGGCTGCTCTGGTTTGGCGAGGAGTTCGCCCTCCTCGAGTTTGACGCCGAGAGGGGCGGTCGCCGGATTGAGGCCTGGGTGCTGTCCGCTTCCGGCAAGGTGCTCGATGTCTGGCATCGCAACCTGGCGGAAGCGCAGGTGGCGCGTATCCGGGGCATGGCGTCGCGCTTCCTGAAGCCTGTGCTCCGTCGCCTGGCCACCCGTGTGGACGCCGCCGCGCAATGTGCCGATACGCAGGCCCTGCTGCGCCTGGGCCCGGACTGGCGGGACATCCTGCTCGAGGTGACGGAGGCCGCATGGCAGCCCGGCACCGAGGTCAGGCTGGCCGATGTCCTGCGCCCCAAGGAGCCATCCCGCACGAAGCTTCCCGAGACCCTCATCGCGTCGGCCGAGCGGGTGCGCCGGATCTTCGGGCATGACCCGCGCCCCATGGTGCATGAGGCCATCGTGTCGGGGCGGCTCGCCTTTCCCGCCCTGTCACATGATGGCATGGCGGCCATGGTCCGCCCCGTGCAGACGGACCCCGACTGGTGCGTGCTGCAGATCCGGGACAGGGAGGCGGGGCCTGACTGGCTCGTCATCTTTCGTGCCGCGCTGATGTCCTATTCCGTCGAAGGCGTCGTGATCGCGGAGGATGACATCGTCATCTGCCGCAATCTCAACCTCCTCCGGCATGCGAGGCGCGCGCTCGGCCGCTTGCAGTCAACCCTGCTCGCGACGGGCCTGCCGCTGGCGCAATGGGAACCGCAGGCGCGCGGGATCTCGGTGGCCACGCGCTCGCGCAGCCGCAACCACATCGGCCATCTGGTCTGGAACGTGTACACCGGGATCGAGACGGCGCTGACACTGGACCGCCGGCGCCCGTCGCCCGGGTTGGTCGTGCATGACCTCGCGGGCGCGGCCGGGGATTCGCCCTATGGCCCGCTGCTTCGCCTCTTTCCCGAGTTGGACGGCCGCATACGCCTGTCCGAGACGAAGCTGGCCGAAGCCTTCGCGGCCTCCATCGCCGCCGACCGGCATATGCTTCCCATGGTCGAGTCCCGCATCCCGCTCGTCACCCGCCGCCGCCTGCTCAAGAGCATCGCGGAGGACCACAACGCCATGACGGTCGCCAGGCTGGCCCAGGCGGCCGCCGGGGAGGGCGCCCCGGCCGGAGGCATTCCCCTGCTCGTGCTGGGTATCCGGTTGCAGAACCGGACCATGCCGGACCTGATGCAATTCTATGCGCGGCTGGTGCGGCGGCTGCACAAGGCGGCCGGCGCGTCGCGTTTCGCCGTGTTCCTGGACGGCCTGAACACCAGCCAGCAGGGCGGTGAGCCCAAGCTGAGCGACGCGCTGAACGTCTCTGCCGTCCTGGAGCGTGAGAACGCCTTCGCCGCGGGCCTGCGGCGCGAGCTGGCGGATGTGCCGGTCACGATCTTCAACGGGGTGGGCCTGACCCTCCTCAACAACCTGGCCGTGCTGTCCTCGGCGTGCTGCTTCGTGGCGCCGAATGGCGCGGGGCTGGTGAAGCTGCGCTGGGTGCATCGCATTCCCGGCTTTGTCCTGACCAGCGCGCAGTCCCTCCGCTTCGGTCCCCTGGTGGACTGCTATGGCGAGCACGTCGAGGTCGAGGAGGACGCGCCGGCGCCCTTGCACTACACCCGGCCCGAGGAGGTCGAGGACCTGCATCCGGACGGCGAGACCTTCGACGAGGAGGGACGCGCGGCCAGCGGATGGCGCGGCGGAATGAGCGTGGTGAACTTCCGCCTTCGCGACGAAGCCGCCGTGACGGCACGCATCGAGGCGATGTTCCTTCAGGCCATGGGCATCACGCGTGCGACCCCCGCCGCGCGGGACATCCTGACCGGAGCGGCCTCCTGACAAACCCCCGCCGCAAGGGCGGAGGGACCGGAATGGTGGGGGCGGCGGGATCCGCGGTGGCTTGCACGACCACCCGCCAGCCCCGGTTGAGGCGGCGGATCGCCCTGCGCGAACGCCCGGCCGTCAGGCGGCGCGCGGCGCGTTCCGCTCCTTGCGCTGCTTCTCAAGCTTGCTGCGGATGTCGCGCGACAGGTAGGTGAAGGCGGCCGCCGCGACCTGGGCGATCTGCTCGACGCTGACGGGTTGCGGTTCGCCGATCGGAATTCGCCCCGAGGTCACTTTCAGCGGCGTCTCGGCCGGCAGGTAGCTGGCGGAGAGTTTCTCGACGATCGGCGTCATGCGCGCGGCGAAGGCGTCGAAGGTCGCCTGCGTGATGCCAAGGCCGGGACTGTCCACCACCGAGGGGGCGTTGAGAAGCGCGTCCACCAGCTCGCCACA
>NZ_JAFFQY010000037.1 GCF_017311575.1 Roseococcus thiosulfatophilus
TCCCCGGAACGCTCTCGCCTTGAACGTGGGGCCATCGGAGGGAAGGTCAGCCGCGAATTCATGCTTTGAGACCAAAGGGGTTGGTGCTGGACTAGCAGTGCGTCAGTCTTCCGCTGCTGGTGTCGCCCACCACCGGCGCTATGCGGCGCGACGACCTCTGCACTATCTTGATCAGGCGTTTGTCAATAGGATGAAATGCGATCGTCTTCACAAAAGGCAGCACAGCAAGTGGTCGAGAAAACGATTCGAGAACTGATTGAGAGAGAGCTGCAAAAGCCCACGCCTGACTGGACCTTCATCGAGACCGCGAGCCGAGGCCAAGTTGACAGCGATCCAAATACTGTCCGCTTCACCGTCGACGCCGGACATATCCAGCGCCTCGGCGCCGAACTGGTGGGCAAGCAGGACACCGCGCTGTCCGAGCTGATCAAGAACGCCTTCGATGCCGACGCAACATCAGTGACGCTGACGTTCAGCAATCAGGATCAGCCCGGCGGTTCGCTGACCATTACGGATGACGGTTCAGGCATGGACGACGAAGTCATCCGCTCCAGCTGGATGCGGATTTCGACTCCGGCCAAGATCGACCAACCATTATCGCCGCTCTATCGACGCGTTCGCGCCGGCCGCAAGGGAATCGGCCGCTTCTCAGTCCAGCGCCTGGGAAGGCGGCTGCGCCTGGAGACCAGGCCACGAGGATTAGACTTCGGGTTTCACGTCTACTTTAACTGGGACGAAGAGTTTCGCCCTGGCCGGGACTTGCACGATGTGTTCAGCCGTATCGAGCGCTTTGAGAAGGAAGCTGACGATACCGGCACAGTCCTCCAGATCGACGATCTCAGGGACGCTTGGTCTGAGGGCGCGATCGCACGCGTTTGGCGTTCGGTTATGCTCCTGCAACCGCCGTTCCCGATCTCGGCCAAGAATGCGAAAATGTCAGGTGGCGCGCAGGATCCAGGTTTCGCTGTCGTAATTAACGGTTCATCCCGAGACGACAAAAAGAGCGAATTCTCGATTGAGAAATCATTTCTTTCGCAAGCGATAGCAACGATCACCGCGTCGATTGATGCAGATGGCAACGCTACGGTCAGGGTCCAATCCTCCAAACTTAATGTCGACGACCGCCAGGCCTTTACGGAACGCTATCTGTCGACCGGCCCGATCGAGCTTTCCGCACATTATTTCATATACGAGACAGATACGCTGTCCGGAATGGCGCAACACGCAGCCGCAGCGATGGGGCGGACATTTGGTGGACTGAGAGTCTATCGCAACGGCTTTCGGGTCTTGCCTTATGGGCAAGCGTCGGATGACTGGCTTCGGCTTGACATCGACGTCTCGCGCCGTGCGCTCCTCGTTCCAGGCAACAACCGAAACTTTTTTGGTCATGTTGAGCTCAGCAGCGACCACAACCCACTGTTTGAGGAAACTAGCAGCCGCGAAGGCCTCCTCGAGAACGAGGCCTTTGATCAGCTTTGTCATTTCGTCCGCAATGCAGTCGAATGGGCTGCGAAGCGGGTCGCTGCTGTACGCAAGCGCAAACAGAACGCGGGCCAGAAGGATTTCGTGGCGCAGCCCCGCAAGCCGTCGGAGTTCCTGAAGGATCTGATGGACGATCTTAGCACCGCTCCGCAGGGCAGCGGGGGTAGCGGGGGTCGCGTGCCAGAGGCCCTCGCAGTAGCTGCGGCGGTCGCCTCAGAATATGAGGAAGAGGTTGAGAAAGCGCGCGCGGCCGCCTTGGAATATGAGGAGATGCTGCGACTGCTAGCTTCCTTAGGCCTTTCAATCAGTGTCTTCGGGCATGAGGTGAAAGGCGCGAAGGACTCCTTGTCTGCCCGCTTGGCGCTCCTGCACGACGCCATTGCCGATGTTCCCGAAGACGGCATTCGAGGGCGGTTGGAGCGCCAGCATGGACAACTTCAGGCGGTTTCGGATCGTCTGTTTGACATCGGTGGCTATATCGCAGGCTTGATGTCGAGCACAGAGAGCCGAGAATTGCGGTCCTTGTCCGTCATTGGATCGCTACGCCGGTTCTGCCAACAATTTTCGGACTACATGCGCAAGCAGGGGGTGACCTTCGAGATCGATGTCCAGCCGCAAACCCTCCGAACTACCCTAATGCATTCAAGCGAGCTGGATTCGGTTCTGCTCAACTTCCTAACAAACTCCATCAAATCCATGCGGCAGGCGAAGGTTCCGGATAGGCGTGTGCGCATGGACGCACGCGCGGACGGCCGTCACCTAGTTATCGGTTTCGAGGACAATGGCCTGGGGATCGACAAAGGCTCCTGGTCACGGGTCTTCGATGCCTTCTACACGACCACCATGGCAGCCGATGACGACGGGATCGCGGGACCCGGCACCGGTCTGGGCCTGAAGATAGTGGCGGACATCGCTGCGAGTTACGGGGGAACGACCGCGGTCGCCGATCCCTCACCAGGTTATACATGTCGGCTTGAATTTCGAATTCTGGCGGAGAGTGCGTCGTGATGACTTATCGTGGCGTCTTCGTGGACGATCAGGACGATGTCTTCGCCGAACAGCTGTCGACGCCGGGACGGCTCGACATCGAATTCCAGGAAATCCAGGAGCTTACAGAACTGGCGCGCGCGATTGGTGAAAAGACGCCGATGCTAGTGGCATTGGATTACAGGCTAGACGAGGTCCCCACGGGCTTGGCGCCGAACCAGACGTTCAAGGGCAGCGCTTTGGCTCAACATTTGCGCGACGTATCGATAGAAAAGCCAGAAAGTGATTTCGCCATTATCCTGGTGTCGGCCGAGGCTAAGATCCGCACCTTATATCGACCGGACCAAACGGCTCATGACCTGTTCGACCGGGTTTATGTGAAGGAGGAGATTAATTCCCGTCGCGCGGCTGTCCGCGCCGAGTTGCTGAGCCTCTGCATGGCCTATGACCATCTGCGCGGCCAAAACGGTCGATACGATCTCGCTGAGCTCATGAACGCAGACGACGATGATCGTCCTGCGATCGACATCCAGGCACTGACCCTACGCCTGACAGAAGCCAAAGCACCTCACTTGGCGGCGAAGCTTCTTCTCTCCCAAGTGATAGATCGGCCGGGTCCTTTGATCGATTTAGCCGAGGTCTGCGCCCACTTTGGGGTCGATCAAGGGAGTGGACCCGAAGTAGCCGAGCTTCTGAAGGCAACGAAAGCCGAGTACGGCGGCTTGTTTTCCGACGCTTGGCCTAGATGGTGGACCCACCGCGTCGAGGCCTTTGCGCAGAATATCTTCGGAACACGAGCAACGGGGTTGCCGGCCTCGAAAAGGGCCGAGCTGCTTCGGGAGCGGTTCGGAGGTAACTTCGAGCCGGCGGTTTCGCCCTGGACCAAGTCTGCCGACGAACTGGTCGCCCTGGCATGCGCGTCCTGTCGGCGCGGAACGGAGATGAAGCATTCTGTGGCGGCCTTCGAGGCCTATCTTCCCCGCTTCGCCAAGCGCCGCCGCATCTGCTGGGATTGCGTGCAAACTGACCAGTACCAGAACAGGACGCCGGCGCTCGTGGTCGACGAAACTGACACAAGTCTTGCCGTGGAAGTGAGGACGAAGCTCCGCCCCGGCGAGGCCGCCGGGAAGGCCGAATGACGATCTCAGCGGCAGTGGCCGGCGATGCTCTGACCGTAGTTGCCACCAAGCTTCTGGAGAACAACATCCTTGAGCCCGAGGGATTCGCCGTCCTTCTGCGCGTATCGAGCGAGCTTAAGCGCGCCAAGGGCGCGGTCTCCTGGGTCACGGAAGTCGATCGCGGCCAGCCGGTCCGCTTCGTCAAACATCGCGATCGCAGTGGCATCACGATTACGCCGACCATCGTCGCCAAGCGTATTCGGGTCGATCAAGCGGAAGGGACAACCCCGCCCTTTACATCTCTCGATCTCGCTCTCGAGATCGATGACGACCAGGGCAATCCGGTCTCCAGGTGGCACCTTGATGTCGCCAACGCCCGAAACGGCGGCGTACAATCAGGCCCGCTGGTCCACCTTCAATATGGCGGTCATCATCATGACGCCGGCCATCTGGATCACCCACTTAAGACGCCGCGCTGGTGTCACCCGCCAATGGAGTTGGCCCTCCTCAGCGAGGTCGTCGCCGCGAACTTCTTCGAGAGCCAGTGGATTGAGATGCGCGACGATCCCGGCTGGTGTGGGGCGATCACCGTGTTCCAAAAGCTGTGCTATCATCATTACGCCGAACGGCTTATTCAGTCTCTCTCGAAGAGTGCGACGACGACCCTCAACACGATGTGGGGGAACACTTGGCGAGATGCTTAGACTACTCTCTCGCCAGCCGGGGCCAAGGCCTCCGTCTCAGACGGATGTCGATCAGCATTTTTGACAGCACGACGTTGACGCTCTCATCAAGCGCCGCAGCCTTCATGATCAGTGCGTCAGCCGCAGCGGTCGCCGCGTCCCGATCCCCATTTCTCAGCAGTCTGTTCACGCGCTCGAAGGCACGATTAATCGTCGGCGCGGCAATTCCGGCCGGCATAAGGATGCGGATGCGCTCCGCCTCCCGCGGCTCATGCTTCAAAACGCCGGAGCCATAGCGACGCCCCACCATCTCGGCCGAAACCTGGGCGAAAGTTGTCAGCAGGGACAAGGCGATCAGCTTTCGCTTTGGCTGCGAGGCCTTGTCACGAAAATAGACACGATGAATCGTGTTTGTATTGGTCATCCCATCCGGATTAAGCACCAGCCGAGGCCCATGGTGGTGCATGACCGGGAAAAACGCGTCCGGCACCTTTCCGTCATTCGGCTGCCACCAGATCCTACGTTTGCTGAAGGTGCTGGTGGCCATCCGCCGGATGTCGCCGAACGTTTCGTGATACGCCATTAACGCTGCCGAGCGTTCGCCCGAGGGGCGCCCAACGAGGTAGGTTCGCCCCCCTTCGCCTGAAACGCGATCGTGATCCAAGAGAGTGTAGGATAGCCCCTGAGCGGAGATGAATTTGGCCAGGATCGGTGTGCAGTCAGAATCCGACAGCCCGGCCCTTTCCAGCCCGTCCCGGCTGAGGATGAAAAACTTGTTGTCGCCGGTGACTAGTCCGATCTGCACTGAGGCAATAGTACCGAAGGCGATACAATCAGAGCGGTTGTCGAGAGCCTCCAACACAGTCCTCTCGTTCGCCGTGAGACTGAGTGACGCTGGTCGCGCCTCGGTCTGGCCGGCGGCCCAGCTTCCCATGTCCCAGTTTGAGATTAGCCGCACGAGGTCTGGCAGAGTGGAGGCCTCTGCCAACTGTATCGGCGACGGCGCACGTGCCGCGAGATAACCATCAGCCAACAGGATAACAGTCTCCTCGTCCGTCCCGGCGTCGAGGAAAATCCGCTCTCGCAGGACGATGGCGGCGGTGCGCCCGAAGGACGCGGACAGGTAGTCGCGGATCGGCCTGGCATAGTCGGCCTGCAAAAACGCCCCGGGCAGGACCCAGGCCATTCGCCCACCGGGTTCGAGAAAGGACACGGCGTGAGCAATGAAATAGGCCCACAGGCTCGCTCGGCCTCCAACGCCATCGATGCGCCATTTCCGCCTTGAAAGATCGGTTCTTTGCTTTGTTTCCAGTGCTTGGTAAGGAATATAGGGTGGGTTGGCGACAATCCCCGAGAAGGCCTTTGGCCACGACCCGCCAGGCTCGATGGCAAGGAAGTCGGACTGAACGAAGCGCATCAAGTCGACAGGCGCCCCGAGGGTGTTCGCGAGATATTCGAAGGCGACCGGATCGATATCGCAGCCGAAGATCTGCGGTCTCGGATCGGCGCGTCCCAGGGCAAAAAGACGATTTCGCGCCGCCTGGAGGAAGCCGCAGCCTCCAAAACTCGGCTCAAGGATCGTGTCCGACGGTGAGCGGATGACCCAGTCGGCGAGAATTTGACTTAGGCGTTCGGGCGTATAGAACGCGCCCAGCTTGCGGCGGTCTTCAAGAAGACGATCATTCTTGATGGCGGAAGCGACGCTCAAACCGAAGTCCTCAGAGTGTTACCGCGACCGGTGGATTGCTCGCCCCGGAGCCGGGAATCGTCCCCTGGAAAATCTAGCGTAACTCCGCACTTCGTAGGAATTTTTATGCTTGTGCCGACAGCCAGGGCCATATCCTTGGATTGCGCGTGCTTGGGCAGTGCTCCAGCAGTCCCTACTCCGTTGGTGGGCTGATAGAGTGGGTCAAGACAGACTGCAAGTGGACCCGGCATCCCCTTAGTTTGCCTGCCTTTCGACCGGCGCCCGAACTCGGTGAATTGCGGCTTCGGCGCAGAACCGGCGAGCGCGCCGACTGCGTCGAAATAGCTAGCCTTGTTCTGGTCCAACCACCCCACTGCGAACGGCTGCATCAGCCGCGAAAGCATCATCCCCCCGGGGTGCCGACCGTCCAAGATTTGTTCGACAATAGTCGGCGCCAAGAGGGTCAGGCGCAGCA
>NZ_JAFFQY010000038.1 GCF_017311575.1 Roseococcus thiosulfatophilus
TGGATGCGGGGACAGGATTTGAACCTGTGACCTTCAGGTTATGAGCCTGACGAGCTACCGGGCTGCTCCACCCCGCGTGGGTGTGGTGATGAGGATGGTTGGGTGGCCTGGCGCTGACCGACTCTCCCGCCGCTTAAGCGGCAGTACCATAGGCGCTGGAGTGTTTCACGGCCGAGTTCGGGATGGGATCGGGTGTATCAACTCCGCGATGGGCACCAGGCCACCGAACCATCCTGGCCGCCTTATGGGGCGGAGGGGGTTCAGGTGGCGGAAGGTTGGTTGGAGGAGAGTTGGAATTGTGGGGTTTGGTGCTGCGCACGGTGTTCTGATCATTGCTGATCTGAACCGCGCTGGCGGCGTCGTATTGAGCCTATCGGGCGATTAGGACCGCTTAGCTGAGCGCATTGCTGCACGTACACATGCGGCCTATTGACGTGATGGTCTATCACGGCCCTCAGGGAGACCTGGTTTTGAGGTCGGTTTCCCGCTTAGATGCTTTCAGCGGTTATCCGTTCCACACTTAGCTACCCAGCGGTGCCACTGGCGTGACAACTGGTGCACCAGAGGTATGTCCATCCCGGTCCTCTCGTACTAGGGACAGATCCTCTCAAGTCTCCAACACCCACAGCAGATAGGGACCGAACTGTCTCACGACGTTCTAAACCCAGCTCACGTACCGCTTTAATCGGCGAACAGCCGAACCCTTGGGACCTGCTCCAGCCCCGGGATGCGATGAGCCGACATCGAGGTGCCAAACCTCCCCGTCGATGTGGACT
Organism: Roseococcus thiosulfatophilus; assembly: GCF_017311575.1. Lineage (GTDB taxonomy): Bacteria > Pseudomonadota > Alphaproteobacteria > Acetobacterales > Acetobacteraceae > Roseococcus > Roseococcus thiosulfatophilus. The sequence goes on from NZ_JAFFQY010000038.1 coordinate 777, forward strand.
CTTGGGGGAGATCAGCCTGTTATCCCTAGAGTACCTTTTATCCGTTGAGCGATGGCCCGTCCACGAGGGACCACCGGATCACTAAGGCCGACTTTCGTCTCTGTTCGCGCTGTCACGCTCACAGTCAGGCGGGCTTATGCCTTTGCACTCAACAGCCGATGTCCGACCGGCTTGAGCCCACCATCGCGCGCCTCCGTTACACTTTAGGAGGCGACCGCCCCAGTCAAACTGCCCACCACGCAGGGTCCCGGCCCGGGATAACCAGGCTCGGTTAGACGCCAAAAAGAAACAGGGTGGTATTTCAAGGTTGGCTCCACACAAGCTAGCGCCCATGCTTCAAAGCCTCCCACCTATCCTACACAGTTCCTTTCTGGCGCCACTGCGAAGTTGCAGTAAAGGTTCATAGGGTCTTTCCGTCTAACTGCGGGTACCCCGCATCTTCACGGGGAATTCAATTTCGCTGAGCCCATGCCGGAGACAGTGGGGAGGTCGTTACGCCATTCGTGCAGGTCGGAACTTACCCGACAAGGAATTTCGCTACCTTAGGACCGTTATAGTTACGGCCGCCGTTTACCGGGGCTTCAGTTCGGAGCTTGCACTCCTCCCTTTAACCTTCCGGCACCGGGCAGGCGTCAGACCCTATACGTCATCTCTCGATTTCGCAGAGCCCTGTGTTTTTACTAAACAGTCGCCACCCCCTGCTCTGTGCCACCCACCAATGGTTGCCCACCAGCGGGTCTCGCTTATCCCGAAGTTACGCGAGCAATTTGCCTAGTTCCTTCGACATGGTTCTCTCAAGCGCCTCGGTATTCTCTACCAGTCCACCTGTGTCGGTTTCGGGTACGGTCCAATGCCAGAGCTGTTTCCCGGATCCATCCAACTGCACACTCAATCCAATAAGAATGCACAGAACTTCAGGACCGTCACTTCTGGCGGGCTCAGGAATATTCACCTGATTCCCATCAGCTACGGCTTTCGCCCTCGCCTTAGGGGCCGGCTCACCCTGCGCGGATTAACCTTGCGCAGGAACCCTTGGACTTTCGGCGACAGGGTTTCTCACCCTGTTTGTCGCTACTCATGTCCGCATTCGCACTTCCGATACCTCCAGCATGCCTCGCGACACACCTTCACAGGCCTACGGAACGCTCCGCTACCACGTGCTTACGCACATCCACAGCTTCGGTGCATGGCTTGAGCCCCGTTACATTTTCGCCGCAGGACAGCTATTAGACCAGTGAGCTATTACGCTTTCTTTAAAGGATGGCTGCTTCTAAGCCAACCTCCTGGTTGTTTTGGCCGTCCCACATGCTTTCCCACTTAGCCATGACTTGGGGACCTTAGCTGGTGGTCTGGGCTGTTTCCCTCTCGACTATGGACCTTAGCACCCACAGTCTGTCTGCCAGGCTGCACTCTTCGGCATTCGGAGTTCGGTAGGGTTTGGTAAGGCTTTGGGCCCCCCTAGCCCTTCCGGTGCTCTACCTCCGAAGGTGACCACCTAACGATCTACCTCAATAGATTTCGCGGAGAACCAGCTATTTCCGAGTTTGATTGGCCTTTCACCCCTAGCCACAGCTCATCCCCGACTTTTTCAACAGGCGTGGGTTCGGCCCTCCAGTGCGTGTTACCGCACCTTCAGCCTGGCCATGGCTAGATCACTCGGTTTCGGGTCTCATGCCGGCAACTATGCGCCCTATTCAGACTCGCTTTCGCTGCGCCTACACCTAACGGCTTAAGCTTGCTGCCAACACGAACTCGCGGACCCATTATACAAAAGGTACGCCGTCACCCCACAATGAGGGCTCCGACTGCTTGTAAGCGTCCGGTTTCAGGTCTCTTTCACTCCCCTCGTCGGGGTGCTTTTCACCTTTCCCTCACGGTACTTGTGCACTATCGGTCGCCAAGGAGTATTTAGGCTTGGAGGGTGGTCCCCCCATGTTCAGACAAGGTTTCACGTGCCCCGCCCTACTCGATCAACACATCAGACATCACGCCTACGGGGCTATCACCCACTATGGCCCACCTTTCCAGATGGTTCGGCTTATTCCAATGCATCAAATGGCCTAATCCGCGTTCGCTCGCCACTACTAACGGAATCTCTGTTGATGTCTTTTCCTCCAGGTACTGAGATGTTTCAGTTCCCCGGGTTCGCCTCCTGTCCCTATGTATTCAGAACAGGATACCCTTGCGGGTGGGTTTCCCCATTCGGACATCCGCGGATCAACGATCGCTCGCATCTCCCCGCGGCTTTTCGCAGCGTGCCACGTCCTTCATCGCCTCTTGGCGCCAAGGCATCCACCGAACGCTCTTATCGCGCTCAATACACCACCAACGCCCGTACGCAGGACCAAGCCCCACATCCAAGCATCAGCAGCTGAACCAAAATGCCCAGCAATTCTCACTCTCAATCCAACCAACCAATCCGATTCACCTGTCAAACAGCATGCCACCCAACCCAGATCCCCTTAAGGACCACAGGCCGGACAGCCATCTCGTTATGCAGCGTCGTGCTGCGTGGGTCACCGCCAGGCCTCAGCCCAACGGCAACCAACCTCGTATGGAGACGGTCGGGATTGAACCGACGACCCCCTGCTTGCAAAGCAGGTGCTCTCCCACTGAGCTACGCCCCCGAAAAACCATCCCAGGGCGCGCCGCAGGCCAAGCACCGCCTAAGCATCGCGGTCGCCATCCCATCCTCACTGCATACCCTGCACCAGGCAGGCGTATGGGCCAGGGAGGACTTGAACCTCCGACCCCACGCTTATCAAGCGTGTGCTCTAACCAACTGAGCTACTGGCCCTCACCACAGCAGGCCACCCTGAGGCAGCCCATGCCAGGACCAACCCAGCCAGCCAATCCAGTCTCCATTCCATGTCGGAATGCGCGGTCGGTGCCCAAGCAGGATCACTCCCGCCCCCGGCATCAACCCGCATCAGGTCGTCTTGGTGTCAGTTCTTGAGCCAGTCGGCCAAACCCCATCCCCGCATCCGCGGACACAAGATCAAGCCAGGCAGGCATTCTTGTCGTCGGACGCCAACAAACCCGCATGAGACAGGCTCGTCAGCATTCCTTGAAAGGAGGTGATCCAGCCGCAGGTTCCCCTACGGCTACCTTGTTACGACTTCACCCCAGTCGCTGACCCTACCGTGGTCGACTAGCTCCTTGCGGTTGCCACATCGGCTTAAGGTAGAACCAACTCCCATGGTGTGACGGGCGGTGTGTACAAGGCCCGGGAACGTATTCACCGCGGCATGCTGATCCGCGATTACTAGCGATTCCACCTTCATGCACCCGAGTTGCAGAGTGCAATCTGAACTGAGACGGCTTTTTGGGATCCGCTCGGCCTCGCGACCTGGCTTCCCATTGTCACCGCCATTGTAGCACGTGTGTAGCCCAGCTCATAAGGGCCATGAGGACTTGACGTCATCCCCACCTTCCTCCGGCTTGTCACCGGCAGTTCCTCTAGAGTGCCCACCCAAACATGCTGGCAACTAGAGGCGAGGGTTGCGCTCGTTGCGGGACTTAACCCAACATCTCACGACACGAGCTGACGACAGCCATGCAGCACCTGTCTTGCCGTTCCCTTGCGGGCACCAACGCATCTCTGCGAAGTCCGACAGATGTCAAGAGCTGGTAAGGTTCTGCGCGTTGCGTCGAATTAAACCACATGCTCCACCGCTTGTGCGGGCCCCCGTCAATTCCTTTGAGTTTCAACCTTGCGGCCGTACTCCCCAGGCGGTGCGCTTATCGCGTTAGCTACGACACTGAGTGACTAA
>NZ_JAFFQY010000039.1 GCF_017311575.1 Roseococcus thiosulfatophilus
ATCTGGCCGCCCTGCCGCATCGCGGTTCCTACGACGCCATCGGGCCGGTCTTCGCCCGCCTCACCGCCTGGGCCGCCGCGCGCGGGCTGATGGGGGCGGAGGCGCGGTCCTTAGGCCTCTACCATGACGACCCGACCTCCATGCCCGACGCCGAACTCCGCGCCCATGCGGCGCTGACCGTGCCGCCCGGCACCCCGCTCGACCCCGGCATGGAGATCATCGCCACCGCCGCCCTGCGCTGCGCCCGGCTGCGCTTCCAGGGCCCCTATGTGGAGATCGAGGCCGCCTATGACCGACTCTATGGCGAATGGCTGCCCGCCTCGGGCGAGGAGCCGGCGGACCAGCCCATGATGGAGGAATACCTCAACGACCCCCGCGCCCTGCCCCCCTCCGAATGGCTGACGGACATCCTGATGCCCCTCAAGCCGCGCTGACGCCACCCCCAGGCCTGTCTTCCGCCATGATCCACACCTATAAGTGGCGAACAGGAGGCCCCCATGCCGCAGACCATCGCCCTTGTGGATGACGACCGGAACATCCTCACCTCGCTCTCCATGACGCTGGAGCAGGAGGGCTACACCGTCCGCACCTACACGGATGGCGAGAGCGCCCTGCAAGGCCTGCTCGGCAAGCCCGCCGACCTCGCGGTGCTGGACATCAAGATGCCCCGCATGGACGGGATGGAGCTGCTGCAGCGGCTGCGCGCGCGCTCGGCCATGCCCGTCATCTTCCTCACCTCCAAGGATGAGGAGGTGGATGAGCTGATGGGCCTGCGCCTCGGCGCCGATGACTACATCACCAAGCCCTTCAGCCAGCGCCTGGTGCTGGAGCGCATCCGCGCCCTGCTGCGCCGCAACGACGCGAGCCGCGCCGAGGCCGCGGGCCAGCCGCCCGGCGGGCTGCTGGTGCGCGGCGACCTGACGCTGGACGAGACAAAGCACACCTGCCTCTGGCGCGGCCAGCCCATCCAGCTGACGGTCACGGAATTCCTGCTGGTGAAGACGCTGGCGCTGCGGCCCGGGCTTGTGAAGAACCGCGACCAACTCATTGATGCGGCTTACGGCGAAAACATTTATGTAGACGACCGCACGATTGACAGCCATGTGAAGCGCGTCCGGAAGAAGTTTCGCGCCGTGGATGACGAGTTCGCGCAGATCGAGACGCTCTACGGCATCGGCTACCGCTACAAGGAACAGTAGCGTGTGATCGTCGGAGGGCTTCAGCCCGGAGGCGTGAATCACCCGCTACAAGGAGCAGTAGCCCCCGGCACAGCGCGGGTAAGATGGTAAGATCGTAAGATGGTAAGGCGGGGGCCCGGAAACCGGGCGGCCCCGCTTGCCCTGTCTGCCCGCCGTGGCTAGGGTCGCCGCCACATCACGGCAGTGCAGCAAAAGAAGGCGCCACGCCCCATGAAGCTCCTCGTTCCCGTCAAGCGGGTGGTGGACTACAACGTCAAGGTTCGCGTGAAGGCGGACAACACGGGCGTCGAGACCGCCAACGTCAAGATGTCCATGAATCCCTTCGACGAGATCGCCGTCGAGGAGGCCGTGCGCCTGAAGGAAAAGGGCGTCGCCACCGAGATCATCGCCGTCTCCTGCGGCCCCACCGCCGCCCAGGAACAGATCCGCACGGCGCTCGCCATGGGCGCGGATCGCGGCATCCTGGTTGAGCATGACGGCGTGCTGGAACCCATCGCGGTCGCCAAGCTGCTCAAGGCGCTGATCGCCAAGGAAAGCCCGGACCTGGTGGTCATGGGCAAGCAGGCCATTGACGACGACATGAACGCCACCGGCCAGATGCTGGCGGCGCTGATGGGCTGGCCCCAGGGCACCTTCGCCTCCAAGGTCGAGATCGCGGACGGCTCGGCCACCGTGACGCGCGAGGTGGATGGCGGGCTCGAGACGGTGAAGCTGAAGCTGCCCGCCGTCGTCACCGCGGACCTCCGCCTGAACGAGCCGCGCTACGCCTCGCTGCCCAACATCATGAAGGCGCGCAAGAAGCCCATCGAGACGATCAAGCCCGCCGATCTCGGCGTGGACGTGACCCCGCGGCTGACCGTGCTGCGCGTCGAGGAACCCGCCAAGCGCCAGGCCGGCGCGCGCGTGGCCTCCGTGCAGGAACTGGTCGAGAAGCTGCGCAACGAAGCGAAGGTGATCTGAGCCATGGCCGTCCTTCTTCTCGCCGACCACGACGGCTCGGCCGTCTCCCAGCCCACCCGCTCCACCCTCGCCGCCGCCCAGAAGCTGGGTGAGGTGCATGTGCTGGTGGTGGGCGAAGGGGCCGCCGGCGCCGCGCCGGCCGCCGCCGCCCTGCCGGGCGTGGCCAAGGTGCTGCTGGCTGAGGATGCCTCCCTCGCCCACCGCCTGGCCGAGCCGCTGGCCGCCCTGCTGGTGCAGCTGGCGCCGGCCTATGACCACCTGATGGCCCCCGCCTCCGCCGCCGGCAAGAACGTGATGCCGCGCGTGGCCGCCCTGCTGGACGTGCAGCCCATCAGCGACGTCTCGGGCGTGGTGGATGCGGACACCTTCATCCGCCCCATCTATGCCGGCAACGCGCTGGCCACCGTGAAGTCCAGCGACGCGAAGAAGGTCATGACCATCCGCGCCGCCAGCTTCGACCCCGTGGCCGCCACGGGCGGTTCCGCCCCGGTGGAGAACGTCGCCGCCGCCGCCGACCCCGGCCAGTCGTCCTTCGTGGGCGCCGAGGTGCAGAAGAGCGAGCGGCCGGAACTGACCGCGGCGCGCGTGGTCGTCTCCGGCGGCCGCGCCATGGGTTCGGCCGAGAATTTTCATCTCATCGAGGGTGTCGCGGACAAGCTCGGTGCCGCCGTGGGTGCTTCCCGCGCGGCCGTGGATGCCGGCTATGCCCCCAACGACATGCAGGTGGGCCAGACCGGCAAGATCGTGGCGCCGGAGCTGTACATCGCCATCGGCATCTCGGGCGCCATCCAGCATTTGGCCGGGATGAAGGACAGCAAGGTCATCGTCGCCATCAACAAGGACGAGGAGGCGCCGATCTTCCAGGTGGCCGATTACGGCCTGGTGGGTGACCTCTTCAAGGTGATCCCGGAACTCCAGGCCGAGCTGGCGAAGGGCTGACGCCATGTCCTTCCGCCTGGCCACGCGCGCCGACCAGCAGGAGGCGCCCGTGGCGGTGCCGGAGATCCGGAGCGTCGGCGTCATCGGCGCCGGGCAGATGGGCAATGGCATCGCGCATGTCTGCGCGCTGGCCGGCCTGCCGGTGACGGTGGTGGACATCAACCCGGCCGCGCTCGACAAGGCCGTGACCACCATCGCGCGCAACATGGAGCGGCAACTCGGCCGCAAGCTCATCACCGAGGAGCAGCGCGACGCCGCACTCGCCCGCATCACCACCGGCACCGACTACGCGCTCTTCGCCGACACCGACTTCGTGGTGGAGGCGGCGACCGAGAAGGAAGCCATCAAGATTGAGGTGTTCAAGGCGCTCTGCCCGCACCTCAAGCCCACGGCGATGGTGGCGTCCAACACCTCCTCCATTTCCATCACCCGCCTGGGCGCGGCCACGGACCGGCCCGAGCGCTTCATCGGCATGCACTTCATGAACCCGGTTCCGGTCATGAAGCTGGTCGAGATTATCCGCGGCATCGCCACCGATGAGCCGACCTATCGCGCCGTGGACGCGCTGGCGAAGAAGCTGGGCAAGCAGACCGCGACGAGCGAGGATTTCCCCGCCTTCATCGTGAACCGCATGCTGGTGCCGATGATCAATGAGGCGGTCTATGCCCTCTATGAGGGCGTGGGCGACATCCGCTCCATTGATACCGCCATGAAGCTGGGCGCCAACCACCCGATGGGGCCGCTGGAACTGGCGGATTTCATCGGGTTGGACACCTGCCTCTCCATCATGCAGGTGCTCTATGACGGGCTCTCCGACAGCAAGTACCGCCCCTGCCCGCTGCTGGTGAAGTATGTGGAGGCCGGGTGGCTCGGCCGGAAGTCGGGCAAGGGCTTCTACGACTACAGCCAGGACCCGCCGGCGCCCACGCGGTGAGAGCATGATGCGTTGAGGCGGAATCGCCGAAAACGCTGAATCATTCTCTCAAAAATGT
>NZ_JAFFQY010000040.1 GCF_017311575.1 Roseococcus thiosulfatophilus
TTAGCCGTCAACCAGACTGGGAGCAAGCTGAACGAAAGTTGATCGCGCTGCGGGCCCGTTTGCCTCTACCCTCGGGGAAAATCCCCGAGGGAAACATCCATGACCACCACGGCATTCCGCGCGGCGCGGGACCTGCTGTTCAGCCATCGCGGCGACTACGCCGCCGCGCGGCGGGAGTTCCGCTGGCCAAAGCTGGACCACTTCAACTGGGCGCTGGACTGGTTCGACGCGGAACTCGCGCGCGGCTCGCTCGGCAATTCCACCGCGCTGCGGATCGCGGGCGCGGGCGAGGCGACGCTGAGCTTCGCGGAGCTTTCGGCGGAATCCTCGCGGTTGGCGAATGGGCTGCGCGCGGCGGGTGTGAAACGCGGCGACCGCATCCTGCTCATGCTCGGCAACACCGTGCCGCTGTGGGAGACCATGCTGGCCGCGATGAAGCTGGGCGCGGTGGTGGTGCCCGCCACCACGCTGCTGACGCCCGCGGACCTCGCCGACCGCTTCGCGCGCGGGCGGGTGCGGCATGTGGTGACGGGCAGCGCGGATGCGGCGAAGTTCGAGGGGCTGGACAGGTCCGTGACACGCATCGCGGTGGGCGGCGCCCCGGGCTGGATGGAGTATGAGGCGCTGAAGGCGCGCGCGTCCGAGTTCACGCCCGAGGGTGTCACGCGCGCGACGGACCCGCTGCTGCTCTACTTCACCTCCGGCACCACGGCGAAGCCCAAGCTCGTGCTGCACGACCAGCAATCCTATCCGGTGGGGCACCTGGTCACGATGTATTGGCTCGGCCTGCAACCGGGCGACATGCACCTGAACATTTCCTCGCCGGGCTGGGCCAAGCATGCGTGGTCGTGCTTCTTCGCGCCCTGGAATGCGGGGGCCGGCGTCTTCGTGAACAACCAGCCGCGCTTCGACGCGCGCGGCACGCTGGAGGTGCTGGCGCGCGAGGGCGTGGACACCTTCTGCGCGCCGCCCACCGTGTGGCGCATGCTGGTGCAGCAGGACATGGCGCCCTTCCGCGGCCGACTGCGCGAACTGTGTTCCGCCGGCGAACCCCTGAACCCGGAAGTGATCGAGCATGTCCGCCGCGTCTGGGGCATGACCATCCGCGAGGGCTATGGCCAGACCGAGACCACCTTGCAGATCGGCTATTTCCCGGGCCAGGAGGTGAAGCCCGGCAGCATGGGCGTCCCCGCGCCGGGCTACAGCATCAAGCTGCTGGCGCCCGACGACACGGAGGTGGAAGAGGGCGAGATCGCGCTGATGCTGGACGACCCGCCGCTCGGCCTCATGCGCGGCTATCAGCAGGAGGATGGCACCTCCGCGCCGCTGGGTGACGGTGCCTACCGCACGGGCGACGTGGCGACGCGCGACGCCGATGGGCACTTCACCTATGTCGGCCGCGCGGATGACGTGTTCAAGGCGTCCGACTACCGCATCTCGCCCTTCGAGCTGGAGAGCGTGCTGGTCGAGCACGAGGCCGTGGCCGAAGCCGCCGTGGTGCCGGCGCCGGACGCCGTGCGCCTCGCCGTGCCCAAGGCCTTCGTGGTGCTGGTGGAGGGCGTGGAGCCGGAGCGCGAGGTGCTGCTCTCCATCTTCCGCCACCTGCGCGCGCGGCTCGCGCCCTACAAGCGCATCCGCCGCATCGAGGTGGCGGAACTGCCCAAGACCATCTCGGGCAAGATCCGCCGCGTGGAGCTGCGCCAGGCGGAGGAGCGGCACTTCCGCGCGGGCACGCGCGCGGAGGGAGAGGTCCGGGAAGAGGACTTCCCGGAACTCACCTAGTCAGCCTTCGAGGCGGATGTTGTTCTCCCGCACCACGCGCGCCCAGCGTTCCATCTCGCTCACCATGAAATCCGCGAAGGGCTCGCCCGAGGTCGCCAGCACGTCCATGCCCAGCGCCTCCACGCGCGACTTGATCTCGGGCTCGGCCAGGATGGTGGTGAGTTCGCGCGCCATGCGGGACTGGATCTCGCGCGGCACGCCGCTGGGCGCATAGACGCCCCACCAGGTGGGGGCCTCGAAATCCGCGAAGCCGAGTTCGTGAAAGCTCGGCACGCCGG
>NZ_JAFFQY010000041.1 GCF_017311575.1 Roseococcus thiosulfatophilus
CCCGGAAAATTCATCATGGCTGGCGGGCATGGCGCAACCCGTTGAACGGCCATAGGATTCGGCTGCGAACCCAGAACCCTGCCGTTTCCGGACACCATGCCCGCCGACACGCACGCTACGCTGCCCCTGCCGGGCCTGTCACCAGTCGCCGGCAAGCCCATCATCGCCCGCTTCGACGGCGGGTCGCTGTCATCCGATGGCGGCCTGCTGGCGCTGCGCGAGGTCGAGGCGCGTCTCGGCGTGGCGCGGCGTCTCGCCGCCTGCATCGACGATCCGCGCGCGCCCGAGCGCATCCAGCATGGCCTCGCCGAGATGCTGCGCTTCCGGCTGCTGATGATTGCCGCCGGCTACGAGGACGGCAACGATGCTGACAGCCTGCGGCACGACCCGCTGTTCAAGCTCGCCAACGGGCGCCTGCCTGGTGAGGCCGCGCTGTGCTCCCAGCCGACGCTGTCGCGCCTCGAGAACACGCCGGGGCCGCGGGCGCTGATCCGCATGGCGCGCGCCATGGTGGCGCTCTACTGCGCCAGCTTTCGACAAGTGCCGCGTCGCATCACGCTCGACATCGACGACACCTTCGACGCCGTCCATGGCGGGCAGCAGTTGCGGCTGTTCAACGCCTACTACGACGAATACGGCTTCCAGCCGATTGTCGTGTTCGACGGCGATGGACGCCCCGTCGCCGCCATGCTGCGCCCGGCCAGGCGCCCGACCGGCGCCGAGGCGCGCAACCTCCTGCGCCGTCTGGTACGCGAGATCCGCAGCCACTGGCCGCGCGTCGAGATCCTGATCCGCGCCGATAGCCACTACTGCGCGCCGGAGGTGCTGGATTTCTGCCGCGCGACGCGTATCGACTTCCTGCTCGGCGTCGCCTCCACCACGACGCTGCGCCGCCATGTCGAGGCGCTGGAAGCCAGCACCGCGCGTCGTCATACGGGCGCACCGGGCGGGGAGAAGCTGCGGCGCTACAAGGAATTCCACGACGGCGCCGCCAGTTGGAGCCGCGTCGAGCGCATCATCGCCCGCGTCGAGGTCAGCGCGCAGGGCGCCGACACGCGCTTCGTCGCAACCTCCCTCGCCGCCGGATCGGCGCGCACGATCTACGAAGACCTCTATTGCCGGCGCGGCCAGGCCGAGAACCACATCAAGGCCTGGAAGCGCCATCTCGCCGCCGACCGCACGTCGTGCTGCCGCGCCACCGCCAACCAGTTCCGCCTGATGCTGCACACCGGCGCCTATTGGCTGCTGTGGTCGCTGCGCAGCCTGATGCCTCGGCGCTCCACCTGGCGTGTCGCGCAGTTCGACACGCTGCGGCTGCGCCTGGTGAAGCTGGCCACCCGCGTCGTCGCGATGAAGACCCGCATCATGCTGCACCTGCCAAGCGCCTGTCCCGACAGGGCCATCCTGCGCCTCGCGCTCGAACGCCTGCCGCGCCTCACCTGCTGAGCAAAGGGGCGGACGCCCCGATCCAGCCACGCACACCGCAACCCGCCAGACCCGCGATACGCACCGACAGCCCGCCCGCAGACAAGGTGGCGATCAAACGCGACCGCGTCTCCGCCAACGCGTCAGCCGCCCGCCGTTCGCGCGGTCCAGCCGGCCTC
>NZ_JAFFQY010000042.1 GCF_017311575.1 Roseococcus thiosulfatophilus
ACCTTTCTGGTGGCGTCCCAGGCGCAACTCGGCGCGCCGTCCTGGCTGCCGGCGCCGGCCGTGCTGTTCACGCTGGCGGGGCTGCTGGGCATCGCCGTCTCCATCACCGGCAATGAGATGGCGCAGAAGCATGGGCGCGGGCGCGTGGTGCTGGGCGCGATGCTGGCGGCGGCCGCGCTGTCGGTGCTGACGGGCTGGGCCGGGAGTGTCTCGGTGCCGCTGGCGGTGGCGCTGGTGCTGCTGTGGAATGCCGCCATCTACCTCGACAGCGCGGCGCTGACGGCCGGCACCGTGCAGGCGGCCGACAAGCGGCTGCGGGGTGCCACCATGGGGCTGCACAGCATGGCGGGCTATGCCGGCGGCTTCCTTGGGCCGCTGGGGGTGGGGCTGATGCTGGACCTGGGGGGCGGCGGCGCGCTGGGCTGGAGCCTGGCCTTCGGGCACCTCGCGGTGGTGACGCTGGCGGGGTTGTGGGTGCTGCGGCGCCTGGGGCGCGGGGCGTAGCATTTCCCGCCGGGTTTTCCGGGCGGGGGGCTTGCGAGGGTCGCCGAACCATGGCAATCACCCGCCACGCCACGAGCGGGCGTAGCTCAGGGGTAGAGCACGACCTTGCCAAGGTCGGGGTCGAGGGTTCGAATCCCTTCGCCCGCTCCAGTCGGTTTCCCAACCTCACATTTCTCCTTCCTCGATGACGCCGTGAACCGCAGGTTTCCTGGGGTTTTGCCGCGGTGGCTTGAGGGTTGGAGAACGCAACGATCCCGGAAATCGCTCTCCTGAGGTCCCGAAGTCTCCGGAGCTTGGGGGCATGACGATTTGACCCTCAAGCTCTATATTATTGAAATAGAACGGCTTATACGGCGCACGACTCTTCGTAATTCAGTAAGTTGACCGCTAGGCGAAGAATGCCGGAAAAGAAAAATTCGCTTTTCGGCCCCGAGCCATTCGGAAAGGCCCCACTTCGCCCGGACAGTTACAGAGCCGTTGAGTGCAGGTGGAAGTCTATGCGTGCGCTTACGCCGGATCCCAACGAGCGTGCCGAGATCATATCATCACCGGCCTCGAGCGCCGGATGCGCTACGCCGCCGTCGCCCAGATGCGCGACGTCTCCCCCATCCGCCCTATTTCCCTTGAGGCGCCGCATGGTCGACGGCGGGCGCGAGGCTGTCATGGCGGACGAGGAGGTCGTCCCCATCGGCCGTTTGGGCGCTTGACGCCGCGTTCTCGAGTTATAACGCTTGGTCGCCCTCATGACCCCAGATGCAGCGCGCGGCCGCGACCGGACAGTTGGGCTACCTCGACTGCTCAACCGCCATGCTGCCCAACCAGGACATGATTTCGGCTAG
>NZ_JAFFQY010000043.1 GCF_017311575.1 Roseococcus thiosulfatophilus
AGTTGCCCCCATCAAACCGGACAAGCGGCTTGGTTTGCTGACTGCGCAGCGATGAACTCACGGGGCGAACGCATGCGCAAGCCGCTGTGAGGGTGGATGGTATTGTAATCCTCGAACCATTCGGCCAGGCGCTGCAGGACGGAAATGGCGTCTGGCCTTGGGTTTACGCGGACGTAGTCGCGCTTGAAGGTCTTCACGAAGGCCTCGCAGACGCCGTTGCTCTCCGGGCTGCGTACAGGCGTGAAGCAGGCGACGAGGTTCAGCGCGACGGCGAAGTCGATGGTCTCGCCGGCGGTGTAGGCGGAGCCGTTGTCAGCGAGCCACTGGACAGGCTGCGGGGCGCGCAGGGCATCGAACCTGCGCTCGACGCAGTCGAGCATCATGTTGCGGATCATCTCGCCACTGATGCCACCGCCGGAGGTGGCGACCCAGGCCATGACCTCGCGGTCATGGGTGTCGATGGCAAAGGCGACGCGGACGACCTCGCCGTTCCAGCAGGAGATCTCGAAGCCGTCTGAGGCCCAGCGCTGGTTCGAGGCCGCGGCGACGACGGTGCCCTCGTGCGCGCGGATGGCGCGCCGGCCGGTGTGGGGCTGCAGGAGCAATGAAGCCTGGCGCATGAGGCGAAAGACGCGCTTGTGATTGAGCGGCGGCTCGCCGGAGCTGCGCCTCGCGCGATTGAGCAAAGCCGTGACGCGGCGATAGCCGTAGGTCGGGCGCGCGTCGGTGATCGCGCGGATCTCGGCCAGCACGGCTTCGTCCTCGGCGCGTCGATAGGGGCCACGCGGCGGCCGCTCGGGGCGCCGGAGTTGCTCGACCAGGTTGGACCTGGCGACGCCGATCGTGTCGGCCACGGCCTTCACCGGGAACCTGCCGGTGGCGGCGACGGCAAGCGCAACGTGAGTTTTTTTGGGCGTGCCTGTTCGAGGGCCTCCCGCAGGATCTCGGTCTCCATGGTCTTGCGGCCGAGCAGGCGTTCGAGCTCGCGGACACGGTTCTCGAGTTCCCGCACGCGGCTGATCGGGACGACCTCCTCGTCGGCCCTGACTGCCTCCTGCCCGCCCTCGGCCATGCGCCGTCTCCACTGGAACAGCAGGCTGGGCGAGACGCCGTGCAGCCGGGCGACGGCGGAGACCGTCATGCCGGGCTGCATGGTCTGCTCGACCAGCCGGACCTTTTCCTCGGCAGTGTAGCGCCGGCGGCGGTGGATGCCGGTGATGATCTCGACGCGCTCGATGGGCTTCGCCATAGGCGTGCGCCTAGGCGTGAACCTAGGCCCTCCGGGCTATGCCGCCTGTCCGGTCGAATTGGGGGCCACTCCA
>NZ_JAFFQY010000055.1 GCF_017311575.1 Roseococcus thiosulfatophilus
CCAACTGGAAGGCGGTGGGCGAAAGCGGCGAGAAATCCTTGGTCAGGTTGTTGACAGTATTCCCGACGATCCGCGTGCGGGGCGCGCCAGACAGCACGATGGCGATGCTGGACACCTTGCCCGTGACGCTCACGAAGTCCCACTTATAGAAAAGGTTATTCAGTATCATCACGTCAAAGAAGTCGGTCAGCGTGATGATGTCGCGGAAGCAATTCATGTGGCACCCGGCCACCACGAAGTAGGGATACTGTATGCCGCCCTCGGTGATGGCCACCACGCCCCGCGTGCACTGCACGAAGGTGCAACCCTCCAGGCGGATACCCTCATGGTGCCCGGATGCCAGCACGGCATCTGCGCAGCTGTAGATCTGTACATTCGACAAGATGCTATCGGTCGGGGCGCTGGTGGCGCCGCTTTCCACCAGGCGGATGCCATAGAGCATGGTGTTGTTGCCGCTCTCGCTCCAGGACGTCTGGCGACCGGCGATGAAGATGTTCTCCAGGAGCGGGCGGTGGACATTGGTCAGCAGGATGCCGCGCCTCCAGCCATTCTGCTGCCAGGCGATGCCCAGCGCGTCGGCCAGGTTCCCGCGCACCTCCACGTCGCGCAGCGCGCAGCGATGCTGCACGCGGGCAAAGGTCGCATCATTTTCGCTGAACTGGATATGCAGGGCATTGCCCTGGTCCGTCTGGGACGTCATCAGCGACAGCCCCTCGATATGCACGGGCTGCGTGAAGTTATTATTGTTGATGTGCAGCGCCGTCTGGTCCGTGCCGAGGCCCTGCCACAACAGGATCGAGACGCCGACGCCGGCGCCGATCAGGGTGAGGGCCTTGTTGATGAGCACCACCGGCCCCGTGATGACATGCACGCCCGGCGGCACATACAGCACCCCGCCATGTTCCAGTGCGGCCTTGGCGCTCGGGAAGTCACGGATGCTCGGCATGGCGCCGAAGCGGTCCGCCAGCAATTGCGGCGTGGGCGTGCCGGTGGCCACCACCTGGGCTAGGCTGGCATCGCCGGTCAGCGACGACCCGGCGCCAGGGATGGGCTGCACGGTCGGCCGCCCTTGGGCATCGAAGGCCAGCAGGCGGTTGGCGCGCTGGGCCGGCGGCGGCAGGGGGGACGCGGTGCCTTCGTTGAACGGCAGGCGCAACGCGCTGGCCTGGCCGGCTTCGAGCTGCTGCTGGCTGATGACGATGCGGTTGAGCTCGTCATTCAGGCTGCGGGCCGGCAGGGCGCCGCCGTCGTCAAACTGCGTGCTGCGCGCCAGGGGCTGGATGCTGCGCACCACCAGCAGGTCTCCGGCCTGGGCGGGGGCGGTCAAGGTGGCGGCGCCGCCTTCCTGCGTCCCCACGCCGGACAGGGTGTAGTCCGCCGGATTGTTGAGGGTGACCAGCAGGCTGGCACGCTCACGCTGCACCTGAATGTCCGAGGCCTCGTAGAACGGGAACGGAACGGGCAGCACGGTTTCCCCGCCCGTCATCACATAGTCGCGGCGCCGCGTGCTGGCGGGAATGGTGGTGATGCTCATGGGGTGCCTCCAAGGATGGGCGCGGCGCTGGGGGCGCGGCCGGGGCTGCTCTCGCCCGGGCGCCACCAGAATTCCTGGTTGAAGTCGCGGTAGGCCCGGCGCTCCATCTGCCGGAAGCGGCGGGCGGCGTCGGGGTCGAGCATTTCTTGCAGCTGATCCCAGACCATGCGGTCCATGGCGGCGCGGGTGTACCAGAGGGAGGTGCCGGGCGCGTTCCGCCGCACGAAGCGCGCCAGGTCGCCGCCGAAGCTGCGCTCCTTCTGGTCATCGCCCAGGGCCTGGATGTTCATGCCGCCGATGCGCGCCAGGTCATCCACCAGCCCGCCGATCGGCCCGCCCACCGCGTTCATGTAGAAGCTGCTGTCCGCGCGGCTGACGCTGGTGAACAGGAAGTCGCCCAGCAGGCCGCCGCCGCCGCCCTGGGCGAAGGCTGCCGCCCAGAACTTCCAGTCCGTCATGTCGCGCGGGTCGCGCCCCTGGCTGATGGCCTTCAGCTGCATGGCGGCCGCACCCATCAGCGTCATGCCCACCATGAAGCTGGCCAGGTAGCGGCCGAAATCGCCGCCCTGTCGCGCCGCGTCCATGCCGCGCGCCAGGTGCGTCGTCATGATGGCGATGGGAAAGCTCTTGTATTGCATGGCGGAGCGGATCAGCTCGCCCTCGATGGTGCCGCGGCGGGTGCCGCGCAGCGTCAGCGAACGCTCGGCCGCGCCGGGCTCGGGAATGGCAAAGCGGGCCTCGGCATTCACCGCCTCCAGGATCCTGGTGGCCGCCTCCACCGCGTCGGGCGCACCGCTGCGCGCCACCTGGTCGGGGCTGATGATGCTGACGCCGCGCTCGGTCAGCAGGCCATGGGCGCGCACCGTGTCCCACTGCGCGTCCGTTACGCCATAGCGGCGCAGCGCGGCCTGCAACGGCGCGTCGAGCTGGGCCAGCGGCCGCGTGGCCTGGTCCGCCAGGGTGCCCAGGAATTCCAGGCTGAAGGCGTTCTTGCCTGCCTGCGTGTGGGGCGACAGCAGGGAGACGCGCATGACCAGGTCAGCCACGCGCGTGCCGATGCCCACGCCCTGACTGTCCGCCAGGAAGCGCACCCCGCCGCTGGCGCGCGTCACCCATGCCTCGGCCACGATGGCGCCCCGCACGGCCAGGGCGCGGTCGGCGGCATTGGCCGGGTTCATCTGGGCCAGGTAGTTTCGCAGCACGCGCGCACCGCTCAAGCCGTTCCAGCTGGCCGCCTGGCGCATGCTGTTCAGGTCGCTGGTGCTGGACAGGAAGGCGCTGCCCAGCTGCGCGCTGGTCAGCACGGCGCGCACCTGGTCCATGAAGTTGGCCAGGGTTTCGCTCACGGGGCTGCTGGCGCGGCCGGAGACGTGATCCCAGGTGCGCGTGATGGCCGCCTCGGCGCCGCTGGCGTTGGGCGGGTCCGCGCGCTTGGCCACGTCGGTCAGGTACCGCATGGCCCAGTCCGGGTTCGGGCCCAGGATCTCCAGCATGGCGATGTCACGCGCCATGCCATCCACATGCCCGGTCAGCAGGTCGAAGATCCCGGCATCCCCCGCACCGAAGCGGCGGTTGGCGTCCAGCCACGCCTCGCTGCTCTGCCAGTCGAAGGCGCGGGCGGCGCTGCGGCTGTTGGCCAGGCTGGCCTGGCCGGTCTGCTGGCCCGGCACCAGGTCGGACAGGCCGTTGGTGCTGATGCGGTTCCAGGCCTGGCTGATGATTTCCTTGGCGCGGTCGCCGGCGACGGCCTCGCCCGTGTCCAGGTCCCGGATCACCACGCGGCCGGCGGCCAGCGCATCCTCCAGGTAGGTCACGAATTCGGCGCGGCCGGCGGAGCGCACCGCGTCACCATCCCACACCTGCGGCAGGCGCCAGGTCTGGAGCTGGGGCAGGTATCCGCCCGCCGCCTCGAAGCGGGTGCGCAGCCGCTCCACCGTGTCGGACCAGGCGCGGGTCAGGGCCTGCATTTCGGGGGCGCGGCTCTCGCCATAGAGGCCACGCACGAATTCCTGAAGCCCGGCCTTGTCGCGCCAAAGGCCCAGGAATTTCGCCCGGTAGCGGTCGAGCACCTCCACCATGCCGGCATGCGCCAGGCCACGGATGGCGCGGGCGCGGCCCTCGACATTGGGGCCGAAGTCGCGGCCCCGCAGGTCGCGCGCCAGTAGGGCTTGCGTACCTGCGGCGGGGCCAGCAGGGTGGGCCTGCTGCCGGGCCAGGGCCTCGGCCGTGCGCTTGACACGGGCGGCGGTCTGGCGGGTGTGGCGCGCCGCCGCGTCCTGCATTTCCTCCGCCACCTTGGCGATGGCGTCCGTTTCGGACAGGCCCTTGCCGGTCAGCTCGTCAATGCGGGCGGAGGCCTCGCGCGCGCGGGTGGCGGACATGCGCCCGGCGGAGACGGCGGCCTGGAAGCACTGGTTGATGTTGCTGGCCATCAGGCGGCGCCCCCGAACATGCAGGCCAGGGCTTCGCTGGTTTCGCGCTGGAAGTCTTCGGCCTCGTCCAGCAGCTCGCGCGCGCCGCGCGTGGCGCCGTCGGGACCATCGGGCACGGGCACATCGCGCTCGGCCGCCACGCGGCGGGCCTCGGCCAGGGCGGCGGCGTCGGTCTTGTCGCCGCGCCGCGCGGCCAGCTCGGCCTCCACCAGGTTCAGGCGGCGGGCGGCCACCACGGCCGCGTCATCCGGCGTGGGCTCGAAGCGGTGGACGGGGCCGGCCTCGGCCTCCTCTCCAGCTCGGGCGGCGGGCCCTTCGCCTGCTACGCGGTCGGCTTGGCTTCCCTCCGCGCCACCTCGGCCAGGTACTTCTGATGGGCGCGCGCCCTCGCCTGGCGTTCGATCTCCTCGAACTCGTCCCAATTCGGCAAGCGCGTCGATGCCTTCGACGAGGCGGGGGGGCTCTCCGTCCGGGACATCGGTTCGGTATCGGACATGCGTGTCCACCTCTCCCTTGAGGGCTTCATAGGTTCGGATCGGCCGGTCGCCGACCTTGTTGACGATGTAATCCAGGGGAACATAGCGCCCGGTCTCGCGGAAGCGGGCAATCGCCCTGTTCGCTGCTGCCTCAATCGGCAGCTCAACCAGCACCAGATGAACGTTATAGCCAGCCCGCCTCATCTCCGCAATATCTGCGCGCAGCCCATCCGGGTCGCGGCCCACGAGCGGCAGTGCCAGGTTGTCGCCACGAAGCTTGGCCGCCATCATCATCTCGGCGGCCAGCTCGGCGCTTTCGGCATGCACCGCTTGCGCGCCCAGGCCGCCCTGGAACTCGGGCATCCTTGCCTTGATGTCGTCGCTGTCCACCACCAGCGCGCCCACACGGCGCGCCAGCGGCTCCAGCACGGTGGACTTGCCGGCCGCCGGCGGGCCGATCACGAACCAGGCCTGGCGCTCTTGCCTGACCGAGACCCGCGCCCGCCGATCGGCTTCAACTTCCTGCAACCAGCGCAGCTGGTCCGGGCGGCGCGCGGGGTCCGCCGGATCCGTGGGAGGGTGCCGCAGCGGGTTCGTCGCCAAGGCATCGGCCGCCGCGACATCAGGCGGGAGGGGGTCGCCGATCCGCCACGCCATCCCGTCGGCGTCGCGGCGGGCCACGGCCGCCAAGCGGTCACCGGGCCGCACCGGAGGAAGGTCGAACAGCCCGCCACCAGGCTGCGTGTCCATGGCCGCGTCAATGTAGCCCTCCAGGCGCTGCGTCAGGCGGTTGCGGGGCAGGATGGGGCCCTGCATGTCCGGGTCGCGGTGGAAGCTGGCCAGCAGCGCGCGGGTGGTGTCGGTCGGCTCCACGCGCTCGATGTCGGCCTGGCTCAACAGGTCCCGCACGCTCTGGCGGGTGCGGCGCGCATCGTTCAGCAGGCGGGCGGCGGCCACCAGGTCGGCCGTCACGTCCATGGCGGGGTCAATCTCGCCGCGCGCGGCGGCCGCGCGCATCCGCGCCCAGGCGCCGGCCACGTCGCGCAGCGCCCCGGCCAGGGCGCGCATGCCGTCATTCTGCCCCCCCAGCAGCACGTCCAGCAGCGGCCCCAGCTCCTCCCCATAGGCGCGGCCCAGCAGCGCATCCCCCACGCGCTGCACGCCGGCGGGGTTCAGCCGGCCCTGGGCGTCCAGCAGCCCGGTGCGCTCGGCCGGGCCCAGCGCCTCCAGGAAGCGCCGCACGAAGGGCGCATTGGCCACGCTGTCCACATCGCCCCCGCGCCAGAGGGGCAGCGCATCCTCCACCAGGCGCGCGTCGTCGCGGGCGCGCTGGGCCTGGCCGGCCTCGGCCGTGGCGCGGGCATTGGCCTCGCGCACGAAGGCGGCGCGCTCGGCCGGGGTCATGGCCGTGACGCGCTCGGCCACCACCACCGGGGCGCGCATGCCCTCCACGTCGTAGCCGCGCGCGGCCAGGGTGGCGCGGTAGGCGGCGGCCTGCTCGGCCAGGGCCGGGTCACCATAGACGCGCATCAGCGCGGCCACCCGGCCATTGCCGCTTTCCACCACCAAGTCGGGGCCGATGATGGGCGCGCCGCTGCCGGCCTCGGTGTTGGGCAGCAGGCGTTCCGGGATCAGCCGGGCCGCGATCTCGCGCACCTGGTCTTGCAAGGGCGCCTCGCCGCGCGGGCGGGGCTGGATGCCCTCGTCATGGGGATAGGCGGGGTTGCGGGCGCCGTCAGGTCCGTGGCTGGGCACCAGGCTGTCCAGCTCCACCACGCGCGCCTCCACCAGCACGCCGCGTCCGGTGGGGGTGAAGGCGAAGAAGCGCTGGCCGGGGCCCATGTCGGCCGTGGCCTCGGCCAGCCGCGCCTCGCGCTCGGTGGCCAGGCGGGACGGGGCGGGCGGGTCCATCGCCACGCGCGCCGGCTGGCCCTGGGCCACGTCCTGCACGGCGCGGTCCAGCGCGCGCAGATGCTCGGCCGCACCGGCCGGGCCGCCGGGGTTATAGCCCTGCTCCAGCAGCTGCGTGCGGGCGGCGGCGGCGGCGTCGGCGGCGGCTACGCCGGCCGGGGTGTCGGGCAGGCTGCGCCCGGCCAGCAGGCCCAGCACGCCGCGCAGCCCGCCGCCGATGAGGGCGCCGCCGGCGGCGGCCATGCCGATCTGCTGCGCGGCCTCGCTTTCCAGGCCCAGGCTGCGGCGGTAGGGGTCCGCGCGCAGCTCCACCACCGCTTGCGTGCCGCCGGCGATGGCGCCCTCGATGGCGGCGGTCCGCACCACCGCGCCCAGCAGGCTGGCGCCGATGCGCCAGGGCGCGCCCACGGGCAGGGTGGACACCTGCATGGGGTCCGTGAAGATGGCCGCCGCTTGGCCCAGGAAGGCGCCCAGGCCACCGCCCATGTCGTCGCCTGCCCGGTTGAGGCGGCGGGCCTCCAGCGCCGCCTGGCGGGCCCGCACATCCAGCATGGCGGCATTGGGGTAGAGTTCCGCCGCGTCGCCGTTTTCCTCCTGGAGGCGGCGGGCGGCGGCATCCCAGGCCGCCAGGCGCCGGTCGCGCTCCGCCTGGTCCTGGCGGCCCATGATGACGCCGGCCGGGCTGGGCAGCGTCTGGGTGAAGACGCGGCCCACATCGGCCACGAAGTTGCTGCCGGGGCCCACGTCATAGGGGTTCTCGACGGCCACCCCGGCGCTGCGGAAGGCCTCGGCCGCCTGCTCGAACTGCGCGCGGAGGTTGCCTTCCTCGGAAAGCGAGCCGTCGATGGACTGCGTGGCGTCGAAGGCCGGGCCGAAGCGGTCGCTGATCGTGCGCGGGTTGGTGGGCAGCGGGTTCAGCGCGGCCTGGGGCGTCCGGGGCCGAAGGGTGAAAAGGTCGCTCATGGCTCGGCCATTGGCGCCGACGGCATCATGCGGCCGGAGGGGCGGCGGGTCGCGGGCGCGGCCGGGCCTGCCGTCTCGGCCGGCGCCGCGCCGTTCAGGTCCAGCACGAAGGGCCGCCGGCTGCCCGCGGGGGCCTCGCGGTCCAGCACCTCGCGGCCGTGCCAGCCCAGGACGTAGCGGCCAGGGCCCACGGCCTCCAACGTGAAGCCGCCGCGCGCGATCATGCCGGGCGTGATGGGCGTGCCATCGGCCGCCATGGCGCCGGCCAGCCGCTCCGCCGGCAGGCTGGCCATCACGTCGCGGAACCGCTCGGGCGCCATGCCAGGGGGCAGCAGCACGGTCTGACCGGAGTAGCGCGCCACGGGCACCAGGCGCTCCAGCGCCTCGTTGAAGCGGCCGGGGTCGAAGCGGCCGGACCCCAGCGCGCCGGCATCGGAGATCCCGGCGGCATAGATGGCGCGGGCGGCGGAAAGGGCCTGGCTGCGCACGTCAGGCGCGCGCGCCAGGGCCGCGCCCAGATGCGCGTCCAGCCGCGCCTCCATCTGCGCTGCCGTCTGGCCGGGCATGGGGTTGTCGCGCAGCACATGCACCCCACGCAGGATGCGCCGGCTGGTGTCGTCGCCGCGCCCGGCGAGGCCGATGGCCACCGCCACCGCCTCCCGCCGCTCGCCCTGAAGGCCCCCCTCCATGCGCAGCCCGCCCACCAGCCGCGCGGCCTCCTGCGCGCCCACGCCCTGCACCAGCAGGCGCAGCGCGCCCTCGGCCGCGTCGGGGTCGGCCGCGTCCAGGATGCGATCGAACAGGGCCTGCACCATCGGCTTGGGCAGGGCGCGGCGCTGCGCCTCGGGCACGCCGATCTGCGCCTGCTCGTCCAGCAGGCGGTTGGCCAGGGCGGTCAGGGCGGCGGGGTTGGTCAGGGCCTCGCGCGCCAGGGCCTGGGCGTCCTGGCTGCCCGCCAGGGCATAGGCGGCCGCATCCTCGCGCACCGCGCGGTCCCGTGCCTCGAAGGCCTCGGACAGCACGCGCAGCCGGCGGGCGTTCTCGGAGGCCTCGGCGCCCCGCACCGGCAGGTTGGCCCGCGCCGCCTCCCGCTCCTCGGGCGGCAGGCGCTCGGCCTCCTGGCGCAGCCGCGCCAGCTCGGCGGTCAGCGCTAGGTTGCGGTTGATCTCATCGCGCCGCTCAGGCGTCAGCCCGGCCGCGCGGGCCTCGGCCTCGGTCAGCGCGCCGGCGCGGCCGGTGGCGGCGGCTTCGGCTTCCAGGTCGCGCACGCGCTCGACGGCGGCCGCGCCCTCCACCTGCACGCCGCGCGCGGCCAGGCTGTTCAGCAGCTGCACGGCGGCGGCCGGGTCCGCGGCGAAGGCGGGCGTGCCGGGGGCGAACTGCGCGGCCAGGCGGGCCAGCTCGGCCGGGTCCGTCGTGTCGCGTGCGGTGCGGGTCGCGGCATAGCGTTCCACCGCCGCCTGCTCCCGCGCGGCCAGCTCGGCCGGGTCTTGCCCCGCGCGCTCGATCAGGTCCGGCGGCAGGATGTGCAGCGGCCGGCCCTGGGCTGCGATGGCGTTCATGTTCTCGGTCACCAGGCGGCCCAGCTCGGTGCGGGCGGCGCCGCGCACCTCGTTGGTGGCCTGCAACTCGCTGGCGTGCAGCGCGCGCAGCCGGCCGGCGATGCCGCGCGCCTCCTCGCTGGTCAGCACCTGGCCGCCCTCGATGGCGGCGGGCAGCAGGGTGGCCAGGTAGTTCCGCGTCTCGGCGGGCAGCAGCCCGCCCGCGCGCTCGGCCTGCTCCACGCGGCCGGGGCCGGCATTGTAGGCGGCCAATGCCTTGGCCATGTCGCCGCCGAAGTGGTCGCGCAGCCGGGCCAGATAGGCCGCGCCCCAGGGGATGGCCTGGGCCGGGTCATTCAACGCGGCCTCGGGCAGCGGCGGCATGCCGAAGCCCGGGTCCCGCGCGGTAGCGGGCATGATCTGCGCCGGACCACGGGCGCCGGCGGGGCTGGTGGCGCCGGCGCGGCCACCACTTTCCAGGCCGATCAGCGCGGCCAGCAAACCGGGCTCCAGTCCATTGGCTTGGGCGGCCTGCTGGATGATGGGCGCCCAGGCAGAGGGCAGGCGCGCGGCCAGCTGCTGGGGCGTGGCCAGCACGCGGCCGGCGGCGGCATTGCGCTGCGTCCAGGTGCCGCCGGGCATGGTGGCTCCCTGCTCGAAGCGGTCAATCCATTCGGTGCCGCCGCCGGCGGCGCGCCAGGCGCCCACCACCAGCGCCTCGCGCCCCGCCTGGCGCAGCCGCTCGGACCGCTCGGCCAGCTGCGCCACGGACAGGGCGCCGGCCCGCGTCGGGTCCGGGCCATAGGCTCGGCCGTTCAGCGTGAAGCCCTCGCGCGGGCCCAGCGCGGCCAGCTCCGCCAGGGCCTGGGCCTCCTGGTCGGCCAGGGCGCGGGCGGCGTTGGGGTCCACCAGGGCGCGCTGGCCGCTCTGCTGAATGCCGGCCAGGCGGCCGGGCAGCGCCTCCATCCAGGTGGCCACGGCCTGGTCGCGCACCGCGCGCTCCTGCCGCTCGCGGATGTCGCCCAGCTGGGACAGGGCCAGGGTGTCGAAGCCCGTGGCGAAGCGCACGCCGATGCGGGTGGGCAGCGCCGCGCGGGTGGTGTCGCGCCAGGCCTCGGCCGCGCGCATGAAGGCCTCGGGGTCCTGCCGATGCTCCAGCGCCAGGCGGGACAGCTCGGTGCGGGCCTGCACCTCCAGCGTGCGGCTCGCGCTGTCCACCGCCGCGCGGTTGAAGGCGCTGCGGTAGATGATGCCGCCGCCCTCCATCAGCGTTCCGGGGTTCTCGGCGCCCGCCCGCGTGCCAGCCTCCCATGCGGCCTCCTCGGCCGTGAAGTCCGCCTGGCGGTTCAGGTCGCGGCCGATGCTCTCGATGGTGGCGCGCAGCCCGCCGATGGCCTGGGCAGCGTTGGGCATGGCCCCCGTGTCCACGCGGGGCGCGATGGCCTGGGGCGTGGCGTTCTGGCCGGGCAGGCGGGGCGCGGTCAGGTCCGCGCCGCGGAGAGGGGGGCGGGCCATCAGCGGCTGCTGCTGCTGTTCATGCTGGGAATGGCCAGGCCAGCGCCACCCGCGCCGCCTGTGCTGCCCGGAAACCGGTTGTAGGCCCCGATGCCACCCTGAAGCAGCGTCACACCCGCGCCGATGTAGCCCGCCGTCTGCGTGGCGCTGGCCTGGCCCTGCAACAGCGTGGCGCGGATGCGGCTATCGGCCGCGCCCAGGCGGGCGCTGCTGGCGCGCAGCGCGGCATTGGTCTCGACCGTGCGGCCCTCACGCAGCGCGTCCTGCTGCGTGTCCTCGGCCACCACGGCGGGCGTGCCCTCGTCCTGCACCAGGCCGGCGGCGGCATAGCGGGCGTTCTGCGCGCCCAGGGTGCGCAGCAGGTTGCGGCGCACGTCCAGCGCCTCGGCCGCGCCGCGGTTCTCCTCCTGCCGCGCCTGAAGCATCTGCAACTCGCCCTGGAGGCGCTGCTGGTCGGCCTGGATGCGCATGGCGCCGGCCTGCTGGTTGGACTGCATGATCCCCAGGCCGGCGCTGGCGACGGAGGAGATGATCGTGCCGATGAGGAGTGCCTCGGCCATCAGGCATAACCCCCGGGTGCGATGGTCACGCCCACGGCCTGCACGGTCAGCGGCTGCGGCAGGTCGGCGGGCTGGGAAATGGTCAGGCTGGGCAGCTCCTGGAAGCCGGTCAGCCCGCGCAGCTGCACGTCGCCCGTGGTGGTGGGCGCAAGGGTGGTCGGGATTTCCTCGGTCAGCGGCGGGGCGGGCGGCAGGCCCAGGGTGCGAAGGTTCACGGGCGTGTTCCGCACCAGGAAGGGCCGGCTGTCGCGCACCCGCACGAAGGCGGAGACGATGCGCGCCTTGCGGCCCACCAGCGGCTCGCCCGGCAGGCGCGGCTCAATGGGCATGGTCTGCACCTCCACCGCGAAGCCCAGGCCCACCTCGGCATCGCGCGTCAGGCGCGGCAGGGTGACGGCGCCGCCCGACACGACGGCCTGGCCGGAAGGGTATCCATCCAGCACCAGCTGCACCGTGCGGCCATTGAGGTGCGAGAGGCCGGAGACGGTGCCGAAGGGCGTTGCGTTCGCCACGCGCACGGAATGGTCCAGAAGCCGGTCCTCGTCCCAGCGCACCACATGCACGGCGCCGTCGCGCTGCACCGCCAGGAACACCTGGCCGGAGGCCAGGGCGGCGGCGCTGCGCACGGTCCCGTTGCAGGTCCAGCGCGTGAAGGCGGCCACCTCCTGCTCGCGCAGCGTGGTCAGGACGGTCACGCCCTGGCCGTCGCTGTCGGGCAGCAGCACATGGTCCGCGTCGTCCATGCTGCTGCCCTTGCGCACCAGCACGTCGCGCGGGTCGCGGATCAGGTGCGGAGACAGCAGGGAAAGCAGGTCCGCGCGATAGGCCTGCTCCAGCTCCACGAAGATGAACTGGCGAAGGGCCGCGCCGCCGCGCTGCGGGAACAGCAGCGCGCCGTCCACCTCGCCCACCCGCGCGAAGCGGCGGATGCCGCGGCGCGTCTGCTCGGTGATGGCGATGTTGCGCGGCGTGATGGGCGGCGCGCTGGTGATGGCGTGCTCGGCGCCGCTCGTGAAGATCTGAAGCGCGCGGCCGGAAAACAGCTGGTGGATGGCGTTCAGCTGGTCGCTGTCGATGGTCAGCAGCAGCCCTTCATCGTCCAGCCCCGTGCCCAGCGCAAAATCGAAGAAGGCGGTCACGCGGCTGGCCAGCAGCGACGACGGGCGGGACCGCAGCCCGGCCAGCCACAGGCGCCCCTGGTGGAAGGTGCCGCATTCCGGCCAGCCGCGCGTGCTGCTGATGACGGGCTCATTGCCGCTGCCGAAATCCACCTCGGGGACGCTGGTCAGGGGCAGCGCGCCACTGGTCCAGCTGGTGTCCGAACCCGCCCGGAAGATGCGGTGCGGCGGCAGGTCCTGGTGCAGCAGGATCAGCGTGTCCGCGCTCTGCACCCAATTCAGGTTGGCGGCGATCGCGGCCGTCCAGGGCTGGCCCGTATAGGCGACCAGGAAGGCCCCATTGTTGTCCAGCACCGTGAAGCCGCCGGCGTAGAAGGCCAGGGTGTAGGTCTGCGTCACGCTGAAGGCGAAGGGGATCAGCCGCACCCCGTCCAGCGCGGCGGTGGGCAGGGTCACGCAATGCGCCAGGCCGGGGCGGCGCTTGAACCCGCCCTGGGGGATGACCAGCACGTTGCGCATGCGCTGCGCGCCCGCGAAGTAGCGCGCCTGGTCCGTGCGGGCGGTCAGCAGCGGGTCCAGCTCGCCGCCCGTGAAGCTGCTCTGGAGGGTGATGGCGCTCCGGCTCATCGGATGCGGCTGCCCTGGAAGCGCGCGGCCACCAGCACCGCGTCAGGGATGCGGCCGGGCGGCTGCTGCTGGCCATCGGCCTGGCGCGCCTTGGCCAGCAGTCCGCCCTGGGCCAGCTCGCCGGGGTTGCCATAGGCGGCCGTGTGCATCTGCTGGCGCAGACTGCCGGAGTTGGTGACGGGGATGGCCAGCTCGGACGCCAGGTGGTGCACCACGAAGCGGCGCAGCGGCGGGGACCAGAGGACGGGCGGCGCCGCGCGCTGATAGTCGATCCAGACGGCCTCCGCATCGGCCAGCAGGGTTTCGCCCTGGATCTCGTACTGCTCCAGGCGGGCCGCACCGGGGCCCTCGGTCTGCAAGGCGCCGCGCAGCACCATCACGTCGCCGGGCAGCTGGTAGGCGTAGCGCCACACGGTCAGGGGTGCGGAGACCAGGCGCACTAGGCGGGCCTTGGCCAGGGTGCAGCGCCAGGGGTGGATGGCCAGGCAATGCTCGGCGCCGGCGGGCACCAGGCGCGCGCAGCTGTTCGCCAGCTCGGTGCCCTCGGTGAAGGCCGTGATGCTGGTTTCGCCCAGCAGCGCCAGGGCCTCGTTGGCCAGGGCCAGGTTGTCGGCTTCGGTCAGCGCCATGCCGGCCCCCTTGGTGTCACCAGCCGCAGAGACGGCGGCCGGTCAGGTTGTGCGCGAGGATCTGGCGCGCGGTCTCACGGGTCACCACGTCCGCCTCCTCGTCGATCGCGATCGGCCTCCACGCCTGGCAGTCCACGGCGGGACCAGTCG
The DNA here is from genome assembly GCF_017311575.1 of Roseococcus thiosulfatophilus. Taxonomy (GTDB): domain Bacteria; phylum Pseudomonadota; class Alphaproteobacteria; order Acetobacterales; family Acetobacteraceae; genus Roseococcus; species Roseococcus thiosulfatophilus. The sequence continues at coordinate 13,457 of NZ_JAFFQY010000055.1, forward strand.
CGGCGCAGCTCGGCAAGAGGATCGTCAGCAGCAGCAGCAGCACGGTCCGCATGGGCTCTTTCCGTTCCGGCATGGGCGCGCGCCTCGGCCTGGGCGGCGCGGGCTTCGGTGCGGGCTTCGCGGCGGCCCTTGGCCCACGCGCCCACGATGGCGACCAGGACGGCAACCAGCGCAGCCAGGGCGGCATAGAGGTCATGCATCGCGCCGCCTCATGATGATGATCAGGATGGCCAGCAGCACGAAGCCGGCCACCACGGCCACGCCCGTCCACTCGGGCAGCCCGGCCAAGCTCTGGACCATGGGCGCGGCCACCGTGGCCGCCATGGCCCAGCCGCCGGTTTCCAGGGCGGCACGGCCTGTTCCCGTCTGCGCGGCATCCTTGATCGTCGCCACCGGCCGCACCACGCCAGCGCGACGCAAGCCCTCGTCAATGGTGGCGTCATCGTAGGGATTGCCGCCCAGCTCCTTGCGGATGATCGCCTCCACCATCAGGCGCGCGTCCGCATAGGTGTGAAGGTCCAGCCGATCATCCGGGCCATGGCCGGGCAGGAACTCATCCACGAAGCGCACGTAGCTGCCCGTGCTGTTCTCGTTCGGCGGCGCCCAGCGGTTGACGATCCCGCGGATGGTCCGCAACCCGTGCCGGTCCTGGTAGGTCTGGAGCAGCAGCGCCAGCGCGCGGATGCCGTATTCGTGGCTGGTGAAGACGGCGAAGCGACGGCGCCCGCCATCGCGCGGCGTCGGCTCCAGCGGCGGGTCGGCCAGGCCTACCCAGCGGTTGGCGGGCACGTGGTCGATGTTTCCCGGGTTCTTGTTCCGGTAGCCGCGGGACTGCGTGGGGTCGCTCATCGGTCGTGTCTCCAGAACAGCATTGCCGCACCGGCCACCAGCGCCGCGAGGAAGGCAGTGGCCGTCAGGCGCGTCACGGTCTGCCAGAAGGTGCGGCGCGCCTCGCGGAAGTCGCGCAGCAGGCCGCGCAGGTCGCGCACGTCGGCGCCGGCGTCCTCGTCATGCAGGCCCAGCCGCTCCAGCGTCTGGCGCACCGCCTGCTTGGCGGCGCGGTCCGCCGCACGGTCCACCATGGCCGTCAGCAGCGGATCATCGGCCATCTGGCGCCCAGGCAGGTCCATCAGGCGCCCACCAGCCGGCCGACGATGGCAGGGTCTGCCTCCGTCATGTCCTCGGGGCACGCCATGGGAGCATCCGGCCGCACCTGCACGGCGAACATCATCACCTCGCCATCCACGTCCACCGCGCGCGGGCCGCCTTCCAGCGGCACCAGGGCGCCGATATCGCCGCCGATCTGCACGGCCGCATAGGCCGCCTGGGCTGCGGCGGCGGGCCCGAAAAACCCCTGCCACGCCCACGGTTCCGGTGTCGGTTGCTCGTCCATGTGCTGCTCCTATCCGGGCACGGCCGCGACGGCGGCCGGCAGGTTGGCTGCGGGGATCACGAAAGGCAGCGCGTCCAGATAGGCGAACTCGCCGAACATGGGCGCGGTGCCTGCTGCGTTGTTGCCGACGCGAAGCGTTGTCAGGCCGGGCGGGGTGCCTGTCGTGAGGCTCTGATTTGTGCCGCCGTCCAGATTGGCGACAAGCGTCGAGCCGTCCCATGTGATGCCGCCACGGAACAGCGTGCCGGGCGTCATGTTGCCCAGCGTCGGCATCAACGTCTGTGTTCCGCCGATGATGACGCCCGCCACGATGGCATCGGCAATATTGTTGCGATACGTGATGCGGTTGCCGTTCGTGCCGTCGTTGATATCCAGCACGGTCTGGCCGGGCGCGCTCAGCGCGCTTTGCGGGATCATGCAGGAAAACAGCACTGTGCCGACGCCGTTCGGAAACAGCGCCGCATATGCCGCCGTGAGGTTGTCCTGCCCGCGCGTGCTGGGGCCCGGAGTGCCGACAGGCGGCAAGATGGGCGTGCTGGCGAACGCCCCCAACTCCAGCATGTCCCAGCCGAAGTAGCTGTCCAGGTTGACCGCCGTCCCGGACGTGATGACCGGGTTGGGCGCCAGAGCCAGCGCGGGGCTGCCCCCGCCGCCCGGCACCGTCAGGCCCAGCGCGTAGCGGGCAAGCGTCGAAATCGGCGTGATATTGGCGCCAGTGACCGATACGCTGAACGTCTGCAAGCGAGGCGCCACGTTCGGGGTGCTGCCCCACCCGCCCAACGCCGAGAAAAACCGCGAAAAGGTGTAGTTCCCCGCCGCGACAGCCAGCGCCACAGTGCCGAGAAAGCGGCTGATGTTTGAGCCCGCAGTGCCCACAACCTGCACCCTGCGGCCTTGCGTGCCGTCGCGCGTCTCCTGCGCGAGATATGTCGTGATGGCCGGGTCGGTGCCCGCCGTGGCGTAGTTGGTGGGCAGCCCCGCACCAGACACCGGCTCCATGCGCGGGTTGGTCCAAAGGTTCGTGCGCTGCCCTTCGAGCAGCAGACGCCGCGCCGCGCCGCGGAAACGCGGCTGATCCGCGTCAAACTCAACCCATGTCGTGCCGTCAGCGCCGAGCGCCGTGGACCGCGCGCCGCCCGCCTGCGCCCGCGAAAAGGTGAGCAGCCCGCCGCCCGCCAGGGCGCCAGGCTGGATCAGCCGCACGCCGAAGTTGCTGGCACCGCCAGCGCCGGAAAGGGCGCTGAATAAGGACCAGCTTTCGGCTCCGATGCGCATCACGTCACCGGCTCATGCGGTAAGGAATGGGCGTGCCGCCATAGGTCACGCAGTACAGGCGGAACAGCAGCCCCGCCTCGCTGATGACGTTGGGCACATGCTGAAGCGCCGGCACGGTCCACAGGTTCGGCGCGCCGCTGGGCAGCCCCGCGACGTGCGCGGTGGCGCCGCCGTCGAAGCTGACCTCGAGCCGCACGCTGCCGGCGCCCGTGGGCCCGGCCGCCATGAGGAAGGGGCCGCCCATCTCCACCCACGGGCTGACCTGGTCGGCCGCCGTGAAGGTGCCCGTCACGCGGCTGGTGACGCGGTCGGGGGCGGTGGTGCTGGCCTGCGCCATGGCGTGCTCCGGTCCGGGATGCAGGGCCGGCCCACGCCTGGCCCAAGGTGGGGCGCGGGACGGCACCAGCCGCCCCGCCGCCGGGTCAGTCGGAGTTGGTCACCGTGCCGACGGTCACGTTGGACACGTCCACCGAGGTGGCGCTCTTGGTCATCACGATGTGCCGGCCATAGGTCTGCACGGCGCCGTTGGCGTCCACGACCACGACGTCGATCATGTCGCCCCGCTCCAGCAGCCCGCGCACCGGGTTGAAATAGCCCGCGGTGTCCACCGTCGCGTGTGCGTCCTGCGTGCGGTAGCTGAAGATCTGCGGCGCGCCGGGGCTGGCTTCGCCGCCGGCGCCCTTGCGGCCATGGCCGGAGACCATGGCGAAATTGTCAGCGATGAACGGCATGGGATCAGCCCTCCAGGCAGTCGATGCGGATGACGCCCAGCGGGTCGATCACCACGGCGCCCTCATGGATGCCCTTGTTGATCTGCCAGGCCTTCAGTTGGGGAAGCCAGTCGATCGCCGTGGGGTCCTCGCCGCCGATCGCCAGGCCCACCGCCTGGCGGTCGAAGCAGAACACCTGCCGGTCATTGCTGACCTTGGGCAGCCCGCCCTCGTCGCGGCTTTCCATGATGATCGGCGTGAAGCCGTAGAGCGGCCGCAGCTCGCCCGTCTGGGTCACGCTGCCATCGCCGAAGTCGCGGGAGCTGTGGCGGCCCTCGCCCATCACGTTGTCGTACTGCTCCGCGCCCATCAGGATGGTGCGGTTCTCGCGCGGGATGGCGCGATCCTCGAAGATGCGCGCGGCCTGGCGCAGCTTCGCGTCGGTCAGGCCGGCCGCACCCACCGCGATGGTGGCGCCGGAGAAGGCGGCCGCCATCGCGTCGATGATCAGCTGGTCCTCGCGCCGCGTGATGGAGTGGCCGATGGCCTGGGCCAGCAGCCCGCGCTCCTCGAAGTTCACGCGCTCCATGTCGCGCACGTCCACGTACTCGGTCGCTTCCCAGGCGGACAGCGTGGCCGTCGCCTTGTTGAAGTCGATGCCGATGGGCGTGCGCGGCTGCACGGGGCGGTGCGGCACGGCCACGCCCTTGCCGACGCGGCGGAAATCATGGGTGGTGCCGACGACGTTGGTGGCCACGCGGATGCGCGCGCGCAGCTTGCCGCCCATCTCATAGGCGGCCTTCACCTGGGCGTCGAAGGACTGCTGGAAAACCTTGGAGACGTAGATGGCCATGATGGACCCTCGGGGCGTTCGATGTTGGGGAACGTCGGCCGATTGGCCCGGGTGGGTGCCGCCTGCGGGCGCCGGCATCATGGCCGGGGCGCGTGGCGGGCCTTCGGGGTCCTGCCTGCTCGCCGTGGTCTGGCGGGGGTGTAAGGCCCCGCGCGGTCCGTGGCGCGCGGGGTGAGAATTACCAGGGCGGAATCGCCCGTTGCAATGTCAGATTTGGTGAAGTCAGAGGACGCCCTGCTTCTCCAGCTCCGCGATGCGCGCTTCGCCGCGCTTCACCATGGCCATGTCGTTGGTCTTGTAGCCCTCGGTCATCATGCGCTTGGCGTCTTCCAGGCTGCCCTTGCCGTCCTCCAGCGCCGTCACCGGGATGGGCTTTTCGCCCGTCAGCTGGCGCAGCTTGGCCAGGGCCCGCACGCCGTCCGCATTGGTGACGCCATAGAGGGCCTGGGCCTCCTCGCGGGACAGGATGCCGCGCTGCTCCAGCCCGCCCATCCAGCTCTTCACGTCGCGCAGCACGGCCGGGCCCTCGGGGCCCAGCCGCTTGATCTCCTCGGCGTAGCGCTGCTGGATCACTTCCGGGCTGGCGGTGGCCTGCTGCTGCTGCATGGCCTCGGCCAGCCGTGCCAGATAGGGCTTGGCCAGCGCCTCCAGCTGCGCCTGGGACAGGCCGTTCTCATGCGCGGCCTTCCGCACGTCGGACCAGAGGGGGTCATCCGGCTTCACAGCCTCGGCCGGCAGGCCCTCGATGGCGGGCAGCTTGTAGTCATCGGCCGCCTTCGGCACGTTCTGCGCGCCGCGGCTGATCTTCAGGCGCAGCTCGGCCACGGTGCGCGCCATCTGCTCGATGCGCGGCTCGCCCTTCTCGGCGTCCCAGAAGTTCTCCGGGATGTAGTCCGGCCGGCCCGGCTTGCCGTCCTCGGTGGGCGGCGGCGGTTCGCCGGCCGCGTCGAAGATGCTGCCGGGCGTGGCCGGCGGGGCGGCGGCCTCCGGCGGGGGCGCGCCCTCGGCGGGGGCGCCGGTGTCGGCGGGGGCGGTCTGGGTTTCGCTCATCGGCTGTTGTCCTCGCTCATGCGGATCAGTTCGGAGAGGATGGATTTGCGCCCCTCGCGCCAGGCGGTTTCCTCGAAACTCATGCCCGGCACGAAGCTCGGCTGGGCGCGCTCGGCCTCCAGGGCCAGCAGCAGGGCGCCATGCACCCGGTCATCCTGCATCGCATCGCGCAGCATCTGCCCGCGCGAGGGCTCGTTGGCGTAGCCAGGGGGCTTGGTGATGTTCATGCCGCCTGCCCCTGCTGGCCGCCCACGATCGCGGGCAGCACATTCCCCACGGCCTGGCCCACCACCGGGCTTTTCAGCAGCGCCTCCTCCTGCTGCGCCTTGGCCGCCGCTTCGTCCTCCGCCTTCAGCTCTTCATCGGTCGGGATCAGCTCCTCCCGCACGCCTGCGCGGCGCGCCACGAAGGGGCCCGCGCGTTTGAGGCTGACGGCATGGCGCAGCATGGCCTCGCCCGGCCGCCCCAGGCTGGCCAGGCTGCCCACCACGCCCAGCACCGCGTCCGCGTCGGCCTGGTTCTGCGCCTGGGCCAATGGGCTGGTGGGCTGCACGCGCACCAGGTCATCCTTCAGCACGTCCAGCAGGTCGGCCAGGGCCGGAATGCCCGCGAAGGCGCCGGCCTCGTCCAGGATGTCCACGCACCGCAGGATGATGGGCACCACCGCATCCGTGTAGAGCCGGCCGAAGGCGCCCGTGTCCGCTTGGAAGCGGCGGATGCGCTCCTGGATTTCCGTGGCGCTGACGTTGCTCTTGACCTCGGGCGGCAAGGGGTCATCGAACATCACCAGCCGCACATTGCTGCGCAGCCGGTCGGCCAGGCTTTCGGACAGGCGATAGTTCCCGGCCATGGGCAGGGCCGCCAGCGACGGTCCCAGGCTGCCGCCATTGCTCCGCACCGGGATGATGACGCCGGGCGCGATGCGCACCGTGTCCGGGTTCAGCACGCCGTCATCCACCCCCGTGAAAGCCGGCGTCACCTCGAAGCTGGCCTGCACCAGCGCCAGCTCCACCAGCTTGTTCAGCGTGCGGATGTCGGGCAGCGCCGTGGCCAAAGGCCCGCGCCCATAGACCTCGCCCGGCGCCTTGGCCCAGCGCGTGATGGCCCAGGGGTTGGTGCGATAGCTGCGCTCCACCAGCACCGCCTTGCTGCCTTCATGCACCAGGTACAGGCGCCAGTCCGCGGTCTCATGCTCATAGACCGTGGCTTGCAGCAGCTTTATCTCGCGCTCGGGGTCGCCCTTCTCGGCATCGGCCAGGGCCTGGGGCAGGTCTGTGATGTCGGGATAGGTGCGGCGGATCAGCCGGGCCGCCAGGGCCTGGTCGTTGAAGATGCCCTCCACGGCGCCGAAGGGCCCCTCGTCGAAGGCAATCTGGCCAGACGTAACCGCCTGGAAGCGCAGCAGGGGCGCGCCGCTGCGCCGCGTGGCGAGGCGGCCATTCTCCACCATCATGGCGCCGGCGCCGCCCGCCAGGTCCATGCCCCACTCGTTCACCACCTGGTCGAAGTTGGACGCATGGATGTGGCGGAACAGGATCTCGGTGGCCTGTTGCAGGGCGCCGCGCGCCACGCGGGCGGGATTGTCGTCCGGCTGTTCGGGCGGCAGGTCCAGCTGGGCCCATCGCTGCTGGGGCGGGAACAGCGCCTGCTGAAGGCGATTGGCGAAGCGGCCCGTGGCCACCACCGCCGTGCTGTCGAACACCTCGGCCTGGCGGTCCTCGCCCAGGCCGTAGCTGCTCCAGCTGTCGCGCTCCGGCATGGCGAACTTGTTGATGTCCGTCATCAGCGCGCGGAAGGCGTCGCGCTTGGTGCGGGCATTGGCGGCGCGCTTCAGCAGCGCCTCCAGCTTGGCCTCGTTCATGCGCCCAGCCTCCGCTTCAGGGTTTCGGTGCCGCGCGCCTCGGCGCTGTCCACGCCTTCCTCGTCGCCGCCCAGCAGGGCTATGCGGCCGCGCAGCGTGCCGGCCAGGGCGCGGTTGCGGGCCTCCTCCTGCGCGTCCAGGCGGGCGCGCTCGGCCGCGGTCTCGGCGCGCTGGCGCTCCACCAGCTCGTTCTGGCGGGCCAGCTCGGCCCGCTGCGCCTCGATGGCGCTGTTGTCCGCCTTCGGCGTGGTGAACAATCCACCCATGTCCTGTCCTCCCTACTGCCCCAGTTTCGCCTTGAGCGGCGCTTGGCCGCGCGCCTCGGCCGCGTCCACGCCGTCCACACCGCCCCCCAGCAGGGACATGCGCCCGGCCAGCGCGCCGCCACGCGCGCGCAGCCGGGCCTGCTCCTCCAGGTCCAGCCGGGCGCGCCGCTCGGCCAGCTCGGCCTGCTCCCGCGCCAGGGACTGCTCGGCCGCGCTGGGCGCCGGCGCCGGCCGCTCCCGGCCGATCATCCCGAAGAGTTGCGGCGCCCCAATGGTGCTACCGCCGCCAGTTTGCGCTGCCATCAGGCAATCCTTTCCCGCTCGGGCCACACGAAGCGCGGCACCACGCGGGCACCACGCGCCACCAGCGCCCACCACAACTGGCGCGGCGTGACGATCCACCAGGCGGAGAGGCCCAGCATCGCCTTGGCCACCTCCACGCAGGTCATGAAGGGGCGCAGCTCGGGCGGCGCCTCCTGTTCCGGGGGCGCGGGCACGCGCAGCGCGCGGGCGTTCCACGCCCACATCAGGCCGCGCGCCTGGTCCTCGGCCGGGTGGTAGCTCCATTCCACCTTCAGCACCTTGCCGAAGGGCTGCACCACCAGGCTGCCCACCACCATCGGCTGCACCACCACGACATGCGCGCAGCGCGCGTCCAGCAGGTGGTGCCACCAGCGCAAGCCCTGGCCGGTGGGGCGCCGGGTGAACAGCAGGAAGAAGGGCTCGGTCACGTCACGTCCGCGCCTGGCACGGCCTCGCCATCCGGCTGGCCTTCCTGTTGCTCCAGCAGGGCACGCAATCGCCTGCCTTCAGGCAGCAGCGCATAGGCGCTCGCGCCAGGTGTTTCCCATCTGGCAGCCAGCACGCGGCACCCTCGGCTACTACGGAGGGCGTGCGCAGCCTCATGATCGTCTGGCTCGATGCGCAGCGTACCGTCGGCAGGCAGATAGAGCAGGGCCTTGCGCTGGCCCGGGGTCAGCTCTTCCAGCGTCACGTCCGCGCCCCCCGCGACCCGGCCATCCCGCCGCCCTGCTGCGCGATGCGCCAGGGGTCGGTCTGCCACTTCTCGCGGATCAGGCGGCCGGCATGGTCCGCCACCGTCTCCCCATGCGCCTCGGCGCGCGCCTCCAGCCATCCCATGAAGAGCCGGTCCAGCGGGACCGCGACATGGGTGGCCACCATATCGCGGGCATCCGCAACATGATCGGCCGGCGCCTGGCCCTCTGTCTCGGGCGCGCCCTCGCCCTCCACCTTCAGGTTGATGGTCATCCGTGTCTCCTCGAAAAGGGGTTGAAGCGCGGCACGCCCACATGCGTCCGCGACGGCTGGGGACGGGCGCGGCCCATCACCTGCGCCACGCCGCTGCCTTCCAGCAGCCCGTATTGCGCGGCCTCCACCAGGTGGCTGGCCCAGTTCTTCGCGGGGCGGTCGCTGCGCCGCCCGGCCGTGATGGTGAAGCGGTAGTCACTGGCCAGGGCCCGCGCCATAAGCGTGCAGGACGGGTCCAGCAGCAGCCCCGCCTTCCCGCCGTCCAGCAGCCGCGTCAGCGGCCGGCGCAGCGCCTCCTCGCGCAGCGTCGGGTCCTGCGTCAGCGCGGGCAGGATGTTCAGTCCCGTCTCCTGGCCAACGATCTCCATCCAGCTGGCCTCCCCGGCGGCGCGATCGGCGCCATAGGCGCTGGACGGGTCGGCCCGCGCGATGATTTCGGCACCCGGTGCGCGCTCCGCCAGCAGCTGCGCCAGCACCTGGCCGAAGCGCCGGGGGCCGGTCACGCCGGCGCCGCTCGCGCCATGGGTGGACAGCTCCGCGAGGCCGCGCCACTGGCCGTCCGGCGCCTCCTGCCAGAGGAAGGCGGCCGGCGTGCCCCCGGCGTCGAGGCCCAGGTAGCAGCGCCGCCCCTTCACCACGCGCAGCGGCGTTTCCGAGACGTGCAAGCTGGGGCGAAACTCGGGGTACACCGCCGCCGCGTCGCGGATCAGGCCCGGGATGTTCTCCACGAAGCGCTTGCGCTCATAGTCCGGCAGGATCAGCGCCTGCTCGCGGTACCAGTTGGGCCCCAGCACGGCCAGGTTCTCGGCCTGGGGCGAGAGACCGGAAGGCTGGCGGAATAGCTTCCACCCCTCGCGCGGCTCCTCGATAAGGTCCTGCACCACCCAACTATCGGGCAGCGGTGCGTTGCAGGTGCCCCAGACGCGCTTGGGGTTGATCGAGAGCGTTTCGCGCGGATAGCGACCAGCGCGCTTGATGAGCGTGGCCATGATGTCCGCGTCCATCAGGTCGCACTCGTCCACATCTGCGAAGCTGAACTCGAAGCCGCGCAGCGCATCGTCCACCTTCTGGTCACCAAGGCCGCGGAAGTGGACCTCCAGCTCCACCCGGCCGCCGTAGGGATGCGCCAGCGTCATCATGTGGCGCTTGGGGCTGCCCTCCTTGCCCGTGAAGCTGCCCATGCCGCGCGGATACCAGGCGTGCCAGGACGGCAGGGTACTGCCCTCCATGTCGGTCATCTTCTGACGCATCACCAGGAAGCGCACGCGCCGCACGCCCGGCTCCGTCTCCGGCCAGCGAAAGGCCTCCAGGACGCCCTTCTGCAAGCCGGTGACGGTTTTGCCTGAACCGGCCGGCCCCATCAGCACCGACACGGGCGCCGTGCTGTCCACGAAGGCCGTCGAGACCGGGCCGGGGGAGGACCAGGTGGGGATCATGCCTTGCGCACCGCGTAGCGGCTGGTCACGACGCGCCAGCCATCGGCGTCGAAGCGCACCAGCACCGAGTTGAGCTTGCCGCGCGCCAGGACCGCGCAGCTCGCGCCCATGCGGTCCTGCCCCCCCAGCACGCGGCGCCAGCGGAAGATCACGCTTCCACCTTCGGCGGCAACCCACACGCCCGCGCCACCTGCTCGCCGCGCTCCGTCAACCACCAGAAGCTGCTCTCCGCCGTGTTGCCCGTGCCGCGCCGGTCAGGCCCGCCGCAGCCGTTCACCATGCCGGCGTAGTACATGTCATGCATGGTCTGGTCGGACGCGCGCAGGTCCGCGCGGGACAGCAGCACCACCATCCCGTGATGCTCCTGGGCGGCCAGCAGCAGGCCCAGGATTTGCCGCTCGCGCCGGGTGCGCGCCGCGCACCACTCCGCCAGGTTGGGCACCGGGCCGCAGGCGATGCCGGGCGGACCCATCCCGGCGTGCCGGTCAAACTGCACCTTGCGCGCCCGCGAAATCACGTCACTCATGCTCGCTCACCCCATCAAAGAACAGCTCCACCGGCACCTGCACGCAGCGCGACGTGCGCGGCCCGAAGCGGATGGCGTCGCCCGCCACCGCGCCCGGCGCATCCTCCAGCACCGACTTCCACCCGCCCGGCGTGCCCGGCCGCGCGGCCCATTGCGTCCGGTCGAAGATCTTGGCCAGCGCCGGGTGCGCGTTCGCCACCGCCACCCATCCGGGCGCGGCGCCATCGCCCAGCGGCCCCGGCTCGCGCGTCGGATCGTCGCGCCACCGCCGGAGTACTCGCTTGTGCGCATCCCGCACCGGCACGAAGCGCAGCCCATGGCGCGCCAGGGCCGCATTCGCCTTCTCGGCCGCCGCGTCGGACACGGGCACCATCTGGTCGCTCTGCTCGTCTTTCACCTGCTTCTGGAAACAGGCGATATCCAGCAGCTCCGCCACGCTCGTCTCGCTGCGCCCGGCCTCGTCGCGCAGCATGGTGGCGGAGAGCATTTCCACCAGGCGGAACCACTGCGGCCGTTCCTCGGCCCGGTCGCTCTGCGTGGTCTGCACGGCCAGCGCGCACCATTCGTCCAGGCTGTCGCTGTCCGGCTCCAGGTCCTGCTCCACCAGCCAGGCCAGCGCCAGCAGCGTGCCCACCTGGTCGAGGAAGCGGTTGTCCATGCCGCGCTCCGCCAGCGCCGCCTTCCAGGCGTGGCTCGTCTCCGGCCAGGCCTTCCAGCGGTCCAGCAGCCGGCGGAACAGCCGCCGTCCCAGCAGGCCCAGCGCCTCGGCGCGCAGCAGCGGCGGCGCCGTCCGCGCGGCCGGCTTCAGCATCCGCAGCACCGTGATGCGGCTCGCGTCCTGGCTCGTGAAGGGCGGCTTCACGATGGAGGCGAAGATGCCGCAGAACCGCGCCTGCTGCTCGCTCACGGTCTGGTCCACGCTGGACCGCAGGATGCTGTCGCCCGTCGAGGCCAGCCGCACCAGCTCCAGCATGGAGGTGATGGCCCGGTTGTCCTCGCTCGGCTCCTGCTCGTCCAGGCTCACGGGCCGCGCGTCATTGCGCAGCAGCCCGCGCACCGCCGCGCTACTCGCCGCGCCCGCCTGCAGCAGGTACCGGTCGCGCTGCAACAGGTGGCCCAGGGCCTTCAGCAGCGTGGACTTGCCGGACCCGCGCGGGGCCAGCAGCCACACATGCGGCCGCCAGTCCAGCGCACCGCAGAGGAAGGCCGCCATGCACCATCCCAGCAGCAGGCGCGGCGCCAGAAGCTGCTCTTGCCAGCGCCAGGCGCCGAACAGCGCCAGCAGCTCGGTGGCCGGGCCGCCCTCGCCGCCGGGCTGCGCCGCCGGCACCGGCCCCTCCCACGCGGGCAGCAGCGGATAGACATGCTCATCCACGCGGCCCAGGTCGTGCTCCTTGCCGCCGACCAGCAGCCGGTCGCCCAGATGCACCCGCAGGTCGCCATCCTTGCCGGGCCACACGCCCGCCCCGCGCACATTCCCCTGGGGCCGCCAGGTGCTGCGCCGCTCCTGCGCCTCGCACATCAGGTGCCGCGCCACGCTGTCCACCTTGAAGTCGGTCACCGCGTTCATGTCGTTGCGGGTCTTGGGGTAGTGCTCGAACAACCAGCTTTCGACATGCGGGGCGAACAGCGCCGCGATGACGTTCTTGCTGTGCTTCTGCGCCTCCACGCTCACCAGCTGCTGGTTGGCGTTGAGGTAGTGGAACACATGCCCGTCACCGCCCAGCGGCGTCACCGGGCAGTCCTCCGGCAGGTGCACGAAGGAAGCGCCCTTGCCGCGCCGCTTCGCGGCCTCCAGCTGGCGGCGCAGGGGGTTTTCGCGCGTGGTACTCAACGCCCCCGCTCCTTCCGCGGCATCACGATGCCCTTGGCCTCCAGCACCACGCCCATGGCGCTCATCGCCTGCTGCCAATGCACGAAGGCGGTATGCTCGCCCGGGATCACGGGGTTGGGCGGCCGCCCCTTCTCGCCGTACTCGCGCAGCACCCGGACATGCTCCAGCGTGATGCGCCCGCGCCGATGCAGGGCGTCCAGCACGCGGAGGATGTCATCCGGCGTGCACGGCCTGGCGCCGCCCTCGCGCATGTCGGCGCGCGGCGCCCGCCCATCCGCCCGCGCCTGCAAGAGGCGCCAGCACCAGAACCAGGCATGCGCCGGGCTCTTGAACGGCTCGGCCTCCTGCCGCGCCTCGTCCATGGCTGCACTCACGACGCCACCTTGGGCGGCTTGGTTGCCAGCACTTCCCACCGGCGCATCGGCAGCACGAAGGGCTCGCAGCCGGGCCGCTGGGCCATGACATAGCCATCGGCCGCGGCCATGAGGCGGATCGGGCGGCCGTTCACGTCGAACCGCTCCACCTGGATGCGCCGCGCGGCGCCGCTCTTGCTGCCGAGTGGCCGCCCCATCACGCCATCCCCCTCCGCGGCGCGGCCGCGTCGGCCAGCTCCGCCATGTGCCACTGGTTGAAATCCTTGAAGCCCTCGGGCGGGCGCTGCTCGCGCACGCTGCGGCCCTCGTTCATGAAGCGCGCCACCGCACGCTCCCGCGCCTGGCGGGCGGAGGGGTTGTCCCCGTCGCGGTCCCAGAGGAACACCAGGTCCTGGAACTGCTCGGGCAGCACCAGCTCGGCCATGTTCCCCACCGACACCGCCGCCACCACCCGCCATTCCGGCATGGTCAGCGCGATGGTCAGCGCGTCCTCGATGCCCTCCGCGATGGCCAGCACGTCATCCTCGGGCGCCTCCGCGAAGGGCTTGCCAGACACGCCCCGATGCAGCGGGATGAACCCGCCCCGCATGGACCCCAGCACCTTCTTCGCGCTGGCGATCGGCGCCTTGGTCCACCGCCCCGCCGGCCCCGGCGCCAGGAAGGTCCGATGCGCCCCCACGATGCGCGCCCGCCGCACGATGCCCGCCACCATGGCGGGCGCGCGGATGTTCCGCTCGCTGCACCAGGCGTCCGGCCGGTAGCGCAGCACGCGCGGCACGCGCCCCAGCGCGCCCAGGCCCACCCCGCGCCCGTCCAGGTAGGCCGCCACCGGGCTGCCCTCGATGGGCCTGGCGCCCATCCACAGGGCGCGGGCGGCCTTCTGCGCCCGCTCGGGGTCCTCCTGGCGCTCGCGCTTGGGCGGCGGCGCCGGCGCCCGCCCCTCGGGCAGCGGCCCGGCCTCCAGCCCCAGCCACCCGCGCGCCCAGCGCAGCCCCTCCACCAGGTTCCCGCCGAACCGCGCCTGGGCCACCAGGTCGAGGGCATCGCCCTTCCCGCCGCCCGCGAAGTCCGCCCACACGCCGCGCTTGTCGCCCTGGATGCGAATGGCCAGCGACTGCCCCGGCTCGCCCGCCAGGGACCCAACGCGCCACTCCGGCCCGCTGCGCCGCCCCGCCGGGAACAGGTCCCGCGCCAGCGCCTCCGCCCGTTCGGACAGCATGGCCGAAATCTCGGAGACGGAATGCAGCCGCCTCATCCCCCCGCCCCCCTGGCAGTCGCGCCCAGGCCCACACTCGCCCCGTCCCTGGCCTGTTCGATCGAGCCACCAAGGGAGGCGGGAACGGGCGGGGCCGCGTTTGGGCCCCCGGGGGGGCGCGACCCCGGGGGGGGTGCCCGCCGGTCGCGCGGCCCGCCACCGCCCGCCAGGCCGAGGCCACGCTGATCCGCAATCAGCTGCCCGGCTCGCCGCAACCCCTTGGCTGCGCTCGCCTTTCCGCGCCTTGTCCAACGCTGCGCGCTCCAACTCATGCCGCGTCCTCCCCGCCAAGCCCTTGATCCGCCTGGATTTGCAGGCTGCGCGCCAGCTCGGGCGTGACGTTGAGCTGCACCGCGATCGGCGCCGCCCCCGGGTCGCCCTTCGCGGCCGGCGCCTTCCCGTGCAGCCGGTCCAGCAGCTCGCGCTGGGCGTCCTGCTGGAGGCGCGCCGCCTCCAACCGGCTGCACGCCAGGCGCTGGGCCAGCAGGTGCACGGGCAGGTTGGCGGTCTCGGCCAGGCGCAGCAGCGGATGGCCCGCCAGGCGCAGCACCACGGCCTTGGCGCCTTCCAGCGTCCGCTCGGCCAGGGCCAGGCCGCGCTGGCCGTCCTCCAGGTGGGCCTCGATGGTGGCCAGGTCCTGCTCGGCCTGCGCGGCCAGCACCAGGCGCAGCGGCGCGGCCTCGGCCTCGATCCGCTCGGCCTCGCGCGCCGCCCGGTCCCGGGCCCGCTTCGCCCGCTGGCGCTCGGCCGCCGAGAGAGCCCGGGAACCCGTCACGGGCGTCACAGGCCTTGTGACAAGGAAGCCCTTGTCCCTCCTAGGATTTCTCTACCTGTCACACTGTTACAGGGTAGGACGTCGCACGTGCGCGCGCGCATATACGCGCGCGGGGCGTGACACCGTGACAAAGCCGAATTGCGCAGCGAAAACAGGCGCTTACGCGTCACATAAACTGTGACATGCGTGACATGCCGCAAGCCGCTGATATTCCAAGAAACCCAGCCGCCGCACCCCCCGAAATCCGTCACAAGCCAGCCCCCAGCCGCGCTTGTTGGCCTCTCCACCTGGGGCTTGGGCGAAGGGGTGATGCTGCCGGCCTTCAACTCCGCGCAGACCACCGCCTGGCTGATGGCCCACCGCGCCCTTCTCGCGTTCCTGTACCGCGAGCTCATGGCCAGGAACCCGGCCGAAGCCGCCGCACTAGACGCGACAGCCACGATGCTCCGCAACTCGATGGCGCAGTTCTTCGCGCACCTGCCGGAGGCGGCGCGGCTCCAGATGGTGGAGCTGGCGGGGATGGAGATTGATCGCATCCTGCTGGCGCCGGACCGCGACGCCACACCGCCGGACAGCCCGGCATAGCCACCACGCGCGACCTGGCCGGATTTTCCTCGAACACGATCAGCAGGTGGCGCCGCGCGGCGACCTGCATGCGCACGCGCATGGCTGAGCGCGCGAAGGCCTCCACTGTTGCGACCGGCCCCACATGCGCCAGCGGGAACAGCCCCGGCTGGCCTGGACCAGCACCAGGCCCTCGGCGCCGGGCGGATGCCAATGCAACCCGCGGGCCGTGGCCATGCGCCAGAGGGTCAGGTGGTAGCGGGCCGGGATGCCCTTTTCATACCAGCCGCAGACGGCCTGCGCGCTGATGCCGAAGCGGTTGCCCAGGGCCACGGGACCACCCAGGCCACCCACCAGTTGCTCCGGTTTCAGCAGGGGCTTCGCCTGTTCCGACACGTCCACTCCTGTCATGCTCGCGGTCAACTAGTGCGTGAGCACCAATAAACGCGGGGTGCATTAATCTCCGTCTCTCTGTAAATGGCAAGCGCCGCGTTGCTGAAGGGCGGGAGGACGGCATGACGGCTATCATTCTGGCCATGGACCCATCTCGAACTGGGCGCGCAATGGCGCGGCGCGCCTCTGATCTGAAAGCCATAGGCTGGCGCTTGGTGCTTGCCCGGACTGCTGCCGGGCTGGCCTCTGGCGAGCTCGCCGCACGCGGCGGGATTGAAGCAAACACCTACAGCAATTGGGAAGGCGGGACGAACCGGCCGCGCGTGGACCAGGTGGCCCAAGTCCTGCCTTTGCTGTCCATCACCCTGGACTACGTGTTCCTAGGTGACGAGACAGGGATGACTTACGAGGCGCGCGAGCGGATTGCGGAGGCGCGTGAAAAGCTCGGCGACCAGCCGCCTGAAGGGCAACGAAAGCGCGGCAGGCCCAAGCGAGAGCTTGAGAATGTCACGTCTCTGGAATTTACAGCGAAACGGAAAAACAGGGTTGCATAATTCACTTTCGCTGTAATACCTTGCCTCACCCCTAGATGGAGGTGGGACAAATGCTTGCGAACAAACTGCTCAACCGCTCGCGTGATCTGCGCGAGCTGGCGGACAAGGGACAGCCGCTTTCCCCCGACGCCTGCCGCCTGCTGGCGGAAATCCTGCTGGACCTGGGCGAGCGCGTGGCCGTGATCGAGGCGCTGCCCGCGCCGCCTGGCCCACCACCCGCAGCGCGTTGTGCGGGGTGCGGCATGAGCGCCCCCGGCGAAGGCCGCAAGCGCGGCCGCAAGCCCACGCCGCCCCGGCCGATGACGTCGCTGGAGGAGTGCATCCAGGCCGCCGCCATGGGCCAGCAGGTGGAGCGGCTGCAGGCTGATCTGGCCCGGCTGCGCGCCGTCCCGGACGGCATCCGCATCACGGTGTGCCATGGCTGCCCGGCGGCGGAGGCGGAGGCCACAGGCCACGCCATCATGCGCATGGACCGCGACGACCTGGAGCTGGTGCTGAACCTGCGCATAAGTGAGCTGATCGGCCAGCTCTCGGCCATGGGCGTGATCGTCCAGCCGGTGGAAGGGGGCGCCGATGCCGCGCCCCGGTGAAATGTCCAGCGTGGACCTGCGCGGACTGGAATATGTGCTGGGCGCGGCGGCGGCCCAGGCGGGCAAGGCCGCGCACCTGGCGCGGGGGCTGGTGCTGCTGCGGGAGTTGCCCAGCGACCGCCGGCTGACGTGCACGGTGCAGCTGCCGGCGCCGGGCGGGCAGCAGGTCTTTGCCCTGCTGCCCGTGACGGTGGAAGAAATCCGCGCCCGGCTGCGCGCGGAGATCGAGGCCGGCTTTGTGGATGCGCTCGTCGGCCTCGACCAGGCGCGGGACCGGGTGGATGAGGCGCGCGGCCTGCTGCGCCACGCGGAGGATGCGGCATGACACACATCCACCAGTCGCGCAGCATCATACGCAGCGAAAGCCCTGGCGAGATCGCGGCGCAGGCCGTGGGCAGGATCATGTGCCAGCTGGCGCCTGAAGTCGGCCAGCTGGGCAAGCCCCTGGCGGACGGCGCGGTGCCGGGCGGGCTGCATGGGCTGGCCATTGTCACAGACCTGGACTGCAAGCCCGCCCTGATCGTGTCCGTGGTGGTCGAGCTGGCCACGCCGGAGCGCCTGGCCGCGGCCAAGGCGAGGCAGGCGGCGCCATGACCGCGGACGAATGGCATGATGTGCCCCAAGGGCTGGGAGCGCGTGGCGCTGCGGCCCAGGTTTCGGCCGGGATCAGCGCGCGGGGCCCCCGTGGCCGCTGCAAGCTGAACGTCACCATCCAGCGCGACCTGTTGGCTCAGCTCGGCTGGGCCGAGAGCACCCCCGTCGGGCTTGCTCTCGGCACCGGCCGGCGCCGCGGCTGGGCGCGGCTTCGTCCGATGGACACAGGCCCTCAGCTGCGGGTGCTGGGTCGCGCCACCACCACCCGCACGGTTGGGCTCGTCTTGCCTCCCGGCTGGGAAAAGCAAGAGCGCGTGGCGGTGAAGGAACTGGAGGCCCTGGACGGCATACTTCTGATCCGCCTCCCTTGGCCGCCGCCCGGCAGCAAGGCGGAGCTGGCCGCACTGCGCGGCGAAAGCGTTGCGCCGCCGCCGGGGTTGAGCCGATGACCCCCCGGCTGCTGACATCCCACCAGGTGGCGGAGCTGCTGGGGCTGCGGCCCCGGCAGTTCGGCGCCCGCCGGGCGGGGCTGGAGGCGGCCGGGTTTCCGGGCCCGGTGGCCGGCCTGCCGGACCGGTGGGACCCGCTGGCCATCGAAGCCTGGCTGGCCGCCCAGCGCGGCGAGACGGCCGCCCAGGCGGCGCCCAGCGTGGAGGATGTGCTGGTCGCCCGCGCGCGGGCGATGGCGGCCTAGGGCCTGCGCACCAGGCGCAGCAGCCCGCGCGCCGCGGACCAGGCCAGCAGGCTGATGATGGCGCCGCTGGTCACGGAGACCGGAAAGCCGGCACTGATGGAGAGGCCGAACTCGACAGGCGCCCGCAGGACAATGGCGATCCAAACTAGGTGGCTCACCACTACGCCGGCAAAGATGGCCGCCCACCAGGTGGGCATGACGGCGCCGGCCAGGCCCACAAGCGCCAGCCGCAGCGGGTCAAGGAGGGCGGCGGCGGTGGCGCCGGCTAGGATGGCCGGGTCAAGATAGCGTTCCATGCGCCGGATCGTGACATGGCGCAGCCTACGGTTGCAACGGAGGGTATTATGGCCAAGCTCCAAATCCGCCACCTGGTGGCCCGCGCCAACGCCAAGGGGCTGACGCGCTACTACTGGCAGCCCGCCGCGCCCCTGCGCGCCGCCGGTTGGCGCCCGCTCTCGCTGGGCACGGACCAGGCGGCCGCCATGGCGAAGGCGGAGGAGCTGAACCAGGATGTGGACGCCTGGCGCCGGGGCGAAGTCCCGGCCGGCGCGCCGCCGGCGGCCAAGGCCCGCGCGAAGAAGGCCCCGGCGGGCAGCGTGGCCGCGCTGATCGAAGATTACCGCCATTCCCGCTGGTGGGCCGCGCTGGCCCCGCGCACCCGGCACCACTATGGCTGGGCCCTGGACGCGATCGAGGCCTGGGCCGGGGACCAGCCTGCCCGGGGCATCACGCCGCCCGCCGTCCAGGCCTTCTACCTGGCGCAGCTGCGCCGCGTGGAGGGCACCGGCAAGGCCCGCCGGGTGATCGAGACCCCGGCCAAGGCGGCGGCCGCCGTGCGCGTGCTGCGCCTGCTGCTGGAGGTGGGCGTGCGCCTGGGCTACCTGGCCAGCAACCCCGCCACCAAGCCCGGGATCTCGGCCCCGCGCCAGCGTGACCCCCGGCTGTGGTCGCCGGCGGCCGTGGCGCAGATGGTCGAGGCCGCCGATCGGCTGGGCTGGCGCAGCGTGGGCACGGCCATCCTGCTGAACCATTGGATGGGCCAGCGCGAGGCCGATGTGCTGGCGCTGGCGCCGTGGCAGGTGGAGCAGGGCGCCATCGTCCTGACGCAGGGCAAGACGGGCCGGCGCGTGGCGCTGCCCGTGCACCTGGTGCCCGCCCTGGTGGCGCGCCTCCAGGCGGAGACGGCGCGCCAGGTGGTGGTGAAGCTGCCCACCCGGCAGGCCGGCCAGGTGCGCCGCGCCACCATGCTGCGCCACGACCGGACGGGCGAAGCATGGAACGAGCACACCTTCCGCCACGTCTTTGCGGAAATCCGCGCGGCCGCGGTGGCCGGCCTGCCGGAGGACCAGGCGCAAGGCCTGCCGGCGCTGCCCGGCCTGGCGGCCTGCGAGGATCTCCGATTCGCGGAGCTGCGGCACACGGCCGTGACGCGCCTGCATGAGGCCGGGGTGGATGAGCTGGGGATCAGCGGCATCACGGGCCACACGCCGGGCAGCGTGAAGGCCATCCTGGATCGGCACTACCTGGTGCGCACGGCCAAGGCGGCAGAGGGGGCCTTCAAGCGGCGGCTGGCGGCGGAGGGTGAGGGCTAGTCAGCTGCCGGAAACCGTCCAACTTTCCGGCCAATCCGGCCAGTTGGAACGAGTTGGAACGGGCAGCTGACTTTCGGTTGGAAGCCCTTGAAAGGGTTGGTGGGCGATGTAGGGCTCGAACCTACGACCCGCTGATTAAGAGTCAGCTGCTCTACCAACTGAGCTAATCGCCCGACCGTGGGGGGCCTTCTAACCGGATCGGCGCGGATGTCCAGCCCCAGGCTGCATGGCGGGCATACCGAGAGGGTATTTCCCACCCCCCTCCGGCCATTCCCGCACATAGGCGGGCCAGGAAAGCCCCGTCACGCGCCCACGAAGGCGGGCCAGCAGCGCCAGCCCCTCCGCCTCCGGCACATGGAAGCGCGCGGTGCCGGGCGCGGGGTCAAGCTGGTGCAGGTAATAGGGCTTCACCCGGTGGCGCAGCATCGCGCGGAACAGCGCCTCCAACGCGGCCTCGCTGTCGTTCACGCCGCGCAGCAGCACGCTCTGGCCCAGCAGAACCAGGCCCGCGCCGTGCAGGGCGCGCAGCGCGGCCCCGGCCTCGGGCGTGAATTCGGCGGCCGCGTTGGCATGGACGCAAAGGTAGAGCGGCGTCTCCAGCGTCAGCGCCGCCAGCAATTCCGGCGTGATGCGCGTGGGTTCGGCCACCGGCACGCGGGAATGGATCCGCAGCAGCTCGACATGCGGAATGGCCGAAAGCCGCCCCAGGAGATGCCCCAGCCGCCGGGGGGAGAGGATCAGCGGGTCCCCCCCGGTCAGGATCACCTCGCGCACGGCGGGGGTCCGCGCGAACCAGTCCAGCGCCGCCTCCAGCTCCGCCTCGGTCAGCAGGCCGCCATCGGGGCCCACCGCCTCGCGCCGGAAGCAGAAGCGGCAATAGACGGGGCAGGCCAGCAGGGGCTTCAGCAACGCCCGGTCCGGGTAGCGGTGCACCACGCCCTTGATGGGGGTGAAGGGGGCATCGGCCGTCGGGTCGTCCAGCTCATGCGGGGCCGTGACCAGTTCCGCGGGGTCGGGCAGGTATTGCGCGGCGACATCCGCCGCCCCGCCCGCGATCAGCGCGGCCATGGCCGGCGTCACGGCCACCGAATAGCGCGCCTCGACGGGCGTGATCTCGGCCGCGCGGGCTGGCGTGACGAGGCCAGCCGCCGCCAGCTCCTGCGCGCTGCGAAGGGTCCGTTTCATGGTGCGGGGGGCTTTGCCCTGCTATGCCCCCCGGCGCAATGCCCCACTGGTCCCCCGAGCGCCTGGCCGCCCGCCTGCCCTTCCTCGACGCCCGCGCGCGGCTGACGGCTGCCACGCGCACCTGGCTGACCGCCCGCGGCTACCGCGAGGTGGAAACGCCCTGCCTCGTCCCCGCCCCCGGCATGGAGGTGCATCTGCGGGGCTTCCGCACGGCATTCGAGCCGCATCTGGGCGCGGGGGCGGCGCAACCCCTCTGGCTGCGGACCTCGCCCGAACTGGCGCTGAAACGCCTCCTGGTCGCCGGCGCGGGCCCGGTGTTCGAACTCGCCCGCGTCTGGCGCAATGGCGAGGTGGGGCGCACCCACGCCCCCGAATTCACCATGCTGGAATGGTATCGCCCGGGCCTGACCCTCGACGGGCTGATGGACGAGGCGGAGGCGCTGGTCCGCGCCCTCTGCCCACCCCGCGTGGCGCATCATGGGGTGGAGACGGACCTCGCTTTGCCCTTCGAGCGCATCACCTGCGCCGAGGCCTTCGCCCGCTGGGTGGGGATGGACCTACTGGCCAGCATCCGCCCGGACGGCAGCGGCGATGCGGCCGCGCTGGGCGCCAGGCCCGGCGAAAGCTGGGAGGACGCCTTCTTCCGCCTGCTGCTGGACCATGTGGAGCCGCATCTGGGCCGCGCGCGTGGCAGTTTCCTGACGCATTGGCCCTCCCCCCAGGCCGCGCTGGCCCGCCGCGACCCGCATGACCCGCGCGTGGCCTTGCGCTTCGAGATGTTCGTGGGCGGCGTGGAACTCGCCAACGCCTTCGACGAACTCACCGACCCGGCCGAGCAGCGCGCCCGCTTCACCCATGACGTCGCCGAGCGCGTGCGGCTGCACGGCGCCGACAACGCCTGGCCGGTGGACGAGGATTTCCTGGCGGCGCTGGATCACGGCATGCCCGCCGGCAGCGGCATCGCGCTCGGCTTCGACCGGCTGGCCATGCTGGCCAGCGGCGCGCGGCGCATCGAGGATGTGCTGTGGCTGGGCGCCTTCCCGGCGGCGCCGGGCTAAGGCAGCGACACCCGCTCGGACACGCGCAGCACCGCCCGGTTCCGCCCGCCACGCTTCGCCTCGTAGAGCAGCGCATCGGCCTGGGCCAGGGCGGCCGCCGCGTCCTCGGGCGGCATGTTGAACGTCACGCCGCCGATCGAGGCCGTCACCGCCCAGCCCTGTGCCGCCATGCGTCGGCCGATGCCGCTGCGGATGCGCTCGGCCAGGGCATCCGCCTCGCCGGAGGCCAGCAGCAGCGCGAATTCGTCGCCGCCCAGCCGCGCCGCGAGGTCTGTCGGGCCGCAGGCCAGCCGCAGTTCCTGCGCCACCTCGGTCAGCGCCATGTCACCCACCGCATGGCCCTGGCTGTCGTTCAGCCCCTTGAACCCGTCGAGGTCGAGGCAGAGCAGCGAAAAGCCCGGCCCCTGGAGGATGGCCCGCGCCAGCGCATCCATCAGCGCGGGGCGGTTGGCCAGGCCCGTCAGCGCATCGGTCAGGGCCAGGTTGTGCACCTGGCGCATCACCCGCCGCAGCTCGAGCGTCGTCACCACCGTGCGGGCCAGGCTCTGCATGGTCGCGACCATGTTCGCGTCATGCTCGCGCACCACCTCGTCCAGCACGCAGAGGGCGCCCAGGGCGAAGCCCTCGCTGTTCACCAGCGGAACGCCGAGATAGGCGCGCAGATGCGGCGGCCCGGTCACATAGGGATTGTCGGAGACGCGGGGGTCCTGCGACATGTCCGTGACCGACATGGGCTGGTCCGGCGTCAGGATGGCATGCGCGCAGACCGAGGCGTCACGCGGCGTTTCGGCGATGTCCACGCCCTTCTTGGCCAGCAGCACCTGCCGGTTCGAATCCACCAGCGTGACCAGCGCCATCGGCATGGAGGTCAGCCGCGCTGCCAATTGCACCACATCATCCAGCACCGCGTCGCAAGCGCCATCCAGCAGCCCATAGGAACGCAGTGCTTCCAAGCGCTCGGCTTCATGTGGCGGAATGGCAGCGGCGGGCATGGATATTCCCTGTAAGCTCAGGGCATTCGCATACCATCGGCAAGCGGCGAGATAAAGGCCGATGCGGTCTCATTCCTGTCTTGTGTGTGTAGTTTTGCAACTGCGGGGAAAACAGAAAGTGTATTTACTTCGCACCCGCCCAATTCTGCATTCTTCAGTCGAGCCGCGCTCCTGAGATCCTCACCACCTCCGCCCAGCGCGTGATCTCGGCCTGCTGGAAGCGCGCCAACTCCTCCGGGGTCGAGGATTGCACGCCGAAGCCCGCCTCGCCCAGGCGCTGCGCCAGCTCGGGCGCGGCCAGGATGCGCACGATCTCAGCATTCATCCGCGCCACGGCGGCGGGGGGTGAGCCGGCGCGCAGGAAGATGGCCGTCCAGATGGAGCTGACCAGCGAAGGGTGCCCCAGCTCCGCCGTGGTGGGCACGTCCGGGATGGCGCTGCTGCGCGTGGGCGCCATGGTGGCGAGCGGCGTGACGCGCCCCGCCCGGATCTGCCCCAGCACATCGGCGATGGAGGGGAACATCAATGGCACGCGTCCCGCGATCACATCCGCCACCGCCAGCGCCTGGCCGCGATAGGGCACGTGCTCCATCGGGATGCCGAAAAGATGCCCGAACATCTCGCCCGCCAGATGCGTGGGCGAACCATTGCCGGAGGAGGCGAAGGAGCGCTTGGTGGCATCCGCCCGCAGTGCCGCCACCAGGCCCTCCAGGCTGCGCTGCGGCGGCGCCGGCCATTCGGGCCCCACGCCGATGAACTGCGCGTAGTCCGCCACCATGGTCACCGGCGCGAAGTCCCGCACCGGGTCATAGGCCAGGCGCGAATAGAGCGAGACATTGGCCGCATGGGTGCCGGTGGTGGCGATGAAGAGGGTGTGGCCATCCGGCGCCGCGCGCGCCGCCTCGGTCGCGCCGATCACGCCGCCGGCGCCGGGCCGGTTCTCGATCACGACGGGCTGGCCCAGCGCGCGCGCCAGCGGCTCCGCGATCAGCCGCGCCTGGGTGTCGCTGCTGCCGCCCGCCGGGAAGGGCACGATGAAGCGCACGGGCCGTTCCGGCGACCATTGGCCCTGCGCCAAGGCCGGCGCGGCGAGAAAGGGCGAGGCCAGGATCAGGCGGCGGCGCGTGGGCATGGGGTCACTCCTTGAGGAAGGGCAGGACGATCTCGCCAAAGCGGGCGGGCTCGGTGCGGGAGAGGGCATGGCCGCCGCGCGGCTCGAAATGCACGCGCGCGCCGGGCACCAGCGCGGCCAGCTCCTCCGAGAAGTAGCGGGGCGTCAGGATGTCGTCATCGGTGCAGACGACCAGCATGGGCACATCCAGCCCGGGCAGCTCCGCGCGCGGGTCGAAGTCCAGGATCGCTTGCAGGCGGCTGCCCTGCACCTCCGGCTCGCCCAGCGCCGCCGCGGCGGCCTGTTCGTCGGCGTCCAGGCGCTCCGCGTTCGCATTGATGAAATAGGGCGGGTGCAGCAGCAGCGTGGTGTAGCGCGCATAGGCGTCCATGCCCGCGCGGTCCATCAGCATGCGGCGCAGCCCCAGCAGCTTGCGGCGATAGGCGTCGCCATGGGTGGTGCTGGCATAGACCACCATGCGGCGGAAGACGCCCGGCCGCCGCAGCGCCAGCGCCACGCCGATGGCGCCCCCGGTGGAGTGGCCGAGATAGAGCGGGCGCTCCACCCCCGCCGCATCCAGCACGGCGGAGAGATCCTCCGCCATCTGCCAGACCGAGGCCACCGGCACCCGCGAGGAATGTCCCGTGCCGCGCTGGTCGAAGATCAGCAGGTGGAAATGCTTGCCCCATTCCTCGAATTGCGGCGTCCACCAGCCATGGGTGCCGCCCAGGCCCGAGGCCAGCACCAGGTCGGGCTTCGACGGGTCACCCCGCCGGTCCCACCACAGCGTGGCGCCGTCGCGTTCCAGGCTGGGCATCAGCCCTGCCCCGGCTTCCACACCGGCGGCGCCTCGCTGCCCGTCTGGGTGGTGATGCGCTGATAGGCCTCGGTGCGGCGGTGGGCGGCGAAGTTGAAGATGGTGGTGCGGCCGAGATTGCAGTCGTCCAGGTCGCAATCGGCGGTGATGAGTTCATCGCCCCAGGAGGTCGCCTGGGCCATGATCTCGCCCTGCGGGTTCACGATGATGGAATGGCCGAACAGCTCATGCCCATCCTCGGTGCCACCCTTGGCCGTGGCCACGCCGAAGCAGGCATTCTGGTAGCAGCCCGAGCGGACCGAGAGGTGGGAATGCTCCACCCGCAGGTGGTGCGCCTCGAAGCCGCGATTGTCCATGTTCAGGCTGGGCGTGTTGTAGCCGAGCATGACGATCTCGACCTGCTGCAGCCCCATTTCGCGCCAGGCCTCGGGCCAGCGGCGGTCATTGCAGATCATCATGCCGATATTGGCCTCCTGCCCGCCCACCGGCGCGCGGATCACAGGGAAGCCCAGGTCGCCCACCTCGAAATACCGCTTCTCCAGATGCTGCACCTTGCGGATGGGGTCGAAATCGCGGTGGCCGGGCAGATGCACCTTGCGGTACTTCAGCACCACCTCGCCCGAGGGGTGCACATAGATCGCGGTGTTGAAGCGGCGCCCGTCCGGCGTCTTCTCGGCATAGCCCAGATGGAAGCCGATGCCGTATTTCCGCGCCGCCTCGAACAGCGGCGCCGTCTCGTTCGACGGCATCGCGTGCTCATACCAGTGGTCGGCGCGGCTGATGTCCTCCTCATACCAGCGGGGGAAGAAGGTGGTCAGCGCCAGTTCGGGAAAGACCACCACCTCCACGCCGCGCTTGTGCGCGCGCTCCATGAGGCGGACCATGCGGCCGACCGCGACATCGCGCCCCTCGGCCTTCTGGATGGGTCCCAATTGCGCGGCGGCGAGGGTGACGAGACGGGGCATGGATTTCCCTTCCTTTGGGCGTGGTTGTGGCGCCGCGCTGCGGGCACGCCAAGCGGGGCCGGAGGGCGAAACCTGCCCCGCCGCGCCGCGCTTGCCCAGTCCGGCGGCAGGGATTGCCCGTCAGGCCACCAGGTATTGCTGCTTCACCGCCTCATCCGCCATCAGAGCCTCCAGCGTGCCCTCCCAGCGGATCTGCCCTTTCTCCAGCACGCAGGCGCGGTCGCTGACCAGGCGCGCGAAGTGCAGGTTCTGCTCGGACAGCAGCACCGTCAGGCCGTCCCGCTTCAGCGCCAGGATGGCGTCCGCCATGCGCTCGATGATGACGGGGGCCAGGCCTTCGGAGGGTTCGTCCAGCAGGATCAGCCGCGGGTTGCCCATCAGCGTGCGGCCGATGGTGAGCATCTGCTGCTCGCCCCCGCTCATCCGCCCGCCCGGCCGCGCGCGCATCGCACCCAGGCTGGGGAAAAGGGCGAAGACGCGCTCCTCCGTCCAGGCCTGCTGACCCGGGCGGGGCGGGCGACGGCCGACATCGAGGTTTTCCATCACCGTCAGTTCGGTGAAGATGCGGCGTTCCTCGGGCACATAGCCGATGCCCGCGCGGGCGATCTCGAAGGGCTCGCGCCCCGCCAGGTCCCGCCCCTCGAAGCGCACCTGGCCCTGGCTGGGCCGCACCATTCCCATGATGGATTTCATGGTGGTGCTCTTGCCCGCGCCATTGCGGCCGAGCAGCGCCACCACCTCGCCCTGCCGCGCGGCGAGCGTGACACCTTGCAGGATATGCGCGCGGCCGTAATGCGCGTGCAGGCCCTCGACCTCCAGCATCTACGCGATCCCGTGCGTGGCGCCGGTGCCGAGATAGACCTCGCGCACGCGGGGGTCGGCGCGGACCTGGGCGGGTTCGCCCTCGGCGATGGGCCGGCCGCGGTCCAGCACCAGGATGCGGTCCGCATGGGCGAAGACGACTTCCATGTCGTGCTCCGTGAACAGCACCGCGATGCCGGAGTTGCGGGCGATGCCGGCCGTCAGTTCCATCAGCGCCACGCGCTCGGAGGGCGCCATGCCGGCGGTGGGTTCGTCCATCAGCAGCAGCGCGGGGTCGTTGGCGAGCGCGATGGCAAGTTCCACGCGCTTGAGGTCGCCATAGGCCAGCACGCCACAGGGGCGCCCGGCCTGCGCCGCCATGCCCACGCGCTCCAGCAGCGCCATGGCGCGGGCGGGGTCTTCGCGCCGCACCGGGTTCCAGATGTCGAAGAGGCGATGCGCGTGCGACAGCAGCGCCATCTGCACATTCTCCAGCACCGACATGGAGGCGAAGGTGGCGGTGATCTGGAAGGTGCGCCCGACCCCCATGCGCCAGATCCGCCGCGGCGGCAGGCCCGCGATGTCCTGGCCCTTCAGCACAATGCGCCCACGGTCCGGGCGAAGCTGCCCGTTCAGCATGTTGAAGCAGGTGGACTTGCCCGCGCCATTGGGGCCGATCAGCGCCAGCAGTTCCCCGGCTTGCACGGAAAGCGAGACGCCCGCCACCGCCTGCACGCCGCCGAAGGATTTGTGGATGTCCTCGACCAGAAGCGTCACTTGCGTCGCTCCGTCAGCCTTTGCGCCGCCCCCACCAGCCCCTGCGGGAAGAACAGCACCAGCGCCACGATCACGCTGCCCAGGAACAGCCGCCACAGGTCGAAGCTGCGCATCAGTTGCTCATGGATCCAGGTATAGGCCAGCGCGCCGACGATGGGCCCGCTGACCGTCTGCACGCCACCCAGCAGCACCATCAGCAGCGCGTCCACGCTGCGCGGAATGGCCATGTAGGTGGGGAAGACGCTGCCCTTGGCATAGGCGAAGAGCCCGCCGGCCACCCCCGCCGCGATGGCGGCGAAGATGAAGGCCACCCAGCGGATGCGGAACCCGTCCATGCCGATGGCCTCGGCCCGCAGCGGGCTGTCGCGCCCGGCGCGCAGCGCGTAGCCGAATGGCGCGAAGATGGCCCGGCGCAGCAGCAGCGTGACCCCCACGCAGAGCACCAGCGCCAGGTAGTAGTAAACGAGCTTCGGCTGCGCCCAGGCGCTGGGCCAGACGCCCAATATGCCATTGTCGCCCCCCGTCACCTCGACCCATTGGAAGGCCGTGGACCAGGCGATCTGTGCGAAGGCGAGCGTCAGCATGGCGGCATAGACGCCCGAGAGCCGCACGCAGAACCAGCCGAACACCACCCCCGCGAAGCCCGCCATCAGCGGCGCCGCGAAGAGGCCCAGTTCCATGGGCGCCGCGAAATGCTTGGCCAGCAGCGCGGCGCCATAGGCGCCCAGGCCGAAATAGGCGGCGTGACCGAAGCTCGCCATGCCGCCGGGCCCCATGATGAAGTGCAGGCTGGCGGCGAAGAGCACCATGATGGCGATCTCAGTGAAGACGATCAGCGCGAACTCGCCCATGAAGGGCGGCACCAGCACGGCCAGCGCCAGCGCCGCGAAGCCCAGATAGCGCACCAGCGGCGTGGCCGGCGGGTAGGGTGGCTCCACGACATGCGCGGCATGCGCGCTGGCCGGCGGGCGGCCCAGCAGCCCGTGCGGCCGCACCACCAGCACCACGGCCATGACCAGGAAGGCCAGCACCAGCGTGATCTTGGGAAAGATCAGGATGCCGAAGGCCTGCAACTGCCCCAGCAGCAGAGCGGCCAGGAAGGCACCCGGCAGCGAGCCCAGCCCGCCGATGACGACCACAACGAAGGCCTCGGCGATGATGGCGAGGTCCATCTGCAAATTCACGCTCTCGCGCGGCAATTGCAGCGCGCCGCCCAGCCCCGCCAGCACCGAGCCCAGGAAGAACACGGTCGTGAACAGCATGCGCTGGTTGACGCCGAGCGCGCCGACCATCTCACGGTCGGCGGTCGCGGCGCGCACCGTGGTGCCCCAGCGCGTGCGGTGGAAGAGCAGCCAGAGCAGCCCCAGCACCACCGGCCCCACCGCGATGAGGAACAGCTCATACAGGGGAAAGCGCACGCCCAGGATCTCGACCGCGCCGCGCAGCCCGGGCGCGCGCGGGCCCAGCAAATCCTGCGGGCCCCAGATCATCAGCGCCACATCCTGCACGATCAGCACCACGCCGAATGTGCCGAGCAACTGGAACAGCTCCGGCGCCTTGTAGATGCGGCGCAGCAGCAGCACCTCGATCAGCACGCCGATGACGCCCACAATCAGCGCGGCCACCAGCACCCCGCCCCAGAAGCCCAGGTGCCCGCGCGGCAGCGCCGTCACCAGCGTCCAGGACAGGTAGGCGCCCATCATGTAGAGGCTGCCATGCGCGAAGTTCACGATGCGCGTGACGCCGAAGATGACCGTCAGGCCCGACGCGACCAGGAACAGCGAGGAGGCCGATGCAAGGCCGGAGAGGCCCTGCACCAACAGGTTCTCGAACAAGGGGCGCCTAGCCCTGCGGGCGCAGCGTGCGCACCACCTCGTCCGTGGGCAGGTAGTTGCGCCCATCGGCATAGCGCCAGTCCACCATCACCCCGCGGCCGCGGCGCAGCGCCGTGCGGCCGATATAGGCGCCCAGCGTGGATTGATGGTCGATGGCGCGGAACTCCACCTCCGCCTCGCCGAAGGCCGTGGGGAAGGTCAGGCCGCGCATCGCCTCGATCATGGCATCCGTCTCGGTGCCGCCAGACTTCCGCAGCATGCCGACAATGGCCGAGACGGTGTCATAGGCCACGACCGAACCCAGGCGCGGATGGGTGTTGAAGCGCCGGCGATAATTCTCACGGAAGCGGGTGTGGCCCTCGGTATTCAGCTCCTCCCACGGGTAGCCAGTCACGATCCAGCCCTCCGGCGCCTCGTCGCCCAGGGGGTCGAGGTATTCAGGCTCGCCCGTCAGCAGCGAGACGACGCTGCGGCGCTCGAACAGCCCGCGCGTGCTGCCCTGGCGCACGAAGTTCGTCAGGTCCGCGCCGAAGGTGACGTTGAAGATGCCCTCGGGGTTCGCCCCCGCCAGCGCCTGCACCGTGGCCCCGGCATCGATGCGGCCCAGCGCGGGGAATTGTTCCGCCACGAACTGCACATCGGGCTTGGCGCGCGTGAGCAATTCCTTGAACCAGCGCACGGCGGATTGCCCGTATTCATAGTTGGGCGCGACCGTGGCCCAGCGCCGCGCGGGCAGCTTCGCGGCTTCCTCCACCAGCATGGCGCATTGCATGTAGGTGGAGGGGCGCAGGCGGAAGGTGAAGCGGTTGCCGCGCGCCCAGACCAGCGCATCGGTCAGCGGCTCGGACGCCACGTAGAGGCGGCGGTTCTGGTTGGCGAAATCCGCCACCGCCAGCCCCACATTGGACAGGAACCCGCCCGAGAGCAGCGCCACGCGCTCATTGTTCACCAACTCGCCCGCATGGCGCACCGCGTCCTCGGGCCGGCCGCCATCGTCGCGGAACACGGTCTCGATTCGGCGCCCATTGATGCCGCCGGCCGCGTTCACCTCGTCCTGCGCCATCATCCAGGCGTTGCGGTAGGGGGTGAGGAAGGCCGGCTGCGCGGAGTAGGAATTGATCTCGCCGATGCGGATCGGCCCTTCCTGGGCATGCACCGCGGGCGTGGCCAGGGTGGCGGCGGCGCCCAGCAGAGCGGCGCGGCGTGGCAGGGCGATGGTCATGGCGGGCCTCCGGGGCTGAGGCGCGCAGCAAAGCAAGAGGCCCGCCGCACCGCAACAGGAAATGCGGTGCGGCGGTAAGGTGTTAGGCGGCCTGCACCAGCCCGCCCAGGTCGGAGAGCGAGCGCAGGTGGAAATCGGTGTCGCCGAAGGTGGCCTCGTTCACCGTCAGCCGCTTGAAGTAGTGGCCGGCGGCGTATTCCATCGTCATGGCGATGCCGCCATGGAGCTGGATGGCCTCCTGCCCCACCAGGCGCTGCGAACGGCCGATCTGCGCCTTCACCGCGTGCATGTTGCGCCGACGCTCCGCGGCATCCGGATCGCGGGCGGCCATGGTGGCGAAATAGGCCATGGAGCGCGACTGCTCGATGGCCACCAGCATGTCGGCCGCCTTGTGCTGCAAGGCCTGGAAGCTGCCGATGGGCTTCCCGAACTGCTGGCGCGTCTTCATGTAGTCCAGCGTCATGGCATGGACCACGTCCATGGCGCCGATGGCCTCGGCGGCCAGGGCCGCGATGGCCTCGTCCACCACCTTGTCCACCAAAGCGAGGCCATCCTCCGGCGTGCCCAGCACGTGTTCGGCGCGGGCACCGCTGAACTCCACCTCGGCCGCGCGGCTGCCATCCACCTGGCGGAACCCGCGCACCGACACGCCCTCGGCCTTGGCCGGCACCAGGAAGACACCGATGCCGCCCTTGTCGCGCCGATTGCCGGAGATGCGCGCCGTCACGATGAAGTGATCCGCCGTGTCGCCATGCAGCACCATGCCCTTGCGGCCGGTGATGACCCAGGCGGCGCCATCCTTCTTCGCAGTGGTGGCGACATCGTGCAGGTCATAGCGCGACTGGCGCTCCTGCTGCGCGAAGGCCAGCAGCACGCCGCCGCCGGCCACACCCGCCACCATGTCGGCGCGCAAATCCGCCGCCGCGCCATGGCGCAGGAAGCCGCCGCCCAGCACCACGGTGCTGAGCCAGGGCTCGAGGGTGATGTGGCGGCCCATCTGCTCCGCCACGATCATCACCTCCTCGCCGCCGCCGCCGAAGCCGCCATCCTCCTCGTCGAAGGGCAAGCCGAGCAGGCCGAGATCGGCGTATTGCGCCCAGAGGTCACGGCTCCAGCCCGTCTCGCTGGCCATGTAGGCCTTGCGCTGCTCGAAGCCATACTTGTCCGAGAGCAGCTTGCGGACGCTGTCCTGCAGCATCCCCTGGGATTCGTTCAGGTCGAAGTCCATGTGATCCTCAGAGGCCCAGGAAGGCCTTCGCCATGATGTTGCGCTGGATCTCGTTGGACCCACCGTAGATGCTCTGCTTGCGCCAGTTGAAGTAGACGCCGGCCAGGCCGAAGGCCCAGTCGGGCGCCACGTCCCACTCATTCGTGCCCTCGGCATCGGGGTCGCCATCCACCCAGGCATAGGGGCCGGCGGCCTTCATCAGCAGCTCCGAGACGCCCTGCTGGATCTCGGTGCCCTTGATCTTGAGCACGGAGGTCGCGGGGTCGGGCTTGCCGGTGCCGGCGCGCTTGGTCTCATTGGCGATGACGCGCATCACCGTCATTTCCAGCGCCTTCAGCTCGATTTCCATCTCGGTCATCTGGCGGCGGAATTCAGGGTCCTCGATGAGGGGGCGGTCCCCATCCATCGTCTCCCGCGCGATGACCTTGAGGCGGCGGATGCGCTCGCGGCTGGCGCCCACGCGGGCCTGGCCGAAGCGCTCATTGCCCAGCAGGAACTTGGCGCAATCCCAGCCCTTGTTCTCCTGGCCGACAAGGTGATCCAGCGGCACCTTCACATCGTCGAAGAAGACCTCGTTCACCTCATGCCCGCCCTCGATCGTGATGATCGGGCGCACGGTAATGCCGGGGGTCTTCATGTCCACGAGGAAGAAGGAAATCCCCTCCTGCTTCTTCGCGGCCGGATCGGTGCGGGCGAGGACGAAGATCCAGTCGGCGTGCTGCGCCAGCGTGGTCCAGGTCTTCTGGCCGTTGATGACCCAATGGTCGCCATCGCGCACCGCGCGCGTCTTGAGGCCCGCCAGGTCCGAACCGGCGCCCGGTTCGGAGAAGCCCTGGCACCACCAGTCGTCCAGGTTCCGCATGCGCGGCAGGAAGCGGGCCTTCTGCTCCGGCGTGCCGAATTCGATGATCACCGGGCCGCACATGTTGATGTTGAAGCCGAGCGGCGAGGGCGCCGGCCACATCTGCAGCTCCTCGCGGAAGATGTACTTTTGGGCAGGCGTCCAGCCCGGCCCACCATGCTCCTTCGGCCATTCGGGGGCGGCCCAGCCGCGCTTGTTCAGCTTGCGCTGCCACTCCACCACCATCTCCTTGGTGGGGGACTTGCCGGCGATCATGTGCTGGCGCGTCGCCTCGGGGCACTCGGCGGCGAGGAAGTCGCGCACCTCCTGCCGGAAGGCGCGCTCCTCATCGGTGAAGCGGAGTTCCATGGGGTCTCTCTCCTAAGCCGCCCGCTTCGCGCCCATCGCGGAGAAGCTGCCGCCCTCGGCGGCGAGCTTCTCGATGAGGGCGGCGGGCTTGAGGTTGGGGTCGTTCGTCGCCTCGGCATATTGGGCCAGCCGGTCGCGCACGGCCTTCAGGCCCATGCGGTCCGCCCAGAACATGGGGCCGCCACGCCAGGCCGGCCAGCCGAAGCCGTTGCAGAAGATCACGTCGATATCCACGGCGCGGGAGGCGATGCCTTCCTCCAGGATGCGCGCGCCCTCATTCACCATGGGCAGCAGCATGCGTTCCAGAATTTCGGCATCCTCGATCTTGCGGCGCTTGACCTGATGCTGCTCGCTCATCTCCACGATGATGCGCTCCACCTCCGGGTCGGGCAGGCGGGTGCGCTTTTCGTCATACATGTACCAGCCCTTGCCGGTCTTCTGGCCGTAGCGGCCGGCGGCGACCAGCGCATCGGCGATGGGCGCCTTGGTGCCGCGCGCCTTGCGGACGGCGGCGCCAATGTCGAGGCCGGCGAGATCACCCGTCGCACAGGGCCCCATGGCCATGCCGTAGGTCTCCATGGCACGGTCGATGTCGGCCGGCAGCGCGCCTTCCAGCAACAGGCGTTCCAGCTGGAAGCCGCGCTTGCCGGTCATGCGGTTGCCCACGAAGCCGTCGCAATTGCCGACGACGACGTTCACCTTGCCGATGCGCTTGCCCACATCCATCGCGGTGGCGATGGCCTCGAAGGAGGAGGCCTTGCCGCGCACGATCTCCAGCAGCCGCATGACATTGGCGGGCGAGAAGAAGTGCATCCCCACCACCAGCTCCGGCCGCTTGGTGGCCGAGGCGATCGCGTCAATGTCGAGCGTGGAGGTGTTGGAGGCCAGCACCACCCCCGGGCGCGCGATGGCGTCCAGTTTCGCGAAAATCTCCTTCTTCACGTTGATGTCCTCGAACACCGCCTCGATGACGAGGTCGGCGTCCTTCACCACGCCCATGTCGGTGCTGCCGCTCAGCAGGGCGCGGCGCTTGGCGTAGTCGGCCTCGGACAGGCGGCCGGATTTCACCGTGCGTTCCCAGTTCGCCTCGCACTTCTTGAGGCCGCGATCCAGGGCCTCCTGGGTCTGCTCCACCATGGTCACGGGGATGCCGAAATTCGCGAAGCTCATCGCGATGCCGCCGCCCATGGTGCCGCCGCCGATGACCACGGCGCGCTTGACGGGCAGCGGGTGGGTGTCGGCCGGCATGTCCGGCACGCGCGCCGCCTCGCGCTCCCCGAAGAAGATGTGACGCAGCGCGAAGCTCTGCTCGCCGGCCACCAGCTTCTGGAAGATCTCGCGCTCCGTGTTCAGCCCGTCCTCGAAGCTGCCGGTCAGCGCCGCGCGCACGGCCTGGGCGCAGCCTTTGGGGCTTTCCTGCCCGCGCGTGCGCTTCAGCAAGCTCGCTGCCAGCGCGTCGAAGGAAGCGAGGTCCGCGCCCTTGATCTTGTCGTCACGCTTGCGGGCGAGCGTGAAGCTGCGGCCCAGATTCTGCCGGGCCCATTCCACCGCGGCCGCCTCCAGCGGGCCTTCCAGTACGGCATCAATGAAACCGAGCTTCTGCGCCTCCGGCGCCGTGACGGGGTCGCCACCCACGATGATCTTGAGCGCCGCCTCGCCGCCGATCAGCCGCGGCAGGCGTTGGGTGCCGCCCGCGCCGGGCACGAAGCCGCGCTTCACCTCGGGCAGGCCCAGCATGGCCGAGGGCGAGGCCACGCGCGCATGGCAGACCAGCGCCAGTTCCAGCCCGCCGCCCAGCGCGCTGCCATGGATGGCGGCGATCACCGGCACCTTGCTGGTCTCGATGGCGTCGAAGACCTCGGGCAGGCTGGGCGGCTGGCGGGGCTTGTTGAACTCCGTCATCTCGGCGCCGGCCGAGAACATCCGCCCCTCGCCCATCAGGACGATGGCGCGGGCACCTTCGCGCAGCGCGGCCGCGATCCCCTGATGCAGCCCGGCGCGGACCCCGGTCCGCAGCGTGTTCACCGGGGGGTTGGCGATCCTCAGGATATGGATGTCGCCGTCACGCGCATGCTCCACAAACCGCTCTTCGGCCATGGCGTCTTCCCCGTCTTGCTTCGTTTTCATGCCCAAGTGTCGAACCGGGGCCGCGGGGTGTCAACGGGGCCGGAGGGTGTTCCGGGGGGTTCAGCCCTCCGCGTCGAGCGCGTAGCCGGCCGAGCGGACGGTGCGGATCAGGTCCGTGTCGCTGTCGCCGTTGATGGCCTTGCGGAGGCGACGGATATGGACGTCCACCGTCCGCAACTCCACATGGATATCCCGCCCCCAGACCGCGTCCAGCAGCTGTTCCCGCGTGAACACGCGGCGTGGGTGGGACATGAAGAATTCCAGCAGCCGGTATTCCGTGGGGCCGAGGTGCAGCGCCCGCCCGCCCCGCGTCACGCGGTGGGCGTCCTGGTCCATGACCAGGTCCTGGTAGGACAGGCTGCCCTTGGCCGCGACGGTGGAGGAGCGCCGCAGCAGCGCGCGGATGCGCGCCATCAGCGCCTCCACCGCGAAGGGCTTGGCGATGTAGTCATCGGCGCCGGTGTCCAGGGCGCGCACCGCGTCCTGGTCCTCGGTGCGGGCCGTCACCATGATGACCGGCAGGTCGCGCGTGGCGGGGCGGCGGCGGATTTGCCGGCAGACCTCGATGCCGGACATGGCGGGCAGCATCCAGTCCAGCAGCACCAGGTCGGGCTTGGCCTCGGCGATGCGGAGCAGGGCCTCCTGCCCGTCCGTCGCCTCATCCACATGGAAGCCCTGGCGCTCGAGGTTGTAGCGCAGCAGGGCCAGCAGGGGCGCCTCGTCCTCCACCACCAAGATGGAGGGCTTGCCGCCATTCGCGCCGAGAGCTTCGGCCATGGACATGTCCTTCGTTACTCGCCCGGCGGGCGGACGACGGCGGAGGCCGAGACATCCGCCTTCGGCCGCTCCTCCGTCAGCATCTTGCCCAGCACGGCGAAGTGCACGCGCTCGGCGATGTTGGTCGCGTGGTCCCCGATGCGCTCCATGTTCTTCGCGATGAAGAGCAGGTGCGTGGCGGAGGTGATGTTGCGCGGGTCCTCCATCATGAAGGTCAGCATCTCGCGGAAGATCCCGTTGTAGATGCCGTCAATCGGCGCATCCGCGGCCCAGACCGCGTCGGCCTTGGCGGCGTCGCCCTCGACCAGCGCGTCAATGGCGTCCTTGAGGTTCTCCTGCACCATCTCCGCCATGCGGGCGAAGCCGTTGAAGGAACCGAGGCTCGGCTGCTGCGACACCACGATGGCGCGCTTGGCGCCATTGCGCGCGTAGTCGCCGATGCGCTCCAGGTCCTGGCTGATCTTCATGCAGGCGATGATGAGGCGAAGGTCCTGCGCCATGGGCTGGCGGAGCGCCAGCAGGCGGACGCAGAAGGCCTCGACCTCGCGCTCCATCTCGTCGAGGGCCGCGTCGCGCTGCACCACATCGGCGGCGAGCTCGGTGTCGCGGCGCATCAGCGCCTGGGCGCTGTCGGCCACCTGGCGCTCCGCGAGGCCGCCCATGCGCGAGATCATCTCGAGCAGGCGCTTCAGGTCCTCGTCATAGGAACGGACGATGTGCTGGGGGGAGGTGTTGGGCATGTCCTGCGTCCTCAGCCGAACCGGCCGGTGATGTATTCCTGGGTCTTCTGTTCCTTCGGCGCGGTGAACATCTCCGCGGCCGGCGAGACCTCGATCAGTTCGCCCAGGTAGAAGAAGGCCACCTGGTCGGCGCAGCGCGCCGCCTGCTGCATGTTGTGCGTCACGATGACGATGGTGAAGTCCTGCTTCAGCTCGTCGATCAGCTCCTCGATCTTGAGCGTGCTGATGGGGTCGAGCGCCGAGGTCGGCTCGTCGAACAGGATCACCTCCGGCCGCACCGCGATGGTGCGCGCGATGCACAGGCGCTGCTGCTGCCCGCCCGAGAGGCCCATGGCGTTCGTGTTCAGGCGGTCCTTCACCTCGCCCCAGATGGCGGCGCGCGACAGCGCCCATTCCACCCGCTGGTCCATCTGCGACTTCGACAGCTTCTCGTGCAGGCGCACGCCGAAGGCGATGTTCTCGTAGATGGTCATGGGGAAGGGCGTGGGCTTCTGGAAGACCATGCCGATCTTGGAGCGGAGCTCGTTGATGTCCACGCCGGCATCAATCAGGTTGCGGCCGTCCATCATCACCTCGCCCGTCGCCTTCTGGCCGGGATAGAGGCTGTACATCCGGTTCAGCACGCGCAGCAGCGTGGACTTGCCGCAGCCGGAGGGCCCGATCATGCCCGTCACCTGGCGGTCCGGGATGTCGAGGTTGATGCCCTTGAGCGCCTTGGGCAGGCCGTCCGCGTAGACGAAGTCGAGGTTGCGGACGGAAATCCGCGCCACGCTGTTGAGCTTGGCGCTGGAGCGCGCCTGCAGGCCGCTCATGCTCGGGCCGGCTTCCGCGACGGGCTGGATGTGGTCGTTCATGGCTCTGGCCTTCCGCTCAGGCGCGCTTGCGCAGCGCGACGCGCGCGATGATGTTGATGAGGAGCACGCCCAGCGTCACCAGCAGCGCGCCGGACCAGGCGATCTCGATCAGGTCGGGGAAGCCCGAATTCGCATGCTGGTAGATCGCGACGGGCAGGCTGGCCATGGCGCGGCTCAGGTCGGTGCTCAGCACGTTGTTGCCGAAGCTGGTCAGCAGCAGCGGCGCCGTCTCGCCCATGATGCGCGCGAAGGCCAGCAGGATGCCCGTCATGATGCCCGAGAGCGCGGCACGCCAGGCCACCAGCGTGATCATCTTCCACTTGGGCGCACCCAGCGCCACCACCGCCTCGCGCAGCGTGTTGGGGATGAGCTGCAGCATGTCCTCGGTCGTGCGCACCACCACCGGGATCACGATGATGGCCAGCGCCAGCGCGCCGGCGAAGCCCGAGAACCCGCCCTGCGGCAGCACCACCAGCTGGTAGATGAACAGGCCGATCAGCACCGAAGGCGCCGAGAGAAGAATGTCGGAGATGAAGCGCACCGCGTAGCCGAAGTTCGACTTGCCCGCGTATTCCGAGAGGTAGGTGCCCACCAGCAGGCCGATCGGCGTGCCGATGGCGGTGGCGATGGCCGTCTGGATCAGGCTGCCCACGATGGCGTGGGAAAGGCCGCCCTTGGGCAGGCTGTCATCGCCATAGCGCGTCGGCTCGAACTCGCGCGTCAGCACGATCCAGTCCAGCGCCACCAGGCCGCGCCACAGCAGCGTGGCCATGATGGAGGCCAGGAAGAACAGCCCGACGATGGTGGCCGCCACGCAGAAATACATGACCAGCCGGTCCACCAGCTTGCGCCGCTGGCCGAGGCGGCGCTGCTGCGCGACATCGCGCGGCGGCATGACAGGGAGGGTGGTGGTGCTCATCGTTGGGCCCTCACTTCAGCCGGGGACGCAGGAGGTAGCGGGACAGCGCGAGCACGAAGAAGGAGATGACGAAGAGCAGGAAGCCGATGGCGAAGAGCGCCGATTGCTGCAGGCTGCCGCTCAGGCTCTCCGGGAACTCCATCGCGATGACCGAGGCGATGGTGGTGGTGCTGTCGAAGAGCGAGGTCGCGATGCGGTTGGCGTTGCCGATGACGAAGGTGACGGCCATGGTCTCGCCCAGCGCGCGCCCCAGCCCCAGCATGATGCCGCCCACCACCGAGATGCGCGTGTAGGGGATGACGACGCCCGTCATCACCTCCCAGCGCGTGGCGCCCAGGCCATAGGCGCTTTCCTTGTAGACCGGCGGCACCTGGTCGAACACGTCGCGCATGGTGGCGGCGATGAAGGGCAGGATCATGATGGCCAGCACGATCGAGGCCGAAAACAGCGAGGTGCCGGCGAAGTTCGTGCTCTCGAACAGGAAGCCGATCAGCGGGATCGCGGCCAGCTGGTCCCCGAAGGCGAACTGGATGTTCATCTGCACGAAGGGCACCACGATGAAGAGGCCCCACATGCCGTAGATGATGGAGGGCACCGCGGCCAGCAGCTCGATGGCCGTGCCCAGCGGCCGCTTCAGCCATTGCGGCGAGAGTTCCGTCAGGAAGAAGGCGATGCCGAAGGCGACCGGCACCGCGAAAATGATGGCCAGCACCGAGGAAGTGAGCGTGCCGAGGATGGAGACGCCCGCGCCGAACTCCTCCTGCCCCTCCACCGGGTCCCAGACCGTGCCCCAGATGAACTCGGCGCCGAAGCGCTCGAACGCCGGCAGCCCGCCCAGGAAGAGCGTGACGATGATGGCGCCGAGCAGGATGAGCACAAAGCCCCCCGCACCCATGCACATCGCCTGGAAGATCTTGTCGCCGAGCTCGCCCGGCTTGCGGCGGGCGCCCACGGGCGGCGCCTGGATGGTGGTGACGGACACGGAACCTCGCGCGGGTGTCGAAGGAGGAAGGGCCGGCCCCTGTCAGGACCGGCCCTCCGGTACGTCAGGCGTTGGAACCGGTCCAGATGGCGCGGCCCTGGGGGTCCTTGATGGCCTGGCCCCAGCGGGTGCGGATCAGGTCATGCGTCTGGCTGGAGAGCGGGATGTATTCCAGCGCCGAGGCCGCCTGGCTGCCGTTGCGGAAGGCCCAGTCGAAGAAGCGCATGGAGTTGCGGCTGCCCTCGACGCGGTCCGCCACCGGGTTGGTCGGCAGCAGGATGTAGGTGCCGACCGTGATCGGCCACACATTGGCGCCGGCCAGGTCGATCGTGTCGGGCGCCATGTTCTCCACGGTCCAGTCGGCGGTGCCGGCGGCGGCGACGAAGCTCTCGTTCACCGGGCGGACGAAGTTGCCGGCCTTGTTGCGGATCTGCGTCGTGATCAGGCGGTTCACCACCGCATAGGCGTTCTCGACATAGCCGATGGCGCCCGGGGTGTTGCGGACCAGGTTGGACACGCCCTCATTGCCGCGCGCGCCATTGCCGGCCGGCCAGCGGACGGAGGTGCCCGAGCCGGGGCCCGTGCGCCACTCCTCGCTGATCCGGGCCAGGTAGTTCGTCCAGGCCCAGGTGGTGCCCGAGGCGTCGGCGCGATAGCCGACCGAGACGGGGATGTTGGGGATGCGGATGTCGCGGTTCAACTCGACGATGCGCGGGTCGTTCCAGCGGTTCAGGCGGCCGAAGAAGATCTCGGTGATGATCTCCGGCGTCAGGCGCAGCTGGTGGTTCTGCACGCCGGGCAGGTTCACCGTCAGCACCACCGAGCCCATGACCGTCGGGAACTGGAACAGGTTGCGCTCGGTCAACTGGGCCGTGGTCAGGGGGGCGTCGGTCGCGCCGAAATCCACGGTGCGGGCGGTGATCTGGTTGATGCCGCCGCCCGAGCCGATGGACTGGTAGTTCAGCGCAATGTTTGCGCCTTCACGGGCCGCAGCGGCCCAGCGGTCATAGACCGGGCGAGGAAAGCTCGCGCCCGCACCGGTGATGGTGGCCTGCTGCGCGAAAGCGGGGCGGAGGATCGCGGGGGCCGCGATGGCGCTGGCGCTGAGCGCGAGAAGGGAACGGCGGTTCATAAGCGTCTCCATCAGGAACTTGCGGTCAGGCTGCGTGAGGGCCGCCCGTCTCGCGCCCTGCCTTAGGGGGGGTGTGCGACCTCGGCATTTCACTTTTGTGAAGCTTCGATGACATAGACCTTTTCGCAACCTATCCGTGTATCCGGTGCAAACCCCGGCACAAGTTGAAATTTTCGCGCCACGCCAAGCCGGGTTTGATCCCGCGCAAGGCAGCCATGCGCCGGGCCGGGCACAAGGGGCGGCGAAGCTTCCCACTGGGACAAGATGCTCGCCGACTGCCTGCATGACCTGACCGCCCTCGGCCCCGCCGGCATCCCGGCGCTGATGGGCGCGCTGTTCCTGGCCGGGCTGGCGGGGGGGCTGACCCATTGCACCACCATGTGCGGGCCCTTCGTGCTGGCCCAATCCGCCGCCACGGCCGATTCGACGCTGGCGGGCGGGGTGCTGCGGCGGCTCTCCGGCGCGGCCCTGCTGCCGTATCACCTGGGGCGGGCCATCGGTTACACCACGCTCGGCCTGCTGGCCGGGGGGCTGGGCGGGCTGCTGGCCCAGGCCAGCGGGCTGCGCTGGCTGGCGGCGGGGCTGCTGGCGCTCGCCGCGCTGCTGATGCTGGCCCAGGCCTCCTCCCGGCTCGCGGCCCTGCTGCCCCGCCTGCCCGCGCCCCGCCTGCCCGGGGCACTTGAACGGCGCATGGGGGCGCTGCTGGCCGCGCCGACCGGCTGGCGCGGCGTGCGGCTCGGCTTGCTGCTCTCCGCCCTGCCCTGCGGGCTGCTCTATGCGGCGCTGGCCGGCGCGGCGGCCTCGGGCAGCGCGCTGGCCGGGGGGCTCGCCATGCTGGCCTTCGTGGCCGGCACGGCACCCGCGCTGATGGCCGTCGCCTTC
Organism: Roseococcus thiosulfatophilus; assembly: GCF_017311575.1. Lineage (GTDB taxonomy): Bacteria > Pseudomonadota > Alphaproteobacteria > Acetobacterales > Acetobacteraceae > Roseococcus > Roseococcus thiosulfatophilus. The sequence continues at coordinate 54,929 of NZ_JAFFQY010000055.1, forward strand.
CTGGGGCGCCTCGCGCGCCACGCCTTCGGGCCGGGGCTGCGGGTGGCCAGCGTCGCACTCTTCGGCCTGAACGCGGTGGTGCTGTCGGTGCTGGCCATCCGGCTGGTTGCCTGAAAAGGCGGCTTGCCGAATAACAGGCGTGTCACGAAGGATGCACGCCATGGACGATGATTTCCGCCGCGCCGCGCTCGACTACCACCGCTTCCCGCGGCCGGGGAAACTCACCGTCGAGCCGACCAAGCGCATGGCCAGCCAGCGGGACCTCGCTTTGGCCTATTCCCCCGGCGTCGCCGCCGCCTGCGAGGAGATCGCGGCCAACCCCGACGCCGCCTGGGAATACACCGCCCGCGGCAACATGGTGGCCGTCATCACCAATGGCACCGCGGTGCTGGGGCTGGGCGCCATCGGCGCGCTGGCCTCCAAGCCCGTGATGGAAGGCAAGGCGGTGCTGTTCAAGCGCTTCGCCGGCATCGACTCCATTGATATCGAGGTCGAGGCGCGCGAGGTGGACCGCTTCGTGGAGACGGTGGCCGCGCTGGAGCCCAGCTTCGGCGCCATCAACCTGGAAGACATCAAGGCCCCCGAATGCTTCGAGATCGAGGCGCAGCTCCGTGCCCGCATGAACATCCCGGTCTTCCATGACGACCAGCACGGCACCGCCATCATCGTCGCCGCCGCCATCCACAACGGGCTGCTGATCCAGGGCAAGACGCTGGACCAGGTGAAGCTGGTGAACACGGGCGGCGGGGCGGCCGCGATGGCCTGCCTCGACCTGCTCGTGGCCATGGGGCTGCGGCGCGAGAACGTGACCGTCTGCGACATTGACGGGGTGGTCTATGCCGGCCGCCCCAACACCGACCCCTACAAGGCGCGCTACGCCCAGCCCACCGACGCGCGACGCCTGGAGGAGGTGCTGGACGGCGCCGATGTGTTCCTGGGCCTCTCCGCCCCGCGCATCCTGAAGGCGGAATGGCTGTCGCGCCTGGCGCCCAAGCCGCTCGTGCTGGCGCTCGCGAACCCCGAGCCCGAGATCCTGCCCGAGGCGGTGCGCGCCGTCCGCCCCGACGCCATCGTGGCGACTGGCCGCACGGACTACCCCAACCAAGTCAACAACGTCCTCTGCTTCCCCTTCATCTTCCGGGGCGCGCTGGACGCCGGGGCCACCACCATCAACGAGGAGATGAAGGTCGCCGCCGTCGAGGCCATCGCCGCCCTCGCCCGCGTGGAAGCGAGCGAGGTCGTCGCCGCGGCCTATGGCGGCATCGCGCCCGTCTTCGGCCCGGATTACATCATCCCCAAGCCCTTCGACCCGCGCCTGATCCTGGAGGTGGCGCCGGCCGTGGCGAAGGCCGCCATGGACAGCGGCGTGGCCCGCCGCCCCATCGCGGACCTCGCCGCCTACCGGCAGGAACTCACGCGTTTCGTCTTCCGCTCGGGCAACCTCATGCGGCCGGTGCAGGAACTCGCCCGCCGCCGCCCCGCCCGCGTCGTCTTCGCCGAGGGCGAGGATGAGCGCACGCTCCGCGCCGTGCAGACCGTGCTGGACGAGGGCACGGCCGAGCCCATCCTCATCGGCCGGCGAGAGGTGGTGGCCGCGCGCGTCGCCGCACTCGGCCTGCGCATGGCGCTCGGCGAGAGCGTGCGCGTGCTGCACCCGGAGGAGGACCCGGCCTTCTTCGCCCCCCTCGTCACCCTCTACCAGTCCAAGGTGGGCCGGCGCGGCATCACCCCGCCCGCGGCCGAGCGCCGCGTGGCCTCCCGCCCCGCCGTTGCCGCCTGCCTGCTGCTGGAGGCCGGCGAGGCCGATGCCGTCATCGCCGGCGGCCGCGGCGACTGGATGCGCGAGTGGGAACATGTGCTGGCCGTCACCGGCAAGCGCGCCGATGTCAGCCGCGCCTATGCCATGTCGGCCGTGATCAGCCAGGGCGCCACGCTCTTCTTCGTGGACACGCACCTGATGCTGGAACCCACGGCGGAACAGCTCTGCGAAATGACATTGCTGGCGGCCGAGCAGGTGCGAGAATTCGGCATCACGCCCAAGGTGGCGCTGCTGAGCCATTCCTCCTTCGGCGCCTCGGGGGCCGAAAGCGCCCGGCGCATGCGAAAGGCGCTGGCCCTGATCCGCGCCGCCGCCCCTGACCTGGAGGTGGATGGCGAGATGCATGGCGACGCGGCCATCGTGCCCGCCATCCGCGCCCGCGCCGTGCCGGACCCCAAGCTGGAGGGCATGGCGAACCTGCTGGTCTTCCCGAACCTCGATGCCGCCAACATCGCCTTCAACCTGGTGAAGGCGGTCAGCGACGGGTTGCAGGTGGGGCCCATGCTGCTGGGCATGAACAAGCCCGTGCACGTGCTGGTGCCGAGTGTCACGGCGCGCGGCATCGCGAACCTCGCCGCCGTGGCCGGCAGCCAGGCGGCGCGGGCGCAGGGCTAGGGGCAGCGCGTTACCGCGCCGTCGCGCGCACCCCCAGCAGGGCAATGGCCGCGGCGGGGCCCTGCGCCATCGCGGCCTGGGCGGCGTCCAGCGTCACCGGCGCGGGCGGGCGGGCGATGATCTCCACCTCGCGGGCCTGGCCGGCCACGAAGCGGAGCAGGGCCTCGCGCAGCCCGTCCAGCGCGGGGTCCGGGCGCGGGCCGGTCAGCGCCGCCGTCACCATCTCGCGGTGCTGGTCGCGGACCTGCGCGGGGGTCATGTTCTGGCGCCGGGCCTGGTCGGCCAGCGTGCGTTCGTAGAGGGACTGGTCGGCATAGCGCAGCTGGGCCTGCAGCAGGCGCACCGCCTCGGGGCTGGCGCCGGGGTTCTCGATGTTCACCCCCTCCATGCTCCAGCCCAGGGCCAGCGCGCCCAGGTCGCGCACGCCGAAGGCAAAGGCGGAGACATCCAGCCGCTCATTCGCGGGCGTCCAGGAGGCATCAATGGTGAGGTCCATGGACAGGCGGTCGAGGCCCACCACGTCCAGCACCACGGCCGTCTCCGGCGTGCGCTCCACCACCACCTCGTTCACCGCGATGCGGCCGCCGCTGAAGCCATCCTCCCGCGCCTCGCCCTCGATCAGCAGGCGCCCCATGCCGGCCACGCCCTGCCCGCCGCGCAGCACCTGCACGCCTTCCACGCGATAGGCCTGGCGCCCGGCGGGCGGCCGCGAAGGGGCCTCGTTCCGCACGGCCGAGGTCATCAGCGCCGCGATGTCATGGCCCTCCATGGACGCGGAGGCCACGCGCACCTGGTCCACGGGCGCGCCGCTGAGGCCGACCTCCAGCCCCTCGAGGCCCGCTCGGCCGGCCTGCCCGGCCCGCCAGCCCGACAGGTCGAAGCGCGCGAGGGTCACGCGCGTGCCGCTTCGCTCGCGCACCTCGAGGCCCGAAAAGCGCAGGCTCTCCAGCGCGATCTGGTCCGGTTCCCGCTCGCCGGGCTCCTGGCCGGGGCGCAGCGGCAGCATGGCCAGCCCGCCGATCTCCAGCCGCTCCATGGTGACGGCCGCCTCGGGCGCCTCGAGGCGGAGGTTGCGCGCCTCGCCGCGGCGCAGCCCCTCCGTGCCGGGCGCCTCCAGGATCAACTCCTGCACCAGGAGGCGCTCCGCGCCCCGGCGCAGGTCGGCGTCGCGCAGGGTCAGCACCTCGCCCTCCTGCCGAGCCTCGGCGTAGCCGAGCTGGACGTCGTCGGAGAGCAGTTGTCGCAAGGTCGCCAGCGCGGCCGGCTCATTGTCCATGCGCGGCGGCAGGGCGGGCCAGGACGGGTTGGGCTCCCGGCGCTGCGCCTCCCGCTCATTGGGCGTGCGCGAGCCTGGGCGCGGGCCGCGGTTGTCCGGCGGGATGGAGGGCGGCGTCAGGTGCAGCTTCTGGCTGGCCTGCGGCCCCGTCCCGGGCTGGGCCGGCCGTTGCTGCGGCTGCGCCTGGCGGGGCTGGGGCTGGGGCTGCGGTGCGCGGGGCTGCGCCTGGCCGATGGGCGGCGGCGGCGTCAGGTGAAGCTTCTGGCTGGCCTGGGGGCCCGTTCCGGGCTGGCCCTGGCGGGGCTGGGCCTGATGTGGCTGGGTCGGCGCGGGCTGCGCCTGCCGTGGCTGCGGTCGTGGCGCCTGGCCGATGGGCGGCGGCGGCGTGAGGTGCAGCTTCTGGCTCTGCGCCCCGGCCGCGGGACCGCCCTTTCCGCCCGCGGCTGGCGGCGGGTCCGGCTGCTTCTGCGCGGCTGCTCCGCCCGCGAGGGCCAGGCCCGTCGCGACGACCAGGGCGGGCATCCAGCGCGTGGCGTTCCGCATCTTGACCTCCTTCGTCAGTTGTTCCGATCAAAGACCAGAACGCCCGAAGGCGCCACCCGCAATGCGTGTGCCGCACATTCCGGGGCTTTGCGCCCGGCGCCCGCGCCCCCACCTTGGTGGGAGGATGAGCCAGCTTCCCACCAAGCCCGCGAACCCGGCCGTTGCCGCCTTCCTGCGGAAGGTCGAGGCCATGCCCGCCGTGCGCCCCACCAGCGCGCGCCGGGGAAGGCTGATCTTCGCCGTGGACGCCACCGCCTCGCGCCAGCCCGCCTGGGACCGCGCCTGCCACCTCCAGGCCGAGATGTTCCAGGCCACGCGCGACCTGGGGGGGCTGTCCGTCCAGCTCGCCTATTGGCGCGGCTACCAGGAATTCGCCGCCACCCCCTTCCTGACCGACACCATGGAACTCGCCCGCCGCATGTCGGGCGTGACGGTGCTGGGCGGACAGACCCAGGTGCTGCGCTGCCTGGAACACGCGCTGAACGAGACGAAGCGGGAAAAGGTGAACGCCCTGGTTCTCGTGGGCGACGCGCTGGAGGAGGCGGTGGATCCCGCCTGCCACGCCGCCGGCCAGCTTGGGCTGCACGGCACCCCCGTCTTCTGCTTCCAGGAAGGCGGCGACCGCGCGGCCGAGATGGGCTTCCGGCAGATCGCGAAGGTCTCGGGCGGCGCCTGGGCGCCCTTCGACGCCGGCAGCGCCGAGGCCCTGCGCGACCTGCTGCGCGCGGTGGCCGTCTTCGCCGCCGGCGGCCGCGCGGCCCTGACCCGCCTGCCCGGACGTGGCGCCCGCGCCATCGCCGGGCAGCTTCCCGCGCCGAGGTAGAGGCCCATGGTCTGGCTGGCGGCCGGCGCCATCGTCCTCCTGGTGGCGATCACCTTCCTCTACCTGTTCATCTCCGCGAGCCCGGGGACGGTGAAGAAATCGCTCATCTGGGGGCTGGGCGCGGCGGGGCTGGTGCTCTTCGTGGTGCTGCTGGCGACGGGGCGCGGGGTCAGCGCGCTCTGGGCCGCCTTCATGTTCGGCCCGGCCATCGCCCAGGCCTTCCGCCGCTGGCGCGCGCGCCGCGCCTTCACGGGCCCGCCCGGCGACGAGGGCGCCACGGTGGTCGAGACGGCCACGCTCACCATGCGCCTCGAGATCGCGAGCGGCGCCATGTCGGGCCAGGTGCGCCGCGGCCCCTGGGCGGGACAGGACCTGGCGGCGCTGGACCGCGCGGCGCTGCTGGACCTCATGGCCGAATGCGCCAGCCAGGACCCCGACAGCGTGCCGCTGCTGGAAGCCTGGCTGGACCGCACCGACCCCGAATGGCGCCACGAACCCCCGCCCCGCCCCACCGCCGGCCCCATGTCGCGCGACGAGGCCTTCGCCATACTGGGCCTCGCGGAGGGCGCCTCCCCCGCCGAAATCCGCGCGGCCCATCGCCGCCTGATGCAGACCGCCCACCCCGACCGCGGCGGCAGCGACTGGATGGCCGCGCGCGTCAACGAGGCGCGGGATTTGTTGCTGGGTTGAGCGGGTCCACCCTTGTCGCGCCCATCGCTGCTCAATACATAGGCACCAGTCAGAGACCGCGCATGGGGCGCGGACCACCAAGGGGCTCTGCCCGGTGCCTGCCAGGGCCGGGGTTGAGCCGCCGCACGGGAGCAGGCTCGCATGAGCAAAGTCATCGGTATCGACCTCGGCACCACCAATTCCTGCATCGCCATCATGGAAGGCGGCGAAGCGAAGGTGCTGGAGAACGCGGAGGGCGCGCGCACCACCCCCTCCATGATCGCCTTCGCGAAGAACGGCGAGCGTCTGGTGGGCCAGAGCGCCAAGCGCCAGGCCGTCACCAACCCGACCAACACCCTCTATGCCGTCAAGCGCCTGATCGGGCGCAAGTTCGAAGACGCCATGGTGCAGAAGGAGAAGGGCCTCGCCCCCTTCAGCATCGTGAAGGCCGACAACGGTGATGCGTGGGTGGAGATCGAGGGCAAGAAATACGCCCCCCAGCAGATCAGCGCCATGGTGCTGACCAAGATGAAGGAGACGGCCGAGGCCTATCTCGGCGAGAAGGTGACGGAAGCCGTCATCACCGTCCCCGCCTACTTCAACGACGCCCAGCGCCAGGCGACAAAGGAGGCCGGCGCCATCGCGGGCCTCGACGTCAAGCGCATCATCAACGAGCCGACGGCGGCCGCGCTCGCCTATGGCATGGACAAGAAGTCCTCCGGCACCATCGCGGTCTATGACCTCGGCGGCGGCACCTTCGACGTGTCCATCCTGGAAATCGGCGACGGCGTCTTCGAGGTGAAGTCCACGAACGGCGACACCTTTCTGGGCGGCGAGGATTTCGACCAGCGCATCATCGACTACCTGGCGGAGGAATTCCGCAAGGAGAACGGCATCGACCTGCGCGGCGACAAGCTCGCCCTGCAGCGGCTGAAGGAAGCCGGCGAGAAGGCGAAGATCGAGCTGTCCTCGTCCAAGCAGACCGAGATCAACCTGCCCTTCATCACGGCCGATGCCTCGGGCCCCAAGCACCTGGTCATGACGCTGACCCGCGCCAAGCTGGAGGCGCTGGTGGATGACCTCGTCTCCCGCACGCTGGAGCCCTGCAAGCAGGCGCTGAAGGATGCCGGGCTGACGGCGGGCGAGATCGACGAGGTGATCCTGGTGGGCGGCATGACGCGCATGCCCAAGGTCATCGAGGAGGTGAAGCGCTTCTTCGGCAAGGAGCCCGCGCGCAACGTGAACCCGGACGAGGTGGTCGCCATCGGCGCCGCCATCCAGGGCGGCGTGCTCAAGGGCGACGTGAAGGACGTGCTGCTGCTGGACGTGACCCCGCTCTCGCTCGGCATCGAGACGCTGGGCGGCGTGTTCACGCGCCTCATCGACCGCAACACGACCATCCCGACCAAGAAGTCGCAGGTGTTCAGCACCGCCGACGACAACCAGACTGCGGTCACCATCAAGGTGTTCCAGGGTGAGCGCGAGATGGCGGCGGACAACAAGCTGCTGGGCAATTTCGATCTGACCGGCCTGCCCCCCGCGCCGCGCGGCGTGCCGCAGGTGGAAGTGACCTTCGACATCGACGCGAACGGCATCGTGAGCGTCTCGGCGAAGGACAAGGCCACCGGCAAGGAGCAGAACATCCGCATCCAGGCGAAGTCCGGCCTGTCCGACGCCGACATCGAGAAGATGGTGCGCGACGCCGAGGCGAACGCGGACGCCGACAAGAAGCGCCGCGCCACCGTCGAGGCCCGCAACAGCCTGGACGCGCTGGTCCACTCCACCGAGAAGACCCTGCGCGACAGCGGCGACAAGGTGCCGGCCACCGAGAAGGCCGAGGCCGAGGCGGCGCTGGCCGAAGCCCGCGGCGTGATGGATGGCGGCGATGTGGACGCGATCAACGCGGCCGCGGAGAAGCTCTCCCAGGCCGCGATGAAGATGGGCGAGGCCCTCTACAAGGCCGAGCAGGCCGCCCCCGCCGCCGAGGAGCCCGCCGCCCCCGGCGGTGCGCCGAAGGACAAGGTGGTGGACGCCGAGTTCGAGGAAGTGGACCCGAACAAGAAGAAGCCCCAGGGTTGAGGTGAGCGGGCATTCCTGCCCTGAGTGACACCGCGCCCGGGCCAGCGATGGTCCGGGCGTCTCTTCTTCGACCTTTTCTCGCGGGAGCGGGCTGAACCATGGCCAAGCGCGACTATTACGAAGTGCTCGGCGTGGGCCGGGAGGCGTCCGAGGACGACCTCAAGAAGGCCTACCGCAAGCTGGCAATGAAGTACCACCCCGACCGGAACCAGGGCGATGCCGACGCCGAGGGCCGGTTCAAGGAGGTGAATGAGGCCTATGACACGCTGAAGGATGCCGACAAGCGCGCGGCCTATGACCGCTTCGGCCATGCGGCCTTCGAGGGCGGCATGGGCGGCGGCGGCAATGGCGGCGGCCACCCCTTCGGCGGCGGCGGCTTCGAGGACATCTTCGAGGAGATGTTCGGCCGCTTCGGCGGACGCAGCGGCGGCGGGCGCGCCGCCAGCGGCCGCGGCGCGGACCTCCGGCAGGAGGTGCATATCTCCATGGAGGAGGCCTTCGCCGGCACCAAGAAGACCATCCGCGTCCCGAGCAGCGTGCAGTGCGAGGCCTGCACCGGCACCGGGGCCGAGAACGGCAAGCCCAATGTCCAGACCTGCGGCACCTGCCGCGGCGCGGGCAAGGTGCGCGCCCAGCAGGGCTTCTTCCTGATCGAGCGCACCTGCCCCACCTGCAACGGCTCGGGCCAGATCATCAAGAACCCCTGCAAGGTGTGCCAGGGCGCCGGCCGCGTGCAGCGCGACCGCACGCTGAACGTGACCATCCCGGCGGGTGTGGAGGACGGCACGCGCATCCGCCTCTCGGGCGAGGGCGAGGCCGGGCTGCGCGGCGCGCCGGCGGGCGACCTCTATGTGGATATCGGCGTGCACGCGCACCCGATCTTCCAGCGCGAGGGGCCCAACATCATGGTCCGCGTGCCGCTGCGGATGACGCAGGCGGCCTTGGGCGGCGCGGTGGAGGTGCCCTCCATTGATGGGTCCCGCGCCTCGGTGAAGATCCCGGCCGGCACCCAGACGGGCGACAATTTCCGCCTGCGCGGCAAGGGCTTCTCCGTCCTGCGTTCCGCCGCGCGCGGCGACATGTATGTGCAGGTGGTGGTCGAGACGCCGCAGAACCTGACGCCCAAGCAGCGCGAGCTGCTGGAAGCCTTCGAGGCCGAGGCCGCCAAGGGCGGCAGCCCCGAAAGCGAGGGCTTCTTCGCCAAGGTGAAGGAATTCTGGGACGGGCTGGGACGATGAAGATCGGGATCGCCGGCATCGCCGGCCGCATGGGCAAGCTGCTGGTGGAGGAGGTCGCCGCCGCCGGCGCCACGCTGGCGGGCGGCACGAAGCGCGGGGATGATGCCCGCGCCCTGTTCGACGCCTGTGAAGTGGTGATCGACTTCACCCACGCCCATGCGGCGCCCATCCATGCCGCGCTGGCAGCCGAGACGGGCAAGGGCCTTGTGCTGGGCAGTTCCGGCCTCTCCGCCGAGAAAGAAGCGGCCGTGGCCGAGGCCGCGAAGCGCGCCCCCATCGTCTACGCCGCCAATTTCGCGACGGGCGTGAACCTCGTCATCGCACTCGCGGAAAAACTCGCCGCCGCCCTGCCCGGCGCGCAATACGACGCCGAGATCGTGGAGATGCACCACCGCCAGAAGGTGGACGCGCCCTCCGGCACCGCCGTCGCCATCGGCCGCGCCGTGGCGAAGGGCCGTGGCACCACGCTGGAGGAAGCGGGCCGTGAATCCGGCCGCGACGGCCACACCGGCCCGCGCGGCACCGGCACCATCGGCTTCGCCGCACTTCGCGGCGGCCAGGTGGTCGGCGAGCACACGCTGCTCTTCGCCGCGGGGTCCGAGCACATCGCGCTAACCCACCGCAGCTTCGACCGCCGCGCCTATGCCACGGGCGCCGTGCGCGCCGCGCAATGGCTCAAGGGCCGAAGCCCGGGCCTCTATTCCATGAACGACGTGCTGGGGCTGTGATGGTGAAGATCGTCCCGCTGGACACCCGCCACCGCGCGGATTGGGAGCGCCTCTACGCCGGCTACGCCGAATTCTACAAGGTGACGCAGACGCCGGAGATGCGCCAAAAAGTCTGGTCCTGGATCCATGACCCGGCGCATGAGGTGAACGCCGTGGTGGCCGAGGACGAGGCGGGCCGCGCCGTCGGCCTCGCGCATTATCGCGCCTTCGCCCGGCCGCTTTCGGCCAGCACCGGCTGCTTCCTGGATGATCTCTTCGTGGACCCCTCCCAGCGCGGCAAGCGCGTGGCCGATGCGTTGCTGGAACACCTGCGCGCCCTGGCGCGGGAAAAGGGCTGGTCCACCGTCCGCTGGATCACGGCCGACGACAATTATCGCGGCCGTGGCGTCTATGACCGGCTGGCCAAGCGCACCTGGTGGATCACCTACGACATGCAGCCGTGAAGGCGCGGCCTTAACAGGCCACGCCCTCACTTCTTTTTTTGCGCGGCCGATTCACGCCCCGGCTGCGCCGGGACGATCGGACGCAGCTTTCGCGGCCGATTCACGCCCCGGCTGCGCCGGGACGATCGGACGCGGGGCCACTTACCCCTCCAGCGGCCCGCGCGACCCGCCGATCATCGCCAGGAACTCGCGCCGCGTCGCGTCATTGCTGCGGAACTCGCCCAGCATGCGCGAGGTCACCATGGTCACGCCGGGCTTATGGATGCCGCGCGTCGTCATGCACTGGTGCGCGGCCTCGATGACGACGGCGACACCCTTGGGCTTCAGCACGCTCTCGATGGTGTTCGCGATCTGCGCCGTCAGCTTCTCCTGGATCTGCAGGCGCTTGGCATAGGTCTCGATCACCCGCGCGAGCTTACTGATGCCGACCACGCGGCCGCTCGGCAGGTAGGCGATGTGCGCCTTGCCGATGATGGGCACCATGTGGTGCTCGCAATGGCTCTCCAGGCGGATGTCGCGCAGCACCACCATCTCGTCATAGCCATCCGTCTCCTCGAAGGAGCGGGCGAGCATCTCGACCGGGTCGCTCTCATACCCCGCGAAGAATTCCTCATAGGCGCGGGCGACGCGGGCGGGCGTGTCCACCAGCCCCTCGCGGTCCGGGTCGTCACCGGCCCAGAGCAGCAGGGTGCGGACGGCCGCCTCGGCCTCCGCGCGGCTCGGCCGGGCGATGGCGGAGGCCTTCTCGTCGGCGGGGCGGGCGGACTTGGGCACCTGGATGTTCATGGACGCGGAAATTCCTCGGTTCCGGTGGGCCGGATCATCCGCGCCCGCCATCAATGTCGAAGCCGCATTTGGGGCGCGGGGCGGGAAGCGCAACCGCAGGAATCGTCTTTCCGCCCCGCGCCAGACGCCGTTCAGATCACCAGTTCGATCAGGAACGGACCAGGGCGGGCGAAGCTCTGGCTCATCAGGTCCGCCACCTGGTCCAGCGTGGTGGCGGTCGCGGCCTCCACGCCCATGGACTGCGCGAGCTTGGCCCAGGCGATGTCCGGGTTGCCCAGATCCATCATGTCCATCGCCACGCGGCCGGGGTTGGCGCCCACGTTCTGGTACTCGCCCAGCAGGATCTGATACTTCCGGTTGGAGAGCAGGATGGTGGTCACGGGCAGCTTTTCCCGCGCCTGGGTCCACAGCGCCTGCACCGTGTACATCGCGCTCCCATCCGCCTGCAGGTTGATGACGCGACGCCCGCCGCCGCCGATGGCCGCCCCCGTGGCCAGCGGCATGCCGCAGCCGATGGCGCCACCCGTGATCTGCAGCCAGTCATGCGGGGCGGCCGCATGGGTCGCGGGGAAGAAGCCGCGGCCATAGCTGACGGATTCATCGGCGATGATCGCGTCCTCGGGCATCAGCGCCGCGACGGTGCGGGCCAGGCCCTCGGGCGAGGGCGCGCCGCGCGCCACCTCGGGCTTCTCGCCATTGGAGCCGATGGCGACCTTGGGCGCGCCAAGTTCCTCCGCCAGCGCGGTCAGCGCGGCCAGGGCGTCCTGCTCCTGCCGGCAGGCCACGGTGATGCTGGCATTCTCCGGGTAGTGCTTCGAGGGCTTGCCCGGATAGGCGAAGAAGCCCACCGGCGCCTTGGAGCCCACCAGCACCAGGTGCTCCACCTTCGACAGGCGCTGGATGGCCAGGTCCACCGGATAGGGCACGCGCTCCAGCGGCATGCGGCCCTGGCCGCGCTGGAAGCGGGCGTTGGAGGTTTCGGCCAGGATGTCGCAGCCGGTGTGCGCCACGATGCGCTGCACGGCCTCCTGCGCCGCCTGGGTCAGCGCCATGGAGCCGCCCAGCAGCAGCAGCACGTTCTTCTTCTCGCGCAGCACGCGGGCCGCGGCGCGGATGGCGTGCGGGTCGGCCTGGGGCACGGCGGGCACGGGCAGGGCGGCGGCGACGGTGCCGCCCTCATCCCAGCAGGTGTCCGAGGGCAGGATCAGGGTGGCGATCTGCCCGGGCGAGGTGCGGGCGGCCTGCACGGCGGCGGCCGCATCGGCGCCCACATCGGCGGCCTTGGTCGTGGTCCGCACCCATTGCGAGACGCCGCGCGCGAAGCCCTCGGTGTCGGCCGTCAGCGGCGCGTCATAGGGGCGGTGATAGGTCGCCTGGTCGCCCACGCAGTTCACGATCCCCGACCGGGCGCGGCGCGCGTTGTGCAAATTGGCCAGGCCATTGGCCAGGCCCGGGCCGCAATGCAGCAGCGTCACGGCGGGCTTGCCGGCCATGCGCCAATAGCCATCGGCCGCACCGGTGACGATGTTCTCCTGCAGCCCCAGCACGCAGCGCATGCCGGGAATACGGTCGAGCGCGGCGACGAAATGCATCTCGCTCGTGCCGGGGTTGGAGAAACACACCTCGACACCGCTCTTCAACAGGCTGTGGACCAGACTTTCCGCACCGTTCACCGCGTATTCCCCTCTGAACTGGACTGGCGCGCAGCCTGGGCCGAAGATGCCGGTCGGGCAAGCCTGGGGGACGCCACGTGCTGAAGGTATTGATCGGGGGTTTCCTCATGGGGGCCCTCTCCGTCCTGGCGTTTCACCAGGGCACCATCCACCTGCTGTACAACTACGGGAATGACGTCGAGGCGCTCACCGCCATCATCGGCCGCGTGCAGGGGCCGGGCTGGGATATCGGGCGGGCCATGGCGAATCCGCCCGTGGCGGGGCTGCATATTCCGCAATTCTTCAGCGCCATGTTCTGGGGCGGCATCTGGGGCATCCTGATCGCGGCCGTGCTGCGCTGGACCCCCCTGCCCGACCTCTTCACCGCCACGCTGATCGGCGCCGTGGGCTGCACGCTGGTGGCCGTGACGCTGGTGGCGCAGGCGCGCGGGGTGCCGATGTATGCCGGCGGCAACACCCAGACGCTGCTGCGCGCGGGTCTGATCAACGCCGCCTTCGGCTTCGGCACGGGCTTCCTGCTGCGGCCCCTGGCGCTGCGCCGCATGAAGGCGCCGCCGCCCGCGCGCCGCGCCGCCCGCCCACCGCCGCTGCGCCGCCAGGCCTGAGCCATGCGCGCCGACACGCTGGGCTGCGTGCTGGCGGGCGGCGAAGCGCGGCGGATGGGCGGCGGCGACAAAACGCTGCGGATGCTGCACGGGCGCCCCCTGCTGGCGCACATCCTGGCGCGCCTCGCCCCGCAATGCGGCACGCTGGCCATCAGCGCCAATGGCGATGCGGCGCGTTTTGCGCCCTATGGCCTGCCGGTCTGGCCCGACGCGGTGCCTGGAATGGGGCCGCTGGGCGGGGTGCTGGCCGCGCTGGAGGCCTCGCCTTTACCCTTCGTGCTGACCGTGCCCGGCGACGCGCCCTTCCTGCCGCCCGACCTCGTGGCGCGGCTGCATGCGGGGCGCGGGGCGGCGGCGGTGGCGCAGGCCGCCTCCGGCGGGCGGGGCCATCCGGTGATCGCGCTCTGGCCGCGCAGCCTGGCACCCGCGCTGCGCCAGGCCTTGGCGGCGGGCGAACGCGCGGTGGGCCGCTTCGCCGCCGCCCAAGGCGTGGCCCGGGTGGAATGGCCGGGCGAGCCATTCCTGAACATCAACACGCCCGAGGAACTGGCGCGGGCGCGGCTCACCCCAGGCTGACGGCGAGCCAGCCGCCTGGCTCCATCACCGCCGTATCGCCCGGCTGCAACAGCACGGTGGTGGTGGGGCTTTCCACGATGGCCGGCACCGGCACACGTTGCCCCGCCGCCAGCGCCTCGAAGCGCCAGACGGGCAGCATGGCCCAGCCACCCTCCAGCAGGCAGCGCCGCTCGGCCTCGGGCGCGGCGGGGCGGGGGGCGCCAGCGGGAAGGCGCGACAGGGCGGGCAGCACGCCGCGTGCGGCGGCGCGGGCGGTGACCAGCACCACCTCCTCCTCCGGCAGGTCATAAGTGAACAGGGCGCGGTGGCGGGCGTGGAAGGCCTCGCGCAGCGCTGCGCGGGTGGGCGCCACGCCGTCCAGCGGCACCGTGATCTCGAAGACCTGCTCGCCATAGCGCATGTCGGCGGCCAGGCTGAGGGCGATCTCGCCCCCATACCATTGCGCGAGCTGGGCGCGGGCCTCCTCCGCCAACCCGTCGAAGAGGGCGGGCAGCGCGTCATCGCCCGGCATGGCCCCCGCGCCCACCACGCTGCGCGCGATCTCGTGCCGCAACTCGGTCTGCAACATGCCCCAGGCGGAAAGCCCGGCCGCGAACAGCGGCACCGCGACCCGCGCCATGCCGAGGTCCCGCGCCACCGCGCTGGCATGCAGCCCCGCGGCGCCGCCGAAGGCCAGCAGCGTGGCGCCGCGCGGGTCCACGCCGCGCCGCACCGTCGCCACCCGCACGCCATCGGCCATGCGCGCATTGACCAGGCGGTGCACGCCCAGCGCGGCCTGGGCCACCTCCAGCCCCAGCGCGCCGGCCAGCGCCGCCATGGCGCGCTCCGCCGCCGCCACGTCCAGGCGTTGCGCGCCGCCCAGGAAGCTGCCGGGGTCGAGATAGCCCAGCAGCAGGTTCGCATCCGTCACGGTGGGCAGGGCGCCGCCGCGGCCATAGCAGGCCGGGCCAGGCCGCGCGCCGGCCGATTGCGGACCCACCTGCAAGGTGCCCCCCGCGCCCAGATGCGCGATGGACCCGCCGCCCGCGCCCAGGGTGATGATGTCGAGGCTGTCCAGCGCGATGCGCTCACCCCCCACCTCGCGCCCGCGGCCGATGGCGGCGGCGCCCTCCGTCACCAGCGCAATGTCGGTGGAGGTGCCGCCCATGTCGAAGGTCACCATAATGTTGCCCGGCCGATTCAGACCTCCGGGCTCCGCCCTCCGGTCATCGGGCGGGGTGCCCATCCCCCGCCGCGCCAGCGCCACCGCCGCCGCCACGCCGCCCGCCGGGCCGGACAGCGCCGTGCCGGCCGCGAGCCGCGCCGCCTCCGCGATCGGCGCCACCCCGCCATGCGAGAGGATGACGAAGACCGGCGCCGCGCACCCCGCCTCGGCCAGCCGCGCCTCCAGCCGCGTGAGGTAGCGGGACACCACCGGCCCCACATAGGCATTCACCGCCGCCGTCGAGAACCGCTCATACTCCTTGATCTGCGGCAGCACATCGGCCGAGCAGGTGACGAAGACGCCCGGCAGCGCCGCCCGCACCGCCTCGGCCGCCGCGTGCTCATGCGCGGGCGCGGCCCAGGAATGGAGGAAGCAGATCGCCACCGCCTCCACGCCCTCGGCGCGCAAGGTCGCGATGGCGGCGTCCAGGCTGGCGGCGTCCAGCGGGGTCTCCACCGCGCCATCGGGCCGCAGCCTTTCGCGCACGGGCAGGCGCAGGCGGCGCGGGACCAGCGGCTCCGGCGCGGGCAGGCGCAGATCATAGCGCGCGGGCTTCAGCCCCTCGCGCATCGCCACCACGTCGCGATGGCCCTCGGTGGTGAGCATGGCGGTCCGCGCCCTGCGCCGCTCCAGCAGGGCGTTGGTGGCGACGGTGGTGCCATGGACGATGCGCGTCGTCGTCTCCAGCAATTCGCCCAGCGTCAGTCCCAGCATGGAGGCCAGGTTCCGCAGCCCCTGGATCACGCCCTCGCTCTGGTCATGGGGGGTGGAGGCGGCCTTGGCGAGGTATTCCCGCCCCTCCTCATCCACCCCCACCACATCGGTGAAGGTACCGCCCACATCCACGCCGATGACGTAGCGCATCAGAGGAGCCCTTCCGCGCGGTCGGCTTCCACGGCGGCGGGGTCGCGCCGCGCTGGATCACCCCAGCCGCCACCACCGGCCGAGCGCACCTCGATCACCTCGCCGGGCTGGATCACGACGCCGACCTCCTTGGTGCGGAGCACGCGCTCCGTGCCGTCCGCATGGCGCAAGGCATAGCGGTGCGGCGCGCTGTCCTGCCCGCCATGGAGGCCGGCGCTGCCGTGGCGCGCGCCATCGCCCGCGGTGTTGGCGCGCGCGGCGCCGGCGCTTTCCACCGCCAGTTCCAGGATGGCACCCAGCCCGCCGCGATGCTGCCCCTGGCCGGCCGAGCCGGGCAGGAATTCATGGCGCCGGAAATGAAGGGGAAAGCGCGCCTCGGCCATTTCCACGCTGCCGAATTTCAGCCCGCCCGCGCTGTGCCATTCGCCGGCGGTGGACCAGCCATCGCCCTTCGCATGCCCACCGCCGCCCGGCCGCGCGTGGAACAGATGCCAGACGAAGCGCCGTCCGGGGCGGCGCGCATCCTCGCCCGTGATGGCGATGCGGAAGCGCCGCCCCCAGCCGCCCATCACGCGCTCCGGGCATCCATGCTGCATGGCGCGCATGATGGCTTCCACGATCTCGTTGGAGCAGTGGCTGGTGCAGAGCGTCACCGCCGCCCCCTCCCGCGCCCAGACCACGCTGCCCTCGCGCGCCACCACGCGCAGCGCGCGGAAGGCGCCTTCATTCTTCGCCACCTCAGGGTCGAGCAGATAGGCGAAGGCCATGCAGCAGGCGCTGACCATGTTGGGATAGGACGAGTTCACGAAGCCCCGCACTTGGTCGTCGCTGGCGCTGAGGTCCACGGTCAGCGTGCCGCCCCGCTTGGTGCAGGTGGCGCGGATGGCGATGTTCTCGGCGCCATGGCCGTCATCGTCGAGGAAGGCCTCGCCCGTCCATGTCCCGTCCGGCCAGGCTTCCACGATGCGCGCGGCATGGGCGTGCGCCAGGTCCAGGATGGCGTCCACCGCGCCCATCAGCGCCGTCGCCCCATGCTGTTCCAGCAGCGCCGAAAGCCGCAGCGCGCCCAACTTGGCCGCGCCCAGCATGGCCGCGAGGTCGCCGCGGAAGTCGCGGTTGATGCGGGTGTTCAGCGCCAGCATGTCCACGAGGTCCGGCCGCATCTCGCCGCCCTCACCCAGCAACATGGGCGGGATGCGGAGGCCTTCCTGCCAGATTTCGGTCGCACCCGGGTTGTAGCCGCCATGGGTGGCGCCGCCGATGTCACTGTGATGGGCGCGGACCACGGCGAGGAAGCGCAATGACCCCTCTCCAAATATGGGAAGGACAATCGTGAGGTCCGGCAGATGGCTGCCCCCATGCCAGGGGTCGTTCAGCAGATAGACATCGCCCGGCTTCATCGCCTCGCCGAAGCGGTCCAGCACCGCCCGCGCCGCGAAAGGCATGGCGCCCACATGCACCGGGATATGGTCCGCCTGGGCCACCAGCCGGCATTGTCCGTCCGTCACCGCGATGGAGAAGTCGCGCGAGGAGTTCAGGATCTGGCTGTAGGCCGTGCGGAGCAGCGCCTCGCCCATCTCCTCCACGATCGCGGTGAAGCGGGCGTTCAACACGGCGAGCGTCACGGGGTCCATGCGGCTTCCTTCACTTGGCGCAAGCGCCAGCGTGGCGCATCCTCACGCCCACAAAAAGAGGGAGATGCGCCATGGAATTGACCACGCTGGCCGAAGGCCTGCGCTTTCCGGAAGGCCCGGTGGCCCTGCCCGACGGCTCCATCGCGCTGGTCGAGATCGCGCGCGGCACCGTCACCCGCGTGGCGGCCGATGGCACCACCAGCGTCATCGCCACCCCGGGCGGTGGGCCGAACGGGCTGGCCGCGGGGCCGGATGGCACGCTGATCCTGTGCAACAATGGCGGCTTCACCTGGCATGACGCGCCGGGCCAGCTTCGCCCCACCGGCCAGGCGGCCGACTACACCACGGGCCGCATCGAGGTGGTGGAGATGGCGACCGGCGCGGTCCGCATCCTCTATGACCGCTGCGGTGACATTCCGCTGAAGGGGCCGAACGACCTGCAACTGGACGGCAAGGGCGGGTTCTGGTTCAGCGACCTCGGCAAGTCCCGCGCGCGCGACCGTGACCATGGCGGCGTCTACTGGGCCGCACTGGATGGCTCGCGCATCGTGGAGGCCGCGCACCCGGTGCCGGGCGGGGCCAACGGCATCGGCATCAGCCCGGATGGCGAAAAGCTCTATGTGGCCGAGACCGAGACGGGCCGCCTCTGGGCCTTCGACATCCTGGGGCCGGGGCGCCTGCGCAAGTCACCCTGGCCCAGCCCGCATGGCGGCAACATGCTGTGCCAGTTCCCGGGCTTTCGGCGCCTGGACAGCCTAGCCATCACCGCCGAGGGCAATATCGTGGTGGCGACGCTCGTCTCCGGTGAGATCACCACCGTCTCGCCGGCCGGCGAGATCCTGGACGTGGTGAAGATGCCCGAGCCCATGCCCACCAATATCTGCTTCGGCGGGCCGGGGCTGGACGTCGCCTACATCACGCTCTCCACCACGGGCAAGCTGGTCAGCATGCCCTGGCGGGAGAAGGGGCTGCGCCTGCCCTACTGCTGAGGCTCCGCCGCGGCCGGCTGGCCCGCCACCACCACCATGGCGGGCTTCAGCAGGCGGCCGTTCAGCGTCCAGGCCGAGGACCAGGCCTGCAGGATGGTGCCGGGCTCGACCCCTTCCGGCGCCGGCGCCTCGCTCATCGCCTGGTGCAAGTCGGGGTTGAACTTCTCGCCCTGGGCGGGCTTGCGGGCCACGCCATTGGCTTCCATGCGCTGCAGCAGGAAGCGCTCCACGCCCTCGAAGCCGCCGCGCAGCTTGGTGATGATGTCAGGCTCGTCCTCGGACGCGGCCGGCAGGGCATCGAGGCCGCGGCGGAGATTCTCGGCGGCCTCCACCACATCGGCCGCGAATTTCTGCACGGCGAAGTTGCGCGCCTTCTCCACATCGTCGCGGGCGCGGTTGCGGACGTTCTGGATCTCGGCCTCGGCGCGCAGCCAGCGGTCCTTCATCTCGGCCAGCGCCGCTTCCAGGGCCGCGATCCGCTCCTCCGGCGTGGGCTCGGGGGCGGGCGGCGCCTCGGTGGCGGCCACGGTCTCGTCTTCGGGGGCGGTGTCGGGCTTGGCGTTGGGTTCGGTGGTCATGCGCGTGACGTAATGGGCAGGGCCCGGCCGATCAACCCAAGAGCCGGCCAATCACCCGCGCGGTGTAGTCCACCACCGGGATCACGCGGCCATAGTTGATGCGCGAGGGGCCGATCACGCCGATGGCGCCCACGATCTTCTCCTGCCCGTTGCGGAAGGGCGCCACCACCACGGAAAGCCCCGCGCTGTTGAACAGCCCGCTCTCCGCGCCGATGAAGATCTGCACGCCCTCGCCCCGCTGGGCCAGTTCCAGCAGGCGCAGCGTGGTCTCCTGCGCCTCCAGCCGCTCGAACAGCGCCTGGATTTCCTGCACGCGGGCCAGCGTCTCGAGGTTCTCCAGCAGCTTCGCCTGCCCGCGCAAGATCAGCGCGGCATTGCCCCCGCCCGCCCAGGTGGCGAGGCCGGCCGCGATCACCTGCTGGGTCAGCGCGTCCAGCGCGGTGCGGTTGGCGGCGATCTCGCCCTCCACCTTCTCCCGCGTCTCCTCCAGCGTGCGGCCGGCGAGCTGCGCGTTGAGGTAGTTGCCGGCCTCGATCAGGGCGGAGGGCGGCAGGCCGGGCGGCACCTCGATGACGCGGTTCTCCACGCGCCCATCGCCCTGCACCAGCACCACCAGCGCGCGGCCGGGCCCGAGGGGGACGAATTCAATATGGCGCAGCGGCGCCTCGCCCTTGGGCGCGACCACGAGGCCCGCCGCACCCGCGAGGCCGGACAGCATCTGCCCCGCCTCGGCCAGCGTCTCCTGCAGGGAACGGCCATGGGCGGCGCAGCGGGCGGCGATGGCCTCGCGCTCCTCCTCGCTCAGATCGCCGAATTCCAGCAGCCCGTCCACGAAGAGGCGCAGGCCCCGCTCGGTGGGCAGGCGGCCGGCGGAGGTATGGGGGGCGTAAAGCAGCCCCGCCTCCTCCAGGTCCGCCATCACGTTGCGGATGGAGGCGGGCGAGAGGTTCAGCGGCAGGCGGCGCGAGAGGGTGCGGCTGCCGACCGGCTCACCCGTCGCGACATACACCTCGACCAGCTCGCGCAGCACCGCCGTGGCCCGGTGATCGAGGCCGGAGGCGGCGGCAAGGGGCAGGAGGCCCGGCTTGAAGGGCGTGTGCATCACAATGAGGTAAGGTGGGTCCTGCCGGGGGGCGGGTCAAGCTGGATCGGCAGTGGGCTCCAGCGCGTAGAGGCGGTCCATGGCCTGGGCGAAGCGGGCGCGGATGTCGTCCGCCTCGTGCCGCGGCAACCAGGCGGCCCAGCCCTCCATCTGGATTTCAATCACGGTCGCGCGGGTATAGCTCCAGGGCAGGCGTTCGGCGCGCTCGGCCTGTTCCAGCAACGGGTAGAGGTCGCGCCGGATCAGCGCCAGTTCGGCCTCTGGCCGTGCCGTGGCCGCAACGGCCTCTTCCCGCGGCAGGGAGGCGAAAAGGTCTGGCTGGGCATCGTGACGCATGGGCGGAACCTAGCCTGCCCCTCCGAGTCCACCAAGCTTGCGGCGCGGCCGCCGCCGTTCTCAACTGCAAGCATGATCAGGCATTGGCGTGAACAGAGACTCCCCGAAATCTCAGCGCAACTGGCCCGACGGCCGGGGCATGAGGCCGTGCGCGTCGCCACCGTCGCCCTGGTGACGGAGGGGCTCGGGCGGGAATTCGGCGCCATGACCCATGAATTCCGCATGCCGCTCATCGGCGGCCGGGCCGATGCCCTTTTCGGCGCCACCGTCTTCGAGTTCAAGTCCGACCTGCGGCGCGAAATGCCGGATGTGAAGGCCAAGCTACCCGGCTATCTGGCCGAGCATGAACGCCTGACGGGCCGCCGCCCTGCCCTCGGCATCACGACAGATGGCGCGCTGTGGCTGGCCCATGAACTGCGCGACGGCGAGATGGTCGAGGTGGGTCGCCACGCGCTGAACCCCGAGCGCGCGGAAACCCTGCTGCGCTGGCTCGAACCCGCCGTCTCCGAACGTGAGGACCTGGCACCCGAGCCCCAGGTCATCGCGGCCGAGCTTGGCCGCGACAGCCTCACCTTCCGCCGCGCCTTCAACACGCTGCAAGCCCTGTGGCGCGACATGCGGGAGGACCCCGAGGCCAAGCTCAAGCGCGACCTCTGGGACAGCCTGCTGCGCGAGGTGTATGGCGCCGATGTGGGCGAGGACCGGCTGTTCCTCCAGCACAGCTATCTCACCATCGTGGCCAAGACCATCGCGGCCAGGGTGCTGGACGCGGCCGACGAGGACCCCGCGCGAATCCTGTCCGGGGCGGCGCTGGAAGAACAGGGCGTGAGGGGCGCCGTCGAGGGCGATTTCTTCGACTGGGTGCTGCACCACCCGGATGGCCCGGATCTGGTGCGCCGCCTTGCCCGCCAGGCCTCTCGCTTCCTGCTGCGCGACGTGAAGCAGGATGTGCTGAAGGGCCCTCTACGAAAGCCTGATGGACCCTGAGCAGCGCAAGGATCTGGGCGAATATTACACGCCCGACTGGCTGGCGGCGAAGGTCACGGCGCGGGCCATGGACGCGCCTCTCACCCAGCGCGTGCTGGACCCCGCCTGCGGCTCGGGCACCTTCCTGTTCCATGCCATCCGCCGGCTGCGCGCGGCGGGCGAGGCGGCGGGCTGGCCCAGGGAACGGCGCCTCGCCGCCTGCATGGCCCAGGTGCGTGGGCTGGATGTGCACCCCGTGGCCGTCATCATCGCCCGCGTCACTTGGCTGCTGGCCCTGGGCGAGGACATCCGTGACCGCGCGACCGACCTGACCGTGCCCGTCTTCCTGGGCGATGCGCTGCAATGGAACATCGCCACCACGGCCACCATGCGCGAGGTGGTGGTGGAGGTGCCCGACGAACCGCCCCTGCGCGTGCCCGCCGGCTTCGCCGAGGACCAGGCACGGCTGGAAGGCGGCGTCCAGGCCATCAAGGAGGGGCTGGAGCGCAACACCACCCCCGACAACCTGCGCCGCCAACTGCGCAACCTGCCGGGCGCCGAACCCGCGGATGTGGAGGCCATGGCCGCCACCTATGCGCGCATCCTGGCGCTGCACGCGGCGGGGCGCGATGGTATCTGGCCCTTCGTGCTGCGAAACTTGGTGCGGCCGCTCTGGCTGTCCCGGCCCGACCAGCAAGCGGATGTGCTGCTGGGCAACCCGCCCTGGGTGGCCTTCCGCCACCTCTCGGCCCCGTTGCAGCGGCGCATGAAAGAGGCCAGCCAGCGCATGAACCTCTGGGTGGGCGGGGTGCTGGCCACCCAGCAGGATCTCTGCGCCCTGTTCACCGCCCGCGCGGCGCAGCGCTACCTCCGGCCCGGCGGGCGCATCGCCTTCGTGCTGCCCTATGCCGCGCTGAATCGCGCCACCTATCGCGGCCTGCGCGCGGGCGACTGCCGGGACGTGCAGCTGCGCTGGGAGGAGGCCTGGAGCCTCGACGAGACGGTGCAGCCGCTGTTCCCGGTGCCGGCCTCGGTGTTCCTCGGACGGCGCGCCACGGCGGGGCCGCTGCCGGCGCAGGTCACGCGCTTTTCGGGCCACCTGCCGCGCCGCGACGCGGACGAGGCGGCGGCCGATGCGGCGCTGCGCGTGGGGCCGGAATCCTGGCCGCCCATGCCCAGCCTGGCCGGCGCCAGCCCCTATCGGGCGCGCTTCAAGAATGGCGCCACCATCTTCCCCCGCCGCTTCTTCTTCGTGGAGCGGGTGGCGGCCGGGCGGCTGGGCAGCAACCGCGCCGCCCCCATGGTGCAGGGGCGGGAGGGGAAGCAGGACAAGAGGCCCTGGAAGGATCTGGCCCCGCCGCGCGGCCGGGTGGAGGCGGCCTTCCTGCACCCCGTGGTGCTGGGCGAGACCCTGGCTCCCTTCCGCCTGCTGCCCAGCGCGGAGGAGACGCTGGCCGTGCTGCCCGTGCTGCCCGATGGCACGGTGATGGACGCGGCGCGGGCGGCGCGGGAGGGGTTCGGGCTGCTGTCGGACTGGCTGCGGCAGGTGGAGCGGGATTGGGCGGCGCATGCCAGCCGGGGGGAGGATGGCAAGGCGAAGATGGCCCTGGTGGATCGGCTGGACTTCCAGAAGAACCTGTCGCGGCAGTTCCCGGCCCAGCCCTTGCGGGTCGCCTACGCCGCTTCAGGCACACTCTTCGCCGCGGCTATCCTGTCGGACGGAAGTTCGATCGTGGAGCACGCCTGCTATTCGGCCATGGCGCGCACGCTGGCTGAGGCGCACTACCTGATGGCGCTGCTCAACAGCGACCGACTGCGCCGGCAGATCGCACCACTCCAGCCCAAGGGCCAGGGCGGCGCCCGCCACTTCGACAACCTGATGTGGGAACTCCCCATCCCCGAATTCGACGCCCGCGGCCCCGCCCACCAGGCCTTGGCCGGCCTGGCCGCCGAGGCCGAGGCGCTGGCAAAGTCCGTCCCCCTGCGGGAGGGCGCCTATTTCACCGAGCACCGCCGCGCCATCCGCGCCGCCCTCGAACAGGCCGGCCTGACCGCCAGGCTGGACGCCGCCGTGGCCGCCCTGCCAGGGCTGTAGCCGCGCGCCATCGCGCCGATGGACAGACGCCCCGGCCGCACGGCATCCTCCCGCCGTGGCCGGGACCGCGTAGACGCTCGCGCGGCTGGTGGGCCGGGGCACGCCTCCGGTCATTGCTGGAAGGGGATTTGCGCCCCCCCTCGGCCATGCTTGCCCCTTACGCCCGCCGCGCGGCAGGCTGCGCGCGGCGCGCCGCGAACCGGCGATATTCTCCCGACCGGAGGACCGCCGGGGCCGATGGCCCCGTCGGGACCAGATTGCGGGGTTCCCGGGAGGCCCCGCCGGCGCGCCACCGCCGGCCGCGTCCCACCCTGGACACCGGAATTCCGCGGCGCCATGTGACCCAGGCGTGACCGGGAAGGCGTTGCCCGGCCTGGTGGCCCGCCCCCGGCAACGGGACCAGCAGCGGGATCCAGGAAAGGGGCGTGGCGCTCCCCCGCGCCCCTACCCCGCCAGCCCCACGTAGCGCCCCAGCAGCAGCGGCCAGCCCTGGGGGGAGGCCATGCCCTCCCGCACCGCCTCCCACCCCGCGCCATGGCGGGCCATGCCGGAATGGGTCAGCACCACGCGGGTGCGGGCACCCTGGGCCTCGAAGACCACCTCCACCTCCGAGGCGCGATCGGGGTCGGGCTGGGGGGCGCGGTCGGGCGCGATCTGCCAAGTGAAGCACACGCGGCGCGGCGGCTCCCAGAGGATGATCCGCCCCCAGTCACAGCGGAAGCCGTGCGGCCCGATCTCGCGGCAGGCGCCGCCCAGCACAGGCTCCATGCCGATCTCGACGCAGGCGGCCCCGCCCCAGGTGTATTCCCGCGGCCACCAGCGGTCGAAGCCGTCGGTGAAGAGGCGGAAGGCCGCCATGGGTGGCAGGCCGATCCAGGCCTCATGCGTGGTGCTGTCTTCGCTCATCTACGGAACCCCTGGCCTTCGGCGCGCGCCCGCGTATGGTGCGCCCGCTTCGCCTTTGCCAAGGAATAATGACCATGCGCCCATCCGGCCGCACCCCTGATGCCCTCCGCCCCGTCATCATCGAGACGGGAATCGCCAAGCATGCCGAGGGGTCCTGCCTCATCCGCGTGGGCCAGACGGAGGTGCTCTGCGCCGCCAGCGTCGAGACGCGGGTGCCGCCCTTCCTGCGCAACACCGGCCTGGGCTGGGTCACCGCCGAATACGGCATGCTGCCCCGCGCCACCCACACCCGCGGCGACCGCGAGGCCGCGCGCGGCAAGCAATCCGGCCGCACCCAGGAGATCCAGCGGCTGATCGGCCGCAGCCTCCGCGCCGTGGTGGACCGCAAGGCGATGGGCGAGATGAGCATCACGCTCGACTGCGACGTGCTGAACGCCGATGGCGGCACCCGCTGCGCCGGCATCACCGGTGCCTGGGTTGCGCTGCACCTGGCCTTCCAGCATTGCGTCCGCAACAACATCATGAGCCAGGTGCCGCTGACGGATCATGTGGCCGCCATCTCCTGCGGCGTGGTGAATGGCGAGGCGGTGCTGGACCTCGACTACCAGGAGGACAGCGCGGCCGAGGCGGACGCCAATTTCGTCCTGACGGGCGGCGGCGCGCTGGTGGAAGTCCAGGCCACGGCCGAGGGCGCGCCCTTCAGCGAGGCGCAGTTCCTGGCCATGCTGGATTTGGCGCGCGACGGCGTGGCCGCGCTGGTGGCGCGGCAGAAGGCCGCCGTGGGCCTGTGAGGAAACTGACTCCGGGGAGGCTGGTCCTGGCCAGCCACAATGCCGGCAAGCTGCGCGAATTCGCCGGCCTGCTGGCGCCCTATGGGCTGGAGGTGGTCTCGGCCAAGGAACTCGGCCTGCCCGAGCCCGCCGAGACCGGCACCACCTTCCTCGACAACGCGCGCATCAAGGCGCTGGCCGCGACCACGGCCACCGGCCTGCCGGCGCTCGCCGATGACAGCGGCTGCGAGGTGGCGGCCCTGGGCGGCGCCCCCGGCGTCTACACCGCCGACTGGGCCACCCAACCCGACGGAAGCCGCGACTACGGCCCGGCCATGGAGCGCGTCTGGCGCGAGGCGGCCGCCAACCCTGACCGGCGCTGCGCCTTCGTGGCCACATTGGTGCTGGCCTGGCCCGATGGCCACACGGAGGGCTTCGAGGGCCGCACCGAGGGGCATTGGACCTGGCCGCCCCGCGGCGCCCAGGGCTTCGGCTTCGACCCCATCTTCGTCCCCGAAGGCGAAAGCCTGACCTATGCGGAGATGAGCGTGGAGGAGAAAGCCCGCCTCTCCCACCGCGCCCGGGCCTTCAGGGCGCTGGCCGCCGCCTGCCTGGGCTGAGGGGGCCAGCGCCATGGACACCCGCCTCCTGCTGCGCCTGTTCATGTGGTTCCGCCGCCCGCCCTCGCGCCAGCGGCTCTGGATCATCGGCATCACGGTGGCCCTCGCGCTGGCCATCGCCCTGCTGGAATGGGGCTTCGGCTGGCCGGATGCGCTGACGGTGGACAATGCCCGGAGGGTCGTGCGGTAGCGCGCCAGGCACGAGGTCCGGTAGGAGGGCGCGGCGTTCCCTGCTATGGGCGCGCCATGCACGCCCTCCGACTTCTCGCCGACCGCGACCTCCGCCTCACCGAAGCCCCCCCGCCCCCGCCCCCCGGCCCGGGCGAGGTGCAGATCGCCATGAAGGCCGTGGCGCTGAACCACATTGATGTCTGGGGCTGGCGCGGCATGGCCTTCGCCAAGCGGACCCTGCCGCTGACCGTGGGCGCCGAGGCGGTGGGCGAGGTCACCTCCGTGGGCGAAGGGGTCACGGCATTCCGCCCCGGCCAGCGCGTGGTGCCCTATGGCGGCATGACCTGCGGCACCTGCAAGCATTGCCTGGCCGGCCGCGACAACCTCTGCGAGAACGTGGCCGGCGTGCGCGGCTTCCATGTGGACGGCTTCGCGCAGGGCCTGGTGAACATGCCCGCGCGGCTGTGCGTGGCCGTGCCGGAGGGCGTCTCCATCGAGGACGCCGCCTGCGCCAGCATCACCTTCGCCACCGTCCAGCACATGCTGTTCGACAACGCGAAGCTCGAAGCCGGCGAGACCGTGCTGGTCCATGCCGCGGGCTCGGGCATCGGCAGTGCCGCGGTGCGGATGGCCAAGGCCATCGGCTGCACCGTCATCGGCACGGTGGGCGATGAGGAGAAGGCCGAGAAGGCCCGCGCCCTCGGCGCCGACCACGTGGTGAACTACAATGTGGACCGCTTCGAGAGCATCGCCCGCCGCGTCACCGGCAAGCGCGGCGTGGATGTGGTGTTCGAGCATGTGGGCGCGGCCACCTGGCAGGGCTCATTGCTCTCCATGAAGATGGGCGGGCGGCTGGTGACCTGCGGCAGCACCTCCGGCGTCTCGGCCGAGACGAATTTGATGATGCTGTTCCAGCGGCAGTTGCGCCTGATCGGCAGCTTCGGCGCCACGGTGCGCAACGTGGCCGAGGGGCTGGACAAGATGGCCCAGGGCATTCGCCCCGTGCTGGACAGCGTCCTGCCGCTCGACCGCTTCGAGGAGGGGCTGGCGCGGCTCGAATCCCGGAGGGTCTTCGGCAAGATCGTCGTCACGCTGTAGGCCCGGCGTGCGCGCGAGGCTGGCCCTGGCGGGGGAATGGGCGGTCGCGCTGGTGGCGCGGGCGGCCTTCGGCTTCCTGCGGCTGCTGGGGCTGCGGGCGGCCTCGGCGCTGGGCGGATTCGTGCTGCCGCTGCTGGGGCCGCTGACGCGCAACCACCGGCAGATGATGGACAATCTCCGCCTTGCCCTGCCGGAGTTGGACGCGGCGCAGCACCGCGCCATCGCGCGCCGCGCCTGGGAGAATCTGGGCCGCACCGCCTGCGAATACGCGCATCTGGACCGCATCTGGGATTTCGACGGCGGGCGCGTCTATTCCCACCCGGACACCAAGGCGCGGCTGCACGCCCTGCTGGCCGAGGGCCGGCCGGTGCTGACCTTCTCGGCGCATCTGGCGAATTGGGAATTGCCGGCAGTGGTGGCGGCGCGGATGGGGCACCAGGGGGCCATCCTCTACCGCACGCCCAACAACCGCTTCATCGCGGCCGACATCATCGCCCGCCGCGCGCCCATCATGGGCGAGCTGATCCCGGCCAGCGTGGCCGCGCCCATCCGCATGGCCTCCGCGCTGGATGAGGGCAAGTCGCTCGGCATGCTGGTGGACCAGCGCTTCGGCCGCGGCCCGGTGGTGCCCTTCTTCGGCCAGCCGGCGGCCTCCAACCCCTTCCTGGCGCGGCTGGCGCGGCGCTTCGAGGCGCCGGTCTATGGCATGCGCGCCATCCGTGAGCCCGGCCCGCGCTTCCGGATCGAGCTGATCGGGCCGGTGGAACTGCCGCGCGACGCCACGGGCCGGGTGGATGTGGAGGCCAGCACCGCCCTGCTGAACCGCATCATCGAAGGCTGGATCCGCGAGGACCCGGGGCAGTGGCTGTGGATGCATCGCCGCTGGCGGCGTTGAAGGAATCACCGCTGGCGGCGTTAGGCGGATCGCCGCTGGCGGCGTTGATGCGCTGAAAGGCTGGATTTCCGCCGGAATTCCAGGCTACAGCACCCCATGCGCCACCTTGGGGAAGGCGGCGCCCATCCACTGGGGGGAGTGGACCACATGAACCGACGCGCGCTTCTCGGCGCCTGCGCCCTGGGCGCCCCGCTGGCCATGCTGGCCGGCTGCGGCACCAGCCGCGCCCCGGCGCCGCCCGTCATCGCCGACGTCCCGGGCCATGGGCCCTACACCGGCATCTCCTGCGTGCCCTATGCGCGGCAGCGCTCGGGCATCCAGCTCGCGGGCGATGCCTGGCAGTGGTGGGACGCGGCGGCGGGGCGCTACAGCCGCGCCCGCCGGCCGGAGCCGGGCGGCGTGCTGGTCCTGGCCCGCACCTCGCGGCTGAATTCGGGGCACCTGTCCGTGGTGCGGCGGGTGGTGTCGTCGCGGGAAATCCGGGTGGACCATGCCAACTGGGCCTCGGGCAGCCTGCGCGGCCGCGTGGCGGAGGACCAGCCGGTGGTGGATGTCTCGCCCCGCAACGACTGGACGCAGGTGCGCGTCTGGTATCCGCGCATCAACGCCCTGGGCAACACGGTCTTCGCGGCGCATGGTTTCATCCTGCCCCGCACGGTGATGGCAGGGCGCTGAAGGGGGGTCCCGATGGCCTGCATCCTCGTCTGCCATGGCGCCTGGTCGGGCGGCTGGTCCTGGAAGAAGCTGCGCGAACCGCTGCGCGCGGCGGGGCATGAGGTCTTCACGCCCACCTACACCGGCCTTGGCGAACGCGCCCACCTGGCCCACCCGATGCTGGACCTCGAAACGCACATCCAGGACATATTGGGCGTGATCGAGGCTGAGGATCTGCGCGACATCACCCTCGTCGCGCATTCCTATGGCGGGATGGTGGGCACGGGCGTGGGCGACCGCGTGCCGGACCGCATCCGCCGCCTGATCTATCTGGATGCCTTCGTGCCGGAGGATGGCCAGTCCCTGCAGGACATGGTGGGCGGCGGCGGGCCCGAGGCACCTTTCGAAGGCTGGCTGGTCCCTCCCCTGCCCGGCGCGCCCGACACCGCGCCCGAGGACCTCGCCTGGACCCTCCCGCGCCGGCGCCACCAGCCCGCGCGCTGCTTCACCCAGAAGCTGCGCCTGACCCACGCCACCCCGCCCTTTGCGCGGACCTATATCCATTGCACCGTGAAGGACGGCCACGACCCCTTCCGCCCCATCGCGGACCGGCTGCGCCACGCCCCCGGCTGGGGTTTTCTCGAAATGGCGGCCAGCCACAGCCCCAACATCACGGCACCCGAGGCCCTGGCCGCGCTGATCCTGGAACTGGCGCAAGGGTGATTTCGCCGGGCCGCGTCCCGCCCTATACGGCCGGCAAATGAACCGGAGGCCGCCCATGTCCATTCCCCGCCGCGCCGCCCTGGCCCTGCCGGCCTTGGCGCTCGCGCCCGCCGCGCACGCCCAAGGCGCCTGGCCCTCGCGCCCCGTGCGGCTGGTCGTGGGCTTCCCGGCCGGCTCCACCCCGGACATCGCGGCGCGCGCCCTGGCGCAGCACCTCCAGCCGGTGCTGGGCCAGCCCGTGGTGGTGGACAACCGGGCGGGCGGCGGCGGGACCATCGGGGTGGATACGGCCCTTCGCGCCCAGGACGAGCACAGCCTGATCGTCACCATCGGCGGGCCCGGCTCCATCGCGCGGCTGGTCAACCCGCAATTGCCCTATGACCCGGCCACCGACCTGATGCCCATCAGCCTGCTCGCGCGCATGCCCTTTGTGCTGTCGGTCCATCCGGGCGTGCCGGTGCGCGACGTGGCGGGCCTCATCGCCCATGTGCGGGCCAACCCCGGGCGGCTGAACTATGGCTCGGTGGGGGCGGGCACGCTGGGGCACCTGGTCACGGCGGAATTCGCGGCCCGGCATGGGCTGGAGATGACGCATGTGCCCTTCCGCTCCTGGCCCCAGGCCATCGGCGAGGTCGTCGCCGGCCGCGTGCAGGTCATGGCGGCCGCGGCCGGCGCCGTGCTGCCCCAGGCACTGTCCGAACAGGTGCGCCCCCTGGCCGTGACCGGCGAGGCGCGCATGAACCAGCTTCCCGCCATCCCCACCCTGCGCGAGCAGAATGAGCCCGATATCGGCGCCTATGCCTGGATCGGCCTGTTTGCCCCGCGCGGCACGCCCGAGGCGCGCATCACCCGCCTGGCCGGGGAGGCCGGCGCCGCGCTGGCCGCCCCCGAGACCCACCGCGCCCTGACCACCGCGGGCTTCGAGCCGCTGGGCACGCCCCCCGCCCCGCTGGCCGCGCTGGTGCGCGCCGAACTTTCCCATTGGGGCGAGGTGATCCAGCGCCTGGGCATCCGCCCTGAAAGTTGACAAGGCCCAACACCTGACAAGTCATTGACGCGCGGCGACCCGCCATGCGCCAATTCCGGAAGAAAATGCCTGAAGTGAGGGAGACGCCACGCCATGCCCGATGACGGCCTCATCGCCATCAAGCCCGAGATCGCGGCGAAGGCCCGCGTGACCGCCGAGCGCCGCGCCACCATGGCGGAACAGGCCGCCACCGACCCCGACGGCTTCTGGCGCGGCGAGATGAAGCGCATCGCCTGGATGCGCGAGCCCACCAAGATCAAGAACACCGACTTCACCGGCGACGTGTCCATCAAGTGGTTCGAGGATGGGGAGCTGAACGCCTCCGTCTCCTGCCTGGACCGCCACATCGCGGCGGGGCGGGGCGATCAGGTCGCCATCATCTGGGAGGGCGACGACCCCAATTCCGACAGCAAGACCACCTACGCCCAGCTCCATGCCCGCGTCTGCCAGCTGGCCAACGCCATGCGCAAGCTGGGCGTGAAGAAGGGCGACCGCGTCTGCATCTACCTGCCCATGATCGTGGAAGCCGCGGTGGCGATGCTGGCCTGCGCGCGCATCGGGGCCGTGCATTCCATCGTCTTCGGCGGGTTTTCTCCGGACAGCCTGGCCAGCCGCATCCAAGACAGCGAGTGCAGCCTGCTCATCACCTCCGACGAGGGGCGGCGCGGCGGCCGCAAGGTCCCGCTCAAGGCCAATGCGGATGAGGCGCTGAAGACCTGCCCCAGCGTGCGTCACGTCATCGTGGCGAAGAACACCGGCACCGAAGTCGCCATGCAGGAAGGCCGCGACCACGGCTGGGCGGCGCTGTGCGATGGCGAGCCCACGCAATGCGAGCCGGAGCGGATGAACGCGGAGGACCCGCTCTTCATCCTCTACACCTCGGGCTCCACCGGGAAGCCCAAGGGCGTGCTGCACACCACGGGCGGCTACATGGTCTGGGCGTCCTTCACCCATGAGCTGGTCTTCGACTACCGCCCGGGTGAGATCTACTGGTGCACGGCCGATGTGGGCTGGGTCACGGGCCACACCTACATCGTCTATGGGCCGCTCGCGAACGGGGCCACCACGCTGATGTTCGAGGGCGTGCCCTCCTGGCCCGACAATGGCCGCTTCTGGCAGGTGGTGGACAAGCACCAGGTCAACATCTTCTACACCGCGCCGACCGCCATCCGCGCCCTGATGCGCGATGGCGAGGGGCCGGTGAAGAAGCACAGCCGGGCCTCCTTGCGCATCCTGGGCAGCGTGGGCGAGCCCATCAACCCCGAGGCCTGGCTCTGGTACTACCGCGTGGTGGGCGATGAGCGCTGCCCGGTGGTGGACACCTGGTGGCAGACGGAGACGGGCGGCATCCTGATCTCGCCCCTGCCCGGCGCCGTCGCGCAGAAGCCGGGTTCGGCCACCCTGCCGCTCCCCGGCGTGAAGCCCGCGCTGGTGGATGGCGAGGGGAAGTTCCTCGAGGGCGCGACCGAGGGCAACCTCGTCATCACCGACAGCTGGCCCGGCCAGATGCGCACCGTCTATGGCGACCATGCGCGCTTCGTGCAGACCTATTTCTCGACCTTCCCCGGCCTCTACTTCACCGGCGACGGCGCGCGCCGCGACGCCGATGGCTATTGGTGGATCACCGGCCGCGTGGACGACGTGATCAACGTGGCCGGCCACCGCATGGGCACGGCCGAGGTGGAATCCGCGCTGGTGGCCCACCCCAAGGTGGCCGAGGCCGCCGTGGTCGGCATGCCGCATGACCTGAAGGGCCAGGGCATCTACTGCTACGTCACGCTCAATGCGGGCGAGGAGCCTTCCGACGCGCTGCGGAAAGAACTCGTGGCCTGGGTGCGGAAGGAGATCGGCCCCATCGCCACGCCCGATGCCATCCAGTGGGCGCCCGGCCTGCCCAAGACACGCTCGGGCAAGATCATGCGGCGCATCCTGCGCAAGATCGCGGCGAACGAGACCGACAGCCTGGGCGACACCTCGACGCTCGCCGACCCCGCCGTGGTGCAGGAACTGGTGGACAACCGGGTGAGGTGACGATCCGCCCGGCTTCCCAGCGGTTTGCGGGTCGCGCAAACTGGGCGGCATGAGCCGTAGCATCATCTTTCTGACCACGCCCACCAGCGCGTCGGGCTCGCTGTGGCGTGCGCTGCTGGCCATCAATGGCGGCCGCTACAGGCCGCTCGGCTTCGTGCATGAACGCTACATGGCGCAGCGGATGGACCGGGTGGCGACGGAGCTGCCGCCCGCCACGGATCACCTCGTCAACCACAACGCGCCCCATTACTTCAACCGCAACACCCCGCTGGCCGATTACCGCTTCATCCTGAACGCGCGCGACCCGCGGGACGTGCTGTGCAACCAGTTTCACTGGCAATTCGTCCATCCCTTCCTGGGCGAGACGCCGGAGAAGGAGGCGGCGCGGCGCCAGCGGATCAAGGACATGGGCATTGACGAATGGGTGCTGGCCCAGGACGTCTCGCCCATGTGCCGAAGGTTCATGGAGGTGGCGCGCAGCGTGGACCCGGCCGACCGGATCTTCATCGGCTATGTCCGGTACTGCCTGTACTTCGACGAGGTGACGGAGCGCATCGCCGAGTTCATGGGCACCTCGCTGGACGCCATGACCCCCGCCCAGCGCGCCGCGCTGGAGCAGGAGCGCGTGGGCAACCTGCCCGGCAACCCGCGATGGATCGGCCAGTCCTGGGCCGGGTCCGACACCGCGCCAGGCCGCCACCGCCAGGAATTGCAGCCCCGGACCATCTGGAAACTGTCCAACCGCTACGCCTGGTTCCTCGACTTCCTGCGCGAGACGGATGATCCGCGCGTCACCGCCGCCTACAACTGAAGGGGCTTGCCTGCAGCGTTGCGGAGCGGCTGATCCACGCCTTTGGCGATTCCGCCAAAGGCGATCAGAGGCTGTTCGGCCGAGCGGCTGATTCACACCTTTGGCGATTCCGCCAAAGGTGATCAGGCGCTATTCCGCCGGCGCCTGCGCCCAGGATTTCGGCCGCAGCCGCCGCGCCACCCAGCCCTCGAAGCGGTCCATGTAGACATAGGCCACGGGGACAAACAGCAGGCTGAGCAGCGTGGACGTGGCCAGCCCGCCGATCACCACCAGCGCCATCGGCGCGCGGAACTCGCTCTCCGCGCCGATGCCGAGCGCGATATGCGCCATGCCCGCCACCATCGCGATGGTCGTCATCACGATGGGCCGCGCGCGCTTGCGGCAGGCCTCGATGATGGCCGTGTCACGGTCCACCTGTCCGCCCGCGCGGATCATGATGGCGTATTCCACCAGCAGGATGGAGTTCTTCGCCACGATCCCCATCAGCATCAGCACGCCGATGACGGCCGAGACGCCCATGGCCTGCTGCGTCACCAGCAGCGCCAGCAACGCGCCCCCCAGCGAGAGCGGCAGCGCCGACATGATGGTGAGCGGCTGCAGGAAGCCGCCGAACAGCAGCACCAGCACCAGGTAGACGAGCAGCACGCCCGTTCCCAGCGCCACCAGGAAGCCGCTGAAGAGCTCCGCCATCACCTCCGTGTCACCGGTGGGGCGGTTCGCGACACCCGGCGGAAGGTTCTGCATGATGGGCAGGGCGGCCACCCGCTGCATGGCGTCGCCCAGCGGCATGCCGCCGAGTTCCGCCTCCACCGTCAACTGCCGCTGCCGGCCCAGCCGGTCGATCTGCGCGGGGCCGGCGGCGTGGGCGATGTCGGCCACGGCCTCCAGCGGCACGGGCAGCCCGCCGCGCCCTTCCACGCGCAGCGCGCGCAGTTCCGACATGTCGGCCCGCGCGCGTTCGTCCAGCATGACGCGGATGGGAATCTGCCGCTCGGCCAGGGTGAAGCGCGGCAGGGCCTGGTCCACATCGCCCACCGTCGCCAGCCGGATGGTGTTGGCGATGGCCGAGACCGAGACGCCCAGATCCGCCGCCCGCGCCTCGCGCGGCGTGATCTGCAATTCGGGCCGCGCCAGCGCCGCCGTGGACCGCGCGCCCGAAAGCCCCGGGATGGTCCGCATCTGCGCCGCCAGCGCATCGCCGGCCGCGGACAAGGTCGGGGGGTCCTGCCCCACCAGCGTGACCTGCAGGCGCGAGCCGCTCTGCCCGTCCGCGCCAAAGCGGATGCGCGCGCCGGGGATCATCTCCAGCTCCGGCCGCAGGGCGTTTTCGATCTGCACCTGGCGCAGCGCACGCTCCTGGAAGGGCACGAGCGTGGCCAGGATATTCGCCACGCGCGGGTCGCCATTGCGGGTCACGCTGCCGAGGCCCGGGCCCCCGCCGCCGCCCACCTGCGTGCCCAGGCTCGCGAAGACCGTCACCACCTCGGGCCGCGCGCGCAGGATGCGCGTGGCCTCGCGCACCGCCGCATCCGTCTCCTCGATGGTGGCGCCGGGGGCGAGTTCCAACGCCATGGAAATCCGCCCGCGATCGGCCCCCGGCACGAAATCGCGCGAGATGAAGGGAATCAGCGCCAGCGACACCGCGAAGAAGCCCACGCCGCCCAGGATGGTCAGGCGCTTGTGCCGCAGGCACCAGCGCAGCACGCCGCCATACCAGCGGCCCACCCGGCCTTCGCGTTCATGGTCATCGCGCGGCGGCTTCAGGAAATAGGCGCCCAGCAGCGGGGTCAGCAGCCGCGCCACCACCAGCGAGAACACCACCGCCGCCGCCACCGTCAGCCCGAACTGCCGGAAGAACTGGCCGGGAATGCCCGGCATGAAGGCCACCGGCACGAAGACGGCCAGGATGGTGGCCGTCGTCGCCACCACGGCGAGGCCGATCTCGGCCGAGGCGTCGAGCGAGGCGCGGAAAACGCTGATGCCCGGCGTCTGCCTGATGTGCCGGACGGTGTTCTCGATTTCGACGATGGCATCGTCCACCAGCACGCCCACCACCAGCGTCAGCCCCAGCAGCGTGACGTTGTTGAGCGAGAAGCCCAGCCACTGCATCACGAAGAAGGTCGGGATCAAGGACAGCGGCATGGCGAGCGAGGCCATGATGGTCGCCCGCCAGTCGCGCAGGAAGAGATACACTACCAGCATCGCCAGCACGGAGCCCACCACCAGCGCCTCGATCGCGGCGTGGTAGCCGGCCA
The DNA here is from genome assembly GCF_017311575.1 of Roseococcus thiosulfatophilus. GTDB lineage: Bacteria > Pseudomonadota > Alphaproteobacteria > Acetobacterales > Acetobacteraceae > Roseococcus > Roseococcus thiosulfatophilus. The sequence goes on from NZ_JAFFQY010000055.1 coordinate 90,531, forward strand.
TGACGAAGGTGGCGGTGGTGGTGACGGGCGTGACCTCCACATCCAGCTCGGCCGACAGGGCGCGGGCGCGGGCCATCACCTCCTCCGCCACGCGCACCTCCGAGGAGCCGCGGGTGCGGACGATCTCGAAGCCCACCACCGGCCTGCCATCCAGCCGCGCCGCGGTGCGGATTTCGGCGGTGCCGTCCTCCACATCGGCCAGTTCGGCCAGCCTTGCGCTGCGGCCGCTGGGCAGGATGATGCTGCGCTCCCGCAGCTCCGCCACCGTGATGGCGGAGCCCAGGGTGCGAATGGCCTGCTCGCCCGTACCGATGGTGCCCCGCCCGCCGGGCAGGTTGATGTTCTGCTCGCGCAGCTGCGCGTTCACCTGGCCCGCGGTGATGCCCAGCGCGAGCAGCCGGTCGGGCCGCAGCGCCACGCGGATTTCGCGCGCGACACCCCCAACGCGGTTCACCTGCGCCACTCCGTTCACGGCCAGCATGGCGCGCGAGATGGTGTCGTCCACCAGCCAGCTCAGCTCCGGCACCGTCAGCCGGGGCGAGGAGACGGTGAAGGTCACGATGGCCCCGCCCGTGGCCTCGACGCGCGTCACCACGGGTTCGCGCACCCCGGCCGGCAAATCGCTGCGGATGCGCCCCACCGCGTCGCGCACGTCATTGGCCGCGCGGTCTATGTTGGTGCCCAGCGTGAATTCCACGATGGTGGTGGAACTGCCATCCACGATGATGGAGCGGATGGTCTTCACCTGCCCCAGCCCCGCCACCGCATCCTCGACGCGGCGGGTCACCTGGGTCTCCATCTCGGTGGGCGCCGCCCCCGACTGCACGACCGAGATCACCACCGCCGGCAGGTCGAGGTCCGGCGTGTTGTTGATGCGCAGCATAGGGTAGGCGAAAATCCCCGCCACCGTCAGCAGCAGGAAGAGGACGGTCGTCGCCACCGGGTTGTGGATGGCCCAGCCCGAGATGTTGCGGTGCTGGGGCAGAATGCGGCTCATGGCGCCGCGACCCGCACCAGATCCCCATCGGCCAGGAAGCCCGCGCCGGAGAGCACCACGCGCTCCCCTTCCGCCAGGCCCTCGCGCACCTCCACCATGCCGTCCAGCCGCTGGCCGAGGGTGAGGCGGCGCAGGCGCACGCGCTCCTCACCGGGCGCCAGGGTGAAGACGGCGGGCGCGCCGTCGCGGAACACCACGGCGGCGGCGGGCACCAGCACGGCCGGGCGCGGCGGGCCCATGATCTCGGCCCGGGCGAACATGCCGGGCAGCAGGCCCGAACCGGGCGGCAGCGCCACATGCACGGTGCCCAGCCTGTTCTCGGTGGTGATGGTGGGGGCGATGGCGCGCACCTCGGCCATGATCTCGCGCCCGCCATGGCGGACGCGGACCGGCTGGCCGGGGGCGATGCCGGCCAGTTCCAGCTCCGGCACGCGGGCGTTCAGCTCCAGCCGGCCGTCACGCACCAGGCGCAGCGCCTCCTGCCCCGCGCCGGTGACGGCGCCGATGCGCAGCACCACACGGGAGACGAGGCCATCGGTCGGCGCCAGCATGGTCGCCTGGGCCAGGCGCGCCGCCACCTCCTCGCGCCGCGCGATGGCGGCGGCGAGCCGCGCCTCGGCCTGGGCGGCGACGGATTCGCGCTGCTCCAGCACCTGCCGCGGGCCGATGCCGCCACTGGCGAGGGTGCGGGCGCGGGCGACCTCGCTCTGGGCGAAGTCCAGCGCCAGCCTGGCCTCGTTGATGCTGGCCTCCACCTGGGCGCTCTGGGCGCGCAGCAGGGCATCGTCCAGGCGCACCAGCACATCGCCGGCGCGCACCTGGTCGCCTTCCTCCACCCGCACCTCGAGAACGCGCAGCCCACCCACCTCGGCGCCCAGCACCAGCTCCTGCCAGGGGGCGACACTGCCATCGCCCACCACCGGCACGGCCAAGGGGCGGGTGCTGGCGGGGATGAGCGGGACGGTGAGCACGGGGGTCGGGCCGATCGCGGCGGGCGCCCGCGGCGTGGCGGCGGGGCGCGGCCAGAGGAACCAGCCGGCGACGGCCAGCGCCAGCAGCGCCAGCACGAGCATGACGACGCGCCCCCGTCGGCGCGTGGGGCGGGAGGAATGCGCTTCCTCCGCCTCCTGCGGACGGGCATCGAGCATGTTCATCGGAAGAGAGGCCGGCCGGCGGGGCGAAGTTGCATGGTTGGGCGCTTATCCCACGAAATGCCCCCCCGGCGCAGGTCAATTCCGCGCCATGAGATGATCTGTAACACCCGTGATCTAAGCCCTCAGGCGCCGGGCGCGCGCTCCGCGCGCTGGGCTTTCGCCGCGCGACGGGTGCGCCTGTGGCGCGGTCGGTGGGGCGGCGCCGGCCGCCTTGCGGCCGGATTCGTGCGACTGAGCGCCCACCGTATCATGATTCACGCCCTCAGGCGCCGGGCGCGCGCGCCGCGCACTGGGCTTTCGCCGCGCGACGGGTGCGCCTGTGGCGCGGTGGGGTGGGCGGCGCCGGCCGCCTTGCGGCCGGATTCTGGCCGGCTGCGCCTACGCCGCCACCCTCGGCCTGGCCAGCCACATGGCCAGGATGCCCGCCAGCGCGATGCCCAGCCCCACCATGTCCGTCATCCCCTCCGGGATCAGCAGCAGCAGCCCGCCCACCAGGATGGGAATGCGCGCCCAGATGGGCGTGGGGCCGACGCCATAGACATATCCTTCGAAGGCCGAGGCCAGCATGAAGATCGCCACCCCCGCCGTCGCCACCGATTGCAGGATCAACGGCAGGTCGCCCCGCAGGATCAGCGCCGGCTGCAGCACGAAGAGCACCGGCAGCAGCATCAGCAGGCAGCCGATGCGCAGCGACATCAGCCCCGTCTTCATCGGCGAGGATTTCGCGATGGAGGCCGCGGCGATGGCCGCCAGCGCCACCGGCGGCGTGATGAAGGAGACGATGCCCCAGTAGAGGACGTAGAGATGCGAGGCCATCGGGTCCAACCCCGCCTGCACCAGCGCCGGCGCCAGCACGATGGCCAGGAAGATGTAGCAGGCGGATGCCGTCATCCCCATGCCCAGGATGAAGCTGGTGATGGCGCCGAAGAACAGCAGCAGCCCGATATTGCCCGCCGCATACTGCACCAGCTCGCGCGAGAAGGAGTTGGCCACCCCCGTGACGGACAGCGCCCCGATGATGAGCCCGATGCCCGCGATGAGGGCCACGATCTGCGCCACCGCCTGCCCGCCATCCACCACCAGCCGGCAGAAGGACATCAGGTTGAACCCGGTCACCTTGCGCCGCAGCACCGCCACGACCAGCAGGAAGAGGCAGACCCAGAAGGGCGCCTGCGCCTCCATCCGGAAGGCCAGCAGCAGCACCGTCAGCCCCACGATGGCGCCGATGAAATACCAGCCCGAAGCCAGCGTGGGCCCGAGCGGCGGCACCTCCGACTTCGGCACGCCGCGCAGCCCCTTCCGCACGGCGTAGAGGTCCGTCTGCAGGAACAGCGCGGCATAGAACAGCACCGAGGGCAGCAGGGCCGCCAGCATCACCTCGGCATAGGGCACGTTCAGGAAGGTCGCCATGATGAAGGCGGCAGCACCCATCACGGGCGGCATCAGCGCCCCACCCGTGGAGGAACAGGCCTCCACCGCCCCCGCGTAATGCGACGAATAGCCGCAGCGCTTCATGGTGGGGATGGTGAGCGTGCCCGTCGTCAGCACGTTGGAGGTGGGGCTGCCCGAAAGCATGCCGAAGGTGGCGGACGACACCACCGCCACCTTGGCCGGCCCCCCGCGCGAGGTGCCCATCAAGGCCAGCGCGAAATCCATGAAGAAGGCCGCCCCGCCCGTGGCGGAGAGCACCACGCCGAAGATGAGGAAGCCGATCAGCGTGTCCGCCACCACCTGCATGGGGATGCCGATGATGCTCTCGGTGCCGAAGACATGTTCGCGCACCGTGTCCAGCGGGCTGAACTCCACCCCCCAGAGAAAGCCCGGCATGTCGCCCGCGAAGATGGGAAAGGCGCCGAAGAGCAGGCAGGCGATGAAGAGCACGTTCTCGCCCGTGCGCCGCACCCCATCCAGGATCATCACGATCAGCGCGACACCGAGCCAGGCCGCCCAGTCCGGCGCCGTGGCGTTCCACCCCGCGAGCTGGATGGTGAGCGAGACGGTGGCCAGCCAGATGCTGATGCCAAGCGTGGCCGCGGCGAGGAGCCAGTCGAACCATGGCACATGCGTCTTCTGCCGCTTGATGGCCGGGAAGGCCAGGAAGGCGAAGGCGCCGAAGCAGCCGATGATGAGGTAGTAATAGGCCGTGCTGATCGGCCGGAACCCGCCCAGCCCCAGGTTGAAGACCTGGTTGATGGTCAGCAGCAGCCCCGCGGCCGACAGCACGAAGGCCGCCCAGAAAGCGGCCCCCGTCAGGCGTCCCGATCGCGCCTCCGGGTCCTCGATGGCAGGGGCGGCGGCGACGGTGCTGGACATGCGACAGGAACCCGGGCGGGGTGAAAAGAAGACCGCCGCCGGAGGGCTCCGGCGGCGGGAGGTGGATCAGCCGAGGGTCGCGAGTGCGGCGCGGCGCCGTTCGGTCCAGGCCTCGGCGAAGGCCTCGGCCGGCTGGCTGCGGGCGCCGGGCAGGAATTCGGCCCAGGCGGCACGCAGCGTGTTCAGGCGGGTCAGCGTCTGGTCCTGCCAGCGCTGGATGTCGGCGTTCCAGATGTTGCGCTCCCGCAGGAAGCGGATGGCGCCTTCGTGGAAGGGCGCGTCCATCGGCGGCGTGCCGGCCAGGTTCATGGCCCAGCGCGGCATGATGGGGTTCGCGTCCTTGAACATGTCGAAGCTGTCGGTGATGGCCTGCATCAGCGCATAGACCTCGGCCTCGGCCGCGTCGGCGTTCACCGTGATCATGGGGTAGCGGTAGCCCATGACGTTCACCGGGTTCTGCTCGGACATGCCGGCGCCGATGGTCTCCGCGAAGGGCTCCACGAAGGGCACGGCCCGGCGCGCGCGCTCCCACCCCTCGGCGTTGGCGGGGTCGAGCTGCACCCAGGAGATGCCGCGCGGGCTCGCCTCCAGCTCCCGCAGCACGGCGGCGGCGGGGGCGGCGCCGGCGCAATCGGCCCGCCCCTCGATCAGCGCGCGCAGGCTCGCGGCATAGGAGGGGAACTGCACGATCTGCACGTCGTTCAGCGACAGCCCGGCGAAGGCCAGGATGGGCTCGACCTTGATGTTCACCGACGAATTCGCCGGCACCCAGGCCATGCGCTTGCCGCGCATGTGCTCGGGGCGGGTGATGCCGCTCTCGCGCGTCGCGACCACCGAGAAGGCGTTCTTGCGCCCGGCCAGCACGCGGAAATCCTGCGGGCCCCAGTCGGGCGTCGCGTATTCGTAGAGGCCCTCGGCGGCGAAATAGAGTTCATTGGCCAGCCAGGCATGGCTCGCCCGGCGCTGCTTCAGCGGCAGGATGCGGCCGATGGAGGTGCCCGAGGGCTGCAGCCGCACGCGGGTGCCATGGGCGCGGCCCAGCGCGTCCGAGATGGCCGAGGCCTCGACATAGCCCGTCGAGCCCACGTCATAGACCGACCAGATCATCGTGGCCGGCAGGTTGGCCAGGCTGCGGGTCTGCGCCAGCGCGGGCGTGGCGAGGCCCGCTGCGCTCAAGGCCCCACCAAGGGCGAAGGTGTTGCGACGGGTGATCATCTGGACGGCCTCCTCGATTATTCGTTGCGAGGTTTGTCGGCCAGGAAGGCGCGGCCTGTCAACGCGCCGCGCCCCAGCCATTCTCCAGCATGAAAGCCTCCACCAGCGCGTTGAAGGCGGCCGGCTTCTCGAAATAGGCGGAGTGCCCGGCGGCCGGGATCATCGCCACCCGCGCCCCCGGAATGGCCCCCACCATGCCGGCGGGCGCGAAGGGCGGTAGCACCTGGTCCTCGCCATTCGCGAGGAACAGCACGGGGCAGCGCGCGGCGGCCAGGTCGGCCGGCGGACGGGTGCGGGCGGCGCCCAGGCGGGCGCGCAGCGCCTCCCGGTCCCAGCCCTGCGTCAGCCCGTTGATCTGCCGGTAGAGATGCGCCAGCGCCGGGCTTTCGGCCGCCATGCGCGGGCCGGAGGCGGGCAGGATGTGACGCGCCAGCATCTCCGCCCGCGCGGCGGCGCTCGCCGCCTGCCAGGGGGCGAGTTGCTCCGGCACCGGCGAAGCGGCCTGTCGCGGGTCGAGCGAGCCCGTGGTCGCCGCCAGCACCAGCGCCTTCACACGCCCCGGATGGGCGATGGCAAACTCCACCCCCGTCCAGCCGCCCATGGACTGGCAGACCAGCGCCACCTCGTGATGGCCCAGATGGTCCAGCAGCGCCGCCAGGTCGGGCGCGTATTCCGCCGGGTCCACCCCCATCTCGGGCGCGGTGGAGGGATAAAAGCCCCGGTGGGAGAAGGCGATGCAGGTGTAGTTCGCCGCGAAATGCGCCACCTGCTGCCACCAGGACATCAGGCAGCCCCCCAGCCCATGGGCAAAGACCAGGGGCGGCCCCTGCCCCGTCACCTCATAGGCCAGGGTGCAGTCGGGGCGCGCCAGGGTGCCGGCGCGGTGGGGGAAGCTCATGCGGGGCGGGTTCCGGAAAAAGGGGGGCGCGACCGCCGCGCCCCCGGAGGCATCATTCCATGCGGATGCCGAGGCGCGTCACGATGTCACGCTCATAGGCCGCGCGCTGGACGATGAAGTCGCGGTACTGCTCGCTGTCCAGATAGACGGTCGGCATGTCGAACTGGTTGCGGACGCGGGTGTTCTCCTCGCTCATCAGCGCCTGCTTGAAGGCGTCGTGCAGGATGCGGACGATGCCGGTGTCCATGCGCGGCGGGCCGCTGATGCCGTAGTTGGAGGTGACCACGATGTCATAGCCCAGCTCGCGCAGGGTGGGCACGTCGGGGAAGCGCGACGCGCGCTCGGCGCTCCAGACGCACAGCGCGCGCATCCGCCCCGCCTCGACATGCGGCGCCCAGGTGGAGCTGTCGGCGATCATGGTCACCTGCCCGCCCAGCACGGCGGTGATGCCCTCGGTGGCGCCGCGGAAGGGCACATGGGTGAACTCCACCCGCTCCCGCGCCGAGATGTCCTCCATCGCCAGATGGTTGGTGGTGGCGATGCCGGAGGTGGAATAGCTCAGCTCACCCGGCCGGCGGCGCGCCTCGGCCAGCAGGTCCTGGAAGGTGCGGATGGGGCTGTCGGCCCGCACCGCGATGCCGAAGAGCCAACCCGTCAGCCCGATGATGTGGGTGAAGTCCGTCGTGGTGTCCCATTGCGGCTGGCGCACCAGGAAGGGCCGGCGGACGACGGAGAGGTGCATCTGCCCCACCGTGTAGCCATCGGGCCGCGCCTCGCGCGCCATATGGATGGCGTGCAGCGTGCCGCCGGCGCCGGCCCGGTTCTCGATCACCACCGGCTGGCCCAGATGCCGCTGCGCCATTTCCGCCAGGTTGCGCAGCTGCACGTCGGAGCTGCCGCCCGGCGGCCAGGGCACGATCAGCCGCACGGCGCGCGTCGGAAAGCCGGATTGCGCGCCGGCCAGGCGCGGCGTGGCGAGCGGGGCCGCCACGGCGGCGGCGAGGGCGGTGCGGCGCGGGAACGGGCCGGGCTTGAAACTCATTCGGAAGCTCCTCCTTCGGGCAGGGCGCATCTGCCGGCGCCCTTGACGTGGCCATGGTGGACCGCGCCCGCGGCCTTTGCCAAGCAGGAGTGTGCCGTCGCGCCTTGCATCCTGGGCCGCCCCGCGCCAAGGTCCGCCCGCATTTCCGGGTTGAGGGGCAGAACATGTCCGAAGCGTTCGACGTCATCGTGATCGGGGCTGGCCCCGGTGGCTATGTGTGCGCCATCCGCGCCGCGCAGCTGGGTCTCAAGGTCGCCTGCGTGGAGAAACGCGCCACGCTGGGCGGCACCTGCCTGAATGTGGGCTGCATCCCCTCCAAGGCGCTGCTGCAAAGCTCCGAGCACTACGAGGAGGCCCTGCACAAGCTGGCCGACCATGGCGTGCAGGTGGGCGGCGTCACGCTGGACCTCGCGCGGATGCAGGCGCGCAAGGGCGAGGTGGTCGCCTCCAACGTCAAGGGCATCGAGTTCCTGTTCAAGAAGAACAAGGTGACCTGGCTGAAGGGGGCGGGGCGCATCGTCTCCCCCGGCCGTGTGGCCGTGGACGGCACCGAATACGAGACGAAGCACATCGTCATCGCGACCGGCAGCGAGAGCATTCCCCTGCCCGGCGTCGAGGTGGATGAGAAGCGCGTCGTCACCAGCACAGGCGGCCTGGAGCTGTCCGAGGTGCCCAAGCACCTGGTCGTCATCGGCGGCGGCTATATCGGGCTGGAGCTGGGCAGCGTCTGGCGCCGCCTGGGCGCGGAAGTGACGGTGGTGGAATTCCTCGACCGCCTGGTGCCCGCCATGGACACCGAGGTCGGCAAGGCCTTCGAGCGCGTGCTGGGCAAGCAGGGCTTCAAGTTCCGCCTCAAGACCAAGGTGACGGGCGCCAAGGTGGACGCGGACGGCGTGGACCTGACGCTGGAGCCCGCCGCCGGCGGCGCGGCCGAGACGCTGCGCGCCGATGTGGTGCTGCTGGCCATCGGCCGGCGGCCCTACCTGGCGGGCCTGGGCCTGGAAGAGGCCGGCGTGGCGCTGGACGAACGCGGCCGCGTCGCCACCGATGGCCATTTCGCGACCAACGTCCCCGGCATCTGGGCCATCGGCGACGCCATCGCCGGCCCCATGCTGGCCCACAAGGCCGAAGAGGAGGGCGTGGCCCTGGCCGAGCAGCTGGTCGGCCAGAAGCCTCACCTCAACCCGCTGACCATTCCGGGCGTGGTCTACACCTGGCCGGAAGTCGCCTCGGTCGGCGAGACCGAGGAGATGCTGAAGGCCCGCGGCCAGGGCTACAAAGTCGGAAAATTCCCCTTCACGGCCAATGGCCGCGCCCGCGCGATGGGCGAGCTGGACGGCTTTGTGAAGCTGCTGGCCGACGACAAGACGGACCGCCTGCTGGGCGCCCATATCATCGGGCCCGATGCCGGCACGCTGATCGCGGAGATCGCGCTGGCGATGGAGTTCGGCGCGTCGAGCGAGGATGTGGCGCGCACCTGCCACGCGCATCCCTCGCTGAACGAGGCGGTGAAGGAAGCGGCGCTCGCTGTCGCAGGGCGCGCGCTTCACATTTAAGTTGCGAGGGCGAGCGCTTTATTCCTTGCCCTCAAGCGCCGGGCGCGCGCTCCGCGCGCTTGGCTTGCGCGCCGCGGCGGGTGCGCCCGCCGCGTAGGCAGTCTGGGCGCGCCGGCCGCCTTGCGGCCGGATACTTGGGGCGCAAGGCGGCTTTTGTAACGTTGATCTAGCTGCGCTGCGGCGAGGCACGATGCCGCGAGCCGGGCGCTGGAATCTGGAGGGGCGCTGTTCCCGCCCCCCCCTCAGCTCGCGCTGGCCGCCTTCAGCGTGGCCTTGCCGGAAGGCGCCTTGGCCGGGGCGGCGCCCACCTCCGCCCCACGCTCCTGCGCGTTCCGCAGCAGGGCGAGGCCCCGATACACCCCATGCACCATCTTGCTGTAGGGCAGCACCAGGAAGAAGGCGAGCACGAGGCCGAGATGCACCGCCAGCATCACGCCCATCGCCCCCGTGTGCCGGACCGCCAGCAGCAGCAGCCCGGTGATGGAGACAAGGAACAGCAGCGACAGCATGGCGTATTCGCCACCCCGCAGCTTCGCCGCCACCGGCCCCGGGTCCGTCACCGTCTTCACCCAGATCAGCCCCGCCGTGCCGATGCACAGCAGCACCCCGCCCCAGGTGCCGAACTGCACGGGCAGGCTCAGGAAATGGTGCGGCGACTTCCAGCCCAGGAAGTGGTGGTAGAAGGCGCCCGTCGTCGTCGCCGCGAAGCACAGCATGAAGCCGTAGAACATGGCGTGGTGCAGCCAGCGCCGCTTCTGCGCGAAGCTGTCGTCAATGTCGTTGCAGCCATGCCCGCCGCCGCCCAGGTTCCGCAGCGTCAGGATGTCGAACGCCGCGGTGGCCACGGGCGCCGGCGTGATGGGCCTGTGCCCCGCCCCCGGCGCCGTGCCGCGCCAATAGCGCAGCGCGCCCATCGCCATGGCAAACAGCGCATAGCCGAAGGTGACCGTCGCCAGCCCCGTCATCAGCCAATACGGAATCACGCGGAAGAAGGCGCCCGTGCCCGTCTGCGCGGTGTAGAGGATGGCCGGGTCCTGCAGCCCCATGGTCAGCAGCAGCACGGCCGTCAGTGCCAGGAACGTCACCAGCACCACCACCGTGCCGTTGCGCTCGAACAGCCGGCCCATGGCGGGCGGCCAGGCATATTCGGCATAGCTCTCGGCGCGGAGCGTGGCGAAGGTCTGCGGGATGTTCACCCCGAAGGCGTGCGGCGGCGCGTATTGGCAGGCGTGGTAACAGCCCTTGCAGCCATGGCAGAGGTTGGCCAGGTGCGTGAGGTCCCCGGTCGAGAATTCCCGCCGCATCGCCATGGCCGGGAAGACCGCGCAATACCCCTCGCAATAGCGGCAGGCATTGCAGATTTCCATCTGCCGCCGGGCTTCGGCCGTGGTCTCAGTTTCTTGCATTCTGGGCCGCCCCCTCGCCGGCCAGCCGCCCGAAGACGGTGCCGATCGTCATTCCGAAACCTGCCAGGTAGCCCTGGCCCAGGATATTGCCAGCCATGATCTCGCCGCTCGCGAACATGTTCGCGCTCGGCTTGCCGTCGGCCATGATGACGCGCGCCTTGTCGTTCACCTTCACGCCCAGGAAGGTGAAGGTGATGCCCGGCGCCAGCGGGTGCCCGATGAAGGGGGGCGTATCAATGCGCCTGGCCCAGTGGCTCTTGGGCGGCGCCAGGCCCTCGGTGCGGCAGTCATCGGGCTTCATGGGCGTGAAGGTCCCGTCGCGCACACTGGCATTGTATTCCGCCACCAGGGCTTCCAGCTTGTCCGGATCAAGGTCCAGCATCCCCGCCAGTTCGCGGATGCTGTTCGCCTTCATCGGCGGAAACACGCTGGGCAGGTAGTTGTGCAGCGCCTTGCTGTCCGTGATGGCATAGGCGCGCGACATCGGCTGCTGCGCGATCATCCGCCCCCAGATGGCGTAGCGCTTGGGCCAGACATCCTCGCCCTCGTCGTAGAAGCGCTCGACATCGCGGTTCACCACGATGGAGAAGGGCACGCAGTCGAGCCGCATGGCCAGCCCGCCATCCTCCATCGGCGCGCGGGCGTCATTGGCCACCGCGTGGAACTGGGTCGGGTCGCCCACCTCCTGCACGCCGGAGGCCAGCAAATCCTTCAGCACCGTGCCCTGGGCATAGGGCGTGCCGCGCACCTGGAAGCGGTCGGCCGCGTCGCCCCAGTATTGCCGCAGCCATTCGCGGTTCGCCTGGAACCCGCCCGCGGAGGCCACCAGCGCCTTGAAGCGGATGCGCTGCGGAAAGCCGCGCCAGGAGACGATGGCCTCCGTCGCATGGCCTTCCTCCACCGCGATGTGCTGCACCTCGGTGTCGTAAAGGATGGTGATGCCGAGCTTCTCCGCCGTGCGGTACAGCGCGTTCACCAGCGCCTTGCCGCCGCCCAGGAAGAAGGCGTTGGTGCGGGACAGGGACAGCGTGCCGGAGAGCGAGGGCTGGAACACCACCCCGCAATCGCGCAGGAAGCCCGGCGCATGCTCGCTCGCGCGGATGCACATGCGGGCCAGGTGCTCATCCGTGCGGCCGCCGGTGACGCGCAGCAGGTCGTCCCAGTATTCCTCCTCCAGGTAGCTTTCCGTCAGCACATCGGTCGGTGCCGGGTGCAGCGCGCGGAGGTTGCGGGTGTGGCGGGAATTGCCGCCGCGCATGGGCTTGGGGGCATGTTCGGCCACCACCACCCGGGCGCCCAGCTTGCGGGCGGTGATGGCGGCGGACAGCGCGGCATTGCCGCCCCCCACCACCAGCACGTCATAGACCGTGTCGAAATCCATCCGGACGATTTACCGCGCGCGGGCGCGGCCTACCAGACCAGCCCCGCCGGTTGCAGCGCCAGGCCCCGCCGCGCGCGGTCGGCGGGCGGCAGGACGTCCTCGGAGGGCCAGAGGCCGGTTTCCAATGCCGCCGCATAGCCCTCGGCGAGGCGCGCACGGCGCATGGCCGCCGCCGCGCCCGCGTGGTCGTAGTCAAGCGCGTGGAAGCTCACCTCCAGCCCATCCTCGCGCGGCGTCAGCAGGCTGAACCACACGCGCGGCGTGCCGTCATGCGCGGGCATGCCGATGGCGCCGGCATTGATCCAGACATTCGCGCCCACCCGCCGCGCGAAGGGGATGCCGCTGTGGCCGGCGAGGACGCCTTCGCAGCCGGTGGCGGCGATCTCCGCCGCCAGCACATCCTCGGGCGTGGAGGGGAAGAGGAAGCGGTTGATCTCGACCGCACCGCCATGCACCACCGCAAGGCGCCGCCCATCGGGCAGGCGCAGCACCAGGCGGCGCGGCAATGCGCCCATCCATTCGCGCTGGGCCGCCGTCACCTCGCGCCGCGCATGTTCATACCAGCCGCGCGCCAGAAGATCGCAGGCCGTGCCCTCCTCGAAGCCGCAGCCGCAATCCTCCGCGCCGGCAGCGAGCTGTTCCTCGCAATTGCCCATCAGCACATGGATGCCGCTGTCCATCACCAGCGCGGTGGTGGCGGCCGCATCGGCCGCATAGGCCACCACATCACCCGTGCAGAGGATGCGCGCGGGCGGGATGCCGCGCCGCGCGGCCTCCACCAGCAGGGCGCGCGTGGCGTGCAGGTTGGAATAGGGCCCGCCGAAGACGAGCCAGGGCGCGTCAAGTTCCATCATGCCAGATGCCGCCGCAGCGTGGCGCTGATCCGGTCCGCCGCCAGCGTCAGCGCGATGATGACGATCAGGATGGCCAGCACCCGGTTGAAGTCGAGAAGGTCCACCGCGTTCTTCAACTCCTGCCCCAGCCCGCCCGCCCCCACCAGGCCCAGCACGGTGGAGGCACGGATGTTGAACTCCCACACATAGAGCAGGTGCGAGAGGTTCTGCGGCATGGTCTGCGGGATCAGCGCGTACAGCGCCACCTGCATCCGCGTGGCGCCCACGGCGGTGATAGCCTCGGAAGGGCGCGGGTCGGCGGTTTCCATGCTCTCGGACCACAGCTTCGCCAGCGACCCCGCCGAATGCAGCGCCACCCCCAGCATGCCCGCGAAGGGCCCGAGCCCGACGGCGGCCACGAAGAGCAGCGCGAAGACGAAGCCATCCGTGCCCCGCAGCCCGTCCAGGACGCCCCGCGCGGGCTGATACAGCGCCAGGAAAGGCGAAAGCGGCCTGGTCGCCAACAGCGCCAGCGGAAAGGCCAGCAGCGCGGCGCAGAGCGTGCCAAGTGTGGCGATCCCCACCGTCTCGCCCGCCCGGCGCGCGATGTCGCCCGCGCCGGAGAAATCGGGCGGCCAGGACCCCGCCAGCCAGCCCAGCAGCCGCGGCAGCCCGGCCGCCAGCCGCGCCGGGTCGGGCGCCACCGTCCAGACGGAGACGCCCAGCAGCGCGACGAACCCCGCCCAGAAGGCGGCCTGTCGCCACGTCACGAGGTGCGCAGCCGCCCCAGCGCGCGGCCCGCGGCCTCGATGGGCGCATAGGTCTCGGTCGTGGCCTCCACCCAGCCGGTGTAGCGCGGCGGCAGGACCTCGGCCGTGGCGGCGATGGCCGCTTCGCGCAGCGCATCGCGCGTGGCCCCGTCCAGGTCCCGCCGCGCGGCCAGCGCGTCATTGGGCAGGGGTTCGCTGCGCCAGACCACCCGCACCTGCTCTGGCCTCACCCGGCCGGAGGCGATCATGGCGTTCAGGTTCCGGTCGAAATCCGTCGCCAAATCCACCTGGCCCGAGGCGACCGAGATCACGTTCGCCGCATGGCTCGCCCCGTCGCGGTAGCGAAAATAGGTGCGCGGATCCACGCCCTGCGTCTGGAACCAATGGTGCGGGATAAGCCAGCCCGAGGTCGAGCCCGCATCGGCGAAGGAGATGGACATCCCCCGCGCATCCTCCGGGAAGCGGGCGATGTTCACCCCTTCGCGCGCGATGATGATCGCGTGGTAGGTCGGCCGGCCTTCATAGAGCACCGTCGCCAGCGCCTCGGCGCCGGCCCGCGCATGGGCCAGCACATAGCCCCAAGGCCCCATCCAGGCCGCGTCCACCTGGCCCGAGCCCATGGCCACCGCGATGCCCGCCCAGTCCGTGGTGACGGTGAGCGCGTAGGGTCGGCCAAGGCGCTGCGCCAGATGTGCGAAGAAGGGCTCGAAGGCCCGGCGCGTGTCGCCGGCGGTGGGCTGGAAGGGCCCGACGGCGAAGCGCAGCGGCGTGGCGGTCCGCGCCAGCGCCGGCGTGGCGAGGAAGGCACCCAGCGCGGCGCGGCGAGTCAGCGGGAGCATGAGGCCCCTCCCAGCACGCAGAAAGTCGCGCAATGCGGGTGGTTCAGCGAAACGGGCCGCGCGGCCTCTTCCAGCGTCGCCCCCAGTTCGAAGCGCGCGTCATAGGCCAGCAGCGTGCAGGCCAGCACGGCGGGGCGTTCGGCGCCCTTGCGCTTCACCACCATCCGCGCCGAGGCGCACATCATGCTGTCGGGCGACTTCTTCAGGATGCCCCAGCAGGCCTCCGTGATCTCGGGCACGTCACGGCCGGAATCCATCTCCGGAAACAGCATCAGCGCCACGGGGTCGTCCGCGTCCACGGGAATGCCGTGCCGCGCGAACAGCGCCGCATAGCCCGCGCGCATCGCCGCCTCGCCATCATGGCCGAAACCCACGCGGCCGGCGACATGGAGGGTGAAGCCCTCGCGCGCCAGCCATTCCAGCCCCTCGATCGTGCGGGCGTAGCTGCCGGGTCCGCGCTCGATGTCGTGCACCGCGGCGTCATGGTGGTCCAGGCTGACGCGGATGGTGAGGCGCCCGCCGCCATGCCTGGCCAGCAGCGCGCGCAGCGGTCCCGCGTAGCGCCGCATGGGCTGCATCGCGTTGGTCAGCACCAGGGCGCGCAGCCCGCGTGCCAGCACGTCGTCCAGCATCGGGATGAGGCCCGGGTTCATGAAGGGCTCGCCGCCGGTGAAGCCCACCTCGCGCACGCCCATCCCTTCCGCCTCGTCCAGGTAGGAAGCGACCTCGGCGGGCGTGATGTAGACCAGCGCGTCGTTGCGCGGGCTGCTCTCGATGTAGCAATTCGCGCAGGTGATGTTGCACAGCGTGCCGGTGTTGACCCACAGCGTCTCCAGCGCGGTCAGGGCCACGCTCGCCCGGCGCTCGCCCTTCAGCGTCACCTCCGGGTGCCGGAACTTGGCGGGGTCGAGGCGCGGGACGTCCTGGGTGCGGATGGACAAGGGCATTGCTCCTTCAGGACAGGTTCGCGGCGTCATTGAGCGCCCAGTCATAGGCGTCCTCGGCGATGCGCGATGCGCCGGCGAGCCGCCGCGCGCCCTCACCCGTCGCATATTGCCTCAAATGGGCGATGACGCCCGCTTCGGAACCCCCGAAATCCTCCTGGAACCACTTGTAGATGGAGGAGACGCGCAGCCCCCCATCCGCCCGGAAGGCGGCCCCGCGCGGGTGGTTCACGAAGGCGCGGGCGGCCTCGTCCAGCGCCGCCTCCAGCGTCTCCGCCCGCCAGGCGCGCGGCCAGAGGTTGGGGCAGCCGATCGAGGCGCAGTTCACCGCGTAATGCACCCGCGGGTCGCGGAAGGTGGGGCGCATGGTCTCGTGCTCGATGTCGTCGAGCGACATGCGCCGGCCCTCCACCGTCACCAGCCGCGTGCGCCAGGGGCCGATGAACTGGCGCGGATCGAAGGGCACGCCTGTCGAGCGGATGTCGCGGATGGAACGCACCGGGTAACGGTCCAGCACCACCTTCAGCGTCAGCGCGTTGTAGAGGTTGGCCCAGTAGGCATAGGCCTCGGCCCGCGCCATGGCCGAGGGCCGGGCTTCGGCCGCCGCCGTGATCCACTCGTCCAGCGCGGCCATGTCGGCGGAACTCGCCTTCCAGGCGGCATAGCGCACGCGGCTCACGCCATCCTCGGGCAGCACGACATGGCGGGCGAGCAGCCCATCCAGCGCCTCGGGCGCGGCGGCGCGGCCGGGGCGGACCAGCAGCGCGGCGGTGGCAAGCCCGGGGATGGCGCGTCGGGTCATGGTCATGTCAGCGCCCCGCGAAACGGTTCTTGAGGGGAATGGCGGCCAGCGACAGCGCCGCCAGCCCCAGCAGCCCCGCCAGGATTTCCGGCGATAGCACCGAACGCAGGTCCAGCGTGCCGCCCGCGTCCAGGATGTTGCCCAGCCCCGCCCCGGTCAGGCTGAACACCGCCGTGCCGGGAATGATGCCGAGGAAAGTGGTGACGACATAGACCGGCAGCCGCACGCCCACGAAGGCCGGCACCAGGTTCACCAGGAAGAAGGGGAACAGCGGCACCAGCCGCAGCACCAGCAGGTAGGAGGCGGCGTTGCGCCGGATGGCCTCGGCCAGGCGCTGCGCCGGCGCGCCGAAGCGGTCCAGCGCCTTCTCGCCGAAGAGCAGCCCGGCGAAGAGGAAGACGCCCGTGGCGCCCAGCGTCGCCCCCACCACCGTCAGCGCCGTGCCCCAGAGCGCGCCGAACAGGAATCCGCCCGTCAGCGTCAGGATCACGGCGCCCGGCACCGACAGTGCCACGGCCGCCGCATAGGCCAGCACATAGATCAGCCCGGCCAGCAGCGCGTTCTGCGCCACGAAGCCCGTGAGCGTGGCGCGGTGCCGCGCCAGCGTCTCCAGCGAGAGGAAGTCGCCCAGCCCCGTGAAGCGCAGCAGCAGCACCACGCCCACCGCGGCCAGGGCCAGCCACAGCCGCTTGTCGCGCAGGAACCTCACGGCAGCACCCGCTGGATCATCCCCACGAGGAACCGTGTGCGCGCGGAGAACAGCGAGGGGGTGTAGTAGGCCCCCGCCGCGCGCTTCGAGATTTCGGACATGGTGGGATAGGGTGCCATCATCTGCGCCACATCGCCCACGCGCAGCCGCTTCTGGATGGCCAGCCCCCACAGGCCGATCATCTCGCCCGCGCGCGGCGCCAGGATGGTCGCGCCGAGGATGCGCCCGCGCGCGCCGAGGACGAGCTTCACCAGCCCCTCCCCCGCGGCCTCGGCCCGCGCGCGGTCATTGCCGGAAAGGGGTTCGGTCAGCACCGTCACCGCCTCGCCCGCCTCTTTCGCCTCCGCCTCGCCCAGGCCGACATGGGCGAGTTCGGGGTCGGTGTAGGTCACCCAGGGCAGCGCGCGGTAATCCACCTTCGCCGGCAGGCCGAACAGGGCGCGGCGGATGACGATGCCGGCGTGATACCCCGCCACATGCGTGAATTGCGGCCCGCCCGCCACGTCGCCCACCGCGAAGATGCGCCGGTTGCTGGTGCGAAGCCCGGAATCCACCGTGATGCCGCGCGGCGTGTGGTCCACGCCGGCCGCCTCCAGCCCCAGCTGCCCGGTATTGGGCTGGCGCCCCGCGGCCACCAGCAGGTGCGAGGCACGCAGGGTGCGGCGGCGGCCGCCCTGGTCGAACTCCACCTCCAGCCCATGCCCTTCCGCGCCGGGATGCAGCGCCGCCACCTGCGCGCCCTCCTCGAGGGTGATGCCCTCCTCCAGCAGGTGCCGGCGCAGCAGGGACACGGCCTCGGGCGCGTCGCGCGGCAGGAGGGTGGCGCGTTCCAGCACCGTCACCGCCGAACCCAGGCGGCGGAAGGCCTGGGCCATCTCCACCCCGATCGGCCCGCCGCCCATCACCACCAGGTGGTCCGGGCGCTCGGTCAGGTCGAAGACGCTCTCATTGGTGAGGTGCGGCACGCGGTCCAGCCCCGGAATGGGCGGCACCGCGGCGCGCGAACCCGTGGCGATGACGAAGCGCCGCGCGCGGACCGCCTGGCCGCCCGCCTCCAGCCGGTCCGGCCCGGTGAAGCGCGCCTCGGCACGGATCACGGTGCAGCCCAGGCCTTCGAAGCGCTCCACGCTGTCATGCGGGGCGATGGCGGCGATCACGCCATGGACGTGGCGGTGGACGCCGGCGAACTCCACCTCCGGCGCGGGCAGCCGGATGCCGAAGCGCCCCGCCTGCCGCGCCGCATGGGCCGCATGGGCGGCGGCAATCAGCGACTTGGATGGCACGCAGCCCGTGTTCAGGCAGTCGCCCCCCATCTCGCCCTTCTCGATGAGCACGACCGAGGCGCCCATCTGCACGGCGCCCGCCGCCACCGACAACCCGCCCGAGCCCGCGCCGATCACGCAGAGATCCGCGTGCAGCACGCCATTCTTCAGCCGTGGGGTTCGCGGGTGGGCCATGGGTTTCGGTCTCGCTGTCAGGGCCGATACGCGCGGCCGGGGCGGAAGGTTACGCCGGAACGCGCCAGGCCAGGCGCGGGCCGAACAGCGCCGCCAACCCCGTCACGGCCAGCACCGCCACGCCATGCCAGGCCAGCACCATCAGCGGCCCGAAGGTGGGGTGCACCAGGGTCAGCCCGATGCTGGCGAAGGCGGCCGCCGAAAGCGCCCCGAACCCCGCCACCGGGCCGGGCCTGATCCAGGCCGCGTGCCGCGTCAGCCACAGCATCAGCCCCGCCATGGGCAGGCCGAGGCCGATGATGAATTGCAGGCAGGGCCAGCTGACGTGGAAGCGGATGCCCTCGGCACCGAGCCGCACCAGCTCCCCCACGCAGCCCACCCCCATGGTGCCCAGCCACAGCCCGATGGCCGGCAGGGGCAGCCAGGCCCAGCGGCGGTCGCGGTCGGGCAGGGCAAGCTCGAAGGCCGCCAGCCCCGCCAGCAGCGCCGTGAGCAGCGCGGCCAGGCTGTGCATCATGTCGAAGCGGGTCATCGGGCGGTCCAGCCCTTCCCGCGTGCCGAAGACCAGGGCCGCGAGCCCGATGACCGAGGCGGCCAGCAGCGTCCAGAGCGCCAGCATCACGGGCGGCGAGGGCATGCGCCGCACCGGCCGCAGGCCCTCCGCCAGCCGGGTGATCATCTCCTCGGTCTTCATGGCGCACCGCCAGTGAGCCGGCGCCGCAGGCTGTGCAGGGCCCGGTGGGTCGCGACCTTCAGCGCGCCGATGCTCATGCCCGAACGCGCGCTCGCCTCCTGGAGCGAAAGCTGCTCGATCTTCGTCAGTTGCAGGGCGGTGCGCTGGGCCTGGGGCAATTCGCCCACCGCCTCGCGCAGCTGGCAGGCGGCCAGGCGTTCCTCGGCCTCGCCCTCCGCGCCCAGCTCGGCCGCGTCATCCAGCAGGGTTTCGCGCGCCACCTGACGGCCGCGCCGGCGCAGCCGGTCCAGCGCCCGGCGCTCCGCGATGGCGGCCACCCAGGGGCGGAAGGGGCGGGCGGGGTCATAGGTGTGGCGCACGCGGTGCAGGGTCAGCAGCGCGTCCTGCACGGCGTCCTCGGCCTCGGCCGCATCGCGCAGCCGGGCGCGGCAGATGGCGCGCAGGAAGGGCAGGCATTCGGCGAGGAGGGTGGCATAGGCGGCGCCATCCCCCTCCTGGGCCGCGGCCATGAGGGTGGACCAGCGGAGGTCACGCGCATCGCGCGCCACCTGACCGGGAGCCAGCATCAGACAGAGGGGTTGGGCATGGGACATGGAGCCTAGCCCGGTTTCACGGCGTTCACGCCATGTTTTCGGCGCGGGCGCGGCCGGGGTTACGCCCGGCCGGGGAAAAAATCAGCCCGCCCAGGCGGGACGGCGCTTCTCGCGGAAGGCCGCGATGCCTTCCTCGGCCTCGGGGCCGGCGGCGGTGCGGGCGAAGGCGGCCACACCCGCCTCGGCATAGCCCTCGGGCGAGATGGGGCCGAGCGCCGCCAGCAGCCCCTTGGTCTCGGCCAGCGCGCCGGGTGCCCCTTCGCGCAGCGCGGACAGCACCTCGGCCAGCAGGGCGTCGAGGGCCGCGCGGTCCGCCACCACTTCGTGCAGCAGCCCCATGCGGAGGGCGGAAGGCGCCTCCACCACCCGGCCTTCCAGCACCAGCCGCGTGGCTTGGCTGCGGCCCATGCGGCGCACCAGCCAGGGCAGGATCTGGGCGGGGACGAGGCCGCGCCGCACCTCGGGGGCGGCGAAGCGCGCATCCGCCGTGGCGAAGGCCAGGTCGGCGGCGCAGACGAAGCCAAGGCCACCGGCATGGGCGGCACCCTCCACCGCCGCGATCACGACCTGCGGCAGGGCGGAGAGCCTGCGGAACCGCTCGCCGATGGCGCGGTTGCGCGCCTGACCGCCGGCGAGCCTTTCCTCCGGGCTGCCCTGCCCGACCTCGGAGAGGTCGAGCCCCGCGCAGAAATGCCCGCCCGCGCCGCGCAGCACCACGGCGCGTGCGTCACGGTCATCGGCGAGGGAGGCGATCACCTCGTCCAGCGCCTCGCCCATCCCGCCGCCGATGGCGTTGCGCCGCTCGGGCCGGTTGAGCGTGACATGAACGACCGGCCCCTCGCGCGTGACCAGGACGGGCGGCGCGCTCATTTCTTCCACCAGCCGCCACGGCGCGGGGCGGCGGCGGCCACCTCCTCGACGGGCTTGGGCAGGATGGCGGGGCCGATGACCGGCGCGGCGGGTTCGGGCGCGACGGGCGCGGGTTCGGGCGCCGGCGTCTCCGCGACCGGCGCTTCCGCGGCCGGCGCTTCCACGGCAGGACTCTCCACCGGGGCGGCCTCGGCCACCGGCGCCTCAGTCACTGGCGCCTCGGCCACCGGCGCCTCGACCACTGGCGCCTCGGGCGCCGGCTCCGCAGGCGCCATTTCGGCGACCGCGATGGCTTCCGCCTCGACCATCAGCGACGGGGCCTCGGGCTCCGCCGCCGGGCGGGCGCGGGTGGCGCGGGCGGCGGCCAGCGCCGCCTCGGCCGCGGCCTCGGCGGCTTCCATGGCGGCCATCAGCCCGTCCGAGGTGCCCGCGAAGGGGTCGGCCGGGGTGGGGCCTTCGTAGCTCTTGGCCTCGCGCGCGGCCGGGGCGGGGGTGCCGCCCTCGGGCGCCTCGCCCTCGCGCCGGCGGCGGCCACCGCGACGGCCGCGACGGCGGCGGCCGGCTTCGTCCTCGCCCTCGGCGGGGGGCTCGGCGGGCGTGGCCTCGGCGTCGGGGGCGTCGGGGTCCGAGGCCTGGGGCGCGGCGGCCTGGGGGGTGGGCTTGGCGTCGGGCGCCTCGCCCTCGAACTCCGCCTCGCCCTCGCTGTCCGGGCTGCCGTCGGCGGCCGGGCTCGCATCGCCATTCTCGCGGCGGCCACGGCCACGGCGGCGGCGGCGGCGGCGGCCACCCTCCTCGCCATTGGCGGCGCTGGCGGCGGCTTCGGCCGGGGCCTCGGCCTCCTCGGCCTCCTCCTCGGCGTCCTCAGACTGGGGCGCGAAATCCATCCGCAGGGCGGTGGGGCGCTCCTCGGCGGGCGGCGGCGGCGGGGCCTTGCTGCGCTCGATGCGCGTCTCGGCGCCCATCAGCGTGTCATCGGGCTCGAACAGCACGGTCACGCCCCAGCGCGTCTCGATATCGGCCAGGCGGTCGCGCTTGCGGTTCAGCAGGTAGAGCGCGACGGCGCTGGTCACGCGCACCGTGATCTCGGCGGCGCGGCGCTTGGCGCATTCCTCCTCGACCGCGCGCAGCGCGGCCAGGGCGCTGCTCTCGATGTTGCGGACCACGCCGCGGCCCTGGCAATGCGGGCAGGTGATGAAGGTGGTCTCGGCCAGCGAGGGCCGCAGCCGCTGCCGCGACATTTCCAGCAGGCCGAAATGGCTGATGCGGCCCACTTGGATGCGCGCGCGGTCATGCCGCAGCGCATCCTTCAGCTTCTTCTCGACCAGCGCGTTGGCGCGGTTGCTGTCCATGTCGATGAAGTCGATCACGATCAGCCCGGCGAGGTCGCGCAGGCGCAGCTGCCGCGCGATCTCCTCCGCCGCTTCCATGTTGGTCTTGAGCGCCGTGTCCTCGATGTTCCGCTCGCGCGTGGAGCGGCCGGAGTTCACGTCGATCGCGACCAGCGCCTCGGTCTGGTTGATGACGATGTAGCCGCCCGACTTCAGCTGCACGTTGGGGTCGTGCATGGCATCGAGCTGCGCCTCGGCCTGGAAGCGCGAGAAGAGCGGCACGGCGCCGTCGCGGTAGGCTTTGATCTTGCCAAGGTGCTCGGGCATCAGCATGCCCATGAACTCGCGCGCCTGGGCATAGGCCTCGTCGCCCTCGACGAAGATCTCGTCCATGTCGCGGGCATAGCCGTCGCGGATGGAGCGCTTGATGAGGTCCGCTTCCTCGTAGATCAGCGCGGGCGCGGTGCTGGCCAGCGTCCGTTCGCGGATGCCGTCCCACAGGCGCAGCAGGTATTCGCAGTCGCGCCGGATCTCAGGCTTGGGCCGCTGCGCGCCCGCGGTGCGGACGATGAGCGACATGCCCTTGGGCATCTCCAGCTCCTCGATCACCTCACGGAGCCGACGGCGGTCGGCAGCGGACGTGATCTTGCGCGAGACGCCACCGCCGCGCGGCGAGTTCGGCATCAGCACCGAGAAACGCCCGGCCAGCGAAATGTAGGTGGTCAGCGCCGCACCCTTCGTCCCGCGCTCCTCCTTCACCACCTGGATCAGCAGGATCTGGCGGCGGCGGATCACCTCCTGGATCTTGTAGTTCCGCAGGAAGCGGGGGCTGGAGCGACGCTCGCGCGCCTGTTCCTCGGCCTCGGCCTCGGCGTCGCCCTCGGCATCGCCCTCGCTCACGCCGATGGTCTCGGGGCGCGGGCTGTCGGAGGGGGGCAGGATTTCCACGCGGCCGGAGGGTTCCTCACCCTCCTCGCCATCACCCTCGTCGGTGGCCACGTCGTCGGGCAGGGTTTCCTCGCCCGAGGCCTCCTCGGCGCCACGGGCACGGGCGGCGTCCTCGGCGGCCAGTTCGGCGGCGAGCGCCTCGGCCACCTCGCCCTCGGGCAGGTCCTCGGCGGGGGCTTCGGCGCCCTCGGCGGGGGCCTCCATGCCTGGGGTCGCGTCCAGGATGGCCTGGGCGGCGGCGCGGCGTTCCTCGGCCATGGCCTTGGCGGCCGCGCGCTGGCTTTCCTTCTGCGCTTCCCTCTGGGCCTCGCGCTGGGCTTCCCGCTGGGCGCGGCGCTCCTCCTCGCGGGCCTCGGCCTCGGCTTCCTCGCGGGCCTCGGCCTCCTGCGCCTCGATCAGCTTCTGCCGGTCGGCGACGGGGATCTGGTAGTAGTCGGGGTGGATCTCGCCGAAGGCGAGGAAGCCGTGGCGGTTGCCGCCATATTCGACGAAGGCGGCCTGCAGGCTGGGCTCCACCCGGACCACCCGGGCCAGGTAGATATTGCCCTTCAGCGGGAGGCGGTTGGCCGCCTCCAGGTCGAATTCGTCAACGCGGTGGCCATCCATGACGACCACCCGGGTCTCTTCCGGGTGGGCGGCGTCGATCAACATGCGCTTGGTCATGCGGGAAAAACTCCGCGCGCAGGCCCGCCCGGCGCAGGGCCAGGGCAGGGAGGGCGCGCAATGGGAAGGAAGGGACGGAGTCCGGGCGGGATCGGCCATCCGGCGATGTCGGGGACATCGGGCGTCTTTCCTCGCTCGGGGGCCTGCCGTTGGCGGTGCCGGCGCTGCGCGCGCGGCGGGCTGGCAGGCCCAATGGCTGCACCCCCACTCATGTGCGCCCGACACGGGCGGACGATAGTGCGGCAGGCACCGCCGCGGGCGGCAGGGCGCATGCACCGCGGATGAGACAGGCGGAACAGGTCGCGGATTGTGGTGGATGCCGGCCCGGCCCGCCCCCCTTGTCAGGGATGGCGCCGCCGGTCTCCCTTCCGGGAGGAGGGCATCGGACCAAGCCGCGACGGGGGTGGCGCGTCTGCCGCCTGCCCCGCTCCGCCCGCAACACCTATCGCTGGGGCAGCCCACCTTACGCGCCGCGCCCCCTTCCCACAAGGCGCCCGTTGCCATCGCCCCCAGGTTTTCCCCTGGCCCTGCCCAGCCAACGGGCGGTTTGCCCGACGGGAAGGCAGCCGAAGGTGGATTTCGGGGCCGCTTCGGGCTAGACTGCCCCCTGGCGCGATCGGGGGGTCGCGCCACCGCGCTGGGGGGCGCGACCATATGACGGATATGCATCGGCGGGCCTGGCTCGCCGCCATGGCGGGGCTGGCATGGGGCGCCTCGCCCGCCGCGGCCCAGCGCCGCCGCCCGGCCACCAGGCTGCCCGTGGTGGTGCTCGATCCGGGCCATGGCGGGGCCGACCCGGGCGCCATCGGCCCCGGGGGCACCCAGGAAAAGCGGATCACGCTGGCGCTGGCCATCGAACTCCGCCGCCAGCTGCTCGCCGGGGGCCGCTGCCGGGTGGTGCTGACGCGCGGGCGCGATGTCTTCGTGCCGCTCGGCCGCCGCGTGCAGGTGGCGCGGGACCAGGAGGCCGCGCTGCTCGTCTCGCTGCACGCCGATGCCGCCCCGCCGGGCCAGGCCTCGGGGCTGCGCGGCGCCTCGGTCTATACCCTCTCGGAAGATGCCTCGGACGCGCTGGCCGCCGCACTCGCCCGGCGCGAGAACCTGGCCGACCGCGCCGGCGGGCTGCGCCTGCCCTCCGTCTCGCCCGAGGTGCAGCGCATCCTGCTCAGCCTCATGCGGCAGGAGACGCATGCCGCCTCCACCCGCGTCGCGCGGCTGACGGTGAACGCGCTGGAGGGTGATTTCGCGCTGCTCAACCAGCCCCACCGCCGCGCGGGCTTCGTGGTGCTGAAGGCGCCCGACGTGCCGGCCGTGCTGGTCGAGGGCGGCTTCCTCTCCCACCCCCGGGACGAATCGCTGCTCAACACCCCGGCCCACCGCGCCCGCCTGGCCCGCGCCCTGGCCGGCGCCATCAACCGATACCTGGCCGGGCCGCGCGTGGCGGGTGTGGAGGCGCTGGCCGCGCCGGTGTAAGTGCTCTCCCCGACAAGGGGTTGAGGACAGTCATGGCGCTGGACGCGGTGGGCAGCCTGGCGGTGGCCGCCCTGGTCATCCTGCTCGGCCGGGCGCTGCACCGGGGCTTTCCGGCGCTGACGCGCTGGCACATCCCTGAACCCGTCTCCGGCGGCACGGCCTGGGCGCTGGGGGTGGCGCTGCTGCATCTGGCGGGCGCCCCCGTGCCCGAGACCAGCGCCGCCATCCGCGAGCCCATGCTGCTGGCCTTCTTCGCCACGGTGGGCCTCTCGGCCGATTTGCGCCAACTCCTGAAGGGCGGCGCGCTGCTGGCCCGCTTCGCCCTGCTGACCGTGCTGTTCATCCTGGTGCAGAACGCGCTGGGGGTGGGGCTGGCGCTGGCGCTGGGGCTCGACCCGCTGATCGGGCTGCTGGCGGGCTCGGTCACGCTGGTGGGCGGGCATGGCACGGGCGCGGCCTTCGGCGGGCTCTTCGCGCGGGAATATGGCGTGCCGGCGGCGTTGGAGCTGGCGGTGGCGGCCTCCACGCTCGGCATCGTCATCGGCGGGCTGCTGGCCGGGCCGGTGGCGCGCGGGCTGGGCGGCGGCGCGGGCGGAGGCGGCGCCGATTCGCCCCCGCCCCCGCCCCGCCGCCCGGACGAGGCCGCGCTGGCCCCCACCCTCGCGCTCGTGCTGCTTTGCGTGGCGGCCGCCATGGCGCTGGTGCCAATGGCCCGGAGCTGGCCCGTGACTTTGCCCGATTTCCTCTGGGCGCTGCTGGCCGGCGTGCTGTTGCGGAACCTCGTCCTGGCGCCGCTGCGCCAGCCGCCGCCGCCCCCCGCGCTGGAGGCGCTCTCGGGCGTGACATTGGCGCTGTTCCTGGCGCTGGCCATGGCGGCGCTGCGGCTGTGGGAGCTGGTGGCGCTGGCCGGCCCGCTGCTGCTGCTGCTGGCGGCGCAGACCCTTGCCACCGCCCTGTTCGCACGCTGGCTGGTGTTCCGCGTGATGGGTGACGACGCGGAGGCCGCGGTCTGCGCCGCGGGCTTCTTCGGCTTCGCCATCGGCTCCACCGCCACCGCCGTGGCCACGATGCGCGAGATGGAGAACCATCACGGCCCCATGCCGCGCGCCATCCTGATCGTCTCGCTCACGGCGGGGCTCTTCGTCACGCTGGCGAACGCCCTGCTGCTGAGCCTGATCCTGATGCTGCCCCTCTTCGCGCGATAGCAGGCGTCCGATCGTCCTCGGTGGCCTCACCGAGGACATGAATCGGCCGCCCGAGCAGATCCTACCGGGCAACCAGGTCCTTGTAGGCGTGCCAGGTGGCATGGCCGATCAGCGGCATCACGATGACGAGGCCCAGGAAGAAGGGCACCAGCGCCAGCCCGGTGAACACCACGATCAACCCCGCCCAGAGCGCCATGGCGCGCCAGTTCTCCATCACCGCCTGGATGGAGACGGTGGCCGCCTCCAGGAAGCTCACCTCCGGCTTGTCCAGCAGCATGGGGATGGAGATGGCGGCCACCGCGAAGGTGACCGAGGCCAGCACGAAGCCGAAGCCCGTGCCCACCACCAGGAAGGGCAGCAGCTGCTCGCTCTGCAGCATCGCCAGCGGCAGCTGTCCGAGGCTGGGCGCGAAGTTGATGCCGAAGAACAGCGCGAAGAGCAGCCCCGCGATGCGCGTCCAGAACAGGTGCAGCACCAGCAGCGTCACACCCATCATCGCGATCTGCGTGGGGTTGCGGCGGAAGCCCGCCACCGCCTCGGCCAGCGTCACCGCCTCGCCCGCCTGGCGCCGGCGGCTGACCTCATAGAGGCCGGCCGCCAGGATCGGCGCCATGATGAAGAAGCCGGCCGTGGCGGGCAGGATGGCCCAGGCCGTGCCCATCTCGAACAGCAGAAGGGCCAGCACCCAGCCCGCCAGCGTCAGCACCGCCCCATAGGCGAGGCTGATGGCCTTGTTCGCCATCATGTCGCGCCAGCCCAGCGTCAGCCAGGTCCAGGGGCGGTCGGTGGCGATGCGTCGGATGCGGCCCGTGATGGGTGTCACTTGGGCGGTGGTGTCGGTGCTCATGTCGGGTGGCCCTGCGCTGCTCGGCTTGCACCCCGCATATAGCATCGCCGCATCGCACCATGCGGTTGATCCACATCAAGGACGTTGACGGAGTGGGATGCTTCCTTCCGCGCCCATGGAGGCAAGCCCGGCCCGGTGGCCGCGCGCCTCCATCGCCCCGGCGGCCGAGACGCGCCGCCTGATGAGGAAGGACAGCAAGGATGGCCACGCTGAGCGCCACGCAACCAGGGGCCATGTCGGCCCCTAGACCCATGCCCGACTACGTGGACGGCCCCATCCGCGCCTTCGCCATCGCCACCATCTTCTGGGGGCTGGTGGGCTTTCTGGTGGGCGTGGTCATCGCCTCGCAGCTGGCGTGGCCGCTGCTGAACCTCGACCTGGAATGGACGCATTTCGGCCGGCTGCGCCCGGTGCACACGAGCGCGGTGATCTTCGCCTTCGGCGGCAGCGCGCTGATCGGCACCAGCCTCTACATCGTGCAGCGCACGTGCCGCGCGCGGCTGTTCGGCGGCGAGGAGATGGGCTGGTTCATCTTCTGGGGCTACCAGTTCTTCATCGTCTCGGCCGCACTCAGCTACGTGCTCGGCTACAGCCAGGGCAAGGAATACGCCGAGCCCGAGTGGTTCATCGACATCTTCCTGACCGTGCTCTGGGTCACCTACCTGGTGGGCTTCGGCGGCACGATCATCAAGCGCGAGGAACCGCACATCTACGTGGCCAACTGGTTCCTGCTCGCCTTCATCATCACGGTGGCGATGCTGCACATCGGCAACAACATCTCCCTGCCGATCCATTGGGGCAGCGGCTTCTCCTACTCGGCACCCGCCGGCGTGCAGGGGGCGATGATCCAGTGGTGGTACGGCCACAACGCGGTGGGCTTCTTCCTGACCGCGGGCTTCCTCGGGATGATGTACTACTTCATCCCGAAGCAGGCGAACCGGCCGATCTACAGCTACCGGCTGTCCATCGTGCACTTCTGGTCCATCATCTTCCTCTACATCTGGGCCGGCCCGCACCACCTGCACTACACCGCGCTGCCCGACTGGGCGCAGACGCTCGGCATGGTGTTCTCGGTGATGCTCTGGATGCCGTCCTGGGGCGGGATGATCAACGGGATCATGACGCTGTCGGGCGCCTGGGACAAACTCCGTACCGACCCCGGGCTGCGCTTCTCCGTCACCGCCGTCGCCTTCTATGGCATGTCCACCTTCGAAGGCCCGGTCATGTCCATCCGCGCGGTGAACAGCCTGTCGCACTACACCGACTGGACCATCGGGCACGTGCATTCGGGCGCGCTCGGCTGGAACGGGCTCATCACCTTCGGCGCGCTCTACTGGCTGGTGCCGGCGCTGTGGTCGCGCGCCAGGATGTACAGCACCAGGCTGATCGAGTGGCACTTCTGGCTCGCGACGCTGGGCATCGTTCTCTACATCACCGCGATGTGGGTCTCGGGCATCATGCAGGGCCTCATGTGGCGTGCGTATGACGAGCTGGGCTTCCTGCAATACAGCTTCGTCGAGACCGTCGCCGCCATGCACCCCTACTACGTGATCCGCGTGCTGGGTGGCGCCCTCTACCTGACCGGCGCGATCCTCATGGCCTGGAACGTCTACAAGACCATCACCGTGGCCGATGCGCCCGAGGTGGAGCGGGACCTGGCACCCGCGCCCGCCCGCGCCGTGGCCGCCGAGTAAGGGGAACCCCGACATGCTCAAGAAATTCAGCCACGGCATGATCGAGCGGAACATCCTTCTGCTCGGCGTGCTCACCCTCATCACCGTCTCGATCGGCGGGCTCGCGCAAATCGTGCCGCTCTTCACGGTGGAGACCACGATCGAGCGCGTGCAGGGCATCCGCCCCTACACGCCGCTCGAACTCATGGGCCGCAACATCTATGTGCGCGAGGGCTGCTACGCCTGCCACAGCCAGATGGTCCGCCCCTTCCGCGACGAGGCCGAGCGCTACGGCCACTACAGCCTGGCCGCCGAGAGCATGTATGACCGACCCTTCCAATGGGGCTCCAAGCGTACGGGGCCGGACCTCGCGCGCGTCGGCGGCCGCTATTCGGATGACTGGCAGGCGGCGCATCTGCGTGATCCGCGCGCGCTGGTGCCCGAGAGCATCATGCCGCCCTACGCCTTCCTCGACCGGCCGCTCGACACGCGCAACATCCAGCAGCACCTGCGCGCCCAGGCGGCGCTCGGCGTGCCCTACACCGCGGAGATGATCGCGAACGCGCGGGCGGACCTGGAAGCCCAGGCGCGCCCGGACCGCGACGCCACGGGCTTCCAGTCCCGCTACGCGCGCGCCCGCCAGGCCGCCTTCGACGGCAACCCCGCCGTGGTGACCGAGATGGATGCGCTGGTCGCCTACATGCAGATGCTCGGCACGCTCGTGGACTTCCGCGACGTGACGCCCGAGCAGCTGCGCCAGCAGTAGGAGGAGCGGCACCCATGCTCGTCGAGCTGCAATGGCTTTTCTCCACCCTCTGGGTCGTGTGGTTCTTCGTCCTCTTCGGCGGAATCCTGTTCTGGACCCTCAAACCCTCGCGCCGCCAGGACTGGAAGCGGCATGGCGAGATGATCTTCCGCGACGGCGGGAAAGGCTGAACCGATGCCGACCAAGATCGAGAAGGACAGCATCACCGGCCAGGAGACCACCGGCCATGAGTGGGACGGGCTGAAGGAGCTGAACACGCCGCTGCCGAAGTGGTGGCTCTACACCTTCTACGCCACCATCCTCTTCGCGGCGGTCTGGGTGGTGCTCTATCCGGCCATCCCCGTGCAGGGCTGGACGGGGCTGACGGGCTGGACCGCGCGCGGCGCCCTGCCCGCGCAGATGGACGCCGAGCGCGCCCGCCAGGCCCCCATGCTGGCCCGCCTGCGCGAGGTGACCGCCGAGCAGATCGCGGCCGACCCCGAGCTGCGCGGCTTCGCGCTGGCCGGTGGCCGCGTGGGCTTCGCCAACAACTGCGCGGGCTGCCATGGCGCCGGCGGCCAGGGTGCGACCGGCGGCTTCCCCAGCCTCGCCGATGATGACTGGCTGTGGGGCGGCAGTTTCGAGGCCATCCACACCACCATCAGCCACGGTGTGCGCGCGGGCGAGAGCGATGAGGAACGCGGCATCGCCATGCCCGCCTTCCTCGCCACCGGCATGCTGACCCAGGCGCAGATCAACGACACGGCGGATTTCGTGCTGAGCCTCTCCGGCCGCAGCGCGGACCCCGCCGCCGTCACCCGCGGGCGCGAGCTCTATGCCGAGAATTGCGCGAGCTGCCACGGCGATGGCGGCGAGGGCAACCGCGACATGGGCGCGCCCCGGCTGAACGACCAGATCTGGCTCTACGGCGGCGACCGCGCCAGCGTGGTGCGCTCCATCGCCTACAGCCGCGCGGGCGTCATGCCGGCCTGGCGCGGGCGGCTCGACCCCGCGATGATAAACATGATCACCGTCTACGTGCACGCCCTCGGCGGGGGTGAGTGAGCACGCCATGAACCAGATCGCGCCCGACCGGCCGAAGGTGGCCCCCAAGCCGGAGCCCTCGCTCTACGCCAGCCACCAGAAGGTCCAGCCGCGCGCGGTCAAGGGGCGTGTGCGGAACATCAAATGGGCCGTGCTGGTCGTGCTGCTGGCCCTCTACTACGTCGTGCCCTGGTTCCGCTGGGACCGCGGGCCCGGCGTGCCGGACCAGGCGGTGCTGGTGGACATTTCCCACGCCCGCCTGTTCTTCCTCTGGATCGAGCTCTGGCCGCAGGAGGTGTATTTCCTGACCGGCGCCCTGGTGCTGGGCGCCATCGGCCTCTTCGCCGTCACCTCGCTCTATGGCCGCCTCTGGTGCGGCTTCACCTGCCCGCAGACGGTCTGGACGGACCTCTTCATGTGGGTGGAACGCCGCATCGAGGGCGACCGCAACGCGCGCATCAAGCTGGACCAGGGCGCGCATGACGCGCGGTGGTGGAAGCTGAAGCTGTCCAAGCACGCCGCCTGGCTGGGCATCGCCATGGCCACCGGCGGCGCCTGGATCATGTATTTCAACGACGCGCCGAGCGTGACCTGGGCGATGCTGACGGGCCAGGCCTCGCTGACGGTCTATGGCTTCTTCGCCCTCTTCACCGCGACCACCTATGTGCTGGCCGGCGCGGCGCGCGAACAGGTCTGCACCTATATGTGCCCCTGGCCGCGCTTCCAGGGCGCGATGCTGGACGACAACTCCCTCGTCGTCACCTATCACGACTGGCGCGGCGAGCCGCGCGGCAAGCCCGACGCGGCGCATGGCGACTGCGTGGACTGCAAGGCCTGCGTGCATGTCTGCCCCACGGGCATTGATATCCGCGACGGGCAGCAGCTCGAATGCATCGGCTGCGGCCTCTGCGTGGATGCCTGCGACGACGTGATGGCCAAGCTCGGCCGCGACAAGGGCCTCATCGCCTTCGAGACCCTGAAGAACCTGGCCGCCAGCCAGGCCGCCGTGGCCGGCATGGCCCCCGGCCCCGCGCGCAACGCCGCCGGCATGGCCGCCCGCACGCCGCAGAAGAAGATCCGCCCGCGCACGCTGATCTATGCGGGCGTGATCATGGGCGTGGTGGCCCTGATGCTGGGCGCCTGGATGCTGCGCGCCACGCTGACCCTCTCGGTCGAGCGCGACCGCGCGCCGCTTTTCGTGCAGCTCTCCGATGGCGGCATCCGCAACGGCTACACGCTGAAGCTCGCCAACAAGCTGCGCGGCGAGGATCTGCACCTGGCGCTGGTGCTGGACGGGCCGCAGGGCCTGCACCTCACCGTGCAGGATGCGATGGAGGACGCCGCCGGCCGCCCCATCCTCACCACGCGCGATGACGGCATCACGCAATGGCGCGCGCTGGTCACCGCCCCGCCCGGCCTCGCGCTGCGCGACAGCACCTCCATCACCTTCCGCCTGGTGGACGGCTCCGGCCGCACGCTGGTGACGCAACACAGCGCCTTCATGGGACCCCGCCGATGAACACGATGACGGAACGCAAAAGCCGCTGGATCCCCTGGGTCTTCGTGGGGGGCATGCTGGTCGTGGTCGTGGTGAACGGCTTCATGGCCTACACCGCCATCAGCAGCTTCACCGGCCTCACCACCGGCCAGGCCTATGACCGTGGCCGCGCCTACAACCACGTGCTGGCCGAGGCCGCGCGGCAGGATGCGCTGGGCTGGACGGCGCGCGTGCGCCTGACGGGCGGGCGCATCACGCTCGCCGTCACCGACCGCGAGGGCCGCCCGGTGCCGGGCGTGCTGGAGGCCTACCTGCAACGCCCCATCGAGGGCACGCGCGTGGAACTCGGCACCAGCACCCCGCGCGAGGGCTTCGCCGCCCCCGACATCGCCTCCGGCCAATGGGAGTTCCGTGGCTTCCTCCTGGACGGGCATGGCCAGCGCCTCGACATCCGCCAGCGCCTGATCTTCCCATGAGCGTGCTGGGCCGCCCCGCGCCACAGGCCGCGCCGCAATCCTACGCCACGTGCGCGCATTGCGGCGCGCCCAGTGTCACGCGCTTCTGCTGCACGGGCTGCGAGGGCGCGCATCATCTGGTGCAGGGCCTGGGCCTCGACGCCTTCTACCGCAAGCGTGAGGCGGCGGATGGCAACCTCAAGCCGGTGGAAGCCCCCAACCTCGACTTCGCGGCCCATGCCGTGGCGCAGAAGGACGGCACGCGGCGGCTGGAGCTTGTCGTCTCCGGCCTGACCTGCGGCGCCTGCATCTGGCTGGTGGAACAGGCGCTGGCGGCGGAGCCCGATGTGCGCCGCGCCCGCGCCAACCTCTCCACGCGGCGGCTGACCATCGGCTGGGAAGGCCCGGCCGAGCGCGCCAATGACTTCGCCGCGCTGATCGCGCGGCTGGGCTTCCGCGTGGCGCCCTTCTCGCCCGCCTGCCTGCGCGCCACCGAGGATGCGGAGGGCCGTGAACTTGCCCGCGCGCTGGGCATCGCGGCCTTCGGCGCGATGAACGTCATGCTCGTCTCCGTGCCCGTCTGGGTGGGGGTGGAGCTGGGCGAGCAATCGCGGCACCTCATGCACTGGCTGGCCGCGCTGATCGGCATGCCGACCGTGCTCATCGCCGGCATGCCGCTCTATCGCGGCGCCTGGCGCGGGCTCCAGGCCGGCCGGCTGAACATGGACAGCGCCGTCTCGCTCGGCGTCATCGCCACCACGCTGATGTCGCTGAGCGAGACCTTCCGCAACGGCGAATACACCTGGTTCGACGGCGCCACGGCGCTGCTGGCGCTGATGCTGGCCGGCCGCCTGCTGGACCGCGCGGCACGGCGCCGCGCGCGGCAGTCGGTGGCCGAACTGCTGGCCTTGCAGGAAGGCCAGGTGCAGGTGCTCGGCGCCCCCGCGCCCATCCCGGTCGAGCGCGTGGCCGTCGGCGCGCGCATCCTGGTGGCCAGCGGCGAACGCCTGCGGCTCGACGCGCGGCTCGATGATGCCGAGGCCCTGCTCGACACCGCCAGCACCACCGGCGAAAGCCTGCCGCGCCGCTTCGCCCGCGGCGAGAAGCTGGCGGCCGGCGGCGTGAACATGGGCGCCCCCTTCACCGCCACCGTCACGGCCACCGCGACCGATGGTTCGCTGGCCGCCATGGGCCGCTTCCTGGAACGCGCCGAGCAGGCGCGCGGCCGCTTCCCCGCGCTGGCCGACCGCGCGGCGCGCATCTACATCCCCATCGCCCATGTCGTCGCGGTGCTGACCTTCCTGGGCTGGTGGCTGTGGGTGGGCGCGCCCTGGCAGGCGGCGCTGGTGCCGGCGGTGGCGGCGCTCATCATCACCTGCCCGTGTGGATTGGCCATCGCCGTGCCGGCCGTGCAGGTCGTCACCTCCGGCGCGCTGTTCCGGCGCGGCGTGCTCGTCGCCTCCTCCACCGCCATCGAGCGGCTGGCGAGTACCGACCATGTCGTCCTCGACAAGACCGGCACGCTGACCGACGGCCGCCCGCGCCTGCTGCCCGGCGCCTGGACCGAGGCGGATCTGCGCGAGGCCGCCTCCCTCGCCCGCCGCAGCCGCCACCCGCTGGCCCAAGCGCTGGTGCGCGCCTGCCCGGACGCGCCCGTGGCCGAGGGCGTGGAGGAATTCCCTGGCCAGGGCCTGCGCCAGGGCCAAACCCGCCTCGGCTCCGCCCGCTTCTGCGGGCTGGGCGAGGACCGCACGGGCATGGGGCTGCACCTTTCCCGCCCAGGCCAGGCGCCCGTCGCCTTCCGCTTCGCCGATGCGCTGCGCCCCGACGCCGCCGCCGCCATCGCGGCCTTCCAGCGCGCGGGGCTTTCGGTGGAGCTTCTCTCCGGCGACGCGCCCGAGGTGGTGGCCCGCGTGGCGGCCGAGGCCGGCATCGAGGCCCATCGCGGCGGCGCCAGCCCCGAGGCCAAGGCCGCGCGCATCGCGGAACTGGCCCGCCAGGGCAAGCGCGTGCTGATGGTGGGCGATGGCGTGAATGACGCCGCGGCACTCGCCTCCGCCCATGTCTCCGCCGCCCCGGCCGAGGGCATGGACGTGGCCCAGGCCGCCTCCGACTTCGTGCTGCAGGGCGGCGGGCTGCTGCCGCTGGCCGAGGCCATTTCGCGCGCGCGCCTCGCGCAGCGCGTGGCCGCGCAGAACATCGGCTTCGCCTTCCTCTACAACATCGTGGCGGTGCCGGTGGCCATACTGGGCTTCGCCACGCCGTTGATCGCGGCGCTGGTGATGGCGAGCTCCTCGCTGGCCGTCATCGCCAACGCGCTGCGCCTGCAGAAGGAGATGCGCTGATGGACATCCTGGTGTGGCTGATCCCGCTGGCGCTCTTCCTGGGTGGCCTTGGGCTGCTGGGTTTCCTCTGGGCCATGCGCTCGGGGCAATACGAGGATCTGGACGGCGCCGCCGCCCGCATCCTCTTCGACGACGATGATGTCAGGAAGGACCGACGCTGATGCCTGTTTCCTCTGTGGTGTTCATGGTGATGGCCGCGCTGATGGTGCTGGCCGGAATGTTCGTGGTGACCCTGGCCGAGGGCTTCTTCTACGCCTGGGGCCTGATGCTGATCGCCTTCGGCCTGTTCTACGGCTACGGCATCGTGAAAAGGTATTTTGATGCGCAGGACCGCGCGCGGGGTTGATTCGTGCCCTCAGGCGCGTCGTGCCGGAGGCACGCCTTCGGCGTGACGCGCCGCCTCCGGCGGCTTGGCTTACGCGCCGCGCGCTGGCGTGCCAGATGCGCGGTTGGCCTGGGCGCGCCGGCCGCTTTGCGGCCGGATTCGTTTGATGCGGCTCTGCCTTCGGTGAAGTTGCACCTCACCCAGGCACCGGCGTGAACACCTGCTTCAGGCACCGTATGCCGAAGGCCGTGCGCGTGTGCCGCACGCCGGGCAGGCGGTAGATCTTCTCGCGCAGCAGGCGTTCATAGCCCGCCGTGCCGCCCACCGCCGCCTTCAGGATGTAGTCATACTCCCCCGTAACCAGCCAGGCCTCGATCACCTCGGGCATGGCGGCGATGGCCTGTTCGAAGTCGCGCAGCTGGGCCTCGTCATGCTTCTCGGTCATCACCTCGATGATGACGGTGTCGGGCAGGCCCAGCGCCGCCTGGTCCAGCTCGGCGCGATAGCCGCGGATCACCCCCGCCTGCTCCAGCTTGCGCACCCGCGCCCAGCAGGGTGAGGGCGAAAGCCCCACCCGTTCGGACAGCTCGGCATTGCTCAGCCGCGCCTCGCCATGCAGGGCGCGGAGAATCCGGCGGTCAATCGCGTCCATGGCAGAAGATCCTTCCGGGATTTCGGCGGCGCACAACAGGATACGGCAGGAAATCTTGCGCGATCCCGCGCAAGCTTCCAAGCTACAAAGCCCCGGGAGGCCTTCCATGAACAGCATCGTGCGCCCCGACATCACGCTCGAGGAACGCTGGGACGCCGCCGGCCGGGAAACCCTGTTGACCGGCACCCAGGCGCTGGTGCGGCTGCCCCTGGTGGTGCGGCAATTGGATGCCGCGGCCGGGCTGGACACCGCGGGCTTCATCAGCGGCTATCGCGGCTCGCCGCTCGGTGGCTTCGACCGGGAATTGGCGAAGCAGCATAAGCGCCTCCAGGCACAGCAGATCCATTTCGAGCCGGGCCTCAATGAGGACCTCGCCGCCACCGCCTGCTGGGGCACGCAGCAGGTGGGGCTCTATCCCAATGCCAAGCACCAGGGCGTCTTCGCCATCTGGTACGGCAAGGGGCCGGGCGTGGACCGCTCGGGCGACGTGCTGCGCCATGCGAATGGCGCGGGCACGGCGCCCTTCGGCGGCGTGCTGGCCCTGGCGGGGGATGACCCGGCCTCCAAATCCTCCACCGTCACCTCGGGCTGCGAATACGCCTTCGCGGACCTCGAAATCCCGCTGCTGGACCCCGCCGATGTGGGCGAGGTGCTGGAATATGGCGTGAAGGGCATCGCCCTTTCGCGCTTCTCCAGCCTCTGGGTCGGCCTCAAATGCGTGGCCGAGACCATGGACGCCACCATGAGCCTCACGGTGGACCCGGCCGCCTTCGCCACCATCGCCCCCGAGATCGCGCTGCCCGAAGGCGGCTTGCACATCCGCCTGAAGGATGCGGCGCTGCCCATCGAGGAGCGTGTGCGCCACCACAAGCTGCCCGCCGCCATCGCCTTCGCCCGCGCCAACAACCTCAACCCCGTGATCTGGAACGCGCCCCATCCGCGCTTCGGGATCGCGGTGCGCGGCAAGGCCTGGTCCACGCTGAAGCAGGCCCTGGCCGATGCCGGCATCACGCCGGACCTCGCGCGGATGATGGGCCTCGTCATCTGGAAGCCGGGCCTGGTCTGGCCGCTGGACGCGCTGGCGGCGCGCGACTTCGCGCGCGGCCTCGACACCATCCTCGTGGTGGAGGACCGCCGCGCCTTCCTGGAGACCCAGCTGCGCGAGGCGCTCTATGACCTCCCCACCCGCCCCGCCCTGCGCGGCAAGGATGTGCTGAGCGACCTGTCCGAACTCGACGCCGCGCAGATCCTCCGCGCCCTGGCCGCCACCCTGCCCGAGGGGCTGCGCACCGAACAGCTCACGGCCCGCATGGCGGAGCTGGACGCGCTGGCGGCGCAGGCCACGGAACCCCTCTCACTGCGCCAGCCCTATTTCTGCCCGGGCTGCCCGCACAACAGCTCGACCAAGGTGCCCGAAGGCAGCCATGCGTTGGCCGGCATCGGCTGCCACTACCTCGCCAAGGACATGAATCGCGAGAGCGACCTCTTCACCCATATGGGCGGCGAGGGCGCGCCCTGGATCGGCCAGCACCGCTTCACCGCAACCCCGCACGTCTTCGCCAATATGGGCGACGGCACCTACGCCCATTCGGGCAGCATGGCCGTGCGCGCCGCCATCGCGGCCAAGGCGACCATGACCTACAAGATCCTGGTGAACTCCGCCGTCGCCATGACGGGCGGCCAGGCGCCGGAGGGCGAGGTGACCGTCCCCCGCATCGCCGCCCAGATGGTGGCGGAAGGTGCGGCCGCCGTCGTGATCGTGGGCGACGACCCCGATCGTCACCGCGGCGACCCGCTGATCCCCCGCAGCGTCACCTTCCACCCGCGCGCCGAACTCGACGCCGTGCAGCGCCGCCTGCGCGAGACGCCGGGTGTCACGGTCCTGATCTACGACCAGCAATGCGCCACCGAACGCCGGCGGCTTCGCAAGCGCAACCTCGCCGTGAAGGCCACCAAGCGCGCCGTCATCAACCCCCGCGTCTGCGAGGATTGCGGCGATTGCTCGCGCGTCTCCAACTGCATCGCGGTGGAACCCATCGAGACGGAATGGGGCCGCAAGCGCCGCATTGACCAGTCCGGCTGCAACCAGGATTTTTCCTGCGTGGACGGCTTCTGCCCCTCCTTCCTCACGCTGGAGGGCGCCGAGCCCGCGAAGCCCCCCGCCCCCATGCTGGAGGGCGAACCACCGGAGCCCAGCCTCCCCGAACCCCGCCGCGGCGAGGCCTGGAACCTGCTGCTGGCGGGCGTCGGCGGCCAGGGCGTCACGGCGCTCTCCGCCATCCTCGCCATGGCGGCCCACATCGAGGGCCGTCCGGTGCGGACGCTGGACATGCTGGGCCTCGCGCAGAAGGGGGGCGGCGTCTATGCCCAGCTTCGCATTGGGCAGCCCGGCGGCAGCGTGGCCAACCCGCGCATCGGCCAGGGCCAGGCCGATGCCGTCATCGCCGCCGACCTCGTGGGCGCGCATGGCAAGGTGGCGCGCCCGCTGCTGGGCCCCGGCCGGACCCGCGTGGTGGTCAGCGCCAATGTCTCGCCCACCGGCCGCTTCGTGCTGGACCCCGAGACGCGCGAGGACGCGCCCGCCATGCTGGAAAGCGTCCGCGCGGTGGCGCGCGAGGTGGTGGCGCTGGACGGCGCCCGCATCGTGGAGCGTGATTTCGGCGACCTCATCTTCCTCAACATCTGGCTGCTGGGTGCGGCCTGGCAGCGCGGCCTGGTGCCCATGGGGCGCGAGGCGCTGCGCCAGGCCATCACGCTGAACGGCGCGGCGGTGGAGCGGAACCTCACCGCCTTCGAGGCCGGCCGCCGCGCCGCCGAGGCCGCCCCCCGCACGCCGGAAAGCCTGGAGAGCCTCATCGCCCGCCGCGTGGCGGACCTGACCGACTACCAGTCGGCCCGCTATGCCCGCGCCTATGCGGATTTCGTGGCGCGCGTGCGCGAGGCGGAAGGCAGCGTGATCCCGGGCGAGGAACGGCTCTCCCGCGCCGTCGCCACGCAGCTCTATCGCCTCATGGCCTACAAGGATGAGTACGAGGTGGCGCGCCTGCACGCCGACCCGCAATGGCAGGCGGAACTGTCGCGCCGCTTCACCGGCACCACCCGCGTGAACATGCATCTGGCGCCGCCGCTGCTCTCCAAGGGCGAACGCCCCGCCAAGCGCGAATTCGGCCCCTGGATGCTGCGCGCCATGGGGCTGCTGCGCCACGGCAAGGCGCTGCGCGGCACCCTGCTGGACCCCTTCGGCCGCAGCGCGGAACGCCGGATGGAACGCGCGCTCATCGCGGAGTATCGTGCGGGCATCGAGCGCGCCTTGGCGCAACTGACGCCGGCCCACCACGCCCGCGCCTGCGACTGGGCCGAGGCGGCGGCCGGCATCAAGGGCTTCGGCCCCATCAAGGCCGCGAATGTGGAGAAGGTCCGCGCCCGCTGGGCCGAACTGGAGGCCTGATGTTCGACCTGCCCGAGGCCACGCGCGAACTCCGCGCCACCGCGCTGGACTTCGCCCGCGAGCGCATCGCCCCGAACGCGCAAGCCTGGGACGAGGCGCGGCATTTCCCGGTGGAGGTGCTGCGGGAAGCGGCCGGCCTCGGCATGGCCGGGCTCTATGTGCGCGAGGAGAGCGGTGGCGCCGGCCTCACGCGCCTCGACGCCGCCGTGGTCTTCGAGGCGCTGGCCACCGGCTGCCCCACGACCAGCGCCTTTCTTTCCATTCACAACATGGTCGCCTGGATGCTGGACCGCTGGGGCAGTGACGCCCAGCGCGCCGAATGGCTGCCCGCGCTGCTGACCATGGAGAAGGTGGCCAGCTACTGCCTGACCGAGCCCGGCTCCGGCAGCGACGCCGCGGCACTCTCCACCCGCGCCGCGCGCGACAATGAGGGCTATGTGCTGAACGGCACCAAGCAGTTCATCAGCGGGGCAGGTGCCGCGGACCTCTACCTCACCATGGTCCGCACCGGCGGTGCTGGCGCGGATGGCGTGTCCGCCCTGCTGATCCCGGCCGGCACCCCCGGCCTTTCCTTCGGGGCCAACGAGAAGAAGATGGGCTGGAATGCCCAGCCCACCCGGCAGGTCATCCTGGAGGATGCCCGCGTCCCCGCCGCCGCCCTGCTGGGCGAGGAAGGCCAGGGCTTCCGCTACGCCATGGCGGGGCTCGATGGCGGGCGGCTCAACATCGCCGCCTGTTCGCTGGGCGGTGCGCAGGCGGCGCTGGACATCGCGCTGGCCTATGTGAACGAGCGCCGCGCCTTCGGCCGCCCCATCGCAGATTTCCAGGCCACCCAGTTCAAGCTGGCCGACATGGCAACCGAGCTGGAGGCGGCCCGCACCCTGCTCTGGCGCGCCTGCGCCAAGCTGGACGAAAAGGCGCCCGATGCCGGCGCCTTCTGCGCCATGGCCAAGCGCTTCGTCACCGACACGGGCCACCGCGTGGCCGACGACGCGCTGCAATTGCTGGGCGGCTACGGGTATCTCGCCGACTACGGCATCGAGAAGATCGTGCGCGACCTGCGGGTGCACCGCATCCTGGAGGGCACGAACGAGATCATGCGCGTCATCATCGCCCGCAACCTGCTGCGGGGCTGATCCGCGCGGAATTCGCTTGCCCCCGATTGCCCCGCGGCGCTACCTCGCCAACATGCGTAGCTTCGTGGTGGCGCTGGCCGCCCTCGCCCTTCCTGCCCTGCCCGCCGCCGCGCAGCCCGCGCTGGTGATCCCGCCTGGCGAACAGGTGGTGGTGCCGCCGCGCGGCGCCCCCGTCGTCTCCCGCCCCCGCCCCGTGCTGCCGCCGGCCGGCGCGCCCCGAGCGACGGTCACGGCGCCGGCGCAGGCCGCACCGCCGGCGCTCGGCACCTTCACGGGCGGCTCGGGGCTGACGGCGCCGGCGCTGATCGTGCCCCTGGCCGCGCTGGGCGCCATCGCGGCGGGCAGCCTGCCCGGCGGCGGCGGCGGCACCACGGCCCCGGCACGCACGCGCTGAAGCATCCATCCCGCGGCTGATTCACGCCTTCGGTGTTCCACCGAAGACGATCAGACGCCCATGCCGAGCGGCTGATTCACGCCTTCGGTGTTCCACCGAAGACGATCAGACGCCCATGCCGCGCGGCTGATTCACGTCTCCAGTGTTCCACCGAAGACGATCAGACGCCCATGCCGCGCGGCTGATTCACGTCTCCGGTGTTCCACCGAAGACGACCAGACGCTAACCGCCCAACAGCCCCACGATCTCCGGCAGCAGCGCAGCATCGCCCACGGCGATCACCTCGCCGGGGCTGTCCAGCGTGAGCGCGCTTCCCCGCCAATCGGTCATGCGGCCGCCGGCGCCTTCCACGACGGGAACCAGCGCCGCCCAGTCCCAGGGCTTCAGCGTGGCCTCGACCACCGCATCCACCAGGCCCAGCGCCACCAACCCGTAGGCATAGCAATCCCCGCCCCAGGTCACGCGGCGGGCCGCCTGGCGCACGCGCTCGAAGCCCGGGCGCTGCGCGTCGTCGAAGATGTCGGGGGAGGTGACGGCCAGTTCCGCCTCGGCGAGGCGCGGGCAAGGGCGCACTTGCGCGATCCCACCCAGGCGTGAGGTGAAGCGCGTGCCCTCGCCCGCCACGCCGACCCAGCGCTCACCCGTCACGGGCTGGTCAATGAGGCCCAGCACGGGCACGCCCCGGTGCAGCAGGCCGATCAGCGTGCCGAAGAGGGGCCGCCCGGTCAGGAAGGCGCGGGTGCCGTCAATCGGGTCCAGCACCCAGAGGTATTCGGCGTCGCCACGCTCGGTGCCGTATTCCTCGCCCATGATGCCATGGGCGGGGAAGCGTTCGGTCAGGAAGGTGCGCAGCGCGCGTTCGGCGGCGCGGTCGGCCTCGGTCACCGGCGAGGCATCGCCCTTCGCCTCCACCAGCAGGGCGGAGCGGAACAGCGGGCGAATGGCCTCCCCCGCCAGGTCCGCCGCCGCCTCCGCCGCGGCGACGAGCGCCGGATCGAGGCTCAGGGCAGCGGCACCGGGTCGTTGGACAGGCTGCGGAGGTAGACGATGATGTCCGCCCGCTGCTGCGCGCTGGCGATGCCGGCGAAGGCCATGCGCGTGCCGGGCATGGCGCGCGCCGGCGCGGCGATGAATTCGTTGAGCGCCTCGAAGTCCCAGGGCTTGTCGGCCAGGGCGCGGTTGGCGGCGCTGTAGTTGAAGCCCTCCACGCGCGCATGGTTGGCGCCCACGATGCCCCAGAGGTTCGGGCCCACGCCATTGCGCCCGCCCTCGTTGAAGCTGTGGCAGGCGGCGCAGGCGCGGCGGGCGGCGGCGGCGCCGTTCTCGGCGCTGGCGGCGGCCAGCAGCGGCCCGATCGGCTCGATGGCGGGGGCCGCGGGCGCGGCGGCCGCGGCGGCGGGCGCGGCGGCCGCCGGGTCGCGGCCCAGGCTGATCGCCGGTTCGGCCAGGCGCTTGGGGTGGATCAGCACCTCGGCCATGATGCCCGCGCCCATGAAGGCCACACCCGCGGTCAGCACGGCCGCGGCGATCTTGTTGAACTCAAGGCTCATGCCGAGCTCACCCTTCCTCGTTCCCGGCGGCCGTTGCGCGGGTTTGCGCGAAGGCCAGCCCTGACTTATGCGTTCGGGACCACATAGCTGCCACCCGCCGCCGCATCAACCGCCCACGGCACGGGTTTCGTCACCGGAACGCCCGCAACCCCACCTTGAACACGAGATCATGAGCCAGACCATCGCCTTCCAGGGTGTCCCCGGCGCCTATTCGGACCTCGCCTGCCGCCAGGCCTATCCCGGCTGGACCACCCTGCCCTGCCCGAGCTTCGAGGCCGCCATGGCCGCGGTGCGGGAGGGCCACGCCCAGCTGGCCATGCTGCCCTGCGAGAACTCGCTGGCCGGCCGCGTGCCCGACATCCACCGCCTGCTGCCCGAATCCGGCCTCTCCGTGGTGGGTGAGCATTTCGAGCGCGTGGAGCACTGCCTGCTGGCCCGCCCCGGCGTCACGCTGGCCACCATCCGCCGCGCGCACAGCCACCCGATGGCGCTGGGGCAGGTGCTGAAGGTGATGAAGGAGCTGAACCTCACCCCCGTCATCCAGGCCGACACGGCCGGGGCCGCGGAACTCATCGCGCGCGAGGGCACGGAGGAGGATGCCGCGGTGGCCAGCGAACTGGCGGCCGAGGTCTATGGCCTCGACATCCTGCGCCGCAATGTCGAGGACGCCGCGCACAACACCACCCGCTTCTACGTGATGGCGCGCGAGCGCCAGATGCCCGCGCTCGGCACCCCGCACACGCTGACCACCTTCGTCTTCCGGGTGCGGAACATGCCGGCCGCGCTCTACAAGGCGCTGGGCGGCTTCGCCACCAACGGCGTGAACATGACGAAGCTGGAGAGCTACATGCTGGACGGCGCCTTCACCGCCACCCAGTTCCTCTGCGACGTGGACGGCCACCCGGACGACCCCGCCCTCTTCCGCGCCTTCGAGGAACTGCGCTTCTTCTCGCGCGAGGTGAAGGTGCTGGGCTGCTACACGGCGCACCCGTTCCGGGTGGCGCATGAGGGGCGGTAGGGCCGGCCTTACCTGAGCCTGAGGCACCGCCCCAACGCCTGCCGCAGCGCCGCCTCCGCGCCGCCCATGCCCAGCGCGCCCTGGGGCATGCCGTCCACGGCCAGTTCCACCGGCGTCGCGGCCTGGGCCAGCAGGCGTGCCACCTCGGGCGCGCCATGCACATCGGCGCGCCACAGCGCCTCCAGGGGCGAGTGGCGCAGGAAGCTCACCTGCAGGCGCTGCCCGCCCGTCTCCAGCGTGATGTCCACGCGCGGCGGCATGGGGCCCATGAAGGCGGCTTCCGCCACCGGGTTCAGCGGCCCGTCGCAATAGAGGTTCAGCCCCCGCACCATGCCGAGCGGCGGGCTGGCCGCCGTGGCGCGCGGCGACGCCTCCAGCCGCCAGGCGGGGCCGGTGGCCACCGGCGTGGCGGCGACGGCCGGCGCGGGCGGCATGGGGACGGCGGCGAAGAGGTTGCCATCCCAGGCCAGCGCCTCATGCCCGAACACCAGCACGTCCCGGTCGGCCCCGGGGCGGATGTCCACCCCCTCCGCGAAGCGTTCCAGCACGCGGCGATAGCCGCCCGGGAAGCTCACGATCACATGCACCGGGCATTCACGCCCCCGGCAGAAAGCCCCCGTGGCCCCCGGGCAGGTCATGGCCGAGACGTCCACCACATAGTCCGGCCGCCCATCGGGCGTCAGGTTGGCCAGGCGGAGGAAGTTCGGCCCGAAGCTCGGCGCCTGGCCCGACCGGGCCCGGCAGCCGGCGCTCAATTCGCGGCGGATCTGGCCGATCTCGG
Organism: Roseococcus thiosulfatophilus; assembly: GCF_017311575.1. Taxonomy (GTDB): domain Bacteria; phylum Pseudomonadota; class Alphaproteobacteria; order Acetobacterales; family Acetobacteraceae; genus Roseococcus; species Roseococcus thiosulfatophilus. The sequence goes on from NZ_JAFFQY010000055.1 coordinate 134,532, forward strand.
CCGGTTCGGCCGGGGTGGGCTGGGCCAATGCGGGGGGCGCCAGCAGCAGCGCGGCCAGGAGAAACGCACGGAATCCCATGGCCGGCGCCGCCCCGCTTCAGGGCCGCAGCCGCTCGACCCCGCCCGGCGCGGGCAGGTTCCGGCGGCGCAGGCAGTCGCTGTAGGCCTGGGCCAGGGCCTCCTGCCGCGCGATCTGGGCGCGGCGGCTCGGGCCATAGGCGGCGGGGCCGGCCTGGGCGCCCGAGGCGCGCACCGCCGGCGCGGCCTCGGCCTCGGCGCGGCATTCGGCATTGGTCATAGGGGCGCCGCCGCGCAGGGGCTCGTCCGGCTGGGCGCAGGCGGCCAGCAGGAACAGCAGCAGGAAGGGCGCATACCTCATGCCGACATCCAGTCCTCGATCAGGCGGCGCGCGATGGAATCGGCGCGCGGCAGGGAAAATCCGTGGGAAGAGGGGTCGCGGATCTGGTCGCGGGTGAACCAGCGCGCATCCTGCAATTCCTCGTCGTCGAGCGTGATGTCGTCGCTCAGCCCCTCGGCGTGGAAGCCGATCATGATGGAGGAGGGGAAGGGCCAGGGCTGCGAGGAATGATAGGTCACGTCGCCCACCTCCACGCCCGTCTCCTCCATCACCTCGCGGCGCACCGCCTCCTCGAAGCTTTCGCCGGGTTCCACGAAGCCCGCCAGCGTCGAATACATCACGCTGTTGGGGAAGCGGCGCGAATGGCCCAGCAGGCAGGCATCGCCGCGCACCACCAGCATGATGACGGCCGGGTCGGTGCGGGGGAAATGCTGGGCGCCGCAGGCGGTGCAGACCATGGCGTGGCCCGCGCTGCGCGCATCGCACACGCCGCCGCACACGCCGCAGAAACGGTGCTTCACACGCCAATGCATCATGCCGCGGGCATGGGCCAGCACGCTCGCCTCGCCGGGCGGCAGCAGGCCGGCGACGGCGCGCAGGTCGGTGAAGGCGCCCATCTCGGGCGGCAGCAGGGGCAGGGGGTCATCGGCGGTGGAGCAGTCCACCGCGAAGACAGGGCGCTTTTCCCACAGGCCGAGGAAGGCCCAGGGGCCGCCCGCCATCCGCACCGCCTCGGCGCCGGGGCGGGAGAGCAGCACGGCCTCCGGCCGCCCCTCCTCCACGCCGCGCATCAGGTTGCGGGCGCGCCAGACCGGCACGAAAAGGGTGGCGTCATCGGCCAGCGCGGCCTCGATGAAGGCCGGGTCGTCGCGCAGCTTGCCCGCGCGGTCGAGCGGGCTGCCGGTGTAGGCGTTGGCGCGTTGGGCGGGAATGGCGAGCATGGAGCGACACTAGGCCGCCCCCGCACGCCCGCCAACTGTCAGGTCAGACCAGCATCCAGGCTACGGCGAAGCCAATCACCACCAGCACGAGGCTCGTGATCAGAATGCCGCGCACACGGCCGTGGCCGATGATGCGGCCTTGCCGCGCCTCCTGGCCGCTCAGGTTCCGGTTGGGATCGAGGTCGCTCATGTCGGGTCTCCCTATGCGGCGGCGGGCAACCCCGCGGCCTCGCGCCTGTTCAGGCCATCAGCCTTGCCAGCACGAAGCCGAGCACGACCAGAATCAGGCTGGCCAACAGCACCCAGCGCATCACCCCCAAGGTCTTGCCCTGCCGGGCTTCCTGGGCGTTGAGGTTCTTGTCAGGGTCCATCTTTTCCATAACGGGCCAACGCGAAACACGCCCCCTGGTTGCGCGCCCGTCCGCCGATGAGGAGTGCCGCGGGGAGGGCGCCGCCCTCCCCGCACCCCTCCCGCCGAGGGCCCAGGCCCTCGGAACCCGTTTGGCTTTTTGAATGGGGATTTGGAGGGAGGGGCGTCACCGGTGCGCCCGTTGCATGCGCACGCCATGCCCCTCCCTCCAAATCCCCACTGAAGCGAAAGGGGGTCAGGGGCCCATGGCCCCTGGCGGGGGCGCGGGGGCGGCAGCCCCCGCCCGGCGCATCCTTCACCGGGGGCGGGTGCCAAAGCGGGGTTCGCGTGCTATATGTCGTCGCGGAAGGTCGGTGCGGACGGGCTCCTCGCCAACCCGGTCAGGTCCGGAAGGAAGCAGCCGTAACGGGTTCTTGCCCGGGTCGTGTCCGGCCTTCCACCGTCTTTTCGCCACCAGGACCCATGCCCAGCGATCTCGAGCGCGACATGAGCCCGGCGGAGGCCGAAGCCGGCCTCCCTGAGCCCCCCCCGCCCGAGGGCCCTGGCCTGTTCGGCCTGGAGGAGGTGCCTGTGGCGGCCCCCCTCGCCCCGGCCGCCGCCAAGCCCACGCCGTATCGCGTGCTGGCCCGGAAGTATCGCCCTCAGGCGCTGGATGATCTGATCGGCCAGGAGGCCCTGGTCCGCACGCTGCGCAATGCCTTCGCGCGCGGCCGCGTGCACCACGCCTTCCTGATGACGGGCGTGCGCGGCGTGGGAAAGACCACCACCGCCCGCATCATCGCCCGCGCGCTGAACTGCGTGGGCGTGGACGGAAAGGGCGGCCCCACGGCCGACCCCTGCGGCGTCTGCCCCGAATGCGTGGCGATTCTCGCCGACCGCCACCCCGACGTGATCGAGATGGACGCGGCCAGCAACCGCGGCATTGATGACGTGCGGGAACTGCGCGAGGCGCTGCGCTTCCGCCCCGCCCAGGGCCGCCAGAAGGTGTTTATCCTCGACGAGGTCCACATGCTGACGGAGCAGGCCTTCAACGCCCTGCTCAAGTCGCTGGAGGAACCGCCGCCCGCCATCACCTTCATCCTGGCCACGACGGAATTGCGGAAGGTGCCCATCACCATCCGCAGCCGCTGCCAGACCTTCGCGCTGAAGCGCGTGCCCGAGGATCGGCTGCGTGCCCATTTCGCCCGCATCGCCGGGCTGGAGGGCAGCGCGGCCGAGGATTCGGCGCTGGCCCTGCTGGCCCGCGCGGCGGATGGCTCGGTGCGCGACGGCTTGTCGCTGCTGGACCAGGCCATCGCGCTCGCCGGCGATGGCGGCCAGGTCACGGCCGAGAGCGTGCGCGACATGCTGGGCCTGGCCGATCGCGGCCTGGTGCTGGACATCCTGGAAGCCGTGCTGCGCGGCGACCTGCCGCCCGCGCTGGCCCGCATGGCCGAGGCGCATGAGCGCGGCGCGGACGCCGCGAACATTCTCTCCGACATGCTGGAGCAGCTGCATATCCTGACCCGCTTCGCCGCCATCCCCGCCCTGCGCGAGGACCAGGGCCTGCCGGAGAATGAGCGCGTGCGCGGCGCGGCCCTGGCGGCCAGCCTCTCCGTCCCCGCTTTGGCCCGCGCCTGGCAGATGCTGCTGAAGGGGCTGGAGGAGGTGCAGCAGGCCCCCGACCGCCGCGCGGCGGCCGAGATGGTGCTGATCCGCCTCGCCCATGTGGCCGACATGCCCACGCCGGGCGACATATTGAAGCGCCTCGAATCGGGCGGAACGGTGCCGGCGGCAAGTGGCGCGCCCGCGCCCACCCATGGCGGCGGCGGGCTGCGCGCGGTGGCCGGCGGCGGGCCGATCATGGCGGCCGCGTCCCCTGCCCCGGCTCCGCTGCCCCAGCCCTCGGCCTGGCGCGAGGTGGTGGCGCTGGCAAGCGGCACCCACCCCCTGCTGCACGCGCATCTGCTGCACGACGTCCACCCGGTGCGGGTCGCGCGCGGGCAGGTCGAGATGCGCGTGCGCCCCCAGGCCCCGCGCGACCTCGCCGCCCAGCTCACCCGCATGCTGGAGGAGAAGACCGGCGCGCGCTGGACCATCGCGCTGTCCAACGCGCCCGGCGAACCCACGCTGGCCGAGCAATCCCAGGCCGCCGAGCAGGACCGCCGCGCCGCCGCGGCCACCCACCCGCTGGTGGTGGCCATCCTGACCGCCTTTCCGGGGGCCACGCTGGACGCCGTGCGCGACGCGAACCTGGACGCCTATGGCCTCGCCCCCGTGGCGCCGGTCGAGGAGGAGCTGCCCGAATTCGCGCCCCCCGACGCCGAACCCGCCTATGACGACGAATTCCCCGAGGAGGATTGAGTGAAGAATCTTGGCAACATGCTGAAGCAGGCCCAGCAGATGCAGACCCGCATGGCGGAGATGCAGGCGAAGCTGGAATCCACCGAGGTCGAGGGCCAGGCCGGCGCCGGCATGGTGAAGGTGAAGCTGACCGGCAAGGGCGACCTGCGCCGCGTCACCATCGACCCCTCGCTGATGACCGCCGAGGACCGCGAGGTGCTGGAGGACCTGCTGGTGGCCGCCCATGCCGATGCCAAGCAGAAGGTCGAGGCCACCATGGCCGAGGAAATGCAGAAGGCCACCGCCGGCATGGGCCTGCCGCCCGGGCTGAAGCTGCCCTTCTGACCACTTGGACCCCGTCGAGCACCTGATTGCGCTGCTCTCGCGCCTTCCCGGCCTTGGCCGGCGCAGCGCGCGGCGGGCGGCCCTGCGCATGCTGGCGGACCCGCAGGCGCTGATGCTGCCGCTGTCCGACGCGCTGCGCGCGGCGGCCGAGGCCGTCACCCCCTGCCGCATCTGCGGCAATCTCGACGCCGCCGATCCCTGCCGCATCTGCACCAACCCGGAGCGTGACCAGGGCCTCGTCTGCGTGGTGGAGGGTGTCGCGGACCTCTGGGCGCTGGAACGCGCGCACGCGCACCCGGGCGTCTATCACGTGCTGGGCGGCACGCTCTCGGCGCTGTCAGGCACGGGGCCGGAGGAACTGCGAATCGCCCCCCTGCTGCGCCGCGCGGAGGATGACCAGGTGCGCGAGGTGATCCTGGCCCTGCCCGCCACGGTGGAAGGCGCCAGCACCGCGCATTACCTCCAGGACCGGCTGGCGGGCGCGCCCGTCACGGTGACAAGGCTCGCGCAGGGCGTGCCCATCGGCGGCAGCCTCGATGCGCTGGATGACGGCACGCTGGCCGCGGCATTGCGGGCGCGGCGATAGGGAAAGCCGCTAGGCCTGCGGCTCCTTCTTCCGGCGGGCCGGGGGGCTGCGCGTGGGCACCGTGACCCGGACAGGACCCATGGCCTCATAGAACGCGATCTCGGCCGCGTTGCGCCGGCGCAGCTCCTCGGCCACCTGGGCGAAGTCGGGCTGCCTGGCCCCGCTTTCCATGCCCTTGGGCATGCGCTTCACATTCGTCGTGATCAGTTCGGAGCAGCGCTTCAGCCCCGTCACGTTCTCCACCGTCTCGATGAAGCGCGGCAGCTCGTCGAAACGGCCGAGGACATAGCTGTTCAGGCTCATCATCCGGCGGATGCCGCGCTCCTCCACCGTGCCGAAGAGCTGGCGCAGCTGGTAGTTCTCCAGCTGGTGGGCGAATTCCGGGAACTCGGCCAAGGCGCGGGCGAAGCTCACATCCCGCAGGCGCGGGTGCAGCGGGTGGTCGGCGCGGGAACGCACATGGTCGTAGAAGGAGACCGCCCGCGACACCGGCTCCCGCAGCACCGACAGCAGCACCTTGCGCCGCGGCGCGCGCTGCACCAGCGGGTGGTTCACCGAGAAATGCCCGCAGACCAGCAGCTTGCTTTGCAGCAATTGCGTGTCCTTGGCCAGGCGCTGGGCGAGCTGCGCCTCGCCCCCCGCCTCGGCCAGGAGCAGGTGGTAGAACTGCACGAAGGGGTGGAACATGTCGCCGAGCAGCTTCCACATCGCCGTTCCCGCCGTCTTCGGGATGTGGAGGAAATAGTAGATCGGCACCGCGTCCAGCGCCCGGCCGCGCGGCATGGTGTGGGTGCCGGCCGGCGGCGGGGGCGGCAGGGCGCCCACCAGCCCCGCGGCGTCGCGCATGCGGATGCGGAATTCCTGGCTCTGCATGAGGAACCAGCCGAACTGCTCGACCGTGCGGCCGGAATTCAGGTGGGCCTCCATCACCTCCGGCCGCTCGGGCGGGCGGCCCAGCAGCAGCCTGTATCCCAGCTCGACCTGCTCGGGCGTCAGGCGCCGGGTCGCGGGGCCGGCATCGGCGGCCGGCGGGGAGGATGGCGGGGCATCAGTCACGGGGCGGGCACAAGGGCACGGGTGAGGCGGCGCGCGCCTCCACAGACATCATCATACCGCGCCTTTCATGCGATTTCAGGGTGAAAGTCCAGCCTTCACGCGCGGTTCAGCCGCCCAGGGCCTCGCGCAGCGCGGCGGCGAAGCGGTCAAGAATCATCTCCATTTCCGCCTCGGTCACGTTGTAGGGGGGTGCGAGGATAACGTGGTCCCCCTGGCGGCCATCAATGGTGCCGCCCATGGGATAGCAGCCCAGGCCGCGCGCATAGGCCGCCTGCTTCACGCGCTCATTCATCCGCAGGGAAGGGTCGAAGACGGCCTTGCTGGCGCGGTCGGCCACCAGTTCCACCGCCCAGAACAGGCCGCGGCCGCGGATGTCGCCCACATGGGCGTGGTTGCCCAGGCGCTCCGTCAGGCCCTGTTCCAGACGCGCGCCCATGATCTGGACGTTCGCCAGCAGGTTCTCGGCGCGGATCACCTCCTGCACCGCGACGGCCGCGGCACAGGCGAGCGGATGCGCCTGGTAGGTGTGGCCGTGCATGAAGCCGCCCGAACCATCCCGCAGCGGCGCCAGCACGCGGTCATTGACCAGGATGCCGCCGATGGGCTGGTAGCCGCCGCCCAGCCCCTTGGCGATGACCTGGATGTCGGGCGCCACGCCCTCCGCCTCCCAGGCATGCTGGGTGCCGGTGCGGCCCATGCCGGACATGACCTCGTCCAGGATCAGCAGGGCGCCGTGGCGGTCGCAGACCTCGCGCATCTTTTCGAAGTAGCCCGGCAGGGCCGTCACGCAGCCGAGTGTCGCGCCCACCACCGTCTCCGCGCAGAAGGCGATGACCGTGTCGGGACCGAGGCGCTGGAACTCGGCTTCGAGCTCATCGGCCAGGCGCTGCACGTAGTCGGCGTCGCTCTCGTCATCGCGCCGGTCGCGATAGGCGTAGCAGGGCGAGACATGATGGAAGGCGTCGCTGAGGATGGGCAGGTAGGTGGCGCGCCGCATCATGTTGCCGCCGGCCGCCAGCGCGCCCAGCGTGTTGCCGTGATAGCTCTGCCGGCGCGCGATGAAGTGGCGGCGCTGGGGCTGCCCCGCCTCCACGAAATGCTGCCGCGCCATCTTGAGCGCGGCCTCCATCCCCTCGCTGCCGGAGGAGCAGAAATAGGCGTGCGTCAGCCCGCCCGGCGCATGGCCCACCAGCATGTCGGCCAGCTGTTCCGCGCTCTCGCAGGAGAACAGCGCCGTGTGCGCGTAGGTGAGCTGTTCCAGCTGCGCGCGCATGGCCGCCAGCACATGCGGGTGGCCATGGCCGAGGCAGGCCACGGCCGCGCCCCCGCTCGCATCCATCACGGCATGTCCGCCCTTCTCGCGCAGCCAGATGCCCTGGCCGGAGATGGCGATGGGGGGTGCGGCGCGCAGGCTGCGATGGACGAGGTGGGTCATGGGCGGGAAGCGTAGCGTCGGATCATCTTCGGTGGAATCACCGAAGACGTGAATCCGCCGCGTGAATGCCTGGCGCTTCGGATCGTCTTCGGTGGAATCACCGAAGGCGTGAATCCGCCGCGCAGACGGCCCGCGGCCTCACGGCGCCGTCAGCACCCCCACCGCCGCGCCCGTGATGCAGCAGGCAATGGTGCCCGCCGCCAGCGCGGGAAAGCCGAGCCGCGCGATCTCGGCCCGGCGTTCCGGCACCATGGCCGACATGCCCCCCAGCATGATGCCGACCGAGCCGAAATTCGCGAAACCGCACATGGCATAGGCCAGGATCAGCCGCGTGCGGGCATCCATCGCCGCGCCTTCCTGCGCCAGCGCCAGGTAGGAGACGAATTCGTTCACCACCACCTTCACGCCGAGCAATTCGCCGACCCGCGCCGCGTGCTCGGGTGCCACGCCCATGGCCCAGGCCAGCGGGCGGAAGAGCCAGCCCGCCACTTCCTGCAAGGTCACGCCCAGCAGGGGTTGCAGCACCTCATTGGCCAGGGCGACCAGCGCCACGAAGACGATCAGCGCCGCCATCACGCCCAGCATGAGTTGCAAACCGTCGCCAATGCCCTGCACCAGCGCCTCCATGGTGGAGGAATAGCGCAGCACCGGGGCTTCCTCGGCGGTGGTGGTCGTCTCGCCCGGCCGCATCAGCAGCGCCACCAGCACGGCGGCGGGCGCGGAGATCAGCGAGGCCGTCAGCAACTGCCCCGCCGCATCCGGCACCACCGGCGCGATGATCAGCGCATAGACCACGAACATGTTGCCCGCGATGGTGGCCATGCCCGCCACCATCACCACGAACAATTCGGTGGAGTTCATCCGCGCCAGCCAGGGGCGGATCATCAGCGGCGCCTCGACCATGCCCACGAAGACATTGGCGCCCACGCCGAAGCCGCTGGCCCCGCCAAGACCGAAGACGCGCCGCAGCCCCCGCGCCAGCAGCCGCACGCAGAAGCCCAGCACCCCCCAATGGAACAGCACAGCCGAAAGCGCGCCCACCACCAGCACCAGCGGAAGCGCCTGGAAGAAGAGGATGAAGGCGGCGCCGGGGAAGGGTTCCGGGAAGGGCAGTGGCGCCCCGCCCAGATAGCCAAACACAAGCGAGGTGCCCGCCCGCGTGGCCCGCGCCAGCGCCTCCACCGCCTGGCCGATCCAGCCGAAGCCCACCCGCAGCCAGGCGACGTTCAACAGCAGCGCCGCCAGGCCCAGCACCGAGGCCAGCCCCGCCAGAACCACCCGCGCCGAGACGCCGCGCCTGCAGCCCCCCAGCACCCAGGCCAGCAGGCACAGCGCGCCCATGCCGGCGAGCGACTGCCATTGCAGCGCGCTCACGCCTCGTCGTCCTCCTCGGGAAGGGTGGCGTCGAGGCCGAGGGCGGCGGCGGATTGCTCGCCCGGCATGGCCTCCACGCCCTTCAGCTTGCGCGCGATGGCGCGGGTGCGCGTGCGCGCATCGCCGATCGTGTTGTTCACCGTGCCCACCTGCTTGCCCAGCTTCTCCAGGACGCCATCCATCTTGGCCATCTCGGCCTTGGTGGCGGCAAGCAAATCCCGCACGCCTTCCGCATTTTTGGACAGCGCGAGCGTGACATGGCCCAGCTGGATGGTCCGCAGCATGGCCGGCAGCAGCGAGGGCCCGGCGATGAAGACGCGCGCGTTGCGCCCCACCTCGTCAATCAGGCCCGGGATGCGCGCGACCTCGGCATAGAGGCCTTCGGTGGGGAGGTAGAGGACGGCGAATTCCGTGGTGGCGGGCGGGTGGACGTATTTCTGCCGGATCTTTTGGGCCTCCGCGCGGATACGGAGTTCCAGGGCGCGGCGGGCCTGGGCCTCGGCCGCCACGTCGCCAGCGTCATGGGCGGCGAGGAGGCGTTCGTAATCCTCCACCGGGAATTTCGCGTCCACGGGCAGGCGCACCACGGCCTCGCCGCTGGTCGGCATGCGGATGGCGAATTCCACCACCTCGTTGCTGCCCTCCAGCAGCTTCACGTTCGTCTCGTAGCTGTTCTCGGGCAGGAAATCGTCGAGCATGGCCTTCACCTGGGCCTCGCCCCAGCCGCCGCGCGTCTTCACGTTGGAGAACAGCCGCCGCAGGTCGCCCACCTGCGAGGCCACGGACTGCACATTGCCCATCATGGCCTGGATGGCGTTGAACTGGTCAATGACGCGGGTGAAGCTCTCGGTCATCTGCTTCTCGACCGCCTCGCCCAGCTTCTCGTTCACGCTGGCCTGGATGTCGGTGAGGCGCTTGTCATTCGCCTCGCGCATCTCCTTGAGGCGCGCCTCGATCTCGGCGCGGGATTCGGCGGATTTGCGGTCAATCAGGTCGCGCGCCGCGGTCATCTCCGTCGCGATGGCGGTGCGCATGGCGGACTGGGAATCGGCCAACGCGGCGCGCACCTGCTCCACCATCACGTTCATGGCGGCCAGCTTTTCGGACATCTCGGCGCGCAGGGCCTTGGCCGCTTCCGCCTGGCCTTCCGCCAGCGCGCCGCGCATCGCCTCCAGCTTGCCGGCGAGGTCGGTCTGGAGCGTGCCGGTGCCCTGGGCAAGGCGCGTCAGACCCTCGCTGAGCACCTTGGTCTGCTCGACGGAAAAGCCCTGGATTTCGCGGCCCGTCGCGGCCTCGCTGGCGGCGAGCGCGGCCTTCACCTCCCCCGCCAGCGCGCCAAGGCGTTCGCCCTGCCGTTCCTGCGCGGCCTGGAGCAGCGCCACGCCGGGATCAGCCCCCGGCTTGCGCGCCAGCAACAGGGCCAGCACCGCGAGCAGCAGCAGGACCACCAGCCCCAGCAGAACCACTTCCACCGACATCACGAACGCCCCCCATCAAGCCCATCCGCCCCCCGGTGCCCTGCCGTGGCTTCGCCACGGCAGGCGGAGCCCACCCAGCAGGACACGGCGCCAAACCGGCCCCCCCGCGAGAACGCCGAAGGCGGTCTCGTGGGGAAACTACCGGGCCCCCCGCGAAAGCGCCGAAGGCGATTTCGTGGGGAACTCACTGGGGCCCCCGCGAAGGTTTCGCCGCCGTCCACGCCGGAACGGCGTGCACGGCGGCGAAAACTTCGTGGGGAACACGTCAGTGCCGGAAGTGCCGCATCCCCGTGAACACCATGGCCAGCCCGGCGGCATCGGCGGCGGCAATCACCTCGTTGTCGCGCATCGAACCCCCCGGCTGGATCACCGCGGTCGCCCCCGCCGCCGCCGCCGCCTCCAGCCCATCGGCGAAGGGGAAGAAGGCGTCGGAGGCCACGACGGAACCCTGCGCCAGGGGTGTGTCGGAACCGGACGCACGCGCGGCCTCGGCGGATTTCCAGGCGGCGATGCGCGCCGAATCCACCCGGCTCATCTGCCCCGCGCCGATGCCCACCGTGGCGCCGCCCTTGGCGTAGATGATGGCGTTGGACTTCACATGCTTGCAGACGCGGAAGGCGAACAGCAGGTCCGCCATTTCCTGCGCGGTGGGCGCGCGCTGGGTCACCACCTTCAGCGCGCCCTCCGTCACGCGCCCCGCATCGCGCGACTGCGCGAGGAAACCGCCGCCCACGCTGCGGAACACCATCCCCGGCAAGGCCGGGTCCGGCAGCCCGCCCGTCAGCAACAGGCGCAGGTTTTTCTTGCGGGCGAAGATGGCGCGCGCCGCCTCATCGGCATCGGGCGCGATGACCACCTCGGTGAAGATGGCGCTGATGCGCTCCGCCGCCGCCGCGTCCAGCACGCGGTTGGCGGCGACGATGCCCCCGAAGGCCGAGACGGGGTCGCAGCGCAGCGCCGCGTCCCAGGCGGCGGCAAGGTCCTCGCCCTCGGCCACGCCGCAGGGGTTCGCGTGCTTGACGATGACGATGGCCGGGCGCTCGAACTCCGCCACGCATTCGAAGGCGGCGTCGGTGTCGTTCAAATTGTTGAAGCTCAGCTCCTTGCCCTGCGCCTGGCGCGCGGTGGCGATGCCGGGCCGCCCCGTGCCGTCCAGGTAGAAGCCCGCGCGCTGGTGCGGGTTCTCGCCATAGCGCAGCGTCTGCGCGAGGTGGCCCGCGAAGGCCAGGCGCGGCGGAAACTCCTGCGCCACCTGCCCCGCGAACCAGGTGCTGATGGCGGCATCATAGGAAGCGGTGCGCGCATAGGCGGCCGCCGCCAATTCGCGCCGCAGGGCGAGGCTCGTGCCGCCCTGCGTCGCCAATTCCTCGGTGACGCGCAGCAGGTGCAGCGGCTCGGTGCAGACCACCACATGGGCGTGGTTCTTGGCGGCCGAGCGGATCATCGCGGGGCCCCCGATATCAATGTTCTCGATGCAGTCGTCGAACTCCGCGCCCTTCGCCACCGTCGCCTCGAAGGGGTAGAGGTTGACGGCCAGCAGGTCGATCGGCGCCAGGCCGTGCTGCTCCATCTGCTGGAGATGCGCCGACAGGTCACGCCGGCCCAGCAGCCCGCCATGCACCTGCGGCACCAGCGTCTTCACGCGCCCGTCCAGCACCTCCGGGAAGCCCGAATGCTCCGAGACGTCCTTCACCGCGATGCCGGCCGCGCGCAGCGCCTGGGCGGTGCCGCCGGTGGAGAGGATCTCGGCCCCCATCCCCGCCAGCATCCGGGCGAAATCCACGATGCCCGTCTTGTCCGAGACGGAGAGCAAGGCGCGGCGAATGGGCAGGCGGTCGGTCATGGCTCAAAGTCCCAGATGGTCGAGGGTGCGTTCCAGCACGCTGGACTCGGTGTAGTGCGAAAGCGCGCGGGCCAGGCCCGCCTGGCCCATGCTCTGGCGCAGTTGCGCGTCGGCGGCCAGACGCGAAAGCGCATCGGCCAGCGGCGCGGCCTGCATGGGCGGCACCAGCAGGCCGGTCTCGCCGTCCCGCACCAGTTCGCGGCAGCCGCGGATGTCGGTGGCCACCACGGGCAGGCCGCACAGCATGGCCTCGATGCCGCTCATCGGCAGGCCCTCGAAATGGCTCGGCAGGCAGAAGATGTCGGCGGCCGCCAGCACCCGGGCCACGTCGCGCCGATGGCCCAGGCGGCGCAGGCGCGGGCCCATGGCGGCGGCGGCGCGGGCGAAGTGCGGCTCCATGTCCGGGCCATGGTCGGTGGGCAGGCGCTCGCCCACCGCCCAGAGATGGGCCCTCGGCACCCGCGCCATGGCCTCCAGCAATTCCGGCCAGCCCTTGTGCCGCACCAGCCGCGCCACGGCCACGACCACCACCGCCTCCTCCGGCACGCCGAGTTCGGCGCGGATCGCCGCGCGCGCGGCCGGGTCCGGGTGGAAGATCGCCGGGTCGCGCCCATTGCCAAAGGCCGTGGCTTCGCGATGGATGCGAAGGCGCCGCGCATCCGCCGCCTCCTCCGCGCTGACGGTGAGGAAGCGGTCCGTCAGCCGCCCGCCCAACCATTCCATGCCGAGCGAGAGCCCCCGCCGCCATAGCGGCCCCGGCTGGTTGAACAGGAAGCCGTGGCAGGTATAGGCCACGCGCGGCACGCCCGCCGCCCGCGCCGCCAGCCGCGCGAGAATGCCCGAGATGGGCATGTGCGCGTGCACCAGGTCGAAGCGCTCGGCGCCGAGCGCGGCGCGGATGGCGCGATAGGCCGCGAGGTTCGCGCGCGGCGAGAGGCTGCGCGCCATCGGCACCGGGATGATCCGGAAGCCCTCGGCGCGGGCCACCTCCAGCAGGGGGCCCTCGGCGCACATCCCCACCACCTCATGCCCGCGGGCGCGGGCCGCGCGCATCAGCGGCAGCAGGAAATGCCGCAGCGAATAGTCCACATTGGAGACTTCCAGGACGCGCACGCCATCAGGCGGGGGGCGAGGCGGGCTCGGCCGGGGCCACGCGGGTGATGGCCCATTGGATGCCCTCCGCCTCGCCCTGCGAGGTGAGGACGATCTGGCTGGTCCGCCGCGCCTCGGCGCCGAGGCCGAGATAGACGCTGTCCTCCAGCGCGATGGCGGCCCCCCGCGCGCGCAGGCGCCAGCCCTGGCCGGTGGGCAGGCGCATGAGCACGCCGCCCTCCTCCTCCTGCAAGACGGCCTTCACGCCAGGGTGCAAATGGAAGCGCACCACGCAGGGCTGGTCCACCGTGCCTTGTGGTTCCAGCACATCCTCGCCGCGCAGATCGTCGCCATTCTCCGACAGGTAGAGGCGGCGCTTGTGGATGGCGTTGTGCGTGCGGCGATAGCCGTCATGCGTGGCTTCCAGCCATTGCGCGCCATTGGCCTCGAAGCGTTCCACCTCCACCCGCTCCGGCCGGCGGCCCAGGCCCTCGGGGCGGAGCTCGGCGCTGTTGGTGTCCGCCAGCGTCAATGTGGAATGCGCGGCGGTGGAGCGCAGCGCGTCGCGCCAGGCCGAATCACCCGCCGGCGAGGCGCCGCAATTCACGATCAGCCGGTCGCGCCCCACGGACATCTCGAAGGAGAGCGCGCCGGCATGGGCGAAGCGGTCCGCACCGCGCGGGGCGCCCGTGGCGGGGTCGGCCCCGCGGCCCGGCGGCGGCGCGCCGCAATCGGCGATGACCAGCGTCCGGCTCGCGGCCAGGCGATGAAAGCCCGTCTCCTGCAACAGCAGCGGCGCGCGGCCCTTGGCCTGGCCCTGGGTCAGCACCAGGTCCACCAGCGAGGCCGGCTCCTCCCGCGTGCCGTTGAACAAGGAGAGCGTGCCGTCGCCATGGCGGAACAGCCGCAGGGCCTGCCCCGCGCGGTCAATCACGGTGGCGAGCTGCGGCGGCGCCGTGACGCCGCTGCCGTTCAGCAGGTTCCGCAGCTCGATCAGGTCCTGGAAGGCCAGGAGCTGCACGGCGGGGCTGCGCTCCACATGGCCGCCATCGGGGTGGAACTGGCGCTCCAGCTCGGCCGGCAGGAATTTCAGGGCGCGGACCATCCAGGCCTCCTCGCCCAGCGCCACGGCGGCGGCGATGGTGCCCTTCATCACCATCAGCGCGCCGCGATGCGCGGCCTCGTCCGGCAGGCTGGCCGCGAGCCGGCGCCCGTCATGCGCGAGGCGCTGCATCAGCGCGCGGCGAAACCCTTCCTCGGCCGAGGCGGCGAAGAAATCCCAATGGCCCAGCCAGGAGGAGACGCGCATGGCCGCCACTTCCGGCAGGTTCGCCACCGGCTCATTGGCGCCCTGGGCCAGCCAGGCCTCCGTCAGGTCGCGCGCCTCCACGCGGGCGGCGTCGCTGCCCAGGCTGCGGAGGTCGCGCAGCCAGGCGAAGCCATGCGCCGCCATCCGCCAGGGCAGCGGCCCGGATTCGGGGCCCCAGCCATCCAGCGCGCGGGCGCTGCCCATCACCTCCATCTCGCCCCGCAGCAGCGCGGCGCCGCGATTGGCATCGCCCGGCCAGAGGTCGCGGAAGGAGCGCGCCGGCGCCTCCGGCACCCGCACCGGCTTGATCCGCGAAAACAGGCGGCGCGCGTTGCGGAACACGTCGCTCATGCCGCCTTCCCCCGCAGGCCGCGGATCGCGGCGGCGTAGTCCTGGGCGCCGAAGACCGCCGTGCCGGCCACCAGCACATCGGCGCCGGCGGCCACGCAGCGCGGCGCGGTGGCGGCCGTGACGCCGCCATCCACCTGGAGCGCGATGTCGCGGCCGCTTTCCGTGATCATGCCGCGCAGCGTCGTGATCTTGGCCAATTGGCTGTCCAGGAAGGATTGCCCGCCAAAGCCCGGGTTCACCGCCATGACCAGGATCAGGTCCACCAGGTCCATCACGTGGGCCACGGATTGCACGGGGGTGGCGGGGTTCAGCACTACGCCGCATTTCTTGCCCAGCGCGCGGATGGTCTGGAGCGAACGGTGCAGGTGCGGCCCCGCCTCCGGGTGGAGGCTGATGAGGTCCGCCCCCGCCTCCGCGAAGGCGGCGAGGTAGGGGTCGGCCGGCGCGATCATCAGATGGACGTCGAAGAACAGCCCGCAATGCGGCTTCAGCGCCCGCACCAGCCCCGGTCCGAAGCTGATATTGGGCACGAAATGCCCGTCCATGATGTCGAGGTGCAGCCAGTCGGCGCCGGCGGCCTCGATGGCGCGCACCTCCTCGCCCAGGCGCGAGAAATCGGCGGCGAGCAGCGAGGGGGCGATCCTGACGGGGCGCATGGCATCCTTGATCTGTCACGGCCCTGCCTCATCGGGCCAAGGGGCTTCGGTTAGCCGATCCATGCCGCGTTGAAAACCTCGCAAGGGCGTGGCACGGGGCATCTCCTGCCCCGTCCACAACCCATGGTGATCCATGCCCCGCCAGGCCCTCGCCTTCCTCGTCCCCGCCCGCCACCCCGGCGACGCCGCCGCCGTGGCCGCGCTGTTCGAGCAGGGGATGATCCGGCCGGAGGAGGTGGTGGCCATCCTGGGCAAGACCGAGGGCAATGGCTGCGTGAACGACTTCACCCGCGCCTATGCCGTGGAGGCGCTGGGCCACATGCTGGCCGCCCGCCTGGGCACGGATCTGGGCACCGTGCTGGGCCGCGTGGCCATGGTGATGTCGGGCGGCACGGAGGGCGGGCTTTCCCCGCATTTCCTGGTGCTGGGGGTGCGCGAGGGCGCGCCGCCCGCCGCCGCCCCCGCCCTGGCCCTGGGCGTCGCCTTCACCCCCGAATTCCCGCCCGAGGCGCTGAGCCGCATGGCCCAGGTGGACGCCACCGCCGCCGCCGTGCGCGAGGCGATGGCGCAGGCCGGTATCCGCGACGTCCGCGACGTCCACTACGTGCAGGTGAAGTGCCCGCTCCTGACCAGCGAGCGCATGGCCGAGGCCCGCGCGCGCGGCGCCGCCTGCGCGACGGAGGACACCTATGCCTCCATGGGCCTCTCGCGCGGGGCCTCGGCGCTGGGGGTGGCGCTGGCGCTGGGCGAGGTGCCGCGCGCGGCGCTGGATGATGGCGTGGTGGGGCGGGACTGGGGGTTGTTCTCGGGCCGCGCCAGTTGTTCCGCCGGCGTGGAACTGACGCGCAACGAGGTGGTGGTGCTGGGCAATTCCCCCGACTGGGGCGGCGACCTCACCATCGCCCATGCCGTGATGCGCGACGCCATTGACCTGCCGGCGGTGCAGCGGGCGCTGTCCGCCGCCGGGCTGGATGCTGGCGCTGGCCAGTTGCCGGCCGAGGACGCCGCGCGCCTGGTGGCCCTGCTGTGCAAGGCGGAACCGAGTTCCACCGGCCTGATCCGCGGCCGCCGCCACATCATGTGGGATGACAGCGACATCAACGCGACGCGCCATGCCCGCGCCCTGGTGGGCGGCGTGGTGGCGGCCGCGACGGGGCGGACGGATTTGTTCGTGTCAGGCGGCGCGGAGCACCAGGGGCCCGACGGCGGCGGGCCGGTGGCGGTGATCGTCAGGCGCTGATGGGCGGCTGATTCACGCCTTCGGTGATGCCACCGAAGACGATCAGGTGCTTGGCCCGCGGCTGATTCACGCCTTCGGTGACCCCACCGAAGGCGATCAGGCGCTGATGGGCCGCGTGCCGATGTTCTGCGCCAGCATCAACAGGTAGCCATCGGGGTCCTGCACGAAGACCTCGCGCTGGCCGAGTTCGACATCGCCGGTCCGGCGCCAGATGTCGCGCGGGCCGGTGTGCAGCGGCCAGGACCGCGCCTCCAGCGCGGAAAGGACGGGCGCCAGCGCGTCGAAGTAGAGCTGCATCATGGCGCCCTGGCCAAGCGGATGCTGCATCGGCCCCGTCTCGAAGCGGCCATTGCGGCGGCAGAGCATCACCTGCATCCCCGCCGCGTGTTCGAGGTAATGAAAGCCCTCGGAAGGCCGGGCATAGGCCGTGGTGAAGCCCAGCACGCCGCGCCAGAAATCGAGGCTGGCGTCCAGGTCATTCACATGGAGTTCCACGATGAAGCGCACCCAGCCGCCGCGCGGGGGCGCGCCATACTCAGACATCCAAATTCGCCACCTTCAGCGCGTTCCCCACGATGAACTCCCGTCGCGGCTCCACCACATCGCCCATCAGGGTGGAGAAGACCGTCTCCGCATCCTCGGCATCGTCCACGCGGACTTGCAGCAGGGTCCGCACGGCGGGGTCGAGCGTCGTCTTCCAGAGCTGGTCGGGGTTCATCTCGCCCAGGCCTTTGAAGCGCTGGAAGCTGAGGCCCTTGCGGCCCTGGGCCAGAAGGCGGTCGAAGGCCGCCAGCGGCCCGCGCACCGGCGCCTCATTGCCCTCGAAGGCCAGCGTGGCACCTTGGGCGAAATTGGCGCGCAGCAGGTCCCGCCGCTCATCCAGCCAGCGCGCCTCGGCGCTGCGGAGCGCCGCGGCGGTCAGCGTGTGGCGCTCGGCCACCCCGCGCACCATGCGGTGCATGTGCACGCCGGCCTCGTCCACCGTCACCACCCAGCCGCGTTCGGAGGGGGGCGCCATGGCGTCCAGCCGCGCGGCCAGTTCGGGCGCGTTTTCCAGCGCGCGCTGCGCGTCGGGCGTCAGCGTGGCGGCAAGTGCGGCCTGTTCCAGCACCTCCACCGGCACATTGGCCGCCATGCGGCGCATGCGGCTGGTGATCTGGCGCAGCGTCTCCACGAAGGTGGCAAGCTCCGCTCCCTCCAGCGCCCGGCCATCGGCCAGGATCATGCGCGCGTTGGAGAGCGCCTTCTCCAGCAGGAAGTCTTCCAGCGCGCGGTCGTCCTTGAGGTAGCGTTCCTCATTGCCGCGCTTGGCGCGGTAGAGCGGCGGCTGGGCGATATACAGATGCCCTCGCTCGATCAGTTCCGGCATCTGCCGGAAGAAGAAGGTCAGCAGCAGGGTGCGGATGTGCGAACCGTCCACATCCGCGTCCGTCATGATGATGATGCGGTGGTAGCGCAGCTTGTTCGCGTCGAAGCCGCCCTTGGCCGGGTCGCCCGCGCCGATGCCGGTGCCGAGTGCCGTGATCAGCGTGCCGATCTCGGCGCTGCCCAGCATCTTGTCGATGCGCGCGCGCTCCACGTTCAGGATTTTTCCCTTGAGCGGCAGGATGGCCTGGTTGGCGCGGTTGCGCCCCTGCTTCGCCGAACCGCCCGCCGAATCACCCTCGACGATGAAGAGTTCGCTCTTCGCCGGGTCCTTCTCCTGGCAATCGGCCAGCTTACCGGGCAGGGTGGAGATGTCGAGCGCGTTCTTCCGCCCCACCTTCTCCCGCGCCAGCTGCGCCGCCTTCCGCGCCACGGCGCTCAGCACCACCTGGTCCAGCACCTGGCGGGTTTCCTTGGGGTGCGTCTCGAACCAATGGGTCAGGGCGTCGGCCACGGCCATCTGCACCACCGGCTGCACCTCGGAGCTGACGAGCTTGTCCTTGGTCTGGCTGGAGAATTTCGGGTCCGGCACCTTCACGGACAGCACGCAGGTCAGCCCCTCGCGCATGTCCTCGCCGGCCAGTTCCACCTTTTCCTTCTTCGCCAGATCCTCGGCGAACTTGCCCACCACCCGCGTCAGCGCCTGGCGGAAGCCCGCCTGGTGCGTGCCGCCATCGCGCTGCGGAATGTTGTTGGTGAAGCACAGCATCACCTCGCGCGGGGAGCTGGTCCACCACATCGCGAGTTCCACGCGGATGCCGTCGCCTTCCTTGGCGATGACGCTGATGGGCGGCTTGAACAGCGGGTCCTTGCCCTTGTCGAGCCACTCCACAAAGGCCACCAGCCCGCCATCGAACTTGAACTCCGCCGTCTGCGCCGGCACGTGCCGGTCATCGCGCAGCGTGATGGCGAGGCCGGAATTGAGGAAGGCCAGCTCCCGCAACCGCCGTTCCAGGATGGCGAATTCGTATTCCGTCTTGGTGAAGGTCAGCGCGGAGGGCTTGAACGTCACCTCCGTGCCCTTGGCCCGCGTGGCCGGGCCCACGATGCGAAGGGGCTGCACCGTCTCACCATGCTCGAAGCGGATCAGGTGTTCGCTGCCCTCGCGCCAGATGCGGACTTCCATCCACTCCGACAACGCGTTCACCACGGCGGCGCCCACGCCGTGCAGCCCGCCCGAGACCTTGTAGGAATTCTGGTTGAACTTGCCGCCGGCGTGCAGCCGCGTCAGCACCACCTCGGCCGCGCTCACACCTTCCTCGGCATGGATATCCACCGGGATGCCGCGGCCGTCATCGGTGACGGTCACGCTGCCATCGCCGTTCAGCACCACGTCCACGCGGCTGGCATAGCCGGCCTGGGCCTCGTCCACCGCGTTGTCAATGATCTCGAAGGCCATGTGGTGCAGGCCCGAGCCGTCATCGGTGTCGCCGATATACATGCCGGGGCGCTTGCGGACGGCCTCCAGGCCCCGCAGCACGGTGATGGAGGCGCCCGTGTAGTCATCGCCATTGGGCAGCATGGGTTCATCCGTCATGGCGCGGGAAACATCATGGGTGGGCAGACACCTCGGCTCTTGGGGCCCCATCCGGCCGCGAGGGCGGCCAGGGGCGATGCGCGCGGACGCGCGTCAGGGAGAAGCGCGGCATTATGGCATTTTTCCGCGCTTCAACCCAGGGGGGCGGGGCGGGGTTCGCCCTCATCCAGGCTGAAATATTCGCCCCCCGCCAGGGGCGCGAAAAGCGCCGCGTCGGTGCCCGTGAGAAACGCCTGCCCCGGCAGGGCGGCCAGGGCCTCGAACAGCGCCGCGCGGCGGGCGGCGTCCAGATGCGCCGGCACCTCATCCAGCAGCAGCAGCGGCGCGAAGCCCCGCGCGCGCGCGATCAACGCCGCATGGGCCAGCACGGTCGAGACCAGCAGGGCCTTCTGCTCGCCCGTCGAGCATTGGGCGGCGGGCATGCCCCTGGCCGCATGGGTGAACAGCAGGTCGGCGCGGTGGGGCCCCGACAGGCTGGCGCCCGCCGCCGCATCGCGCGGGCGGGCGGCGCGCAGGGCCTCGCGCAAAGCCTCCTCCGCCGCCAGCGCCGGCATGGTGTCAAGCAGCGCGTTCGCCGGGCATTGCAGGGCCAGCTGCGCGGCCGGGAAGGCCCCGGCCACGCCGCCTTCCAGCGCCGCGTTCAGCCGCGCCAGCAGCGCGCGGCGCGAGGCGGCGGCCGCGATGCCGTGCCGCGCCATGGCGTCCTCCACCGCGTTGAGCCAGGCGGGGTCGGCGCGGCGGGCATCGGCCAGGAGGCGGTTGCGGTGGGCCATGGCGGTCTCATAGGCCGCGACCTCGCGCGCATGGTGGGGTTCGAGGGCCAGCACCAGCCGATCGAGAAACCGCCGCCGCCCGCCGGCGCTGTCCTGGAACAGCCGGTCCATCTGCGGGGTGATCCAGACGGTGGCCACGCGCTCGGCCAACTCGGCCTGGCCGCGCAGCTTCTCGCCATCCAGGCGCCAGGCGCGGCGGTCGGGGTTGCCTTCCTCGCTGCCGGTGCCGATCTCGAAGCCGCCCGCATGGTCTTCGAAATGGCCGGAGACGGCCCAGGGCGGCGCGCCGTCCATGGCCATCTCGGCGCCGCGTGCCCCGCGCAGCCCCCGCCCGGCGCCGAGCAGGGAGATGGCCTCCAGCACATTGGTCTTGCCCGCGCCGTTCGGCCCCGTGAGCACGACGGCACGCCCGCCAAAGCGCAGATCGAGCGCCGCGTGGTTCCGAAAGCGGGTGAGGCGAAGGCGCGAGAGACGCAGCACCGGAAACCCCTACCCCGCCCCGCGCGGCAGGGAAACCGCACCCTGGCCAAGCGCGAAGCGCCCTCAGCCCCCCGGTGCCCTCGCATGGCTTCGCCATGCGAGGCGGAGCCCAACGCGCAGGATCAGCACCAAGCCGGGGCCCCCGCGAAAGCGCCGAAGGCGATTTCGTGGGGATCAAACCCGCATCGGCATCAGGACGTAAAGCGCACCCTCATCGCCCGCATCCTGCACCACGGTCGGCGCGCTGCCGTCCGAGAACTTGAACCGCAGCATGTCGCCCACCTGGTCGGTGATGTCGGCGAGATAGCGCGCCTGGAAGCCGATCTCGATGGGGGCGGCCGCGTAGGTCACGACATCCTCGTCCAGCTCCTCCTGCGCGGAGCCCTGCTCGGCCGAGGAGGCGGTCAGC
Source organism: Roseococcus thiosulfatophilus (assembly GCF_017311575.1). Classification (GTDB taxonomy): domain Bacteria; phylum Pseudomonadota; class Alphaproteobacteria; order Acetobacterales; family Acetobacteraceae; genus Roseococcus; species Roseococcus thiosulfatophilus. The sequence continues at coordinate 155,912 of NZ_JAFFQY010000055.1, forward strand.
AGCAGGTGGTTCCGCCCGATGGAGAGCTTCACCGGCCGCGACCGCTCGGAGGAAATGGCCGCCACGCGGCCCACCGCATCGGCGAAGGGCTGGCGCGCCACCTCCAGCACCTTGTCGTTCCCGCGCGGGATCACGCGCTCATAATCCGGGAAGGTGCCGTCAATCAGCTTGGAGGTGAGGCTGACAGGCCCGATGCGGAAGCTGACCTTGGTGTCGGAGAGGCGCATCTCGATCTCGTCGCGCGTCTCCTCCGCCAGCTTGCGCAGCTCGTTGATGGTCTTGCGCGGGATGATGACGCCGGGCATGCCGCCCGCGCCCTCCGGCAGGTCCTCCTCCACGCGCGCCAGGCGGTGGCCGTCGGTGGCGGCGGCGCGCATGACCTTGCGGCCTTCGCTTTCCGCGACATGGAAGTAGATGCCGTTGAGGTAGTAGCGCGTTTCCTCGGTGGAGATGGCGAAGCGCGTGCGGTCAATCATGCCGCGCAGGCGGGCGGCCTCGATCTTGAACTGGTGGGGCAGGCTGCCCTCGGTCATGGAGGGGAAATCCTCCACCGGCAGCACCTGCAAGGTGGTGTTGAACTTGCCGGCGCGGAGCGCCAGCGGCGCGTCGCCGCCCTTGTGGTCCAGCTCGATGGTGGCGCCATCGGGCAGCTTGCGGACGATCTCGTAGAGGGTGGCCGCCGGCGCCGTGGTGCGGCCGGGGCGGGCCACCTGCACGCCGGGCACTTCCTCGACGATGGCGATCTCCATGTCGGTGGCCGTCAGGCGCAGCACGCCCTCGGCCGAGGCGTCGAGCAGGATATTGGCCAGGATGGGGATGGTGTTGCGCCGCTCCACCACGGATTGCGTGTGGGCCAGGGCCTTGAGCAGGATGGCGCGCTCGACGCTGAACTTCATCTCTCTGGTCCCCAAACGTCCGGCCTCTCCGCGGCGATTCGCGCCGCGGGCAAACCTGTCCCTAGCATTGCGGGGCTGTTGGGGCAAAGGCGGTTGCGAGCGAAGCGCGCAACCGGGCGGGGCGCGCGGGCTGGGCCCCGCAATGCTGGATTTTTCGTGCCCTCAGGCGCCGGGCGCGCGCTCCGCGCGCTTGGCTGCGGCGCGCGGCGGGGGCGCGGGTGGGAAGGGAGCATGGGCGCCGCCGGCCGCTTTGCGGCCGGAGCGTGGGGAAGGTGCGCGGGCAAGGCCCGTGGCGTCGAACGGGCGGTACACCTCAACCCTGATCAGCGCGCCCTCACAGCATCCGGCCGCAAAGCGGCCGGCGGCGCCCACTTACGCGCGCGGCCAGTACCCCCGCCGCGCGCCGCAAGCCAAGCGCGCGGAGCGCGCGCCCGGCGTTTGAGGGCGGAAAATCACTCGCCCGGCGCCTGAGGGCGGAGAATCACGCCTCTCCGACGCAGTCCAGCATGGCCGCATCCAGCGCCTCGCCGGGCTTCTTCCCGCCCCAGAGCACGAACTGGAAGGCCGGAAAGAACCGCTCGCATTCGGTCAGCGCGATGTCCACCATGTCCTCCAGGCTTTCCGCGCTGGCCCCCGGCGCGCCGCGCAGCAGCACGGCGTGGCGGAAGACGGGCACGCCCTCCTCCACCTCCAGCCCGAAATGGCCGATCCAGAGGCGCTCATTCGCCATGGCCAGCAATTCGAACAGGGGCGCGCGGTGGCCCGTTGGCACCTTCACGTCGAAGGCGCAGGAGAAATGCATGGCGCTGATCTCGGGCGCCCAGGAAAAGAACAGCGTGTAGTTGCACCACTTGCCTGGCGCCTCGGCCGCCATCTCGTGGTCGGAGCGGCGCTCGAAGGTCCAGTCATGCGCGTTGACGATCTGTTCCAGAACATCGAGCGGGTTTGTCGCGCGCTCGGTCACCTCGGCCAGCATTCCGGACATGTGGCACTCCCCCTGGAACCCGGTCAGGAACGCACCTCCGGCCCGGGCGGCGCGGCGGTACGGGTGGGGGCCTCCTCAGGGCCCGTGGGCGGCCTGGTCCCGTGACGGACCCTCCCCCGCGGGTCCGGCCCGGCCACCGCGCCCTTGACGCAAGCGGTGGGGGTCCAGGCGGCGCAACGCCACCACGGATAGGGTATGGCACCGGATTCCCGCGCCGCAACCCCTTCCGGGGCCCATGCGGGGCCGCCATGCGCCCGGCAGGGGGTTTTCCCCAGGAATTTCACGCGACCGTATCAATCCACCGGCAGGAAGATGAAGATCACGGCCGCCACCAGGCAGGCCATGGCGGCGAAATAGGTCCAGCGCAGCGCCTCGCCCAGGAACATCACGCTGAACACGGCGAAGACCGACAGCGTGATCACCTCCTGCATCACCTTCAGCTGCTGCCCCGTGAAGGTGCCGTAGCCAATGCGGTTGGCCGGCACCGCCAGCCAGTATTCGAAGAAGGCGATGCCCCAGGACACCATGACCGCGACCCAGAGCGGCCAATGCGGCGCCTTCAAATGCCCATACCAGGCGAAGGTCATCATGATGTTGCTCGCCACCAGCAGCAGCGGCGTGGCGAAGTAGGGCGAGGCGAGGAGGGACATGCGGCGGGCTCCGGAATGGGCCCGCGCACTCTTTCACCCTCGGCCGCGTCGGGACCAGCCTCTGCGCGTGAAACCTTACCCCGTCGCGGCGGCGGCCGGGACGCGCGGCGGCGGCGGCAGCCGCTTCAGCAGGAACAGCATGATGCACAGCGCGGGCAGGGCCGCCACCGTGGTCAGCAGGAAGAAGGGCGTCCAGCCCATGCTTTCCGCCAGCTGGCCGGACCAGCCGCCCAGGAAGCGCAGCGGCACCGCCGCCAGTGAGGAGAGCAGCGCATATTGCGTGGCGCTGAAGGCGCGGTTGGTCAGGCTGGTCAGGTAGGCCACGAAGGCGGCGTCGGCCAGGCCATCCGTGAAGTTCTCGACGCCGACCTGGGCGTAGAGCATGCCCATGTCGCGCCCCACCTCGTTCAGCGCCACATACATCAGGTTCGAGACCATCTGCAGGATGCCGGTGATGATGAGCGCGCGGCCCACGCCGATCTTGGCCACGAACCAGCCGCCGGCCAGCACGCCCAGCAGCGTCATCATCAGGCCGAAGACGCTGGCCACCGCCGCCACCTCGCCCCGCGTGAAGCCGAGCGAGCGGTAGAAGGGCGCCGTCATGATGCCCGCCAGCGCCTCGCCCAGCTTGAACAGCGCGATGAAGAGCAGGATGGCCAGCCAGTAGCGGCGCTGCATGAAGTCGCGGAAGGGGTCCACCACGGCGAGCTTGAGGCGCGCCCCCCAGGCCAGCTTGACGCGCGGCGGCGCCTCCGGCTCCGGCGCCAGCAGGGCCGCGATGAGGCCGACCGCCACCAGCGCCGCGCAATAGAGGAAGGCGCCGTCCCAGCCCACCAGGCCCACCATGCCCAGCGCGCCCGCATTGGCCGCCAGCATGGCGAAGCGATAGCCCCAGACATAGCAGGCGAAGCCATAGCCCTGCTCCTCCTCGCCCAGGATCTCGATGCGGTAGGCATCAATCACGATGTCCTGGCTGGCCGAGAGGAAGGCCACCACCACCGCCACCGCCGCCGTCACCGCCGCGGCCGTCGCCGGGTTGGTCCAGCCGAGTGCGACGATGGCCAGCATCAAGGGCGGCTGGATGGAAAGCAGCCAGCCCCGCCGCCGCCCCAGCCAGGCGAAGAAGGGCGGCGGCGCATGGTCCAGCACCGGCGCCCAGAGGAATTTCAGCGAATAGGACAGGCCGATCAGCGCCGTGAAGCCGATGGCGGCGAGCGGGATGTCACTTTCCGAGAACCATTGCCGCAGCACGAAGCCCGTCAGCGGCAGCGGCACCCCGGCCGAGAAGCCCAGGGCCAGCATCACGAGGAATCGGCGGTCACGGAGCAAAGCGCGCATTCGCCCTGGCTATCAGGCGCGCGGCCGCTCCGCTACATCGCGCGCATGTCCGTCTCGCGCCTCTTCCTCGTCCGTCACGCCCTGGTGGAGCCCTCGGCCCGCGCCATCCTCTATGGCGACATGGATGTGCGCCTGTGCGAGGCGCAACTGGAGGCGGAGGCCGCGCTCTATCGCTGGCTCGCCGCCCGGCTGCCGCGTCCGGCGCGGTGGGTGACGACGCCCCTGGCCCGCACCCGCGCCACGGCCGCCGCCATCTTCGCCGCCGGCTACCCCGAGCAGGAGGTGGCGGTGGAGCCCGACCTCGCCGAACAGCATCTGGGCGAATGGCAAGGCATCACGCATGAGGCGCTGACCGAGCGCCTGCTGGAACCGCCCCACCCCTTCTGGCCCCATGCCGCCGAAACCCGCCCGCCCGGGGGCGAAAGCCTGGAGGATGTGCGCGGCCGCGTCGGCCCCGTGATCGAGCGCCTGGCGGCCGAGGCGAACGACGCTGTTGTGGTGGCCCATGGCGGCAGCATCCGCGCGGCCATCATGCACGCCATGGGGCTCTCGGCGCAGCAGGCGCTGGCCTTCTCGGTGAAGAACCTTTCGCTCACCACGCTGGAGAAGCATGGGGCGCATTGGCGCGTCGCGGGGGTAAACGAGGAGCCCTGGCCCTTCCCCGGCGTCTCCTGATCGCCGCGAAACGGCTTTCGTACGGCCATGATTGCGGTTAGGAATGCTGATCGCAGCACGGGTTATCGGGGGAAACTCATGCGGAACCTTATCTGGCGGAACTTGGTTTCGCCGTGCCTTTCGGGCCGGAATATCCTGCGGAAGCTTGGGCTTGGCCCCAAGCTTGCGATGGTGGGCTTGCTGGCCTTGGCCGCCTGCGCCGGCCCGCCCGGCGCCACCGGGCCGCAGCGCCTCGTGGACAATTCGGCCCTGTCGGTCCAGGACATCCTCTCATCCGAGAATGACCGGCTGAACGCCGCGACCCTGCTGCCGCGCGCCCGCGGCGCCGTGGTCTGCCCGCGCCGCTTCCGCGCCGCCTTCTTCGCGGGCGGCGAGGGCGGGGGCTGCGTGCTGCTGGGGCGTGACGCCGCGGGGTCCTGGTCCTCGCCCGCCTTCTATGTGCTGGGTTCGGCGAGCTTCGGCCTGCAGGCCGGCATCCGCGACAGCCAGACGCTGATCCTGGTGATGAACGACCGCGCGCTGGACGCCATGATCAACCGGCAATTCACGCTGGGCGCCGATGCCTCGCTGGCGGTCCTGCATGTGGGCGGCGCGGTGGAGGGGGCCATCACCACGGCGCTGGGGGCGGACCTCGTGGCCTTCTCCCGCTCGCGCGGGCTCTATGCCGGCGTGGCGCTGGACGGGACGGTGCTGCAGCCCCAGCCCGAATGGGACCAGGCCTACTACGGCCGCGCCGTGGTGGCGCGCGACATCGTGCGGAACATGACGGTGCACAATCCGGGCGCCGACCCGCTGCGGGCCGCGCTGCTGCGCGCGGGCAGCCAGACCCGCGCCCCCGCGCCCAGCCCGGGCTTCGCCCCGCCGCCGCCGGCCGATTCCGGCTTCGTGAACCCGGCCCCCGGCCCCGCGCCCAGCGGGGTGGGCCGCGCGCCGCTGGCGCCCATCGCGCGGTAATCCGTCTGGTCGGCTGATCCGATCAGGCGCGGATTTCATCCCCCCGTCACGCCCCCCGCCTTGCGCGGCGGGCGAGGGTGACGGAGGCTCGGCGGCATGTCGAACACGCCCGCCCTTCCCCTTCTCGGCGCCTGCCTCAACGTCGAGGACCTGCCCGACCACCGCGACTGGCTGCTGGAGCAGCCACGCGACCTCGAACTCCAGGATTTCTGCCGCAGCGAGGTGCTGGACAGCGACTGGCGCGCCCGCGCCGCCCGCGCGAAATCCCTGCTGGAAGGGCACAAGGGGCGGCTCGGCATCCATGGCCCCTTCTGGGGCTTCACCATCGCCTCCAAGGACCCCGAGATCCGCGCCGTGGTGCGGCGGCGGCTCGACCAGGGCCTCGATGCCTGCGCCGAACTGGGTGCGACCATGATGGTGGTCCACAGCCCCTACACCACCTGGGGCTACAACAATCTCGGCCATGACCAGGCGGCGCGGCAGCAGGTGCTGGACCTGAGCCACGACACGCTGGGCGCCGCCGTCCGGCGCGCGGAATCGCTGGGCGTCGTCCTCGTCATCGAGAACATCGAGGACAAGGACCCGATGGAGCGCGTGCTCCTCGCCCGCAGCTTCCACAGCGCCCATGTGCGCGTCTCGGTGGACACGGGCCACGCCAACTACGCCCATGGCAGCACCGGCGCGCCCCCGGTGGACCACTACATCACCGCCGCCGGCGAGCTGCTGGACCATGTCCACCTCCAGGACACGGACGGCTATGGCGACCGCCACTGGGTGCCGGGCGAGGGCAACATCCCCTGGCCCGCCGTCTTCCGCGCCATCGCGGGCGTCATGGCTGCGCATGGCACCACGCCCCGCCTGAAGCTGGAACTGAAGGAAAACGCCCGGGTGCGCGAGGGCGCGGCCTTCCTCGCGGCGGCAGGGCTGGCGCGTTAGCGCGCCTGATCTACAAAGGGGGCGTGGCCCCTGAACCGCCTTTCTGGAAGACCGTCCCGCTGGAGCGCATGACGCGCGCCCAATGGGAAAGCCTGTGCGATGGCTGCGGCCGCTGCTGCCTGCACAAGCTGCGCGACGCCGACACGGAGGAGCTGCACCACACCGACGTGGCCTGCCGGCTGCTGGACCGTGCCACGGCCCGCTGCACCGACTACGCCAACCGCCGCGCCCGCGTGCCGGATTGCATCCGCCTCACGCCCAAGCGGCTGGCGGGCATGGACTGGCTGCCGCCCACCTGCGCCTACCGCCTGCTGGCCGAGGGGCGGGATTTGCCGGACTGGCACCCGCTCCGCTCCGGCGACCCGGAGAGCGTGGTCCGCGCCGGCGTCTCCGTGCGCGGCCGCGCGGTGGCGGAGCGCGAGGCGGGCGCGCTAGAGGACCACATCACCACCTGGCCGGGCGACTGGCCGCGCCGGGCGGGGCCAAGGCCCCTGCCCGGCTCACTCACAGAGGAAACTGCCCCATGAAGGATGCCCTGTTCGGCGGCGTGAACGCCGCGGTGCTGACCGCGATGCGCGAGGATTTCTCGCCCGACCTCGACCGCATGGCCGCCCACGCCAAGTGGCTGCTGGCCAATGGCTGCAATGGCCTCGGCATCCTCGGCACCACGGGCGAGGCCAACAGCTTCTCCGCGAAGGAGCGCATGGCCATCCTGGAAGGGCTGATCGCGCGCGGCGTGCCGGCTTCCACCATGATGCCAGGTGCGGGTGTCTCCTCCATCACGGAAACGGTGGAGCTGACCCAGCATGCCCGCGCCCAGGGCTGCCGCGGCGTGCTGCTGCTGCCGCCCTTCTACTACAAGAACCCCTCCGATGACGGCATCTTCGCCTTCTTCGACGAGGTGGCGAAGCGCGTCGGCGGCGGCATCGCGCTCTACCTCTACAACTTCCCGCAGCAATCGGCGGTGCCCTTCAGCCTGAACGTGATCGGCCGCCTGCTGGACGCGCATCCGGGCGTGTTCAAGGGCGTGAAGGACAGCTCGGGCGACTACGCGAACATGAAGGCGATGATTGACGCCTTCGCGTCGCGCGGCTTCGAGGTCTATTCGGGCAGCGATGAATTCCTGCAGAAGATCCTGGCCGAGGGCGGCGCCGGCTGCATCACCGCCGCCTCCAACGGCAATTCCCATTGGGGTGGCATCGTCTACGCCAAGCGCACCGGCCCCGAGGCCGACGCCGCCCAGGCCATGCTGACCGCCACCCGCAAGGCCGCGACCAGCGTGGCCCTCATCCCGGGCCTGCGCGAGATCATCGCCCGCAGCACCGGCGATGCCGGCTGGCGCACCATCCGCCCGCCCCACCTGCCGCTGTCCCAGGCCGATGCCGACAAGGCCTGGGCCGCCTGGGAAGCCGCCGGCGCCCTGCCCCTGCCGGGGCTGATGAAGGCCGCGGCGGAATGAGCTTTTCCGACGCCGCATCCCCCGGCCCGCTGCGCTGCCGCCCGCCCGCCGTGCCGGTTCTCCAGCTGGATGACGACAAGGTGCGCGTCATCCGCTGGGATTTCGAGCCCGGCGCGGAAACGGGCTTCCACCGCCATGGCTGGCTCTATGTCGTGGTGCCCATGATGGACGGCACGCTGCACATCGAATTCCCCGATGGCAGCACCATGGAGGCGCAGCTCAAGGCCGGGGTCGCCTATAGCCGCCCGGCCGGGGTGGAGCACAACGTGGTCAATGCCGGCCCCGGCCCGCTGAGCTTCGTGGAGACCGAGGTGAAGGCCTGGCCGGGCTGAGAGCCCGGCCTATCCCTTCAACTGGCTGCCCAGCATGACGGCGAACCAGGCGTAGCTGTCGGCGTTGATCAGGGCCTGCGCCTTGTCGGTGAAGACGCCCTCCGGCGTGACGGCGTCGTCCTTGAAATAGCAGTAATCATCCGTGCCCGCATATTTGTGCGTGGCCTCGTGGATCAGCACCTGCGCGCCGAGCTTGCCGGAGAGCAGGCGGTCGTCGTTGAGCTTGATGGCACCCCAGAGCGTGTTCGTCCCATCGCCCCGGTCGATCGCCATGTTGTGGTAGGGCTTGGTGGGAACGCCGCCGCTCACGCCGTTCACCTCGCCCAGGTCGTCGCTGTCGCCGCTGCCGACATTGTCGCCGACCTTGAGGGTGACATCGGCCTCCAGCCCCGTCTTCGTCTGCGTGAGGATCTGCAGGATCGTGCCGAGCGAGGCCGCGTCGATGCGCGTGGGCGGCGTCAGGAAGTAGCGCGCGGCCAGGGCGGCATGGTCGCGCGGGCCGTTGGTGGTCTGCAACGCGGCGGTGGTGCGGCGCAGGAAGGCGCGCGCCAGGCTCAACGACATCTTCGCGGCGGCGTAGACGGCGATGTTGGTGGTGGGCCGCGTCATCACCACGAGCTGGCCCGTGCCTATGGTGAAGCTCTGTTGCGTGGTGAACCGCGTCATGGCGCCTCCGGGACCAAGCCGCAGCAGGCTATGCACGCATAACGTGCACAGACAAGTGAATTCCTAACCTGCGCGTGTCAGATTTGGCGCCCGCCATCCGGCGGGCAGAAGATGTCCCGCAGCGTCAGCAGGATGCGCCCCACCCGGGGGTCGGCCACGCGGTAATGGATGGTGGTGGCGGCGCGGCGCGTGGCCACCAGCCCATCGGCCCTGAGCCGCGCCAGGTGCTGGGAGATGGCGGGCTGCGACAGCCCCACCATTTCGGCCAGCCGCCCCACCGTCACCTCACCCTCGGTGATGAGGTGGCACAGCAGCAGCAATCGCCGTTCATTGGCCAGCAGGCGCAGCAATTGCGCGGCCTCGCCGGCGCGTGCCTCCATCTCCGGCGGCAGCGCGGCGGGAAGAATGGTCCCGGGGTCTGGATTGGCCTGGAAGTCCATTCCGCCACCAATACGCGGAATTCTCTGGCGCGTCAGGCCCCTTTTGCCGCCGGGCAGGTGCGGATGCCCAAAAGCGTGTAGAGCGGGCATGTCCGCAGCAGCCCCGTGGCCAGCGGCACAATGCCGACCCAGCCCCAGGCGCCGATCAGCCCGGCCAGGGTGGCGACGATCAGCGCCAGCCCCACCGCGACCCGCAGCATCCGGTCCACGCCGCCCACATTGGTTGCGAACATCGCCGTCATCCCTTCGCCAGAGCGACGGAGAGGCCCGCCGCCCAATCTGCGCGAAAGCTAATGCAAGGCGGAAAGGCCCGCCTTGATGCGGATCAACGCCCCGTCATGATCCGGTCCACCAGCTGGCGGACCGTCGGCACGAAGCCGTTGGAATAGAAGGGGTCGCTGCCGAAGCGGTAGGCGTTGTGGCCCGCGAACATCAGATTGTCCTGCAGGCTGCCGTCATGGGCGATGTCCTGCAGGGTCTTCTGGATGCAGAAGCTGCGCGGATCGGCCTTCTTGCCGGTGGAATAGTCGGGTTCGATCTGCGTCCAGTTGCTGAAGCGGCAATGGCTGAGGCAGCCCATGCAGGCCACCTGGTCCGCCACGATCTCGCGCGACTTCTCGGGGGTGACAAAGATCAGCGTGCTGTCGGGCGTCCGCATCGCCTCGGTGAAGCCGGCCGAAAGCCAGGATTCCGCCCGCGCCCGGTCACCCGGCGTCAGCCACACCAGGCGCTTGCGCGGCCCGATGCCGAGTTCCGCCGTGTGCTCGCCCACGGGCTCCATGGTGTAGGCCACCTGGCGCTCGCTGCGGGCCTCCAGCTCGGCCAGGAAGTCGTTGCGGACGGCGCTGGAATAGAAGCCGGTGGGCGAGAAGGGTTGCAGCAGCACGTCGCCAGGCTGCAGGTCGGTCAGGCGCTTCTTCCAGGCGTCGCTGATGGGCGATTCCTTGGTCAGCAGCGGCCGCGTGCCGAACTGGAAGGCGATGGGGCCCAGCTCGGGGTTGTCGATCCAATCCTCCCATTCCTCCAGCCACCAGACGCCGCCCGCCATGATGATGGGCGTGGCGTCCAGGCCGAAGGCGCGCATCTGCTCGCGCAGCTTGCGGACGCGCTCATAGGGCGCCTCGGGCTTCTTCGGGTCCTCGCTGTTGGACAGCCCGTTGTGGCCGCCCGCCAGCCAGGGGTCCTCATAGACCACGCCGCCCAGCCATTCGCTGACCTTGGAATAGCTGCGCTTCCACAGCGCCGAGAAGGCGCGGGCGGAGGAGACGATGGGGTAGTAGTGGACGCCGAAATCCTTCGCGATCTCGGCCAGGCGGTAGGGCATGCCCGCGCCGCAGGTGATGCCGTTGACGAGGCCCTTGGCCCCTTCCAGCACGCCGCGGATCACGCGCTCGGCGCCGCCCATCTCCCACAGGATGTTGGCATGGATGCGGGCATCCTTGCCGCCCACCTCCCGCGCCTCGCGCGCCTGGGCGATGCCGCCCGCGATGCCATAGGCCACCAGCTCCTCGTGCCGGTCGCGGCGGGTGGTGCCGTGGTAGACCTGCCGGATGGTCCGGCCTTCCGCGTCATAGCTGTCGGCGTTGACGGCCGAGAAGGTGCCAACACCTCCGGCCGCGGCCCAGGCGCCGGCTGTCAGCCCATTGCTGACAGCGACACCCTTGCCGCCCTCGACCAGGGGCAGCACGTCGACGCCGCCCATGCGGATTGTATTGATGGCCTTCACGGCGACCTACCCCGGGAGAATTCTTCTGACAGTTACGTTACCACGATCCCGGCCGGCGCAAGAGGCGCCGGCCGGTTTGGTCGTGATTCAGTCGCGCTCGCGGCGCGGGCCGCGGTCACGGCCCTCGCGGCGGGGACGATCCTCGCCCTCGCCACCTTCGCGGGGGCGGCGCTCGCCCACCTGCTCGGTGATATCGGCGCCCGTGGCCTGGTCCACAACCCGCATGGACAGCTTCACCTTGCCGCGGTCGTCGAAGCCGATGACCTTCACCTTCACGGCATCGCCTTCCTTGACGATGTCGGTGGTGCGGTTCACCCGCTCATTGGCCAGTTCGGAAATGTGGACCAGCCCGTCCTTGGCGCCCAGGAAGTTCACGAAGGCGCCGAATTCGGCGGTCTTGACCACCTTGCCGTTGTAGATCTGGCCGATCTCGGCCTCGGCCGTGATGCCCTTGATCCGGTCAATGGCCGCCTGCGTCGCCTCGGGGTTGGACGAGGCGATCTTGATCGTCCCGTCATCCTCGATGTCGATCTTGGTGCCGGTCTGCTCGACGATCTCGCGGATCACCTTGCCGCCGGTCCCGATCACTTCGCGGATCTTGTCCTTGGGCACGTTGATGATGGTGATGCGCGGCGCCGTCGCCGCCATCTCCGTCCGCGCGCCCGTGATGGCCTTGGCCATCTCGCCCAGGATGTGGATGCGGCCGTCCTTGGCCTGGGCCAGGGCGGTCTTCATGATCTCGAAGGTGATGGACGTGATCTTGATGTCCATCTGCAGGCTGGTGATGCCCGCCTCGGTGCCGGCCACCTTGAAGTCCATGTCGCCGAGGTGGTCCTCGTCGCCCAGGATGTCGCTCAGCACGGCGAAGCCGCGGTCTTCCTTGATCAGGCCCATGGCGATGCCCGCCACCGGCCGCGCCAGCGGGCAGCCCGCATCCATCAGCGCGAGCGAGGTGCCGCACACCGTCGCCATCGAGGAGGAGCCGTTGCTCTCCGTGATCTCGGACACGATGCGCATCGTGTACGGGAACTTCTCCTTCTCCGGCAGCACGGGGTGCATGGCGCGCCAGGCCAGCTTGCCATGGCCGATCTCGCGCCGGCCGGGGCTGCCCATGCGGCCCGTCTCGCCCACCGAGTAGGGGGGGAAGTTGTAGTGCAGCATGAAGTTCTCGCGGTACTCGCCCGCCAGCGCGTCAATGATCTGCTCGTCCTGGCCGGTGCCAAGCGTGGCGACGCACAGCGCCTGCGTCTCGCCGCGCGTGAACAGCGCCGAGCCATGGGCGCGCGGCAGCACGCCCACCTCCGCCACGATGGGGCGGACGGTCTTGGTGTCGCGGCCGTCAATGCGGATGCCGGTGTCGAGGATGGCGCCGCGGACCACATCCGCCTCCAGCGCCTTCATCATGCCCTTGGCGGCGTCGGTGTTGGCGCCCTCGGCCTCCAGGGCGGCCATCACGGCCTTCTTCGCCTCGGAGACGGCCTTCTGGCGCGCCTGCTTGTCGGTGATCTTGTAGGCCTCGGCCATCTGGGCGGTGCCGAGTTCCGCGATGCGGGCCTTCAGCGCCTCCAGGGCGGGGTCGGCCTCGGCCAGGTCCCAGGGCTCCTTCGCGGCCACCTCGGCCAGCGCGATGATGCCCTCGATGACCGGCTGGAAGCCCTTGTGGCCGAATTCCAGCGCGGCGAGCATCTGTTCCTCGCTCAGCTCATGCGCCTCGCTCTCCACCATCAGCACGCCCTCGGCGGTGCCGGCGATGACGAGGTCCAGCTTCGACAGCTTGCGTTGCGCCGCCGTCGGGTTCAGCACGAATTGCCCGTCAATGTAGCCCACGCGCGCCCCGCCCACCGGGCCGAAGAAGGGGATGCCCGACAGCGTCAGCGCGGCGGAGCAGCCCACCAGCGCGACCATGTCCGGGTCGTTCTCGAGGTCATGCGACAGCACAGTCGCGATGACCTGCACCTCGTTGCGGAACCCTTCCGGGAAGAGCGGGCGGATGGGGCGGTCAATGAGGCGGGAGATCAGCGTCTCGCTCTCGGAGGGGCGCCCTTCGCGCTTGAAGAAGCCGCCGGGGATCTTGCCCGCCGCGAAGGCCTTTTCCTGGTAGTTCACCGTGAGGGGGAAGAAGTCCTGGCCGGGCTTCACGCTGCGGCTGCCCACCACGGTGCAGAGCACGATGGTGTCACCCAGGCGCGCCATCACGGCGCCATCGGCCTGGCGGGCGATCTTGCCCGTCTCGAGCGTCAGGATCTGGCCGCCCCAGGGAATGTCCTTGCGGAAATAGTTGTCGAACATGCGTCGTCCTAGCTTGCCCCCGGCCCCGGATGGGCCGTCATGGGGCATGGATGTGCGCGACGCGGCAGGAAGGCAGTTCGTCCACCCGGCCGCCCGGCAGAAGGGGAGGCTCTCGGCGTCTCGGGGGACATGGGGCCGGGGTGCGCGCACCCGCGGCAAGGCCATGTGGCCGGAGGCGCCGCCGACCCATCTTCCGTCAGGAATGTCCGGTGGCTCTGACAACCCGCCGCGGACGCGGTCGGTTATGCCGCGCCGGAGGTTCCGACGAGGCAGGCCCCCTTATGGACCGGATGGGCTCCGGACACCAGTGGAAAGTCGGGGGGGAAGTGGCGGCGCCGCGCGTCTCAGCGCCGGCGCTTCTTGTGCTCGGGCTCCGGCAGGCCGAGGTTCAGTTCGCGGAAACCCGTGTGCATCACCAGCAGCGGCCCGCCATCGGGCAGGCGCATCTTCATCCGCCCGTAGGTATCGGGCGGATGGACGCGGATACGCGCCAGGTCGGCCTGGGCGGCATAGCGACGGAAGGGCCGGAAAAGCCCCTGCATCTCGAAGACCAGGCCTTCAGGCACGCGCCAGATGCGCGCGATGGTCACGCGCCGGCGGCGATCGGTGAGGATCGCCACCACCAGCAGCAGAAGCTGGGTCAGGAAGAGGACGGTGGGGCTGTCGCCCCCGGGCGCCACCTCGTCCAGGCTGGCGTAGAGCGCCACCGCCATGCCGGCCACGCAGGCCCAGGAGATGACGCTCAACACCCACATGATCCGCCCGCGGTTCGACTCGAAGAGCAGAACCGGCGGGCGGCGCCGCATCACCGGCGCAGGCCGAGCCGCCCGATCAGTGCTTCGTAGCGGGCCCGGTCCTTGCGCTTCACATAGTCCAGCAGGCCACGGCGCTGGCCGACCAGCACCAGCAGGCCGCGGCGGCTGTGGAAATCCTTGGCGTGGGTCTTGAGGTGCTCGGTCAGGTTCGAGATGCGCTCGCTCAGGATCGCGACCTGCACCTCGGGGCTGCCCGTATCGCCCGGCTTCTGGGCGTAGTCCTGGATGAGCGCGGCGCGGCGCTCGGCGGTGATCGACATCGGCGTGTTCCTTGTGGGTCTGGAGTGAAGCGACGGCGCGCCGGTGTCAGGCCGCCCGAATGGCGTCGGCCATCAGCCTTTCGGGCCTGAGCATCCCTTCCTCGAGACGGCACAGGCCCACGAACCGCTCCCCTGCCACCACGCGCACCAGCCCCCCATCGGGGTCGGCGTCGGGCGGAACCCGTCCCATGAATTCCACCAGGCTGAGGGCCTGGCCGAAGCCGAGACGGGCGGCCTCCCCTTCCGTGACGGCCAGTGCCGGGATGTCGGCCAGCGCGGTCGCGAACGGAAGAAGGACGTCCAGTGAAGGAAGCGGGATATCGCCGCTTCCCGCGATCTTGTCCAGGGGCACGGCATGCGCCTCCAGGAAGGGGCCGACCCGCAGCCGGCGCAGGGCGGCGATATGCCCCACCGTGCCGACCGCGCGCGCCAGGTCCCGCGCCAGCGAGCGCATGTAGACGCCCTTGCCCGACTGCACCTCGAAGATGGCGGTGTCCGCATCCGGCCGCGCGATGAGTTCGAAGCGGTCCACCCGGGCGGGGCGGGCTTCCAGCACCACCTCCTGCCCGTCGCGCGCCAGGTCATAGGCGCGTTCGCCATTGATCTTGATGGCGGAATAGACGGGCGGGATCTGCATGATGTCGCCGGTGAAGGCGGGCAGGGCCGCCCGGATGGCCTCGTCCGTGGGGCGCGCCTCGCTCGTCTCCGTCACCGCGCCATCGGCATCGTCGGAATCGCGGGCTTCGCCGAAACGGAGCGTGAAGTGATAGACCTTCGTGCCGTCCATCACATAGGGCACGGTCTTGGTGGCGGCGCCGAAGGCGATGGGCAGCAGGCCGGTCGCCAGCGGGTCCAGCGTGCCGCCATGGCCCGCCTTCTGCGCGTCGAAGGCGCGCTTCACCTTGTTCACGACATCGGTGCTTCCGATCCCGCTGGGCTTGTCCACGATCAACCAGCCGTTGATGTCACGGCCGCGGGGCTTTTTCTTGAATTGGCGGGGCATGTGCAATCCTTGAGGGCGGGTCAGCCCTCTTCGTCGGAATCCGGGCGGGGGGTCAGGTCGCGCGCCACCTCGGGCTGGCGCAGCACCCGCGTCATGTGCAGGGCGTAGTCCAGCGCCGTGTCGGGCTGGAAATGCAGGTCCGGCGCGTATTTCAGCCGCACCGCCTTGGCGATCTGGCTGCGCAGGAAGGGGGCGGCGCGCTTGAGCGCGGCGAACTGCTCGGGCGGCAGGTCCCGGCCCAGGCCGCTGACGAAGGCCGTCATGTGCTTGAGGTCCGGCGAGGCGCGGACCTCCGTCACGGTAATGCGGGCATTCGCCAGGTCGGGGTCGCGGAAATCCGCGCGTTCGAAGATGGCGGCCAGCGCGTGGCGGATTTCCTCGGCCACGCGCAACTGCCGTTGCGAGGGGCCGGCGGCGGCGCCAGCCCCCCGGGAAGATGAACGGGCCATGGTCTCAGGCCTCCTGGGCCGGGGGAATGGGGGCCGGCGGGATGGGGGCCAGGTGGTGGCGGATGAAGCCCCGCACCTCGGGCTGGCGGGCGGGGCATGTGTCGCCGGAGGGGTTATGTACCAGCATGAACATGCCCTCGCGCCAGAATTCGTTGAAGCGGCGGTGGTCGGCTTCCAGCAGCGCCATGGCCCGCTTCATGCAGCGCGCGAAGATCCAGGGCCGGCCCAGCTTCGCCACATAGGCGAAGCCCGTGGCCAGGAAGCCCAGCGCCAGCCACCAGGCGATGGGATAGAACAGCAGGGCGACGACGAAGGGCGCCCCCATCACCAGCCAGTTGTCCCGGTAGGAATGGGTCGGGCGCCCAGGGGTGTTCAGCTCCGCCACGTTGAAGCGGATCTGCATCACCCCGTCATGAATGGCCTCGAGGAGGAGGGAGACCTCCTCATCGCGCCGTGCGCCCGCCGTCTCCATGCCTCACATCACGCCGCGGCGACGGTTTCCGTCTCGAAGCATTCGATCTGGTCATCCACGCGGATGTCATCGAAGTTCCGGAAGCCCATGCCGCATTCGTAGCCGTTCGTGACTTCCTTCACGTCGTCCTTGAAGCGGCGCAGCGTGGACAGCTCGCCCTCGTGCACCACCACGCCGTCGCGGATCAGGCGGAAGCCGCAGCCACGCCTGACCACGCCCTCGGTCACGCGGCAGCCGGCCACCTTGCCGATGCGCTTGACCTCGAACACCTGCAGGATCTGCGCGTAGCCCAGGAAGTTCTCGCGCTGGACGGGGGCGAGACGCGACTTGAAGATCGCCTCGATGTCGTCCGACACCTGGTAGATGATCGAGTAGTAGCGGATGTCCACGCCATCGCGCTGCGCCATCTCGCGCGCCTGGCTGGTGGCGCGGACGTTGAAGGCCACCACCACCGCGTTGGACGCCTTGGCGAGCTGGATATCGCTCTCCGTGATCTGGCCCACGGCGGAGTGCAGCACGCGGACCTTCACCTCGTCATTGCCGAGCTTGCCCAGCGTGACGTTGATGGCCTCGGCGGAACCCTGCACGTCGGCCTTGACCACGACGGCCACTTCCTTCTGCTGCCCCGCCTGGATGCGCGCCAGCATGTCGTTCAGCGTGCCGCGGCCGGCGCCCAGCGCCGCCGCCGCCTTGTCGCGGGCGCGGCGCTGGCGATACTCGCTCACCTCGCGGGCGCGGGTCTCGTTCTCGACCACCACGAAATTCTCGCCGGCCGAGGGCACGCCCGAGAGGCCCAGGATCTCGACGGGCGCCGAGGGGCCAGCCGTCTTGATCTGCTTGCCCTTGTCGTCCACCAGCGCGCGCACGCGGCCCCATTCGGCGCCGGCCACCACGATGTCGCCCTGCTTCAGCGTGCCCTTCTGGACCAGCACGGTCGCCACCGGGCCGCGCCCGCGGTCGAGCTTGCTCTCGATCACGGTGCCCTCGCCGACCCGGTCCGGGTTGGCGCGCAGGTCCAGGATCTCGGCCTGGAGCAGGATGGCTTCCAGCAGCTTGTCGAGGTTCGTGCCCTTGAGCGCCGAGACCTGGATTTCCTGCGTGTCGCCGCCCAGGCTTTCCACCACGATCTCGTGCTGGAGCAGCTCGTTCCGCACGCGGTCGAGGTTGATGCCCGGCTTGTCGATCTTGTTCACCGCCACGATCAGCGGGACGTTCGCGGCATTCGCGTGCTTGATGGCCTCGATGGTCTGCGGCATCACGCCGTCATCGGCGGCCACCACCAGCACCACCATGTCCGTCACCGAGGCGCCGCGGGCGCGCATGGCCGTGAAGGCCTCATGGCCCGGGGTGTCAATGAAGGTGACGGTGCCGGCCGAGGTCTGCACCTGGTAGGCGCCGATGTGCTGGGTGATGCCACCCGCCTCCTTCGCCACCACGTCGGTCTTGCGCAGGGCGTCCAGCAGGCTGGTCTTGCCGTGGTCCACATGGCCCATGATGGTGACGACGGGCGGGCGGGGCAGCTGCGTCCCCTCCTCGTCCACCGCGCCTTCCAGGCCCACTTCCACGTCATCCTCGGACACGCGCTTCACACGGTGGCCGAATTCCTGCGCCACCAGCTCCGCGGTGTCGGCGTCGATGGACTGCGTGATGGTCGCCATCACGCCCATGCGGAACAGCGCCTTCACCACCTCGCCCGCGCGGGACGCCATGCGGTTGGCGAGTTCCTGGACCGTGATGGTCTCGGGGATGATGACGTCGCGCACCACGCGCTCCTGGCCGGCGCGCAGGCGGGCCAGTTCCTGCTGCCGCCGCTCACGCTCCCGCGCGCGGCGGACCGAGGCCATGGAACGGCTGCGGTCGTCATCGCCGTCCATCGCGGCGGCGACGTCGATGCGGCCCTCGCGACGGGGCCCGGCCAGCGGGGTCTTCTTGGCGGGCGTGACCACGGGGCGGCGCGCGCCACCCGGGCCCGGCGGGCCGCTGCGGCGCGCGGGGCCGCGGCGGTCCTCGTCCTCCTCGCGCGCACGGGGCGGGCCGAGGCTGAGCTTGGCGGCCGGCGTGGCCGGGCCGGGGGCCGGGCGCAGCGCGGGGCCGGGCTGCGCGCGGGCGGCCAGCGGCGTGACGCGCTGGGCGCCGGGGCGCACCGTGCTGCCGGGCATGCCGGGGGCGGGCTGCTGCGGGGCGCGGGGCGCGGGGCGTGCCGCAGGGGCCGGGGCGCGCTCGGGCGCGCGAGCGGCGGCGGGGGCCGGCGCGGGGGCGGCCTCCGGCTCGGGCTCGGGGGCGCGGGCGGCCTCGCGCGCCGCGGCGGCGGCCTCGGCCTCGGCCTGGCGGGCGGCCTCCTGGGCCTCCTCGGCGGCGCGGGCCTCTTCCTCGGCGCGGCGGGCGGCTTCCTCGGCGGCGCTGCGGACCATGAGCGCCTGGCGCTCACGCTGCTCGCGCTCGCGCGCGGCCTCGACGCGGCGCTGCTCTTCCAGCACGCGCTGGCGGGTGGCCATCTCGGCGGCGGTCAGCGGGCGGCCCACGGTGGGGGCGCCGCCGCCGCTGCGGGCGGGGCCGCTGCCGGGGCGCGTGGGCGCACCGCTGCGCGACGCCGCCGGCGGCGCGGCACCGGCGGCGCGCGGGGCCGTGGGCGTGGCGCCGGTCGGGCGCGTGGCGCCGGTGGGCGCGGCCGGCGCGGGCGCGCGCTTCTTCACGACCTCGACCTGCACCACCTTGCTGCGGCCATGGCTGAAGCTCTGCCGCACGCTTCCGGCGTCCACCGTCTTGCCGAGCTCGAGCCGCCCCGCGGGGCGGAGGCTCAGCCGGTTCTTCGCCGCATCCTGATCGTTCTGGTCGCTCATCCGCCGTTCCGAACTCGTCCCGCGGGCGTCACCGCCCAGGGGCACCTGAAAAACACGCGGCCCGCGGCCGCTGCACCGTCACGCCCCGACACTCGTCCGGGGGCGCGTTCCTCACGCCGGGCCATGGCCGGCGTCATTCTCAAAGCCGGCCAGGCGTTCCGCCTCGACCAGCAAACCCTGCGCCAGCTTCCCGGGCGCCACCGCGACATGGACCACCCGATCCCGGCCGAAGACCGCGCCCAGCGCCTCGCCCGAAAGGGGCGCCAACACCGGCAATTCCCGCCGGCCCAGCAGGCGCTCCCGCTCGGCCGGGCTGCCGTCGGAGGCCTGGACCACCAGCGCCACCCGTCCGGCGCGGAGCCATTCCAGCACCGCCTCCCGACCCGCCACGGCCTCTCCGCCGCGGCGCGCGAAACCGAGGAAATCCTTCACCCGCTGCCGCAGCGCGGAAACGACGAAGGCGCCCAGGTCCGCCGGGACAGTCACCTGCCCCCGCGCTGCCCGTGCGAACGCCCCCTGCTTCAACGCCTTGCGAAGAACCCCGTCCTGCGCGGCCAACCATAGGCCCCTGCCCGGCAAACGTCCACCCGGATCGGGGATGAGTTCGCGCGCGGGTCCTATGACGAAGCGGAGCATCGCCTCCTTCGGCAAGACCTGCCGCGTGACGATGCAGCGCCGCAGCGGGCCACGCTCACGCGCGATCGCATCGTCGGGCAGGTCCTCGTCCTGTTCGGCGGCGTCAGCCAGGCTGCTCGCCCTCCTCGCCGAACCAATGGGCGCGGGCAGCCATGATGACGGCGTTCGCCGTCTCCTCGTCCATCGCGCCCTCGCCCAGGATTTCGATGAGCTCGTCGGAAGCCAGGTCCGCCACGTCGTCCAGCGTCTTCACGCCCGCCTCGCCCAGCGCCACCAGCTGCGTGTTGGTGAAGTAGCCGAGGTCCACCACGCCATCCTCGACGCCGAGATCGGTGCGCTTCTGCGCCATCTCCGCGTCCTTCTGCTCCAGGAAGGCCATGGCGCGACGCTTGAGCTCGCCCGCGATGTTCTCGTCGAAGCCCTCGATGCCCGCCAGTTCCTCGTCGTCCACGTCCACGATCTCCTCAATCGAGCCGTAGCCCTCGGTCACCAGCAGGCCCGCGATCACGTCGTCCACGTCGAGGCCGTCCACGAACAGCGCGCTGCGCTTGCGGAAATCCTCCTGGCGGCGCTCGCTCTCACCGGCCTCGGTGAGGATATCAATGTCGTAGCGCGTCAGCTGCGAGGCCAGGCGCACATTCTGCCCGCGCCGGCCGATGGCGAGCGAAAGCTGCTCGTCCGGCACCACCACTTCCACGCGCTTGTTGTCATCGTCCAGCACCACCTTGGACACCTCGGCCGGGGCCATGGCGTTCACGATAAAGGTGGCGATGTCGCTGCTCCAGGGGATGATGTCGATCTTCTCGCCCTGAAGCTCCGCCACCACCGCCTGCACGCGGCTGCCGCGCATGCCCACACAGGCGCCGACCGGATCAATGCTGCTGTCGCGGCTGATCACGGCCATCTTGGCGCGGCTGCCGGGGTCGCGCGCCACGGCCTTGATCTCGATGATGCCGTCATAGATTTCCGGCACCTCCTGCGCGAACAACTTCGCCAGGAAGCCCGGATGCGTCCGGCTGAGGAAGATCTGCGGGCCGCGCGGCTCCTCGCGCACGTCGTAGATATAGGCGCGCACGCGGTCGCCATTCTTGAAGGCCTCGCGCGCGATGCATTCGTCACGCCGCAGCAGCGCCTCGGCCCGGCCGAGGTCCACCATGAGGTTCCCGTATTCCGTGCGCTTGACCGTGCCGTTGATGATCTCGCCGACGCGATCCTTGTATTCCTCGAACTGCTTCTTCCGCTCCACCTCGCGCACGCGCTGCACGATGACCTGCTTGGCCGTCTGCGCGCCGATGCGGCCGAAATCGATCGGCGGCAGGGGGTCCACGATGTATTCGCCGACCGCGATGCCGGGCTTGATCTTCTGCGCGATGCGGATGGGCATCTGCGTCTCTTCGTCCTCGACCGCGTCATCCTCGACGATGAGGGTCCAGCGGGAGAGCTTCACGGCGCCCGTGCGGCGATCGATCTCGGCGCGGATGTCCTTGTTCTGGCCATAGGTCTGGCGCCCGGCCTTGCCCATGGCCATTTCCATGGCCTCCAGCACCTCCTCGCGCTCGATCATCTTCTCGCGGGCGACGGCATCGGCCACCTGCAGGAATTCGGGGCGCGGAATCGCGGCGTCGAGGGCCATGGGGTTCAGTTCCTCGCTTCGGGTTGGGATGCCGCCGTGGCGGCGATGAGTTCGTCAGTGAGAACGAGCTTGGCGCGGCGCATCTGGTCGCGCGGGAGGGTGACTTCGCCGCCCTCGTCCAGGCGCAGGCGGGCGGATTCCATGTCGGCGCCCAGCACCACGCCGCGGAAGCGCTTGCGGCCCTCGAAGGGCACCAGCATTTCGACGGTGGCGATGTGGCCGGCGTAACGCTCCCAGTCCTTGGTGCGCGTCAGGGGGCGGTCAATGCCGGGGCTGGAGACTTCCAGCATCCATTCGGCCTTGATGGGGTCCGCCACGTCCAGCACGGCGCCGATGGCGTGGCTGATCTCGGTGCAATCCTCGACCGTGAAGGCCGCGCCATCGGCACGGTCCGCCATGATCTGCACGGTGGGGCGTTCCTTGCCGCTGACCTGCACGCGCACGAGCTCATAGCCCATGTGCTCGATGGTCGGCGCCACGAGATCGGCGATGCGGGCGTCGAGCCCTTCATGGCGGGGACGTTCGATGGTCAAAAACAAAAAAGGCGGCCCCGGAAGGCCACCCCCCTGATGGTTCAGATGGTGTGAATGGAGGAGATATGCGCTTTTTGGGAGGGGGGTGCAAGGGGTGGAGGCAGCAATGGCGTTATTAGCACGCGCTTATAGGCGCCTACGCTCTGCGTAAGCTAAGTATCCAACATATCCCACTCGTCTCCCAACATCCACCGAATAGCCGATAATTTTCCGTTCAACATACCCCACTCAAAATCAGTCCACGGCCCAAGCTCACCCGGATAGCGAGCTTCGGCCTCTTTCATAGCAGCCAGCATGCCATCCCAAACTTCATCCAGGATCATTGCCCGCCTCTCCTCAACCGAAGCAGCATCCCATACAGCTCTCGTTACGCGTCTCGATCTACCAACCTCAACCGCCTCAATAATACCGCCCTTTCTACCATACCAAATTTGCGTATGAAGCTTGCCCTCATGCTCGATCAGATCAGAAAGTAACCGGCTATTTTGATTGAATTCTCTTTCTATTGCCACATCTTCAACGAAATCTCCAAAAAATTGATTCAAGATAGAAGCAATATTTGTTGAATATATAGAGAAATCAGAATTAAATATGTCTGCAAAATCTCGATGCGGCAATCTTGTATCCGAGCCTTTATCACTGAAGTCGTGTATATTGTGAGTCACAAATACTAATATTTCATTTTTCTTCTTCTGTTTCAGCTTATCTATGTCTGTCTCGATGATTAACGCATCGCCAATTCCATTTTTATCTCGGTGAAATGGCGCTAATTTTGCAAGAGCGCGATTAGCTGCACGGGCTTTCAGGCCGTCTGTTAATGGAATTATTTCCGCCATATCAAATAAATTTTCGATCAATTTAACTGTTTCGGCAGCAGCTTCTCCATCCACAGAAATTTGATACTGAAATTGCTCCAATTGACTAAGCATAATATCTCTTGTATCAACTAAAGAAAATTGCCTCACGGCATCTTTAATCCTTTTTAGATCTGAAAATAGACTATTTCGGCTTAGATTTATCACTCTTTCTTTATTTCTTGAAAATTCTTCAATGATAATTTCCGGAAGGGCTATTTTAATTTTCTTTCTTTCTGCCAAAACTAACATCACATCAAGCAATGCCAGATGCCTTGGATCTTTAGCAAGATCTAGCCACACGGATGTATCGATCATGATTTTCAAATTTTTCTTCATGAATTCCTCGATGCATCATTAGTAAAATATATTATCTGAGGCAGGTGCTTGTATTTTTGGCGCCATAGTGTATTTAATCAGCCCAAGGGTACTTTCCTGTCGCCAAATATTCGTCACCCCACCGGCAACCTCACCAAAAATCTTGCCCCAATCACCTTCCCCTCCGCATCCCGCCTATTCTCCGCCGCAATCCTCCCCCTCAAACCCTCAATAATCTGGCGCGAAATAGAAAGCCCCAGCCCCGAATGCTGCCCGAACCGCTCCCCCCGCGGCCGTTCGGAGTAGAAGCGGTCAAAAATCCCTTCCAGACGCGCCTCCGGAATCCCCGGCCCCTCATCCTCCACAATCACCTCCACCTCCGGCCCCGCCGCGCGCGCGCGCAGCCAGACGCGCCCGCCCTCCGGGCTGAAGCTGACGGCGTTGCCCAGCAGGTTGCGGAACACCTGGACCAGCCGGTCTTCCACCCCCATCGCCACCAGCCGTTCCGGCGCCTCCAGGATCATTTCCGGCTCGCCCGGCTGGCGGATGGTGTTGTTCAGCTCCACCAGCACGGCCAGGATGGGCGCGATGTCCACCGGCTCCGCGATCACGCGCGAAAGCTCGGCATCCACGCGCGAGGAATCCGCGATGTCCGTGATCAGCCGGTCCATCCGCACCGCGTCATTGGCGATGATGCCGAGCAACCTGCGTTGCTGCTCCACATCCTCCACCCGCCGCAGCGTCTCGATGGCGCTGCGCACGCTGGTCAGCGGGTTCTTCAGCTCATGCGCCACATCGGCCGCGAAGCGTTCATTGGCGTCAATCCGCGCCCAGAGCGCCAGCGCCGCCGCCTGCAAATCCCGCGCGAGGATGCCGATCTCGTCCCGCCGCCCCAGCAGCTCCTCCGGGACCGAGCCACCGCGCCCCTTGCCCTGCCGCATCTCCGCCGCCGCATCGGCCAGGCGCAGGATCGGGCTCGCCAGGGTCTGCGCCAGATAGAAGGAGACGGCGACGGTCAGCGCCAGCGCCAGCAGGAACAGCCCCAACACGCTGGCGCGGATTTCGAGAAGCCGCGCATCCACCTCCCGCGCCTCGCGCGTCAGCAGCACGATGCCCACGGCCTGCGCGCCGCGCCGGGCGGGTTCGGCCACACTCACCAGCAGCCGCCCATCCGGCGTGCGGCGGATATAGGGGGTGACGCCGCCTTCCAGGGCGAGGCGCAGCTCCGCCTGGCGCTCGGGGCCGAGGTCGGGCTGCCAGTCGAAGCTCTGCGCGTCCGGCGTCGTGTCCAGCACCACCGGGTTGCGGGAGGCGCTGGGCAGCAGCCCCAGCAGCCATTCATAGACGCCCCCCACGCCCTGCGAGAACACGCCGCGCGGGGCGGGCGGCGGCAGGGGTTCGGTGACGACGGCGCCGCCCACGCTCTCGCGCACGCGGCTGTCGGCCACCACCAGGCCGGCCGTGTCGAACAGCCTGGCCTGGGTGTTGGGCGAGGGTTCCACCAGGCGCCGCAGCAGCGGCCGCGCCTGTTCGGGCACCAGCACCGCGCGGTCGTCCTGGATGCGGACGGCGGCCTCGCTGATGCCGCCGGCATAGATGCGCGCCTGGGTGCGCATGGCCTCCACTTCGGCGGCGAGAAGCCCGTCCTGGTATTGGTCGAGGTAGAGGAGGGCCACGGCCAGCAGCGCCGGCGGCAGGGCGTTCACCAGCAGGATGCGCCGCAGCAGGGGGGAGCCCCAGGCGCGGCGCCGGCGTGGGCGCGGCGGGGCCTCGGGCTTCAGCAGCGGCGCTTCGGGCACAGGCTCAGGCCGCCGCCTGCTGCACGATGGAAGGCAGCGCGGCCACCGAGAACAAATGCGCGTGGATGGCCTCCAGCCAGCCCTTGTCGCGCAGCATCACCAGTTGCTCGCCGGTCAGCGCATTGAAGGCCTCGCGCTGCACGGCGTGGAAGCCGTCCACGCGCAGGTTCCGCCCGCCCTGTTCGAACTGCACGGCGGCGGGGCCGAGCAGGTTCAGCTCCGCCAAGGCGG
Organism: Roseococcus thiosulfatophilus; assembly: GCF_017311575.1. Lineage (GTDB taxonomy): Bacteria > Pseudomonadota > Alphaproteobacteria > Acetobacterales > Acetobacteraceae > Roseococcus > Roseococcus thiosulfatophilus. The sequence continues at coordinate 181,101 of NZ_JAFFQY010000055.1, forward strand.
CCACGAAGTCCTGGGTGCGGAGGAAGCTGCCCTCCACCGCGCGGGTGAATTCGAAGGCGCGGCTGGCCATGGCGGTGGGCTTGCCCTCGGCGTCGAAGAGGGGTTCGCCCTCGGCCTCGGAGAATTGGGGCGCGCCGGGGTCGAGGCAGAGCGCCAGCTCCTCGCTGCCCGGTGCCGTGCGGGCCAGCAGGAAGGGGTAGCGGCGGAGATAGGCGGGGACATAGACGCCCTCACGCCACTGCCCCGCCTCATTGATGAAGAGGTTGCGCCCCGGGCCGCCGCCCAGGATGGCCAACGGCATGTGCGGCGCGCCGGTGGCGAAGACCACGCCCATGTGGCGGGCGGCCAGCGGGAATTCCTCCAGCGCCAGCGGCACGGCGGGAATGCCGGCGGCGAAGCCGAAGCCCACGTCGCGCACGCGCCAATGGGCATGCTGCATCTGGTTCAGGGGCACCAGCCCGCCGTAGAGCGGCGGCAGCGGGGAGGCGGCTTCGGACATTGTTAAACCCCTGTTGGCTCTGATGGCCTGCTTCTGTCATCTGCGGTGGACGAAAGCTTGCTTCCGTAACATCGTGCATCCAGAATGGCACAACGACGCGAAGAAGTGGAGGAAGGCCATGTCCCACCCAGACCCCAAAGAGGGTCCAGGCAGGCAAGACGGGACGCAGGTCGCGCGGGCCCGGCTCGGCCGTCGCCTCTTCGTGACCCGGGTGGCCTCGGGCGCCGCCCTGCTGGTGGGGGGAGTCGCCGCCGCGCCCGCCCGCGCGCAATACCGCACCGGCATCACCGACAGCGATCCGAATGACAGCCCGGGCTATGGCCGTGGTGGCCGCCCCCGCACCGGTGTGTCCGACAGCGATCCCAATGATCGGCCGGGTTATGGCCGCGGTGGCGGACGCCCCCGCACCGGCCTGACCGATTCCGACCCCAACGACACCGCCGGCCATGGCCGCGGCGGCGGTCGCAAGTAAATCCGCGCCGCCCATACGGAGCCCGAGCAAAATGACCGAACGCCTGTCCCGACGCCTGCTGGTGCTCCGCGTGGCCGCATTGAGCGCCGCCGGCGCCACGCTGGCCGCCTGCGTGCCCGCCCAGCCCGGCCCCGTCTATGTGTCGCCGGTCGCGCCCGGCCGAATCCGCACCGGCCTGACCGATGCCGACCCCAATGACGGCGTGGGCTATGGCCGGGGCGGCTATCGCGGCGGCTACACCGGCAACCGCGTCCGCACCGGCCTGACCGACGCCGACCCCAATGACGGCGCGGGCTATGGGCGCGGCGGCTACACCGGCAACCGCGTCCGCACCGGCATCACCGACAGCGACCCCAATGATGGCGCGGGCTATGGCCGCGGGGGTTATCGCGGCGGCTATGGCGGCAACCGCATCCGCACCGGCCTGACCGACAGCGACCCGAGTGACGGCGTGGGCTTCGGCCGCGGGGGCCGCCGCTGGTGAGCCCAGAGGGGAGCCAAACGGGGAGCCAAAAGGGCAGCCTCCGCCACCCCACCGCCGAAACCACCGCCGCGACCCTGGGCGAATGGGCCTTTGGCGTCACCTATGGGGCGCTGGGCGTCAGCGAGGCGCTGTCCATGCGGGAATCCCGCAACTGGCGCTTCCTGCCCGGCCAGGGCGTGAACCGCTTCGCCGAGGTGCTCTCCACCGCCGCCATTGACGCGCATCTGCGCACCGACGCCGCGCGCAGCCCGCGCATCGCCATGGCCGATGAAAGCCAGCGCGGCAGCGCGGGCGTGCCGGCCGAGGAATTCACCCTCGACGACGGCCGCGTGGACCTGCCGCGCCTGCTGGCCCGCTTCGATGCCGGCGCCTCGCTGGTCGTCTCCCAGTTCGACGAGACGCACCCGCCCCTGCAACGCCTGTGCCGGGGCTTGGAAAAGTTGTTCCTCCACGCCGTCCAGGCGAACCTCTATCTGACGCCCCCCGCCGCCCAGGGCTTCCGCACCCATTACGACACGCATGACGTGCTGGTGCTCCAGGTGGAAGGCCGCAAGCGCTGGCGCGTCTGGGATGGCGAGCCCCTGCCCCGCCCCACCCGCCGCACCGGCTGGACCGGCAAGCTCTCGCCGGAGGGCGAGCCGCACACCTTGGTGCTCGAACCCGGCGACGCCCTCTACATCCCGCGCGGCGTCTTCCACGACGCGGCGACCGAGCCGGGCGAGACCTCGCTGCACATCACGCTGGGCTTCCTCGAACCCTCCTGGGCCGAGGCGCTGCGGCAGCTGCTGGACGATGTGGAAGCGACCGACCCCGCGCTGCGCGAATCCGTGTCCACCTGGCGCATCGGGGAGGACGACATGCACCCCGCCCTCGAAGGTGCCTTGGCGCGGCTGGCCGCGCCGGGCCTCGCGGAGCGTCTGCAAAACCTGCTGCTGTCCCACCTTCCGCAGGACCGCCAGCCCCTGCCGGCGCGCGGCCTGATGGACCGCATGCCCGAAGGCCGGCTGCGGCTGGCGGAGGGCATGCACCACCATGTGGTGCAGGGCGAGGATGGAGTGGTGGCGCTGCACTGGCCCGGCGGCGTGGACATCCTGACCGCGGAACAGATGGACGACCTGACGGCGCTCGCCGATGGCGCCATCCCGCAGGACCGGGACTTCGCGGCGCATCTCTGGCGGCATGGGATGCTGGAGCGAGGTTAGACCTCACTCCAGCCCCAGACATCACGCCAGCTTCGAGGCGATCCAGTCCTTCATCTGGCTCTTCGGCATGGCGCCCACCTTGGTGTCCACCGGCTTGCCGTCCTGGAACAGGATCATGGTGGGGATGCCGCGCACCGCGTAGGCGCTGGGCGTCTCCGGGTTGTCGTCGATGTTGACCTTCGCGATGGTCAGCTTGCCCTGATATTCCTGGGCGATCTCGTCCAGGATGGGGGCGACCATCCGGCAGGGGCCGCACCATTCGGCCCAGAAATCCACCAGCACGGCGCCCTTCGCCTCCAGCACGTCCTGCTGGAAGGTCTCGTCGCTCACGGCCTTGGTCAGTTCGCTCATCGGATGTGATCCTTGCACATGGCGCGATAAGTCGGATCGCGCCCATTCCAGGTCAAGCGGTCGGCGCATGCGTGTCCAGCAGGGCTGACGGCAGGGGCATCACGCGCGCGCCATAGGTCCAGACCAGCGCGCAGCGCACCTCGCGCCCGGGATAGGCCAGGCGCAACACCGCACGGTAGGCCGCCATCTGCCGCAGATACGCCGGCGGCGCCGCCTCCGGCTCCAGGGGCGGCGGCCGGTTGGTCTTGAAGTCCAGGATCAGCACGGCGTCGGGCGCGACAAGCAGCCGGTCCACCACGCCCAGGATCAGCCGCTGGCCGATCCGTCCCGCGATGGGCGCCTCGGCCAGGCTGCCAGGCCCGAAGGCGGCGGCGATGTCCGGGTGCGCCAGCACAGCCAGGGCTTCCGCCAGGATCTCCGCCTGCTGCGCCACATCGAGCCCATGGCCAGGCCGCGCCAGATAGCGCGCGGCGGCCGCCTCGCGCTGCGGCCCGGGCAGCTCGGGCAGGGATTGCAGCAGGGCATGGATCAGGTTGCCGCGACGGAAGCGCGTGCCCAGCGGGTCGCCCGGGGCGTGCGGGGGGGCGGCCGCGCCCTCCACCTCCTCATCCTCCATGTGCGAAGGCGTGGCGACGCGCACACCCTCCACCTCCGGCGCGGGGCTGCGCGCCCAGGCGGGCAGCGGGGGCGCATCGGCGGCGGTGTTGGCAGGGCGTTCCGCCTTGCGCGCGCCCTCCTGCGGCGTTTCCAGGCGCAGCATGGGGCCGTCCACGAAGCCCGCCGCCTCCGCGCCCCAGGCGCCGGGGTCGAACGGCACCTCCTCCACGCCGGGCAGGCGACGGAAGCCCTCCGCCACCTTGTCATGCCAGCAGGCGGCGGCCTTCTTCTTGCGATACCAGCCACAGACCAGCAGCCGGTCCTCGGCCCGCGTCAGCGCGACATAGAGCAGGCGGTTCGCTTCCTCCGCCTCGCGCGCCGCCTCGGCCGATTGCGCGTCCGTCCAGGGGGTCGCGGCGAAACCCTTGGCGCGCGGCGCCCAGAGCGGCAGGTCGTCCCCGGTCCAGCGCAGCCCCGCCCGCGCGGGCGGCGCCGAGGCCGTGTCGGGCAGGATGACGATGGGCGCCTGCAACCCCTTGGCGCCATGCACCGTCATCACGCGCACACGGTCGGCGCTGTTCTCGGGCTCGCGCTTCACCTCCGTGGCGGCGCGGCGCAGCCAATGCAGGAAGTGCTGGAGGCTGGCGGGGTGGGCGCGTTCATGGGCCAGCGCGGCCGTCAGCAACTCGTCCAGCGGGTCGGCGGCGTCGGGGCCGAGGCGGGCCAGCAGCCGCGCCCGCCCGCCGCGCTCGGACAGGATTTCCGCGACCAGCGCGTGCGGCGGCAGGTGGTCCGCGCGGATGGAAAGCGCCGCGAAAAGATCGGCCGCGGCACCCACGCGCCCGCCCTCGCCCCGCCGCGCCATCAGCCGCGCGTGCAGCGACCCGGCACGGCCATGGGCGAGCGCGAAGAGGTCCTCCTCCTCCAGCCCGAAGATCGGGGATTTCAGCGCCGCCGCCAGTTGCAGGTCGTCCTCCGGCAGCAGGATGGCGTCCAGCGTGGCCAGCACGTCCAGCACGGCCAGCTGCTCCACCAGCACCATGCGGTCCACGCCGCCCACGGGCACGTCCAGCTCCTTCAACGCGCGGACGAGCTGCGCCAGGAAGGCGTCGCGCTTGCGGACCAGCACCAGGATGTCGCCCGCGCGGATGCGCCGGCCCTGTCCAGGGTCGCCCTCGTGCCGGGCGGGCAGGTGTTCGTGGTCCAGCATGTGGCGGATGCGCCGGGCAAGCACCTGCGCCAGGCGGGAATCGGGGCCGGTCTCGCCCATGGGGGTCTCGGGGACCTCCCATTCGGGGGCGTCCTCGGCCTCGCCGGCCGCCAGCAGGGGCCAGATTTCCACGCAGCCCGCCATGCCGGCGCGGTCGGGGTTGTGGCGCAGCGTCTCGCCCTCGCCCACCACGCCCTGGCGGGCCGCGCCGTCCGCGAAGACCGCGTCCACCAGCGCCAGCACGGGCGGGGCGGAGCGGAAGGAGACGTTCAGCTCCACCCGGCGGAACGCCTGCCCCGCCGCCTCCGCCCGCGCGCCGAAGCGTGTGGCGGCGCGCGGCAGGCCGGTGGCGTCCGCGCCCTGGAAGCCGAAGATGGACTGCTTCACATCGCCCACGGCAAACAGGGTGCGCGGGGCGGCGTTGCTGCCCTCGCCCGTGGTGAATTCGGCGGTCAGGGCGCCGGCGATGCCCCATTGCTCCGGGTTGCTGTCCTGCGCCTCGTCCAGCAGCACATGGTCGAGCCCGCCATCGAGCTTGTAGAGCACCCAGGCCGCGCCCGGGTTCTCCAGCAGCGCCCGGGCCGAGGCGATGAGGTCGTCGTAATCCAGCCGCCCCACCCGCCGCTTCGCCGCCGCGAAATGGCCCAGCACCGGCCGCCCCAGCGTCAGCGCGGCCATGGTGGCATCCAGCAGGGCCAGCGCCTGGCGCCGCGTCTCGATGTCCAGCAGCCGCTCGCCCTCGGTGGCGAGAGTGGCCTGGATCATGGCCTGGTTCGCGCCGCAGCCCTTGGTGGCGAAGCGCGCGCGAACGGTGCCCTTGTCCGTGAGGAACAGGTCCATCCAAGCCGCCAGCTTCACCAGCCGCGCGGCGGGGCCGAGCGTGAGGAAGGCGCGGATCTCCTCGCCCCGCGTGACGTCATTGCCATTGCCGCTCAGCAGCAGGGCGGCCGCGGCGCGGGAGAGCGCGCCGTCATCGCCGCCCGCCGCCGCCTCCAGGGCCAGCGCCTCCATGTCCGCATCCGGCGCCAAACCGAGCCTGGCCGCCAGCCGCTTCCGCAGCCCGGCCAGCGTCCCGCCCGAGGCCATGATGGCCCCCTCGAGCGCCGCCTCCTCGTCACGCAGCGCGCGCAGCAACGCCTGCATGCCGCGCGCATCGGTCAGCGTGGCGAGGTGCCCCGTCGCGGGGCTGACGGGGAGTTCGGCCTCCCGCGCCTCGGCCATGCGGGCGGCGGCGTCCATCTCCTCCATCACGGCGAAGCCGGGGGCGAGGCCGGCCTCCAGCGGGAAGCCGCGCAGCAGGGATTGGGCGAAGGCGTGCAGGGTCGCGATCCGCATGCCGCCGGGCAGTTCCAGCACGCGGGCGAAGGCGTCGCGGGCGCGGTCCGTCTCGTCCTGGCCGGGTGGGCGGCCGAGAAGATCGGTCAGTTCGGCGCGCAGCGTCGCCGCATCGGCCACCGCCCATTTCCCCAGGCGCTCATTGAGGCGCGAGGCCATCTCCGCCGCCGCCGCCTTGGTGAAGGTGAGGCAGAGCAGGCGTTCGGGCGGCGCGCCCCCCAGCATCAGCCGCAGCAGCCGGTCGGTCAGCAGCTTGGTCTTGCCCGACCCGGCCGAGGCCGTGACGAAGCAGGAGGCCATCGGGTCCGACGCCGCGCGCTGGCGGGCATTGGCCTCGGCGCGGGCGTCATGCGGGACGTTCATGGCGCATCCCCCTCGCCCGCCGACCATTCATCGGCGCGCGACAGATGCCGGTAGTCGTGCGCGGCGCGACGGCGCGGGTGCGGGTGGGCGGCGAAGGGGGCCATGCCGAACAGGAACCGGTCCGAGAGGCGCGCCAGCGCGGCATGGGCCTGCTCGATGGCCTCGGCGATGTCGAGCTTGAGGCGCGTCACCTCGCTCGGTTCCAGCGCGCCGGTCAGGCGCCAGTATTCCAGGGCGGTGACGGGGTGGCCTTCCATGCCCTCGAAGCCGCCGCGCTCCGCGATCAGGGCCTCCAGCGGCAGTTGCGGGAAATCCCCGCGCTCCACCGCGGTGCCGGAGGGGGTGGTGCCGGTCTTGTAGTCCACCAGGCGGAGGTTCCCGTCCTGGAACAGGTCCAGCCGGTCCGCCCGCGCGTCGAGGCGCAGCACCCCGCCGGGGCGCCGCAGTTCCAGCCGCCCCTTCACCTCCGCGAGGCTGCGCGCCAGCGCGGGCCGCGCCGCGGCCTCCAGCCGGATCACCTCCGCGCCGATGCGCGCCAGGCGCGGCGCCCAGATGGCGGCGACGGCGGGGCGCGGGGCGGCGCGGGAAAGGGCCTCGGCCATCGCGGCCTCCCACATCTGCCGCGCCATGGCCTCGCCGGGCCAGCCGGCGCCGAGCTGCGCCAGGAAGCGGTGCATGGCGGTGTGGACGAGGTTGCCGTAGTCGGCCGCGTCCGCCTCCTGCTCCAGCGGCGGCAGGGCGCGGAGCCCCAGCACATGCTTCGCGTGGAAGGCATAGGGGTCGGCCAGCAGCATCTGCACGTCACTGACCGTGACGCGGTGCGGGCGGGCACTGGTCGGCGGGCAGGGCGCGGGGCGTTCCTGCGGGCGCACGGAAGCAGGCGCGTCCAGCAACCGGGCCCAATGCGCCTCGGGCGCGGCCGCCATGGACAGCCCCTGCCCCTTCAGCAGCGTGTCGAGCCGCGTGAGCCAGCGGGCCGGCACCGTCGGGCTCCCGCCGCGCCGCGCCGCGCGCGACAGCACCACTCGCCGCGAGCCCGCGCCGAACTGGAAAAAGTCGGCGGCCACGCGGCCGATCCGCAATTCCGGCGAGGGCAGGCCGAATTCGCGCCGCATGGGCCGGCTCATCCAGGGGCCGGGGTCGGCGGCCTGGGGCCAGATGGTCTCGTCGAGCGCGCCCAGCACCACCAGGTCGAAGTCGAGCAGGCGCGCTTCCAGCAGGCCCAGAATTTCCACCTGCGGGTGCAGCGCCGCCCCCGTCCGGCCGCGCGCCACGCGCGCCGCGCGGGTGGTGCCGGCGGCCAGCAGCGCCTCGAACAGCCCGGGCCATTCGGCGGGCGCGATGGGCGGCAGTTCCGCGAGCGCCGGCGGCAGGGCGGCCAGATGGCGGGCCAAAGCTTCCCCTTCCGCCTGGGCGTAGAGGCGCAGGCCGCCGGGCAGGTCGGGCGTGGTGGCCAGCGCCTCGGCGGCGCGAAGCTGGGCTTCGAGCAGTTCGGCGGGCGGGCGGGGCTCCGCCTCCTCCGGCAGGGCGGTGAAACCGTCGAGGCAGGCCGCCAGCGCGTCCAGCAGCGGCGCGGCCTCGGCCAGCCCGAGCGCCCGCAGCCCCGCGAAGCCGGGCGCCGGGGCCGGGCCGCGCAGGGCCTTCGCCTCCAGCGCGCGGGCGGCGGCCAGCAATTCCCCCCGCGCCATCCCCGCCGCGCAGAGCGGGTGCTTCAGCAAGGCCAGCAAGGCCACCGGCCCCATCTCCCCCGCCGCCAGCTTGGCGATGAGGCGCAGGAAGGCGCCGGGCGGCGTGTCGGAGAGCGGCTGCCCCGCGCTGTCATCCGCGAGGATGCCGTGGCGCGGCAATTCCGCCGCCACGCGCCGCGCCAGGTCCCGGTCGGGCGTCACCAGCGCGGCCCGCGCGCCGGGGGTTTCCAGGGCACCCCGCAACGCCAGCGCGATGGACGTCGCCTCATGCTGGGAATCACCGGCCGAAAGCCGCGTGACGCCTTCCAGCGCCTCCGGGCGCAGGCCGGGTTCCAGCCAGGGCGCGAGGTGCCCCGCCGGCAGCAGCGCGGTCCCGAGCAGGTGGGCGCGCGGCGTGGCCTCGCCCTCCACCCAGGGCGTGGCATCGGCCAGGGTCGCGCCCATGCGGGCCAGCATGGCGCGCTGCCCGGCGAAGGGGTGGGTGGGGGCGCCGTCCAGCGCCGCCTCGGGCAGGGCGGCGGTCGCGGCATCCTCGCCCGTCAGCACCACGAAGCCTTGCGGCAGGCGCGTCGCCACCACCCGCAGCAGGTCGGAGGCCGCGGGGATGGTGCCGCCCATGCCGATGCCGGCGGCGATGACGGCGCCCTCCGGCGGGGCTTCCTCCCAGGCGCGGCGCTGGGCGCGCAGCGCCATGACGCGCCGCACCCCAACATCGAGCAGCCCCTGCCCGTGCAGCCACTCCTGCCATTCCACCACCGCGGCGCGGAGGAAGGTGGTCGTGATCTGCCAATGGCTCGCCAGGTGCTCCGGCGCCAGCCCGTCCAGCTTTTCCAGCCAGCGATGTTCCAGCAGGGCGGGGTCGTCCGGGAGGGTCTCGGCCTCCTCCAGCGCGATCTCGTCCAGCAGCTTCGAGAGTTCGCCGCCCAGCGCCCAGGCGTGTTCGGCCGTGGGGGGGCCGCCGAAGCGCGGGGGCCATTTCGCCGCGAAACCCGCCAGCACCGCCTGGCGGCGCAGCGGGTCCACCGCGGGCGGCAGGTCCAGCAGGGCCGGCAGGGCGAGTTCGTCCGCATCCTCCACCGACAGCCCCGCCAGCGGCCGCAGCCGGGGCAGCAGCAGGGCGGGCGAATCCGCCTCGCGCAGGAAGGCGGCCTGGAGGGCCCGGGCCGCGCGGCGGGTGGGCAGCAGGATGGTGGCGGCGGCCAGTTCCTCGCCCACGCCCAGCCGCGCCAGGGCCCCGCGCGCGAGGGCGGGCAGGAAGGGCATCCCGGGGGCGATGGTGAAGAGGCGCATGACCCCTTCTACCGCCCCGACGCGTCAGGCGCGGACATGTCAGCCAGCCGCCTCTCGGTGCGCGCCAGGTCCGGCGGGGTGGAGAGGTGGAACCACCACCCGTCATGCACCAGCCCATAGAGCCGCCCCGCCTCCAGCGCCCGGTCGAAGCAGCGGTTCAGGCTGAAGCGGCCCTGGGGTTCGGGCGCCACCAGCGCGGGCGCCATCACCTGCACGCCGCCGAACAGATAGGGCGCCTGTTCGTGCGGCCCGGGGCGGCGCAGCCCGCCCAGCGGATCCATGTGGAAATCGCCGCGCCCCACCTCGCCCTCGATGGTGGAGGTGCGGACCATCAGCAGCAGCGCGTCCATGCGCTCCGGGTCGAAGGCGTCGCGCAGGCGCAGCAGGGCGGGACGCGGCCCGTCCAGCCAGAAGGCATCGCCATTGACCACGGCGAAGGGCGCCTCCCCCAGCAAGGGCAGGGCACGGCGCAGGCCGCCGCCGGTTTCCAGCAGATCGGGTTCCAGTTGCAGCCGGGTGCGCGGGGGGGCGGTGCGGGCGGCCAGCGCCTCGGCCACGCGCTCGGCCCGCCAATGGGCGTTGACCACCACCTGCTCGACGCCGGCCTCCGCCAGGCGGTCCAGCGCGTGGTCGAGCAGGGAACGCCCGCGCACCCGCAGCAGCGGCTTGGCCGTGGTGGCGGTCAGCGGTCGCATCCGCGTGCCGAGGCCGGCCGCCAGCACCATCCCGTGCTTCACGGATTCCCCCGCAGCGCGGGCGGCACATGCGCGTCCAGGAAGCGCGCCAGCGGCGCGGTGGCGGGGTGGGTGAGCGCCCGGCCCAGCAGCGCCCAGCAGCGCGGGCCATGTTGCAGGTAGTGCGGCTTGCCGTCGCGCCGATCGAGCCGCACCCAGAGGGCGGCCACGCGCAGGTGCCGTTGGGCGGCGCAGGCGGCCATGGCGGCGGCGAAGTCGCCGGCGGCAAGTTCGGGCCGCGCGGCCAGGTATTGCCGCAGCGCGGCATCCCTCAACGCCGGTTCCACGTCCCGCCGCGCATCCTCCACCAGCGACACCAGGTCATAGGCCGCATGGCCCAGGGCCGCGTCCTGCACGTCAATCAGCGCCATGCCGCGCGGGGTGGGCATGAGGTTGGCGGGAAAGTAGTCGCGGTGGACGAAGCCGGCCCCCGCGAAGGGCGCCAGCATCTCGCGGATGGCGGCGTCCAGCCCCGCGCGCACCGCGTCACCGGGCGGGGCGCCGAAGCGGGCGGGCCACCACCAGTCCAGGAAGGTGGCCGCCGCCGTGCGCGACATCGCCGCCGCATCCCATTCCGGCAGGCCGGGCGGGGGCGGGGCGGCGGCGGCGCGGGCAAGGCTCGCCACCGCCTCGGCATAGAGCGGGCCGGGGTCCGCCCCCGCATCCAGCGCATCGGCCATGCTGGCGGGGCCGAGATCCTCCACCAGCGCCGTCAGCCCGGGCCGGTCCACCGCCAGCACCTCGGGCGTGGGGACGCCGATGGCGCGCAGGTGTTCGGCCACGCGCAGGAAGGCCTCGAGATATGCCGCATCGGGCGTCTGCATCACCAAGGCGGGGCGCGGGCCGCCATGCAGGCGGGTGTAGCGCTTGGAGGCATCGCCCGGCAGCGCCTCGGCGCGGGCCTGGCCGAAGCCGTGGGTTTCCAGGAGGTTCACAGCCGGCCCTCCCAGCCCGCCAGGGTGATGCGGCGTGCGTCCTCGTCGAGCGGTTCCAGGGTGACCTCCAGCGCGGTGTCGGGGGCCAGCGCGCCCAGGCGCTCGGGCCACTCCACCAGCACGATCCCTTCCCGCGCCTCGTCCCAGCCCAGTTCCATCAGCCCCCCGGGCCCGTCCAGCCGATACAGGTCATAATGGTGCGCCGTGATGCCCCCCGGCAGCGGGTAGGATTGCACCAGGGTGAAGGTGGGGCTGGGCACCTCCAGCGCCGGGTCGCCGGACGCGGCGCGCAGGAAGGCGCGGGCCAGCGCCGACTTGCCCGCGCCCAGCGGGCCGCGCAGCAGGATCACGTCGCCGGGGCAAGCGAGGCGCGCGAGGCGGGCGGCCAGGGCCTCGGTCTCGGCCAGGGTGGAAACGATCAAATTCATCCCCCGCATTCTGGCCCCCTGCCCTGCCCTCCGCCAGACTGGACGCGCGCCTGGAAGCCGGGCATCCCAGCGCCATGACCGAGACCATCACCACCGACGTGGCCATCATCGGCGCGGGGCCCGTGGGGCTCTTCGCCGTCTTCGAGTGCGGGATGCTGAAGATGTCCTGCACCGTGATCGACACGCTGGAGGAGATCGGCGGCCAATGCGCCGCGCTCTATCCCGAGAAACCCATTTTCGACATCCCGGCCCACCCCCGCATTGACGGGGCGGCGCTGATCCGCGCGCTGGAGGAACAGGCGGCACCCTTCTCGCCCAACTACCTGCTGGCCCAGCGGGTCGAGGCCCTGCGGCCGGAGGAGGGCGGCTTCACCCTGACCACCAGCGCGGGCCGGGTGGTGCGCGCCAAGGCCGTGATCCTGGCGGCCGGCGCCGGCGCCTTCGGCCCCAACCGCCCCCCGCTGAATGATCTGCCGGGCTACGAGGCCTCGGGCGCCGTGCGCTACATGGTGACCAGGCGCGAGGAATTCCGCGGCAAGCGCGTCGTCATCGCGGGCGGCGGCGACAGCGCGGTGGATTGGGCCTTGTCGCTCAAGGATGTGGCGGCCAAGGTCATCGTCGTCCACCGCCGCGACAAGTTCCGCGCCGCGCCCGAGACGGCCGCGCAGCTCGCCGCCGCCGCCGCGCGCGGCGAGGTGGAGATGGCCATCCCCTACCAGCTGCACGGGCTGGAGGGCGACGGATCACGCCTCGCCGCCGTGACGCTCGCCACGCTGAAGGGCGAGGAAAAGCGCGTGGAGGCCGACCACCTCCTGGCCTTCTTCGGCCTTTCCATGGAACTCGGCCCCATCGCGGAATGGGGGCTGGGGCTGGAGCGCAGCCACATCACGGTCGAGGCGGCCACCTGCGCCACCAACATCCCGGGCGTGCACGCCATCGGCGACATCGCGACCTATCCGGGCAAGCTGAAGCTGATTTTGCAGGGGTTTTCCGAAGCCGCCATGGCCGCCCACGCCATCCACCCCCGGGTGTTTCCGGGCGAGGCGCTGCACTTCGAATATTCCACCAGCAAGGGCGTGCCGGCGTGACCGACGCCCGGCTGTTCGCGCCCGCCGTGGCGCGCAACCGGGACCCCATCGCCGCCGCGCTGCGGGACATGCTGCCGGCGTCCGGGCTGGTGCTGGAAATCGCCTCGGGCAGCGGGGAGCATGCGCTGCACCTGGCGCGCGAATTTCCCACGCTGGACTTCCAGCCCTCCGACCCCTCGGCCGAAGCGCTGGCCTCCATCGAGGCCTGGCGCGCGGCCGAAGGCCCCACCAACCTGCGCGCCCCGATCCGGCTGGACGTGCGGGAGGACGCGCCCTTCCCGCCCGCCGCCGCCGTGCTGTGCATCAACATGATCCATATCGCGCCCTGGGCCGCGACGCTGGGCCTGCTGCGCCATGCCGCCGCCGCGCTGCCGTCGGGCGCGGCCCTGATCCTGTATGGCCCCTACCTGCGGGCCGGCGTGGAGACGGCGCCGGGCAACCTGGCCTTCGACGCGGACCTGCGCGCGCGCAACCCCGAATGGGGAATCCGGGCGCTGGAGGATGTCGCCGCCGCCGCCGCGCCCGATTTCACACTGGAGCGGGTGGTTGAGATGCCGGCCAACAACCTCACCGTGCTGTTCCGCCGCGGGTGAGCGCCGACACCGCATCTTCACACGCTTTCCCTTGACCGGCGCGGCCCCGTTCTGGGACCGTTCGGACCGATGATGCGTCAGAACCCCGCCATGGACGGGGGCCGCGCTTCTTGACCGCGCGGCCGCTGTTCCGCACCTATCCCCGCTGGACCGCCCCTTCGGCGGCCGGCGAGGCCCCTCCATGACGCAGACGACCCCAGCCCCCAAGAAGCGCCTGTTCCTCCGCAGCTGGGGCTGCCAGATGAATGTCTATGACAGCCACCGCATGGCGGACGTGCTGGCGCCCCTGGGCTATGCGCCCGTGGACGCGCCGGAAGCCGCGGACATGGTCATCCTCAACACCTGCCACATCCGCGAGAAGGCGACGGAGAAGCTCTTCTCCGAACTCGGCCGCCTGCGCGTGATGAAGGACGCCCGGCGCGCCGAGGGCGCCGACATGCTGCTGGCCGTCGCCGGCTGCGTGGCCCAGGCCGAGGGCGCCGAGATCACCGCCCGCGCGCCCTATGTGGACCTGGTTCTGGGGCCCCAGAGCTACCACAAGCTGCCCGAGCTGGTGGCGCGCGTGACCCGCGCGGCCGGTTCCGTGGTGGACACCGAATTCCCGACCGAGGAAAAATTTGACCACCTGCCCGAGGCCAGCGCGCCCCAGGGCGTCACCGCCTTCCTCACCATCCAGGAGGGCTGCGACAAGTTCTGCGCCTTCTGCGTGGTGCCCTACACGCGCGGCGCCGAATATTCCCGGGCGCCCGAGGCGGTGCTGGCCGAGGCGCGGCGCCTCGTGGCCCAGGGTGCCCGCGAAATCACGCTGCTCGGCCAGAACGTGAACGCCTATCACGGCCAGGACGCGGCCGGCGCCGAATGGGGGCTGGCGCGGCTGCTGGAGGCTTTGGCCGAAATCCCGGGCCTGCTCCGGCTGCGCTACACCACCTCCCACCCCCGCGACATGGATGACGCGTTGATCGCGGCGCACCGCGACATCCCGGCCGTCATGCCCTTCCTGCATCTGCCCATCCAGTCGGGCAGCGACCGGGTGCTGGCCGCCATGAACCGCGGCCACACGGCGGAGGACTACCTGCGCCTCGTGGACCGGCTGCGCGCGGCCCGTCCGGACCTGGCGCTCTCCACCGACATCATCGCCGGCCACCCCGGCGAGACCGAGGCCGACCACCAGGCGACGCTGCGCCTCATCGAGCGCGTGGGCTTCGCCCAGGCCTTCAGCTTCAAATATTCCCGCCGCCCCGGCACGCCCGCCGCCGGCGCGCCCGGCCATGTGGACGAGGCCACCAAGGACCGCCGCCTGCAGGAGATCCAGGCCCTGCTGCGCGACCAGCAGGCCGCCTTCAACGCCTCCAAGGCCGGGCAGGTGGTGGAGGTGCTCTTCACCGGGCCGGGCCGCCATCCGGGACAGGTCTCGGGCCGCACGCCCTGGTTGCAACCGGTGCATGCCATTGCCGGTTTGGAACTGGTGGGCACGGTGCAACCCCTGCGAATCCGCGCGGGACACCCCAATTCCCTCGCGGGCGAACTGCTTTCCCCCCCGCCCAACCAGGAGCAACACGCCGCTTGAGCAACGCCCTCGCGCTCCGCGCCCGCCAGGGTCAACCCCCTGGACCCCCTTCCTCCGAATCCCGCAGCGTCACCCTGCAATTCGAGGACAACGCCCTGCTGCCGATGCTCTATGGCGAGCACGACAAGCACCTGGCGCGGATCGAAAGCCGATGCGGCGTGCGGCTGGCCTGCCGGGGCAACCGCATCACCCTGAGCGGCAGCGCCGAGCGCACGCAGATGGCCGAGCAGGTGTTGCGCGGGCTGTGGCGTTCCCTCGAACGCGGCGGTTCCCTGACCGGCGCCGAGGTCGAGGCCGCCATCCGCATGGCCGAGGGCGAGGCCGAGGCCGACCCGCGCCTGCCGCTGCAGGACGTGCCGCAGATCCGCACCCGGCGCGGCGCCATCGCGCCCCGCACGCCGGCCCAGGCGGCCTATATGGACACCCTCTCGCGCAACGAGATGGTCTTCGGCATCGGCCCCGCCGGCACGGGCAAGACCTACCTCGCCGTGGCGCAGGGGGTAGCGCTGCTGCTGGCGCAGCGGGTGGACCGCATCGTGCTGTCCCGCCCCGCCGTCGAGGCCGGCGAGCGGCTCGGCTTCCTGCCGGGCGACATGAAGGAGAAGGTGGACCCCTATCTCCGCCCCCTCTACGACGCGCTGCACGACATGCTGCCGGCCGAACAGGTCCAGCGCCGCATCGCGGCCGGCGAGATCGAGATCGCCCCACTCGCCTTCATGCGCGGCCGCACCCTCGCCCATTCCTTCGCCATCCTGGACGAGGCGCAGAACACCACGCCGGCCCAGATGAAGATGTTCCTGACCCGCATGGGCGAGGGCACGCGCATGGCCATCACCGGCGACCCGACGCAGGTGGATTTGCCGCCAGGGATGAAATCCGGATTGGTCGAGGCCATTTCGGTCTTGCGTGGAGTGCCAGGAATAGGCTTCACCCATTTTGACGAGAAGGACGTGGTGCGGCACCCCCTCGTGGGGCGGATCGTCGCGGCCTATGGTGCGATGGAGGCGTCGCGCGGGGGGAATGTGCTCCGCCGCGGCGCCGGGAAGGATGTGGATGGAACCGGGAAGTAGTTTGCCCGGCGGTGCGGAGATCGCCGCCGGGCTTGCCGATGTGGATGTGGTGCTGGGCGCGCCGGGCTGGCGTGCCGCCTTGCCCCGGGTGGACACCCTGGCCCGCCGTGCCGTCACGGCCACGCTGGCCGACCAGGGCGCCAATGGGCACCTGACCCTGCTGCTGACCGATGACGCCGAGATCCGGCGACTCAACACCGGTTTCCGCGGCAAGGAGAAGGCGACCAACGTCCTCTCCTTCCCCGCCCCCTATGGCAGCCTGACGCTGGGCGACATCGCCCTGGCGCTGGGCGTGGTGCGGCGCGAGGCGCTGGCCGAGGGCCGGGCCCTGCAGGACCATTTTCTGCACCTGGTCGTCCACGGCACCCTGCACCTGCTGGGCCACGACCACCTCTCGGCCGGCGAGGCCATGCTGATGGAACGCGCCGAGGCGCGCATCCTGCGGCGCCTGGGCGTAGCCAACCCCTGGCGCGCGCGCTGGCGGGGGGCCGCCTGATGAGCGACGGCCAACCCCCCGAACTGATCCGCCGCATCCGCGGGTTGTTCAACCGCCGCGCGGCCGACAGCCTGCGCGACCGCGTCGAGGAACTGATCGGCGCGCCGCAGGACCACGCCGGCGCCCCCGATGCCCGCGCGCTGGACCGGCACGAGCGTGCCCTGCTCTCCAACGTGCTCAAGCTGCGCGGGGCCACGGCCAATGACGTGATGGTGCCGCGGGCGGACATCATCGCGCTCCCGGTGGGCCTCACCTTCAGCCAGGCCATGTCCGCCATCCAGCGCGAGGGCCACAGCCGCTACCCGGTCTACCAGGGCCACCTGGATGACGTGCTGGGCATGGTCCACATCAAGGACATCATCGCCGCCATGGGGCGCGAGGGGGATTTCACCCTGCGTTCCGTCCTGCGCAAGCCGCTCTTCGTGGTGCCCTCCATGCCCGTGCTGGACCTGCTGCTGCGGATGCGGCAGGAGCGGATGCACCTGGCCCTGGTGGTGGACGAATATGGCGGCATTGATGGCCTGGTCACCATCGAGGACGTGGTCGAGACCATCGTGGGCGACATCGCCGACGAGCATGACGAGGATGGCGCGCCCCAGATCATCGAGCGGGGCGAGGGCGTCTATGAGCTCGACGCCCGCACCCCCATCGAGGATTTCGAGGAAAAGCTGGGCGAGGTGCTGACCCCCGAGGAACGCGGTGCCGACATTGATACGGTGGGCGGCCTGGTCTTCACGCTCGCCGAGCGCGTGCCGGCGCGGGGCGAGATCTTCTCCCACCCCTCGGGCCTCGAATTCCGGGTGCTGGAGGCCGATGCGCGGCGCATCCGCCGGCTGCGGGTGCGGCGGCCCGCGCCCGGCGCGGCGCGGAGCGCCGCTGAGTAGAAGCCGCGCCGCGCGAAGCGCGGCGGAGTAGAGGGCGGGCCGCATATCCAGCGCCCGGTTTTCCGGGCATAAGCCGCGCCATGCGGAACTTCCTGAATGCGCGCCCGGGCCTTGTTTCCCTGCTGCTCGGCGCCGCCTCGGCCCTCGCGCTGCCGCCCTTGCACCTGCTGCCGGTGCTGCTGCTGACCTTCCCCGCCTTCCTGGCCGTGCTGGCACGGGCCGGGGGGGCGCGGCAGGCGCTGTGGTGGGGGGCGCTGTTCGGCTTCGGGCACCATGTGGCGGGCCTCTACTGGCTGACGCATGCGCTGTTCACCGACATCGCCACCTGGTTCTGGCTGGTGCCGCTGGCCGCGCCCGGGGTGGCGCTGCCGCTGGCCGCCTTCATGGCCCTGCCCGCCTGGGCCGCGTGGCGCGCCGGGCGCGGGCGGGAGGGCGTGGGCTGGCCCGCCGTGCTGGTCTTCGCCGCCGCCTGGACGGCGTCCGAGATGCTGCGCGGCTTCCTCTTCACGGGCTTCCCCTGGAACCTGCTGGGGACCGCCTGGGCCTTCCACGAAATCCCTCTGCAGCCGGCCGCCTTCGTGGGCGTGCATGGGCTTTCGCTGCTCACCGCGCTGCTGGCCGCCCTGCCCGCCCTGGGCTGGCGGGTGGCGACGCCGCTGCTGCTCTCCAGCCTGGCGCTCTGGGGCAGCGGGGGCGCCTGGGTGCTGCGCCAGCCCGCCCCGGAGGACAGCGCCACCCGGGTGGTGCTGGTGCAGGGCAATATCCCGCAGGATCTCAAATGGGAGGAGACGCAGCGCCTCGCCATCTTCCAAAGATACCTCCAGTTGACCCGCGAGGGCACCGCCGAGGCCGCGCAGGCCGCGCCCGAGGCCCCCATCCTGGCCATCTGGCCCGAAACGGCGAGCCCCTTCCTGCTGGCCCAGGACCCGGACGCGCAGCGCCTCGCGGCCTCCGTCCTGCCAGACCGGGGCGTGCTGCTGGCCGGGACCGTGCGCGCCGAATGGTCGCCCGAGGGGCGAATCGCGCGGCTGTGGAACAGCCTGGTCAGCCTGGACGCCGCCGGCACCATGGGCCCGGCTTATGACAAGTCGCATTTGGTGCCCTTCGGCGAATACATGCCGCTGCGGGGGCTGATCCCCATCCGCGTGGTGGCGGGCGGGGTGGACTTCACCGCCGGGCCTGGGCGGCAAACCCTGGAATTGCCCGGGATTCCGGGCTTCAGCCCCTTGATCTGCTACGAGGTGATCTTCCCCGGCCGCGTGACGGGGCCGACTCGCCCCGGCTGGCTGCTGAACATCACGAATGACGCCTGGTTCGGTCATTCCGCCGGCCCCTACCAGCACCTGGCCGCGAGCCGCCTGCGCGCGGTGGAGGAAGGCCTGCCCCTGGTGCGCGCAGCGCAGACCGGCATTTCCATCGTCTATGACGCCATGGGGCGCGAGCGCGCGCGGATCGGGCTGGGGGAGACGGGCTTCGCCATCGCCCCCCTGCCTGGCGCCGGCGCGCCCACGCCCTTCAGCCGCTGGGGTCTCTGGCTGCCGCTGGGGGCCTTGCTCTGTGTGGGCGTGCTGGGCATGGCGCTGCAACGGCGCCGGGCCATCTGACGCAACCACAGCGTTCATTTGGCCCACCGGAAATTGTAGTTTTATTGAGACCGTAGATCGGGAATTGACGCTTTCTTTCTTTTGCGTTAAGGACGTTGCGTGATCGAGCGAAAAAGGTTGCTGCACTGCGGCGCCAGATCCGCCGATCCTACGCGCCCCATCCTGCCCCTCCCGGGCGTGGACGCCTTGGGAACGCGGCCAGAGGCGGAGTGCAAAGGTGGACATTGCGATGAAGGAGCCGGTTTCCGGACAGGACGCCAAGGCGGAACGCGAACATCGCCCCAGTCCCATTGACGTTCATGTCGGCTCCCGCGTGCGGCTGCGTCGCACCCTGCTGGGCATGAGCCAGGAACGCCTGGGCGAGGCGCTGGGCCTGACCTTTCAGCAGGTGCAGAAGTATGAACGCGGGGTGAACCGCATCGGCGCCAGCCGGCTGTTCGACCTCTCGCGCGTGCTGGACGTGCCCATCAGCTTCTTCTTCGACGACATGCCGGGCCAGGTGGGCGGCAGCCAGGGCTTCGCCCGCCGCGTGGCCGGCTTCGCCGAGGAGGCCTCGCCCTTCGAGGACGACACCCTGCACCGGCGCGAGACGCTGGAACTGGTGCGCGCCTATTATCGCATCCAGGACCCCGCCGTGCGCCGCCGCGTCTTCGACCTGATCAAGGCGATGACCCCGGTCGAATAAGCCGCGCCTCGCCGGGCGTCAGGCCGAAGGCCGCCCGGAAGGCCGCGCCGAAGGCGGGCGCGCTGGCATAGCCCACGGCCGCCGCGGCCCGCGCGGGCGTGGCCCCGCCCGCCAGCAAGGCCGCCGCCTCAGTGAGGCGCAGGGCCTGGCGCCAGCGGGCGAAGCCCATGCCCGTCTCCGCCTGGAACAGCCGGGCGAGCGTCCGCGCCGAGGCGCCGCAGCGCGACGCCCATTCCTCCAGCGTCCAGTCGCGCGCCGGATCGGCGGCCAATGCCTCCGCCAGCCGGCGCAGCCGCGCATCGCGCGGGGCGGGCAGGCCGAAGGGGAGTTGCGGGGCGCGCGCCACCTCCTCCGCGATCAGTGCCGCCAGATGGCCGCCCCGCCCTTGCACATCCCATTCCAGCGGCTCCGCGCAGGCGGCCAGGATGAGCTCGCGCAGCAGGGGCGAGACGGCCAGCACCAGCGCCCGGCCCTCGCCCAGCACCGCCGCATCCTCCCGGAAGAACAGGGCCCGCATGGCGAGCAACCCTTCCACCGCCACCGCATGCGGCATGGCGGCCGGCACCCAGAGCGCGCGGCCCGGCGGGACGGTGAAGTTGTACTCCCGCGTCGCCACCCGCATCACGCCGCGCGTGGCGTAGAGAAGCTGGGCGCGGCTGTGGCGATGCCAGCCCGTTCCCTCGCCATCGGTGTAGTCGCGCGCATAGGCGGTGAGCGGCCGGTCGGCCTGTTCCTGCGCCAGGGTGCGCGGGTTTTGTCCGTCTGCCGACATGATCCGTCCGGACGTTGAAGGAAGGACAGGCTAGCGTCTTTCCCATGACCAGCACCACCCGCCAGATCTGCTGCATCAACGCCGCAAGCTTTGCCGACCGCGCCAAGGCCAGCCGCCACACCGGGTCCCATCGCAGCGTGCTGCGATGGGTGGGGGCCAACCCTGGCCTCGGCGCGGGGAGGGCGCGGCGATGACCAGCACCACCCGCCAGATCTGCTTCATCAACGCCGCGCACACCTTCACCCATTACGGGCTGCTGGTGCTGGCCACCGCCGTGCTGGCCATGGTGCAGGAGCCGGGGGCGCCCTTCGGCACGGAATACGGGCCCATCATCGCGCTCGGCACCGCCATGTTCGTGGTCTATGGGCTGGGCGCGCTGCCCATGGGCTGGCTCGCCGCGCGCTTCGGGCGCAAGGCCATGATGGCGGCCTTCTTCCTGGGCTCGGGCGCCGCCATGGCGGCGGCGGGCTTCACCTCCGGGCCGCTGGGGCTGGCCGTGGCGCTGGCGGTCATGGGCGCCTTCTCGGCCATCTACCACCCCATCGGCACCGCCATCATCAGCGAGGCCGGCGGCAACCGCGTGGGCCGCGCCATGGGCATCAACGGCGTCTTCGGCAACCTGGGCGTGGCGCTGGCCCCGGTGGTCACGGCCTTCCTCGCCGCGCAGCTCGGCTGGCGCTGGGCCTTCGTGCTGCCGGGGCTGGCCTGCATGGTGATCGGCCTGGCCTATCTGCGCGAGCCCGCCTATGACGCGCGCCGCGCGGGCGTGCAGACCCGGCCCTTCCCGCGCATCCCGCGCGCCATCGTCCGCCGCGCGGTCATTTCCCTGATGCTGATCGCGGTCGTCTCGGGCCTGGTCTTCAACGCCTACACCATGCTGATCCCGAAGCTGATGGAGGAACGCCTCGCCTCCTCGCCGGACCTGCTGCCGGTGGTGGGCATGCTGGCCTTCCTGGCGACGCTGTGCGGCGGCCTCGCGCAGTTCACCGTGGGCCACATGATTGACCGCATGACGCTGAAATCGGTCTTCATGCCGCTCGCCATCGTGCTGGTGCCGGGGATGCTGGCGCTGTCCTTCCTGGATGGCTGGATCGTGCTGCCGCTGGCGGGGCTGATGGCGGCGGCCATCTTCGGCCAGGTGACGGTGAACGAGACCATCACCGCGCGCTACGTGGCGCCCAAACTGCGCGCCAAGCTCTATTCGCTGCGCTTCACCGTGGGCTTCCTGGGTGCCGCCTGCGCCGCGCCACTGGTGGGCTTCCTGCACGCCAGCACGGGCAACCTGGCCGCCGCCATGGTGGCGCTGGCGGGGGCCGCCACGGTCACGCTGGGCTGCGCGCTGTGGTTCCCCAACAGCCCGGAGGAACTGCACCCGGAACTCTGGGAAAAGGCCGAGGACCCCGCCCCGCGCACGGTGGCGGCGCCGGCGGAATAGCCTGCGATCGCCGAAGGGCCGAAGACCCGGAGGCGTGAATCGCCGGCGGGGCGAAAGCCCGCGATCGCCGAAGGGCCATAGGACCGGAGGCGTGAATCGCTGGCGGAACAGCCCGCCCAACTTCCCCCCAACGTCAGTTCGGGAAGACAAGCACCATCCTGGGCAGCCCCGTCCCCACCCATTGCTCCGCATGGGTGACGCGGCCGGACGCCTCATCCGCCCAGAAGGAATTCACCACGGGCGAGAGGCCGGGCACGCGGCAGCGTTCCTCCACCAGCACCACGCCTTCCTCCTCCGTGCGGGCGGCGCGCAGACGGCAGTCGAAGGCCAGGCCGAAGCGCATCGAGGCCGGGTCCCGCCCCGCGCCCGAAAGGTCCACCAGCCGCCGCGCCTCGGCGCTCTGGCCCAGCAGGTCCACCGGGTTGTCCAGCGGGTCCGGCCCGTCGAAACGCGTGGCGGTGATCAGCGTGGGCAGGCCGGAGGTCGCCACCACGCGCGGCCCATCGGTCGCCACCACCACGCCCCCCGGGGCGCGCCACAGCCGCCGGTTGCCCTGCTGCTGGATCAGCACCGCGGTCGCGGTGCGCGGCCCCAGCCCCAGGCGAAGCTGCGGGGCGGCGGCGTCCACCTCCGCGCTCTCGGCCTCCGCGATGGCCAGGCGGTCGGGTTCGGGCGGGGTGGCGTCGCGCGGGGCCGGCAGGCCCAGCCCGCCCATCACGGCCCGCGCCATGCCCGAGGCCCCGCCATCGCTGCCACAGGCCGCGAGAAGCAGGAGAAGCCCGGGAATCGCGGCACGGCGCATGAACACGAGGTTAACCACACGCCCCCCCGGCTGGGGAGGGGTGACTTGCGGTGCCGCGCCAAAACCCGCACAGACCGCGCCCATGTCCGCCGCCGCGCCCTGTTCCGGCCCCTGCCCCGCCCCTGGACCCACCCCTTGGGCCCAGGCCAGGCGCATCGTCATCAAGATCGGCTCCGCCCTGCTGGTGGAGGCCGCGCGCGCCGAGCCACGCGCCGCCTGGCTCGCCTCCGTGGCGGAGGACATCGCCGCCCTGCGCGCGCAGGGGCGCGAGGTGATCGTCGTCTCCTCCGGCGCAGTGGCGCTGGCCCGCCGCACCCTGGGCCTGACGGGCCGGACCTTGCGGCTGGAGCAGAAGCAGGCCGCCGCCGCCGTGGGGCAGATCCGCCTGGCCGGCGCCTGGGACACGGCCCTGGCCGCCCAGGGGCTGCGCGCCGCGCAGCTGCTGCTGACGCTGGAGGACAGCGAGGACCGCCGCCGTTATCTCAACGCGCGCGCCACGCTGGGCACGCTGCTGGAACTGGGCTGCGTGCCCGTCATCAACGAGAACGACACCGTCGCCACCGCCGAAATCCGCTTCGGCGACAATGACCGCCTGGCCGCCCGCGTGGCCGAGATGGTGCAGGCCGACGCACTCGTGCTGTTCAGCGACATTGACGGCCTCTACACCGCCGACCCGCGCCGCGACCCCACGGCCACCCACCTGCCCGTGGTGGAGCGCATCACGGATGACATCATGGCCATGGGGGGCGAGCCGCCGCCCGGCTATTCCTCCGGCGGGATGCGCACCAAGCTGATCGCGGCGCGCATCGCCACCGGAGCCGGCTGCGCGATGGCCATCGCGAAGGGCGAGGCCATGCACCCGCTGCGCGCGCTGGAGCAAGGCGCCCGCTGCACCTGGTTCCTGGCGCCCCCCGAGGCCCGCACCGCCCGCAAGCGCTGGATCGCGGGCAGCCTGGCGCCGCTGGGCACGCTGGTGGTGGATGAGGGCGCGGTGGGCGCCTTGCGCCGCGGCTCCTCCCTGCTGCCGGCCGGCGTGCGCGAGGTGCGCGGCGAGTTCCTGCGCGGCGACCCGCTTTCCGTGCGCGACGCCGCGGGCCGCGAATGGGCGCGCGGGCTGTCCGCCTATGACGCCGCCGATGCCCGCCGCATCGCCGGCCATAGAAGCGCCGAGATCGAGGCCATCCTGGGCTGGCGCGGTCGTGACGAGATCATCCACCGCGACGACCTCGTTCTCCTGGAGGAATAGCCCCTTTATGTTCGAAGCCTTCCTGATGGGTGTGGTCGAAGGCCTCACCGAATTCCTGCCCATTTCCTCCACGGGCCACCTGATCCTGCTGGGCGAGCTGATCGGCTTCGAGGGCCCGCCCGGCAAGGTCTTCGAGATCACGATCCAGATCGGCGCCATCGCGGCCGTCATCACCATCTTCTGGCGGCGGCTGTGGGAGGTGGCGCAGGGCTTCTGGAAGCGCGGCACGCCGGAATACTTTTTCGCCATGAATGTGGCCCTGGCCTTCCTGCCGGCCGCCTTCATCGGCGCCTTCTTCCACAGCACCATCACGGGGCTGCTGTTCAACCCCTTCGTGGTGGCCTGCGCGCTGATCCTGGGCGGCATCGCCATCATCGTGATCGAGCGCCGGCGGCCCGAGCCCACCATCCATGCGGTGGAGCAGATCAACCCCATCGCGGCGGTGCTGATCGGCTTCGGCCAGGCGCTGGCGATGATCCCGGGCACCTCGCGCTCGGGTGCGACCATCATCACAGCGCTGCTCTGCGGCGTGGACCGCAAGACGGCCGCCGAGTTCAGCTTCATCCTGGCCATTCCCACCATGATCGCGGCCAGCGTCTATTCGCTCTACAAGGTGCGGAGCGAACTGACGACGGACGGCCTCGCGCAGATCGCGGTGGGGACCGTGGTGGCCTTCGTGGTGGCGCTGTTCACGGTCAAGCTCCTGCTGGCCTTCATCGCGCGCATCGGCTTCACGCCCTTCGGCTGGTATCGCATCGGCCTGGGCACGCTGATCCTGCTGGCCCTGACCCTGGGTTGAGCATCAGGCGCGTTGGCCAAACGGGACGGCGGGTCTAGGCTGCGCCCATCCGGTTCAAGGAGACGAGAGACATGGCAAGCAACACCTTCCACCGCCGCAGCCTGATGGCCGGCGTGGCCCTGGCCGCGCCCGCGCTGATCGGGCGCGAGGCCGCGGCGCAGACGCCGTCCTTCTTCCGCATCGGCACGGGTTCGGCCGGCGGCACCTACTACCCCATCGGCGGCATCATCGCGAACGCCATCTCCTGCCCGCCGGGCTCGGCCTGCAACGTGGCCGGCGCGACCGATGGTGTGCCGGGCATGGTGGCCGTGGCCCAGGCCACCCAGGGCAGCGTGCAGAACGTGAACCTGATCCAGTCCGGCAATGCCGAGAGCGGCTTCGTGCAGTCGGACGTGCTGCACTGGTCCTACACCGGCACGGGCCTGTTCGAGGGGCGCCCGCAGCTGCAGCGGCTGCGCTTCCTGGGCCACCTCTTCCCCGAGCACATCCACGCCGTGGTGCGCGCGGACAGCGACATCCGCGCCTTCTCCGACCTGCGCGGCCGCCGCATCGCCATCGGCCTGCAGGCCTCGGGCGCGCGCGTGGGCAGCGAGATGATCCTGGAAGCGAACGGCCTGCGCGCCGGTCGCGAATTCACCGCCGAGTTCCTGAACCAGGCCCAGGGCACCGAGCGCATGCAGGACCGCGGGCTGGACGCCACCTTCACCGTGGTGGGCTACCCGGCCGCCGCCTTCACCGAGTTCTGCGGCCGCACCGGCTGCCGCATCCTGCCCATCGCGGGCCAGGAAGCGCAGCGCGTGATCGAGCGCGCCCCCTTCTACTCCACGGGCGTGATCCCGGCCGGCGCCTACCAGGGCGTGACCCAGGACGTGCCGACGCTGACCGTCGGCGCCTGCTGGATCGTGCGCGACAGCGTCCCCGACAACGTGGTCTATGAGATCACGCGCGCGCTGTGGTCGGACACGACGCGCGGCCTGCTGGACCGCGGCCACGCCAAGGGCCGCGAGATCATCCGCCAGCGCGCCCTGGAAGGCCGCGGCGTGGTGCCCTTCCACCCGGGCGCCGAGCGCTTCTACCGTGAAGCCGGGATGCTCTGAGGCCGGCTGAGACTGTGGTTGCTGGCCCCGCGCGAATTGCCGCGCGGGGCCGTTTTCGTGTGAGGAAGTCAGCGTGAGCGAACAGCGTTCATCGAGCACCAGGCTCGACCTCGAGGCGGCGGAAAGGCTGGAGAAGCAGACGGACAGCGAGTTGCGCTTCCGCAACCTCTCGGGCCTGGCCGCGCCCATCGTCTCGGCGGCGCTGGTCGCGCTCTCGGTGTTCCACTACTGGACGGCCGGCTTCGGCATCATGACCGAGCATTGGCACAAGGCCATCCACCTGGCCGCCGTGCTCGCGCTGGTCTTCATCATGTTCCCCGGCGGGCGCATCTTCTCCTTCGGGCCGAAATGGGGCGGCGTGCCCGTGCTGGACTGGGTGCTGGCCACCGCCATCATCATCGCCACCATCTACCTTCCCGTCGTCTTCGACGAGCTGACCTTCCGCATCGGCATGCCCAACGACATGGACATGCTGATGGGCACGATCATGATCGTGCTGACGCTGGAGGCGGTGCGGCGTTCGATGGGCATCATCCTGCCCATCATCGTGCTGGTCTTCATCGCCTATGCGCTGTGGGGCAACCTGCTTTCGGGCGTGCTGTCCCATCCGGGCGCGGATTGGGCCGGCTTCGTGAACCATGTGTATCTCACGCAGGAAGGCATCTTCGGCATTCCGGCCAAGGTGGTGGCGACCTACGTCTTCCACTTCGTGCTGTTCGGCGTGATCGCGACGCGCATGGGCCTCGGCCAGTTCTTCATCGACATCGCGACCATCATCGCCGGGCGCTACGCCGGTGGCCCCGCGAAGGTGGCTGTGCTGGCGTCGGCCATGTTCGGCTCCATCAGCGGCTCCTCGATCGCGAACACGGTCACGACCGGTTCGCTCACCATCCCGGCCATGAAGCGCGTGGGCTACAAGCCGCATTTCGCGGGCGCGGTGGAAGCGGCGGCCAGCGCGGGCGGGCAGATCACGCCGCCCATCATGGGCGCGGCCGCCTTCATCATGATCGAGTTCCTGGAGATCACGCTGACCACCCTGCTGCTGGCCGCCGCCATCCCGGCCGCCATGCATTTCTGGGGCGTCTTCGTGCAGGTGCATTTCGAGGCGAAGCGCCTGGGCCTGCGCGGGCTCGAGCAGTCCGAGCTGCCGAAGCTCTGGCCCACGCTGCGCGACGGCTGGCCCACGGTCATTCCCCTCGTGCTGCTCGTCTACGTCATCCTGGCGGGCTACACGCCCTATCTCGCGGCCTTCGTGGGCATCACGGCCTGCGTGGTGGTGGGCTTCCTCAACCCCCGCAACCGGCTGACGCTGCGTGACCTCTGGATCGCTCTCGACACCGGCGCGCGCTACGCGCTGGCCGTCGGTGCGGCCGCCGCCGCCGTCGGCATGGTGGTGGGCGTGGTGACGCTGACCGGCGCGGGCTTCCGCGTGGGCTTCATCGTGACCCAGGCCGCCGCCTCCGCCGCCGCCTTCTTCACCCCGGTGCTGGACCTGATGCCGGCGGGCTTCGTCTCGCTGCAGGGGCTGACGCTGTTCCTGACGCTGGTCTTCATCGCCATCATCTGCGTGCTGATGGGCGCGGGCATTCCCACCACCGCGCTCTACATCATCCTGGCGGCGATCGCGGCCCCCTCCATCGTGCAGCTCGGCGTGCCGCCCATCGCGGCGCACCTCTTCGTGCTGTATTTCGGGATCCTGGCGGACCTCACGCCGCCGGTCTGCGTCTCGGCCTATGCGGCGGCGGGCATCGCCGGCGCCAACCCCTTCCGCACGGGGCTGACCGCCTTCCGCCTGGGCATCGCGAAGGCCACCGTGCCCTTCGTCTTCGCCTATGCGCCCGTCATGCTCATCGTCACCGACGGCTTCACCTGGGACGCCTTCCTGCTGGTGACGCTGACCTGCGCCATGGGCGTGCTGTTCATCGGCATCGGGCTGACGGGCTATGCCTTCACCCATATGGGCCTGCTCTCGCAGCTCCTTCTCATCCTGGGCGCGCTGCTGATGATCGCGCCCAACGGGCCGCTCGCCATCGTGGGGGCCGCGCTGGCCGCCCCCGTGCTGCTGGTGAACTTCCTGAAATCGCGGCGGGAGGCACCCAGGCCCGCCGTCACGTAACCGTCACTTACACCCGCGCGAAGGCAAGGCTACAGCAACGCCAGCTTGAGAAGAGGCTGTTTCCGTGGACCTTGCCTTCGAAACCCTGCCCTCCGGGGCGCTGTGCATCGCGCTGAACGGGCGCCTGGACATCGCGGGCGCCAGCGCGATCGAACTGCGCTTCACCGCGCTGGCCGCCGGCCACAGATCCGTGGTGGTGGACATGCAGGGCGTGGAGTTCATGGCTTCCATGGGCCTGCGGCTGCTGGTCATCGCCGCGCGCGGCGCCAACTCCAAGGGCGGGCGCCTGGTGCTGTGGCGCCCCCGGCCCGTGGTGGCCGAGGTCATCACCACCTCCGGCCTCGATGGCCTGCTGCCCATGGTGGCGGAACTGTCCGAGGCGGAATCCCGCGTCCAGGCTTGAATCCCCTCACCCTCACCCTGCCGGCGGAGCTGGCCCGCGCGGCCGAGCTCGCCGCCTGGGTCGAGGGCGCCGTGACGGCCTGGAACCTGCCCCCCGCGCGCGCCCATGCGCTGCACCTCTGCGCGGAGGAAATTTTTGCGAATATCGCGATGCACGCGGCGCCGGCCGAGGTCACGGTCACGCTGGAGGGCGACGCCACCCGGCAGGTGATGGTCTTCACCGACACCGGCCCGCCCTTCGACCCGACCAGCGCCCCCCCGCCCCCGCCGCCCACGGATTTCGACGGCCTCGAGATCGGCGGGCGCGGGCTGCTGCTGGTGCGCCGCTTCGCCACCACCATGGCCCATGCGCGCGAGGGTGGCCGCAACCGGCTGGAACTCACCTTCGGGTGATTGCGCCGGCGGCGGAGGCGCCTAACCTGCCCTCGAGGAAACATCCACGAGAGGCACGCGATGAACGCGGACACCCAGCTTGCGCCCGCCCAGGTGGTGGAAACCTGGCTGCGCCATTTCAACGCCGCGCTGGGCGACGAAGCGGCCCTCACGCCCCTCTTCCGCGAGGACGGCCATTGGCGCGACCTGCTGGCGCTCACCTGGGGCTTCGTCACCCATAGCGGGCGCGACGCCGCGCTGGCGGCTCTCGCCCCCGCGCTGCGCAAGGCCGGCGCGCGGGGCTTCGCCATCGCCGAGGGCCGCTGCCCCCCGCGGCGCGTCGAACGCGCGGGCGAGGCCTGCATCGAGGCCATCCTCCGCTTCGAGACCGATGTGGGCGAGGGCGCCGGCGTGCTCCGCATCAAGGCCGCCGACGGCTTCGCCACCCCGCCGGCCGCCTGGACGCTGATGACGGCCCTGCACAGCCTGCGCGGCCATGACGAGGAGAGCGTGCGCCTCTCCCGCGAGGAGCCCGCCTTCGAACGCGACTTCCGCGGCCCCAACTGGCTCGACAAGCGGCTGGAGGCGCGGCTCTACAAGGACCGCGACCCGGCCGTGCTGATCGTGGGCGGCGGCCATGCGGGCCTCGGCGCCGCAGCCAGCCTGAAGGCGCTGGGGGTGGAGGCGCTGGTCGTGGACCGCATGGCGCGCATCGGCGACAATTGGCGCCTGCGCTACCACGGGCTGAAGCTGCACAACTCGCTGGGCAGCAACCACATGCCCTACCTGCCCTTCCCGGACACCTGGCCCACCTACATTCCGAAGGACAAGATCGCGAACTGGCTGGAATTCTATGTCGAGGCGCTGGAACTCGACTTCTGGACCCGCACCAGCTTCGAGGGCGCCACATTCGACGAAGCCGCGCAATGCTGGAACGCCACGCTGAAGCTGGAGGATGGCAGCACGCGCGTCATGCGCCCGCGCCACATCATCATGGCCACTAGCGTCTCCAGCGTGCCCAAGCTGCCGGACATCCCGACCCTGTCGAACTTCCAGGGCCAGGTGCTGCATTCCAGCCAGTTCAAGGATGGCGCGGAGTGGGAGGGAAGGCCCGTGATGGTCTTCGGCACCGGCACCAGCGCGCATGACATCACGCAGGACCTGCACGGCAATGGCGCCCACGTCACGATGGTGCAGCGCAGCCCGACGCTTGTGACCAATGTGGAACCCGCCGCCCAGCTCTATGACGGCATCTACTACGGGCCCGGCCCGGCGCGGGAGGACCGGGACCTCATCAACACCTCCTTCCCGCTGCCGGTGATGAAGCGGGCGCACCAGATCCTGACCGCGAAATCACGCGAGCTGGATGCGGAGCTGCTGTTAGGGCTGGAGCGCGTGGGCTTCCGCCTCGATTTCGGCGAGGACGACACGGGCTGGCCGCTGAAATACCGCACGCGCGGCGGCGGCTACTACTTCAACGTGGGCGCCTCCGAATTGCTGATCCGGGGCGAGGTGGGGCTGATCCAGTATCACGACATCCAGCACTTCGCGGCGGATGGCGTGGTGATGAAGGATGGCACGCGGCGCCCCGCGGAACTGATCGTGCTCGCCACCGGCTACAAGGGGCATGAGCACATGGTGAACGCCTTCTTCGGGCCGGAGGTGGCGCAACGCGTGGGCCAGGTCTGGGGCTTCGACATGGCGCGGCAGGAGTTGGCGAACATGTGGCACCGCACGCCCCAGCAGGGGCTGTGGTTCACGGGGGGCGCCTTCTCGCAGGTGCGGATGTATTCGCGCTACATCGCCTTGCAGATCAAGGCGCAGGAGCTGGGGCTGGTATAGGCCCCGGATTTTCTGGACTTTTCAGGCGCTTCCTGCCATCAGAAGCGCCTGGAGCCACCCTCCCGCGCGGGGCGGAACACCCGGCGCGGTAAGATAGTAAGATGGTAAGATAGTAAGGCGGCCCCACCCAGGCCGCCCCACCTCAAGCGCTCAGTCGCGCTCCAAACACATCGCCACGCCCATGCCGCCGCCGATGCACAGCGTGGCCAGGCCCTTCTTCGCGTCCCGCCGCTGCATCTCGAACAGCAGCGTGGTCAGCACGCGCGCACCGCTCGCGCCGATCGGGTGCCCCAGCGCGATCGCCCCGCCATTCACGTTCACCTTGGACGTGTCCCAGCCCAGATCCTTGTTCACCGCGCAGGCCTGCGCCGCGAAGGCCTCATTGGCCTCGATCAGGTCCAGGTCCGCCACCGTCCAGCCCGCCTTCTGCAAGGCCTTGCGCGAGGCCGGGATGGGCCCCGTGCCCATGATGGACGGGTCCACGCCGGCGGTGGCCCAGGAGACGATGCGCGCCATGGGCGTGATGCCGCGCTTCTTCGCCTCCTCGGCGCTCATCACCACCAGCGCGGCCGCGCCGTCATTGATGCCGGAGGCATTGCCGGCGGTCACCGTGCCATCCTTGGCGAAGGCGGCGCGCAGCTTGCCCAGCACCTCCAGCGTGGTGTCGGGCTTGGGGTATTCGTCCTCGCTGACCACCACCTCGCCCTTGCGGGTCTTGACGGTGACGGGCGCGATCTCGTCCTTGAAGCGGCCGGCCTTCATCGCCTCGCCCGCCTTGCGCTGGCTGTTGTAGGCGAATTCGTCCTGCTCCTGCCGCGTCAGCTGGAACTTCTGCGCCACGTTCTCGGCGGTGTTGCCCATGTGGTAGCCGTGGAAGGCATCCCACAGCCCGTCCTTGAGCATGGTGTCCACCAGCTCCAGGCTGCCCATCTTGGTGCCGCCGCGCATGTTGGCCGCGTGCGGCGCCTGGGACATGCTCTCCTGCCCGCCGGCGACGACGATGGTGGCATCGCCCGTCGCGATCTGCTGCGCGGCCAAGGCGACCGCGCGCAGGCCGGAGCCGCAGAGCTGGTTGATGCCGAAGGCGGTGCGCTCGACCGGAATGCCGGCGTTCACCGCGGCCTGGCGCGCCGGGTTCTGCCCCGCCCCGGCCGAGAGGATCTGGCCGAGGATCACCTCGTCCACATCCTCGCCCTTGATGCCGGCGCGGGACAGCGCGGCCTCGATGGCGACCTTGCCCAGGTCATGCGCGGCCAGCCCCGCGAGGGTGCCGTTGAAGGCGCCGACAGGGGTGCGCGCGGCGGAAGCGATGACGATACCGGTCATGGGGGTGTCTCCTCGGTTGCCCGCAATGTCGCGCTTCGCCCGATGCGGTGCAACGGTCGGGCGGCGAAAACGTCCGAGACGCCGTCCCGCCCTGGCCCGTCTTCCTGCGCGGCTGACTGGCCTGCCGCGCCTCGCTCGACCGCGGGCTGCCCGCCGCCCCCCTCGCAAGCGGAAAATGCTGGAATGGCCGCCCCGGAAGGGCCTAGGCTGCATCCGCAACAATCCACCTGCAGGGGGCTCCGTCATGGCCTCGATGGTGATCCATGACCGCCGCCTGATCGGCTCCACACCCGCCTGGTACAACTATGTCTGCCAGGTCACCGCCAACTCCCCCATCCGGACCATCGTCGAGACCACCGCGCGGCGGGCCCGGCAGTCGCGGCGGCTCGCGAAGCTGCATATCCTCTGCCATGGCTTCGAGGCGAATTGGAGCATCGGCGGACAGATCTGCACCCCCACCGCCCATGGCGGCTTCGGGTTGCAGCTCGGCATGGAGGGGCTGAACCTCTTCAACTACACGCTGGCCCGCGCCTGGAACGGGCTGGTGGACGAGATCGTCCTCTTCGCCTGCGCGCCGGCCGACACCTATCGCGAGAATGCCGGCACCTGGGGCGATGGGCGGCGCTTCTGCGGCTACCTGGCCCTGACGACCGGCGCGCGGGTCATCGCGGCGCGGGACACGCAGTATTATCGCCACAATGACGGCCCGATCGATTTCGGCGCCTGGGAAGGGCCGGTCTTCGAATACAGCGCGGCCAACCCGGATGGCGTGCGCATCCCGGACCCCTCGCCCTACCGCGTGCAGCGGTCCCGCGCCACGGCGGCCTGAGTCAGGCCCCGCGCAGCCAGTCGAGGAAAGGCCGCCACAGCGCCGCCTCGGCCCCCTGCCCGGCCACCATGCCGATATGCCCGGCCGCGGCCTCGTGCACCATCGCACCGGGCATGGCGGCGGCCAGTGCCCCGGCCGAGGCCGGCGGCACGATGCGGTCCCGCGCGGGGATGGCCAGGAAGGCGGGCTTGCGCCAGGCCTGGGGTTCCACCGGCAGCCCCGCCACCGCCCATTCGCCGCGCATGGGGGTGTTCGCGCCATACCAGCCGCCGATGGTCTCGCGCGCCACCGGCGCGGCCAGCGGCACACCGTCATTCAGCCAGTCCTCCAGCGCCACGAAGCGGCGGGCGCGGGGGCCGGCGGGGTCCAGGCGCCCGAAGGCGCGGAACTTCTCCGCGATGCTGTAGGGGTCGAGCAGGGCGAACATGGCCTGCAGCGCGTCCACGGGCACCGTGCCGGTGGCCTCCATGACGGGTTCCAGCCCCGGCAGCAGCCTGGCCAGCCGCGCGGCCCCCGGGTCCACGTGGAAATCCCAGGGGGTGGCCAGCAGCGCCAGCGCCCGGACGCGCGCGGGCTGGCGCAGGGCCGCGGCCAACGCCAGCAGCCCGCCCATGCAGTAGCCGGCCAGCACCACGCCCTCGGGCGCCGCCAGCAGCGCGCGTTCCAGCCGGCCGGCGATGTGGTCCGTCAGGGTGAAGCGGCGTTCCAGCGCGCCGGGCCAGCCCCAGTCCAGCAGCAGCGGCCGCACACCCTGGGCGCGGAGGAAGCGCAGGAAGGAGGCGCCCTCGTCCAGGTCCAGCACATAGGCGCGGTTCACCAGCGAGGGCACGAACAGCACCGGCGGCCCACCCCGCCCCCCTGGGCCGCCATAATCCAGCAGCCGGGCCGCGCCCTCGCGCCAGATCACGGGCGGCTCTTCCAGAGCGCGCTGGTGCGGGTGGCGGCGATAGGCCGCCAGCCCCTTCAGCAGTGCCGCATCGGCCCGCCACAGGCGCCGCAGCACGGCGGCGCGGAACTGCTCAGCCGCGAGAGGGTTTCCGCCTTGGTGCAGCGCGTCGAGCGCGCGGCCGATCCGCGCCGCCTCCGCCCTTCCCGCCTTCGACCGAGGCCAGGCGGCGTTCCAGCTCATCGAGGCGTGCGCGGAGGGCGGCGGCATCATCAGCGCGCTCAGCCCCCGCGCCTGGCTCAGCAGCAGGTGCAGCGGCAGGGGGCGCGGGCCGCGCCGCTTCGGGCCGAGCGGGGGGGGTGTCGCGCTCACGCGGGGGCCAGGCCGCGGCGGCGGCCGCCTGCGCCCGCCAGAAGGCGGCCATCAGCGCCACGCCGGCGGCCCAGGCCTCGGCGATCTCCTGGTCCTGGGCGAGCGCCGTCACCTCGCTCTCCCAGAGCGTGATCCAGTCGGCGGCAAGCTTGTCGAGTGGGTCGGGCGGCTCCATCCATGCCTTTGCTGCTTCGGCCGGCGCACAAGCCAGGGGCGGCAGAGACTTATCGCATCCCGGGCGGCGCGTGCTAGAGTTGCGGCCGCAACAAAGCCCGAACGGGGAACGTCACATGTCCGACGACAGCGCCGCCAGCAAGCCGTCCAAACCCCCGGTGGTGGTGAAGAAGTATGCGAACCGGCGGCTCTACAACACCGAAAGCAGCAGCTACGTCACGCTGGATGACTTGGCGCAGATGATCCGGCAGGGGCGGGACTTCGTGGTCTATGACGCGAAGTCGGGCGACGACATCACCCGCGGCGTGCTGACGCAGATCATCGTGGAGGAGGAGGCGAAGGGCAGCCATCTCCTGCCCGAGAGCTTCCTGCGCCAGCTCATCGGCTTCTATGGCGACAGCCTGCAGGGCGTGGTGCCGCGCTACCTGGAAATGACCATGCAGGGCTTCGCCCGCCAGCAGGAGGAGATGCGCCGCGGCGTGCAGGAGGCCTTCCGCCCCTTCACGCTCGAAGAGATCAGCAGCCGCAACATCGCCATGATGGAGCGCGCGATGAGCCTGTTCAGCCCCTTCCCGGCCCGCGGCGAGGTCGAGGCGCTCAAGGCCGAGAACGCGAAGCTGAAGGAGGAGCTGAACCGGCTGCGCGCGAAGGTCTGATGGCCACCGGCTGAATGCCCATTAACTCAATAGGAATTATCTGGACTCTCGCCCGCCGCGTTTGTTAACCTCTCCCTCACCAAGAACACAGGGAGAGTTCCATGCCTGACAGCCTGACCCCCACGGTGGCCGAACCCCTGAACATCGAGCCGCCCGTCTCCGCGCTCGACGCGCCCATCACCCCCACCCATGTCTTTTTCACCCGCAACAACGGCACCGTCCCTGAGATGGAGCCGGGCTGGACCCTGTCCGTCACCGGGCTGGTCGAGCGCGAACTCACCCTCACCCCCGAGGCGTTGCGCGCCCGCTTCCCCACGGTCGAGGTCGTTTCCGTCATGGAATGCGCGGGCAACAACCGCAGCGCCATCACGCCGGCCGTGGACGGGCTGGCCTGGGGCGCGGGGGCCGTGGGCTGCGCGCGCTGGACCGGCGTGCGCCTCGCGGATGTGCTGGAGGCCGCCGGCGTCTCCCCCCGCGCCGTCTATGTGGGCTTCCGCAGCCCGGACCATGTCATCGGCAAGCCGGGGGTGGAGGCGCTCTCGCGCGGGCTGCCCATCGCCAAGGCGCTCTCACCCGAGACGCTGATCGCCTTCGGGATGAACGGCGCGCCGCTGACCGCGCTGCACGGCGCGCCGCTGCGGATCGTGGCGCCCGGCTTCCCCGGCTCGGCCTGGCAGAAATGGCTGCGCGAGATCCTGGTGCTGGACCGCGAGCATGACGGCGCGAAGATGACGGGCCTCGATTACCGCATGCCGCGCCGCCCGCGCCGCCCCAACGAGGACCCGGCGGGCACGGAGTTCGACGTCATCACCGACATGCCGGTGAAGAGCCTGATCACCGCGCCGCCGGAGGGTTTTTCCACCCCCGGCCCCGTGGCGGTGCGCGGCTTCGCCTGGAGCGGGCATGTGCCGGTGGCGAAGGTGGAGGTCTCGGCCGATGGCGGCGCCACCTGGCACCATGCGCGGCTGGAGGCGGGGGCCTCGCAATGGGCCTGGCGGCGCTTCACTGCGGAACTGGCCGTGCCCCCGGGCCCCGTGACGCTGATGGCGCGCGCCACCGACATGGCCGGCAAGACCCAGCCCATGGACCCGCCCTGGAACCCGCGCGGCTACCTCAACAACGCCGTTCAGCGGGTGGGGGGAGTCGTGGCGGGCTGAAAGCCCGCTGCGCCAGGAAAGGCTCGGCGGGCTGAAAGCCCGCTGCGCCAGGAAAGGCTCGGCGGGCTGAAAGCCCGCTGCGCCAGGAAAGGCTCGGCGGGCGGAAGGCCCGCTGCGCCGGGAAAGGCTCGGCGGGCGGAAGGCCCGCTGCGCCGGGAAAGGCTCGGCGGGCGGAAGGCCCGCCGCGCCGAGGATGGCGGCGGGCCGGTCCCGCCGCCCGCTCAGGTCGCGAGAAGCACGGCCTCCGCCTCCGCGCGCGCCCCGTCCGCGCCGAAGACCAGCGCCGACTGCACCTCCACCCGGCAGGGCGCGCCGCGTTCCAGCCGCGCGCCGGGCGCCAGCACCGCGTCCAGCAGCGTGCCGCCCACCTCCACCACCGCGCGCGACCGCGCCTCGGTCGCGTCGCGGATGGAGCGCACCACACCCCCCCCTTGGCCCGGCCCCACGCCCGCATGCAGCACCAGGCCCGCCGGCCGCAGGAAGGCCAGGGCCGGCCCGTCGGGCAGGCGCACCTCCACCGGCGGCAGCGGCAGGTCGAAATGCGCGCGTCCGTCGCGCACCCGGCAGGTGAGGCGCGCCGCCTCGCCCAGGAAGCCGGCCACGAAGGGGGTGGCGGGCGCGCGCAGCAGGGTCTCGGCCGTGTCGCATTGCACGATGCGGCCCTTCTCCATCACGGCCACGCGGTCGGCCATCTCCATCGCCTCCTCCTGGTCATGCGTGACGAGGATGGTGGAGATGCCGAGCCGGTCGTGCAGGCCGCGGACCCAGCGGCGCACATCCTTGCGCACCAGCGCGTCCAGCGCGCCGAAGGGCTCGTCCAGCAGCAGCAGCCGCGGCTCGATGGCCAATGCCCGGGCCAGGGCCACGCGCTGGCGCTGCCCGCCGGAAATCTGCTCCGGGTAGCGGCGCTCCAACTCCGGGATCTGCACCAGGGCCAGGAGTTCGCGCACGCGGCGCGCGATCTCGGCCTCGGCCGGGCGGTCGCGGCGGACGCGCAGGCCGAAGGCCACGTTCTCGAACACCGTCATGTGGCGGAACAGCGCGTAGTGCTGGAACACCACGCCGATGCGCCGCTCGCGCGCGGGCACGCCGGTCATGTCCGCGCCCTCGATCAGGACGCGGCCCGCATCGGTGCCCTCCAGCCCCGCGAGAATCCGCAGCAGCGTGGTCTTGCCCGAGCCGGAAGGCCCCAGCAGCGCCACGAACTCCCCACTGGCGATGGAGAGCGAGACGCCCTCCAGCGCGGCGGTGGCGCCGAAGCGGCGGACGACGCCCTCGACCTCGATGCTCATGCCGCACCTCCCGCGCGCCGCCCGGCGACGCGCTCCAGCGCCGTCTTGGCGGCCAGGGTGACGAGGCCCAGCAGCGCCAGCAGCGCGGCCACGGCGAAGGCGCCCGCGAACTGGTATTCGTTGTAGAGGATCTCGACATGCAGCGGCATGGTGTTGGTCTCCCCGCGGATATGGCCGGACACGACGGACACCGCGCCGAATTCGCCCATGGCGCGGGCATTGCAGAGCAGGACGCCGGAGAGCAGCGCCCATTTCACGTTGGGCAGCGTGACGCGCCAGAAGGTCTGGAACCCCGTGGCGCCGAGGGTGGCGGCGGCCTCCTCCTCGTCGCGCCCCTGCTCCTGCATCAGCGGCAGCACCGTGCGGGCCACGAAGGGGAAGGTGACGAAGACGGTGGCGAGCACGAGGCCCGGCAGCGCGAAGATGATCTGGATGTCGCGCGCGCGCAGCCATTCGCCGAACCAGCCCTGCGCGCCGAAGATCAGCACGAAGACGAGGCCCGCGATGACGGGCGAGACGCTGAAGGGCAGCTCGATCAGCGTGACGAGCAGGCGCTTGCCGGGGAAGTCGAACTTCGCCACGCACCAGGCGGCGGCCACGCCGCCCACCAGGTTCACCGGCACGGTGATGGCGGCCACGATGAGGGTGAGGCGCATGGCCGCCAGGCTGTCCTCCTCCAGGATGGCGTCCAGCGCCACGGGCAGGCCGCGCCGCAACGCCTCGGTGAAGACGGCGAGCAGGGGCAGCAGCAGCATGACCAGCGCCACCAGCAGCGCGAGGCCGAGCAGCAGGCGCCGCGCCCAGGGCGCGTCCTCATGCGCGGGTCGGAAGGGGCCCATCATCGCCGCCCCCGCCGCAGCCAACGCTGCACCAGGTTCAGCAGGAAGAGCACGCCGAAGGAGAGCGTCAGCATGGCCAGCCCCACCGCCGCCGCGCCTGCATAGTCGAATTGTTCGAGGCGGATGACGATGAGAAGCGGCGCGATCTCGCTCACCATCGGCAGGTTGCCGGCGATGAAGATGACGCTGCCATATTCGCCGACCGATCGCGCGAAGCTGAGCGCGAAGCCGGTCAGCAGGGCCGGCGCCAGGGCGGGCAGCACCACGCGCCACAGCGTCTGCGGGCGGGTGGCGCCCAGCGTGGCGGCGGCTTCCTCGGCGTCGCGGCCCATGTCGCGCAGCACGGGCTCCACCGTGCGGACGATGAAGGGCAGGCCCACGAACATCAGCGCCAGCACGATTCCGGCCGGCGTGAAGGCCACCTGCCAGCCGGTCAGCGCCGTGATGGGCGCGCCCAGCCAGCCATTGGGCGCGAAGATGGCCGTCAGCGCGATGCCGGCGACGGCGGTCGGCAGGGCGAAGGGCAGGTCCACCGCGCCATCCAGCAGCGCGCGGCCCGGAAAGCGCAGCCGCACGATCACCCAGGCCAACAGCAGGCCGAGCGGCAGGTTGATCAGCGCGGCCAGCAGCGCCGTGCCGAAGGACAGGCGCAGCGCCGCCCAGACCCGCGGCTCGGAAAGGGAGGCGATGACGCCGCCCACCCCCAGCTCCCACGGCTTGATGACCAGCGCGGCCAGCGGGATCACGACGATCAGGCCCAGCCAGGCCAGCGTGATCCCCATCGTCAGCCCGAAGCCCGGGATGGCCACGACCCGCGCGGGGCCGCGCATCACCGTGGCGCTCATCGCGCGGGGGCCGTGATGCGGTCGAAGATGCCGCCATCGTTGAAGTGGACGCGCTGCGCCTCGGCCCAGCCGCCGAAAGCGCCGTCCACGGTGACGAGTTCCATCGCCGGGAAGCGCGCGGCATGGGCGGCGAGGACGGCCGGGTCGCGCGGGCGGTAATAATGCTTGGCCACCAGGGCCTGGCCCTCCGGCGTGTAGAGGCCGCGCAGATAGGCCTCGGCGGCCGCGCGGGTGC
Source organism: Roseococcus thiosulfatophilus (assembly GCF_017311575.1). Classification (GTDB taxonomy): domain Bacteria; phylum Pseudomonadota; class Alphaproteobacteria; order Acetobacterales; family Acetobacteraceae; genus Roseococcus; species Roseococcus thiosulfatophilus. The sequence continues at coordinate 220,170 of NZ_JAFFQY010000055.1, forward strand.
CGCGACGGTCCACATTCTGGTCCACCACGGCGACGGATGGCTCGGCCAGGATGGAGAAGCTGGGGTAGATGATCTCGAGCCCCGCCGCCGCGAATTCCTGCAAGGCGAGGTGCGCCTCGTTCTCCCAGGACAGGAACACGTCGCCCTGCCCGCGCTGGGCGAAGGTGGTGAGCGAGCCGCGCGCGCCGGTGTCCAGCACCGGCACCTGGCGGAAGAGCTGCGCCGTGGCGCGCTCCGCCGCGGCCGCGTCGCCGCCCGGCTGGCGCAGCGCCCAGGCCCAGAAGGCCAGGTAGTTCCAGCGCGCCCCGCCCGAGGTCTTGGGGTTGGGGGTGATGATGCGGATATCGGGCTTCAGCAGATCGCCCCAGTCGCGCACCGCCTTGGGATTCCCGCGCCGCACGAGGAAGACGATGGTGCTGGTGTAGGGCGCGCTGTTGTGCGGCAGGCGGGACATCCAGTCGCGCGCCAGGAAGCCGCGCTCAGCCACGGCATCAATGTCGTAGGCCAGCGCCAGGGTCAGCACATCCGCCTGCAGCCCATCAATGACCGAGCGCGCCTGCCGGCCCGAGCCGCCATGGGAGGTGTTCACCCGCAGCGACTGGCCGTGCTGCGCGCGCCATTGCGCCGTGAAGATGGGGTTGTACTCGCGATACAGCTCCCGCGTCGGGTCGTAGGAGACGTTGAGCAGGGTGTTCGCCTGCTGCGACCAAGCGGGGGAAGCGGCGAGGGCCAGGGCGGGCGCGCCCGTGAGCAGGGCGCGTCGGCCCGTTGCGAAGCCTGGGGTGGGCATCGGTCGCATTCCTTCGGATGGGGGGATTGGAAGGGGGCGTCAGGCCGCCTGTCGGACCGCCATGGAGCGGTAGCCCGGCGGGGTGTGCGGCGCGGGCATCGGCACGGGGGCGCCCAGGTGGCGGCCCGCCTCGCGCTGCGCCATGAGGGCGGCGGCGAGGCTCGGCGCCTGCCCGGCGACGGCATCCAGGGCGGAGGCGAGGTGGCGCAGCGCGCCGGCCAGATCCTGCACGCCGTCGAGGCGGGTGTGGCGCTGCGCCAGCACCTCGCGCAGCAGGTCGGCCAGGAGGACGGCGTGCGGGTCGGCCGCCATGGTGTTCGAGGGGAAGGCCTGCCCTTGGACCGGCTTCGGCGCGTCGTGGCGGAAAGACTCCATCACATCCTCCTTCGGCTCATGGCGGGCTGGATTTTCCGCCCGCTCATAATTCCTATCGGATTGATGGAGATTGAATCAAGCGTTTTCTTTTGCCGATTCCTCGGGCGTTTCGCCCTCGGCCGCCAGCTGCGCGAGGCTGGTTCCGTCCAGGATGCGCGCCGTCGCGTCCCGCACCTGGCGCATCAGCGCGCGGATTTCGCAGCTCGGCGGGTCCGGGCAATCGGTGCAGGGCTGGTAGGCGGTGAGGCTGGCGCACGGGATGGGCGCCAGCGGCCCGTCCAGCGCGCGGATCACCTCGGAGACGGGAATCTCCGCCGCCGCGCGGGCCAGCGCATAGCCCCCCGCCTTGCCGCGCCGGCTGGTCAGGAAGCCGTGCCGCCGCAGGTCCAGCAGGATGGCTTCCAGGAATTTCTGCGGGATATGCCCGCGCTCGGCCAGTTCATGGATGGGCAGGGTGGGCCGCCCCGTGGTGTCGGCGGCCAGGATGCACATGGCCCGCAGCCCGTATTTCGCCCGCTGCGTTAGCATGGGTGCCTCCCTTCCCCGGCCCTCAGGCCATCAACATCCCGCCATTGACGTGCAGCGTGGTGCCCGTGACCCAGGCGGCCTCGTCCGAGGCCAGGTAGACCACGGCGGCCGCCACGTCCTGCGCCGCGCCCATGCGCGCCAGCGGGATGCGCGAGAGCAGCGTGGTCTTCTGCGTCTCGTTCAGCTTGTCGGTCATGGGCGTGGCCACGAAGCCGGGGGCGACCACGTTCACGGTCACGCCACGCGGCGCCACCTCCTGCGCCAGCGCCTTGCTCATGCCGATGAGGCCCGCCTTGGCGGCAGCGTAGTTCGCCTGCCCCGCATTGCCCGTGACGCCCACGATGGAGGCGATGGAGACGATGCGCCCCGCGCGCCGCTTCATCATGCCGCGGAGTGCGGCGCGCGCCAGGCGGAAGGGGGCGTTCAGGTCCACTTCGAGGACGGCGTTCCAGTCCTCGTCGCCCATGCGAAGGGCCAGCATGTCGCGCGTGAAGCCCGCATTGTTCACCAGGATGTCGAGCTTGCCCTGCGCGGCCTCGATGCCCTCCACCAGCGCGGCCGGCGCGGCGGGGTCATTGAGGTCAGCGGGCATGACGCTGGCGCGGTCGCCCAGTTCCTCCGCCACCGCCTTCAGCTCCGCCTCGCGCCGCCCGGTCAGCACCACATGGGCCCCCTGGGCATGCAGCGCGCGGGCAATGCCCACCCCGATGCCCGAGCTGGCGCCGGTGACGAGGGCGATCTTGCCGTCAAGCTGGAACATGCGTCTCTCCGTCGAGGCGTTTCATCATGAAGAAGCGGGAATGGCCCGGCGGGTTGTCGGGCAGGGTGCCGAAGAGGGTATAGCCCTGCTTCTCGTAGAAGGGCCGCGCCTGGAAGCTGAGCGTGTCGAGATAGACGCCGACGCAGCCGCGCGCGCGGGCCTCCTCCTCCATGCGGCGCAGCAATTGCGCGCCCAGGCCGCCGCGCCGGAGGTCCTCCGGCAGATAGAACATCACGACGTGCAGCCAGGCGGCGTAGCAATGGCCGTGGATGCCGCCCGCCGGCACGTCCTCGCCATCGCGGAACACCATCAGGCGCAGGGGCTTGTAGCCATGCGGGCCGATGAAGGGGCCGTTGAAGGCCGCGAAGCCCTCCACCAGCACGTCCTCCAGCGGCGTCTGTTCCGCCTCGGAGATTTCGATCCGCATCAGGCGTGCTCCGCGTCGAGGCGCTTCATCAGGAAGACCCGCGAATGGTCGGGCGGGAAGCCGGTGATCTCGCCGAAGCGCGCATAGCCCTGGCGCTCATAGAAGCCAGGCGCCTGGAAGCTGTAGCTGTCCACCCAGGCCCCCACGCAGCCATGGGCGCGCGCGGCCTCCTCCATCTGCCGGACCATCCGGGCACCGAGGCCGCCGCCGCGCATATCCTCGGGCAGGAAGAACATGTGCAGATAAAGCCAGCCGTACGCGCAGAGGCCCACCAGCGCGCCGGCGGGCTCGGCCTCGCCGGGGCGGGTGGCGGTCACGGTCAGCGTCAGCGGCCGGGGGTCGCCCGTGAAGGGCGCGTTGAACTCCGACAGGCCACGCTTGGCCAGGCGCAGCGCGGCGTCATACTCGCCCTCGGTCAGGGTGAGCGTCGCCTCCATCAAAGGCTCTTGGCGAAGGCTTCGATGTCGGCGGGCGTGCTGACGGCCATGGCGCTGGCCTCGGGCGCGTTGCGCTTCATCAGCCCGGTCAGCACCTTGCCCGCGCCGACCTCCACGAAGCGGGTGCAGCCGGCGGCGGCCATGGCGGCCACGCATTCGCGCCAGCGCACCGTGCCCGTCACCTGGCGGACGAGCAGTTCGCGGATGGCCTCGGGGTCGCTGACCGGCGTGGCGGTCACGTTGGCCACCACGGGCACGGCGGGGTGGGCCATGCGCGCCTTGGCCAGCGCATCGGCCATCACCTCGGCGGCGGGGGCCATCATGGCGCAGTGGAAGGGAGCGGAGACGGGCAGCAGCATGGCGCGCTTGATGCCGGCGGCCTTCGCGGCCTCGATGGCGCGTTCCACCGCGGCCTTCGCGCCGGAGACGACGACCTGGCCGCCGCCATTGTCATTGGCGACTTCCACGACCTCACCCTGCGCGGCCTCGGCGCAGATGGCGCGCGCCTGCTCGGCCTCCGCGCCCAGCAGGGCGGCCATGGCGCCCTCGCCGGGGGCGACGGCCTGCTGCATGGCATCGCCGCGCACGCGCAGCAGCCGGGCGGCGGTGGGCAGGTCGAAGGCGCCGGCGGCGGTCAGCGCGCTGTATTCGCCCAAGCTGTGCCCCGCCACCAGCGCCACGCGCCGGCCGAGGTCAAAGCCCGCCTGCGTGGCCAGCACCCGCACCACGGCGAGCGAGACGGCCATCAGCGCCGGCTGGGCATTGGCGGTGAGCGTGAGTTCCTCGGCCGGGCCTTCGAACATCAGGCGGGAGAGGCGCTGGCTCAGCGCGTCATCCACCTCCTGGAAGGTGTGGCGGGCGATGGGGAAGGCATCGGCCAAGTCGCGGCCCATGCCCGGGGCCTGGCTGCCCTGGCCGGGGAAGACGAAGGCGAGTGACATTTTGGTTCCGTGCGTGTGGCGGGATTGCCATTGCCCCACCACGCGCGGCTGTCAACGGGTTAACCTGGCCAGAGGGGTCCGCGCTTCAGGCCAGGGGCTTCACGCGTCCATCTTGAGGGCGGCGATGAAGGCGCTCTGCGGGATTTCGACCTTCCCGAACTGGCGCATCTTCTTCTTGCCCTCCTTCTGCTTGTCCAGCAGCTTGCGCTTGCGGCTGATGTCGCCGCCATAGCACTTGGCCGTCACATCCTTGGACAGCGCGCTGATGGTCTCGCGCGCGATCACGCGCCCGCCGATGGCCGCCTGGATGGGGATCTTGAAGAGCTGGCGGGGAATCAGCTCCTTCAGCTTCTCGCATATCTGCCGGCCGCGTTTGTCGGCCGCGCTGCGGTGCGCCATGAAGGAGAGCGCATCCACCGGCTCGTTGTTGACCAGGATGCTGATCTTGACGAGGTCGCTCTCCGCATAGCCGTCCATCACGTAGTCGAAGCTGGCATAGCCGCGGCTGACGGATTTCAGCCGGTCGTAGAAGTCGAACACCACCTCGTTCAGCGGCAGGCGATAGACGGCCATGGCGCGGGTGCCGACATAGGTCAGCTCCACCTGCTGCCCGCGGCGCTCGTTGCACAGCGTCAGGATGGCGCCCAGGTGTTCATCGGGCACGAAGACCGTGGCCTTGATCCAGGGCTCCTCGATGGCCGCGATGCGGGTCGGGTCGGGCATGTCGGCGGGGTTGTGGAGTTCCTCCACCTCGCCGCTGTTCATGCGCAGCTTGTAGACCACGCTCGGCGCGGTCGCGATGAGTTCCAGGTTGAACTCGCGCGAGAGGCGTTCCTGGATGATCTCCAGGTGCAGCAACCCCAGGAAGCCGCAGCGATAGCCGAGGCCGAGCGCGAGCGAGGTCTCCTGCTCATAGTGGAAGCTGCTGTCGTTCAGGCGCAGCTTGCCCAGCGCGTCGCGCAGCTTGTCGAAGTCGTCGGCGTCCACGGGGTAGAGGCCGCACCACACCACCGGGATGCTGTCCTTGAAGCCGGGCAGCGCCTCGGCCGCGGGGTTGCGGTCATCCGTGATGGTGTCGCCCACGGAGGTGTCGGCCACGGTCTTCATGGCGGCCGTCAGGTAGCCCATCTCGCCCGGGCCCAGGCTGTCCACCGGCACCATCTTCGGCGTGAAGACGCCCACCTGGTCCACCGTGTAGGTGGCGCCATTGGACATCATGCGGATCTTCTGGCCCTTCCTGAGGTGCCCGTCCTTGATCCGCACCAGGATGACGACGCCGAGGTAGCTGTCATACCAGCTGTCCACCAGCAGCGCCTTGGTCGGCGCCTTGGCATCGCCGGTCGGCGGCGGCAGGCGCGTGACGATGGCCTCCAGCACGCCCTCGATGTTGAGGCCGGTCTTGGCGGAAATCTCGACCGCCTGGCTTGCGTCGAGGCCGATCACGTCCTCGATCTGCTGCTTCACCCGCTCGGGCTCGGCCGCCGGCAGGTCGATCTTGTTGAGGACCGGGACGATCTCGTGGTTGGCATCAATGGCCTGGTAGACGTTCGCCAGCGTCTGCGCCTCGACGCCCTGCGAGGCGTCCACCACCAGCAGCGAGCCCTCGCAGGCGGCCAGGCTGCGGCTCACCTCATAGGCGAAGTCCACATGGCCGGGCGTGTCCATGAGGTTCAGCACATAGGTCTCGCCATCCTGGGCCTTGTAGTGGATGCGGACGGTCTGCGCCTTGATGGTGATGCCGCGCTCGCGCTCGATGTCCATGCTGTCGAGCATCTGTTCCTTCATGTCGCGCAGCGCCACGGTGCCGGTGGACTGGATCAGCCGGTCGGCGAGCGTGGATTTCCCATGGTCGATATGCGCGACGATGGAAAAGTTGCGGATGCGGTTCAGCGGGGTATCGGTCATGGGGGCCCGGTCTGGCGGCGCCTGGATCATCCTGGGCGCGGGAATTTCAGCACGGACATAGGCCAGACGGGCGGGAAGTCAAAGCGCGGAGGTGACGAAGCGGCCGCGGGCGGCGAAGCTGGCCCGACATTTCCGGGAGAGCCCCATGCCCAAGCGCGCCATTTCCTCCGACAAGGTGTTCAAGTCCCGCCTGCCCTTCGCCCAGGCGACGGTGGCGGGGGGTTTCATGTTCGTCTGCTGCGTGGGCACCAACCGCGAGGGGAAATACGCGGTGGGTGATGCCCGCGCCCAGACGCAGCAATGCATCGACAACATCCGCGCCCTGATCGAGGAGGCGGGCGGCACCCTGGCCGACGTGGTGAAATGCACCGTCTATGTGACCGGCCGCGAGCATTGGGCGCCGATGAACGAAGTCTATTTCGCCAATTTCGCGGAAGACCCGCCGCACCGCGTCTCCTGCATCGTGGCCGGGCTGGGTTCGCCCGATTGCCTGGTGGAGATTGATGCGACGGCCTATCTGGGGGAAGGCTGAGGCAGCAGGGGCGCCAGCCGCAGCATGGCCAAGGCCCCCAGCAGCGGCCCCGCCGCCAGCAAGGCAAACGCCCCGCCCCAGCCCAGCGCCGGCACCGCCCAGGCCATCATCTGGATCACGGGCACGGTCAGCAGGAAGCCCAGGCAGGTCTGCACCGTCAGCATGGTGCCGACCAGTTCGGGCGGGGCGCAGAGGCTGGTGCAGGCGCTGAACTGCGCCGAATCCGCCACCACGAAGACGCCCCACACGAAGACCAGCGCCAGCGTCAGCGGCAGGAAGAGACCCGCCATGCCGCCCGCCAGCAAGGCGCAGCCGCCGCTGATGAGCATGGCGAGTGCGGCCATCCGCGCCCGGTTGAAGCGGTCGGCCAGCGCGCCCAGCCCCACGCAGCCGATGGCGCCTGCCCCCACCACCAGCGTGGTCCAGACGCCGGCATCGCCCGGCACGCCCTGTTGCGCCAGGAACAGCCCCACCCAGGCCCACATGGCGTACAGCTCCCACATGTGGCCGAGATAGCCGGCATTCGCGAGGCGCAGCCGCCGGTCGGTGAAGGCCAGCAGCACGGCGCGCGGGTTGAAGGGCGGGCGGGTGGCCTGGTTGGGGCCCTCCCGGAAGGGCAGCACCAGCAGCCCGCCGAGCGCGGCCAACGCGCCGGACGCCACGTAGACCGCGAGCGGGTCCAGCCCGCCCAGCAGCGCCGGCAGGGCGTGCGGGGCGGCGGAACCCAGCGTCAGCGCGCCCACCACGATGCCGATGAGCAGGCCCAGATCGCCTTGCGCCCAACCCGAAGCGAGCTTCATCCCCACCGGATAGACGCCCGCCATGGCCGCCCCCGCCACGAAGCGCAGGACATAGGCGGCAACCCCGGCCGGCGGCAGGAAGGCCTGGGCCGCCGTGGCCAGGCCCGCCAGCAGGGCGGAGGCCAGGAACAGCCGCCGCGCCGGCAGCCTGTCGGCCAGCGAAAGCAGCGCCGAGACCAGCGTCCCCGCCACGAAACCCAGCTGCACCGCCGCCGTCAGCCAGCCCGCCTGCGCGCCCGTGATGGCGCCCGAGGCGAGCAAAGGCGGCACCGTCGCCGCCCCCGCGAACCACACCGCCGGCGCCAGCATGATCGCCAGCGCGAGCAAGGTGAGGTTCCGCGCCTTCATCCCCGCAGGACCGCGCCCGTCGCCTTGGCCACCGCGGCGACAACCTTGGCGCAGATGGCCTCGATCTCCGCGTCGGTGAGCGTCTTGTCGCGCGGCTGGAGCGTGACCTCGATGGCGAGGCTGACCTTGCCCTCGGGCAGGTTCGGCCCGGCATAGCGGTCGAACAGCACCACCTCGCTGATCAGCGCGCGTTCGGCGCCCTGCGCCGCGCGCAGCAGCTTTTCGGCCGGCACGGCGGCGTCCAGCAGGAAGGCGAAGTCACGCCGCACGGGCTGCAGCGCCGAGAGTTCTGGCGCCGATTTCTTGCGGCGCTTGGGCTCGGGGATGGCGTCCAGGAACAGCTCGAAGCCCACGGTGTTGCGCGGCAGATCCAGCGCCTCGCACAGCCGCGGGTGCAACTGCCCGAACTGCGCCAGCACCACCTTGGGCCCCTGCCGCAGCACGCCCGAACGGCCGGGGTGGTAATGCCCCGGCGCATCGGTCGTGGTCTGAAGCGCGGCCATGGGCACGCCCAGCGCCTCCAGCAGCGCCATCACATCGCCCTTGGCGTCCAGCGCGTCCAGGTCCCGCGCCGGCGCGGCCCAGTTGGCGGGGGTGCGGCCGGCCCGCAGGCCCACCGCCATGGCCATCTGCCCGGACGGCGTGGTGTCGCGATAGCCGCCGCCCAATTCGCACAGCGCCACATCGGCGAAGCCCCGCGCCGCGTTGCGCGCGGCGGCGAGCGCGAGCGAGGCCAGCGGCGTGGGCCGCATCTGGTCGAGGTCCGAGGCGATGGGGTTTTCCAGGCGCAGCGCCTCCGGCGTCTCGCCGAACATCGCGGCGATGCGATGCTCGATGAAGCCATAGGTCACGCATTCTTGCAGGCCCCGTGCCGCCAGCAGGCGCCGCGCCAGCGCCGCGCGCCCCTGCTTCGCATCCAGCGAGGGCGCGGGCACAGGCGAGGCCACCGGCAGCGACACGGCCGGCACGGCATCGAGCCCGCCCAGCCGCAGCACCTCCTCCACCAGGTCGCATTCGGCTTCCACCGCGGCGCAGCCCTCGGCGGCGGTGGCGGCGCGGGTGGGTTCGAGGCCCGGGTCCTGGTCGAGATGGATGGCGGCCGCGATGTCGTTGCGCCAGGGCGGCACGGCCACGGTGATGGCCGCGTCATCCACCGATTGCAGCACGAAGCCGAGGCGCGTCAGCCGCGTCACCGCCTCGTCCAGCGAGAGGTCGAGGCCGCCCAGCCCCGCCAGGCGTTCCAGCCGCAGCGTGGCCTGGCGCTCCCATGCGGGGGGCGTGCCGGCCTCGCTGACGGTGCTGGGCTCGCCGCCGCACAGCTCCATGATCATGGCCGTGGCGGCATCCAGCGCGGAGGGCAGCAGCGAAGGGTCAATGCCGCGTTCGAACCGCGCGCGGGCATCGGTGAAGACGTTGTGCCGGCGCCCCGAGAGCGCGATCCGCACGGGGTCGAACAGCGCGCATTCGATGAAGCATTCGGTGGTGGTCTCGTCGCAGCCCGAGGGCTCGCCGCCCACGATGCCGCCCAGCGCCTCGGCGCCGGCCGCGTCGGCGATGACGCCATCCTCCGGCGTCAGTGCGTAGGTCTTGCCGTTCAGCGCCAACAGCTCCTCACCCTCGCGCGCCATGCGCATGGCGAGCGTGCCGCCCTTCACCTTGGCCACGTCGAAGACATGCAGCGGGCGGCCGAGGTCAAAGGTGAAGAAGTTGGTGATGTCCACCAGCGCCGAGATCGGCCGCAGCCCGATGGCGCGCAGACGGTCCTGCAGCCATTGCGGGCTGGGGCCGTTCTTCACGCCGCGCACGGCCCGGCCCAGCACCCAGGTGCAGGCACGGGGGTCCTCGATGGTCCAGCGCAGCGGGGTCTCGTAGGCGGGCGTGATGGCGGGCGGCACGCGCGGGTGCAGCGTGCCGAGGCCGGCCGCCGCCAGGTCACGCGCCACGCCGCGCACACTCAGCGCATCGCCACGGTTGGGCGTGACCTTGACTTCAATGATGGGGTCATCCAGCCCGGCCCAGGCGACGTAGCTGCTGCCCACGGGGGCTTCGGGCGGCAGGTCCACGATGCCGTCATGGTCCTCGCCCAGCCCCATCTCGCGGGCGGAGAGCATCATGGCCTCGCTCTTCACCCCGCGGATTTCGCCGGCCTTGAGCGTGATGCCCGTGCCGGGGATGAAGGCGCCGGGAAGGGCCGCCACGCCCACCATGCCGGTGCGCGCATTGGGTGCGCCGCAGACGACGGAAAGCTCACGCCCATCGCCCACATCCACGCGCAGCGCGCGCAGCCGGTCGGCATTGGGGTGCTGCACGGCCTCGATCACGCGGGCGATGCGGAAATGGGCCAGCGCCGCGCCACGATCTTCCACGCCCTCCACCTCGATGCCGATGGCGGAGAGGGTGGTGGTGATCTCGTCCAGCGTGGCGGTGGTGGCAAGGTGTTCCCGGAGCCAGCTCAAGGGAAACTTCATGGGATGAGTTCCACGTCAGAAGAATGCGGCCGCACGGCGGTCGCCGCCGCCCAACCGACCGTGACCGCAGATGCGCCCGTGGCGCGGCGAAAGCCAAGCGCGCGGATGCGCGCGCCCGGCGCTTGAGGGCACGAAAAACGAAGCATCAAACGCCCTCGTGCAGCGAAGCTGCCGCGAGGGGGGTTGATGCGTAGTGGCTCAGCCAACGGCTGTCGCCCTCGAAGAACGGCCGCAAATCCGCCATGCCGTGCTTCAGCATCGTGATCCGCTCGATCCCCATGCCGAAGGCGAAGCCCTGCCACTCGCGCGCGTCCAGCCCGCAATTGGCCAGCACGCGCGGATGGACCATGCCGCTGCCCAGGATTTCCAGCCAATCCGTGCCCGCGCCGAGTTCGCCGGTCTTGCGGTTCCAGCCGATATCCACCTCCATCGAGGGCTCGGTGAAGGGGAAGTAGCTGCTGCGGAATCGCACCGGCAGGTCGCTGATGCCGAAGAAGGCGCGAAGGAAATCCGTCAGGCAACCCTTCAGGTGGCCGAGGGTGATGCCGCGATCAATCACCAGCCCCTCGACCTGGTGGAACATGGGGCTGTGCGTCGCGTCATGGTCGGCGCGGTAGGTGCGGCCAGGCGCGATGATGCGGATGGGCGGCTCCTGCCCGATCATGGTGCGGATCTGCAGGGGCGAAGTTTGGGTCCGGAGCACGGTGCGCCGGCCATCCGTCTCGCCGGGCAAATAAAACGTGTCCTGCTCCTGCCGCGCCGGGTGGTGGTCCGGGATGTTCAGCGCGGCGAAATTGTACCAGTCGCCCTCGATGTCCGGGCCTTCCACGACGCGGAAGCCCATGGCGCCGAAGATGGCCGTCAGCTCCTCGATGGTGCGGGAAATGGGGTGGATGCCGCCCTTGCCGCCCGGGGCGAAGGGGCGCGGCGGCAGGGTCACGTCCAGGCGCTCGGCGGCGAGGCGCGCATCCAGGGCCGCTTCCTCCAGCACGGCGCGCCGCGCCTCGATGGCCGCTTCCAGCCGCACCTTCAAGGCGTTCACGGCAGCGCCGCGGGCCTTGCGTTCCTCCGGCGGCAGGGCGCCCAGCGTCTTGAGCAGCCCGGTCAGCGCGCCCGCCTTGCCCAGCGTGGCCACGCGGACCGCGTCCAGCGCGCGCAAATCGGCGGCGGCGGCAAGCTCCGCCTCGGTCCGTGTGGCGAGTTCGGCGAGGTCATCCGGCATGGGTGTGGTCCCGAAACATGAAAAAGGGCCGCCCACGCTTGCGCGCAGCGGCCCTCCGAAACACGACGCGAAGCCCGGGCTGTCAGGCCTGGGGGCGCGCTTCCTTGGCCTTCTGGACGATCTCCGCAAAGGCCGCGGGTTCGTCGAAGGCGATCGTGGCCAGGACCTTGCGGTCCATCTCGATGCCGGCCGCCTTGATGCCCGCGATGAACTGGCTGTAGGTCATGCCATGTTCGCGCGTGGCGGCGTTGATGCGCTGGATCCACAACCCGCGGAACTCACGCTTCTTGTTGCGGCGGTCGCGATAGGCGTATTGCAGCGCCTTCTCGACGCGCTGCAGCGCCGCGCGGTAGGTCGTGGACGAACGGCCGACATAGCCCTTCGCCAGGTCCAGGACCTTCTTGTGACGGGCATGGGCGGTAACGCCGCGCTTGACACGTGCCATCTGCTCTCTCCTCTAGCCGCGCTTTACCGGGACAGCCCGTAGGGCAGCCACTGCATCACCGTCTTGGCATCCTGCGGCTCGAGAACCTGGGTGCCCCGGTTCTGGCGCTTGGCCTTCTGGCTGCGGTTGGAGAGCATGTGCCGCTTGCGGCCGGGGCCCGCGAGGACCTTGCCGGTGGCGGTGATCTTGAAGCGCTTCTTCGCGCTCGAGGTGGTCTTCATCTTGGACATTCGGGCCCTCCGATCGGTGGGTTGGGGCGGCCCCTGGCAACCACACCATGTGGCGGAGGCACGCACGCCCGGCCAGGCTGTCCAATGGCCATGGTCGGGCGGGAGGCAGGCTTCTACAGGCGCGGCCGGACGGAGTCCAGCCCGGGCCCGGCATCTCAGTCCGGACGCGGCGGGGCGGGCACCACGGGCGGCGGCGCCACCCCCAGCGGCGGCAGGCCGGCCGCGATGGGGGACAGCGCCTCCCGCGCCGGCGCGGGTTCCGGGGTGGCGGCGGGGGCCGGTGCGGGCGCGGGCGTCGCGATGACCACGCCCGAGGGCGCCTCGGCCGCCGCGGGTTCCGTGTAGTCGGGCACGATGCGCGCCTGCGCGCCCTTGATGACCAGCACGCGGGTGCCATTGGGCAGGGGTTCCTGGTCGCGCTGCGTCACGCTCACCAGCGTGCCATTGCCCTGCCGCACGACGTATTCGATGGCATCGGTGTTGGCGGTGGCGCGCTCGGCCGTGGTGCCGATGATGCCGCCCAGCAAGGCGCCGCCCACGGCGCCCAGCGCCGCGCTGACGCCGCCGCCGCCCGCGGCCCCGCCCACCGCGCCGCCCGCGGCCGCGCCGGCCGTGCCGCCCGCCGCGCCATCGGCCGCGATGGCGACCCGGCGCGAGCCCAGCACCACCCCCTGCTCGACCGGGTTGGCCTGCTGCACGGCGGTGGTGCGGTATTCATCGGCCGAGAAGCGGTCGGCGCAGGCCGCCAGCATCAGGAGCGCGAGGAGGGGGGCGAAGCGTCTCATGACCCGGCAGATAGGCGCCTTGGGGCTGTTACGCCAAGGGCACCAATGGCCTATATCCGCCCCATGCGTGTTCCTTTCCGCAAAATGCACGGCCTGGGCAATGATTTCGTCATCCTGGACGCGCGCGACCGGCCCTTCGACCTGCCCAGCGCCGCCATCGCCGCCATCGGCGACCGGCATCGCGGCGTGGGCTTCGACCAGCTCATCACCATCGCGCCCGCGACGGATGCGGACGTCACCCTGCTCTTCCACAACAGCGACGGGACCGAGGCGGGGGCCTGCGGCAATGGCACGCGCTGCGCCGCCAGCCTGATCCTGGCCGAGACGGGCAAGACGCGCATCACCATCCGCACCGCCCATGGCCTGCTGGCAGCCGAGACCCTGCCGGATGGCACGGTGCGCGTGGACATGGGCAAGCCGCGCCTGGAATGGGACGCCGTGCCCCTGGCCCGCCCCATGGACACGCTGCACGTGCCCCTGTCGGCCGAGGGGGTTTCCGACGCCGCCTGCTGCTCCATGGGCAACCCCCACGCGACCTTCTTCGTGGAGGACCTGGACGCGCTGGACATCACCCGCATCGGGCCGCTGCTGGAACACGACCCGCTGCTGCCGCAGCGCGGCAATATCGGCTTCGCCCAGGTATTGGCGCCGGACCATATCCGGCTGACCGTCTGGGAGCGCGGCGCCGGGCTGACGCTGGCCTGCGGCTCGGGCGCCTGCGCCACCGTGGTGAACGCCGTGCGGCGCGGGCTGACGCAGCGCGCCGTCACCATCACCATGCCGGGCGGCGACCTTGAGCTGGAATGGCGCGCGGACGGCCATGTGCTGATGGCCGGCCCCGTCGCCACGTCCTTCACGGGCGAGTTCCCTGTTGGCTGAGACGCTGACCTTCGGCTGCCGGCTGAACATCGCCGAGAGCGAGGCCATGCGCCGCCTGGCGGGCGACATGGACGCGCTGATCGTCAACACCTGCGCCGTGACGGGCGAGGCCGAGGCCCAGGCGCGCCAGGCCATCCGCCGCGCCGCGCGGGAGAAGCCGGGGCGGCCCATCCTCGTCACCGGCTGCGCGGCGCAGATCAACCCTGGGGCCTGGGCGGCGCTGCCCGGCGTGGCCCGCGTCATCGGCAATGGCGCGAAGCTCGACCGCGCGCGCTGGAACGCGCCGGTGGCCGCCATGGACCGCGACGCGCCCATTGGGCTGGCGGCGGGTGGCGGCACCCGGGCCTTCCTGGCCGTGCAGCAGGGCTGCGACCACGCCTGCACCTTTTGCATCATCCCCCAGGGGCGCGGCCCCGCGCGCGCCATGCCGGTGGACCAGGCGGTGGCGGCGGTGCGCGACCTCGCCACCCGCCATGCCGAGGTGGTGCTGACGGGGGTGGACCTGGCCTCGCACCCCGAACTGCCGGCGCTGATCCGCGCCGTGCTGCGCCAGGTGCCGGAATTGCCACGGCTGCGCCTGTCCTCGCTGGACCCGGCCGCGCTGGATGACCGCTTCTGGGCGGTGTTCGCGGAGGAGGCGCGCCTTGCGCCCTACCTGCACCTCTCGGCGCAGCATGGCGATGACCTGATGCTGAAGCGCATGAAGCGCCGCCATTCGCGCGCCGATGTGCTGCGCGTGGCCGCCCGCGCGCGTGCGCTGCGCGGCGATGTGGCGCTGGGCGCGGATTTCATCGCGGGCTTTCCCACCGAAAGCGAGGCGCATTTCGCCACCATGGAGGCGCTGGTGGCCGAAGCGGGCCTCAGCTTCCTGCATGTCTTCCCCTATTCCGCCCGCACCGGCACGCCGGCCGCGCGCATGCCGCAGCTTCCCATGGCGCTGCGGCGCGAACGCGCGGCGCGGCTGCGCGCGTCGGGTGCGGCGGAGCGGGCGCGCTTCCTGGCCGCGCGCATCGGCACCACCGTCCAGGCGTTGTTCGAGGCGGATGGCCGCGCCCACACCGAGCATTTCGCGCCCTTGCGCCTGGCCAACCCCCCGCCCGCCGGCACGTTGCTGCCGCTGCGCGTGGCGGCCAGCGACGGCACCACCCTGACCGGGGAGAGAATCTGATGGCCCTGCGCGATCTCTGGAACCGCCTCCGCGGCAAGGAGGAGGGTGCCAAGCCCGAGGAGGCCGCGCCCCCCTTGCCGGAGGCGGGCAAGGACGTAGCGTCGGAGGCGGGCAAGGACCCACCGTCGGAGGCGGTCAAGGAAACGCCGCCCGAGGTGTTCAAGGAAGCGCCGCCGGAGGTGGTCCAGGAGCCGCCGGCGGCGGTCACGGAAGCGCCCGCCGAACCGGTGCGGGAAGCGCCGCCGGTGGTCGCGCCGCCGCCGCCGGACCAGCCCCCACCCGCCCCGCCGCCCGTGGCGGCCGCGCCCGAACCGGAGGAAACGCGCGGCTTCTTCGCGCGCCTCAAGGCCGGGCTGTCGCGTTCCACCGCCAAGCTCACGCAATCCATCACCGGCGTCTTCACCAAGCGCAAGCTGGACGACGCCGCGCTGGAGGAGCTGGAGGAGACGCTGATCAGCGCCGATCTCGGCGTGGCGGCGTCCCAGCGCATCGTGGCGGGCTTCCGCCGCACGCGCTTCGGCCGCGAGGCGACGGAGGAGGAGATCAAATCCGCCCTGGCCGAGGAGATCGGCGCCATCCTCGCCCCCGTGGCGCGCCCGCTGGAGATCACGCCCGCGCATGCGCCGCATGTGGTGCTGGTGGTGGGCGTGAACGGCACGGGCAAGACCACGACCATCGCCAAGCTGTCCGAGCAGTATCGCGCCCAGGGCCTCAAGGTCTGGATGGTGGCGGGCGACACGTTTCGCGCCGCGGCGGTGGAGCAATTGCAGGTCTGGGGCGAGCGCACGGGCGCGCATGTGGTGGCCCCGGCCAAGCACGGCGCGGATGCCGCGGGCCTCGCCTTCGACGCGCTGCGCGATGCGCGCGCGGCCGGCGCCGATGTGCTGCTGGTGGACACGGCCGGGCGCCTGCACAACAAGACCGCGCTGATGGATGAACTCCGCAAGGTGGTGCGCGTGCTGAAGCGCCATGGCGAGGCCGTGCCGCATTCCACCTTGTTGGTTCTGGACGCGACGACGGGCCAGAACGCCGTCAGCCAGGTGCGGGTGTTCAAGGAGATGGTGGAGGTGACAGGCCTCGTCGTCACCAAGCTCGACGGCAGCGCGAAGGGCGGCGTGGTGGTGGCGCTGGCGCAGGAATTCGGCCTGCCGGTGCATGCGGTGGGGGTGGGCGAGAAGGCGGCGGACCTGCGGCCCTTCGAGGCGCGGGATTTCGCGCGGAGCCTTGTCGGGCTGGATTGACGGCCCGACGCCATCAGCCCATCTCGGGCGCAGGACGGCGTGACCGGTCGCAGGGAGGTTGGCCCTCGTCACAATCGCCGGAGCGAAGGGGCCTGGCCAGCAGAACTCCCAACCGTCCCACCAACATGAGCGCGCTCGGTTGACGGTGCACCGTCACCGGCACATGTCCACCCTGGATGATGTGTCCGGATGGCGGCGGCCGGCCCGCGTCATCTCCACCGGAGCAAGGGGCCCTGGCCGGCAGAACCCCGCATCCTGATCCATGCAAACGAAAGCGGCGCGGAGGTCTCCCCCCGCGCCGCCGCATCGGTCGGGCCAGCGCCCTGGACCGTTTACCCCTGCGCCGAGCTCACGATGGCGAAAGCGACGACCCGGGGCCGGGACCAGTTCCGGCCAAGCGAACGATGAGACACCGGATCACCTCCTTTCATTTGTTGCAGTGCGAAGTCTGCGCCCGCGCGGCCGCGCGGCGCAAGCGCGGAATTGCTACGGCGCGTATCAGGCGGAGGCCTTGGCCGCCTGCACCACCCGCCCATCCTCCATGTCCACGATGCGGTCCGCGAGGTCGAGGATGCGCGGGTCATGCGTCACCAGCAGGATGGGCACGCCGCGCCCCTTCGCCAGGTCGCGCAGCAGCCGCACCACCTCCTGCCCCGTCTGCTTGTCCAGCGCCGCCGTGGGTTCGTCGGCCAGGATCAGGCCTGGATCGCCCGCCAGGGCGCGGGCGATGGCCACGCGCTGCCGCTGCCCGCCCGAAAGCTGCGCGGGCTGCTTCTCCAGATGGTCGGAGAGGCCCACGGCGCCCAGCATCTCGCCGGCGCGCGCCAGGCGCTGCGCCTCGGTGCGGCGCCCGTCCAGTTCGAGCGACATCGCCACATTCTGCCGCGCCGTCAGAAATCCCAGCAAATTGTGGTTCTGGAAGATGAAGCCGATGCGCCGGCGCAGCCGCACGCGCTGAGCTTCGCTGGCGCCCAGCAGGGATTCGCCCAGCACGCGCGCCTGCCCCTCCTGCATGGCGCGCAGCGCGCCGATCAGCGTCAGCAGCGTCGTCTTGCCCGAGCCGGAGGGGCCGGTGAGGATGACGATCTCGCCCGGCCCGATGCGGAGGTCCACCTCGCGCAGCACCTGCCGGCGCAGCTCGCCCTCGCCATAGGCGAAGTTCACGCCGCGAAGTTCCACCGGCGCTTCCATCAGAACATGTCCGCCGGGTTGGCGTCGCGCAGCTTGCGCATGGCGAGAAGCCCGGCCGCGAAGCACATGCCGAAGATCAGCAGGAACACGCCCACGGCACGCTCCGTGTACATCTCCAGCGGCAGGAAGGTCGCCCCCGCCACATAGCCATAGAGCAGCGTGGACAGCACGAAGCCCGGAATGAACCCCACCACGGCCAGGATCACCGCCGCCCCCAGCACCACCCGCGCCAGATAGCCGTTGGAATAGCCCATGGCCTTGAGCGTCGCGTATTCCGAAAGGTGCCCCGCGATGTCCGCGAAGAGGATCTGGTAGACGATCACCATCCCCACCACGAGGCCCATCACGGAGCCGAACAGGAAGATGAAGCCGATGGGCGTGCCCGTCTCCCAATAGAGGCGTTCGCGCGCCACCATCTCCGCATGGGTCAGCACCAGCACGTCGCCGGGCAGCAGGGCGGCGAGGCGCGCCTGGGTGGCGGCCACATCGGCGCCCGGCCGCAGCTTCAGCGCGACAAGGTCCGCCTGCGCGGCCTGGCGGGTGAAGACGCGGCGGAAATTCTGCTCGCTCAGCACCACATTGCCATCGGCGCCGAAGGAGGGGCCGACCTCGACGAGGCCCACCAGCTCCATCTCCCGCGTGCCGAGCTGGACGGGAAAGGGCCCGTTGCGCGCGAACATGGCGGCGACAGGCCCGAATTCGGGGCGGGAAAGGCGGTCGAAGGCGAAGGTGTCCGGCCGGCGCAGGGCGGCCGCGACATCGGCCAGCCCCGGGAAATCCACCGCCCCCGCATCCGCGTCGAGGCCGATGAGCTGCACGGCGCGGCGGCTGCCCGTCTCGGGGTTCCTGAGCGTCACCTGCGCCAGGTAGACGGGCACGGCGCGGTCCACCTCCGCATCGGCCAGGGCCTGCCAGGCCCGGGCGCGCGGGATGGCCTCGGCGCGGAAGCTGGCCTCCGTCAGCGGGTGCATCAGGAACAGGTCCGCCCGCATGGCGCGGAACAGGTTGGTGGCGCTGTCGAACAGCGCGCCGCGGAAGCCCAGCTGCATGAAGACCAGCAGGCAGGCGAACATGACGCCCGCGATGGCGGTGGCCAGCCGCGCGCGGTCGGCCCGCAACTGCCGCCAGGCGAGGCGCAGCGCCAGCAGCAGCCCGGCCAGCACGCCCGGCTCGCGCCGTGGGGCTTGCGGGGGTTCGGCAGCCTCGCCCATGTGCTCCGGCGCCCAAGGCAGCAGCTTCACGGGGGGCGGGACCTCATTCATCAGCGGAACGCCAGCGGCGTCGGGCCATTGGGCCGGATGGCCACCTGCACCTGCATGTTGCTGCGCCGGCGCACCAGGGCGGCGGCCTCTTCGGACAGGGTGAGGCGCACCTCCACCGTGCGGGCGTCCACCGCCGCCACGGGGTCGGTGCCGGCCTGGGTGGTGCGGCGCACTTGCCAGCCGATCTCGTTCAGCGTGGCGGGCAGGCGACGCGCCTCGCCGGGGATGATGATCTCGGCCGCGGCACCCAGGCGCAGGCGGGCCACGTCCGTCTCGAAGACATCGGCCACCACCTCCATGCGGCGGAGGTCGGCCATCTCCATCAGCCCGTCATTGCCCACCTGATCGCCCGACCGGGCGAAGATGCGCAGGATGGTGCCGGCGATGGGCGCGCGCACGCGGGAAAGCTCGGCATCGGCCTCGGCCTTGGCCAGCGTCGCCTCGGCCACGGCCACGCGGGCCTCGGCCAGGGCCACATCCTCGGGGCGGGCGGCGCTGAGGGTGACGAAATCCGCCTCGGCCTGGGCGCGCTCCGCCTCCAGCCGCGCGAGGGAGAAGCGGGCGCGTTCGGCCGCCGCCTCCGCCCCGGCGCCGGAGGGCACCAGCCGCGTGGCCCGCGCCGCCTCGCGCCGGGCGAGTTCGACCTGGGCGGCCAGGCTCTCGATGCGGGCGCGCTGGGCCTCGCGCTCCGAGGGGCGGGCGGCCTCCCGCGTGCGGGCGAGGGCGGCGCGCTGCTCCGCCAACTGGCCGCGCGCCTGGGCGATGGCGGCGTCCTTCTGCACGGCATCCGCGAATTCCGCGAGAAGCTGGCCGGCCTCCACCTCCTGCCCCTCCTCCACATGCAGGGCCGACAGGCGGGAGACGTTCATTCCCCCCGGCTGATTCAAGCGCCGGATGCGCGAGGCGGGCTCGATGCGGCCCAGCGCGCCCACGCCCATGGCCTCGGGCAGGATGGCGGCGGCGGTGGGGGCGGGTTCGGGCGGCGGGGCGCCTTGGCCCCACACCACCCAGGCGCCGCCCAGCGCGACCGCGCCGAGCAGCAGGCCCAGCAGGACGGGGCGCTTCACGGCGCCCCCGCTTGCGGCTCGGCCAGCCGCTCGAGGGCGGCGCGCATGGCGGCCAATTCATCGGCGTCCATCGTGTACATGCCGAAGATGCGGCCCATGAACAGCCCGTCGCCCGCGGCCATGATGGCCAGCCCATGGCCCGGCGGCAGCGCGTCCTGGCGCAGCCGGTCACGGATATGGGCGAAGACGCGGCGGATGGGGTCCAGCAGCGCCGGGTCATGGTGGAAGGCGGCCAGGAAGACGGCGGCGGCGCGCTGGTGCTGCTCGCACACCATGTGCGGGTCGTCGAAGGTCCAGGCCAGGATGGCGCGGGTGGTGCGGGCGGGGTGCGGGGGTTGGGCGTCCAGCACCGCCTCGAACTCGGCGGCGACGCCATCGGCCAGGCGGTTCAGCATGCCGGCCAGCAGCGCCTCCTTGTAGGCGAAATGGTAGAGCAAGCCGCCTTTGGAAACGCCGGCCTCGCGCGCCGCGGCCTCCAGCGTCAGGGCGGTGACGCCGCGCGCCTGCACGATGCGCTCGGCGGCGTCGAGGATGCGGGTGGGCGCGTCAGGCGGCGGGGCTCGGTCCAACATGCCCTTCAGCTAGACCGGCTGGACGGTTTGTCAACCGTCCGGTCGGTATAGTTGCTTGGAGCGGGACACGAAAAAGCTATGCCACCACCGGCTGGAACTGCGCCGCCAGCATCGCATCCAGCATCGCCGCCGATTCCGCCTCCCACACCAGCCCCACGCTCACGACCCGCACCTGGTCGCGGAAACCGGCCGGGATGCGGACCCAATCCTTGCGCGTGGTGACGGGAATGGCATTCAGGCTGGCCGCACGGTCCAGCAGGGCGCGCAAATCCCCCTCGTCATAGGGGTAGTGGTCGGCGAAGCACTCGCTCCCCGCCAGCACCGCCCCGCCCTGGCGCAGCGTGTTCAGGAATTTGCGCGGGTTGGCGATGCCGCAGAAGGCAAAGACGTTCTCGCCCGACAGCGCCTCCATCTCCGGCCCCGGCGCCAAATCCCCGCGCAGCACCGGCAGCCCGGGCGGCAGTGCGGCCAGCGCCCCCGTCTCATCCGCGCCGATCAGCACGGCGGCGGCGCAGCGGGCGGCCGCCATGGCCACCGGCTCGCGCAGCGGCCCGGCCGGGATCACGCGGCCATTGCCGAAGCCGTAATTGCCATCAATGGTCAGCAGGGAGAGTGTCTTGGTCAGCGTCGGGTTCTGCAGCCCGTCATCCATGATGATGGCGCCCGCCCCCGCCTCGACGGCCAGCTGCGCGCCGGCCGCGCGGTCGGCGCTGACCCAGGTGGGCGCCAACGCCGCCAGCAGCAGCGCCTCATCGCCCACCTGTTCGCTGCCATGCTCCTCCGGGCGGACGCGCAGCGGGCCCTTCACGCTGCCGCCATAGCCCCGCATGAGGAAATGCGCCGCGACGCCCAGGGTGGACAGCCGCCGGCCGAGGTCCAGCGCCAGCGTGGTCTTGCCCGCGCCCCCGGCCGTGGCGCCGCCGCAGCAGAAGACGGGCACGGGGGCCTCCCAGCCCGGCCGCGCCATGCGCCGCGCCGTCGCCCCCGCGTAGATCGCCGCGATGGGAGAGAGGAGCACAGGCCACACCCCCCCGTCGCGGCCCCAGAAATCCGGAGCCCGCATGCGTCTGACCGACCTTCCTTCCGCTTCCTCCGGCGCGCCCCGAAGGGGGGCCGCCGCCTTGCTTGCCATCAGCCCCGGCCGCCTTCGGGCAGCAGGGCCAGCACCGCCTCCGCCACCCGCTCGGGCAGCCGGGCCGCCGAGGCGCCGCCCATCCGGGCCGCGACCCGCGCGGCCCCGGCCACCAGGGACCGGGACAATTCCGGATTCGTTAGCACATCGCCAACGGCCGGTGCCAGCGCCGCCGCATCGGGCAGGCGCAGCGCGCCGCCCTCCGCCTCCAGCGCCGCCACCGCCTCCGTGAAATTCGCCATATGCGGGCCGAGCACGATGGGGCAGCCCAGCCGCGCCGCCTCCAGCGGGTTCTGCCCGCCATGCGGCACCAGGCTGCCCCCCACCAGCGCCACCGAGGCCAGGCGGTAGAACAGGCCGAGTTCCCCCATGGTGTCCGCCACATAGACGGGCCCCGCATCCGGCAGGGCGCCGGTGGCCCGGTGGGGCGCCTCGGGCGCCAGGGCCGCGCCGCGATCGGGGTGGCGGGGGGCCAGGATGGTGAGCAGGTCCGGGAAGGTGCCGCGCAGTTCGGCGGCGGCCGCCAGCACCAGCGCCTCCTCGCCCGGATGGGTGCTGGCGGCCAGCAGCACGGGGCGCGCGCCGATGGCCGCGCGCAGGGCGTCCAGCTTCATGGGCTCGGCCGCCAGGGGCTCGGCCGCGAATTTCAGGTCGCCAGGGGGAGCGAGACGGGTGGCGCCCAGCGCCGCCAGCCGCGCCGCATCCTCGGCCGAGCGGGGGATGATGCCGCGAAACCCCTCCAGCATCCGCCGCGCCAGGCCGGGGGCGAGGCGCCGCCACATCGCGGCACTCCGCGCCGACATGCGGCCGTTCACCAGCAGCACCGGCACGCCGCGCGTGCGCAGCGCCTCCAGCGTGTTGGGCCAGAACTCGCTCTCGATCCGCAGCACCGCATCGGGCCGCCAGCCGTCGAGGAAGCGCGCCACCCAGCCGGGCACGTCGAGCGGCGCGTAGCGATGCGTCAGCCGCGCGGCCAGCGCGGGCGAGAGCCAGTGCGGCAATTGCCGCGCGGAGGTCACGGTGCCGGTGGTCAGCAGCACATGCAGGCGCGGGGCGCGCGCCACCAGCGCCTCCATCACCGGCAGCAGGGCGCGCACCTCGCCCACGCTCGCGGCATGGACCCAGACCAGCGGGCCCTCGGGCCGGGCCACGCCATGGCCTTCGCGCTCGGGCAGGCGGGCCGCTTCCTCCTTGCCGCGCCGCGCGCGGCGGCGCAGGTGCGGGCGCAGCAGGGGCACCGCGAGGCGGGCCAGGACCGACCAGAACCGCAGCATCAGCCGAGCCTCAGCGTCGCGCGCGCCCGGCGGCCGCGTCCGCCTCATCCGCCGCCGCGTCCATGGCGGCGGCGATGGCGGGCAGAGCGGCCTCGCCACCCCCCGGCGGCACCAGGATGGGCGGGCCGGCCACCACATGCGCGCGGCCGAAGGGCAGCGGGATTTCCATGCGGTCCCAGCTCCGGATGCCGATGGCGTGGCGGCAGCGGCCGGCGATAGGCACCACCGCCTTGCCGCTGCTGGCGGCCAGCTCCGCCACCCCGGCGGCCGCCTGGCGGCGCGGGCCGCGCGGCCCGTCGGGCGTGATGGCGACGGATTCCCGCGCCTCCAGCAGCCGCGCCAGCGCGATCAGCCCCGCCGCCCCCCCGCGCGAGGAGGAGCCATAGGCCAGCTCCACATGGAAGCGCGCCACGGCGCGGCCGATGAACATCCCATCCCGGTGGTGCGAGACCAGCACATGCCCGCGCCGCAGCAGCCCCCGGCGCCGGCACTCCAGCACCACCCAGGGCATCAATGGCAGGTTCTCATGCCAGAAGGCGAGGATGACGGCGCCATTCGCGTGCACGGAGGCGGCGGCCGCGTCATAGCCGTGCAGCTCCCACCGCGTGGTGCGATAGACGAAGGCGAGATAGGCCCCCAGCAGCCACGCCCCGGCGGCCAGCACGGAAGGATGCCGGATCAGCTTTCGGAGCATGGCAGTCGGTACATCATCCTGCCTGTCCGGGTCGCACGCGGGCCGCCCCGGCGCAAGGGGCGCCCCTCAACCGGCGGTAGGACCCTCCACCGGGACCAGCTGGTCGCGGAAAGTGGTGGCGCAGGAGGTCCAGGAGAAGCGCTCGGCCTGGGCGCGGGCCGTGGCGCGCGGCACGTCCAGCGCCGCCAGCGCCGCCCGGCCCAGATCCTCGTCCAGCACGCCGGCGGGGCCCACCACGTCGCGCGGGCCCATCACGGGATAGGCGGCGACGGGCGTGCCGCAGGCCATGGCCTCCAGCAGCACCAGGCCGAAGGTGTCGGTGCGCGAGGGGAAGACGAAGACGTCCGCCGCGCGATAGGCATCGGCCAGGGCCGCGCCATGCCGCCAGCCGGCGAAATGCGCGCGCGGGTAGCTCGATTGCAGCGCGGCGCGCTGCGGGCCATCGCCGACCACCACCTTGCTGCCCGGCAGGTCGAGGCCGAGGAAGGCCGTGATGTTCTTCTCCACCGCCACGCGCCCCGCATAGAGGAAGATGGGCCGCGGCAGGTCCGGGAAGGCATCGCGCTCGCCCTGGTCCGAGAAGAGGCCGAGGTCCACGCCCCGCGTCCAGGGCAGGATGCGCTCAAAGCCGCGCCCGGTGAGTTCGTCGCGCAGCGAGGGCGTGGCGGCGAAGACCCCGGCGCCGGCATTGTGGAAGCGGCGCAGCAGCGCCCAGGTGAAGCCGGGCGGGATGCCCGTGCGGGCCGTGACGTATTCGGCGAAGCGTGTGTGGAAGCTGGTGGTGAACTGCCAGCCGCGCTCCCGGCACAGGGCGCGCGCGGCGAGGCCGAGCGGGCCCTCGGTGGCGATATGCACGGCCTGGGGCCGGGCCGCGTCCATCAGGGCGCGCAGTCGCGCGCGCGGCCGCAGCGCGAGGCGAATGTCGGCATAGCCCGGCATGGGGAAGTTGGCGAAGCGGTCGGGGCCGATGATCTCGACCGTGTCGCCGCGCGCCACCAGCTCACCCGCCACGCGCTCCAGCGTGCGGACCACGCCGTTGACCTGGGGCCGCCAGGCATCGGTGATGATGACGAGACGCATCAGGCCGGCACCGCCTCGCGCAGCAGGTGGCGTTCGCGCTGCTGCGCCCCCCAGTCCAGCAGCTCGAAGGCGCCGTCATGGTGCTCGACCAGGGCGGAGCAGCTTTCCACCCAGTCGCCGTCGTTCATGTAGAGGACGCCCTGCACCATCCGCATCTCGGGGTGGTGGATATGGCCGCAGATGACGCCGTCCAGGCCGCGTCGCCGCGCCTCGGCGGCCAGCGCGCCCTCGAAGCGGTCAATGGCCTTCACCGCCTCCTTCACCTGGCGCTTCAGCCACTGGCTGAGCGACCAGTAGGGATATCCCAGGCGGCGGCGGGCGAAGTTGAACCATTGGTTGATGATGAGGGCCACGGTGTAGGCCTGGTCGCCCAGATAGGCCAGGAATTTGGCGTAGCGGATGACGCCGTCGAACTCGTCGCCATGCATGACGAGATAGCGCCTTCCATCGGCGGCCAGGTGCTCGGCCTCGCCCATCAGCTTCACGCCGGCCACTTCGAGGCCCAGCCATTCGCGGAACATCTCGTCATGGTTGCCGGGGATGTAGATCACCTCGGTGCCGTTCTTCGCGAGGTCCAGGATGGCGCGGATCACCGCGTCGAACTCCGCGTGCCAGTACCAAGACTTCCGCAGGCGCCAGCCATCCACGATGTCGCCCACGAGGTAGAGGCGCTCGCACCGCACCCTCGCCAGGAAGTCGAGCAGCATGTCGGAGCGCGCGCCGCGCGTGCCGAGGTGCAGGTCGGAGATGAACACCGTGCGGACATCCATGGGGCGTTCCACCATCATCCGGTCGCGGGGTGGCATCAGCGGCGCTCCTGCTCTCTGTGCGAGGGGCATTGCGGCCGTCGCACGCGCTTCGCACGTGAATCTTCGGTGACGCCTGCGTGGGGTGCATGTCTCGGGACTGACGCGGAAACGTCATCACGCGGTCCCGGGTTGCGTGCCACGCAAGGCATTTCCGGCGCCATGCGGGTGGGCCGCCCCTTCCCCGCGCGCCGCGCCCATGGTCGGATTGGGGCCTCAGAGGGAGGCATTCCATGACCATCGGCTTTCGTATCAAGCCCATCACGCAACGCGTCTCGCCCGCGCTGATCCAGCGCGCCGCGTCCATTCCCGTGGCCAATATCGGCGACGTGATGAACCGCCTGCAGAGCTTCAGCGGCACCTTCCACCCCTATGGCGGGCGCAAGCGCATGGTGGGGCCGGCCTTCACGGTGAAGGCGCGCTCCGGCGACAACCTCATGCTGCACCGCGCGGTGGATCTGGCCGAACCCGGCGACATCATCGTCTGCGACGGCAATGGCGACCTGTCGGTTGCCCTGATGGGCGACCTGATGCTGGGCCATGCCATGGTGCGCGGCATCGCGGGCACGGTGCTGGATGGTGCGGTGCGCGACGTGTCCTCGCTCGCCAAGATGGATTTCGGCGTCTGGGCGCGCGGCCACACGCCGGCGGGCCCCTGGAAGGAAGGCCCGGGCGAGATCGGCACCACCATCTCCTGCGGCGGCCAGGTGGTGGCCCCGGGTGACCTGATCTGCTGCGACGAGGATGGCATCGTGGTGGTGCCGCTGGAGGAGGCCGAGGCGGTGATCACCGCGGCCGAGGCGCACCAGGCCAAGGAGATCAAGTCCGAGGCCGACATCAAGGCGGGCAAGTGGCCCCGCGGCTGGGTGCCCGAGGCCCTGAAGGCCAAGGGCTGCGAAGGCGCCTGACGCCGCCTCCGGGGAGCGGTCCGAGATGGGGCCGCCCCCCGGCACGGGACGGATCAGCCCGCCGGCTGGATGGCGGAGAGGGTCCAGGGGCCGCCCTGGACGCGCACGAAGGTCCAGATCTCGGTGCCCATGCCGCGCTCGGTGGCGCTGCCCTCGACGATGCGGCCGGTGGCGATTTCGCGCGTCACCTCGATCATGGAGTAGCGCATGGCGACAGTGGCGTATTCGCGCGCACCCTCGCGCCAGGCCTCGGCCAGGTCGCCCTGCTCCAGCTTCGAATCGGTCGTCTCGTTCTTCAGGCCGCGCGCGGAGAGGTCGGCCAGGTCGTCACGGAAATACTGCACCACCTCGGGCGTCGCGATGCGGCCCAGCGCGGCCATGTCCTCGCGCGTCCAGGCGTCGTTCACCTGGGCGAGAAGGCGCTCGAAGGCCTCGTAGTCGGCCGGGCCGATCTGGACCGGGGCTTCCTGCGCGGGGCGGGCGCCCAGGCCCATGCCGGCACCCATCGTGCCACGGCCGCTCAGATTGCCCAGGTTGCCGGGGCCGGGCGGGGGGTTGCCGCCGCCGTGCATGTCACGCGCCATGCCCGCGGGCTGCGGCTGCTGGCGCCGGCGCAGGAAGGCCATGACCAGCATGACCACGCCGGCGATGAGCGCCAGCTGCAGCATGAAGCCCAGGATGCCGGCAAGGCTGCCCAGGCCGGAGAAGAAGCCCGAGCCGGCCAGCAGGCCGAAGATGCCCGCGCCGAACAGGCCCAGCATCATGCCGCCCATGAAGGGATTGCGGGCGAAGAAGCCCGGCCGGGCGGCACCGGCCGCCGCCGCACCCGCCGCGGGCGCGCCGGGGCGCGCGGCGGTGTTGGCGCCCGGCGCCATGGGCGGCTGCTGGGTGCGCTGCATGGGCTGCGCGGCCTGGGGCGCCGTGTTGGTCGGAGGGGGCGCCTGGTAGGTGCGCGCGCCCCGGCTGCCGCCGAAGCCGCCGCGCGCACGCTGGGCTTCCGCCAAAGCGGGGGCGAGGACGAAGGCGGCAACCGCGAGCGCGGTCATGATCGTGGCGGGACGGCGCATGGTCGGGGCGATCTCCGAAAATGGAAACTTTCTTGGATGCAATATGGCCCAGCGCCGCGAGAATTACGAGACTTCCATCCTGGGCCCGTCCCGTTTTCACCTCCCTGGCGCCGTGGCGAAGGAACGTATTGGCGCGTCCGGGGGTTGCGCCAGCGCAATGCGCGGGGCGGGCGTCCCCCACTAGGCTTCCCACAGTATCCACCGGAGGCCAGACCATGCCCAGCAAACTCACCGCGCGCGACCTGATGACCCCCGATGTCGTCACCGTGCCCCCCGAGACCCCCGTCGTCGCCATGGCGAAGCTGATGGCCGACCGCGGCATCAGCGCCGTGCCCGTGCTCGCCGCCGATGGCGCGCTGCTGGGCCTGGTGACGGAGGCCGACCTGATCCGCCGCCTGGCCGATGAGGATGTGGCGCACCGCCCGAGCTGGTTCGCCGCCATGTTCAGCAGCCCCGGCAGCCAGGCCGACCGCTACGCCCGCACCCATGGCGCGGTGGCGCGCGACGTGATGACGGCCGATGTCGTCGCCGTGGGCCTGGACGAGACGGCCGCGCACATCGCCGCCCTGATGGAGGAGAAGAAGATCCGCCGCGTGCTGGTGGTGGAGCATGGCAAGCTGCGCGGCATCGTCAGCCGGGCCGACCTGCTGCGCGCCCTGGTCACCCCCATGGCCGAGGGCGAGGCGATGAGCGATGACCGCATCCGCCGTGCCGTGCTGGCCGCCATGAAGCGCGAGCCCTGGGCCAACAGCTTCTACCTGCTGGCCGATGTGCAGGATGGCGTGGTGACCTTCCACGGCTTCATGCGCGATGCCGGCGTGGCGCGCGGGCTGCGCGTGCTGGCCGAGGGCGTGCCGGGCGTGAAGGGCGTGAAGGACGAGACCCAGCCCCTGCCCGCCTACATGTAGCAACCACAGGTGTGCCCGCCGCCGGGCGGGCGCTCC
>NZ_JAFFQY010000045.1 GCF_017311575.1 Roseococcus thiosulfatophilus
CCAGGTTTTGAACTGCCCGCGTTACGGCGTTATGCCTTGGTGGACTTGCCTCTGTTGTTCTTATTCTTATTCGGCCAAGTCACGGCCGAAAAGATATAATATAACGGAGGGACTGCCATGCGGAGTATTTCCCGGCGGGCGCTGTTCGGCGCCTGCATGGCCTGTGGTGCCGCCCATGCGGGGCTGACCGCGACGCCCGTCCAGGCGCAAGGGAGTGGGGGCTGGTCGCCGCCCGCCTCGGCCCAGCGCTGCCCCTCGCGCTGGGGCGCCAATGACCGCCGCGGCTCCATGAACCACATGACGCCGGAGCGCATGCGCGACGCGGCGCGGATGATCCGCGAGGGCCGCAAGATCGAGATCGGGCATATGCTGACGCAGTCCATGCCCTTCTTCGGCACGCGGCGCTTCGACGTGCACCTCAAGCAGCAGTTCATGAACCCGCAGGCCAACCGCCGCGGCTCCAACGAGGAGATCGTCATCACGGAGCTGGCGCAGGTGGGCACGCAGCTCGACGCCTTCCCGCACCAGACCATCGGCGACGAGACCTACAACTGCGTGAACGTGCCCGGCATCAGCAGCCGCGGCGGATTCACCGAGATGGGCGTCGAGACGGTCGGCACCATCATGGCCCGCGGCGTGGTGATGGACATCGCGGGGCTGAAGGGCACGCAGACCCTGCCCATCGACTACGAGATCACCCCGCAGGATCTCCAGCAGGCGCTCGACCGCCAGCGCGTGGAGCTGCGCGAGGGCGACGCCATGCTCATCAACACCGGCTGGGCCGCGCTGTGGGGGCAGGACAATGCGCGCTATGTGTCGGGCTGTCCCGGGCTGGGTGTGGCCGCCGCCGAATGGCTGATCGAGCGCGGGCCGCTGCTGCTGGGCGCCGACAACTGGCCGGTGGAGGTCGCACCCTCGCGCACCATGCCGCACGCCTCGCTGCCGGTGCACCAGATCGCGCTGGTGGTGCATGGCGTGCACCTGCTGGAGAACATGAAGCTGGACGAGCTGGTGGCGGCGGGGCGGAGCGAATTCTGCTTCGTGATGCAGCCGCTGCGGGCGCGCGGCTTCACCGGCAGCACGGTCGCGCCGGCGGCGCTTTTCTAGCCCTCAA
>NZ_JAFFQY010000046.1 GCF_017311575.1 Roseococcus thiosulfatophilus
CAGGGCCTTGTCTGGGCGACGTGCTGGAGGCCGTGCCCGTGACGATGCTGGGCGAGGAGGTGCATGTGCCGGCGGAGGCGGGGCGGTAGCAGACCGTAAAGTCGATATTCTAACGTTGTATCTCCTACGCTGAAGTGCGCGCCAGAGCGACAGCATCTTCCTCGACCGAACTGACCCAACCGCTAACTCCGCCAACGAGTCGGGGAGCCTTCTATCTTGGCTGTTCCGCTTATGGTGTCCTTCACTGGAAGGGACCTCGCGCTACCTATTCATTTTTTAAGCGCTCCCACTCGCCGATCAGCAGTTTGTAATTCTTGCGGAAAACCGCCTCTTCGTTACCTTGCAGGGGCGTCGTCTCCGGGGAGAATAACGCCCGACGAAGAGGGTCGATAATGCGCATGTCGCCTGGATCAAGCCCTGTGAGGGCTTTCTGCATCACCCATAAGCCCAGCCTTCCGCCTTCTTCAGGCAGAATAGGGTCCTCACTGAAGTAGGGGTACACAACGCGGGTATATTTTCCCTCGACGCGCGCATGGAGCGCATCCCTTGTACGGATTGTCCCTCCGAGATCCTCAATTCGTAAGTTGCCGTGCACACTTTGGGGGACGATCTCGACTATCTGGTTTGACGACCGTAATTTTGCATTCAGCAACTCCAGAACGCCGTCTTTTAGAAGTGGGTATAGCCTCTTGAAATTCCTGTTTGTATTTATGCGGTCATCGGTAAGTTGTGCTAGATCGCCGTCGCCAGCTATATGTTTTTTGACGTCTGACCAGAACGGCAAATGGAAATCGCCGCCCTGGCTTCTATTCCCGCCAGCTTCCTTTCGACGGTCAAGCCGAATATCGCCCTTCAAAATTGTCCGCCGCAACGATTGCGGTGCATAAAACAATTGCAGGGCCTTTCGCAGAGGAATATCCAGAACAGACATACATGACCCACTTGCAAGGTTAAAGAACAAGCATCGCGTCACTTTTAGGTTGAGGCAAGGGAAAAATTGCCTGCTAATATAAACGGCTGACTCGAGATATCTAGATGGTAGCTCGGTATGCCCTGCTGCAGCTGCACCATGCTGGAGTCGTCCGTC
>NZ_JAFFQY010000047.1 GCF_017311575.1 Roseococcus thiosulfatophilus
CGTTGTTTCAAAATCACATCTGGTTATGCAGAAGTAAGTGCTGACGTGATCTGCTTTGGTTTTGCTTTCTGGAAGGGGAGCGAAGCGGGGGCGGATATGAATGTTGGGATGCGTGGTTGGTGCTGCTGTGGCTTTGGTCATGGTTGGCGTTGGCTATGTGTCTGGTTTGTTTTTGGTGTTTGGTGCTTGGGTTTAGGATGGTGGGTTTGAGTTTTGCTGTGCTGGCTTCGGCTGGCATGGTGGAACGGATGAACCTGAGAGTTTGATCCTGGCTCAGAGCGAACGCTGGCGGAATGCTTAACACATGCAAGTCGCACGGGCAGCAATGTCAGTGGCGGACGGGTGAGTAACGCGTAGGAACGTGTCCGAGGGTGGGGGATAACGCTGGGAAACTGGCGCTAATACCGCATATCTCCTGAGGGAGAAAGCAGCGATGCGCCCATGGAGCGGCCTGCGTCCGATTAGCTAGTTGGTGGGGTAAAGGCTTACCAAGGCGACGATCGGTAGCTGGTCTGAGAGGATGATCAGCCACACTGGGACTGAGACACGGCCCAGACTCCTACGGGAGGCAGCAGTGGGGAATATTGGACAATGGGCGCAAGCCTGATCCAGCAATTCCGCGTGGGTGAAGAAGGTCTTCGGATTGTAAAGCCCTTTCGACAGGGACGATGATGACGGTACCTGTAGAAGAAGCCCCGGCTAACTTCGTGCCAGCAGCCGCGGTAATACGAAGGGGGCTAGCGTTGCTCGGAATGACTGGGCGTAAAGGGCGCGTAGGCGGCACACACAGTCAGGCGTGAAATTCCCGGGCTTAACCTGGGGACTGCGCTTGATACATGTGAGCTAGAGGATGGAAGAGGCTCGTGGAATTCCCAGTGTAGAGGTGAAATTCGTAGATATTGGGAAGAACACCGGTGGCGAAGGCGGCGAGCTGGTCCATTACTGACGCTGAGGCGCGAAAGCGTGGGGAGCAAACAGGATTAGATACCCTGGTAGTCCACGCTGTAAACGATGTGCGCTGGATGTTGGGTGAC
>NZ_JAFFQY010000048.1 GCF_017311575.1 Roseococcus thiosulfatophilus
ACCTGACGGATGAGCAGGTGCGCGATGCCTTGGCGGAACTCAAGCCCGACATCGTGGGCGCCACCTCCATCACGCCCTCCATCTACAAGGCCGAGCGCCTGTTGCAGATGGCGAAGGAGGTCTGCCCCCAGGCCGTCACCGTGCTGGGCGGCATCCATGGCACGTTCATGTACCAGCAGGTGCTGGCCGAGGCGCCCTGGATTGACGCCATCGTGCGTGGCGAGGGCGAGCAGGTCTTTCTCGACCTGGTGCGCTGCGTGGATGATGGAAAGTGGCTGGCGGAACGCAGCGAGGTGAAGGGCATCGCCTATCTCGACGGCGGGCAGGTCGTGGCCACGCCGGCCGCCCCGCCGATCAAGGACCTGGACCGCATCCAGCCCGATTGGGGCGTGCTGGAATGGAGCAAGTACATCTACATCCCGCTCGGCAAGCGCGTCGCCATCCCGAATATGGCGCGCGGCTGCCCCTTCACCTGCTCCTTCTGCAGCCAATGGAAGTTCTGGCGCGACTACCGCGTGCGCGACCCGCGCAAGGTCGTGGACGAGATCGAGACGCTGGTGCGCGAGCATGACGTGGGCTTCTTCATCCTGGCCGACGAGGAGCCCACCATCCACAAGAAGAAGTTCGTGCAGTTCTGCGAGCTGATGATCGAGCGGAACCTGCCCGTGCTCTGGGGCATCAACACCCGCGTCACCGATATCCTGCGCGACGAGGCGCTGCTGCCGATGTACCGGAAGGCCGGGCTGATCCATGTGAGCCTCGGCACCGAGGCGGCGGCGCAGCTGAAGCTCGACCGCTTCAACAAGGAAACCACCATCGCGCAGAACAGGAAGGCCATCCAGCTGTTGCGCGACAACGGCATCGTCACCGAGGCGCAGTTCATCGTGGGCCTGGAGAACGAGACGGTCGAGACGCTGGAGGAAACCTACCGCATGGCGCAGGACTGGGCGCCGGACATGGCCAACTGGGCCATGTACACGCCCTGGCCCTTCAGC
>NZ_JAFFQY010000049.1 GCF_017311575.1 Roseococcus thiosulfatophilus
AGAGCCCATCCGGGAAGTTTGGATTCACGCTGAGGGCTTTGCGGCTAGTCGTCGAAGCATGATGCGGATCATGGCCATGCGGACGAAGGCGGCGGCGATGCGGCAGTGCCGCTCGAAGTCGCGGGCGAGACGGCGGTTGCGGCTGATCCATCCAATGGTGCGCTCCACGATCCAACGCTTCGGCAGCACGACGAATTTGTGTCTGTCGCAGCGGCGGACGATCTCGATCTTCCACGTGCCGGTGCGGGCGACGGCAGCGGCCATCTTCGGCCCCTGATAGCCTGCATCGCCGAAGATGCGCTCGATGAAGGGGAACAGCCTGCGCGCCTGCCGCAGCAGTGGCTCGGCGCCATCGCGGTCCTGCACGCTGGCCGGATGCACGATCACCGCGAGCAGCATACCGATGGTGTCGGTCAGCAGGTGACGCTTGCGGCCAACGACCTTCTTGCCCGCGTCGTAGCCGGACGGGTCGAGCGTAGAGCCCCCTTTTGCGCCGCCTTCGCCGTCTGGCTGTCGATGATCGCCGTCGTCGGGCTGGCCTCGCGCCCTGCCTGCTCACGCACGGCGACGTAGAGCGCGTGGTGAATACGCTCGATGGTGCCTTCCCATTCCCAGCGCGAGAAGTAGTCCCACACCGTACTCTTCGGCGGCAGGTCCTTCGGCAACGCGCTCCATTGGCAGCCCGTCGAGAGCACGTAGAACACTGCGTTCAGAACCTCGCGGACATCCACCCTGCGCGGCCTGCCGCCGTGCTTCGCTGGCCGGATCATCGGCGCCACCAGCGCCCATTCCGCATCCGTCAGATCAGATGGATACCGCAGGCCACGCCGATCCGCCGCTCGCCGATGCTCTGCCGTCCACGCCATTGCCTGCTCCCGCGAATCGCCCGCAGAAGCAGCGAATCATACCCAACTCAGGCGATTCAATTCCTTTCCGGATGGGCTCT
>NZ_JAFFQY010000050.1 GCF_017311575.1 Roseococcus thiosulfatophilus
TAGGTTTTGACTCGACAGAACCCTTTACCAGTCTGGTAAGCTTTGCCGTCGTCGGCATCCGCTTGAGCACTGATTGGCGACGCTAACCAAACTCGGGCTTTTGTATGGCCAACCTCTACGAGCATCAGCAGATCGCTAAATGCTATGATCGTCTCAACAAAGCTAGAGAAGCGCTTTTCTGTTGCCGCAGCGCTCAAACCATGGAGGATCTACAAAGCCACTGGGCATCCTTTTTAATACACACCGGCAGCATCCTTAATGCTCTGGATGCTGGTTCAAAGAACAACGCACAAGCACGTCAATGGTATGGCGGCAAAAAGCGCGAAGGCCGGGCTGATTCTCTTGTGAGCTATATGCATCAGTCTCGAAATGCAGAAGAGCACGATGTAGAACCCGTCACAACAAATCGTCCATTCCTGCCGTTGGGTGTGATTGATGAAGACACAAAAGAAATCGACTTCGATATGGGCACGGATTGGGGGAGTGGAATCCCAACCGAAGATGGATACATTAAATACAGGCGTGATCCAAAATACAAACCTAATCCAAGAGGTAAAATGATAATCGGAGCGGCACCCAGTCAGGCACGATTAAGACCGGTTACTGATCAATTTAAAAAAATATATTGGCCACCTAGAGAGCATCTAGCTCGACCTCTGTTCGATCAGAGGCCAATTAGAGTTGGAGAGCTCTATCTAAATTATCTTGAGAGGCTTGTGGGCGAGGCCTCATCTCTGTCTTAGATAGTTTTATATTTTTCATTATGAAATGAACTTCTTGGATAATATCTAATGATAGCAAATATTTGCGTGCATGGCAAATCTGTGACGCCCGCCTGCATCATCTACTCAATGATCGTCATCTAAAGAGGCTTACTCGCATAGCACC
>NZ_JAFFQY010000051.1 GCF_017311575.1 Roseococcus thiosulfatophilus
CCCACACGCCGCCGCCCGTATTGCCTGGATCCAACACGGCACCGAGTTGGGCGCCGTCGTGCCGCGCCGCGTCGGTGACGACGAAGCGACGAATGAACCCATGGGCACGATCAATGCCGAGGTGGTTCTTGTAGCCGAACATCGGCACCGCGATCTCGGCCACGGCCTGGCGCGGGGTACTTCCCTCGGGCGGTCTCGCCTTGCGGCCCCGCTTGAGCGTCCAGCGGCCGTCGCGGTCGATCTGCCGGGTGCGCGCCTTCGACCAGTCCGCGGGCGTGCCGCCGTCGCGCAGTACCGCCTTCTCGTCCTTGGTCAGCCGGGGCCGACGGGCCTCGACCACGGTGGCATTGACGATCTGCCCGCCCATGGCGAGGAAGCCGCGCTCGGCCAGCATCGCGTCGAACCGCGCGAACAGCTTCGCCAGGGCGCCCGCGCGCGTCAGCTGCTCGCGGTAGAGCCAGATCGTCTTGGCGTCGGGTACCGCGTCCTGCAGCGCCAGGCCCGCGAAGCGCATGAAGCTCAAGCGGTCGCGCAGCTGGTACTCGGCCTGGTCGTCAGACAGCGTGTAGAGGGCTTGCAGCACCAGGACGCGGAACATCAGCACCGCATCCCAGGGCGGGCGCCCCCCGCGGCTGCGGTCCGCCCGCGGCAGCGCCGCCTCCAACTCCGCGCGGAACGCCTCGAAGTCCACCACGGCGCGCAGCCGTTCCAGCGGATCGCCAGACGCCGACAGCCAGCGCAGCCGCTCCTCCGCGTCGAAGAACCCAGCCTGTCCCGCCACCCGCCCCTCCCGCCGTCACCAGCAGCAGCGAATCAGCACGCAGCCGTCAGCACCAGGGGTTTTTCGAGGCGTCC
>NZ_JAFFQY010000052.1 GCF_017311575.1 Roseococcus thiosulfatophilus
AGCTTGCGGCGACGGTGGATTTCGAGATTTTCCGGGCCGATCTTGCCGCTGCTCTCGGCACCCGCGACCGCGGCAAGGGCGGGCGGCCCGGCTTCGATCCCGTCCTGAAGTTCCGCATGCTGGTGCTGCAGGCGATGCACGGGCTGTCGCTGGCGCAGACGGAATACCTGGTGGCCGATCGGCTGAGCTGGATGCGCTTCTGCGGCCTGGGTCCCGGTGACGCGGTGCCCGACGCCAACACGCTGTGGGACTTCCGCGAGGCGCTGATCGCTGCCGGCGCGCTGGAGGCGCTGTTCACCAGGCTCGATACGGCGATCACGGGTGCGGGCTACCTGCCGATGGCGGGCCAGATCGTGGACGCGACCCTGGTGGCAGCGCCCCGCCAGCGCAACACCGAGGCCGAGAAGGCCCGCATCAAGTCTGGCGAGAAGGCTGCGGCGATCTGGCCTGACGAGCCGGCCAAGGCGCGCCAGAAGGACACCGATGCCCGCTGGACGATGAAGTTCAGCAAGGCGAAACCCGCCGCCGATGGCAAGACGCAGATCGACATCGCCATCCCGACCTTTGGCTACAAGTCGCATATCTCGATCGATCGCCGGCACGGGGTGATCCGGCGTGGCAGGACCACCGATGCCGCCGCCCATGACGGGGCGCGGCTGCGCGAAGGGCTGATCGATCCGAACAACACCGCCTCCGATGTCTGGGCCGACACCGCCTATCGCTCGGCGGCGAACGAGCGGTATCTGGCCGGCATCGGCCGCGTCAGCCGCAT
>NZ_JAFFQY010000053.1 GCF_017311575.1 Roseococcus thiosulfatophilus
CCAACTGGCCCGCAGCCCACGCCGCTTCGACGTGATCGTGACCGACAACCTCTTCGGCGACCTGCTGAGCGACGCGGCGGGCGCCATCATCGGCTCGCTTGGGATGCTGCCTTCCGCGTCACTCTCCGCACTGGATGCGTCGGGGCGCAGGCGGGCGCTCTATGAGCCGGTGCATGGCTCCGCGCCCGACATCGCGGGCCAGGGGGTGGCGAACCCGCTGGGGTCCATCTTGTCGGTGGCGCTGCTGCTGCGCTGGAGCGCGGGGCGGCCGGAGGATGCGGCGCATCTGGAGGCGGCGGTGGAGCGGGTCTTGGCGCAGGGTGCCCGCACGGGCGATATCGCGGCCCCCGGCGAGGCGGTGCTGACGACGGCGCAGATGGGGGATGCGGTGCTGACCTGTCTGTAGCTATTGTTTCCCGAGGGGTGGATCAACGATTGCAGTAAGCTACAACCTCCAAAATACTAAAGGCAGAAAATCAACCAATCCTAATTTTATGCGATTTTATTTCCAAAAGAAATTATATTAAACATATGCAGCAGGAGAACAAATTGGCAGGCCCGTTGAAAATCTCCGTAGAAACGGAAGTCCCTTCTAA
>NZ_JAFFQY010000054.1 GCF_017311575.1 Roseococcus thiosulfatophilus
AGAGTCTGTCTCGAATCTCATGCGGAACGTGCGATGCGGCGTAGCAGGATGATGACGGAAGCCGCGTAGAGGAAGGCGTTTGCGGAGGCGATGGTGGCCTCAAAGTCCTTCGCGAGGCGTCGATTGCGGCCGATCCATGCGAAGAAGCGTTCGACCACCCAGCGTCGCGCGTGAACGGCGAAGCCGACCTGCCCCTTGGGCTTGCGCACGATCTCGACGCGGATGGCGGTGGCACCAGCGACGCGATCCCCGGCGTAGCCGCTGTCCATGAAGGCGAGTTGCACGAAGGGCCAGCGGCGGCGCGACATGCGCATCAAGGGCGGCGCGCCGTCGCGGTCCTGGATGCTGGCCGGATGGTTGTCGAGCGTCAGTCCCCGACCATCCGTGTCCACCATCGCGTGCCGCTTGCGGCCCTTGATCTTCTTGCCCGCGTCGTAGCCGCGCGGGCCGCCGCTCTCGGTGGTCTTGACGCTCTGGCTGTCGATCACCGCCGCCGTCGGGCTGGCC
>NZ_JAFFQY010000061.1 GCF_017311575.1 Roseococcus thiosulfatophilus
CGGCGATCGTGCGCGCGGAACTCGGCTGAGCACGGCACGCACCCGCCTTCGCGGTTGACCCTGCGGGCGAGGCCCTTATCGTCGAGAACAACAAGGAGGCACAAGCATGAGAAGGTATCTTCTGGGGGCCGTGGCCATGGCCGCCGCGGTGACGTTCGGCGCACCCGCCGTGCTGGCGCAGCCGGCGCAGAACACCATTCGCTGGTTCTCCGACACGGAGCCGGCGAACATGTCGCCCTACTTCAACTCGACGCGCGAGGGCGTGATCTTCGGCTTCCATGTCTGGGACGCGCCGCTCTACCGCAACCTCCGCACCGGCGAGTATGAGAACCACCTGGCGGAGTCGGTTCGCATCGTGGATGACACCACGATCGAGCTTCGCATCCGCCAGGGCATCGTCGCGCACAATGGCGACACGGTGGATGCGCGCGACGTGGTGGCCACCGTCGAGTTCGCCCTCGACCCCGCCAACCAGGTGACCAATGGCGGCCGCGCCCGCTGGCTCGCGGGCGCGGAGCTGGTGGACAACCACACGGTCCGCCTGCGCACCCCGGCCGCCTTCGGCCCCTGGCAGGAATACCTCACCACGCTGCTGATCATCCCGCGCGCCTCGCTCGCCACCGGGCGCGAGGGCATGGGCCGCAACCCGATCGGCACCGGTCCCTACCGCGTGACGGAACTCAGCGCCGGCCAGCGCATCGTGTTCGAGCGTTTCGACCGCTATTTCGGCGGCGCGAAGGGCCAGCCCGAGGTGGAGCGCCTGGTGTTCCGCCGCGTGCCCGAAGCGAACACCCGCGTGGCCGAGCTGCTGACCGGCGGCGTGGACTGGGTGTGGCGGGTCACACCCGACCAGGCGCGCAACCTGCAGCGCCGCCGCGGCGTGACCGTGGCCTCGGGCGGCACGGTGCGCTTCCACTATCTGCAGATGGACGCCGCCGGCCGCACCGGCGAGCAAGACAACCCGATGCGCGACATCCGGGTGCGCCAGGCCATCAACCACGCGATCGACCGCGCGGGCATCGTGCGGAACCTGGTGGGCGAAGGCTCCGACCCGCTGCACACCCCTTGCCATCCGGACCAGTTCGGCTGCGTGCAGGACGGCATCACGCGCTACGACTACAACCCCGAGCGCGCCCGCCAGCTGCTGGCCGAGGCGGGCTTCGCCAACGGCTTCACCGTGAACATCATGGGCTATCGCGAACGCCCCTGGGCCGAGGCCATCATCGGCAATCTGCGCGCCGTGGGCATCACCGCGAACCTGCAATGGCAGCAGTACGACGCCTACCAGCGCGCGACGCGCGAGGGGCAGGTGCGGCTGGCCTATGGGTCCTGGGGCTCGACCTCGCTCTTCGACGTGGCGAACTCCACCTCCTACTTCTTCCGCGGTTCCACCGACGACATGACGCGGGACCCGGAGGTGATCGCCCTGCTGGAGCGCGGCGACAACAACACCGACCCCGCCGCCCGGCTTGAGGCCTATACGGCCGCCATGCGCCGCATCACCGAGCAGGCCTACTGGGCCCCGTTGTGGACCTTCCCGCTGACCTACGCCTTCAATTCGCAGCTGGAATTCTCGCCGACGGCGGATGAGGTGCCGCGCTTCTACTCGGCCCGCTGGCGGCGCTGATCGGTGCTGCGTTTCACCCTACGCCGGCTGCTGCTGGCGCTGGTGGTCGGCATCGCCGTCTCCGCCATCGCCTTCATGCTGCTGCGCGTCTCCGGCGACCTGGCCATCGCCCTCGCCGGAGAGGATGCCAGCCCCGCGGAAGTCGAACGCATCCGCGAGCAATATGGCCTGAACCGCCCGATCATCGTGCAATACGCGGAATGGCTGTGGCGGGCGGTGCAGGGTGATCTCGGGCGTTCGCTCTTCTATCCGGAGAGCGTCGCCAACCTCATCATGTCGCGCCTGCCGGTGACGCTGACGCTGGCGGGGCTGGGCCTCGTCATCGCGCTGCTGATCTCGCTGCCGCTCGGCATCATCGCGGCCCTCAGACGCAACACCTGGGTGGACCGAGGCGCGCTGGGCATCGCGGTCGTCGGACAGGCCATGCCGAATTTCTGGTTCGGCCTGCTGATGATCTTCTTCTTCGGCCTCTCGCTCGGCTGGCTGCCGATCTCGGGGTCCGACACCTGGATGCACTTCGTCATGCCGGCCATCACGCTGGGCTGGTTCTCCGCCCCGGTGCTGATGCGCCTCACGCGCGGCGGCATGGTGGAGGTGATGACGTCGGACTACATCCGCACCGCGCGCGCCAAGGGGCTTCCCGGCCGCGTCGTGGTGCTGAAGCACGCGCTGCGGAACGCCATCATCCCGGTGGTGGCGCTGTGCTCCGTGCAGTTCGGGAACATGCTCTCGGGCTCGGTCATCATCGAGACAGTCTTCGCGTTGCAGGGCATCGGCTACCTCGCCTGGGAGGCGATTTCCCGCCGCGACTTCCCCGTGGTCCAGGGCATCCTGCTGCTGGTGGCGCTGTTCTACGTGATCCTGACGCTGCTGGCGGACATCCTGAACGCCTGGCTCGATCCGCGCATCCGCAGGGGCTGACATGAGCGACATCACCGCACCCACCGGCCCGAAGCTTCGCAAGAAGCGCGGCCGCATCCTGGGCAATTCCGGGCTGATCGTGGCCGCCACCGTGCTCGGCCTGATCACACTCATGGCGATCTTCGCGCCCTTCATCGCGCCGCACGACCCCTACGCGCAGACCCTGGACGACCGGCTGATCCCGCCCGCCTTCATCGATGCCGAGATGGCGGACCCACGCTACCTCCTGGGCACGGACAATCTCGGGCGCGACTACCTCTCGCGGTTGATCTATGGCGCGCGCATCTCCCTGCTCATCGGCCTGCTGACCATGCTGGTCTCGGGCGTCATCGGCACGGTGCTGGGGGTCGCGGCGGGGTATTTCGGCGGGCGGGTGGACACGGTGGTGTCCTTCCTCATCACCACGCGGCTCTCGCTGCCGGTGGTGATGGTGGCGCTGGCCGTCGTGGCCGTGGCGGGCGGCTCGTTGCAGGTGGTGGTCCTCGTGCTCGGGCTGCTGCTGTGGGACCGCTTCGCGGTGGTGATGCGAAGTGCCACCATGCAGCTGCGCAACCTCGAATACGTGGCGGCCGCGCAGTCGGTGGGCTGTTCCACGCCACGCATCCTGGTGGGTGAGATCCTGCCCAACCTGATCCCGGCGCTGGTGGTGGTGGCCAGCTACGAGATGGCGCAGGCCATCCTGCTGGAGGCGGCGCTGTCCTTCCTCGGCCTCGGCGTGCAGCCGCCCCTGCCCTCCTGGGGGCTGATGGTGGCGGAGGCGAAGGAGGTCATGCTCTTCGACCCCTGGGTCATCCTGCT
Source organism: Roseococcus thiosulfatophilus (assembly GCF_017311575.1). Classification (GTDB taxonomy): domain Bacteria; phylum Pseudomonadota; class Alphaproteobacteria; order Acetobacterales; family Acetobacteraceae; genus Roseococcus; species Roseococcus thiosulfatophilus. Next base: position 3,347 of record NZ_JAFFQY010000061.1, read on the forward strand.
GCCGGGCCTTGCCATCTGCGTGCTGGTGCTGGCCATCAACATGCTGGGCGACGGCATCCGTGACGTCACGGCGCCGGAGGGCCGCTCATGACCACGCCCGTCCTCGATGTGAAGCAGCTCGCCGTCCAGATCCCCGTGGCGGATGGCATCCTGCACGCGGTGCGTGACGTGACGCTGACCGTGGCGCGCGGCGAGACGCTCTGCGTGGTGGGGGAGAGCGGCTGCGGCAAGTCGCTCACCTCGCTCGCCGTCATGGGGCTGCTGCCCAGCTCGGCACGGCGCACCGCGGCCCATATGCGCTTTGCCGGCGAAGACCTGCTGGACATGACGCCGCGGCGCCTGCGCGAATTGCGCGGCAACCGCATGGCCATGATCTTCCAGGAGCCGATGACCAGCCTGAACCCGGCCTGGACCATCGGCGACCAGCTGACCGAGCCCTTCCTGCGCCACGGCAAGGGCAACCGCCGGGAAGCCACCGACCGCGCCGTCTTCCTACTGGAGCGCGTGGGCATCGCCGCCGCCGGGCGCCGCCTCGTGCAATATCCGCATGAACTCTCGGGCGGGCTGCGCCAGCGCGTGATGATCGCGATGGCGCTGATGTGCGGCCCCGACCTGATCCTGGCCGATGAGCCCACCACCGCGCTCGACGTCACCATCCAGGCGGAAATCCTGCATCTTCTGGCCGAGCTCCAGCAGGAGTTCGGGATGGGCCTGCTGCTGGTGACGCACGACCTCGGCATCGTGGCGCGCGTCGCCCACCGCGTCGCCGTCATGTATGCGGGCGAGGTGGTGGAAAGCGGGCCCACGGTCACCGTCTTCGACGAGCCCCGCCACCCCTACACGCGCGGGCTGATTGACTGCATCCCCATCCCCGCGCGCAGCAGGCCGGGCGTGCCGCTCGGCACCATTCCGGGCCTGGTGCCGAGCCTGGTGGGCGGCATCGAGGGCTGCGCCTTCCGCGAGCGCTGCGCCTTCGCGACCGAACCCTGCGCCCGCCCCGTGCCGGTGGTCACCGGCGCGGAGGACCATGCCTGGCGCTGCATCCTGCCCGCCGCGGTGCCCTCCCTGCTGGAGAACCCGGCATGAGCGACCAACAGCCCATCCTCGAACTGCGGAACGTGGTGAAGCGCTATTCCGTGGGGCGTGGCATGTTCGCGCCCAAGCGGCCGCTGATGGCGGTGGGTGGCGTCTCGCTCTCCGTCCCGCGCGGCCAAGTGCTGGGCCTGGTGGGCGAGAGCGGCTGCGGCAAGAGCACGCTGGCCAAGATGGTGCTGGGCCTCGAAACCCCCACCGAGGGCGAGGTGCTGATTGACGGCCGCCCCATCGCGCAGCTCGGCCGCCTGGAACGGGCGCGGCTGGTGCAGCCGGTCTTCCAGGACCCCTATTCCTCGCTGAACCCGCGCAAGACCATCGCCTCCATCGTCGGCCTGCCGCTGGCGGTGCATGGCGAGGGAAGTGCGGCCGAACGCGAGACGCGCGTCGCGGAGATGCTGGCCCTGGTGGGCCTCTCCCCCCGCCATGCCGCGGCCTATCCCTCGCAGCTCTCGGGCGGGCAGCGGCAGCGCGTCGCCATCGCGCGCGCGCTGATCCTGAAGCCGCAGCTTCTCATCTGCGACGAACCTACCTCCGCGCTCGACGTGTCGGTGCAGGCGCAGATCCTGAACCTGCTGATGGACCTGCAGTCGCGGCTGGGGCTGACCAGCCTCTTCATCAGCCACAACCTGGCCGTCGTGCAGATGCTCGCGACCCGCGTGGCGGTCATGTATCTGGGCCGCGTGGTGGAGGAAGGCCCGACCGCCGAGGTCATGGTCCGGGCCCAGCACCCCTACAGCCGCGGCCTCCTGGCCTCGGTGCTGACGCCCGACCCGCGGCTTGGCCTGCCGGACACCCGGCTGGGCAGCGTGTTCCCGGACCCGCTGGCGCCGCCGCCCGGCTGCGCCTTCCACCCGCGCTGCCCGCTGGTCTTCGACCGTTGCAAGGTGGAGGCGCCGCGGCTGCGGAACCACCAGGGCGCATCACGCGCAGCCTGCCACGCCGCCGAACGAGATGCCGCCGCGATGATCCCGGCCTGATGCGGATTGGCGCCGTCACCGCCGAGATTCGGTACCTCGCCAAGCTCGGCACCGCCGCGCGCGGTTATGCGGCGCTGGATGCGCCCGCCTTCGTGCTTTGCCGCGTGGAGGGCGAGGACGGGCTGGTGGGCCAGGGCGTCACGGGCCGCTTCCTGGCGCCGCAAGTGGCAGAACTGCTCAACACCGGCATCGCCGAGGCGCTGGCCGGGCAGGATGCCCGGCGCATCGAGGCGGTGGGGCCCATGCTCGCCGCGCGCTTCAACCCGCGCGGCCTGGGCACGGTGCTGACGGCCGCCATCTCCGCCCTCGACATGGCGCTGTGGGACCTGCGCGCCCGCGCGCTGGGCGAGCCGCTGTGGCGGCTGCTGGGCGGCGCGCGCACGGAGGTGCCCTGCTACGCGACGGTGGGCCTGCCCGGCTACAGCGAGGAACAGCTGGTGCAGGTGTGCCGCGACGCCATCGCGGGCGGCTATGTCGGCGTGAAGATGCTGGTGGCCGCCGGCGGGCGGTCGGTTGCGGAGGACGCGGCGCGGGTGCGCGCCGTGCGGGCGGCCATCGGCCCCGATGCGCGCCTCATCCTGGACGCCAATTGCGGGATGCATCTGGCGGATGCGAAGCGCCTCGCCCGCATGGTCGAGGAATGCGACATCGCCTGGTTCGAGGAACCGCTGCGCGACAATGACATCGAGGGGCTGGTGGCGCTGCGCCGAAGCGTGCGCGTGCCGCTGGGGGCCGGGCAGATGATGCACTCGCTGGCGTGGTTTCGTGAGGCGCTTTCGCGCGGGGCGCTGGACTGGGTGCAGCCCAACGCGGCCTTCTGCGGCGGCATCACCGGGTTGCAGCGCGTGCTGGCGCTGGCCGAGGCGCATGGCGTGCCCGTGGCCCATGCGGGCGGCTGGGACATCGCCAATGCAGCCGCGCTGGCGGGGCATGGCGCGGGCGGGTGGCTGGAGATGCACGGCGCCCAGGCCTCGTTGCGCGCCATGCTGGCGGAGGATCTGGTGGCCGAGGGCGGCGTCATGCGCCTGCCCGAACGCCCGGGGATTGGCTTCGCCTTCCGCTGAGCGGAGGCGGGCCTACTTCCAGCGCTTCAGCCAGCCAAGGTCGTGGCAGAGCACGATGTCGCCCATGCCGCCGCGCTTCGTGGTGGTGACGTAGAGGAACCACATCAGCAGCTCCGCATCCTTCAGCGGCGCGGGATTGCCGTCATCGCCGAAGGCCACGATGTGCGGGAAGGCGGCGGCCCAGTTCTCCAGCACGCGGCGCGGATTGGCGCCGGCCATGGCCATGATGGTCCAGAGGTTGAACTCGATGTGCACCAGGGTGCGGTAGCGCGCCAGCAGGTCTCCGGCGCCGGCCAGCACCGCGTCCTCGCCGCCCTCCACATCCACCTTCAGCACGTCCAGCCGCTCGCAGCCATGGTCCGCCAGCAGCCGGTCGAGCCGCTGCACCGGCACGCGCAGGACCGAGCGCCCGGCGCCGGCGGCGGCGCCCTCGCCACCGAGCAGATGGCCCGTCGCGGAGTTGCGGGCATCCGCCATGAACTCAGCGACGCCGTCGCGCGCGCCCACCGCCATCTCCTCCACCCGGGCGCGGGGCAGGCCGTTCGCGGCGAGGTTGTGGCGCAGATGCTCCGCGTTGACGGCATTGGGTTCGACCGCCAGCAGCACCGCGTGGCCGGGTGCGGCCTGCGCCATGGCCAGCGAGGCAAGGCCGATATTGGCCCCCACATCCATCAGCACCGCGCCCTGCCCGCCCCCGGCCAGATGGGCCCGGGTGACACGCAGCAAGGAGGTGACGGAGCTTTCCACCACCCCATGCCGCAAGGCGCGCCAATAGGCATCTTCCTCCTGGCCGCGAATCCGCAGGGGGCGCCCGTCCAGCATCACCTCCGCCTCACCGGAGGGTGGGCGGGGCAGGGGCTCGGCCACGACCGGGGCAGGCATCTCCCGCCCGTCGCGCACCGCCACATAGGCGGGACTTTCAAGGAAGGCCTCGCGCAAGGCCGCGCCGGTCGAGCAGAGCACGAGGGTGGCCTCGACCTCCTCCTCCGGCGGCAGCACCCCATGCAGCAGCAATCCGGCGGCGCGAACGGCCTCGGCCTCAAGAGGCCTGTCGGGCCAGCTGCCCAGCAGCGGACGGTTCGTGGCCGCCACCTCCGCCGCCTCGCCCGAGCGCGCCAGGTGCCTCAGCACGGCCTGGGGGTCGCGCAGGGAGGCCCAGTTGGCGATGACCTTGTCGTTCTCCGGATCGCGGCCGAGCACCAGCCGGTAGGCCCAGCGCACGGCGGCCACCATGTCGGTCTGCGCCACGGGGGTCTGGCTGGCGGCGTTCATGCAACCCGTATCCCTGGCGCGGCGGGACTGGTCAAGCGCGCGTCACAGCGCGCCCAGCGCCTCGTCGAAGAGCGAGAGGGTGCGGTCCACATCGGCATCGGTATGCGCGGTGGAGAGGTAGTACTTGCTGTCGCCCTTCATGATGCCGCCCGCGCGCAGATGGCGGTTCACCGCGGCCTGCACGGCGCCGTCGGCGCGCAGCGTGTCGCGGTGGCCGCGGATTTCGCCGGTGGCATAGACCACGTCGAACAGCACCGGCTCGCCCACCACCTGGCCTGGAATGCCGCGGCGGCGCAGCGCCTCGGTCAGCCCCGCCATCATGCGGCGCCCGCGCGCGAAGACGTCGTCATAGGCGCCGGGGCGGCGCAGCACGGAGAGGGTGGCAAGCCCCGCCACCGCCGCCACCGGATTGCCGGAGAGGGTGCCCACCTGCATGAGGAACCGCTCCTCGCCCACCTTCGCGCGGTCGAAATGCGCCATGATGTCGGCGCGGCCGCAGAGGGCCGCCAGCGGGAAGCCGCCGCCGATGATCTTGCCCAGCGTGCAGAGATCGGGCGTCACGCCGTAATAGCCCTGCGCGCCGCTGTAGCCGAAGCGGAAGCCGCAGACGACCTCGTCGAAGATCAGCGGGATGCCGAGGCGCGCGGTGACGTCGCGGATGGCCTGGAGGAAGCCCGGCACGGGCGGGATGAGGCGCTGGAAGGGCTCCAGGATCACGCCCGCCAGTTCGTCCTGGTGCGCCTCGATCAAGGCCACGGCCGCATCGGCGTCGTTGAAGGGCGCGACCAGCACCTCGTCCTGGACTCGGGCGGGAATGCCGGCGCTGTCCGGGACGGGGTGGGGAAAGTTGGAGGGACGCTTCGGCGCCAGCGACATCAGCGCGTGGTCGCTCATGCCGTGGTAGCCGCCCTCGAACTTCAGGATCTTTTCCCGGCCCCGGAAGGCGCGGACGACGCGCATCGCGTACATGTCGGCCTCGGTGCCCGAGGCCAGGAAGCGCACCTGCTCGGCGCAGGGCATGGCGTCCACGATGGCCGCGGCGAGTTCGATGCCGGCCGGGTTGTTGGCGAAGAAGGTGGTGCCGCGGGGGATCTGCTCCAGCACCGCCGCCGTCACCTCGGGGTGCGCGTGGCCGATGAACATGGGGCCGGAGCCCAGCAGGTAGTCAATGTATTCGCGGCCCTCGCTGTCCCAGACATGCCCGCCCTCGCCGCGCACCAGCGCGATGTCGGAGGCCATGTTCCCGAAATGCCCGCCGGGCAGGACGCGGTGGGCCAGCTGGACCAGCTCGTTCATGGGGCGGCGTCCTTTGGCATCACGGCCTCGCCCAGGGTCTGCATGAGGCGGTTGGCATTGGCGAACATCGCGACCGACATGGCAATGTCCAGGATCTGCGCGTCCTCCAGCCCCTGTTCGCGCAGCCGGGCCACATCGGCGTCGGTGGCGGCGGAGGGGGTGGCGGCCAGCTTCACCGCGAAATCCACGATGGCGCGGGGGCGGGCCTCCATGGGCGTGTCCACGCCATCTTCCATCAGCCGGGCCATCAGCGCCGGATCGCCCTTCATCTGCACATAGCGCAGCGCATGGACGGAGGCGCAGTAGGGGCAGCCGTTCAGGCGCGATTCGGCGGTCGCGGCCAGTTCGCGCTCGGCGCGCGAGGCGCCGCGCGGCCCGTACATGATGGTGTTGAACAGCTTGGAGCGCTGGCGCAGCACCTCAGCCTCCTGCACCAGCAGCAGGTAGTAGGGGTTTTCCTTGGCCTTGGGGTGGCTTTCCTCCAGCACCTTGATCTCGTCGGGCGTCGCCTTGGCGAGGTCGAGGACGGGCACCCAGGAGGCCCAGTCCAGGCTTTGCATGGGGAAGCCGAAATCATGGGTGGACGGCATCAGGCGCGCTCCAGCAGGCGGAAGGTGGCCAGCATCCGGGCCATGAAGTTCATGTGCGCCACGAGCTGCGACAGCATCACCACGTCGCGCGGCGCGAGGCCCGCCTCGGCCAGCGCCTGCACGGCGGCGGGCGTGGCCCGGTCGGGGCGCTTCGTCAGCATCTCGGCATGGGCGAGCAGCGCGGGCAGGCGGGGCGAGGCCGCGGCGCGGGCGGCGTGGTGCGCGGCCAAGGCGGGCTCGTTGTTCCACTCGGCGACGGCCTGGGCGATGGCGTGGCGCTCGGCGGCCGAAAGCCCGCTCTCGCCTTCGAAGATCGCGGCCTCGCTGCCGGCCACGGCGGCACGCACATCGGGGCGCAGGGCGCGGAGCCCGTCGAGGCGGCTGCCGGGCTGGATGCCGGCGAGTTCGTCCAGCAGGTCACGCATCACTTGGGTTCCATTCCTCGCGGCACATAGAAGGGTGTGCTTTCCAGTTCGGGTTCGTCAAATGCCTGGAGCGCCTCGCGGATCGTGGGCCATTCCGCCTGCATCAGCGCGCGCAAGATGGCCTGGGCCACCCGCTCACCCGCCACCATGACGCCCGGAATGTCGCTGGAGATGGCGCCCAGCGACGCGATGGCGCCATGGTTCATCAGATGGATGCGGCCCAGTTCCGCGGGCGCGCCCTCGCCGCGCGGCAGCAATTCGAAGCCCGGGCCGAGGAAGGGGAAGGCCGCGAGGTCCGGCCGCGCCTCGGCACCCGCGACCACGTCGCCGAAGCGCCGCGCGTGCGGGGCGAAGCGGGCGAGTTCAGGCACATGGTCCAGATCCACGCGATAGCCCGTGGCGACCACCAGGTAGTCATGCGCCACCTCGCGCGGGGTCTCGCCGCCCAGCGACAGCACGACCTGGTCACCCTCGCGCCGCGCGCCCAGCGTGGGCGCGCCGAAGACGATGGAGAAACCCTTCAGCCGCAGCGCGCGATGCACCGTCTCGTGCGGCGGCGGGGAGCGCACGTCGAGCATGTAGCCCATCAGCTCCCAGCGCTGCTCGGGCGTCAGCGCGTCCCAGCCGTGGAAATAGTGCGGGCCGGTGCTGCCGCGGCCCTTGTTGATCTGCGGCAGCGACTTCGCGCGCACATAGAGCGTGGCGGAGGCCGCGCCGCGTTCCAGCGCCGTCGCCGCATTGTCCCAGGCCGAGGCGCCGGCGCCGATCACGCCCAGCGACTTGCCCACCAGCGGCGCGAAGTCCAGCGGCTCGCAGGCCTGGATGGCGAGGTCGGGCACCAGGGAGAGCGGCACGAAGGAGGGCCAGACCAGCCCGCCCGCGCCCGCGCGGCCAGTCGCCAGCACGACATGCCGCGCCAGCAGCGTCTGCGGCCCCGCGGGTGTCTCGACGGCCACCCGCAGCAGCCCGTCCTCCGGCGCCACATCGGACACGCGCACGCCATGGCGCACGGGCAGTTCCAGCACACGCTGCAGCCAGGAGAGGTAGTCCTGCCACATGGCGTTGGGGATCTTGTAGAGCGCCTCCCACGCCTCCGGCCCGAAGCGGTCCTCGTGCCAGGCGCGGAAGGTGAGCGAGGGAATGCCCAGGCAAGGACCCGGCAGCGTCTTGGGTGAGCGCAGCGTGTCCATGCGCGCCGTCGTCATCCAGGGGCCCTCGCGCCCCGGCTCCCGCGCCTCCAGCACCGCGATGTTGCGGATGCCGCGATGGGTCAGTGCGCCCGCGGCGGCGATGCCGTTCATGCCCGCACCCACCACCACCACGTCCAGCACGGCCTCGCCTTGGCGGGCGCGCGGCGGCACCCAGTTGCGGGGGGGCAGGTTCAGGAATTCGAGGTCCCGGCGAACCCGTGCCTCCAGCGCCCCTTCGGCCAGGCGTGTGGTCTGGTTCATGCGGCGTCCTCGGGCCAGGGGCGGAATTGCTGCATCGCGGCACTCTGTCACCGCCCCCCTGCCCTGTCCATGCGACGGGGTACGGTCAGGGTGGGGACCAGCGTCTCAGGGGCGTGGCGGAGACGACCGCCCGCCATCACGGCGGCGTAGGATTGTCACGCGGTCAGGCATAGGAAATCCAGCCACGCCAGGTGAACGCCGCATAGAAGAGGGCGATGTCAGAGAAGCCAGCATCGCGCAGGATGGCTTCGTCCTGCCCGGGGCTCAGCATCGGCAGATGCGCGTCAACCGAATTGCTCATCTTCTTGACTTGCTCGGGGTCAGTCCCCGATGCGAGAGCGAAAGCGGCATATCGGGACAGCCAGAGGCGGCGCGCGCTTCCGTCCTGCGGAAAACTGATGTGCGCCACCACGAAGGGCGCGCCGGGCTTGAGACGCCGGCGAAGCTCACGCAGCGTTCGCACGCGTTCCCCGGCTTCCAGGAAATGCAGGGTCAGGAGACAGGTGGCTGCGTCGAACGGCCCCTCGGGCGCATTCTCGATATAGCCTTCGCAGAAGGTGACGCGTGACGCGTCCGGACCGAGCACGCGCCGCGCCTCGTCCAGCATGGCGGCCGCCGGATCCACGCCCACGAAGGTCCAGCCGGGATGCGCCTGCGCCATGGCCCGCAGCTCGAGACCGCCGCCCGCGCCGAGCACCAGCACACGCGCATCCGCGGCGGCCCGCTCCGCGACCAGGATCGCCATCATGCGGTGGAGGTCGGCCATGCCCGGCACGAAGCGCGATACCCCGTCGCCATATAGCCTTGCGTGGTCAGGCGCGTTGAAGGAAGCCAGCAGCGCCTGCTTCGTGATGTTGTCATGCGCCATGAACCGTCTCCAGATCGCAGGATTGCGGGTGCGCGGCCAACCGGGCGCGGAGGTCGGCGCGGAGCTGAGCCAGCGTCACCGACGCGAACCGCGCCAGCAGCATCGCCTCGGCCTCCTCGAAGGCGCGCCCCAAGGCGTCGTTGACCGCCTGCTCCACCAGGCAGCCGGGTGCTTCGGTCCGATTCCCGATAGCCAGAAGCACAGGCTCTCCCAGTGCCTCGTGAACGTCGCGCAAGGTGAGCTGCGAGAGATCGCAGGCAAGGGTCCAGCCGCCCCCGTGCCCCTTCTCCGACCGGACATAACCGCGCTCACGCAAGCCGGCCATGATGCGGCGAATCACCACCGGATTGGTTTGCATGGCCTTTGCCAGCACTTCGGATGTCGTGGGGCCGTCCTGCTCGGCCATGTGCAGGAGCACATGCAGCAGGCCCGAAAGTCGACTGTCGCGCCTCATGTAATATGATATATTATATGACTTCGCAAAAGGCAACGCACCGCCGCAACGGGGCGATAAAGCGTTCGGCGGCGTTTCGCAGGGATGATCAAGACACGGCCATCGGCACGGGATGGCCTGAAGCGGTGTGAAATGGCGCGCCCGGGAAGATTCGAACTCCCAACCCTCAGATCCGTAGTCTGATGCTCTATCCATTGAGCTACGGGCGCTGGCCGTGACGGGGGAGTTACCGTCCCTCGTGCGGAAGTGCAAGCCCCGGGCCCCGCGCTTTCTGCGCATCAGGCCCGGGTTTCGCGCTGTTTCAGTTGGCGAGCTTCTCCAGCTCGCGCACCACGCTCTCGCCCATCACGCTGGTGCTGACGCGGGCCATACCGGGCTGCATGATGTCGGCCGTACGCAGGCCGCCGCCCAGCACCTTTTCCACCGCCGTCTCGATCAGCTTCGCGTCCTCCTCCATGCCGAAGGAGATTCGCAGCAGCATGGCAAAGGAAAGGATCTGCGCGGAAGGATTCGCGACCCCCTTCCCCGCGATGTCCGGCGCCGAGCCATGGATGGGTTCATACAGCGCATGCCGCTTGCCCGAGGGCTGCACCGCCCCCAGCGTCGCCGAGGGCAGCATGCCGAGCGAACCCGTCAGCGCCGCCGCCAGATCCGACAGCACATCGCCGAACAGGTTCGAACCCAGGATCACGTCGAACTGCTTGGGGCGCGAGCAGAGCTGCATGGCCGCGTTGTCGGCATACATGTGTTCGAGCTGCACGTCCGGATATTCAGCCTTGTGCACCTCGCTCACCACGGCGCGCCAGAGGCGGCCCGACTGCATGACGTTGGCCTTCTCGGTGCTGGTCACCTTGTTGCGGCGCTGGCGGGCCAGGTCGAAGGCCACGCGGGCCACCCGGGCGATCTCGTCCTCGGAATAGACCTCGGTATCAATGCCCACGCGCTTGCCGGCGCTGTCGGTGTGGATGCCGCGCGGCTCGCCGAAATAGATGCCGCCCGTGCTCTCGCGCACGATCATGATGTCGAGGCCGCGCACCACATCGGGCTTGAGGCTGGAGGCATCCACCAAGGGGTCCAGCACCACGGCGGGGCGGAGGTTGGCGAAGAGACCCAGCTCCTTGCGCAGCCGCAGGATGCCGAGTTCCGGCCGCTGCTCGAAGGGCAGGCCATCCCATTTCGGGCCGCCCACGCTGCCGAAGAGCACGGCATCCGCCTCGCGCGCGGCTTCGAGGGTGGCATCCGGGCAGGGCTGGCCGGTGGCGTCAATCGCGGCGCCGCCGACCAGGCCCTCATCAATGCTGAAGCGGGCGGCGCGGCGGTGCTCCATCCAGTCGATGACGCGGCGGACCTCGCGCATCACCTCGGGGCCGATGCCGTCACCAGGCAGGACGAGAAGCTTCTTGTTCGCGGACATTTCTTTCTCCACCGCCCTGCATCAGCCGCCACACCAACCCTGACGCCGGGCGGTGGGGGCCGAGGCCCGGGCGGGCTTCAGGTTAGGCGTAGAGCCAGGGCTGGGCCGCCCGCTGGCGGGCCTCGAAATCATCGATGGCGGGCTTGTGCTGCATGGTCTGGCCGATGTCGTCGAGGCCGTTCAGCAGCAGGTGCTTGCGGAAGGGGTCCACCTCGAAGGGGATTTCCTCGCCGCTCGGGCGCACCACCACCTGGCGCTCCAAATCCACTGTGATGCGGGCGTTGCCGCCCAGCTTGGCGTCCTCCATCAGCGCCGCGCAGATTTCGCGCGGCAGCTTCACGGGCAGGATGCCGTTCTTGAAGCTGTTGTTGTGGAAGATGTCCGCGAAGTCGGGCGCGATCACGCAGCGGATTCCGAAGTCGAGCAGCGCCCAGGGCGCGTGTTCGCGCGAAGAACCGCAGCCGAAATTCTCGAAGGCGATGAGGATTTCGGCGTGCCGGTAAGGGGCCTGGTTCAGCACGAAGTCGGGGTTCTCGTTCCCCTTCTCGTCATAGCGGAAATTGGCGAAGAGGCTCTTGCCCAGCCCCGTGCGCGCGATGGTCTTGAGGAAGCGCGCGGGGATGATCTGGTCCGTGTCCACATTGGCCTTGGGCAGCGGTGCCGCCACCCCGGTCAGCGTCGTGAAGGGCTTCATGGCTCAGTGGCTCCCCTGCGGCTGGTAGTCGCGCACATCGGCCAGATGGCCGGCCAAAGCGGCGGCGGTGGCCATGGCGGGCGAGAGCAGGTGCGTGCGCCCGCCCGGCCCCTGCCGCCCCTCGAAATTGCGGTTGGAGGTGGAGGCGCAGCGCTGCCCCGGCGTCAGCTTGTCCGGGTTCATGCCGAGGCACATCGAGCACCCGGCCTCGCGCCATTCGAAACCGGCCTCGGTCAGGATGCGGTCCAGCCCCTCCGCCTCGGCCTGCTGCTTGATAAGGCCGGAGCCCGGCACCACCATGGCGCGCACGCCGTCCGCCACCTTGCGGCCCTTGGCGATGGCGGCGGCGACGCGGATGTCCTCGATGCGGCTGTTGGTGCAGCTGCCGATAAAGACCACGTCCACCTTGAGGTCCGTCAGCTTCTGGCCGGGCGTCAGACCCATGTACTGGATCATGCGCTCAAGCTGGGCGCGGCGCGTCTCATTGGGCGCCTCGGCGGGGTTGGGGACGGTGGCGGTGATGGGCGCCACATCCTCGGGGCTGGTGCCCCAGGAGACCATGGGCGCAATCTCGGCCGCGTCGAGGAACACTTCCTTGTCGAACACCGCGCCGGGGTCGGACGGCAGGGTGGACCACCAGGCGACGGCGCGGTCGAAGGCCTCGCCCTTGGGCGCGTGGGGGCGGCCCTTCACATAGTCGAAGGTCGTCTGATCGGGGGCCACCATGCCGGCGCGGGCCCCGGCCTCGATGGACATGTTGCAGACGGTCATGCGGCCGGCCATGTCGAGGGCGCGGATGGCCTCGCCGGCGAATTCGATGACATGCCCCGTGCCGCCCGCGGTGCCGATCTTGCCGATGATGGCGAGCACGATGTCCTTGGCGGTGCAGCCGAGCGGCAGCTTGCCGTCCACCGTCACCCGCATGTTCTTGGCCGGCTTCTGCAGCAGCGTCTGCGTGGCCAGCACATGCTCCACCTCGCTGGTGCCGATGCCGAAGGCCAGCGCGCCCATCGCGCCATGGGTGGAGGTGTGGCTGTCCCCGCACACGATCGTCATGCCCGGGAGCGAGAGCCCCTGCTCCGGCCCGATGACATGCACGATGCCCTGCCGCGCATCGAGCAGCGGGATATAGGGCACGCCGAACTCGACGACGTTCTTCTCCAGCGTCTCGACCTGCACGCGGCTCTCGGGGTCGGTGATGCCGGTGCGGCGGCTGCTGTCGGTCGCGATGTTGTGGTCCACCACGGCGATGGTGGCATCCGGCCGGCGCACGGGGCGGCCGGCGACGCGCAGCCCTTCGAAGGCCTGGGGGCTGGTCACTTCATGGACGAGGTGGCGGTCGATGTAGAGAAGCGCCGTGCCATCGGGCAGCGTCTCGACGACGTGGTGCGCCCAGATCTTGTCGAAGAGTGTGCGGGGCCTGTTCTCGGCCATGGTGCTTCCCCCGGAAGTGATCGTCACAGTCAAAAAAGGCCGCGCCTTGCGGCGCGGCCTTGGAAGGCTCAGCCCTCGGTGGCCGGCGTGTCCTTGGCGCCGCGCAGCCCCAGCTTCTCGGCGATGCGGGCCGACTTGCCCGTGCGGCCGCGCAGGTAATAGAGCTTCGCGCGCCGCACCTTGCCGCGCCGCACCACCGTGATCTCGGCGATGGCGGGCGAATGCAGCGGGAACACGCGCTCCACACCCTCGCCATAGGAGAGCTTGCGCACGGTGAAGTTGCTGTGCAGGCCGCGGTTGGAGCGCGCGATCACCACGCCCTCATAGGCCTGGGTGCGGACGCGCTCGCCCTCCACCACCTTCACCATCACGCGCACCGTGTCACCGGCGTCGAATTCCGGCACGGGGCGGGCGGCGACGAGCTTGGCCTTCTGCTCGGCGTCGAACTGCTGCAACAGGTTCATCGGTCAGTCCTTTCTCAATTCATCTAGGCCGCGGCGGCGCCGGCGGCAATGCGGTTCCACAGATCAGGCCGCCGCTCACGCGTCGCGGCCTCGGCTTGTTCGCGGCGCCAGCGGGCCACCTCGGCGTGGTGGCCGGAGAGCAGCACGGGCGGCACGGCGCGGCCCTGCCATTCGGCGGGCCGGGTGTAGTGCGGGTATTCCAGCAGGCCGGCGGAGTGGCTTTCCTCCAGCGCGCTCTCGGCGCCGCCCATCACGCCGGGCAGCAGCCGCACGCAGGCATCGAGCAAGGTCAGCGCGGCCATCTCACCCCCGCTCAGCACATAGTCGCCGAGCGAGATCTCGCGCATGGCGCGCGCCTCGATCACGCGCTGGTCCACGCCCTCATAGCGGCCGCAGAGCAGCACCACGCCAGGCCCCGCCGCGATCTCCCGCACCAGCGCCTGGTCGAGCAGGCGCCCGCGCGGGGTGAGGTAGATGAGCGGGCGCGCGTCCCCCTCCGGCATGGCGGCCGCGATGGCCGCGTCCACCACATCGGGCCGCATCACCATCCCTGCCCCGCCGCCGAAGGGCGTATCGTCCACCGTGCGGTGGCGGTCACGCGCCTGGGCGCGGATGTCCTGGGCGTCGAGCCGCCAGATCCCCTCGCGCAGGGCACGCCCGGCGAGGGAAATGCCGAGCGGGCCCGGGAACATCTCGGGGAAGAGGGTGAGCGCCGTCGCGTGGAAGCTCATGCCGCGTCCTCCGCACCGCCCGCCACGCTTTCGGCGGGCGGGACGATGACGAGGCGCCGCGCCGCCACATCCACCACCGGCACCGCGGCGCGGGTGAAGGGGATGAGGCGCTCGGGCGGGCCGGAGAGCACCAGGAAGGCGCCACCGCCGTGGTCCTCGACCGCGCGCACCTCGCCCAGGCTGTCGCCCGCCTCGGTGACAGCGGCCATGCCCTGGAGGTCGGCGAGGTAGAACTCCTCCTCCTCCGGCGGCGGCAGCGCCTCGCGGGGAACGTAGAGCTTCGTGCCCGTCAGGCGCGCGGCGGCGTCGCGGTCGGTGATGCCTTCCACGCGGGCGAGATCGGCGGCGACCAGCGTCAGCACGAGGGTGCGGCCGGCCTCATCCACCAGCGGGCCATAGGCGGTGAGCCCCTCGGGCGCCGCGGCGAAGCTGCGGACGCGCACCAGGCCCCGCACGCCGTGCGGCCGCCCGATTTCGCCCAGCAGGATCATTCCCGCGCCCATGGTGCCGCCCTATGCGCCCCCGTGCCTCAGCCGCGCGCGGCCGCGGCGGCGCGTTCCTGCGCCTTCTTCTTCGGCGCGGACTGGATGGGCTGCTCCTTGTAGACGGGCATGGGGATGATGCCGGCCTTGCCCAGGAACTTCGCCACGCGCTCGGTCGGCAGGGCGCCCTTGCCCACCCATTCGGCGATCTTCTCGTTCTGCAGCCGCACGCGGTCGGCGTGCTCGGCCGGCAGCATGGGGTTGTAGCTGCCCAGCTTCTCGATGAAGCGGCCGTCGCGCGGGCTGCGGCTGTCGGCCACCACGATGTGGTAGTAGGGGCGCTTCTTGGCGCCGGCGCGGGCGAGGCGGATCTTCAGGCCCATGAACTCACTTCTCCTGTCGGTCTAGAATGGACGCTTGCCTTGGGGCATGAGCGCGGCGAGCCCGCCGCGCATCAAGCCCTTCTGGCCCATCTTGTTCATGCGCTTCATCATGTCGCGCATGTCCTCGAATTGCTTGAGCAGCCGGTTCACCTCCTGCACGGAGGAACCCGAACCGGCCGCGATGCGCCGCTTGCGCGACGCCTTGATGAGGTCGGGGGCGCGGCGTTCCTTCACCGTCATGGACGAGATGATGGCCGCCTGCTTCTTCAAAATCGTCTGGTCGAGATTGGCGCCCTCAAGCTGCGACTTCAGCTTGCCGATGCCCGGCAGCATGCCGAGCATGCCCGAGAGGGAGCCCATCTTGTTGATCTGCTTGAGCTGGGAGGCGTAGTCCTCCAGCGTGAACTGGCCCTTCTGCATCCGGGCCGCGAGCTTCTCCGCCTCGGCCTGGTCAATGGTCTCGGCCGCGCGCTCCACGAGCGAGACGATGTCGCCCATGCCCAGGATGCGGCCGGCGATGCGGTCGGGGTGGAAATCTTCGAGCGCGTCCAGCTTCTCGCCGGCACCCAGCAGCTTGATGGGGGCACCCGTGACGGCGCGCAT
This sequence comes from Roseococcus thiosulfatophilus, assembly GCF_017311575.1. Lineage (GTDB taxonomy): Bacteria > Pseudomonadota > Alphaproteobacteria > Acetobacterales > Acetobacteraceae > Roseococcus > Roseococcus thiosulfatophilus. The sequence continues at coordinate 19,044 of NZ_JAFFQY010000061.1, forward strand.
GGAGAGTGCGGCGCCACCGCGCGCATCGCCATCCACGCGCGTCATGACGATGCCGGTGACGCCCACCTTCTCGTTGAAGGCCCGGGCGGTGTTCACCGCGTCCTGGCCGGTCATGGCGTCCACGACCAGCAGCGTCTCGTGCGGCTTCACGGCGGCCTTCACGGCCGCCACCTCGTCCATCAGCGCCTCGTCAATGGCGAGGCGGCCTGCGGTGTCGAGGATGACCACGTCATAGAGTTCGCCGCGGGCCGTCTCCATGGCCCGCTGCGCGATCTGCAGTGGGGTCTGGCCGGCGATGATGGGCAGCGAGGTGACTTCGGCCTGGCGCGCCAGCGTCTCGAGCTGGAGCTGCGCGGCGGGGCGGTGCACGTCCAGGCTGGCCAGCAGCACCTTCTTGCGCTCCCGGCCACGCAGGCGCAGCGCGATCTTGCCGGAGGTGGTCGTCTTGCCCGAGCCCTGCAGGCCCACCATCAGGATGGGCACCGGGGCGGCGGCCGCGAGGTCAATGCCCTTGGCGCTGTCCTTCCCGCCCAGCGCGTCCACCAGCGCGTCATGGACGATCTTGACCACCATCTGGCCGGGCTGGATGGAGCGGATCACCTCCTGCCCCACCGCGCGCTCACGCACCTTGGCGGTGATGTCCTTCACGACCGGAAGCGCGACATCGGCCTCCAGCAAGGCCACGCGCACCTCGCGCAGGGCGTCGTTCACATCGGCTTCGGACAGGGCGCCACGGCCGCGCAGGCGGTCGAAAACGCCCTGGAGCTTGGAACCCAACGCCTCGAACAAGGTGAACACGCCTCCAAACGAAAATGCGCCGCTGCGCGAATCTCGCGGAGCGACGGTGATCCCGCATGGGGCGGGACCGGGGTTGGCCTTAGGCCGGAGAGTGGCGAATAGGCGCCGGGGCCAGCAGAGTCAATGGCGGGGAGCGGAACCGGCCAGCCAGGCCTGATGATGAGCGACCCAAGGAGGCGATCAGGGCCGCCCTGCAAGGATCCGGCCGCAAGGCGGCCGGCGCGCCCAAACCAACCTCGTAGCCCGCGCGCCAGCGGCGGCGCGCAAGCCAAGCGCGCGGAGCGCGCGCCCGGCGTTTGAGCGCGGCAAAAACACCAAATAACGGCTTCGCCGTTATTTGGGCGCCAGCACCATGATCATCTGGCGGTTTTCCAGGCGGGGCATGGATTCCACCTTCACGATCTCGGCCAACTCGGTCCGAATCCGCTCCAGCAGCTTCACGCCCAGTTCCTGGTGCGCCATCTCGCGTCCGCGGAACCGCAGCGTGACCTTCACCTTGTCACCCTCGCCAATGAAGCCTTTCGCCTGCTTCATCTTCACGTCGTAGTCATGGTCATCAATGTTCGGGCGAACCTTGATTTCCTTGATCTCGACGACCTTCTGCTTCTTCCGGGCCTCATTGGCCTTCTTCTGCTGTTCGTACTTGAACTTGCCGTAGTCGGTGATCTTGCAGACGGGCGGAACCGCGTTGGGGCTGATCTCCAGCAGGTCCAGGCCAGACTGGTAGGCGCGATACAGCGCGTCGCGGATGCTCAGCACCCCGATCATCTCGCCGTTTTCGTCGATCAGGCGCACCTGCGGGACGCGGATTTCTTCATTGACGCGGGGGCCTTCGCGCGAGGGCGGCGAAGGCGGCATGGGGCCACGGGCTATGGTCTGCTCCTGTGTCTGTTGCGAGGCAATTGGGCAATCTTATGGGGCGGCGTTCATTCCGCTGCAACGGGGGTGCTTGACAAATCGGGCGCCATGCCCTCGCGGCGCAGCAGGGCCACCGCCTCCGCGAGCGGCAAGACCTCCTGCTCGCGGCCTGGCAGGCGGCGGAGAACCAGCTTGCCCTCCTCCGCCTCGCGCCTTCCGACCACGGCCAGCACCGGCACGCGCTGTTCGATATGGTCCACGACCTTGCGGTTGATCTTCTCGTTCCGCAGGTCGGTCTCCACGCGCAGCCCGGCCGCGCGCAGGGCGGCGGCGGCCTGTTCGGCGAAGGGCGTGGCGTCGTCCACGATGGTCGCCACCACCACCTGCACGGGCGCCAGCCAGAGCGGGAAGCGGCCGGCATGCTGCTCGATCAGGATGCCCAGGAAGCGCTCGAAACTGCCCAGGATGGCGCGGTGCAGCATCACGGGGCGCTTGCGCGTACCGTCCTCGGCCACATAGGTCGCGTCCAGCCGCTCGGGCAGCACGAAATCCACCTGGAGCGTGCCGCATTGCCAGTCGCGGCCGATGGCGTCGCGCAGCACGAATTCCAGCTTGGGGCCATAGAAGGCGCCCTCGCCCGGGTTCAGCTCGTATTCCACGCCGGCGGTGACACAGGCTTCCTTCAAGGCGCCCTCGGCACGGTCCCAGACGGCGTCCTCGCCGGCGCGCACCTCGGGCCGGTCGCTGAACTTCACGCGGAAATCGGTGAAGCCCAGGTCACGGTAGATGGCGGAAAGCAGGTCCACGAAGCGCACTGTCTCCGAGGCGATCTGGTGCTCCTCGCAGAAGATATGCGCATCATCCTGGGTGAAGGCCCGCACCCGCATGATGCCGTGCAGCGCGCCCGAGGGCTCGAAGCGGTGGCAGGCGCCGAACTCCGCCATCCGCATCGGCAGGTCGCGGTAGGAACGGATGCCCTGGTTGAAGATCTGCACATGGCATGGGCAATTCATGGGCTTCAGCGCATAGGTGCGGTCGGCCTCGTCCTTGTCCTCGACCTTGGCGAGGAACATGGCGTGGCGGAACTTTTCCCAGTGGCCTGAGGCCTCCCACAGGCGGCGGTCCACCAGCTGGGGGGTCTTCACCTCCTCGTAGTCGGCCGCGTCCAGGCGGCGGCGCATGTAGTCCTCGACGGTGCGGTAGAGCTTCCAGCCCTTGGGGTGCCAGAAGACGCTGCCCGTCGCCTCCTCCTGGAGGTGGAAGAGATGCATCTCGCGGCCGATCTTGCGGTGGTCGCGCTTCTCCGCCTCCTCCAGCATGGTGAGGTAGGCGTCGAGTTCCTTCTGGTCGCGCCAGGCGGTGCCGTAGATGCGGGACAGCACCGGGTTTTCAGGCTTGCCGCGCCAATAGGCGCCAGCGACCTTCATCAGCTTGAAGGCGGGGCCGACATCGCCCGTGGTCCGCATGTGCGGCCCGCGACAGAGATCGGTCCACTCGCCCTGGCTGTAGAGGGTGATCACCTGGTCCGCCGGCAGGTCGCGGATCAGCTCCACCTTGAAGCGCTCGCCTTTCTTCACGAAGACGTCCACGGCCTCGGCGCGGGTGACCACGCGCCGCTCGAAGCGGGCGCCGCGCGCGATGATCTCGCGCATCTTGGCCTCGATGGCGGGGAAATCCTCGGGGGTGAAGGGCTCGTTGCGGTGGAAGTCGTAGTAGAAGCCGTTCTCGATCGAGGGGCCGATCGTCACCTGGGTGCCGGGGAACAGTTCCTGCACGGCTTCCGCCAGCACATGGGCGCAGTCGTGGCGGATCATCTCCAGCGCCTCGGGGTCGCGGCGGGTGATGAAGCGCAGCTTCGCGTCGGCGGCGATCTCGGCGGAGAGGTCCATCAGCCGCCCATCCACCTCCATCGCGAGCGCGGCCTTGGCCAGGCCCGGCCCGATGCTGGCGGCCACCGTCGTGCCCGTCACCGCGCCGTCGAAGGGGCGGGTGGAACCGTCGGGCAGGGTGATCACGGGCATCGGGGACTCACGATAGAACAGGGGTTGCGCGAAGGGGCGGGACCATGGGCACCCCCCGCCCCGCGGTCAAGGGCGGCCATTCGCGGCCGGCGCTTGCGGCGCCCCCCGCCCGCGCGCAGATTGGGGGCATGAGCGAAACCCATGCGCGGCGCAGCGCGATCTATGTCGATTTCGACAATGTCCTGTCTGGGCTGCGCGAGGGCGCGGGGGTCGAGGTGGCGCGCCACTTCGCGGAGGCGCCGGAGGAGTGGCTCGCCTGGCTCAGCCAGGGCGTGCCCCGCCGCTTCCTGCTGCGGCGCTGCTACATGAACCCGGCCGGCTACCTCGAGGAAGCCGACGGGATGCGCCGCTATTTCAGTTCCTTCCGCTACGCCTTCCAGGCGGCGGGCTTCGAGGTGGTGGACTGCCCCCGCCTGACCCGCATGAAGAACGGCGCGGATCTGCGGATCGCCCTGGACGTCATGGACGCGCTGGTCTCCCCGCTCGCCCGCATTGATGAATTCACCCTGCTCTCCTCCGACAGCGACTTCGTGCCCCTGCTGCTGCGGCTGCGCGCGGCCGACCGCACCACGCGGCTGGTCGCCCATCCGGAGCTGGGCCGGGTGGTGCGCGCCGCGGCCGATGAGGTGCTGGGCCTCGACGCCCTGGCCGAGGCGCTGGGTTGGCAGCGCGAGGCCAACCGGGACCAGTTGTTCGGCCCCGACCTGAACCAGGCCATCCTCACCGTGATCCGCGAGACCATGGAAGGCGCGGCGGAGCCCCTGCATCTGCCCGACCTCGGCCAGATCGTCCGCGACCGCACGGGCGAGACCCTGCGCGGCAGCGATTACGCGGGCTTCGGCTCCGTGGATGCGATGTTGGAGGCGGCGGGCGGCTATGTCCGCCAGGACGGCACGGGCGGCGGCTATGTGCTCCGCCCCGAATGGCTGCCCCCGCGCGAACCCGCCGCGGCGCCCGAGAGCATTTCCGAATAGACCGCGAGCGTGGCCGCCTGCATCGCGGCCACACTCGGCGCGGCGGCCCGCGCCGCCTGCCCCAGCCGCGCCAGGGCCGCGCCGTCCAGCGCCAGGACATGGGCGATGGCGCCCGCCAGCGCCGCCGCATCCCCAGGCGGGACGCGCCAGCCCGTCACCCCCTGTTCCACCGTCTCGCGCGGGGCGCCGAGGTCGGAGGCGATGACGGGGCGGCCCATGGCCTGGGCCTCCACCACCGTGCGCCCGAACCCCTCGGGCTGGATGCTGGCATGGACCACCACATTGGCGGCCAGCAGGGCGGCGGACATGTCGGCCACATGGCCCACGACATGGGTGCGGTCCGAAGCGCCCAGGCGCCCGGCCAGGGCCTGAAGCTCGGCCACGAAGCCCTCCCGCCCCTGGGCATCGCCCGCCAGCACCGCATGGGCGCCGGGCAGGCGGGCCAGGGCCTCCACCAGCACCGCCTGGCCCTTCCAGCGGGTGAGGCGGCCGGGCAACAGGATGAGCGGCGCGCCCTCCGGCACCCCCCAGGCCGTCCGCAGCGCCGCAACCCGCGCCGGCTCCACCCGTGCCGGGTCGAACAGCGACAAATCCGCCCCGCGCGGGATGATCCGCAGCCGGTCCTCCCCCACGCCATGCCGCGCGCGGATATGGTCAGCGATGTGGTGGCTGATGGCGATGACGCGGTCACCCTTGGCCATGACGGCGTTGTAGGCGCGCTTGCCCGGGAAATTCTCGGAATAGGTGGCGTGGTAGGTGGTGACGAAGGGCACCCCGGCCCGCCGCGCCGCCCATAGCGCCGACCAGGCGGGGGCGCGGGAGCGCGCATGGACCAGCGCCACACCCTCGGCCGCGATCAGCCCCGTGAGCCGCGCCGCGTTGCGCCAGACGCCCCAGGGGGACTTGGTGGCCAGCGGCAGCGTCACATGCCGCGCCCCCAGCGCCTCCAGCGCCGGCACCAGCCGGCCGCCGGCCGAGGCCACGACGGCCCGGTGGCCCGCCGCCACCAGCGCGGCCGCGATCTCGAGCGTGCCGCGTTCGACGCCGCCTGCATCGAGCGCCGGCAGCACCTGCAGTATCGTGGCGGGAGATTCCATCGCGTGGTGGTAGGGCGGCCGCCCCCGGCGCCGCAAGGGCACCCCGCTTGCCGCCCGCCCGCCCCGGTGCCATGCCGGGCCCCATGGACGAGATCACCGGCACCCTCCCCGCCCCAGATGGCACCCCCATCGCCTTCCGGCGCCTGGAAGGGTCCGGGCCGGGCATCGTCTTCCTGGGCGGCTTCCACAGCGACATGACGGGCAGCAAGGCGCAGTTCCTGGCCGAATGGTGCGCCGCGCGCGGCCAGGCCTATCTGCGCCTGGACTACAGCGGCCACGGCGCCTCGGGCGGGCGCTTCGAGGAGGGCACCATCGGCCGCTGGGCCGCCGATGCCGAGGCCGCGCTGCTGGCGCTGACCCGGGGGCCGCAGATCCTGGTGGGCTCCTCCATGGGCGGCTGGATCGCGCTGCTGCTGGCCCTGCGCCACCCCACGCGGGTGCGGGCGCTGGTCGGCATCGCCCCCGCGCCCGACTTCACCGAGGACCTCATGTGGGCCGAGATGCCCGAGCCGGTGCGCCAGGCCATCCTGGCGGAAGGCCAATGGCTGCGCCCCAGCGCCTATGGCGAGCCCTACCCCATCACCCGCGCGCTGATCGAGGAGGGGCGGCGCCATCTGCTGCTCCGCACCCCCATCGCCCTCGACATGCCCATCCGCCTGCTGCACGGCCAGGCCGATGCGGACGTGCCCTGGCAGCATTCGCTTCGCATCGCCGAGCAGGTGACGGGGCAGGACGTGCAGGTCACGCTGGTGAAGGGCGGCGACCACCGCCTCTCCGCCCCGGATGACCTGTCATTGCTGGGCCGCACCCTGGAGGCGCTCCTCCGCCAGGATCGCGCGTAGCCCCTCGCGGAAGGTCGGATAGGCCCATTCGATCCCCAGCGCCACCTTCGTGCGGGCGCTGGAAACCAGGCGGCTCTCCGCCCAGAAGCTGCGGCCCATCTCGCTCATGCGCGGCGCGGCCTCGGCATAGGGGATTTCGGGCGGGGGGGTCATGCCCAGCAGGCGCGCGGCTTCCTCCACCACCTCGGCGCCGGTGCAGGGCTCGTCATCCACCAGGTGCAACACCCGCACCCCGGGTGCGGGCGGGCGGCTGGCGGCGGCGAAGAGGGCGCGGGCGATGTCGTCGCGGTGGATGCGGCTGAAGCGATGGCCGGGCCGCACCACCCGCCTGGCCGTGCCGGCCCGCATCTCGTCCAGCGGGCTGCGGGCCGGGCCATAGATGCCGCCGGTGCGGAACAGGTCCACCGCCGCGCGCCCGGCCAGCTCGGCCCATTGCCCCTCGGCCGCCACGCGCCGGCGGCTGCGGTCCTGGGTGGGGGCGGGGGGCGTCGTCTCGTCCACCCAGGCGCCGCCACGGTCGCCATAGACGCCGGTGGTCGAGATATAGCCCACCCAGCGCAGGGGCGCGGCGCGCAACGCCTCCCCATGCGCGGCCCAGACGGGGTCGCCCTCCGGGCCGGGCGGGGCGGTGGCGACGAGGTGCGTGGCCGCCCGCATGGCCGCGTCATCGGCGAAGGGCACCACCTCCACCCCCCGCGGGGCGGCCACCCGCGCCGGGTCGCGGGCGGTGGCCACCACGCGCCAGCCGCCGCGCACGGCGAGTTCCGCCAGGGCACGCCCGGCATAGCCGAGGCCGATCAGGGTCAGGGTCTGTGTCATGCCACCCATCTGGGAGGATCGTGGCAAATTCGGCAACGGCCGATTCCGCAGCGGCAGATCACGCCCTATGTTCCGCACGTGAATCGCCGCCTCCCCCTGCTGCTCAGCCTCGCCGCGCTGCTCGTGCTCCTCGCGCTCGGCGCGCTCTGGTGGCGTGAGCCAGCACCGATGGTGAACGCCGCCGCCCCGCCGCCCCCCGCGCCCCCCAGCCCCGCGCAGGAGCTTCCCCTGCCCCTGCCGCCCGAATTGCCGCGGCTGAGCGACGGACCCGATTACGACAACTGCCTCGCCCTGCTGCGCGACGACCCGGAGGAGGCGATGCGCTTCGCCCAGGCCTGGGAGGCGACGGGCGGTGGCGAGGGCGCCCTGCATTGCGCGGCGCTCGCCATGATCGGCCTGGGCCGCCCCGACACGGCGGCCGAGCGGCTGGAGCGGTTGGGGACCGGCAGCCGCGCCGGCGGGCTCGCGCGCGCCGCGGTCTATGGCCAGGCCTCCCAGGCCTGGATGATGGCGGGCGACCCCAACCGCGCCTTCGCCGCCGCCACCATGGCGCTGACCCTGGCCCCCAATGATGCCGACCTTCTGGTGGACCGCGCCGTGATCCAGGCGGCCCTGGCCCGCTACGGCGATGCGCTGGACGACCTGGACCGCGCCCTGGCCCTGGAGCCCGACCGGGTGGAGGCCATGGTCTTCCGCGCCGCCGCCCTGCGTCACCTCGACCGCGCGACCGAGGCCGTGAACATGATCCAGCGCGCGCTGAACCTTGCCCCCGACAACGCCGAGGCGCTGCTGGAACGCGGCATCCTGAGGCAGCTGCGCGGCGACGCGGCGGGCGCCCGGCAGGACTGGGAGCGGGTGATCACCGTGGCCCCCGAGAGCATGGCGGCGAGCCTGGCCGCGCAGAACATCGCCCTCAGCGAGGTGGGGCCGGCGGCGCGGTAGGGCGCGACCGCCTCTGGTGCATCACGCCCTACGTCGTTTGGGCGGCTGTTTCACCGCTCCGGCTGCCGCCTCCGCGGATCAGGCGCCAGCTTGGGCGGCTGATTCACCGCTCCGGCTGCCGCCTCCGCGGATCAGGCGCCAGCTTGGGCGGCTGATTCACCGCTCCGGCTGCCGCCTTCGCGGATCAGGCGCCAGTTGGGCGGCTGATTCACCGCTCCGGCTGCCGCCTTCGCGGATCAGGCGCCAGTTGGGCGCCTGATTCACCGCTCCGGCGACCCCTTCCGCGGATCAGGCGCCGGCCGCCGCGCCATCGCGGCCTTCACGATCGCCGCGCGCTGCGCCTCGGTGGCGGTGGACCAGGCCGCGATCTCCTCCAGCGTCCGCCCGCAGCCGCGGCAGATGCCCTGGGCGCCGACGCGGCATTCTCCGGTGCAGGGCGAGGGCGTGGCCATGGGGCGCTGCATGTGCCCTGCCAGGCGCCCCCTGTCCATGGCTTGCGTCCATCCGGGATGCACGGGATAGCTTGCGCGCCGTTTCAGACCGGAGAGTGGAATGCCCCATTACGACATGATCTTGCGCGGCGGCCAGGCCGTCCTGCCCTGGGGCATCGAGCCTTTGGACATCGGCGTGCGCGACGGGCGCATCGCCGCCATGGGCGATCTGCGCAAGGCCGAGGCGGATCAGGTCCTGGACTGCGCCCGCCTGCACGTCCTGCCCGGGCTGATTGATGCCCATGTCCACCTGCGCGAGCCGGGCGATCCCAAGGTGGAAACCATCGCCACCGGCACCAAGGCCGCCGTGCTGGGCGGGCTGGCGGCGGTGTTCGACATGCCCAACACCGCGCCCTCCATCACCAACAGCGAACAGCTGGCCTGGAAGCGCGGCTATGTCGCCGAACAGGCCTGGTGCGACATGGGCCTCTATGTTGGCGCCTCGAAGAAGAACATCGCCGATCTCGCCGCACTGGAAACCGAAGACAATGTCTGCGCGGTGAAGGTCTTCGCCGGCTCCTCCACCGGCGACCTGCTGATCGAGGATGACGCGACGCTGGAGGCCGTGATGCGCTCCGGCCGCCGGCGCATCTGCTACCACTCCGAGGATGAGTACCGGCTGCAGGAGCGCAAGAAGCTCTTCACCACGGGCATGCCCCACCGCAACCACATGGAATGGCGCGACGTGGAAACGGCCATGCTGGGCACGAAGCGCCTCATGGCGCTCGCCCGCAAGACCGGCCGTCCCGCCCATATCCTGCACGTCAGCAGCGCGGAGGAGCTGGAATACCTGGCCGGCTTCCGCGACCTCTGCACCGTCGAGGTGCTGATGAACCACCTGACCCAGACCGACGAGGCCTATGACCGCCTCGGCGGCTACGCCGTGATGAACCCCCCCATCCGCGACCGCCGCCACCTGGAGGCCGCCTGGGAGGCGGTCCGCAACGGCACCGTGGACGTGGTGGGCAGCGACCACGCGCCCCATTCCCGCGCCGCCAAGGAACGCCCCTGGCCCGACACCGCGGCCGGCCTGACCGGCGTGCAGACCATCGTCCCCGTGATGCTGGACCATGTGAGCCAGGGGCGCCTGAGCCTCATGCGGCTCGTGGACCTGATGTGCGCGGGCCCGGCGCGCGTCTATGGCGCGGTGAACAAGGGGCGGCTCGCGGTCGGCTACGACGCCGACTTCACCCTGGTGGACATGGCCGCCAGCCGCGAGATCACCGAGGACTGGATCGCGAGCCCCTGCGGCTGGACGCCCTTCGCCGGCTATCGCTGCCAGGGCTGGCCGGTGGGCACCATCGTGCGCGGGAATGTGGTGATGCGCGAGGGCGAGGTGCTGGGCAGCCCGGTCGGCAAGCCGGTGAGCTTCCGGTAGTTTTTCGCCCTCGATCGCCGGGCGCGCGCTCCGCGCGCTTGGCTTGCGCACCGCATCGGGGGCGCGGGAGGGCGGGTTGGTCTGGGCGCGCCGGCTGCCTTGCGGCCGGGTTCTCGTGGGGCGGCCTTTGTCCTGGCGGGTGGCGCCCGCCTAGAGCGTGCTGCGTTCACATGCGTTCACGCAGCCTGCTCTAACCTTTGTTGAGAGCGGGATTCAGCGTTCTCGGTGATTCCACCTCAACGCATCCCGCTCTAGAGGTGCCGCCCGCGCTCCAGGATTTCGAGCGTGTATTCGCGGTAGGTCATGCCCAGTTCCTCGGCGCGGGCGAGGCGCCGCAGCGCGATCTCGGGCGGCGGCGTCTTCCAGGCGCGGCGGTGCGCGCGCCGCCAGGCCCATTGCCGCCATGAGGCGCCGCCGGGGTCCTCCTCCTCCAGCGGCGGGCCGCCATTGTGGCCGAGAGGGGCCGTCACGCGAGGCGCTTGTACATGATGGCGGTGCCCTCCAGTCGGTCCTCCCGCGCCGCGCGCGCCCAGCCCGGAAGCACGCCCACCAGAACATACCCCAGCGATTCGTAGAGAGGCTGCGCCGCGCTGCCCGCCACGGTGTCGAGCGTGAGCAGGCTGCGCCCCTCGGCGCGGGCAATGGGCTCGACCGCCTCCATCAGCGCCCGGCCGAGCCCTTGGCGGCGGGAATCGGGGTGGACCAGCACCTTGCAGACCTCGGCGCGGTGGCGCTGGTTGGGCGGAGTGCCGAGGTCGAGCTGGGCGGTGCCCAGGATGCGCCCCGCGCGGCTTGCCACCAACAGCCGGCGTTCGCCCGCCGCCACGGCGGGCAGCACCTTGGCGCGCCACCAATGGGCGGCATCCTCCGGGGCGAAGGGCAGGATGAACCCCACGCTGGCCCCGCCATGGACGCAGCCATGCAGGATGTCGGACAGGGCCGGCAGCGCGGCCTCGGCGGCGGGGGCGTCCAGTTCCTCGATGGTCATGGCGCCGCGATCACGATCATGTAGGCGGCCCCATCGCGCCCCGCCGCCAGCCGGGTGGGTCCGGTGAGGATGAGGCGCAGGCAATCCCCCGGTGCCAGGTCCCAGCCCTGTGCCTCATGCTCGAAGCGCAGCGCGCCGGTGGTGAGGAGCAGGTGCTGTTCCATCCGCGGCACAGGCGGGGCCGGATAGGCGATGACCGCCCCCGCAGGCAATTCGCCCAGCACCATCTCCATCCGCAGCCCCGCCCCGGGGGGCGAGGCGGCGCGGCGGCGGAAGCCCGTCTCCGGGTCGGTCCAGCGGGGCTGGTCGGCGAGGCGCACCAGGGCGGGGGCGGCGCCCTCGGCCTCGGCCATCAGGCGCGACAGGGTCCAGCCATGCACGGCGCAAAGCCGGCCCAGCATGGCGGCGGTGGGGCTGGTTTGGCCACGTTCGAGGCGGGAGAGGGTGGCGCGGGAAATGCCGCTGCGCTGGGCCAGTTCCTCCAGCGACAGGCCGGATTCGGCGCGCAGCGCGGCCAGGCGCGCGGCGATGCGGCGTTCAAGCGGGTCATCCAGCAAAGCGGCTTCTTGCATGTGAGAAAATTTCTCACCAGCAAGATGTCGCGTCAAGCACGCATCAAAACAGGCCGGGCCAGCGCGAAGTTCGGTCCGCCTCCTGGGCCGGGGTCAGCCCGGTCGGGCCATCCACCACGCCGCGCGGGCCGGTGGAGAGCGGCGGGCCCAGCATGGGCGGACGGGTCACCCAGCAATCCGTCTGGCCCAGGCTGCGCGTGCAATAGGGGGCGTTGCCGGGCGCGGGTTCGGGGGCGGCGCAATAGCTCATGCCGCGGTCGAGCCGGACGATGGAGCAGTCCCGGCCGGTGACGGCGCTCACCAGCAAATCCGGCGGCGCGCGGCCGGTCAGAGGCAGGGAGACGACGGTCGCGGCCCCCAGCCCGACCAGGGAGGGGCCGTCGCAGGCGGGCAGCGCCAGGGCCAGCAGCAGGGGGAGGAAAGGCCGGGGAAAGGAGGGCATGCCCCCTTCCAGCACGGCCAGCCTTAACGCAAGGCGAAGCGCAAGCTATACCCCCTCCTCCCACGCGGCCCACATCCGGAAAAGCCCAGAGCCTTGCCCGATCTTGTTGACGAAGTTGATGAGGAACTGCGCGCCGAACGCGCCAAGCGGCTGGCCATGCGCTATGGCAGCCTGCTGGCCGGGGCGCTGCTGCTGGTGCTGGCGGGCGTGGCCGGCTGGCAGGGCTGGCGCTGGTATGAGAACCGCCAGGCCGGCCAGGCCGCCGCGCAATTCCTGACCGTGGCGCAGCAGGCCGCGGCCGAGGGCGCGGACATGCGCGCCGCCGCCGAACGCTTCAATGCCATCGCCGCGGAGGCCCCCCCCGGCTATCGCACCCTGGCCCGGCTGCGCGCCGCCGCCCTGCTGGCCGAGACGGGCCAGCAGGGCGAGGCCCTGGCCGCCTACAACGCCCTGGCGGGCGATGGCGGGGTGGACAGCCTCTACCGTGACCTCGCCACCGTGCTGTGGGGCCTGCACGCGGTGGACGTGGCGGATGCGGGCGAGATCACGGCCCGCCTCACCCCGCTGGCGGGCGATGCCGCGCCCTGGCGTGCCTCCGCGCGGGAGGTGCTGGCGCTGGTTGCCCTCCGCGCCGGCCGTAATGCCGAGGCGCGGGGACATCTTCAGGCCCTGCTGGCCGATGCGGCGACGCCGCCCGGGATCCGGGAACGCGCGAACCGCCTGATGCAAGGAATGGGAAGCTGATGGACAAGCCCGTGAATGCCGCCCCCCAGGGTGGCCGCGTTTGGGGCCGCCGCGCCGCCCTGATGGGCGCCGCCGCGCTGGTCGCCGGCTGCGACACCATCACCGACGCGACCGACCGGCTGCTCGGCACCCGCAAGGAGCCGCTGCCCGGCACCCGCGCGCCCGTGCTCTCGGCCCAGCGCACGCTGGGGGTGGATGCCTCGGCCCAGGCCCGGCCCTTCGCCCTGCCCCCGCCGGTGGTCAACACCGCCTGGGCCACGCCCGGCGGCACCGCCAACCACGCGCCGGGGCACCTCGCCCTGGCCCGCCCGCTGGGCGAGGTCTGGCGCAGCTCCATCGGCACCGGCACCGGCTATCGCCAGCGCATGACCGCGCCGCCCCTGGTCGAGGGCGAGACGGTCTATGCCATGGACGCCATGGGGCGTGTCTCCGCGCTGGACATCGCGCGCGGCAGCCGCCGCTGGCAGCGCGACACACGCCCCGAGGATTCGCGCGGCGGCGCGCTGGGTGGCGCCATGGCGCTGCACGAAGGCAGCCTCTACGTCGTGACCGGCCTCGCGGAGGTCATGGCGCTGGACCCCGCCACGGGCGCCATCCGCTGGCGCGCGCCCATGCCCTCCGCCGCGCGCGGCGGCATCGCGGTGGCGGGCGGGCGCATCCTGGTGCCCAATGTGGAAAACCACGTGCTCGCCTTCTCGACCGAGGATGGCAGCCGGGCCTGGTCCTTCCGCGGCATCCCCGTGCAGGCCCTGATGCTGGGTCAGCCCAGCCCCGCCATCGAGGGAGACCTCGCGGTGGTGGGCCTGGCCTCGGGCGAGATCGTGGCGCTGCGCGTGGCCGATGGCCGCACCGTCTGGACCGAGAGCCTGGGCATGGCGCGTTCCGGCGCCCCCTCGCTTTCCGACATCAGCGCCATCACGGCCATGCCCGTCATTGACCGCGGGCGGGTGCACGTCACCAGCGTGGGCGGCACCAGCGCCTCGCTCGACCTGCGCTCCGGAAGGCGCGTGTGGGAGCGCGACGTGGGCGGCCCGGTGACGGTGGCGGCGGCCGGCGACTGGGTGTGGCTGCTCTCCCGCGAGGCCGAGCTGCTCTGCATGGGGCGCGAGGATGGGCGCATCCGCTGGATCACCTCCCTCCCCGCCTTCGGCGACCCCGACCGGCGGCGCGACCCCATCCTCTACGGCCCGCCGGTGATCGGCGGGGCCCGCCTGCTGCTGACCAGCAGCACCGGCCAGGCCATCGAGGTGGACGCGGATTCGGGTGAGATCCTCGCGCGCTCCCGCCTGCCCTCGGGCTGCACCCTCCAGCCGGCGCTGGCGCTGGAAGGCGCCTATCTGCTGGTGGACAGCGGCAGCGTCGTCGCCCTGCGCGGCGTGGGATGAGCACGGCCGAAGCCGGCGGGCTGCCCGTCGTCGCGATCCTGGGCCGCCCGAATGTCGGGAAGTCCTCCCTGTTCAACCGGCTGGTCGGGCGGCGCATCGCCATCGTGGACGACACGCCCGGCGTCACGCGCGACCGCAAGGAAGCCGAGACGATGATCGCCGGCCGCGACGTCATGCTGGTGGACACGGCGGGGCTGGAGGAAGCGGCGCCCGAGACGCTGTTCGGCCGCATGCGGGCGAGCAGCGAGGCGGCGCTGGAGATGGCCGACGTCGCCATCTTCGTGGTGGACGTCCGCGCCGGCATCACGGCGGCCGACCGCGCCTTCGCCAACTGGCTGCGCCGCGCCCGCCGCCCCGTGATCCTGGTGGCCAACAAGGCCGAGGGGCGCGGCGGCGCCTCCGCCGCCATGGAGGCCTATGAGCTGGGCCTGGGCGACCCCATCGCCGTCTCGGCCGAGCATGGCGAGGGCATCGGCACCCTCATGGACGAGATCGCGGAGCACCTGCCCGCGCCGCCCGAGGACGCCGCGCAGGACGATGACAATCGCCCGCTGCGCCTGGCCATCCTGGGCCGGCCGAACGCCGGCAAGTCCACTTTGCTGAACACGCTGATCGGCGAGGAGCGCATGATCACGGGGCCGGAGCCAGGCCTGACGCGCGACGCCATCGCCTCCGAGTTCGAGGATGAGGTCGGGCGCATCCGGGTGGTGGACACGGCGGGCATGCGCAAGCGCGCCCGCATCACCCACCGGCTGGAGGAGATGAGCGTCGCGGCCTCCATCAACGCGCTGCGCGAGGCGGAGGTGGTGGTGCTGGTCCTCGACGCCCTGCTGGGGCTGGAGGAGCAGGATATCCGCATCGCGCGCCTGGCGGAGCGCGAGGGCCGCGCCGTGGTCATCGCGCTGAACAAGTGGGATGCGGTGGAGGACCGTGCGGCGGCGCGCGGCCGCGTGGCGGACACGCTGGAGACCTCGCTGAACCAGCTGCGCGGCATCGAGGTCGTGACCATGTCCGCCGCCACGGGCGCGGGCGTGGACAAGCTGATGCCCGCGGTGCGCCGCACCCATGAACGCTGGAACCGCCGCATCGGCACGGGCGCCCTGAACCGCTGGTTCGAGCACATGTTGGAGAAGCACCAGCCGCCGCTGGTGGATGGGCGGCGCCTCAAGCTCCGCTACGCCACCATGCCGAAGGCACGGCCGCCCACCATCGTCATCTTCGGCACGCGGGCCGAGCAATTGCCGCTGGAATACCAGCGCTACCTGCTGAACGGCTTCCGTGCGGAATTCGACATGCCGGGCGTGCCCATCCGGCTGCAACTGCGCGGAACCGAGAACCCCTACGCCGAGGCGGAGTAGGTCGCAGCGACCATGGCCGGTCCCGCCCGGGAAGATGGCTGGGTTTCGCACAACGCCGAAGCGTTCCCGCGCCCTTCCGGTGCAGGCTTGTCGCCCGCGCCGAGGAGACGCCGCCATGTCCGCCGCCTATGAGGCCTTCCACGCCCTGCACCAGGGCCCCTGCTTCGTCATGCCCAACCCCTGGGATGGCGCATCCGCGGTGCTGCTGGCGCGGGAGGGGTTTGCCGCACTCGCTTCCACCTCTCTCGGCATCGCCTTCGCGGCCGGGCTGCCGGACGCGCGGGCGGCCATCAGCCGTGAGGCCGCCATCGCCAATGCGGCGCTGATCGCGCGCCTGACCGGCCTGCCGGTGAATGGCGACCTGGAGGATGGCTTCGGCCCCGCGCCCGAGGATGTCGTGGCGACGGTGGAAGCGGCCATCGCCGCCGGCCTGGCGGGGCTGGGCATCGAGGATATCACCGCCGACCCCGCCCGCCCGATCCATGATTTCGACCACGCGGTGGCGCGCATCGCCGCCGCGGCGAAGGCCGCGCGCGGGCGCATCGTGCTGACCGCGCGCTGCGACAATTTCCTGCACGGGCGGCCCGACCTGGACGACACCATCCGCCGCCTGGTCGCCTTCGCCGAGGTGGGGGCGGATGTGCTCTATGCCCCCGGCCTTCCCGACATGGACAGCATCCGCGCCGTGGTCCGCGCCGTGGCGCCGCGCCCGGTGAACGTGGTGTTCGGGCCGCGCTCCGGCCCCGTGCCGCTGGAGGAACTGGCGGCGGCGGGCGTGCGGCGCGTCTCGCTCGGCGGCGCGCTCTACCGCCACGCCATGGGGGCGCTGGTGGGGGCGGCGCGCGAACTCCGCGCCGGCCGCTTCGCCTTCATGCGGGGCGCGGTGACGACGCCCGAGGTCACGGCGCTGCTACCAACCGCGAAAGGCTGAAATTCCGCCGCGCCCCCTTGGAGAACGCGGCCCCTGCCCGCACAATCCGCGCCGACAGAGTAGCGGCGGCGCGCGGTGCGCCGCCCACCGGGCTGCGGCGTGCCTCGCGCCCGGGGCTTGAGGGCAGGAAAGCGGATGATCAACAAGATCGTGAATTCGGTGGCGGAAGCGCTGGCGGGCGTGAAGGATGGCAGCACCGTCCTGATCGGCGGCTTCGGCAGCGTGGGCCAGCCCGATGAACTCATCGAGGGGCTGATCGAACAGGGCGCCACCGACCTCACCTGCGTCGCCAACAATGCGGGCACGGGGCATGTGGGCCTGGCGCGGCTCATGGAGCTGGGCCGGGTGCGGAAGATCATCTGCTCCTTCCCGCGCAGCGCCGGCAGCGTCGTCTTCGAGGAGCTGTACCGCGAGGGCAAGATCGAGCTGGAGATCGTCCCCCAGGGCACCATGGCCGAGCGCATGCGCGCCGCGGGTGCGGGCATCCCGGCCTTCTACACCGCCACCTCCACCGGCACGCTGCTGGCCAAGGGCAAGGAGGAGCGCGAGTTCAATGGCCGCAAATACGTGATGGAGCACGCGCTGAAGGCCGACGTGGCCCTCATCGAGGGCTGGGAGGCCGACCGCTGGGGCAACATCACCTACAACCAGTCGGGCCGGAACTTTAACCCGGTGATGGCCATGGCCGCCGACCTCACCATCGCGCAGGTGCAGCACATCCGCGAACTGGGCGAACTGAACCCCGAGATGATCGCGACCCCCGGCATCTATGTGAAGCGCGTGGTGCGCGTGGATCGCGGCGCGCCCTGGGCGTGACCATCTGCCAATTCATGTCTTAACCTCCCCAACGAGGAGAAACGCCATGCAGCCCTTTTCCCGCGCCCAGATGGCCGCCAAGGCCGCCGCCGACATTCCCGAAGGCTGGGTCGTCAATCTCGGCATCGGCATTCCCACGCTGATCGCCGACCATGTGCCGCTGGAGCGCGAGGTCATCTTCCAGTCCGAGAATGGCGTGCTGGGCATGGGTCCGGCGCCCGAGAAGGGCAAGGAGGACCCCTGGCTGATCAATGCCGGCAAGCAGATGATCACGCTGCGGCCGGGCGGCAGCTTCTGCCACCACGCCGACAGCTTCGCCATGATCCGCGGCGGGCATATTGACCTTTGCGTGCTGGGCGGCTTCGAGGTGGCGGAAAATGGCGACCTCGCCAACTGGGCCACCTCCGAGAACGACACCGCACCCGCCGTGGGCGGGGCGATGGACCTCGGCGTGGGCGCCAAGCAGCTCTGGGTGGTGATGGAGCACACCACCAAGGATGGCCGCCCCAAGATCGTGGAGCGCTGCGGTTATCCGCTGACCGCGCCCGGCAATGTGCGGAGGGTCTATACGAACCTGGCGGTGCTCGACATCGAGCCGGGGCTTGGCTTCGTGGTGCGGGACATCGCGCCCGGGATCAGCCTCGAGGAACTCCAGGCGAAGAGTGCGGCCAAGCTGCACACCCGTTCGTGAGCGCCGCACTCGCCGCCGGCGTGGCGCCCTTCGAGGGCGACCGCGCCGAAAGCATCGAGATGATCCGCGACAGCGCGCGCGGGCTGCTCGGCGCCGACATGGCGCGCGTGCGCGCCCTGCGCTTCCAGGAGCCGGGCTTCGACCCTGCCCTGCTGCGCGCCATGGGCGAGGCGGGCTGGATCGGCCTCTCCGTCCCCGAGGAAGCCGGCGGCACGGGGCTCGGCCTCGGCGAAGGCGTGGCGCTGGCCGAGGAAGTGGGCCGCGCCTCGGCCCCGGAACCCGTCGTGGCGCTGATGCTCTCGGCCCATCTGCTGGCGGCCGCGGGGGAATCCACCGTCCTGCCACAACTCCTGGTCGGCGAGGCGGTGGTGCTGACCGCCTGGCAGGACCGCGCGCACACGCTCTCGCCCGCCACCTCGGCGGACGGCTCGCGGCGCTTCGTGCCCATGGCGGCGGGGGCCACGCACATTCTCTGGCCCGTGGCCGAGGGCGGGCGCGTGGCGCTGCACCTCCTGACGCGCGACCAGGTCGAGATCACGACCGAACAGACCCAGGATGGCGGCCACTATGGCACCGTCCGCCCCCTGCCCTTCACGGGGCACGGGCCGGGCACACACATCGCCGATGATGTGGGCGTGGCGCTTGCCGAGGGGCTGGACCGCGCGGCGCTGCTGACCGCGGCCTCGCTGCTCGGCGGCATGGAGGCGGCGTTCACCATGACGCTGGACTACCTCCGCACCCGCCAGCAGTTCGGCAAGATCATCGGCACCTTCCAGGCGCTGCAGCACAAGGCCGCCGACGCCAAGATCCAGGTGGCGCTGACCCGCGCCGCCGTCGAGCAGGCGGCCGCCGCACTGGATGACGGCCTGACCGGTGACGCCGCCCGCGCGCTCGTCAGCCGCGCCAAGGCCCGCGCGAGCGAGGCCGGCATGGCGGTGCAGCAGGCCTGCGTCCAGCTACATGGCGGCATCGGCTACACCGACCAGTACGATGTGGGGCTGCATCTGCGGCGGACCATGGTGCTGGCGCCGGCCTATGGCGGCGCGAACCTGCACCGCCGCCGCTTCATGGAGCTGGCACCCGAGACCGAGGACGAAGCGGCCTGAGCGCCGCGCGGGAGGAAACAATGGACGGCATGGACCCCAAGACCCGCATGCGCATCACCGACGAGCGCCATGGCGCGGTGGTGGTGCTGACGCTGGACTACCCCGCGCGCCGCAACGCCCTGGCGGTGCCGCTGCGCGTGGAACTCGAACAGGCCCTCGAACGCGCCTCGGCCGATGGGCAGACGCGCGCCCTGGTCCTGACGGGCAGCGAAGGCGTGTTCTCGGCCGGGGGCGACATCTCGGGCATGGACATCGAAAGCGCCTATGACGGGCGGGAGCGGATGCGCCGCACCCACCGCCTGGTGCGGCTGCTGGCGCGCGGCAACCTGCCCATCGTGGCAGCCGTCGAAGGCTGGGCGGTGGGCGCGGGTCTCTCGCTCGCTTTGCTCTGCGACCACATCGTGGCCGCCGAGGATGCGCGCTTCATGGCCGGCTTCCACAAGATCGGCCTGATGTCGGACATGGGCATGCCCGCCACCCTGCCCGCCCGCATCGGCGTGGGCCGCGCGCGCGACATGCTGCTGTTCCACACGCAGTATCTCGGCACCGAGGCGAAGGCCATCGGCCTCGTGGACCATGTGGTGCCCAAGGGCAGGGCCCTGGAAGTGGCCCTGGAGCGGGCCCAGACGCTGGCGCAGGAAGCCCCCCTGCCCATCGCCTTCACCAAGCAGTGGTTCGCGGACCAGCTCGAAACCGCACTCGCCCGTGAATCCGACTTCCAGGCCACCCTCTTCACCACGGCCGATTTCCGCGAAGGCCGCGCCGCCTTCCTGGGCAAGCGCAAGCCCAGCTTCCAGGGGCGATGAGGGTGGCGCGGGCGGTGTGCGGGGAAGGCTCTGCCTTCCCCGGGCCCCTTCCGCCGGGGACTTTGGGTCCCCGGACCCCTCTTTCCCCTGTTGGGTTTGGAGGGAGGGGCGTCACCGTCACGACCTTGATCCAGGGCGGGCCATGCCCCTCCCTCCAAACCCAATCCAAGTGAACGGGTCCAGGGGCCCACTGGCCCCTGGCGGGTGGGTCCGGGAGGGCAGCGCCCTCCCGCAAGACCACCCGCACCGCCCCCATCATCTCCCGGGAGAAGCCCCATGAATGCCATCACGCCGCGTGAGCCGGATGATCTGAACGCCCTGCCGGACGAGGCCTTCCGCCTGCACATCCGGTCCTGGATCGAGGCCAATTATCCGGCCGAGCTGCGGAACCCCGAGAAGCGCCTCCACTGGGAGGAGAACAAGGTCTGGTATTTCAGGCTGGCCGAGAAGGGCTGGCTCTGCCCCGGCTGGCCGCGGGAATATGGCGGGCTTGGCCTGTCGCCCGCGAAGCAGATCATCTTCACCGAGGAGCTGGAGCGCTGGGGCTGCGCCCGCTGCAACGACCACGGTATCATCATGCTGGGCCCGCTCGTGATCCGCTACGGGACCGAGGCGCAGAAGCAGCACTTCCTGCCCAAGATCCTGAATGGCGAGCATATCTGGTGCCAGGGCTATTCCGAGCCCAACAGCGGCTCGGACCTCGCCAGCCTCCGCACCGAGGCGGTGGACATGGGCGACCATTATGTCGTGAACGGCCAGAAGACCTGGACGACGCTGGCGCAGGACGCGAACTGGATCTTCCTGCTGGTCCGCACCGACAAGGCGGCGAAGAAGCAGGAGGGCATTTCCTTCCTGCTGGTGGACATGAACACGCCCGGCATCACCGTGCGGCCCATCATCAACCTCGAGATGCATGACGAGTTCTGCGAGGTCTTCTTCGACAATGTGAAGGTGCCGAAGGAGAATCTGGTCGGCCAGCTCAACAAGGGCTGGGACATGGCCAAGGCGTTGCTGAGCTTCGAGCGCATCTACCTGGGCTCGCCCCGCCAATCCGCCTATGCGCTGACCCGGCTGCGGCAACTGGCGGAGCGGATGGGCCTGGCGGAAGACCCCCTCTTCGCCGACCGCTACGGCCGCCACCGCACGGATCTGGAGGACCTCAAGGCCCTCTACGCCCGCTATGTGGAGGTGCTGAAGCAGGGCCGCCCGCTGGGCGCCGACGTCTCCCAGCTCAAGATCGTGCAGTCGGAGCTGTTCCAGCGCATCACCGAGACGGCGCTGGAAGTCGCGGGCGAGAATGCCGGGCTGTTCGGCCCCATGGAGGGCAACCGGAACCTCAACCCCGGTGCGCTCTACATCCAGGCGCGGCCCACCACGATCTATGGCGGCACCAACGAGATCCAGCGGAACATCCTGAGCAAGAACGTGCTGGAACTGCCGGGATGAGCCAGCGCGAGGAATTTCACCGCCTGGACGACACGGCGGCGGGGCTGTTCCGCGAACTCGCGCCGGGCGTCACCACCCGCATCTTCGCGGGCGAGCAGGCCATGCTCTCGGTGGTGGAGATCGCGCCCAACGCCGAGGGCGTCATGCACCACCACCCGGAGGAGCAATGGGGCGTGCTGCTGGAAGGCAGCGCGATCCGATTCCAGGGCGATGAGGCCATCGAGGTGAAGAAGGGCGATTTCTGGCGCACGCCCGGCGGCGTGCCGCATACCATGCGCGCGGGGCCGGAGGGGTGCCGCGTGCTGGACATCTTCAGCCCGCCGCGGCCGGAATACCGCAAGCCGGGCTCGGGCTTCGGCACCGGCTGATTGACGCCCGCCCCCTCCCGGCGATGATGCCGGGAGAACCGAGCACGGGGGCGGCGATGACGGAGATCTGGGGCTGGACGGCCAGCGAAACGGTGGCGGCCATCGCCGCGCGCAAGGTTTCGGCGCGGGAGGTGGCGCAATCGGCGCTGGCGCGGCTCGATGCCGTGAACCCCCGCCTCAACGCCGTCGTCCAGACCATGCCCGAACAGGCCCTGGCCGCCGCCGATGCCGTGGACGCCGCCCTGGCCCGCGGCGAGGCGCCGGGCCTGCTGGCCGGCGTGCCCGTCACCATCAAGGTGAATGTGGACCAGGCGGGCTTCGCCACCACCAATGGGCTGCGCGCCCAGGCCGGCCACCGCGCCACCGAGGACAACCCGGTGGTGGCGAACCTCAAGAAGGCCGGCGCCGTCATCATCGGGCGGACCAATACGCCCGCCTTCTCGGTGCGCTGGTTCTGCTCGAACCTGATCCATGGCGCGACCTACAACCCGCTGGGCCGGCACATCACACCGGGCGGGTCCTCGGGCGGGGCCGGCGCGGCCACGGCGGCGGGCATCGGCGCCATCGGGCATGGGACGGATATCGGCGGGTCCGTGCGCTACCCCGCCTATGTCTGCGGCATCCATGGGCTGCGGCCGACGCTGGGGCGGATTCCCGTCTGGAACCCCTCGCTGCCCGAACGCGACATCGGCCCGCAGCTGATGTCGGTCAGCGGGCCGCTGGCGCGCAGCGTGGCGGATGTGCGCCTCGGTCTGCACGCGATGAGCCTGCCCGACCACCGCGACCCCTGGTATGTGCCCGTGCCCCATGAAGGCCCCGAGCTGCCGCGCCGCGCCGCGCTCTGCGTGGCGCCGGAGGGGATGAAGGTGGACCCTGCCGTCGAAAAAGCCCTGCGTGAGGCCGCTTCCCGCCTGAAGGACGGCGGCTGGTTGGTGGAGGAGGTGGACGCCCTGCCCCCCCTGCGCGAGCCCGCGCGCCTGCAGGGCATGCTCTGGATGGAGCTGCTGCACCGCGGCGTGATGGCCGCGGTGGAGCAGGAGAACGAGCCCGCCTCGCTCGCCGTCTACCAGCATTTGGCCAAGCTCACCCCGCCGCCCGCCGACCTCGCGGAATTGCAGGACGCGCTGACGGCGCGCGCCGGCTTCGTGCGGCAATGGATGCAATTCTTCACCCGCTACCCGGTGGTGCTGCTGCCGGTCTGTGGTGAACTGCCCTTCGACAACGAGGAGGACACCAACGGCTTCGACCGCTTCCGGGAACTGCTGGAAGCGCAGTTGACCCAGGTGGGCCTGCCCTTCATCGGTGTGCCGGCGCTCGCCATCACCACCGGGATGGTGGGCGACCGGCCGGTGGGCGTGCAGCTCGCCGGGCCCCGCTACCGCGAGGATGTGCTGTTGGCGGCCGGCGAGGCCATCACCGGCGGCGGCGCCATCCCCGCCATTGACCCGAATTGGAGCTGACCATGTGGCGCGTTCTTCCCCTCTTTCTTTTGGCCGGCTGCGTGGCGGCCGGCGGCGGCACGCCCATGGGCCGCTGCGACGCCGTGCTGCGCGTGAGCAATGGCGCGGGCCAGGCCATCGAACAGCTCTATGTCAGCGGCACCGGCCCGGCCGGCTGGGGGCGTGACCGGCTGGCGCCGAACATCCTGCCCCCCGGCGGCACCTTCCAGACGCCGACGGGGGCCGAGCCGCAGGCGGTTCGCGTCGTCTTCGTGGATGGCAGCGCCATCGAGATGGCGGGGCTGGAGGTCTGCGCGACGCCGGTGCTGCGAGTGGGGCCGCGTAGCCTGCAGCCGGAGCGCTAAGACGGGCAATGGCCGGGCGCTGATTCACGGCTTCGGTGAAGACCACCGAAGCCGATCGCGCGCTACCGGCCCAGGCTTTCCCGCGCCTGGGTCGCCAGCACATCGGCGCGCTCGTTCATGACGTCGCCGGCATGGCCGCGCACCCATTTCCACTCGACCTGATGCGGCTTGGCGGCGGCCAGCAGGCGCTGCCACAGCTCGTAATTCTTCACGGGTTCGCGCGCCGCGTTGCGCCAGTTGTTGCGCACCCAGCCCTTGATCCAGCGCTCCATGCCGTTACGGACATATTCGCTGTCGGTGTGCAGCACCACGCGGCAAGGGCGTTTCAGCGCTTCCAGCGCGGCGATGGCGGCCGAAAGTTCCATCCGGTTGTTGGTGGTGGCCGGCTCGGCGCCCGTCAATTCGCGCTCGGCCGCGCCGAAGCGCAGGATGGCCGCCCAGCCGCCAGGGCCCGGATTGGGCTTGCAGCCGCCATCGGTCCAGATCTCGACCACGCCGCCTGGCGTGTTCTCCGGCGTCTCCAACATCTCAGCCCCCGATCGCGGCGGCGTCGCGCGCATGGGCGAAGAAGCGCAGGCGGTGCAGGTATTCCAGCGGGTCCTTGCGCGTGACCATCGCACCCGGGGGTGTGTTCACCCAGTCATAGAGGCGGGTCAGCAGGAAGCGCATCGCCGCCCCCCGGCACAGGACCGGAAGCGCCGCCCATTCGGCCGGTGTCAGCGGCCGCCGCGCGCCATAGGCGGAAAGGATGGCCCGCGCCTTGGTGACATTGAACTGGTAGTCGCTCTCGAAGCACCAGGCGTTCAGCACGATGGCGATGTCATAGGCCAGCATGTCCGTGCAGGCGAAGTAGAAGTCGATCAGCCCCGAGATGCGCGGCCGCCGCCCCGCATCCTCCAGGAAGAAGACATTGTCCGGGAACAGGTCAGCATGGATGTGGCCGATGGGCAGGGCGCCGGGGGTGGGCCATTCGGCGAGGATGGCGGCGAGCGCCGCGTCCAGCTCCCCGATCAGCGCAGGCTCCCCATCCGCACGGCAGCGGTCCAGCAGCGGCGCCCAGGAATCGGCGCCCAGCCCGTTCTTCCGCGTGGCCGGGAAGCCCATGCCGGCGGCGTGCAGCCCGGCCAGCGCATCGCCCAGCGGCGCGCAATGCGAGGGCCGCACCCGGCGCGGCCAAAAGCCGGGCAGGAAGGTGCAGATGGCCGCCGGCCGGCCGGCCAGCTGCCGCAGCGCCGCGCCATCCCGCCCCGGCACCGGCTCGGGGCAGGAGATGCCGCCCGCCGCCAGATGCCGCATGAGGCCGAGGAACCAGGGCAGTTCCGCCGGGTCCACCCGCTTCTCATACAGGGTCAGGATGTAGTCGCCTTGCGTCGTCTTCAGCGCGTAGTTGGAATTCTCGACGCCCTCCGCGATGCCGCGATAGGCCAGGAGGTCGCCGATGCCATATTCGGCCAGGAAGGCGCGCAGCGCCTCATCCGTGACCTCGGTGTAGACCGCCACTGAACGGGATGGGCGTCAGGCGGCGGGGGCGGTGGCGAGGGCGGCGGGCAGCTTGAAGATGATCTTCTCCTCGGCCACCACCACTTCCTCGATGTCGAGGCTGTAGCGCTCGCGCAGCTTGGCCAGGACCTCCTCCACCAGCAATTCGGGCGCGCTGGCGCCGGCGGTGATGCCCACGCTGGCGAAGGCCGCGACCTGATCGAGGTCCAATTCCCGGCCGCGCTGCACCATCACCGCGGCCTTGCAGCCCGAGCGGCTGGCCACCTCGACTAGGCGCAGCGAGTTGGAGGAATTGGGCGCGCCCACCACGATCATCATCTCGACGCGCGGCGCGATCTCCTTCACGGCGGCCTGGCGGTTGGTCGTGGCGTAGCAGATGTCCTCCTTAGCGGGGGCGGAGATCTGCGGGAAGCGCTCGCGCAGGATGTCCACGATCTCGGCCGTGTCATCCACCGAGAGCGTGGTCTGCGTGATGAAGGAGAGGTCGTGGCCCACCGGGGGCTCCACGCTGCGGGCCTGGGCCTCGTCCTCGACCAGGGTGATGGCGCCGGGCGGCAGCTGGCCCATGGTGCCGATCACCTCCGGATGGCCCGCATGGCCGATCAGGAAGATGTGGCGGTTGCGGGTGAAATGGTGCTCGGCCTCCCGGTGCACCTTGCTGACCAGCGGGCAGGTGGCGTCCAGGAAGAACATCTGCCGGCGCTCGGCCTCGGCCGGGATGGACTTGGGCACGCCATGGGCGCTGAACACCACGGGCTGGCCATCATCGGGGATTTCGTCGAGTTCCTCCACGAAGACCGCGCCCTGCGCCTCCAGCGACTGCACCACGAAGCGGTTGTGGACGATCTCGTGCCGCACATAGACCGGCGCGCCGTAGCGTTTCAGCGCCTCCTCCACGATCTTGATGGCGCGATCCACCCCGGCGCAGAAGCCGCGCGGACCGGCGAGCAGAACCTTCAGGGTGGGCTTTTGGTCCATGGATGGTTGTATTCCCAGCGCGTGTTCGAGCATCCGAGACTACCGCTTCGGCGCGATCGGTGCCAGACGTGAGGCGCCGGACACATGGCGCCGCCGCGGCGCCGCGACAAGTCATGCGGGGCGCCGGGTTGCGCGCGGGAGAGAGGGAGTGGCGATGCGGGGCAAGTTCTGGGGTGTGGGGATGGTTCTTCTGGCCGCGCTGGGGCTGGCCGGATGCTCGCAATCCCGTGTGGAAAACCTGTTGATCGCCTGCCCGACGCTGAGCCTGCCCTCGGACGTGGCGGATTTGTCGCGCCACCGCCCCGGCACGCCGCCGGACCTTTCCACGCTGGTGCTCGACGCCCGCATCCAGGCGCTGGACGGCGCCTGCCGCGGCGCGCGGCGCGGCCAGGGGGTGGCCGTCTCGCTCGCCGCCCGCTTCCAGGTGGAACGCGGCCCCGCGGGCACGGAGCGCGGCGCGGAACTGCCATGGTTCATCGCCATCGTCGAGGACGGGACGGAGACCATCCTGAACCGCCAGACCTTCGTCCAGCGCGTGACCTTCGCCCCCAACACCACCGTCACGACCGTGACATCTCCCCGGGTCGAGCTGGTCTTCCCCCTGCGCGCCGAGCGTCGCATCCAGGATCACCGCATCATGGTGGGCTTCCTGCTGACGCCGGAGGAACTGGCGCTCAATCGGACGCGCGGGCCGCGCTGACAGGCAAGCCGCCAGCCCGCCCGGTGAAATCATCCGGGCGTTGAGCGGCAGAGGCGGATGGTCGAAATTCCAAAGCTATCCACCATGGAAAGCTCTGGATACTTCCTTGACCCGGATGCTTTCCGGCCGCCATAATTGGTCCGTGCAAACTTATTTGTTCCACGGGACATTGACCTGTTCCGCGGCACGGCACGCATCGGTGCGATTCCCGTACCTTTGGCCTCTCTCGATGGGGGATGTGGACATGTCCGACCATCACTCTCCCGTCTCACCCCCGGGGGAGAGTGTCGCGGGGCTCGCCGTGCCGCTGGAGCGGGACGTGTTTCTTCGCCGCCTGCTGCGGGAGCTTTCGGGCGCCCTCGAGGATGTCGTCGGGCTGGAGGAGGCCTCGGGCTATATCAGCCTGGTCGGCGCCGCCATGGGCGAGCACATCCATCACGAGTATCGCCGCGCCCTGGCGGTGGATCGCCTCGACCGCCGTCAGCTGGGCGAGGTGCTGGTGGACCTCAAGCGGCGCATCCAGGGCGACTTTTCGATCCTCGAGGAGGATGAGAACCAGATCGTCTTCGGCAACACCGCCTGCCCCTTTGGCCAATTCGTCCAAGGGCGGCCTTCGCTGTGCATGATGACCTCGAACGTCTTCGGCGCCATCGCGGCCGAAAGCCAGGGCTATGCGGCCATTCGGCTGGAGCGGACCATCGCGGCCGGGGACCCCGCCTGCCGGGTGGTCGTGCTGCTCCGCCCCGACGAGGCTGCAACGCCAGGGGCCCGGGAGTACTTTCGTCGAGATGACGTTGGCTGAAGGCGCGGCCCAGGTGCTCCAGACCCTTCCCGAACCCGCGCTCGTCCTGGGCACCGATGCGCGGATCGGTTTCGCGAACCGGGCGGCGCGGGCGCGATTCGGCGCGGGTGTGGAGACGGGTGCCGACCTCGCCGCGCTGGGCCCCGACGAGCAGGCGGCCGATCGGCTGCGGCTATGGCTGCGGCGCTGCTCGGGCAGCCGCACCGCCCTTCCGGGCGCGCTGCAGCTGCGCGGCGCCGATGGGCGCGTCACGCGCTTCCGGGGCTTCGGCGCGGTGATGACCCCCGCGGGCGGCGAAACCCGGGCCAGGCTGCTGCTGCGCCTCGTGGACCGGGAGGATGACCGCTTCCCCCTGCTGGGCCGCAAGCTCGACGAGCTGAACGTCGAGATCAGCCGCCGCCGCCGCGCCCAGCTCGCCCTCGAGGCCGCGGTGCGCGACCGCGACGTGCTGCTGAACGAGCTGCACCACCGGGTGAAGAACAACATCCAGATGCTGGTGGGCATGCTGGGCATGAGCCGCCGGGCCGCGGCCTGGGCCACGGACCCCCAGGCGGTCCTGGCCGAGGCCTCGCGCCGCCTCGCCGCGGTCGGCACGGTGCACCAGATGCTCTATTTGGGCGACAACCTGCGTGGGGTCCCGGGCGAGACCTTCCTCCAGCCCGTCGCCGGCGGGGTGCTGGCCAGCCTGGGCGTGCCACACGGCGTCAGCCTCCTGGCCGACCCGGTGGAGATTTCCAACGACGCCGCCGTGCCGCTCGGCCTGGTGCTGCACGAATTGCTGGTCAATGCCGTGAAGCATGGCTGCCCTGATGGAACCTCGACCGACTGCATCCGTATCTCCCTTCGGCGGCTGCCCGAGGAGATGGCGGAACTGCGCGTCGAGGATGATGGACCCGGCTTCACCCTTGATGCGGCAACCCGCACGGGCGCTACCGGGTTGAAACTGGTGCTCGGGCTGGCCCGGCAGCTGAATGGTGAGCTGTCGGTGGGGCCTGGCGCGGTGGGAGGGACCTGCGTGGTCCTGCGCTTTCCGGCGCCGGCTGACCCGCCGAAGGAATGAAAGGAGTGCGACGGACATGTCGCAGGTGAAGGATCGCGGCGAAACCGTCATGGCGCGGGGCGATGCCGAACGGCCCGGGCGCCTGGTGCGCGCGGCCGATGACCGCCAGGGCGGCCTCGAGCTTCCGCGCGGGCGTGTGCTGATTGTCGAGGATGAATTCTTCGTCGCCATGGATGCCGAGGACAGCCTGACGGCCGCCGGCTTCACCGTCATCGGCATCGCCGCGACGGCGGAGGCGGCCGTGTCGCTGGCCGAATCGCAATCGCCCGACATCGTCCTGATGGACATCCGCCTGGTGGGCCGCCGGGACGGCATTGATGCCGCGGCCGAAATCCGCGACCGCTTCGGCATTCCCTGCGTCTTCGCCACGGCCCATTCGGACCCCACCACCCGCCACCGGGCGGAGGTGGCGGCGGCGCCGCTGGGCTGGCTGTCCAAGCCCTATACCCGTGCCGAGGTCACCAATGCCCTCGGCCGGGCGCTGCTGCGCTACCGGCAGGAACGCGGCTGAGGCGCCGCTACATCCCCAGCGCGCGCTTGTAGAGGTCGAGCAGGGTCTCCTGCTCCTCCACCTCGGCCGGCTCCTTGCGGCGCAGCATGATGAGCTGGCGGATCACCTTGGGCTCGAAGCCCGCGCTCTTCGCCTCGGCGTAGATGTCCTTGATGTCGGAGGCGAGCGCCTTGCGCTCCTCCTCCAGCCGCTCGATCCGGTCAATGATGGAGCGCAGCCGCTCGGGCGCGATGCCACCCACCTCGGATTCGGCGGCCTTGGCCTGGCGGGCGCGGCTCTCGGCGGCGGTGTCGGGCGTGTCGGACATGGGCGCCTCCTTGGGCCGTTCAGGGGGGCTGGGTCTAGCCCCAAATCCCCCCTCACGGAAGCCGTCAGCCGTGCTTGGCCATGGCGTCCTTGAAGGCGGCCTGTTGGGTGGGGCTGGCCTCCTTCTGGTGGGCGGCCTGCCAGGCCTTGTAGTCCATGCCGTAGACGATTTCGCGCGCGGCGGGGGTTTCCAGCGGCAGCCCGACCTCGCCGGCGGCTTCCTGGTACCAGCGGCTGAGGCAGTTCCGGCAGAACCCCGTCAGGTTCATCATGTCGATGTTCTGCACATCCGTCCGGTCGCGCAGATGGGCGACCAGCTTGCGGAAGGCCGCGGCCTCGATGCGGTCGCGGGTGGCCTGGTCCAGGCTGGTGGCGGCGCCGAGGGCCAGGTCGGCTTCGGGCTGGGGGGCGGGCATGGCGTTTCTCCTCTGCTCTCCCGCCCCAGATGCGCCCGAAGGGGCCAGGCTTCAATCCGGCGCGTTGTCGCCCCGGATGGCGGCGATGACGGCTTGGGTCACGTCATCCATCCGCGCCGTGCCGCCGAGATCGGCCGTCAGCACGCCCTGGGCCGTCGCGGCCTCGATGGCGCGCATCAGGCGGCGGGCGCCGGCGCCCTCGCCCAGGTGCTCCAGCATCATGCAGGCGGTCCAGAAGGTGGCGATGGGGTTGGCCACCCCCTGCCCCATGATGTCGAAGGCCGAGCCATGGATGGGCTCGAACATCGAAGGGTATTGCCGCGTCGGGTCCAGGTTGGCCGTGGGGGCCACGCCCAGCGAACCGGCCAGCGCGCCCGCCAGGTCGCTCAGGATGTCGGCGTGGAGGTTGGTGGCCACGACGGTATCAATGCCAGCGGGCTTGCGGACCATGCGGGCCGCCATGGCGTCCACCAGCTCCTTCTCCCAGCGGACCTCGGGGAAGTCCTCGGCCACCTTGGCCGCCACCTCGTCCCAGAAGACCATGCCGTGGCGCTGCGCGTTGGACTTGGTCACCACCGTCAGCAGCTTGCGCGGGCGTGAGGCGGCGATGGCGAAGGCGGCGCGCATGATGCGTTCCACGCCGGCACGGGTGAAGATGGAGGTCTCGGTCGCCACCTCGATGGCGTGGCCGCGATGGGCGCGGCCGCCATGGCCGGCATATTCGCCCTCGCTGTTCTCGCGCACGATCACCCAGTCGATCGCGCCGGGCGCGAGGCCCCGCAGCGGGCTTTCTAGGCCGGGCAGCACACGGGTGGGGCGGATGTTCGCGAACTGGTCGAAACCCTGGCAGATGGCCAGGCGCAGGCCCCACAGCGTCAGGTCATCGGGCAGATGCGGGTCGCCCACCGCGCCGAAATAGATGGCGTCGAAGCGCTTGAGCTGGTTCAGCCCGTCCTCGGGCATCATGCGCCCGTTGGCGCGGTAGTAGTCGCTGCCCCAGGGAAACTCGGTCACGTCCAGGCGAAAATCGCCAACGCGCTCGGTCAGGGCCCGCAGCACGGCGAGGCCGGCGGGAATGACCTCCTGGCCGATGCCATCGCCCGGAATGGCCGCGATCTTGTGGGTCCGCATTGGGGGGTGCCTCCTTGCCTTCCCCGCCGCATTGCCATGGCCGGACGGGGCCTACCAGCCCCGGGTGCCGGGCGCGCCCTTGAAGGGCCCTTCCACATCGGGGGTGATCCAACCGCCATAGAAACCGCCGGGTTGGGGCTCGACGCGGTCCTCGTCCACCCAGCAGGCGTCCACCCGGCCGGCATAGAGCGCGACATGCCCGGCGATGGCGGCGAATGCCGGTGTGGGGTCGGGGTAGGACCAGGCGGCGCGCTCCGCGACCCGTCCACCGCCCAGCAGGTCGAAATAGCGCGCGCTGCCCTTCCATTCGCAGAAGCTCGACCCCTGGGCGGGGCGCAGCGCGCCGGGGGCGAAGGCGGAAGCGGGGATGTACCAGGAAGGCGGGTGCCAGGTTTCCAGCACGCGCCAGCATTCGCGGCTGTCCACGATCACCTCCCCGCCCAGGATGACTCGCACCCGCCGGGTGCTGGGCTCCAGCCGGGGCGGGCGGGGGTAGTCGGGGGCGCGTTCGCGGGCGGGCATCAGAAGGTGGAGCGGATGCCGGCGCTGCGGATCAGCGCGCCCCATTTCGCCTGCTCCCGCGCCAGGAAGGCGTCGCCATCCGCGGGGGTGGAGTGGATCGGCGCGAAGCCGAGCTCCGCGAGGCGCGGCGCGATCTCCGGCGCGCGGGCGGCGGCCAGCGCCACCTCGTTCAGCCGGTTCACCACCGCATCGGGCGTGGCCTTGGGCGCCACCAGCATGACCCAGGTGTAGACCTCATATTCCGCCAGGCGCTGGTCGGTCTCGGCCATGGTGGGCACGTCGGGGTATCCCGGGATGCGCGACTGCACCAGCGAGGCCAGGGGCCGGATGGTGCCCGCCCGCATCTGCGCGCCGGCCCCGGGCAGGTCGGCGAAGACCATCTGCACCTGCCCGCCCATCAGCGCCGCGATGGCCGGGCCCGATCCGCGATAGGCGACATGCACGATGTCGGCGCCCATCATCATCCGGTACATCTCGCCGCCCAGGTGCAGCGGCGTGCCGTTGCCGGACGAACCATAGTTGAGACGCCCTGGGTTGGCCGCCACGTAACGGTGGAACTCGGCCATGTCCCGCGCCGGGAAGTCGTTCCGCACCACCAGGATGTAGGGCACGGTCGCGATATGGCTGATCACGCGGAAGCTGGCCGCCGTGTCGAAGGGCGGCGGGTCCATGGTGAGCGGCGCGGTCAGGAAGGAGATGGGCGCCATCATGATGGTATAGCCATCGGGCTGCGCCTGCATGACGGCGCGCGAGCCGATGGTGGAACCGGCCCCGGGGCGGTTGTCCACATTCACCGGGCGGCCCAGCAGTTCGGCCATGCGCGGCGCCATGAGGCGGGCCGCGATGTCGGGCGAGCCGCCGGGCGCGAAGGGAACGATGATGGTGATGGGCCGCTCGGGGAAGGCCGACTGCGCGCGGGACGCGGCGGCGGGCAGCGCCGCCCCCATCAGGCCCAGCGCCACGCGGCGCGATGTGACGATCGCCATGGTGTTGTCTCCTCCAGCTTGTTGTTGGGGAGGAGGTTAGGCCGGCCATCGGCCGCAAGGGAACGGCTTGCGGGCGCCTCAGCCGGGGAAGAAGCGGTTGGGCGGGCGGGGCAGGCCCAGATTCTCGCGGAGCGTCGCCCCCGTGTATTCACCCCGCACCAGGCCGCGCCGACGCAGAATGGGCACCACATCCCCGACGAAACGCTCGAACTGCGTGGGGAAGAAGGGCGGCATGATGTTGAAGCCATCGGCCGCGCCGCCGCGGAACCATTCCTCCAGCGCATCCGCCACCTGTTCGGGCGTACCCCAGACGATGCGGTGCCCCCGCGCGCCGGCCACCAGGTAGTAGAGTTCCCGCAGGGTCAGGTTCTCGCGCCGGGCGAGGTCCGTCAGCAGCCGGGCGCGGCTTTGCAGCTGGTCGGATTGCGGCAGGTCGGGCAGCGGGCCATCGAGGTCATAGCCCGAGATGTCATGCCCCAGCCGGTCATTCAGCAGCAGGATGGCGGCGGCGGGGTCGATCCCGCCCTGGAGCTGGGCGTAGAGCGCCTTGGCTTCCGCTTCGGTGCCCCCAATCACGGGGCAGACGCCGGGCAGCACCATCACATGGTCGGGGTCGCGGCCCGCTTCGCGCACCTGGGCATGCAGGCCCTCGCGGAAGGCGCGGCCCTCGGCCTCGGTCTGCTGGGCGGTGAAGATGATCTCGCCCACCCGCGCCGCCAGCCGCTGCCCGGGCCCGGAGGAGCCCGACTGGATGATGACCGGATGCCCCTGCGGCGGGCGCGAGACATTCAGCGGCCCGCCCACGGTGAAGAATCGGCCCTGGTGGTTCAGCGTGTGGACGCGCCCGGGCTCGACATAGACGCCGCGCGCCTTGTCCTTCACGAAGGCGTCATCGGCGAAGCTGTCCCAGAGGCCCCGCACGACATCAATGAACTCTTCGGCTATGGCGTAGCGGTCATCATGCGAAGGATGGGCGCCCCGCATGAAATTGGCCGAGGACCGCGCATAGGAGGTGGTGACGGCATTCCACGCCGCCCGCCCGCCGCTGAGGTGGTCCAGGCTCGCGAAGGCGCGGGCCAGGTGGAAGGGCTCGGTGTAGGTGGTGGACATGGTGGCGGCCAGGCCGATGTGCCGCGTCCCCATGGCCAGGGCCGAAAGCAGCGCCACCGGCTCCAGCCGGGCCACGAAGGAGGGGTGGGCGTCGGCGCTGGTGGTCAGCCCGTCCGCGAGAAACAGCATGTCGAAATGCCCCGCCTCGGCGGTGGCGGCGATGCGTTGGATCAGGCCGAGATTCTCGCCGCCGAATTCCGCCTCCGGATGGCGCCAGCCGGCGACGTGGTGGCCCGCGCCCTGCAGGAAGAGGCCAAGGCGCATGGGGCGGTCGGTGGCGTTCATGGAAGCGACTGAAAAGCCACGGCCCTGCCCTGTCAATCAGCGCCCGGTGGCCGTGGCGCGCATCCTTGTCCATATTGGGAGAAAGAGGAGGGCAAGGCATGGCATCGCGCGAAGGCGCCTGGGATGACGAACGCGCCGAGGCCGCGCTGCGGGCGATGTTCGCGGCCGGCGTGCGCGCGGCCGATCCGCTTTCCGTCCTGGCCGCCCATTTGCCCGAGCCCCCGCGCGAGGGCCGCGTGATCGTGGTCGGCCTGGGCAAGGCCGCGGCCAAGATGGCCCAGGCGGTGGAGGCCGCCTGGCCGGAGGTGCCGCTGACCGGCCTGGTCATCGCGCCGCACGGGGCCGGGCTGCCGCTGTCGCGCATCGCGCTGCGCTTCGGCGCCCATCCGGTGCCCGATGCCGGGGGGGCGGCGGCCGCGGCCGAGATCCTGGCCATGCTGGACGGCCTCACCGAGCGCGACCTGGTGCTGGCCCTGATCTCGGGCGGGGGTTCGGCGCTGGCCACCCTGCCCGCGCCGGGGCTGACGCTGGAGGACCTGATCGCCACCAACCGGGCGCTGCTGGCCTCGGGTGCCTCCATCCACGCCATGAACGCGATCCGCAAGCATCTCTCTGCCTTCTCGGGCGGGCGGCTGGCGGCGGCGGCCCATCCGGCGCGGGTGGTGACGCTCGCCATCTCCGACGTGCCGGGGGATGACCCGGAAGTGATCGCCTCCGGCCCCACCGTCGCCGACCCCACCACCTTCGCCGACGCGCGCGCCCTGGTGGCGCATCACCGCATGGAGCTGCCGCCGGCCGTGGTGGCGCATCTGGAAGCGGGTGCGGAGGAAAGCCCCAAGCCCGGCGACCCGCGCCTTGCCACCGCCGAATTCCGCATGGTCGCGACCCCCATGATGGCGCTGCGGGCCATGGCGGAGGCCGCGCGGGCGGAGGGCCTCACCCCGCTGATCCTTGGCGATGCGCTGGAGGGCGAGGCGCGGCATGTCGGCACGGCCCTGGCCGGCATCGCGCGCAGTGTCGCGGCCCATGGCCGCCCCCTGCCCGCCCCCTGCGTGCTGCTCTCGGGCGGGGAGACCACCGTCACCCTCCCTGCCGGCACCAAGGGCAGCGGCGGGCGCAACACCGCTTGCCTGCTGGCCATGGCGCTGACGCTGAACGGGGCCGCCAACACCTGGGCCCTGGCCGCCGACACCGACGGGATTGACGGAAGGTCGGAGGCGGCGGGCGCCATCGCGGGGCCGGGCACGCTGGCCGCCGCCCGCCAGAAAGGCCTCGACCCGCGCGCCTGTCTCGAAGAGCATCGCAGCCTCGACGTCTTCGAGGCCGCGGGGACCGCGCTGCGGACCGGCCCCACCCTCACCAATGTGAACGACGTCCGCGCCATCCTGGTCGGCGCCTAAAGGAGAGTCGATGCCCCCTCGCATTCCCATGCGGCGCCACCGGCGCACCAAGATCATCGCCACCCTCGGCCCAGCGAGCAGCACCGTCGAGGTCATCGAGAAGCTGTTCCGCGCGGGCGCCGACGTGTTCCGGCTGAACTTCAGCCATGGCAGCCACGAGGACCACGCCCAGCGCATCGAGATGATCCGCGACGTGGAGAAGCGCCTGGGCCGGCCCATCGGCATCCTGGCCGATGTGCAAGGCCCCAAGCTGCGCGTGGGCAAGTTCGCCGCCGGGCGCGTGCAGCTCACCCCCGGCAAGCCCTTCCGCCTCGACCTCAGCCCCACGCCGGGCGATGTGCGACGCGCGCAATTGCCCCACCCCGAGATCATCGCGGCCGCGCGCATCGGCACCTCCCTGCTGCTGGATGACGGCAAGCTGAAGCTGCGCGTGACGCGCCAGGTGGAGGGCGACCACCTGGAGACCGAGGTGGTGGTGGGCGGCCCGCTCTCCGACCGCAAGGGCGTGAACGTGCCCGACGTGGCCCTGCCCATCCCGGCCCTCACCGCCAAGGACCGCGCCGACCTCGACTTCGTGCTGCCGCTCGGCATCGAATATGTGGGCCTCAGCTTCGTGCAGCGCCCCGAGGACGTGGCCGAGGCGCAGGAGATCGCGGGCGGGCGCGCCTGGATCATGGTGAAGATGGAGAAGCCCCAGGCCGTCGAGAACATGGACGGCATCCTGGCGCTGGCGGATGCGGTGATGGTGGCGCGCGGCGACCTCGGCGTGGAACTTCCGCCCGAGGAGGTGCCGCTGGTGCAGAAGCGCCTGGTGCGTGCCGCGCGCGCCCTGGGCAAGCCCGTCGTGGTGGCGACGCAGATGCTGGAGAGCATGATCTCCGCCCCCTCCCCCACCCGCGCCGAGGCCTCCGACGTGGCGACGGCGGTGTTCGACGGGGCGGATGCGGTGATGCTCTCGGCCGAGACGGCGGCGGGGCAATACCCGCTGGAGGCCGTCTCCATCATGGACCGCATCGTGGCCCGCACCGAGCAAGATGCCGGCTGGCGCGCCCAGACCGACCAGAGCCGCCCCGAGGCCGAGCGCAGCAGCGCCGGCGCCATCGCCGCCGCGGCCGCCCAGGTGGCCCGCACCATCGGCGCGCAGGTGGTGGCGACCTTCACCTCCACCGCCAGCACCACGCTGCGGGTGGCGCGGGAGCGGCCGGACTGCCCCATCCTGGGCCTGACGCCGCGCACGGAATCCGCCCGGCGCCTGGCCGTGGTGTGGGGGGTGCATCCGCTCGTGGTCCAGGATATCCACTCCATGACGGAGATGGTGGCGCGCGCCACCCGGGCCGCGATGCAGGAAGGGTTCGCGAGGACGGGCGAGGAGATCGTCGTCACCGCGGGCGTTCCCTTCGGCACCCCGGGGACGACCAACTCCCTCCGTGTCGCCCTGGTGAAATGAGGATACCCGCCCCGATGAAGCGCCTTTTCCTGGCCGCGCTGCTGGCCCCCGCCCTGTCCTGGGGCGCCGCCTCCCCCGCCGCCGCCCAGCGCAGCGGCGTCTACGAGGTGACGGGCCGCAACCTCGATGGTTCCGAATACCGGGGCCTGCTGGAGCTGCGGCAGGTGGGGCTGTCGAGCTTCCACCTGGTCTGGACCATCGGGCGCGAGACGATCGAGGGCGTGGCCATGGTCTCCGGCCGCACCTTCGCCACCGCCTTCACCGCCGGCAACATGACCGGCATGGGCGTCTATGAGCTGCGCGACGGCGATGTGATGGAGGGCAGCTGGACGCTGATGGGCGCCCAGGGCAACGGCACCGAGACGCTGCGCCCGGCCACCGAGACGCCGCCGCCAGGCATCGTCCCGGGCGTCACCCCCGGCACCCAGGCCCCCGCCCGCCCCTGAGCCGCAACCCTTTCGCCGGCGGGCAACTGGTGGCACCCTCGCCGCAAATGCGAGGGATGCCAGGATGAGCCAGTACACCAACCCCGAGACCATCGCCCTGCATGGCGGCAGCCACCGCGCGGACCCGAACACCGGCTCCGTCGCGGTGCCCATCCACCAGACCACCAGCTTCCAGTTCCAGGACACGGGGCATGCCGCCCGCCTGTTCGGCCTGGCGGAGCTGGGCAACATTTACACCCGCATCATGAACCCCACCTGCGACGCGCTGGAGACGCGCATCGCGGCCATGGAGGGGGGCGCGGCCGCACTCGCGGTGGGCTCGGGCCAGGCGGCGACCACCTTCTGCGTGATGAACCTCTGCGAGGCCGGCGACAACATCGTGAGTTCCACCGACCTCTATGGCGGCACCTGGAACCTCTTCGCCAACACGCTGAAGCAGTTCGGCATCGAGGTCCGCTTCGTGGACCCCGCCGACCCCGAGGGCTTCGCCCGCGCCACCGACGCCCGCACCCGCGCCTATTACGCCGAGACGCTGCCCAACCCGAAGCTGCAGGTCTTCCCCATCGCAGAGGTGGCGGCCATCGGCCGGCGGCTGGGCGTGCCGCTGATCATGGACAACACAGCGGCGCCCATCATCTGCAAGCCCTTCCAGCATGGCGCGGCCATCGTCATGCACTCCACCACCAAGTGGATTGGCGGGCATGGCACCTCCATCGGCGGCATCGTGGTGGATGGCGGCAATTTCGACTGGGAGGCGGGCGGGGACCGCTTCCCCACGCTGAACAAGCCCGACCCCAGCTATCACGGCGCGGTGTGGTCGCAGGCGGCCAAGCCGCTCGGGCCCATCGCCTATATCCTGCGGATGCGGACCTGCCTGCTGCGCGACATCGGCGCGCCCATGTCGCCCTTCAACGCCTTCATGTTTCTGCAGGG
Organism: Roseococcus thiosulfatophilus; assembly: GCF_017311575.1. Classification (GTDB taxonomy): domain Bacteria; phylum Pseudomonadota; class Alphaproteobacteria; order Acetobacterales; family Acetobacteraceae; genus Roseococcus; species Roseococcus thiosulfatophilus. The sequence continues at coordinate 57,254 of NZ_JAFFQY010000061.1, forward strand.
GCTGGAGACGCTGCCGCTGCGCATGGAACGCCATTGCAGCAACGCCATCAAGGCGGCCGCGTATCTGGCGGCGCACCCCAAGGTGACGAAGGTGATCCACCCCTCCCTGGCCGAGGGCGAGGCACGTAAGCGCGCCGACGCGCACCTCAAGGGCGGCATGGGCAGCCTGATGGGCATCGAGCTCGCGGGCGGGAAGGAGGCGGGGCAGGCCTTCATCGAGAAGCTCAAGATGTTCTACCATGTGGCGAACATCGGCGATGCGCGCAGCCTCGCCATCCATCCGGCCACCACCACCCACAGCCAGCTCGATGAGAGCGAGCAGGCGATGAGCGGGGTGACACCGGGCTATGTGCGCCTGTCCATCGGCATCGAGCACATTGACGACATCATCGCGGATCTCGAACAGGCGCTGAACTGATGCGCGCCGCCGATTCAGCCTTCCGCGCCCTGCCGGCGCTTCAGCCATCGGAGGCGTGATGCACTACGCAGGTTCCTTCCCCACCACCCGCATGCGGCGCAACCGCCAGGACGCCTGGACGCGCGCCCTGGTGGCCGAGAACGCGCTGCATGTGGGCGATTTGATCTGGCCCATCTTCCTGACGGAAGGCACGGGCCAGCGAGTCGAGGTGCCTTCCATGCCCGGCGTGCTGCGTGTCAGCCCCGATGTGGTGGCCGAGCATGTGGCCGAGGCCGCCGCGCTGGGCATCCCCGCGGTGGCGCTGTTCCCCTACACGCCCATGGAGGCGCGCGACGAGGACGGGACCGGTGCGCTCGATCCCGACAACCTCACCTGCCGCGCCGCGCGCGCGCTGAAGGCCGCGCATCCCGGGCTTGGCGTCATCGGCGACGTGGCGCTCGACACCTATACCAGCCACGCCCATGACGGCGTGGTGCGGAATGGCGAGGTGGACAACGAGGAGAGCGTGAAGGCGCTCGTCACCATGTCCATCAACTACGCGAAGGCGGGCGTGGACATCGTCGCGCCCAGCGACATGATGGACGGGCGCATCGGCACCATCCGCGCGGCCCTGGACGCCGAGGGGCTGCAGCGCACGCGCATCATGTCCTATGCGGCCAAGTATGCCTCGGGCTTCTACGCCCCCTTCCGCGACGCCATCGGCTCCCTCACCGGACCGGACCGCGCGGGTCCGAAGGACAAGAAGACCTACCAGATGGATCCCGCCAACACCGACGAGGCGCTGCGCGAAGTGGCGCTGGACCTCGCGGAGGGGGCGGACATGGTGATGGTGAAGCCCGGCCTGCCCTATCTGGATGTTGTGCACCGGGTGCGGCGGGAGTTCGGCGCGCCCACCTTCGTCTATCAGGTGAGCGGCGAGTATTCGATGCTGATGGCAGCCATCGAGCGCGGCTGGCTGGACCATGACCGCGCCATGATGGAAAGCCTGATGTGCTTCAAGCGCGCCGGCGCCAACGGCATCCTGACCTATTTCGCGGTGCAGGCGGCGCGGCTGATCAAGGCGGGCTGACCTTCACCCGATCGGACGCTATGCCACGCGGCGCCGGAACAGCCCGAGCGCCGCGTAGAGCCCCAACGCCGTGCCCACCGTGCCGAAGCCGAAGATGGCCAGCACCAGCAGCCAATCAATCGGCCCGCCCAAATCGGCGAAGCCCGAGCTGGTCACGGTGAACATCACCAGCACCGCGACCACGCCGCCCATGACGCCCAGCGCCTCGGCCCAGACCAGCCGCTGGGGAATGAGCGAACGGTCGCGCAGCAGCACGCGCAGGAAGGCGAGCGTGGCCAATGCCGCCAGCGCCACCAGCGGCCAGAAGGTCCAGCCCAGCATTTCCTGGAAGACGGCCACCAGCGTGGCGAGATCGAGTTCCTTCATGATGTCCTCCCCTCCTCAGGCGCGGCCGCGCAGCATGGCGAGGTAGGTGGGCTTCAGCCCCACCTCCTTCATGATCCAGGAAATCCAGAGCTCCTCCAGCGGCGCGATCACGCCGGGGAAGGAGGGCACCAGGTTGTCGTTGTAGTCGAACTCCACCAGCATCGCGCGCCCCACCCGCGTGATGAGCGGGCAGGAGGTGTAGCCGTTGTAGCGCTCGGCGCTCTCGCGGCCCTGGATGGTGGCGATGAGGTGGTCCACCGCCACCGGCACCTGCCACTTCACGCTGGCCGCCGTCTTGCCCTTGGGCACGCCCGCCACGTCGCCCACGCAGAACACCTCGGGGAAGCGGACATGGCGCAGCGTGTGGCGGTCCACCTCGGCCCAGCCATCGGCGGCCCAGGGCCCGGTCTGCCAGGGCAGCGGCGAGTTGCGCACCACCTCCGGTGCGCGCATGGGCGGGATCACGTTGATGAAGTCATAGGCCTGCTCGGCATCGCCCTGCGGCGTGCGGAAGGTGGCGATGCGGCGGTCTAGGTCGATCTTACGCAGCACATGGTCATGCGTGACCCGGATGTTGCGCTCGGCGTAGAGCATCCGCACCCGCTCGGCCACGATCGGCACGCTGAACAGCACGCGGTTCTGCGCGTTGTAGGTGAGTTCCGCGCGGCCCCGGTTGCCGCGGCGGCGCAGGTAGTCATCGGTCAGGAAGGCGTATTTCAGGGGCGCGCCGGCGCATTTCATCTCGGTGGCCGGGCGCAGGAAGACGCCCTGCCCGCCCTTGTCCGCGAAGTCCGACATGGCGCGCCAGGTGGCCGCCGCCTGGGCGGGGCCGGCATAGACGCTGCCCAACCCGTTCTGGCCGATGCGGGAGACATCCATGCCCTCGATGGCGCCGTAGTCGAGCGTGAGGCCCGTGGCCACCACCAGGAAGTCGTAGGGCAGGCGCTGGCCGGCATCGGTGGTGACGGTCTTGCCCACCGGGTCTATCTCGGCCGCGGCCTCCTCCACCCAGTTCACGCCGCGCGCCACCCACTCGCGCGTGGAAGAGAGCACATAGTCCGGGCTTTTCAGCCCCGCCGCCACGAGGGTGTAGCCCGGCTGGTAGTGATGCTCCCGCCGCTTGTCGAGCATCGTGATGCTGGCCCCCGACAACCCCATGGCGAGGCGCGAGGCGGTGGCGAGGCCGGCCGCGCCGGCGCCGATCACGATGATCCGGGCCGAGGTGGCGACCGCCGCCTGGGGCGCGCGCGCCACGGCGCCCACCCCGGCCAGGGCGCCCGCGCCCAGCAGCAGGCCACGCCGGCCCAGCGCCGCGCGAAGGATGTCGGGGGAAACTGGCATGCCGCCTCCTCGTTCCGGCCGCGCTATGTCAGCGATCCGGTATATCTTTCGATGCTTAAGAACGGGCTGAAACTATGCCATCAGGGGCAGGCGGCCCCTTGATCCAGATCAATGCAGGGTGGATTTCGACGCGCCGCGGGCGGAGAGGTTCAACCGGCCAGGAAGCCGGCCACCAAGGCCATCTGCGCCGGGTCCATCAGGGCCGGGGCATGGCCACAGCCCGCGATGGTCTCGACCCGCACGCCCGGGCTTTCGGCCATTCGCGCCGCGGTCTCAGGGAGCAGCAGGTCCGAGGTCTCGCCCCACAGCACCAGCACGGGCCGCTGCGCCGCGGCGGGCCAGAGCGCCCAGAGGTCCAGGTCCGAAAGTGCCCCCTGCATGGGCGTCAGGATGGCGGGGTCCTGGTGCGGCACCACCCGGCCCGTGGGCGTCATGCGCGCGGAATGCGCGGCCAGATGCGCCCATTGCGCGTCGGTCAGCGGCCCGAAGGGGGCATGGACGCGGCGCAGATGCGCCTCCAGCCCCGCCACATCGGCGAATTCCACCGGCACGCCCAAATAGGCGCGGATGCGTTCCAGCGCCGCCACCGGCACGAAGGGGCCGATGTCGTTCAGCACCAGGCGGCGGATGCGCGTGCCGGGCAGCGTGCATTGCCCCATGGCGATGAGCCCGCCCATGGAGGTGCCCACCCAGTCCACCTCGCCCAGCCCTTCCAGAAGGGGCGCGAGGGCGGCCAGGTAGGTCGGCACCGCATAGGCCATGCCATCGGACAGCCAGCCCGACATGCCGCGGCCCGGCATGTCGGGGCAGACCACGCGCCGGCCCTGCTCGGCCAGCGCCATGGCCAGTGCGTCGAAGTCCCGCCCGTTGCGGGTCAGCCCATGGACGCAGAGCACGGGTCGGCCATCGGCCGGCCCCCACTCCACCCAGCGCAGCAGCACGCTGCCGGCGGGCGTCTGCGCCTCAAGCTGTCCCGCGCGCGGCGTCACAGGATGCCCTTTTCCTTCAGCGCGGCCACCTCGGCCGCCTCCATGCCGAGCAGCCCGCGCAGCACCTCCTCCGTGTGCTGGCCCAGCACCGGCGGCGGCACGCGGTAGTCGGGCGGCGTGGCCGAGAGCTTCACCGGGTTGGCGATGACCTCGATCTCCTGCCCCGAGGCATGGGGCATCTTCACCCGCATGCCGCGCGCCTGCACGTGCGGGTCGGCGAAGACCTGCTCCAGCGTGTTGATCGGCCCGCAGGCGATCTTCAGCGCCTCCAGCGCCTCCACCCATTCGGTGGTGGTCTTGGACTTGGTGAGCGGCGTCAGCGTCTGCGTCACGAGATCGCGATTGGCCACGCGCTGGGGGTTGGTGGCGAAGCGCGGGTCGGCCAGCAGCGCCTCCTGGCCGAAGGCCTTGCAGAAGCGTTCGAAGGTGGGGTCGTTGCCCACGGCCAGGATCATGTAGCCGTCCTTGGTCGGGAATTCCTGGTAGGGGCTGATGTTGGGGTGCTGGTTGCCCAGGCGCGGCGGGTTCTCGCCGGTCGCGATGTAGTTCATGCCCTGGTTGGCCAGCCAGGCCACATGCGTGTCCAGCATGCCGATATCAATTTGCTGGCCCTGGCCGGTGGCGTTGCGGTGGTTCAGCGCGGCCAGGATGCCGATGCAGCCATAGAGGCCGGCAAACAGGTCCGCCACCGGCACGCCCACCTTCTGCGGGCTGCCATTGGGCTCGCCGGTGAGGGACATGACGCCGCCCATCGCCTGGATCAGCGCGTCATAGCCTGGGCGCGGCGCATAGGGGCCGGTCTGGCCGAAGCCCGTGATGGAGCAATAGATCAGCCGGGGATACTTCTCCTTCAACTGCTCCCAGCCCAGGCCATACTTGGCCAGCGCGCCGACCTTGAAGTTCTCGGCCAGGATGTCGCAATGCTCCAGCAGCTTGTGGATCACGGCCTGGCCCTCGGGCTTGGCGATGTCCACCGTGACCGAGAGCTTGTTGCGGTTCACCCCCAAGAAATAGGCGCTTTCCTTCGTCTCCGGCCAGAAGGGGGGGGCAAAGCCGCGCGTGTCGTCGCCCGCCTCGGGCCGTTCGATCTTGATGACCTCGGCGCCGAGGTCCCCCAGCATCTGGGTGCAGGTGGGCCCCGCGAGGACGCGGGTGAGGTCGAGCACGCGAAGCCCCTTGAGCGGGCCGGAAGGATTGGTCATGCGAATATCTTCTCCAGCGCCGCTTCCGTGCGGCGCACCAGTTCATCCGGCGGCAGAGTGCCTTCGAGGCGCAGCAGGGGGCAAGGGAGGGTGCTGAACCAGGCCTCATGCCGGGCCCGACTGCGCCCCGGCTCGGTGCCGGCGTCATAGGCGGCGGCCCAGGCCAGGAATTCGAGGTATTCCGCCCGCCGCGCGCCGCCCGGCGCCACCGCCGCGCCGAAGCGCGCCGCCTCGCGCAGCCTGAGGCGCGCCAGCCGCACCTCCCGCGGGGTGTCGAGAAACACGACCATGCGGAATTCGGAGGTCAGCGCCTCGCCCCAGCCCAGCACGGCGCCCGAGAGCACATAGGGCTGTCCTTCCGGGATCCGCGCGCGGAGGAAGGGGATTCGCTCCGGCGCCGGGCGGAGCTGCTGGTAGGGCGGCTCGGTCGGCAGCCACAGCGCGTCATCCGTTTCGGCATAGGCCCAGCCGCGCCGCTGGGCGATGCGGGCCCCCAATGTCGAAGTCCCCGCCCCCGCCGCGCCGGTGATGTGAACGCCTTCCCGCATGGAAACCGCCTTCGCACTTGCAGCATGGCCGGCGCAAGCGCGAAATCAGGGACGCTTCCAAGTATTGGCACGCTCACCCCGCGCCGCCCGCGTCGCGATCTCGGCGATCCGGACGGCCCGCGTGGCGGGGCGCCTGGCCTGCGCCACCCATTCGAGGTTCGCCCGGCGGTGCGAGGCCGGAAAACCCTGCCAGGCCTCCAAGGCGCCAGGCGTGGCGCGCAGCGCGTCCAGCAGGGCCTCCGGCTCGGTCAGCGCCGTCGCGGCGTCGAGGCGCGTCCAGCCACCATCCTGCATGCTGCGCCGGATGGCGGCCTCACCCGGGGCGGCCATCAGGCCGGCGGCCGCCAGCCGCTCCACCCGCGCCTTGTTCACGCCCGACCAGGCGCTGCCCGGCCGGCGCGGTGACATCAGCAGCAGGGAGCGCGTGGCGTCGAGCTTGCGCGGGCGGCTGTCGATCCAGCCGAAGCACAGCGCCTCCAGCACCGCGTCCTCGCTGGTCAGCGCGCCATGGCCCTTGCGCGGGATCACGAGCCACACGCTGCCCGAAGCACCGTGATTCTCCGCGAGCCAGGCGCGCCAGGCGGCGCGATCGGGAAGGTCGAGAAGGGGGTGGTCGGGCATCGGGCCTCCGGCCGGGCGGCGGCGCTTTCACTACCGCGTCATCCCCGCGCCGCGCCACGGTCATCTGCCGGCGCTACCCGAGCGGCCTTGCACAAGGAGACGCCCATGCCCCGCACCGGCCGCCGCGCGCTTTTTCTCGGGGGGCTTCTCGCCCCTGGCATCGCCCGCGCCCAGGGGGGACGCCCCGTCACGCTGCTGGTGCCCTTCGCGCCCGGCGGCACCACCGACATCGCCGCGCGGTTGATCCAGGAGGCGCTAAGCCGTGCGCTGGAAAATCTCGTGGTCATCGAAAACCGGCCGGGCGCAGGCGGAGCGGTGGCCGCCGAGGCGGTGCGACGCGCGGCACCCGATGGCCGCACCCTGCTCCTGGCCACCGCCTCCACCCACGGCGTCAACCCGGCCGTCTTCCCCGACCTGCCCTATGACGCCGAGCGCGACTTCGCGCCCATCGCGCTGTTCGGCGTCACGCCCCAGGCGCTGGCGGTGAATCCTGGCCTGCCGCTGCGCGAGACGGCGCACCTCATCGCCCTGCTGCGGGCCGAGCCTGGGCGGCACAACTATGCCTCGGCGGGGGTGGGTTCCATCACGCATCTGGCCTGCGAGTGGTTCCTGCAGGCGGCGGGTGGACTGCGCGCCACCCATGTGCCCTATCGCGGCGGCGGCCCGGCCCTGCAGGCCGTCGCCAGCGGGGAGGTGACCTTCACCATCGAGACCACCGCCACCCTGGCCGCCGCGCTGCGGGACGGGCGCGTGCGGGGTCTGGCGGTGGCCACGCGCGCACGCTCCCGCGCCTTCCCCGAGCTGCCCACCCTGCATGAGGAGGGTCTCACGGGCTTCAACGCCGGCTCCTGGACCATGGCGGTGGCGCCGCCGGGAACGCCGGCGGAGACCCTGCTGCGCCTCAACGCCGCCTTCGGCCGGGCGGTGTCGGACCCCGAGGTGGCCCGCCGCATGGCCGAAATCGGCACCGAGGTGGTGGCCGACAGCACGCCGGAGAGTGCCGCCGCCCATATCCGCGACGAGATCGCCCGTTGGCGCAGCGTGGTGGAAGCCGCCGGGCTGACGATCACGCGGAGCTGACGGCAGGGGGCGTCAGCCCCCGAAGCGGGCCTTCCCGTGCTGGGCCTCGCCTTCCTCGCCCTCGTGCATCGCCTGGATGTAGCTGAAGGCGAGGAAGCCGCCGGTGGGCTTGCTGTCCCAGTATTCGGCCGAGCGCATGGTGACGGAGATCAGCGCCAGGTCCTCGCTGCGGGCGCCTTCCGGGAACCAGGGACGGGCATCCTCGGTCCAGAGGTCCGCTTGCTTCGCCACGTCCTGCACTACGCGCGCGGTGCCGGCCACCGAGACGTATTCCTTCCGCTCGGGGCAGGAGGCCGCGACCAGCACGTCATGCTCGCGGCCGATCTCCATGGATTTCGGGCTGTTCACATCGGTGAAGAACCAGATGGTGCTGCCCTCCAAACCCACGATCTGCATGGGCCGCGCGTGCAGCCCGCCATCGGGCGAATGGGTGGCCAGCATGACAATGCGGATGTCGTCCAGCAGGGCGCGGGCCTTCTCGCGCGACATGGCATCGGGGGTGGTGGGCTCGGTCATCGGGGGTCTCCTCTGTTGACCAAGCAACGGCGGCGGCCCGCCAGGGTTGCCCGGCGCCCCCCATCCGTCGCATGGTCGCCGGCCTACGGAGGATATCGCCCATGCTCGACACGCCGCACCCCACCCCGGCCGACCCCACCACGGATTGCCGCGCGCTGGCCAAGGCGCTGTCCGGCCTGCATTTCGTGGGTGGGCGCTATGTGCCGGCCCGTTCCGGCAAGACCTTCGCGGTGGTGAACCCCGCGACCGGCGAGGAAGTGGCCCGCGCCGCCGAGGGTGACGCCGCCGATGTGGACGCCGCCGTGCAGGATGCCGCCCGCGCCCAGAAGGAATGGGCCAAGGTGCCCGCCCGCAAGCGCGGCGCGCTGGTGCACCAGTGCGCGGCCCTGCTGAAGGCGCACCAGGAGGAGCTTTCGCGCCTCATCGCGCTCGAAACCGGCAAGGCCCTGCGCACCGAAAGCCGCGTCGAGGCCGGCGTGGTGGCGGACGTCTTCGAATTCTTCGGCGGCCTGGGTTCCGAGCTGAAGGGCGAAAGCGTGCCCTTCGCCCCCAATGTGCTGTCCGTAACCGTGCGCGAGCCGCTGGGCGTGGTCGGCGCCATCATCCCCTGGAACGTGCCGCTGCTGCTGATGGCGCTGAAGATCGCGCCCGCGCTGGTCGCCGGCAACACGGTGGTGGTGAAGTCGGCCGAGGAGGCGCCGCTGACCGTGCTGCGCATCTGCGAACTGATGAACCGCATCCTGCCGCCGGGCTGCTTCAACATGCTGAGCGGCTTCGGCCCGGAATGCGGCGCGCCGCTGGTCACGCACCCCAAGGTGCGGAAGGTGACCTTCACCGGCAGCGTCGAGACCGGCAAGATCGTGGCCAAGGCGGCCGCCGACAAGCTCGTGCCCGTCACGCTGGAGCTGGGCGGCAAGTCGCCCATGATCGTCTTCGCCGATTGCGACTTCGAGAAGACGGTGGCCGGCGCCATCACCTCCATGCGCTTCACCCGCCAGGGGCAGAGCTGCACGGCGGCCAGCCGCATCTATGTGGAGCGCCCCATCTTCGAGGCCTTCGTGGCCGAGATGAAGAAGGCCGTGGACGCCATGGTGATGGGCGACCCGCTGGACGAGAAGACCGACATCGGCACCATCATCAGCGAGGGCCAGTTCGAGAAGGTCCAGGGCTTCATCGAAGAGGGCAAGCGCACCGCCGGCGCCACCGCGCATGAGTGCAGCGCCATGCCGACCGATCCCGCGCTGAAGAAGGGGCTGTTCCTGCGCCCCGTGATCTTCACGGGCCTGGACGGCAATTCCCGCCTGGTGCGCGAGGAGATCTTCGGCCCCGTCACCGTCATCCAGCCCTTCGACGACGCCGAGGCGGTGCTGGCCGAGGCCAATGACAGCGAATACGGGCTGGCCGCCTCGCTCTGGACCAACAACCTCAAGGTGGGCCTCGATCTCGCGCACCGGCTGGAGGCGGGGCTGGTGCAGATCAACCAGAACCTGGTGGTGCAGGCGAACCTCAGCTACGGCGGCGTGAAGTCGTCCGGCCTGGGCAAGGAGGCCTCGCTGGAGGCCATGCTGGAGCACTTCACCCACAAGAAGACCATCATGGTGAACATGGCCTGATGGGCCGGGCGGCGCGGCCTCAACCCCCGCGCCGCGCCTTCAGCCCGGACCAGTAGTCCAGGCGCTTTCGGATTTCCCGCTCGAAGCCACGCTCGTTGGGCGTGAAGAATTCCTCCGCGCGCAGCGCCTCGGGCAGGAATTCCTGCCCCGCATAGGCTTCCGGCGCGTCGTGGTCGTATTGGTAGCCGGCGTGGTAGCCCAGCTCCTTCATCATCTTCGTGGGCGCGTTCAGCACGGACAGCGGCGGCGGCAGGTGCGCGCTGCGCTCGGCGGCGGCCAGGGCGCGGGTGAAGCCCATATAGGCCGCGTTCGACTTGGGCGCCGTCGCCACATAGGTGATGGCCTGGGCCATGAAGAGCTTGGCCTCGGGCCAGCCCACGCGCTCATAGGCATCCCAGGCCGCGATCACCTGCACCATGGCCTGGGGGTCGGCCGTGCCCACATCCTCGCTGGCGGCGCATAGCAGGCGGCGGAATACCACTTCCGGCGCCTCGCCCCCCACCATCATCCGCGCGGCGTAGTACAGCGCCGCCTGCACGTCCGAGCCGCGAAGCGACTTATGGAAGGCGCTCAGCAGGTCGTAATGGCCATCGCCCGCCTTGTCATGCGTCGCCATGCGGCGCTGGAGCACGCGGCCGAGGCCGGCCGGGTCCAGCACCTCCTCGCCCGGCAGGGTGGCCACCTGCTCGACCAGGTTCAGCAGGTAGCGCCCATCGCCGCCGGCCAGTGAAAGCAGGGCGGCCCGCGCTTCGTCCGTCAGGCGCAGGGGTGCGCCCAGCGCCGCCTCCGCCCGCGCCACCAGCGCGCCGAGTGCCGCCTCGTCCAGGGCCTGCAGCACCAGCACCCGGCAGCGCGAGAGCAGCGCGCCGTTCAGCTCGAAGGAGGGGTTTTCGGTGGTCGCGCCGACCAGCGTCACCGTGCCGTCCTCGACCACGGGCAGGAAGGCATCCTGCTGGGCGCGGTTGAAGCGGTGGATCTCGTCGCAGAACAGCAGGGTGCCCTGCCCGCCCTCGCGCCGGCGCCGCGCGGCCTCGAAGATTTTCCGCAATTCCACCACGCCCGACTGGATGGCGCTGATCGCCTCGAAATGCAGGTCCGACACCTCGGCCAGCAGGCGCGCGATGGTGGTCTTGCCCGTGCCCGGTGGCCCCCAGAGGATCAGCGAGGACAAGGCGCCGGCCGCCACCATGCGGCCGAGCGGGCCCTCCGGCCCCAGCAGGTGGTCCTGCCCCACCACCTCATGCAAATGGGCGGGCCGCATCCGGTCCGCGAGCGGACGCGGCGCCTGGCCGGCGAACAGGCTCATGGCGACCTCTGATCGGGCTTGCGAAGGACGGGCATCGGCGCATCCTACGCCGATCAACACCGGAGGAAACCGATGCCCACGAAACGTGGCCTTCTCATCGCCGGCGCTGGCCTGCTCGCCGCGCCCGCCATCGCGCAGCAGCGTGTCACCCGCCTTCTCGTCACCTTCCCGCCGGGTGGGTCCACCGACATCCTGGGCCGCATCATCGCACCCGCGATCGAGCGGCAGTTGGGCCACACCGTGGTGGTGGACAATCGCGGCGGGGCCAATGGCGCGGTGGCCATGGCGGCCCTGGCCAGCGCGCCGGCCGATGGCAGCACCTTCGCCCTCGACGCGGGCGGGGCCACGACCAACCCGCACCTCATGCGCGGCCTCGGCTTCGACTACGCCACGGCCTTCGCGCCCGTGACGCAGGCCACCATCCTGCCCGCGCTGCTGATCGTGCGCGGGGACAGCCCCATCCGCGACTTCCAGGGCTTCGTGGCCCATGCGCGCGCCAACCCGGGTCAGGTCAGCTATGGCAGCTCGGGCGTCGGCACCGGCTCGCACCTGGCGGGGGCGCTGCTGATGCGCCGGGCGCAGCTCCAGGCCACGCATGTGCCCTATCGGGGGGGCGCGGACCAGCTGACCTCCATCCGCCGCGGCGACACCATCACCACCTTCAGCACCATCCCGACCATCGCGGGGCTGATCCGCGACGGGGCGATCCGGCCGCTGGTGGCGTCCACGCCGCAGCGGGCGCGGGCCTATCCCGACGTGCCGACGGTGGCGGAAAGCGGCTTCCCTGGCTTTTCCATCTACGACTTCCACGCGATCTACGCGCCTGCCAACACGCCGAGCGAGGCGGTGTCGCGCATGGCTTCCGCGGTGCGGGGGGCGATGAACGACCCGGAACTGCAGCAGCGCTTCCTCAGCCTCGGCCTGGAACCCGCCGCCCATGGGCCGGAGGCCTTCGCCACCTTCCTGCGCCAGCGGCGCGAGGAAATGGGCACGTTGATCCAGGCCGAGGGCATCCGCCTCGAAGGCTAGCGTCTGATCGGCTTCGGTGGAATCACCGAAGCCATGAACCAGCCGTTCGGCAACGCCGTGGCGCCAGTGGCGAAAAACGCGGCCGCGCCAATACCGCCCGCCCCCATGTTGGTCTATGGGGCGGGCGCATGATCACACGACGCACCATGGCGGTCGGGGCGGCGGCCCTGGCCGCGTCCCCCGCCCGCGCCCAGGGCTGGACCGCCCTGCCCGAAGCCTTCGCCCGCATCGAACGGCGGCATGGCGGGCGGCTGGGCGCGGCGGTGCTGGATCTCGCCACCGGCCAGGCCGTGGCCCACCGGGGCGAGGAGCGCTTTCCCCTCACCAGCACCTTCAAGCTGCCACTGGCCGCGGCCGTGCTGGCGCGGGTGGAGGCGGGGCAGGAAAGCCTGGACCGCCGCATCCCGTTCGGACGCGAGGCGCTGGTCACCTGGTCGCCCGTGACCGAGGGCGCGGCGGGCGGGCCCGGGCTGACGGTCGAGGCCCTGGCCGAGGCCTGCATGACCATCAGCGACAACACCGCCGCCAACCTGCTGCTCGACGCGCTGGGCGGCCCGGCGGCGCTGACCGCCTTCCTGCGCGGCATCGGCGACGCGCAGTCCCGCCTGGACCGTTGCGAGACGGAACTGAACGAGGCCCGCCCCGGCGACCCGCGCGACACCACCACGCCGCTCGCCATGCTGGCCACCATGCGGGCGCTGACGCTGGGCGAAGCGCTGTCCCCGGCCAGCCGCGCCCGGCTGCTGGCCTGGATGCGCGCGAACCGCACGGGCGGCCCGTTGTTGCGCGCCAGCCTGCCCGCCGGTTGGGCGGCGGGGGACCGCACCGGGGCGGGGGGCTTCAACAGCCGTTCGGTGGTCGGCCTGCTCTGGCCGCCAGGCGGGCGGCCCCCCATCCTGGTCACGGCCTACCTGACCGAGGGCCCGGCGGCGATGGCGGCCCGGGACGCAGCGCTGGCCGAGCTGGGCGCGGCGGTGGTGGCCGCCGCGGCATGAGGCGCCGGGCGCTGCTCGCCCTGCCGCTGCTGCCGGCGGTGGCGCAGGCGCAGCCCGCCAACATCCGCCTCGTCATCGCCTTTCCGCCCGGAGGATCCACCGACATCCTGGGCCGGATGCTGGCGCCGCGCATGGCGGCGCGCCTGGGGGCGCTGGTGACGCCCGAGAACCGAAGCGGCGCGGGCGGGGCCGTGGCCTCGGGCCATGTGGCGCATTCGGCGCCCGATGGCGGCACGCTGCTGCTGGATTCTGGCGGCCAGGCGGTGAACCCCTTCCTGATGCGCGGCCTCGGCCTCGACTATGCGCGGGACCTGGCGCCGGTCACGCTGCTGGCCACCCTGCCCCTCGTGCTGGTGGCGCGGCCCGGCTTCGGCGTGGGGGATGTGCCGGCCCTGGTCGAGCGCCTGCGGGCCGATCCGCGCCACGCGCGCTATGGCAGCGTGGGCGTGGGCTCGCGCACCCATATCGCGGCCGCCGCCCTGCTGCGCCGGGCCGGCATCGCGGGCGAGCACGTGCCGTATCGGGGCGGTGCGGACCAGGTGCAGGGGATGCTGCGGGGCGATGTGCCCTTCGGCTTCACCTCGCTGGCGTTGGCCGCGCCGCTGCTGGCCGACGGGCGGCTGCGGGCGCTGGGCGTTTCCACCGCCACCCGCGCGGCGGCGCTGCCCGAGGTCAAGACCATCGCCGAACAGGGCCTCCCCGGCTTCGCCCATGGCGACTGGGTGGCGCTGCTGGTGCCGGCGGGCACGCCGGAGGGGGTGGTCGCGCGCGTGGCGGAAGCTGCCATCGAAGCGATGGGCGAGGCCGAGATCGCGCCCCGCTTGGCCGCCCTCGGCCTTCAGCCCGAGGCGCGCGGCCCCACCCATCTCGCGGCATTCCTGGCGGAGGAGCGCGCGCTGATGGCGCGCATCATTGCCGAGGAGGGGATCCGCCTCGACTGAGGCTCAGCGGATGGTCCCGGTGGTGGGGCTGGAGGGGTCCGCCCGGTAGTCGCGCGGCATCCGCCCCGCCAGATATGCATGGCGCCCTGCGATGACCGCATGCTTCATGGCCGCCGCCATCCGCACCGGATCCTGGGCATGGGCGATGGCGCTGTTCAGCAGCACCGCGTCGCAGCCCAGTTCCATGGCCTGGGCGGCCTCGCTGGCCGTGCCGATGCCCGCATCCACCAGCACCGGCACCTTCGCCTGCGCCTTGATGGCGCGGATCATATAGGGGTTCACCACCCCCATGCCGGAGCCGATGGGGGCACCCAGCGGCATGATGGCGACGCAGCCCATCTCCTCCAGGCGCTTGGCCGCCACGGGGTCATCGGCGCAATAGACCATCACCTCGAAATTGTCGGCCAGCAGGGCGGCGGCGGCCTCGAAGGTCGCGGCCATGTCCGGGTAGAGGAAGGGCGGCGGGCCCAGAACCTCCAGCTTGACCAGGTTCCAGCCACCGGCCTCGCGCGCCAGGCGCAGGGTGCGTACGGCGTCCTGCGCGGTGTGGCAGCCGGCGGTGTTGGGCAGATAGGTGTACTGCGTGGGCGGGACGAAGTCCTGCAGCATGGGCGCATTGGGGTCGCTCAGGTTCACCCGGCGCACGGCCACCGTCACCATCTCGGCGCCGCTGGCGGCGATGCTGGCCGCCGTCTCCTCCAGCGACTTGTAGCGACCCGTGCCGACCACGAGGCGCGAGCGGAAGCGCCGCCCGGCCACGGTCCAGCCGTCATCCTCCAGCGTGGTCGCGTTCATGTCAGCCGCCCCCGATGAAATGGACGATCTCGATCTGGTCACCGTCGCTCAGCGACGTCTCGTCGTAGAGGGAGCGCGGGACGATCTCGAGGTTGCGTTCCACCGCGATCTTGCGGCGGGGCAGGCCCAGATGGTCCAGCAGCCCGGCCACGCTCACGCCCGCGGGCAGCGAGAGGGCCTCGCCATTCACCGTGAGGCGGAGGGTGGGGGCCGTGCGCGTCCCGGCCAGGGAGGTGTCCGTCATGGGGGGAACATGGCGAGGCCCCGCCATCAGGGCAAGGACGCCCCCGCGCCCCTGCCCTCCCCTCGGGCCGCTTGCCGCTCTGCGGGCGCGCGTGCTAGCCGCACCGCTCGCGCCTTTTGTCACCGGTCCGGATCAAGCCATGCAGCTCGTCGCCGTCCTGAACGGCCCCAACATCAACATGCTCGGCACGCGGGAGCCGGAGAAATACGGCACCGCCACGCTGGATGATGTGGAGGCCCTCTGCGCCGAGGCCGCGGAGGAGCTGGGGCTGGCCATTGATTTCCGCCAGACCAATTCCGAGGGCGAGCTCGTCACCTGGATCCAGGAATGCCGGGGCCACGCGCAGGGCATCGTCATCAACCCGGCGGGCTACACCACCACCTCGGTGGCCGTGCTGGACGCGCTGTTGGCCGTGGGCCTGCCGGTGATCGAGGTGCACATCACGAACATCCACCGACGCGAGGAATTCCGTCAGCACAGCCTGGTCTCGAAGGCGGCGACGGGGGTCATCGCCGGGCTGGGGGTGGCGGGCTATGCGCTCGCGCTCCAGGCCATGGCGGGGCTGATCGCGGATGGTGAGGACGAGGAATAATGACCAGCGGCATCCAGTTCGACCCGGAGGCGATCCGTCGCCTCGCGGACATCCTGCGTGAAACCGACCTGACCGAGATCGAGCTGTCCGAGAAGGATGCGCGCATCCGCGTGGCGCGGGTGGTGACGGTGGCGCCGGCGGCCCCCGCCTACTATCCGGCGCCCCAGGCGCCCGCCCCGGCCCCGGTGCCGGTGGCGCCCGTCGCCGCCGCGGCGGCGGCCGTTGATTCGCTCGACCCGAAGCACCCCGGCCTGGTGACGTCGCCGATGGTGGGCGTGGCCTACCTGGCGCCCGAGCCGGGTGCGGCGCCCTTCGTGAGCCTGGGCAGCAAGGTGGCGGTGGGCCAGACCCTGCTGCTGATCGAGGCGATGAAGACCTTCAACCAGATCAAGGCCACGCGCGCCGGCACCGTCACGCGCATCCTGGTCGAGGCCGGCACCCCCGTGGAGTACGGGGAGCCGCTGGTGCTGGTGGAGTGATGCCCATGGCCACCCGCGCGCAACCCCACCGGCCCGTCACCGCCCTCCGAGAATCCGGCCGCAACGCGGCCGGCGCCGCCCACCTGACCTCCCTGCCCGCGCACCCGTCGCGCGGCGCAGCCAAGCGCGCGCAGCGCGCGCCCGGCGCCTGAGGGCATGAAAAAGGTTCTGATCGCCAATCGTGGCGAGATCGCGCTGCGCGTCCACCGCGCCTGCCAGGAAATGGGCATCCGCACCGTCGCGGTCCACAGCACGGCTGACGAGACGGCCATGCATGTGCGCCTCGCCGATGAGAGCGTGTGCATCGGCCCGCCTTCCGCGCGGGAGAGCTACCTCAACGTCGCCAACATCCTTTCGGCGGCTGCGATTACCGGAGCGGACGCCATCCATCCGGGCTATGGCTTCCTCAGCGAGAACGCCAAGTTCGCGGAGATGGTGGAGGCGCACGGCTTCACCTTCATCGGCCCCACCGCGGACCACATCCGCATGATGGGCGACAAGATCACCGCCAAGGACACCATGCGCCGCCTGGGGGTGCCGCTGGTGCCCGGCTCCAAGGGCGCGCTCTCCTCGCTGGAGGAGGCGCGTTCCGTGGCCGAGGAGGTCATGTACCCCGTGCTGATCAAGGCCGCGGCGGGCGGCGGCGGGCGCGGCATGAAGGTGGCCCGCGATGCCTCCGAGATCGAGGAGGCCTGGCGCGTGGCCCGCACCGAGGCCAAGGCCGCCTTCGGCAATGACGAGGTCTATCTCGAGAAATACCTCGACCGCCCGCGCCACATCGAATTGCAGGTGCTGGCCGACACCCACGGCAATGTCGTGCATTTCGGCGAGCGCGACTGCTCGCTGCAACGGCGCCACCAGAAGCTGGTCGAAGAGGCCGGCAGCCCCGTGCTGACACCCGCCGAGCGCGACGCGCTGGGCGCCCAGGTGACGGCCGGCCTGCGGCAGCTGGGCTACCGCAACGCCGGCACGCTGGAATTCCTGTGGCAGGATGGGCAGTTCGCCTTCATCGAGATGAACACCCGCCTGCAGGTGGAACATCCCGTCACCGAGATGGTCTGCGGCGTGGATTTGGTGCGCGAGCAGATCCGCGTCGCCGCCGGCGAGAAGCTGGGCTATGGCCAGGAGGATGTGCGCTTCTCGGGCCACGCCATCGAATGTCGCGTGACGGCCGAGCACCCCGAGACCTTCGCGCCCTCGCCCGGCCGCGTCACGACCTATCACGCGCCGGGGGGCCTCGGCGTGCGGGTGGATAGCGCGCTCTATTCCGGCTATTCGGTGCCGCCGCATTACGACAGCCTGGTGGCCAAGCTGATCGTCCATGCGCCCACTCGCGCCCAGGCCATCGCCCGCACCCGGCGCGCGCTGGACGAGATGGTGGTGGACGGCATCGAGACCACGTTGCCGCTGCACAAGCGCATCATGGAAGACCCGGAATTCCAGGCCGGCGACTACACGATCCATTGGCTGGAACGGTTCGTGGGCCGGAACGGCTGACGCGAAGCCCGTGCCTTCCCGGCGCGGTTGTGGCATCATCCCGTGCATGCCCAAGGCTGTCCCAGCGCGCCGGGCGGGCTGAGCATCACGCATGTCCACCCGCCGCCAGATGGAAATCACGCCGGAGCTGATGCTCCGCGCCTACCGCATCGGGCTTTTCCCGATGGCGGAAAGCCGTGACGCGCAAACCCTCTACTGGCTGGACCCCGAGCAGCGCGGGGTGATCCCGCTGGAGGAGTTTCACCTGCCGCGGCGCTTGGCGCGGCGGGTGCGGCAATCCCCCTATGCCGTCACCGCCGACACGGCCTTCGAGGCCGTCATCGACGCCTGCGCCGCGCCGCGCCCGAACAGCAATGACAGCTGGATCAACGAGGAAATCAGGCGCCTCTTCCTCGCCCTGCACGCCCAAGGGCACGCCCATTCGCTGGAGGCCTGGCGGGAGGGGGAGCTGGTGGGCGGGCTCTATGGCGTGGCGCTGGGCGCGGCCTTCTTCGGCGAGAGCATGTTCAGCCGCGCCGATGATGCCTCCAAGATCGCGCTGGTGCATCTGGTGGCGCGGCTCAGGCTGGGTGGCTTCACCCTGCTGGACGCGCAATTCCAGACCGAGCACCTGGCGCAGTTCGGCACGCGGGAGGTGCCGCGCAATCTCTACAAGCAGTTGCTGGCCGATGCGGTGGAGAAGCCCGCCGAATTCCAGGCGGCGCCGGAGCCCGCGATCCTGGCGGCCGAGCTGGAGCGGATGCGGCAGAAGCCGGGGTGAGGATCGAGCGCTACACCATCCGCAGCAGCGTCCCGTCCTTGCGGATGGCCTGGTGGTGGATGGCGGCGCCGATGTGCAGCACCAGCAGCGCCGCGATGGTCCAGCCCAGCCAGCGGTGGAACATCAGCAGCCACTCGGCCAGGGGCACATTGGCCTCCATGAATTTCGGCAGATCTATCAGGCCCATATAGGCCGTGGCGCCCTGCATCGGAAAGCCGAAGGCGTTGGTGGCGAAGAAGCCTAGCAGCGGCTGCAGGATGATGGCGGCATAGAGCGCGTGGTGCACGCCGTCCGCCACGCGGCGCATGCCATCGGGCACGGCGGGGTTGGGCGGCACGGGGTTCCGCAGCCGCCAGGCCAGCCGCGCCAGCGCCACGAAGAACAGGGTGAAGCCCGCGCTTTCATGGATGGCGTAGAAGGCCATCTTGCTCTCCTCCTTCACGTGCGGGATGACGAAGCCCAGCGGCAATGCCACGGCCATCAGCCCGGCCGTGACCCAGTGGAACCATTTCGCCGTGGAAGTGTAGCCCATGCGCGCCTCCTGCCCCGTCAACCGCATCATGCCATGGCCATGATCGCGGCGCACGCCGATTGGTCCATGGAGCCGCGCAAGCGCTGGGTGGCGGTGGCGCGGCGGGGCGCGGGGGGTTGGCGGATGGAGGCGCCCGTGCCGGTGGGCGAGCCCGCGCGCCTCGCCGCCGCGCTGCTGGCGGAGGGCATGCCGGCGGTGCTGGGGCTCGACCTGCCGCTCGGCGTGCCACGCGGCTTCGCCGCCGGGCGGCCCGAAAACGGCTTCGTGGAATTCCTGGCCGGGCGCGCGGGGGATGCGCGCTTCTTCACGGTGAACCCGGGGCTGGATGGCGTGGGGCCGGATGCCCCCTTCTATCCGGCGCGGGGGGTGAAGGGCATGACACGGGCGGCGCATGCGGCGGCGCTGGGGCTGGATGGCCCGGCCGCGCTGAACCGCTGGTGCGACCGCGCCACCTCCACGCGCCCGGCCGGCGCGCCGGTCTTCTGGACGCTGGGCGCGAACCAGTCGGGCAAGGCCGCCATCACCGCCTGGCGCGACTGGCTGGCGCCGGCGCTGGCGGCGGGGGCGCCCTATGACCTCTGGCCCTTCGCCGGGCCGCTGCACGGGCTGTTGCGGCCGGGGCGGCTCGCGTTGGCCGAGGTCTATCCGGCCGAGGCGCTGCGGCAACTGGGGCTGCGCCTTCTCGGCAGCAAGCGCGCCGAGGGCCCGCGCCGTGCCCTGGCCGAAGCGCTGCTGGCCTGCATGGCCGCGCTGGGCGTGGAAGCGACCCCGGCGCTCGCCGCCATGGCGCGCGCGGGCTTCGGCGCCGATGCGGCGGGCGAGGATCGGCTAGACTGCACGCTGGGCCTGCTTTGCCTCATCGCCGTGCTGGACGGGGTGCGGCCCGACACCATCCCCGACGACCCCATGGTGCGACGCTGGGAAGGTTGGGTGCTCGGCCAGGCCCTTCCGCTGGCGTGACGGCTGCGGCAACCTTGGCGTGATGTACAATCCGCCCGCCTTCCGTGAGGACCGCCCCGAGATCCTGCACCGGCTCATGGCCCAGGCCCGCCTGGCCGTGCTGGTGTCCAATGGCGCGGGGGGCGTGCCCGATGTCAGCCACCTGCCGCTGATGCACAGCCCGGCGCAAGGCCTCATCATCGGCCACCTGGCGCGCGCCAACCCGCACTGGAAGGCGCTGCGCGCGGCGGGCCGGGCCATCGCCATCTTCCAGGGGGCGGAGGGCTATATCTCGCCCTCCTCCTACCCCTCCAAGGCCGAGCATCACCGCGTGGTCCCCACCTGGAACTACGAGGCCGTGCATGCCGAGGGCCCGGTGGAAATCGTGGAGGACACGGCGCGCCTGCACGAGATCGTGAGCAGCCTGACCGACCTGCACGAGGCGCCGCGCGCGAACCCGTGGCGCGTGACCGACGCGCCCGAAGACTTCATCCAGGGCCAGCTCAAGGGCATTGTCGGCACGGTGCTGCGCGTCGAGACACTGACCGGCAAGCGCAAGCTCTCGCAGAACCGCAACGCGGCGGACCGCGAGGGGGCGCTGGCCGGGCTGACCGAGGAACAGGCGGCGCTGGCCCATGCCATGCGCGCGCAGCAAGGGGGCGAGTGAATGGAACTGGGCCTGAGCGGCAAGCGCGTCGTCATCACGGGCGCCTCCAAGGGCATCGGCCTCGCCTGCGCCGAGGCCTTCGCGGCGGAGGGCTGCGACCTGGTGCTGGCCGCCCGCCAGCCGGAGGAGGCGGCGGCCAGGCTGCGCGCCCGCTTCCAGCTCCGCATCGAGGCGGTGACGGCCGACCTCTCGCGCCCCGAGGACCGCGCCCGCCTGCACGAGGTGGCGGCCGAGGCCGACATCCTGGTGAACAATGCCGGCGCCATCCCCTCGGGCGGGATCGCGGACATCTCCATGGACCGCTGGATGGAGGCCTGGAACCTCAAGGTCTTCGGCTATTTCCACCTGACGCAGCTGTTCCTGGCCTCCATGCGGGCACGGCGGGCCGGCGTGATCTGCAACATCATCGGCATGGCGGGGCGGGCCTGGAAGCCGGGCTACATCGCGGGGACGGCGGGCAATGCGGCGCTGATCGCCTTCACCTCCGCGGTGGGCTTCGACGCGCAGAAGGATGGCGTGCGCGTCTTCGGCATCAACCCGGCCGTGACGCGCACCGAAAGGATGGAGACGCAGGCCCGCTTCCGCGCCGAACAGGCGCTGGGCGACCCGGAGCGGTGGCGCGAGATGGTGACGGGCCTGCCCTATGACCGGCCCATCGAGCCGCGGGAGATCGCGGACATGGCCGTCTTCGGCAGTTCCGCCCGCGCCGGCTACCTGAACGGCACCGTGGTGGACATTGACGGCGCCGGCCAGTTCAAGGGTTGATGGGCTGATGGTCGCGACCCGCGCGCTCGACCTCGTGGAGGGCGAGGACCCGCTGCCGCCATCCGCCGATGTGGTGGTGGTCGGCGCCGGCATCATCGGCGTCTCCGCCGCCGTCCACCTCGCCAAGGCCGGGCATTCGGTGGCCCTGCTGGAGAAGGGCGTCGTGGCGGGCGAGCAATCCAGCCGCAACTGGGGCTGGTGCCGCACCATGAACCGCGACGAGCGGGAAATCCCGCTCATGCAGCACAGCCAGACGCTCTGGGACGCGCTGCCCGGCGAGATCGGCGCGGAGATGGGCTTTCGGCGCAACGGTCTGGTCTATGTCACGAAGGACCCCGCGCAGCTCGCATCCTGGGAGGCCTGGCTCGACATGGCGCGGCCCTACCAGGTGGGCGCGCGCATGATTGATGCCGAGGAAGCCCGCCGCCTTGCCCCCTGCCCCGGCGAGGACTGGGTGGGCGGCGTCGTCTCGCCGCGCGATGGGCGGGCCGAGCCGGCCCTGGCCGCCCCGCCCTGGCCCGCGCCGCCCGCGCACGCGGCGCCACGCTGCACCAGAACTGCGCGGTGCGGGGCCTGGACACCACGGGCGGGCGCATCAGCGGCGTCTTCACCGAGAAGGGCTTCATCCGCACCCGGGCGGTGGTGCTGGCGGCGGGCGCCTGGGCGTCCATGTTCCTGCGACGGCATGGCGTGGACATGCCCCAATCCTCGGTCCACTCGACCATCTTCGCCACCACGCCGGGGCCGCGCGTCAGCGAGGGGCCGATCTACACGCCCGAGGTCATCCTCACGCCGTTGCTCGATGGCGGCTACCTGGTGGCGGCCAAGGCGCGCGGGCGGCTGGAACTGACGCCGGCCGGCATCCGCTACGCCCGCCAATTCCTGCCCAGCCTGCGCAAGAACTGGAAGCTGGTGGAGCTGCGCTTCGGCCGCTCCTTCTTCGAGGGGCCGGATGCCTGGCATGGCAAATGGTCCTTCGACCAACCCACCGTCTTCCAGCGGATGCGCGTGCTGGAGGCCAAGCCCAAGGCGAGCATCGTCCAGCCGGCGCTGGACGCCATCGCCGCCGCCCTCCCGCAACTGGCCGAACTGAAACCCGCGCGGCTCTGGGCGGGCTGGATCGATTCGACGCCCGATGCGGTGCCCGTCATCTCGCCCGTGGCAACGCTGCCGGGGCTGGTCGTGGCGGCGGGGTTCAGCGGGCATGGCTTCGGCATCGGGCCGGGTGCGGGGCGGCTGGCCGCGGACCTCGCCACGGGCGCGCCGCCCGTGGTGGACCCGGCGGCCTTCGCGCTGTCGCGCTTCCATGATGGGTCGAAGTTGAGGGCGCCGGCGGGGATCTAGCGTCTGATCGTCTTTGGCGGAATCGCCAAAGGCGTGAATCAGCCGCGCGGCAAAGCGTCTGATCGTCTTTGGCGAAATCGCCAAAGGCGTGAATCAGCCGCTCAACAAAGCTCAGGCCCGGCGGAACATGCGCCGGATCGGCCGGCTGCGCCTGGCGTACCAGGCGAGCGCCCGGCGCTCGCGCTCCTCGATGGCGGGGATGGCCTGGGGCCAGCGGGTACGGATCTTGTCCACGCCCCGCGCCGCCCAGACATACTGGTCGCGCAGCATCCACACGGCGAGGGCCAGGAAGATCCAGCCCGGCATGATGGGCAGGATCAGCCCGATCACGCCCAGGAACAGGGCGCCGAAGCCCAGCAGCTTGCGGGTCAGGGAAGGGCGAAGCACGACCATGGCGGCAGAGGTGGCCCCTGCCCCTCCCCCCTTCAAGCGAGGCGCCGCCTGGAATGCGGCGGCTTTGGCCAGTTCCATGCGCATCTGGCGCTTTTGCCGGCAGCGTCTCCGTGCAGCCGGCCACAGCTTCGCAACGGGGCATTGCAGCGCGCCCATCGCCCGGCTTCCATGCGCCGTCGCCCATCGAGGACCCCATGCCCGCACCGCGAAACCTCGCCGAACTGGAAGCCGATGTGGCGCGGGACCTGGAGCTGACGGCCCACCCCCGCGCGCCCTGGCTCGTGCCGCGCCAGGTGGGGGGCCAGGACATCCTGGACGTGCTGATCATCGGCGGCGGGCAATGCGGGCTGGCGGTGGCCCATGCGCTGCGGCGCGACAAGGTCGAGAACATCCTGGTGGTGGACCGCGCCGGCTATGGCCAGGAAGGCCCCTGGGTCACCTATGCGCGGATGCGCGCCCTGCGCAGCCTGAAGGATCAGACGGGGCCGGACCTCAAGCTGCCCTCCCTCACCTACCAGGCCTGGCACGAGGCGAGCTTCGGC
Organism: Roseococcus thiosulfatophilus; assembly: GCF_017311575.1. Classification (GTDB taxonomy): domain Bacteria; phylum Pseudomonadota; class Alphaproteobacteria; order Acetobacterales; family Acetobacteraceae; genus Roseococcus; species Roseococcus thiosulfatophilus. Next base: position 80,837 of record NZ_JAFFQY010000061.1, read on the forward strand.
CGCGACGACTGGGACCGCATGCGCTGGATCCCGAAGGAATTCTGGAACGACTACCTGCTGTGGTTCCGCCGCGTCACCGGCATTCCCGTCCGCAACGGCGTCGAGGCCGGCCCCATCCGCCCCATCCGCACCGATTGCGGCCTGCCGGCGCTGGAGGTCGCCACCAGCGCGGGGGTGATGCGCGCCCGCAAGGTGGTGCTGGCCACGGGGCAGGAGGGTGTCGGTGGCTGGTGGATGCCGCCGCAGATCGAGGCCCTGCCCCGCCCCTTCCGCGCCCACACCAATGAGATGATCGACTTCGCCGCCCTCCGCGGGAAGGTCGTGGCCGTGCTGGGCGCCGGCGCCAGCGCCTTCGACAACGCCGCCGTGGCGCTGGAACAGGGCGCGGCCGAGGTTCACCTCTTCTGCCGCCGCGCCGAGCCCATGGTGGTGCAGCCCTATCGCTGGCTCACCTTCGCGGGCTTCCTGCGCCACATGGGTGAGATGCCCGATGAATGGCGCTGGCGCTTCATGTCCTACATCCTGGGCCTGCGCGAGGGCTTCGCCCAGGACCACTACGACCGGGTGATGAAGCACACCAATTTCCACATGCATGTGGGACGGGACTGGACCGCCGCCGCCATCCGCGACGGGCGCGTGGCGCTGGACACGCCCACCGGCCCCTTCACGGCCGACTTCCTCATCACCGGCACGGGCACGCGGATGGACCCGGGCCTCTGCCCCGAACTGGTCCATTGCGCGGACAACATCGCCCTCTGGGCCGACCGCTACTCGCCCCCGCCCGAGGAAGCCAATCCGCGCCTCGGCCAATTCCCCTACCTGAACGCGGACAGCGCCTTCCTCGAACGCCGCCCCGGCGAGACGCCCTGGATCGCGGACATCCACCTCTTCGGCATCGGCACGACGATGAGCTTCGGCCCGGCCGGCAGCTCCATCAACGCCATGTCCATCTCGGCGCCCCGCGTGGCGGCCGGCGTCACGCGCGGCCTGTTCCAGGCCGACCTGCCGCGCCTCTATGCCGACCTGCGCGCCTATGAGCAGAAGCAGGTGGAGCTGGACCCCGCCCGCCTGGTGCGCCACGCCGCGGAGTAGCCATCGGCATCCGCCCCGCCTACCCTCCCCGGCAGAGATCGGGAGAGAAACGATGAAACGCTTTTGCGCGCTGATCCTGGCGCTTGGCCTCGCCCTGCCGGCCGCGGCGCAGGACTATCCCAGCCGCCCCGTGCAGATGATCATCCCCTTCCCCGCCGGCGGGAACACGGACCTCATGGCCCGCGCGCTGCAGCAGGAGATGTCCCGCATCCTGGGCGGCACCGTGGTCGCCGTGAACCGTGGCGGCGCCGCCGGCACCATCGGCAACCGCGAAGTGCATCGCGCGGCCCCCGACGGCCACACCATCGGCCTTTCGCCCAACAACGCGCTGACCACGCAGCCGCACCTCCAGCCCGGCACCTATGCCGTGGACCAGTTCCGCTACATCTGCGGCGTCTATGAGAACCCCTATGTCGTGGTCCTCGCCCGCAACGCGCCTTTCCGCGACTTCGCGGGGATGATCGCGCATGCCCGGACCGGCCCCGAGGCGCTGGTCTATGGCGGGCCGGGCCAGGGCAGCACGCCGCACCTCGTCATGGCGCAGCTTCTGCAACGCGCGGGCGTGACGGGCCTCTTCGTGCCCTATCAAGGCTCGGGCCCCATGGCCCAGGCCGCGCTGGCCGGTGACATCATGGTCTTCGCCGAGGCCGCCACCATCCCGGCCACCACGGGCCTCGGCATCCTCGCCGCCATTGACCACCAGCGCATGCCGAGCCTGCCCGACGTGCCCTCGGTGGCGGAACTCGGCCTGCCCATGCGCGGCTCGACCTATGGCGGCCTCATCGCCCCGGCCGGGCTGCCCGACGCCATCGCCCAGCGCCTGGAACAGGCCTGCCAGACAGCGGTGAACAGCGAGCCCTTCCAGGCCGCCGCACGCCGCCTCAACGCCGAACCGGCCTTCACCCCGGGCGCCGCCTTCCGCACCCGCCTCACGGAAGAAAGCCAGGCCAACCAGGAACTGATGCGGACGCTCGGCATCGGGCGATAGGGGGCTCCGCGGGAGGGCGCCGCCCTCCCGGACCCTCCCGCCGGGGACTTTGGGTCCCCGGACCCCTTGAGACCTTGGTCGGGTTTTCGGGGAGGGGCGTCACGGGCGCTCCGGTTGTCACACGCACGCCATGCCCCTCCCCGCAAACCCGACAAACGCATCGGGTCCAGGGGCCCACTGGCCCCTGGCGGGGGAGTGCGAGGGGGCGGCGCCCCCTCGCAGGGCGCACCCTACCCCCGAAGCAGCGCGGCCAGCTTCGGGTCCAGGTTGACGCTGGCTCTCCGGTGCGGGGGGGCGAGGCTGCCCTGGGTGGGTTTGGGCAGGTTCAGCGCGACAAGGGCTTCCAGGAACTTCACCCCGCAGGCGATGCCGTCGAGCAGCGGCACCGGGGCTTGCGGCTGGAGTTGCGGGCCGAAGCCGGCCAGGGCCGCGCCGCCCATGATGACGGCATCCGCCCCTTCGGCCACGGCGCGCTGGATGCCGCCCAACACCTGCCGGGCCACGCCGTCCGGGTCACGCAGGCTGTCCTGCGGCGTCACGTCGAGGCCGACGAGGGAGGCGCAGCGCGAGGCCAGGCCATGGGCCGCGATGCGTTCGCGATAGGTCTCCACGCCGCCGAAGGTGACCAGGCCGAAGCGCGCACCCACCAGGCAGGCGCCAAACAGCGCGGCCTCGGTCATGCCCACCACCGGGCAGGGCATGAGCTGGCGCGCGGCCTCGAGCGCAGTGTCGTGGCTGACTGCGAGAAGGACGCCCTCCACCGCGCCCGCGTGCTGGGCCAGCAGTTCGAGCAGCGCGTGGCCCGCGATGATGTTCTCGGCGCGGGTGGAGATGACCTCGGGGCCGAAGCGCGGCGTGGCGGGAATGACCTCGGTGCCGGGCGCGGCGGCGGCGCGCGCGGCGTCCGCGCAGCGCCGCGTGATGGCCTCGGTGGTGTTGGCGTTGGCGATGAGCAGGCGCATGATTTTCCCATCCAAGAGGGAATCACCATGGAAGCCAAGCTCGACCTGCCCTTCGACGCGGACAAGATGCTCGCCGGCCTGCGGCGCTGGGTGGAGTGCGAAAGCCCCACCCATGACGCCGCGGCGGTGAACCGCATGATGGCAATGGCGGGCCGCCACCTGGCACTGATGGGCGCGACCGTCGAGACCATCCCGGGCCGGAAGGGGTTTGGCGACTGCGTCCGCGCCCGCTTCCCGCATGAGAGCCGGGAGAAGGGCATCCTGGTGCTGGCGCATCTCGACACGGTGCATCCCGTGGGCACGCTGGCCGAGGGCCTGCCCTTCAAGCGCGTGGGCGACAAGGCCTATGGGCCGGGCATCCAGGACATGAAGGGCGGCACCTACCTGGCGGTGGAGGCCATCGGCCAGCTCATCAAGGCCGGCATCCCGACCTCCAAGCCCGTGACGGTGCTGCTGACCAGCGACGAGGAGGTGGGCAGCCCCTCCACCCGCGACCTGATCGAGGCCGAGGCCGCGCGCCACAGCGTCGTGCTGGTGCCGGAGCCCGCGCGGCCCAATGGCGGCGTGGTCTCCGGCCGCTACGCCATCGCGCGCTTCAACCTCCGCACCACCGGCCGGCCGAGCCACGCCGGCGCACGGCTGGGCGAAGGCCGCAGCGCCATCCGCGAGATGTGCAAGCAGGTCATCGCCATCGAGGAGATGACGACGGACGCCTGCACCTTCTCGGTCGGCGTGATCCATGGCGGGCAATGGGTGAACTGCGTGGCCACCTATTGCGACGCCGAGGCGCTCTCCATGGCCAAGCGCCAGGAGGACCTGGACGCGGCGGTGCAGCGGATGCTGTCGCTGAAGCCCTCCGGCAATGACGTGCAGCTTGAGGTCACGCGCGGCGTGACGCGCCCGGTCTGGGAGCCGGACGACAAGGTGCTGGCCCTGCACGCCAAGGCGGAGACGCTGGCCAAGCGGCTTGGCTTCGACCTGCCGCATGAAAGCTCGGGCGGCGGGTCGGACGGCAATTTCACCGGGGCCATGGGCATTCCCACGCTGGACGGCCTCGGCATTGTCGGCGCGTTGGCGCACACCCTGCAGGAGCATGTCCAGGTCAGTTCCATGGTGCCGCGCGCCAAGCTCTTCGCCGGGCTGCTGCAGGACGTCTGAATTTTGAGATGTCTTGCTCGCATTTTTTGTCGAGATGAATGTTTATTTTGATGCAGTTGGGGGAGGGCGCGTTTACCTTAGGCGTGTCCTCTCCTGTGGAAACGGATATGCGCCTTCCCCTCGCCCTCCTGGCCTCCATCCTCCTCACCGGTCCTGCCTTGGCCCAGAGCGGTTTTTCCTCGGGTGGCGTGGCCAATTCGCGCGCCGCCGCCCAGCGCCAGATTCCCGGCGAAGCGCTGAACGCCCGCCCCGAACTGGCGCCACGCGCGGGCACCACCGCGGCGGACCGGCTGACGCGGCAGCAGATCCAGCAGCGCCAGGGCCAGGGCTTCAGCAGCTCCGGCCTCGCCCGCAACGCGGCCCCGCCGCCGCCCAGCGCGTTGACCCATGTGCCCGGCGGGAGCACGCCGCCCCGGCGCTGATTGACGCGCGGGACGATTGCCCGCACCGATAGGGCCCCCCCAACCACACAAGGGTCCCGATGCCGCAAATCGCCGCCGCCCGCCTCTGGTTCGAGGGGAACAGCTTCTCCCCCATCCCCACCGGGCTCTCAGCCTTCCAGGGGCGCGAATGGGTGGCGGGAGACGAGGCGTTGCAGCGCTATCGCGGCACCGCGACCGAGATCGGCGCGCTGGACGCCTTCGTCGCCGCCCGCCCGCATTGGGACCTGACGCTGCTGCGCTGCGCCTCGGCCCAGCCCGGCGGGCCCATGACGCAGGAGGCCTTCGACACCTGGCTGGACGAGGTGGAACGGCCCCTCGCGCGCGGTACCTTCGACGGCGTCTATCTCTCCCTGCACGGCGCCTGCGTGACCGAGCAGGACCCGGAGGCGGACCTCACCATCCTGCGCCGCATCCGCGCGGCCATCGGGCCGCACGCCCGGCTGACGGCCAGCTTCGACTTCCACGGCAATGCCTCGCCCCGCATGGTGGGGTTGCTGGATGGCGCCTCCGTTTACCGCACCTATCCCCACATTGACATGGACCGGGCCGCGAACCGCGCGTTGACCATGCTGGAGCGCGCGCTGGATGGCGAGACCTTCCACGGCGCCCTGGTGAAGCGACCCATGGTGCTGCACAGCTTCCACATGCGTCACGAGGCCGGCCCCATGGCCGAGGTCTGGGCGGAGGCCGCGGCGGCCGAGGGCGGCGCGATCCAGGACGCCTCGCTCTTCGGCGGCTTCGCCTGGGGCGACAGCCCCTGGGCTGGCCCCTCGGCCATGGTCTGGGCGCGCGAGCATGGCGCCGCACGGGCGCTGGCCCGGGACCTGGCGGATGCCATCGCCGCGCGCCAGGCCCGCTTCGCGGTCAGCCTTCCCTCCCCCGAGGCGGCGCTGCGCCAGGCGCTGGCCGCGCCGCCCGGCCTGGTCGCGCTGCTGGACCCGGCGGACAACCCGCTCTCCGGCGGCGTGGCGGACACGCCGGGCCTGCTGCGGACCCTGGTCGAGGCGGAGCCGGCAGTCGAGACGGTGTTCTGCTTCCTGCATGACCCCGGGGCCGTGCGCGCGGCGCAGGTAGCCGGGCGGGGCGGCGCCTTCGCGCGGCCGCTGGGCGGGCAGACCACGGCGGAATTCGGCCCGCCCGTGCCCTTCGAGGGGGTGGTGGAGACGCTGACGGCGGGGCAATTCCTCAACACCGGCCCCATGGAACATGGCGCCCCGGTGGATTTCGGCCCGACGGCCGTGGTCCGGCGCGGCCATCTGCGGGTGGTGCTCACCACGCGCAAGGAAGCGGTGGTGGACCCTGCCTTCTTCGCCCTGCACGGCATCGCGCTTGAGGGGGTGCGGCTGCTGGCCAACAAGGCCAAGAACCACTTCCGCGCGGCCTTCGCCGGGCGGTGCAGCGCCATCATCGAGTGCGACGCGCCGGGGCCCGCGGCGCTCGACCTGGCACGCCTGCCCTTCCGGCATGTGCCGGAAGGGTGGCGCCAGGCTTAGAGCGGGATGCGTTGAGGTGGAATCACCGAGAACGCTGAATCCCGCTCTCAACAAAGGTTAGAGCAGGCGGCGTGAACGCATGTGAACGTAGCCTGCTCTAGGCCGGCTCGCCGCGGTCCAACAGCTTGTTCACGCGCTTGAGCGCCGCGGCGAAGACCTGCTTCTTCGCCGCCACGCCCGTGTCGTTCAGCCCGCCGCGCGGATCACCCTTGCCGCGCTTGGCGCGGCGCATGGTGGCGAGGTTGGCGCGGGAGGCATCCCGCGCCTCCCGCAGCCGCCGCGCGAGGTCAATGAGGGCGGGACGGTCGAGCCGCCCCACCTCCGGGTAGTGGCTGGGCGCCACCAGGGCGAAATCGGCCTCGCCCAGCAGCTTGCGCTCGTTCGCGCGGGGCATCGCCATGGCGTCAGCCCAGGCTGATGTTGGCGGCGCGGATCACCTCGCGCCACTTGTCGTTCTCTTCCGCGATGAAGCGGTCGAAATCGGCACCGATCAGCGGCATGGGCTCGGCACCCAGTTCGCGGATGCGGCCCTGGACGGAGGTCTCGGCCAGGATGGCGGCCACCGCCTCGCGCAGGCGGTTCAGCGCGGGCGCCGGGGTGCGGGCGGGCGCCTGCAGGCCGAACCAGGGAATGGCCTGGAAGCCCGGGATCCCGCTCTCAGCTACGGTCGGCACCTCGGGGACGGCGAACCAGCGCTGCGCGCTCGTCACCGCCAGGATCTTGAGGCGACCGTCCCGGATCGCGCCCAGATAGGCCGGCAGGTTGTCCACCGCCATGGTCACGCGGCCGGCCATCAGGTCGGGCAGGATGGTGCCGGTGCCGCGATAGGGCACGTGGGTGATGTCCACCTGGGCGCGGAACTTCATGTATTCGCCCGACATGTGGCCGGAGGTGCCGTTGCCCGGCGTCGCATAGGTCAGGCGGCCGGGCTGGCTGCGGGCCAGGGCCATCAGCGCCGGGAAGTCGGCGGCCTGCACGCCCGGATGGACGATGACGCCATTGGCCACGCCCATCACCATCGCGATCGAGGCGAAGTCGGTGCGCGAGTTGAACGGCATGTTCGGATAGAGGAACTGGTTGATGCTGGCCGTGCCGATGGTGGCCATCAGCAGGGTGTGGCCATCGGGCTCGGCCTTGGCCACCGCGTCCGCGCCCACATTGCCGCCGGCACCGGCGCGGTTCTCGACCACGAAGGAGCCGCCGACGACCGCGCTCAGCCGCTCGGCCATGATGCGGGCCGCGGCGTCGGTGGCGCCGCCCGCGGTGAAGGGCACGATGATCCGCACGGCGCGCGAGGGCGTCCAGCCCTGGGCGCGCGCCGAAACAGGCAGCAGCGCGGGTGTCGCGAGCAGCGTGCCCGCGGCGAGAATCGAACGGCGTGACGGCATGGAAATCCTCCGGCTGATGTTGCCGGGGGAGATAACGGGGGTGGCGCCACAAATCCACCTCCCGTCCCCTTCGTTGCGCGGTCCGTTATGAAACGGTCGCGCCCGAACGCCGAACCACCTCGGTCCATTTCGCCACCTCGGCGCGGACGAACTGGTCGAAGGTCGCCGGCGTCGAGCCCCCGCCTTCCACCAGGTCGGCCCGCATGCCGCCCAGCTCGGCCATGCGGGCCCAGATGGCGGGGTTGGCGAGCACCGCCTCGATCTCGCGGCCGATGCGCTCGACGGCCGGGCGCGGGGCGCGGGCCGGCGCCATCACGCCGAACCAGGCCGTCGCCTCGACGCTGGGCTGCCCCGCCTCGGCCGTGGTCGGCACGTCGGGCAGCTGGGGCGAGCGGGTGGCCGTGGTCACCGCCAGCGGCCGCAGGCGGCCATCACGGAAATGGCCGATGACGGAGGGCAGGTTGTCCACCGCCACCTCGATTCGCCCGGCCACGCATTCGGCCAGCATGGGGCCCGCGCCGCGGAAGGGGACATGCACCAGGTCAATCCCGGTGGCGAGCTTCAGCAGTTCGCCCGTCATGTGCAGTGAGGTGCCGATGCCGGAGCTGCCGATGTTCATCCGCCCGGGATTGGCCCGTGCCAGCTCGATCAGCTCCGCCAGCGTGTTCGCCCGCACCGAAGGGTGCACGAAGATGGCGTTGGGCACCCGCACCACCAGCGAGACGCCCGCGAAATCCTCGGGCTTGTAGGGCATCCGCCCGCCATAGAGCTGGTAGTTGATGGCGCCGGAACTGACCGTCTGCATCAGCAGCGTGTAGCCATCGGGCTCCGCCTTCGCCACCGCGTCGGCGCCCACATTGCCGCCGGCGCCCGCGCGGTTCTCGATGACCACAGGCTGGCCCAGGCGCTGGCCCAGCGGCTCGGCGATGATGCGGGCCGCGATGTCCGTGGTGCCCGCCGGCGGGAAGCCGACGACGAGGCGGATGGGCCGGTTGGGCGACCATTGCGCCTGGGCCAGCGCGGGCGCCGCGAGCGGAAGAGTAGCGGCGCCGGCCAACAGGTGGCGGCGTGCGATCGGATGAGGCATGGACGTCTCCAGAGTGTTTTTTTGCTTGCGGCCTGGAGACTGCCGCCTCCCCCCGTGGTGTTCAAGCCCGGAATGCCTTGCGCGCCGTGACGGTCCCTGTATCCCGGCAGCCTTCGATGAAGGACCCCCCATGGCGTTCCTGAGGCTCTATGCCCGCGTTCTGGGCCTGCTCGCGCCCGACCGTCGCCTGGCCCTTGGGCTGGCGGCGGCGGCGGTCGCGCTGGCCGGGCTGCAATTCCTGGAGCCGGTGCTGTTCGGCCGCGTCATTGACCTGCTGGCGCGCTCCGAACGCATGGCCGAAAGCGCGGTCTGGGCCGAAGCCTTCACCCTGCTGGCCATCTGGGCGGCGGTGGGGCTGACGGCCATCGCGGCCAATGTCGCCGTCTCGCTGCTGGCCGACCGCATGGCGCACCGCAATCGGCTGGCCATGATGTCGCGCTACTTCCGGCACGTGCTGGCGCTGCCGCTCTCCTACCACGGCGATGTGCAGTCGGGCCGGCTGCTCAAGATCATGGTGGTGGGGTGCGACAACCTGTTCGGCCTCTGGCTCGGCTTCTTCCGCGAGCACCTGATCACCTTCGTGGGCGCCATGGTGCTGCTGCCGCTGACGCTGATGCTGAACTGGCGGCTCGGGCTGTTGCTGATCGCGCTGGTGGTGGTGTTCACCGTGCTGACGGCCTTCGTCATCCGCAAGACGCAGGTGGCGCAGATGGCGGTGGAGGGCTTCCACACGCGCATGGCCGGCTCGGCGCAGGATGCGCTGTCCAACGTGATGGTCGTGCAGTCCTTCACGCGGCTGAACATGGAGGCGCGGCAGTTCGGGCAGATCAGCCGCCAGGTGCTGGACCACCAGTTCCCCGTACTGAACTGGTGGGCGCTGGTGCATGTGCTGACGCGCGCGGCCAGCACCATCACCGTGATCCTCATCTTCGTGCTGGGCACGCTGCTGCACCTGCGGGGCCAGGCCAGCGTGGGCGAGATCGTGAGCTTCATGGGCTTCGCCACGCTGCTGGTGGCGCGGCTGGAGGCGGCCGTGGCCTTCGTCTCCTACATGCTGTTCCAGGCGCCCGCGATGGCGGAATTCCTGGCGGTGCTGGACGCGGAGAACTCCGTCCCCGACCGCCCCGATGCGCGGGAGATGGGCCGCGCCGAGGGCCGCGTGGCCTTCGAGGGCGTGGACTTCGCCTACCCCAATTCCGGCCAGGTGCTGCACGGCCTCGACTTCGTGGCCGCCCCGGGACAGACCATCGCGCTGGTGGGCGCCACGGGCGCGGGCAAGACCACCTCAATGCAGCTTCTGCAACGCCTGTGGGACCCCACGGGCGGGCGCATCACGCTGGACGGCGTGGATCTGCGCGACATCCGGCAGGACAGTTTGCGCGCCAATATCGGTGTGGTCTTCCAGGAGAGCATGCTGTTCAACCGCACCATCCGCGAGAACCTGCTGGTGGGCCGCCCCGACGCCACGCAGGAGGAGATCGAGCGCGCCTGCCGCATGGCCGAGGCGCATGACTTCATCACCCGCCAGCCCAAGGGCTATGACACGCTGGTGGGCGAGCGGGGCGCCTCTCTCTCGGGCGGACAGCGGCAGCGCCTCGCCATCGCGCGCGCCCTGCTGAAGGACCCGCCGGTGCTGATCCTGGACGAGGCCACCAGCGCGCTGGATGCCGCGACCGAAGCCCGGGTGCAGAAGGCGCTGCGCGCGCTGATGGCGGGGCGGACCACCTTCATCATCGCGCACCGCCTCTCCACCGTGCGCGAGGCCGATGAGATCCTGGTCTTCGACCAGGGCCGCATCATGGAGCGCGGCAGCTTCCAGCAACTGGTCGCGGCCGAGGGCCGCTTCGCCGAGTTGGTGCGGACACAGCTGACGGGTGTGGCCTCGTGAACTACCGCCACGCCTTCCACGCCGGCAATTTCGCCGACTGCATGAAGCATGCCCTGCTGGTCTGGCTGCTGCGGGCGCTGGCGCGCAAGCCGGCCGCCTTCCATGTGCTGGACAGCCATGCCGGCATCGGCCGCTACCGCCTGGACAGCGAGGAAGCGCAGCGCACGGGCGAATGGCGCGCGGGCATCGGCCGGCTGATGGACATCACCGAGGGGCCGCTGGCCGACTATGTGGCGCTGGTGCGGGAAGATGGCGGCTATCCCGGCTCGCCCGCGCTCGCCGCCGCGCTGCTGCGCGAACAGGACCGGCTTTCGCTGGTGGAACTGCACGAGGCGGACCACGCCACGCTCCGCGCCACCTTCCGCCGGGACCCGCGCGTGGCCACCCATCGCCGCGACGCCTGGGAGGCGGTGCGGGCGCTGACCCCCTTCGCCCAGAAGCGCGGCCTGGTGCTGATGGACCCGCCCTTCGAGCAGCCCGGCGAATACGAACGCCTGACCGCCGCCATCGCCGAGGTGAACCGCCGCGCCCGCGGCCTGGTGCAGGCCGCCTGGTATCCGGTGAAGGGCCGCGCGCCCGTGCGCGCCTTCCATGCGGCGCTGGCGGAGACGGGGGTGCGCGACATCCTCGCCGCCGAACTCCATCTGCGCGAACCCACCGATGCGGCGCGGCTGAACGGGTGCGTGCTGGTCGTGGTGAACCCGCCCTTCGGCTTCGAGGATGCGGCGCGCGACATCCTGGCCGCCCTACACGCGCGCCTCGCCACCGGGGAGGCGGGGGGCGGCTGGGCCCTGACCCGCATCGCCGATGAGTGAGGTGGCGGTGATGGGCGCGGGCGCCTGGGGCACCGCGCTGGCCATCCACGCGGCGCGGCTCGGCCATCGCGTGACGCTCTGGGCGCGCGATGCGGAACACGCCCGGGCCATGGCCGAAGCGCGGGTGAACGCGCGCCGCCTGCCCGGCCAACCCTTTCCCGAAGGCATGCGCGCCACCCATGACGCCGCCGCCGTGGCGTCGGCCCGATTGGTAATCCTGGCCGTGCCCATGCAGCCGCTGCGCCAGGTGCTGTCCAACCTCCCCACCGCCCTGCCGCCGCTGCTGCTGGCGTGCAAAGGCCTTGAGGCCAGCACCGGGCTGTTGCCGCTGGAGGTGCTGGTACAGGCCCGCCCCGGCCACCCGACCGGCATCCTCTCCGGCCCCAACTTCGCGCATGAGGTGGCGGCGGGGCTGCCGGCTGCCAGCGTCGTCGCGGCGGGGGATCCGGCGCTGCGCGAGGACGCCCAGGCCCTGCTCTCGGGCGCCGCGCTGCGCCTCTATGCCAGCGAGGATGCGCTGGGCGTGCAGCTCGGCGGGGCGGCGAAGAACGTGCTGGCCATCGCGGCCGGCGTCGCCACCGGGGCTGGGCTGGGCGAGAATGCCCGCGCGGCCCTGATCACGCGCGGGCTGGCGGAATTGTCGCGGCTGGTGGTCGGGCTGGGCGGCAAGGCAGAAACGGCGGCGGGCCTCTCCGGCCTGGGCGATCTTCTGCTGACCGCGACGGGGCCGGGCAGCCGCAACACCTCGCTCGGCATCGCGCTGGGCCGTGGCGAGGCCCTGGCCGATATCCTCGCCGCCCGCAGCAGCGTGACCGAGGGCGTGGCCACCGCCCCTGCCTTGCTTTCCCGCGCGGCGAAGGCCGGGGTGGAGCTGCCCGTCTGCGCCGCGGTCGCCGCCCTGCTGGAGGGGCGGCTCGACGTTCAGGGCGCCGTGCGCGCCCTGCTGGAGCGGCCGCTCAAGGCCGAATAGTCAGACGCCTCAGCCTCAACCCGGCCGGCGCCACACGATCCGCCCCACCGTCCCGCAGGCGGAGCAGGCCGGCTCCCAGTTGGCGTGGATATGGCCGCAGGCCTCGCACACCCAGGCGGGCGGAGGCGCGGCTTCCTGGGCGCGGCGATCCCATTCGTGCTGGGCGGCCTCGGAGAAGCCCGCGCCCTGCTCGGACCGCTCCAGCGCGGCCATGAGATGATACCAGCGGCGGTCGAGGTCGCCCGACTGTTCCCAGGCCACCAGGTCCTGTCGGGCCCGCACGGTCTGGCCGGCGCCCAGCGCCACCAGCGCGCGCAGCGCCCGGCTCTCGGGGTGCGCGACATGGGTGCGCGTCAGGTCATCCACCAGGCGCAGGCGGCCGGCGGGGTCCGTCTCCGGGCCGATCCAGGCGCTTGCGATGGCCGGATGCGGCGCCGCCTCCCAGCTCTGGCGCAGCACGGACAGGCCCGCATCGCCGCCGAGCCGGGCGGCCAGCGCCAGGGCCGCGGGGGCGAAGCCCGGGTCGGCCTGGAAGGCTTGGCGCTCGAAGGCGCGGGCCTCGGCCGCCGTCTCGGCATCACGCGCGGCGGCCAGCGCCAGGGGCGCGATGGGCGCATCATCGGGCGCGAGGGCCAGCGCCTCGCGCCAATCCTGGCGGCGCATCGCGGCCTCACCCTGCTCCAGGCGCAGCGACTGCGCGCGGGGCTCGGCCTTCGCGGCCTCGCGCGCCAGACGCTCCTGCGCCTCGGCATCGCCGCGGGCCTTGGCCTGTTCCATCAGCCCTTGCAGGCCCAGGAACTTGGCGTCGCTGCGGGCGGCCAGCGCCTCATAGGCGGCGGTGACGCCGGCCTCGTCGCCCTGGGCGCGGGCGGCCTCGGCCTCCATGGCCAGCAGGGGCGCGGTTTCGCCGGCCAGGCGCTTGGCCTCGGCCAGCTCGGCCCGTGCGGTGGCGGGCTGGCCGGCGGCCAGGGCCACCATGGCGCGGGTGACGGCGATCTCGGCCATGGCCCGGTTGTCCAGGTCCACGCGTAGCTTCCGCCGCTCCGGCGTGCGAATCATCCAGGAATAGAGCCTCAGCCCCAGGTGGAACAGCACGAAGGCGCCCAACAGCAACAGCACGGCCACGGGCAGCGAGACGCCGATCCAGTATTCCCCGGCCGCGATCTCGATCTGGCCGCTCAGCCCCAGCGCCCAGGCCACGACCGCGACGACGACCGCGATAAGGATGACGTAGTTGAGGATGCGCGCCATGGCTCAGCCCCCCGCGAGGTCGCGCAGCGCGGCGCGCGCCGCGACCAGCGCTTCCGCCTGGTCGATCCAGCCTTGCATGGGCGCGCGGTGGCTGTCGGGAAGCTGGTTCAGGTGCCGCACCGCGCCGGCCAGGTCACCGGCGGTGAGCGACCTGCGGGCGCGTTCCAGGATGGCCTCATTGGCATCGCCCCAGATCACGTCCTCGCCGCGGCGGATGGTGAAGAGGCTGCCGATGCCGCGCGGCTGGCCCTCGGCCACCTGGGCGCGGGCGGCGCGCACGCTTTCCTCGAAGGAGAGGCGCAGGGCGGGCTCGGTCGGCGGCGCAGTGTCGGCGAAGCGGGCCAGCGCGGGCGGCGCCTCGCCCGGCAGCCGCGCCAGCACGGGGCCGAGCGGCTGCCCGGCCGCCAGGCGGGCGCGCAGGGTCTCGACCAGCACGAGGCGGGCGGTGTTGGCCTCGGCCGCCTCCAGCCGCTCGGCGAGCGGGGCGATGCGGGCGGCCAGCGCCTGCGCCTCGGCCTCGCTGCGGGTCAGGCTGTTCTGCATGGCGGCCAGGCGTTCGGCGGCCTCGCGCGCCTGCGTCTCGGCGGCATCGAGCCGGGCGCGCAGGTCGGAGAGGTCGGCGGCGGGGGCGGCGGCCGGGGCAGGTGCCGCGGCCGGGGCCGGCGCGGGTTGCGGCGCCGGTGCTGGCGCGGCCGAGACGGGGGCGGGCGTGGCCGGCGTGGCACGCTCCGCCGGGGCGGCGGGGGCCTCCTGGCGCGGCTGCGTGGCGGGCGCGGGCGCATCGCCGCCGCGCATCACGGAGAAGCTGGCGCCGACCAGCACGACGGCGGCCACGCCGATGGCCATCCAGGCCGGATCGAAGGGCAGGCCGCCCTTGGGGGGGTGGTCATGTCCGGTCGCAAGCGTCTGCATGGTCACATCCGGGCTCGAAGGAGGGTTCGCCGGCGAGGGCTTCGTGCTCTGGGTCATGGGCTACCTAGCAACTCCAGCATATGATCTTGATCAGACCGCGAAGCGATCCGGACGGTGCGCCAGGGCCATGCGGAGAGCACCGCCGCGACGCGTGGACTGATCGCGATGGCGACCATGCCGGGGGCTGCCCCCGTCAGGCCGCCTTCGGCAAGGTGGCGCAAGCTACACGCGGCACTGCGTGGCGAGAAGAACAGCGCATGCCCGACCTTCCCTTGCCCGATCGCTAACGCGGCCGCGGGGGGCAGGGTTGGCGCCTCGCGCGCCGCATAGGCGATGCGCCGGATCACCCGGAAACCGAGCGACCTCAGGTTGTTGGCCAGCTCCATGGAATAGCCGCGCCCCACCGCCAGCAGCAGCGGCCCCGCCGCGGGGTCGAGCCGCGCAGCGCAAAGGCGGGTGAGCGAGGCCGCATCCCCCTCGGCCGCCACCACATCGGTGAAGCCCTGGGCGCGGGCGGCCTCGGCCGTGCCCTCGCCCACCGCATAGACCGGGATGGGCCAGGAGGTCAGCGCGCGGGCGGACGCACGGCTGGGCAGCAGCAGCGCCTGGGCGGGCGGCAGGGGGCCGGGTGGCTCGGGCGTCAGCACCAGGGCCGGCGCCAGCACCGGGCACCAGCCGAGTGCCGCGATGCGGGCGGCGGTCTCGGCCGCGCCGGGTTCGGGGCGGGTGATGAGCACGCCCCGCCCGTGCGGCACCTCAACCAAAGATGTCCACCGGGCTGTCGGCGCGCAATTCCTCGCCCAAGGCGTGGCCGATGCGGGCGGCGTCACCCGCGTCGCCACGCACCTCGCGCTTGAGCAGGAAGGAGCCATCCTCCCGCGCCACCAGCCCCGTCAGCCGCAACGTGCCGTCGGGCAGCAGGCGGGCATGGCCGCCGATGGGCGTGCGGCAGGAACCGTCCAGCGCCGCCAGCAGGGCGCGCTCCGCCTTGGAGACGGCGGCGGCCTCCTGGTCCTCGATGGCGGAGAGCATCTCGCGCAGTTCCACATCATCGGCCCGCGTGGTGATGCCCACGATGCCCTGGCCGGCGGCCGGGACCATCACCTCGGGGTCGAGGACCAGCGAGGCGCGATCCTCCAGCCCCAGCCGACGCAGGCCCGCCAGCGCCAGCAGGCTGCCCGCGACCTCGCCGCCCGCCACGCGGGAAAGGCGCGTCTGCACATTGCCGCGCAAGGTCACCACCTGCAGGTCCGGCCGCACGGCCAGCATCTGCGCCTGGCGCCGCAGCGAGGAGGAGCCGATGACGGCACCATGCGGCAGGCAGGCATAGGGCTCGGCCGGGTCCGGCTGGCTGGTGTTCTGGCCCAGGATCAGGGCGTCGCGCGCATCCTCGCGCCGCAGCGTGCAGGCGAGCACGATGCCGGGGGGAAGCTCCGTCTCCAGGTCCTTCAGGGAATGGACCGCGAAATCCACCCGCCCATCGGCCAGGGCCTCATGGATTTCCTTGGCGAACAGGCCCTTGCCGCCGATCTCGGCCAGGCGGCGGTTCTGGATGGCGTCACCCGTGGTGGTGATGGCATGTTCCTCGAAGGCATCCATCGCGCGCAGCACGGGGCAGAAGCGCGTCAGGATCTCGAGGAAATGCCGCGTCTGCCAGAGCGCGAGCGGCGAGGCACGGGTGCCCACCCTCAGCGGCAGGCTTCGCTTCCGCGCGTGGTTCACGCGCGGGGGTCCGGAGATGGCGGAAGACATGGAGGGGTCATATAGGTCGCATCCGATGAACGAAACCCGACCACATGCAGGTCTGCCGCGCCCGATTCTCGGCCTTGAGGCGAGCTGCGACGAAACCGCCGCCGCCGTGCTGGACGCGGAAGGGCGCATCCTGGCCGAGGCGGTCTTCACCCAGCAGGAGGAACATGCCCGCTTCGGCGGCGTGGTGCCCGAGATCGCGGCCCGCGCGCATTTGGCGCGCCTGCCCGGCCTGGTGCGCCGCGTGCTGGAAGAAGCGGGGCTTTCGGTGGCCGATCTCGGCGGGGTGGCCGCGACGGCGGGGCCTGGGCTGATCGGTGGCCTCGTGGTGGGCGCCAGCTATGGCAAGGGGCTGGCCATGGGTGCCGGCCTGCCCTTCCTGGGTGTGAACCACCTGGAGGCCCATGCGCTGACCGCGCGCCTGCCGGGCCTGTTTCCGGAGCCCCCGGCCTATCCCTACCTGTTGCTGCTGCTCTCGGGCGGGCATTGCCAATGCGTGGCGGTGGAGGGGCTGGGGCGCTACCGCCGCCTCGGCACCACGCTGGACGACGCGGTGGGCGAGGCCTTCGACAAGGCGGCCAAGCTGATGGGCCTGCCCTGGCCTGGCGGGCCACATCTGGAGCGGCTGGCGGCCACGGGCGATGCGCGCGCCGTCCCCCTGCCCCGGCCGCTGCTGGGGCGGGCGGGGTGCGACTTCTCCTTCTCCGGCCTCAAGACGGCCGTGGCGCAGGCGGTGGCCAAGGGCTTCGCCCATGCCGACATCGCCGCCAGCTTCCAGTCCAGCGTCGCCGCCGTGCTGGCCGACCGCGCGCGCCACGCCCATGCCATGCTGCCGGAAGCCACGGCGCTGGTGGTGGCCGGCGGGGTGGCCGCCAACCAGGCGGTGCGCGCCGCGCTGGCCGCCGCCACCCCCCTTCCCCTGCTGGCGCCGCCTTTGCGGCTCTGCACCGACAATGCCGTGATGGTGGCCTGGGCCGGGCTGGAGCGGCTGCGCGCCGGGCAGCGCGACCCGATGGACCTCGCCCCGCGCCCGCGCTGGCCCCTCGGGGAACTCGCCATCCCACATTGACCCTGCGGGGGTGCGGGCGCACCATACGGACCATGACCGAAACGACCCTGTCCCCCCGCCGCGACGCGCAAATCTGCGCCCTGATCGGGACCGGGCATTTCCTCAGCCATTTCTACGTACTCTGCCTGCCGCCGCTGTTCCTGGCCTGGCGGGCGGAGTTCGACGTCTCCTTCGCCATGCTGGGCCTTTCCGTGGCGCTGATGAGCGGCGTCACCGCCTTGTTGCAGACCCCCGTGGGCTTCCTGGTGGACCGCCACGGCGCGCGGCCCTACCTGGTGGGCGGCACGCTGCTGATGGCGCTGTCCATCGCCGCCATGGCCTTCGTGACCGACTACCGGCTGATCCTGGTGCTGGCGGTGCTGTCGGGCGTGGGCAATTCCGTGATCCACCCGGCCGACTACGCCATCCTGGCGGGCTCGGTGCGCAAGGAGTTCATGGGCCGCGCCTTCGCGCTGCACACCTTCACGGGCAATCTGGGTTTCGCCATGGCGCCGCCCGTCATCGCCACGCTGCTGCTGGTGATGGATTGGCGCGGCGCACTGCTGCTGGTGGGGCTGCTGGGCGTGCCCGTGGTGGGGGCCATCCTGCTGCAATCGCGCATCCTGAGCGACCAGCCCAAGGCGCGCGGCCCGAAACCCGAGGGCGGGGCGCGGCTGCTGACCTCCAAGCCCATCCTGGCCTTCTTCGCCTTCTTCCTGCTCTCGGCCATGGCGGGCTCGGGGGTGACGGCCTTCCTCATCACGGTGCTGGGGGTGCTGTGGGCCACGCCGGTCGCCATCGCCTCGGTGGCGCTCACCGGCTACATGGCGGGAGCGACGGGCGGCACGCTGGTCGGCGGCTGGTGGGCCGACAAGAAGGGCGGCAACCTGCTGGGCTTCGTGGTGGTGCTGACCGGAATCTCCATGGCGCTGATCCTCTCCATGGGCATGGTGGATTGGGGCCAGTGGCTGCTGCTGCCGGTGGCCTTCGCCGCGGGGCTGTGCCTCGGCGCCTCCCGCACCCCGCGCGACGTGATGCTGAAGGAGGCCTGCCCCCCCGGCGAGGTCGGCAAGGTCTTCGGCTTCGTGAGCGCCGGGCTACCGCTGGGCTCGGCCATCATGCCGGTGCCCATGGGCTTCCTGATTGACCTGGGCTTCGCCTGGGCGATGCTGCCCACGGTCGCGGTGCTGCTGGGGCTTTCCCTGCTCTGCGCCGGCGCGGCGCGGGGCCTGTCCGCCCCCGCCCCCCGGATGCAGCCGGCCGAATAGCCATGCTGGAGCAATGGCTGCCATGGCTGGACATGGCGGGCATCGCGGTCTTCGCCGCCTCCGGCGCGCTGGTCGCCTCGCGCAAGGAAATGGACGCGGTGGGCTTCGTGCTGCTGGCCTGCGTGACAGGCTTCGGCGGCGGCACCCTGCGAGACCTGCTACTGGGCAACACCCCGGTCTTCTGGCTGCGCGCGCCGGAGGTGGTGGGGGTGGCCGCCATCGCGGGGCTCCTGGTCTTCTTCATCGCGCACCGGGTCGAGAACCGCTTCCGCGCCCTGCTCTGGGCCGATGCGGTGGGGCTCTCCCTCTTCGCCGTAGCCGGCGCCGAGATCGCGCTGGAAGCCGGCGCCGCCCCCTGGGCCGCCGTGCTGCTGGGCGTGGTCACCGCCACCTTCGGCGGCATCATCCGCGACGTGATCAGCAACGAGGTGCCGCTGATCCTGCGGCGCGAGATCTATGTCACCGCCGCCGCCGCGGGGGCCGCGGGCTTCGTCGTGCTGACCCAGGCCGGGCTGTGGCGCGAGCCGGCCTTCGCGCTGGGCCTTCTCACCTGCTTCGTCATCCGCGCCCTGGCCCTGCTGCGCGGCTGGAGCCTGCCCGCCTACAAGGGCCGCCCGGGCCGCGAGCACCCGGATCGCTGAGCGCCCTGTGTTGACGCCGCGCCCCGCGCGACCAACCTTCCACGGGGCCGGCACTCCGCCGGCCCTTGCACACCACCCCAAGGCGCCCTCTTCGGGCGCCCCAGGAGAATTCGGACCCGTCATGGCGGCCCATCCTTCCGTGCTCCCGCGTCGCCGCGCCCTGCTGGCCGGCCTCTCCCTGCCCGCCCTGCTGACCGCCTGCGGGCCACGTTCGGCCGTGGCGCAGCGCGGCCTCCTGCCCGACTTCGCCGACCTGGCCGAGCGCGTGCTGCCCGCCGTGGTCAACATCGCGGTGACGAGCGAACAGGCGGCCGCCATCCCGCCCGAGTTCCGCGGCACCCCGCTGGAGCGCCATTTCCGCAACCGGCGCGAGCGGGTGCAGGGCGCGGGCTCAGGCTTCATCATTGATGCCTCGGGCCTCGTGGTCACCAACAACCACGTGGTGGGCCAGGCTTCGCGGCTGACCGTCTCGCTCCAGGGCGGGCAGGAGGTGCAGGCCACCCTGGTCGGCGGGGATGAGCTGACGGACCTAGCCCTGCTGCGGATCGAGGGCCGCGCGGACCTGACCGCCCTCTCCTGGGGGTCGAGTGCCGCCATGCGGGTGGGCAACTGGGTGATGGCGGCGGGCAACCCCTTCGGCCTGGGCGGCACCGTCACCACGGGCATCGTCTCGGCGCGGGGGCGGGACCTGGGCGCGGGCCCCTTCGACGACTTCATCCAGACCGATGCCGCCATCAACCCGGGCAATTCCGGCGGGCCGCTGTTCAACACGGCGGGCGAGGTCATCGGCATCAACACCGCCATCTACTCGCCCTCCGGCGCCAATGCGGGCATCGGCTTCGCCACGCCGTCGGACCTCGCCCGGCCGGTGATCGAGACGCTGCGGCGGGATGGCCATGTGGCACGCGGCTGGCTCGGCGTGCAGGTGCAGGACGTGGTGGCCGAGGATGCCCGCACCGGCCGCCGCGCCGTGCTGGTGGCCGGCGTGGACCGCGCCGGCCCCGCCGCCCGCAGCGGGCTGCGCGCGGGGGACATCGTCACCGGCATCAATGGCGAGACGATCGAGACCTCGCGCACCCTGGTCCGCAACATCGCGGCCATGCCGCCCGGGCAGACGGTGCGCCTGTCCGTGCTGCGCGACCGCCGGCAGATCGAGCTGCGCCTGCAAGTGGGCCGCCGCCCCGGCGGCCCGGCCTGAACCCGACTCGCACGCGGGGAGATTTCGCCCGCCGGGCTTTTCGGCTAGAATCTTCCTGATGAGGCGGCCGCCGGGGCCGCAACCCCGGGTTCGCCCCGTGGCCGCCCCAGCCCGCGACCCATCGCCCGACAAGGACGGAAACGGAACAGCCCATGCGGATCCTGCTGGTGGAGGACGATGTCGAGGTCGCCCGCTTCGTGAAGAAGGGCCTTCAGGAGGCCGGACACACCGTCGAGCAGGCCGGCAATGGCCGCGACGGCCTGTTCCTCGCGGCGTCAGAGGCCTTCGACCTGCTGGTGCTGGACCGGATGCTGCCCGGCGGCGTGGACGGCGTGCGCATCGTGGAGACGCTGCGCCAGCAGGACAACCGAACGCCCGTGCTCTTCCTCTCCGCGCTCTCGGGCGTGGATGAGCGGGTGCGCGGCCTCAAGGCCGGCGGCGACGACTACCTGGTGAAGCCCTTCGCCTTCGCCGAGCTTCTGGCCCGCTGCGAGGCCCTGGGCCGCCGCCCCTCCAGCGAGGCGCCCGTCACGCGCCTCAAGGTGGCCGACCTGGAGCTGGACCTGCTCAGCCGCACCGTGACGCGCGCGGGCCGCAAGATTGACGTGCAGCCGCGCGAATTCCGCCTGCTGGAGCACCTGATGCGCCATGCCGGCCAGGTGGTCACGCGCACCATGCTGCTGGAGAAGGTCTGGGACTACCATTTCGACCCGCAGACCAACGTGATTGACGTGCATGTGTCGCGCCTGCGGCAGAAGCTCGACCGCGGCTTCGACAAGCCGCTGATCCACACGGTCCGCAACGCCGGCTACATGATCCGCGCCGAGGGCTGAGGCTTGGCGGAGGGTCCGGGCCCCGCGCCCACGCCCCCACCTGTCTTCCCTGTGGCCGCGCCGCCGGGCCTCCCGCGCAGCGCGCCGCCGCGGCTGCTGCAATCGGCCGCATTCCGGATCGCGCTGCTCTTCATGGGCACCTTCTCGGCCGCCGCCTGGCTGCTGGTGGCGGTGCTGTGGTGGGCGACGGCGGGCGCGCTCGACCGGCAGACCATCGCGACCATCCGCGCCGATGCGGCGGCCCTTGCCGAACGCCACCGCGAGGAGGGGCTGCACGGGATGATCGAGGCCATCGAGGAACGCCTCGCCCTCGATGCCGCGGCGGAGACCCTCTACCTCCTGCTGGACGACGAGGGCATCAAGCTTGCCGGCAACCTGGAACGCTGGCCCACCGCCATCGGCGAGGAGGGGCTGTGGTTCCGCACCCGCTTCGACCAGGGTGGCGTCATCTCCGAGGCGCGCGTCCATCGGCACGACCTGCCAGGCCTTCGCCTGCTCGTGGGCCGCGACGAGAGCGAGCGCGTGCAGCTGCGGCTGCTGCTGACCGAGGGCGTGGCCTGGTCGCTGGGCGGCATGTTCCTCTTCGCGCTGTTGGGGGCGAACATCGTCCGCCGTTCCTTGCAGAACCGGATGCGCCCGGCGGTGGTGACGGCGCTGGGCATCGCGGGCGGCGACCTGTCGCGCCGCGTGCCGCTTTCGGACCATGGCGATGAGTTCGACCGCCTGGCCTCCACCATGAACGACATGCTGGACCGCATCGCGGCCCTGATGGCCGGCGTGCGGAGCGTCTCCGACGCCATCGCCCATGACCTGCGCACGCCCATCGCCCGCGCGCGCGGGAAGCTGGAGGAAAGCCTCGCCACCGCCCGCACCGAGGAGGATTGGCGGGCCGCGGTGGAACAGGGCATCCAGGACCTCGACAACATCAGCCGCGTCTTCCAGGCGCTGCTGCGGATCGCGGAGGCCGAGGCCGGCGCGCGTCGCGCCGCCTTCGCGCCCATGGACCTGCCCGAGGTGCTGCGCGACGCCGCCGAATTCTACGAGGTGATGGCCGAGGCGCGCGACCAGCGCCTGGAAACCGCCCTGCCGGAACACCTGGTGATGGTGGGGGACCGCGACCTGCTGCTCCAGGCCGTGGCGAACCTCCTGGACAACGCCATCAAGTTCACACCGCCCGGCGGGGTGGTGCGCCTGGCCGCGCGGCAGGATGACGGCGGGATCGAGGTGGCCGTCAGCGACACCGGCCCGGGCCTGCCGCCCGAGGAAATGGCGCGCGCCACCGACCGCTTCTTCCGTGCCGACGCCTCGCGCAACACGCCGGGCTCGGGCCTCGGCCTCTCGCTGGTCCGGGCGGTGGCGCAGCTGCATGGCGGCGAGGTGCTGCTGGAGGATGCGCGGCCCGGGGGTGCGCCGCCCGGGCTGCGGGTCAGCCTGCGCCTGTCCGACAGCCTGGGGTGACGTGGGCTTGCCAGCCCCGCGTGGCCGGGCAAGCCTGAGGCCCATGCGGGTCGCGATCCTCACCGATATCCACGCCAATCTGGAAGCGCTGGAGGCCTGCCTCGCCGATGCGCGCGCGGCGGGGGCGGAGCGCCTCGTCTTCCTGGGTGATTTGGTGGGCTATGGCGCCGACCCCTGGGAGGTGGTGGCGCGCGCGCGCATCCTGCAATCCGAGGGTGCCGTGGTGCTGCGCGGCAACCATGACGAGGCGGCGAGCCTCGGGCCGCAGGGCTTCTCCACCCTGGCCGCCGCCGCCATGCGCTGGACCATGGACCACCTGGCGCCGGAGGCGCGGGAATGGTTGCTGGGCCTGCCGCTGACCCATATGGAGGCGGGCATCCTCTTCACCCATGCCGATGCCTCGGCCCCTGGCGAATGGCGCTATGTGACGGATGCCCGCAGCGCGCGGCGCAGTCTTCTGGCCACGCCCGCCTGGCTGACACTGTGCGGCCACACCCATGTGCCGGCCCTGTGGCGGCTGTCGGGGGCGGAGCATGTGGCGCCGGTGCCCTTCGAGGAGGAACGGT
This sequence comes from Roseococcus thiosulfatophilus, assembly GCF_017311575.1. Taxonomy (GTDB): domain Bacteria; phylum Pseudomonadota; class Alphaproteobacteria; order Acetobacterales; family Acetobacteraceae; genus Roseococcus; species Roseococcus thiosulfatophilus. The sequence goes on from NZ_JAFFQY010000061.1 coordinate 104,045, forward strand.
CCCTCGCCCTCGATGCGGCGCATCGCTGGCTGGCGGTGGTGGGCGCCGTGGGCCAGCCGCGCAACGGCCAGGCGGAGGCGTGCTATGCGCTGCTCGACCCGGCCGAGCGCCTCATCACCCAACGCCGCGTGCCCTATGACGTGATGCGCGCCGCCACCAAGATCCGCGCCGCCGGCCTGCCGGAACTGCTGGCCGAGCGGCTTTTCGTGGGCGTATAGCGCCTGGTCGCCTTCGGTATTGGCCGAAGGCGATCACACGCGTCCACCTTCACAACGGACGCTGCGCCCGTTCCATCAGCCGGGAGAAGAAGCCTGGCTTCTTGGCCGGGGCCGACACCTCCACCCGCGCCGCCTTGGCGGCTTCCGCGGCCTCGGCCTTGGCGCGGCGTTCCTTGTCGCGCATCCAGGCCTCCAGCGTCATGCCGGCCTTGGCCGCGCGCTTCGCTTCATAGGCGCGCTGGCCGGGCGTGAGAGAGGCTAGGCCCTGCGCCTCACGCGTCACCTTCGTCGAGTCCATGCCCGTGGGTCCATGTATGGGAAGAGCCCTCTATGTGGCCGGGCGCGGGGCTTGCCGCAAGCGGGGTGGCGCGCCACACAGGCCGCATGGACGCGAAGGTCAAGGCGCATATCTGGGTTTCGATGGCGGTGCGGATGTCGGACATGGCCGGCCGCGGCGCCGCGGTGCTGCGCAAGGGCGACCCTGATTCGGGCGGCATCCTCTGCGTGCTTCGGGGCCGCGAGGGAATGGTCGTGCTGGCCCAGGCGCGTGACGCCGAGGGCCGGCTTGCCTGGCTGCGCGGCACGGGCGACGCCGCCGTGGCCGAGGACGCGGCCGATGCCTATGTGTCGCGGCAGGTGAAGCGCGACCCCGATCTGTGGGTGGTCGAGTTCGACGCCCCCGATCTGCAGCCGCCCTTCGAGGCGCGGTTGTTGTAGCGCCCGAGCCGCGGGGGCGGCATCGCCGAAGCGGTGACTCGGTCGCTCTTCAGCGCGGCGGGATCTCGGAAATCCGCAGCTGCGCCGGCACGCCCGCCCCGCGCCCGTAATGGCCGATCCAGATGTCGTACTGCCCCGACATGGGGTTGGGGAAGACGAGGCCGGGGTCGGTCCCGATGAAGTCGTCATTGCAGGCCCAGCGGCCATTGGGCAGGTTCACCACCAGGGTGATGTCGGCGCGCGCGGTGGCCGAGAGGTAGAGCGGCAACCCCTGCCCGGCCCGGTAGTGCAGCCGCACATCCGGCGCCTCCGCGATGGTGCCGACGCATTGCGAGCCGCCCAGCCGCTCGGCCGGGATGGAGCCGCCGGCCGTGACGCGGATCACATAGGGGTCCGGATAGAAATTGGCGTTGAGCGAGACCGTGCCGAAGGAGGGGCGGAGATTGTAGTTCTGCGCCACGACAGGGCCCATCGTCACCGCGAGCACGGCCACCGCCGCCAAAACACCCTGCTTCATCGCTGCCTCTCTCCGCTTGCTGGCGCGCGGTGCGCCCCGATGGCGCCCGCGCCCATGGACCTCCCATCCGCCGCCCCTATGGGGAACACGCGGTGGTTGAAGGCTAGGGCCAGGGTGAACCAGAGGGCAACCCCGCCTATTCCGTGGCCACCACCCCCTCGCGGCGGGGGTCGGCCCCGCCGAGCGGCGGCAGGCCAGGGCGCAGGCGGATGATGTGCAGGCCCGAATGCATCTCACGCACCGCCACCTCCAGGCCGCGCGCGGCCAGCGCCGGGGCCAGGGCGGCGGCGGGCGTCCCTGCCTCCAGTTCCACCGTGGCGTTCAGCGGGCCGACATGCGGCATGGCCGCCACCTCCTCCGGCGTCATCTCCCAGTCGAGCAGCCCAACCAGCGACTGCGCCACATAGCCGATGATGCGGGCACCCCCGGGCGAGCCGGTGATGGCCTCCAGCTGCCCGCCGCGGAAGGCCAGGATGGGCGCCATGGAGGAGCGCGGCCGCTTGCCGCCCGCCACGCGGTTGGCGATGGGCCGGCCGTCGCGCTCCGGCGCGAAACTGAAATCTGTGAGCTGGTTGTTCAGCAGGAAGCCGGCGGCCACGACATGCGCGCCCATCACACCCTCAATGGTGGTCGTCATGCTGACCGCGCGCCCGGCCGCGTCCAGGATGGAGATCTGCGCCGTGCCGCCCTCGGGCTGGGGCGGCTGGCTGGCCATCGGCGGGCCGCCGAACTGTGGGTTGCCGTGGGTCACGGCCGCGATGGCGCGGTCCCGGTTCATCAGCTGCGCGCGCTGCGTGAGGTAGGCGGGGTCCAGCAGGCCGGAGACGGGCACCGCCACATGCGCGGGGTCGGCCATGAACATGTTGCGGTCGGCGAAGGCGAGCCGCCCGGCCTCGCCCACCAGCATGGCCGCATCGGCGCTGTCGGGGGGCACGCCCGGCATGTCGAAATGCGCGAGCAGCCCCATGATCTGCAGCACCACCGCGGCCCCCGAGGGCGGGGGCGGGCCGCAAAGCGTGAAGGCGCGATAGGGCATGCACAGCGCCCGGGTGCGGCGCGGGGCGTAGTTCACCAGGTCCTCCGCCGTCATCAGGCCAGGATTGGCGTGGCCGCGCACCACGCGGAGAATCTCCTCCGCGATGGGGCCACGGTGCAGCGCGTCCGCGCCGCGCGTGGCCAGCGCGCGCAGGGTCTCGGCCAGGGCGGGGTTTCGCAGGGTGGCGCCGGCCGGCAGGGGCGCGCCCTCGGGCGTCAGGAAAAGGGCCGCCGCGCCGGGGTCGCCCCGCAGCGCAGGGGCCGTGGCCGCCAGCGCGCGGGCGAGGTAGGGCGAGACGACGAAGCCCCCCTCCGCCAACCGGATCGCCGGCTGGAAGAGCTGCGCCCAGGGCAGCGCGCCATGCTCGCGGTGCGCCGCCTCCAGCATCCGCATCACGCCGGGCACGCCCACGGCGCGGCCGCCCACCACCGCCTCGCGGAAGGGCATGGGGCGGCCGTCGCGCAGGAACAATTCGCCCGTGGCGGCGGCGGGCGCTTCCTCGCGCCCATCCCAGGCGGTAATGGCCCGCCCATCCCAATGCATCAGGAAGGCGCCGCCGCCGATGCCCGAGGCCTGCGGCTCCACCACCGTCAGCACCGCCTGCACGGCGATGGCGGCATCCAGCGCCGTGCCGCCCGAGCGCAGCATGGCCATGCCGGCCTCGGCGGCCAGCGGATGCCCCGCCACGACCATGTTGGCCGGCTGCGGTTGCGCCCAGGCGGGCGCGGCGCAGAGCAGCAGGGCCAGCAGGAAGCGCTTCATCCGATCCTCCGCATGCCGCGCCGGCCGCGATAGGCCAAAGCCTCGGCCACATGGGCGCGGGTGACGGCCGCACTCCCGGCCAAGTCCGCGATGGTGCGCGCCACGCGCAGCATGCGGGTGCGGCCGCGGGCGGAGAGGCCCAGCCGCTCCGTCGCCTGTTCCAGAAGCTGGCGGGCCATCTCGTCCAGCACGAGCTTTTCTTCCAGCGCCGCGCCCTCGGCCGCCGCGTTGTGGCGCGGCCCGCCCTCGCCATAGCGGGCGCGCTGGGCGGCGCGGGCGCGGGCCACGCGGGCGGCGACGGCGGAGGTGGGCTCGCCCGCCGGCGCGCGGGAGAGTTCGGCGGCGGGCACGGGCTGCACCTCCACCGTGAGGTCCATGCGGTCCAGCAAGGGGCCGCTGAGCCGATCCGTGTATTCCTCGCCGCAGCGGGGCGCGCGCGAGCATTCGCGTCCCGGCTCACCCAGGAAGCCGCAGCGGCAGGGGTTCATGGCCGCGATGAGCTGGAAGCGCGCGGGCCAGGTGACATGCGCGTTTGCCCGCGCGATGACGGCGCGGCCGCTCTCCATGGGCTGGCGCAGCGATTCCAGCGCGGGGCGCGGGAATTCCGGCCATTCATCCAGGAACAGCACGCCGTGGTGGGCCAGGCTGATCTCGCCCGGGCGCCCCTTGTTGCCGCCGCCGATGAGGGCCGCCTGGCTCGCGGAATGGTGGGGGTCGCGGAAGGGTGGGCGCGTCAGCAGGCGCCCGTCGCGCAGCAGCCCGGCGACAGAATGCACCAGGGAGAGTTCCAGCGCCTCCTCCGGCGAGAGGTCCGGCAGCAGGCCGGGCAGGCGCTGGGCCAGCATGGATTTGCCCGCACCGGGCGGACCCACCAGCAGCAGGTTGTGCCCCCCGGCGGCGGCGATTTCCAGCGCGCGCTTGGCCGTCTCCTGCCCCTTCACCTCGGAGAGGCAGGGGCCGCGCCAGGGCTCGGGGGCGAGGTGCGGCGGCGCGGGCGGCGCCAGCACCTGCACACCCCGGAAATGGTTGAGCAGGGCCGGTAGGTCGGCCGGCGCCAGCACCTGGCCGCGCCCGGCCCAGGCGGCCTCGGCGCCCTGCGCCGCGGGGCAGATCAGCCCGAGATTGCGTTGCGAAGCACCAAGGGCCGCCGGCAGCACCCCCGCCACCGGCAGCAGCGCGCCATCCAGCCCGAGTTCACCCAGCGCCGCGAAACCGGCCAGTTCCTCGCGCGGCAGCACGTCCATGGCGGCGAGCAGGGCCAGGGCGATGGGCAGGTCGTAATGGCTGCCCTCCTTGGCGAGGTCGGCGGGCGCCAAATTCACCAGGATGCGCTTGGGCGGCAACGAAAGCCCCAGCCCGGTCAGCGCCGCCCGCACCCGTTCACGCGATTCGCCCACCGCCTTGTCGGCCAGGCCCACCATCAGGAAGGCCGGCAGGCCGGAGGCGAGTTGCACCTGCACCTCCACCGGCACCGCCTCGATGCCGGCGAAGGCGAAGGTGGCCACACGCGCGAGGCTCATGCGGCGGCGCGCACCCTCGCCATGTAGCCATCCAGCTGCGCGGGATCGAGCCAGCGCGTCACGCTCATGATGCCGCCTTCCGGCTCCATCCAGGTCGTGTTGCCGCCGGCGCCGGAGAAGCAGACCGCGCCCTCGCTCGCACTCGGCCACTTCGTGCGGCCGGTGTTGAGCCAGAAGAGGAAGCCGTAATGGGGGTTCAGCGCGCAGGGGGTGCGGCAGAGGTCCAGCCACTCCTTGGAGATCAGGCGCCGGCCGTTCCATTCGCCATCCGCCGCCACCAGCAGGCCGACCCGCGCCTGGTCCTCGGCCGAGATGAAGATGCCCCCGCCCCAATGCCCGCCGCCCGAGACGCTTTCGATGACCTGCCCATCCACCTCGACGCCCGAGGTCGAATAGCCATGCCAATGCCAATCCGCGCTGGCGCCGATCGGGTCCATGATGCGCTCGCGCCACACATCGGGCAGCGCGCGCCGGAACAGCAGCAGCAGGCCGAGCGAGAGCGCGTTCACGCGCACATCATTGTATTCCCAGTAGGCGCCCGGTGCCTGGAGCGGGCGCGTGCTGCGCTTCTTGCCCTGCCCCTCCACGCCCAGGTTGCGGCCGCGGTCGATCAGGTCGCTCTTGCCGAAGAGCGTGCCTTCCCATTCGGAGGTGTTGGTCAGCAGGTGCCGCCAGGTGATGCGGCCATTCTGCGCGCCCTCGAAGGCGGGGTGGGCGGCGCGGCGGCGCACCTCCTCATCCAGGTCCGGCAACAACCCATCCTGCACGGCCAGCCCCGCCAGCATGGCCAGGTAGGACTTGGCCACGCTGAAGGTCATGTCCGCGCGGTTCGTGTCACCCCATTCGGCCACGCGCTGCCCGCGCTGGAAGAGGATGCCGGCCGGGCCGCCGCGCGGGGCCGTGGGGCCCAGCACCGCATTGTCCGGCGCGGGCTCGAAGAAGCCGCTTTCCAGATGCGCCAGGATGTCGCGCGGCCAGGGGGTTTCGTGCGCCTGGGCGTGCGCCACCGCCTCCTGGAAACTCACGTCAGCTTGCCCTTGGGGCCCGGCAGCTCGATCTCGATGGCGAGCGTGGAGAGGTCCGCGCCGCGCTCCAGGTTCACCTGCACCTTCTCGGGGTCCACCGCCACATAGCGCGTGACCACGGCGACCAATTCCTGCTGCATCTTGGGCAGGAAGTCCTCCCGCGTGCGGGAGACGCGCTCATGGCTGATGATGACCTGCAACCGGTCCTTGGCCAGGTTCGCGTTGGTGGCGGCGGCCGCCTCGTCGCGCCGCGTGCGGAAGAAGTTCAGCCAGCTCATGCGGCCCTCCCGCCGAAGAGACGCCCGAAGAAGCCCTTCTTCTTCTCGGCCTCGATGAAGCGGTGCGGCTTCTCCTCGCCCAGGAAGCGCGCCACGGCGTCGGCATAGGCCTGGCCGGCGGGGCTGTCGCTGTCCAGGATCACGGGGTTGCCGCTGTTGCTGGCCTTGAGCACGCTCTCGCTCTCCGGGATGACGCCCAGCAGCGGGATGGCCAGGATTTCCAGCACGTCGTCCAGCTTCAGCATCTCGCCGCGCTCCACGCGGGCGGGATCGTAGCGGGTGAGGAGCAGATGCTGCTTCACCGGCTCCTTGCCTTCCTCGGCGCGCTTGGACTTGGATTGCAGCACGCCCAGGATGCGGTCGCTGTCGCGCACCGAGCTGACCTCGGGGTTGGTCACCACCACCGCGGCGTCGGCGAAATACAGCGCCAGCAGGGCGCCCTTCTCGATGCCGGCCGGGCTGTCGCAGAGGATGTAGTCGAATTCCTTCGACAGCTCCTCGATGATGCCCTGCACGCCCTCGCGCGTCAGCGCGTCCTTGTCGCGCGTCTGGCTGGCGGGAAGGATGGACAGCCCATCCACCCGCTTGTCGCGGATCAGGGCCTGGTTGAGCTTCGCCTCGCCCTGGATGACGTTCACGATGTCGAACACCACCCGCCGCTCGACCCCCATGATGAGGTCGAGGTTGCGCAGCCCCACGTCGAAATCAATGACGACGGTCTTCTTGCCCCGCTGCGCGAGGCCGGTGGCGAAGGCGGCGGAGCTGGTGGTCTTGCCCACGCCCCCCTTGCCCGATGTGACGACGATCACCTGCGCCATGAAGAAAATCCCTCCCGGTTGGGTCGGCTCAGCCGATCGGGCTGAACCGAAGCTGTTCGCCCTCCAGCCGGACGATCGCGCCGCGGCCGATGGGTGTGCCCGAAAGCCCGTCCCGCACGGCATAGAAGCCGGCGATGGCGACGAGTTCCGGGTCGAAGATCTGTGCGAAGATGCGCGCCTCGCCGTCATCGCCGGCGCCCGCCACGGCCCGGCCGCGCAGCGCGCCATAGATGTGGACATTGCCGTCCGCGATGACCTCGGCCCCGGCATTGACGGTGCCGATGACGACGAGGTCCGCCCCCTGGGCATGGACGCGCTGCCCGGCGCGGATGTTCTGCTCCACCACCAGCGTGCGCGCGGCGGCGGCCAGCGGGGCCGGCGTGGGCGCGGGGGCAGCGGGCGGCGGGTTCATGGCGACGGGGGGTGCGGCCACGGGGGCCGGGGCCTGCACCTCCGTCTCCTTCTGGCCGGCGGGGCGCAGGGTGGGCAGGCCCGCGCCGGCGGCGGCCGCGCGCTGCATCTGCGTGCCGCCCGTGACGCCGATGGGCAGGATTTCCAGGGCCCGCAGCCCCTGGATCAGCGCGGGGAAATCCACCCGGTCATCGCCCAGCTCGTCGAGGCCGATGGCGATGGGCGCGAAGCGCAGGAAGCCCGGCGCCTTCTGGAACTGGTCGCCCAGCGCGGGCAGCACCTCCTCGATGCGGCCCGTCAGCAGGCGGAGCGTCAGCAGGCTGTAATTGCTCGCGCGCAGGCGGAAGCTTTCCGGCATGGGGGAGGGCCTCGCGGCGACGGACATGGGGCTTTGTGTCATCCAGGCTGCAACGCGCCTGCATAGCCGCCCCGCGCGCCGGAGCGAAGCCCTTCCCGCCTTTTGCCCGGTGGAAAGCGGGGATGAACCGCGACATCCTGCGTCCGATCCGCCCGAAAGGACCCCCCGCGTGAGAGCACCGCCCGGCCGCCGCGCCGACTACAGATGGTTCTGCCCCATGGCCACCCGCTGGATGGACAACGACATCTACGGCCACATGAACAACGTCCAGCACTACAGCCTCTTCGACACGCTGGTGGCCCGCTTCCTGCTGGCGCATGGCGTGCTGGACCTGGCGCGCAGCCCGCATGTGGGCCTCGTGGTCGAGACGGGCTGCCGCTACCACGCCCCCATGGCCTTTCCCGATGAGGTCACAGGCGGGCTGCGCCTGCGGCGGCTGGGCGGTTCCTCCATCACCTATGAACTGGCGCTGTTCCGCAACGACGAGGACCAGGCCGCGGCCGAGGGCCATTTCACCCATGTCTATGTGGACCGCGCCGAGCAGTCCCGCACGGTGCCGGTGCCCGAGGCGCTGCGCCGTGCCGCCGAGGCCCTGCTGACATGACACCCCACCCATGACCCCCTTGGCCGACCGGCGGGCGCTGCTGGCCCCGCCGCTGCTCGGCCTGCTGGCAGGGTTGGTGCTCTGGGCGCTGGGCCATGCGCCCGGCGCCACCTTCGCCATGGGCGCCCTGCCCGTGCTGGCCGTGCTGCTGGCCGAGATGGCGCGCAGCCTGCGCGGGGGCGATTTCGGTCTGGACCTGATCGCGGCGCTGGCCATCGGCTTCGCGCTGGTGATGGACGAGAACCTCGCCGCCAATGTGGTCGCGCTGATGTATGCCGGCGGGCAGTTCCTGGACGACCACGCCCGCCACCGCGCCAGCGCGGAGATGACCGCGCTGCTCGCCCGCCAGCCCCGCACGGCGCTGCGCCACGGCCCAGGGGGCCTGGAGGAGGTGCCCCTCACGACGCTCCGCCCTGGCGACCGGCTGCTGATCCCGCGCGGGGCGGTGCTGCCGGTGGATGGCCTGCTGGAGGGCGAATCGGCCCTGCTGGACACGGCCGCCGTGACGGGCGAGCCCTTGCCGCAGCGCGCCGCGCGCGGCGAGGCGCTGCTCTCGGGCTGCGCCAATGCCGGCGAGGCCTTTGACCTGCTGGCCACCACCGATGCCGAGGCCAGCACCTATGGCGGCATCCTGCGCCTGGTGCGGGCCGCGCAGGAGAGCCGGGCGCCCATGGCGCGGCTGGCGGACCGCTGGGCGTTGGGCTTCCTGGCGCTGACCCTGGCGCTGGCCGGCGGCGCCTGGGCCGCGATAGGCGAGGCCACGCGGGCGCTGGCCGTGCTGGTGGTGGCCACCCCCTGCCCGCTGATCCTGGCCGTGCCGGTGGCGCTGATGGCGGGGCTCTCACGCGCGGCGAAGCTGGGCGTGCTGGTGAAGTCGGCGGCGGCGCTGGAGGCCATGTCGCGCATCCGCGTCGTCATCATGGACAAGACCGGTACCCTGACGCGCGGCCAGGCGGAGCTTGTGGCCCATGCGGGTGGAGATGAGGTGCTGCGGCTGGCGGCCAGCCTGGACCAGGCCTCCACCCACCCCATCGCGCGCGCTGGTGGGGGCGGCGCGCGCCCGTGGACTGGCGCTGGCGACGCCCGAATCGGTGCGCGAAACCCCGGGCGAAGGGTTGGAAGGCCTGGTGGAAGGCCGGCGCGTCCTGGTGGGTGGCGCGGCCTTCGTGCAGGCGCACGCTGAAGGCGCCCCGCCGCCGCTGGACGCGGAGGAAGGGCTGGCGGGCGCCACCCGTTCCCTTGTGGCCGTCGAGGGGCACGTGGCCGGCGTGCTGCTCTTCGCCGACCGGCTGCGCCCCGAGGCGCCCGCCCTGGTCGCGGCCCTTCGCCGCCAGGGGGTAGCGCGGGTGGAACTGGCCTCGGGCGACACCGAGGCGCGGGTCTCGGCCATCGGCCGCGCCGTGGGCGCCGATGCGGCCAGCGCGCGGCTGGACCCATCGGGCAAGGTCGCCCTGCTGCGCGCCGCCCGCACCCATGGCCCCGTGATGATGCTGGGCGATGGCTTGAACGACGCGCCGGCCCTGGCGGCCGCCGATGTGGGCGTGGCGGTCGGCGTGCGCGGGGCCGCCGCCGCCCAGGCCGCCGATGCGGTGCTGCTGGGCGATGGCCTGGGGCGGCTCGCGGAGGTGCTGGCCGCCGCCACCCGCGCCCGCGCCATCGCGCGGCAGAGCGTGGTGGCGGGGATCGGCCTCTCCACCCTCGGCATGGTCGCGGCGGCGGCGGGCTACCTCACGCCCGTGCAGGGCGCCTTGTTGCAGGAGGCGATTGACGTGGCGGTGATTCTCAATGCCCTACGTGCGCTGAGAGCCTGACCACCAAGGGGAAATTCCATGCCAAAGCTTATGCGCCTCGCCATCCTGGACGACTACCAGGGCGTCACCCTCGCCATGGGCCCCTGGGAGAAGCTGCCCCACATCGAGACCACCGTCTTCCGCGACACGCTGCACGACCAGGATGCGCTGGTGGCGCGCCTCGCCCCGTTCGACGCCATCCTCGCCATGCGCGAGCGCACGCCCTTCCCCGCGGCGCTGCTGGAACGCCTGCCGAACCTGAAGCTGCTGATCACCACCGGCGAGCGCAATCGCGGCATTGACGCCGCCGCCTGCGCCGCGCGCGGCATCACCTTCTGCGGCACCCCGAGCTTCGGCGCGCCCACGGTGGACGTGACCTGGGGGCTGATCATCTCCCTCGCCCGCGGCATCCCGGCCCAGCAGGAGGCGCTGCGCGCCGGCCGCTGGCAGACCGCGGTGGGCATGGAACTGCAGGGGCGCACGCTGGGCCTGCTCGGCCTGGGCAAGCTCGGCCAGAAGGTGGCAAAGGTGGGCCAAGCCTTCGGGATGAAGACCATCGCCTGGAGCCAGAACCTCACCGCCGCCGCGGCCGAGGCGCATGGCGTGACGCGCGTGGAGAAGGCGGAGCTGTTCGCGGGCGCCGATGTGCTGTCCGTCCACCTCATCCTCTCCGACCGGTCGCGCGGGCTGGTGGGTGCGCCGGAACTGGCGCTGATGAAGCCCACCGCCTTCGTGGTGAACACCTCGCGCGGGCCCATCATTGACCAGGCGGCGCTGATCGCGGCCCTGACGGAAGGGCGCATCGCGGGCGCGGGCATAGACGTCTTTGACATCGAGCCGCTGCCCATGGACCACCCGCTGCTCTCCGCGCCCAACACGGTGCTGACGCCGCATCTGGGCTATGTGGCGCAGGAGAACTACCGCAGCTATTTCGCGGGCGCGGTGGAGGCCATCCAGGCCTATGAGGCGGGCAGCCCCATCCGCATCATCACGGGCTGAGCCGCCGGGAAAGGTGGACAGGCGCGGCGCGGCGGTGTGTGCTGCGCCGCAAAACCCCGAGGTGGCACGGATGAAGCTGGCGAATGGTCTGGATTGGGCAAGCCTCACGCAGCGCGAACGCGACGACGCCTACGACAACCGCAAGGCCGTCGCCGACAGCCCCGCGCTGACCGAGGAACGCAACCAGGCCTCCGAAGCCTTCCGCGCCGCCCATCCCGGCCACCTGAACCTCGCCTATGGCTCGGGCGAGCGTGAAGCCTGGGATCTGTTTCCGGGCCGCGACCCCGCCGCACCCGTGCTCGTCTTCATCCATGGCGGCTACTGGCAATGGAACCGCCGGCAGGATTTCGCCTGCGTGGCCGAGGGCGCGCTGGCCATGGGCTGGGGCGTGGCCCTCTGCGGCTACAGCCTGGCGCCCGAGGCCACGCTGACGCGCATCGTCTGGCAGGTGAACGCGGCGCTGGACTGGCTCTCCGCCCATGGCGCCGAGCATGGCATGGGCGGGCCGCTGGTGCTCTCGGGCTGGAGCGCGGGCGGGCACCTGACGGCGCTGGGCGCGGAGCATCCGGCCGTTTCGGCGGCGGTCGCCATCTCCGGCATCTTCGAGCTGGGGCCGATCCGCGACACCTACCTGAACGCGGCGCTGAAGCTGACCGATGACGAGATCACGGAGCTTTCGCCGATGCGGCGGCCGGTGGTGATGAAGCCCATGGCCATCGTGCATGGCGGGGCGGAACTGCCCGAGCTGTGCCGCCAGTCCCGCGACTTCCACGCGCGGCGCGCCGCCGCCCAGGCGCCCGGGCCGCTCTGGCCCGTGCCCGGCGCCGATCACTTCCGCGTGCTGGAGGCGCTGCGCCGGCCCGACGGGGTGCTGCTGCGCGTGGCGGCGGAGATGCTGCGATGATCGTGACGCTGGACGGGCTGCGCGCCCGCCTCGCCGCCGGCACGCCGGCCACCACCATCGCGGCCGAGGCGCTGGCCCGCATCGCGGAATTCAACGACCCCGCGCTGTTCCTGCACCTGCGCCCCGAGGCCGACATCATGGCCGAGGCGGCGCGCCTGCCGCAGGGCAAGCTGCACGGCATTCCCTTCGTGGTGAAGGACAACATCGACGTGGCGGGAATGCCCACCACCGCCGCCTGTCCGGACTTCGCCCATGTCGCCAAGGCCGATGCGCCGGCCGTGGCGCGGCTGCGCGCGGCGGGCGCGCTGCTGCTGGGCAAGGTGAACCTGGACCAGTTCGCCACCGGCCTGAACGGCACGCGCAGCCCCTATGGCACCCCGCGCAACGCCGTCCGGGCGGAGCTGATCCCGGGCGGGTCTTCTTCGGGTTCGGCGACGGCTGTTGCCGCCGGCATCGCGGCCTTCAGCCTGGGGACGGACACCGCGGGCTCGGGCCGCGTGCCGGCGGCGGCGCAGAACATCGTGGGGCTGAAGCCCTCCCTGGGGCTGATCCCCACGCGCGGCGTGGTGCCGGCCTGCCGTTCGCTCGACGTCGTCTCCATCTTCGCGCATTCGGTGGCCGATGCGGCCGCCGTACTGGACGTGGCCGCCGGGCCGGACGCGGAGGACCCCTACAGCCGCCCCGCCCCCGCCACCTGGCGCGCGCTCGACGCGCCGCCCGCGGCCCCCAGCCTGGCCGCGCCGCTGGAGGAACAGCTGGTGTTCGACACGCCGGGCGATGCGGCGGTGTTCCACGCCACCCTTGCCCGTGCCGAGGCCATGGGCGCCACGATCCGCCGCGTGGACATCGCCCCCCTGCTGGAGGTAGCGCGGCGCCTCTATGACGGCGCCTGGGTGGCCGAGCGCACGGCGGCGTTGCGCGAATGGGTGGTGCGCCGCCCGCAATCCCTGCACCCGGTCACGCGCGCCATCCTGGAAGGCGGGCTGGACCGCCGCACCATGGACGCCTTTGACGATTTCCACGCGGCCGCGGGGGCGCGGCTGCTGGCCCGGCACCTCTTCGCCGAGGTGGACGCGCTGCTGCTGCCCACCTGCCCCGGCATCCCGACGCTGGCCGCCATGGAGGCGGCCCCGATCGCGGCCAATTCGCGGCTGGGCACCTATACGAATTTCGTGAATCTCTGCGACCTCGCCGCACTGGCCGTGCCGGCGGGCTTCAGGGCCGATGGCGCACCGGCGGGCGTCACGCTGGTCGGACCCGCGCACAGCGAGGGGCGGCTCTGCGGGATGGGCGCCGCCATCCATCATGCCGCCGGCATCGGGCCCCGGCCGCCCACACCCGCACCGCTGGCGCCGCACGAGCTCGCGCTGTTTGCCATCGGCGCGCACATGGCCGGCCTGCCCTTGAACCGGCAATTGCTGGGCCATGGCGGGCGCTTCCTGCGCGCGGCCCGCACCGCGCCGGCCTATCGCCTGCACGACCTCGGCAACCGGCCCGGCATGGTGCGGGTGGCCGCGGGCGGCGGCATGATCGCGGGCGAGGTCTGGGCCCTGCCCGCCGCCAGCATCGGGCCTTTCCTCGCCGAAATCCCGCCGCCGCTGGGCTTCGGCCAGGTGGCGCTGGAAGATGGCAGCCGCATCCTGGGCTTCCTGGCCGAGGCGGAAGGTGTCGCCAGCGCGCCGGACATCACCGCGCTGGGCGGCTGGCGGGCGCATCTGGCGGCGCGGGGGTGATCGCCACGGGGCGAAGGCCCACGGGCGTGGATCAGGCGACGCCGATCCCGCCGCCGCTGCGCCCATGCGGCCGGTCCAGATCCAGCACCGGCCCCACCGGCACGATGCCGTGCGGGTTCAGGTCCCGGTGGCTTTCGTAGTAGTGGCGGCGGATATGGGAGAAGTTCACCGTCTCCCGCACCCCCGGCCATTGGTAGAGTTCGCGCAGATAGCCTGACAGCGCCGGATAGTCCGCGATGCGCCGCCGGTCGCACTTGAAATGCCCGGCATAGACGGCGTCGAAGCGCAGCAGCGTGGGAAAGAGGCGCCAATCCGCCTCGGTGATCACATCGCCGCAGAGGTAGCGGCGGGTGGCGAGCCGCGCCTCCAGCCAGTCCAGCGTCTCGAACAGCGGGTGCACCGCCGCCTCATAGGCCGCCTGGGTGGTGGCGAAGCCGGCCTTGTAGACCCCGTTGTTCAGCGTGTCGTAGATGCGCGCGTTCAGCGCATCTATCTCCTCGCGCAGGGCCTCCGGGTAATGGCGCCCGCCGCCGCCCCAGGCGGTGTCCAGCATGCGGATGATCTCGGAGCTCTCATTGCTCACGATGGTGCCGCGCACCTTGTCCCACAGCACGGGCACCGTGACCTTGCCGGTGAAGCGCGGGTCGGCGGCGGTGTAGACCTGGTGCAGGAAGCGGGCGTCCTGGATGGGGTCGGGCACCACGCCCTCGCCCTCCACGAAGGTCCAGCCATGGTCGAGCATCAGCCAGTTCACGACCGAGAGGCCGATGGAATCCTGCAGCCCGTTCAGCGCGCGGAAGATCAGCGTGCGGTGCGCCCAGGGGCAGGCCAGCGAGACATAGAGGTGGTAGCGCCCATGCTCCGCCTTGAAGCCGCCCTCGCCCGTGGGCCCGGGCGCGCCATCCGCCGTGACCCAGTTGCGGAAGGGGCTTTCGTTGCGGACGAAGGCGCCGTCCTTGGTGGCGACGAGGGGGGTCTCGGCGTGCCAGACGCCGTTGATCAGCAGGCCCATGGGCGTTCACTCCTTCGCGGCGGGCAGGCGCCAGACCAGCGCGGAGAGGCCCACGCAGCCCAACGCCAGCAGCCAGGGCAGGATGCGCGCCCCGGCCAGGTCGGCCGCCAGCCCGAGTAGGGCCGGCACCACCGCCACGCCCAGCATGGCGGCCGAGACCTGGAACCCCACCGCCTGCGCCGCCGCCTGGGTGCCGAGGCGTGAGGGCGTCCGGGCCATCACCGTCGGATAGATCGGGGCGAGGGCCAGCGCCATCAACCCGAGTGCCGCGAAATCCGCCCAGCCAGTGGCCAGCAGCAGCGCCGCCAGCACGGTGACGGGGGTGAGGAGGCGCAGCAGAAGGTCCGCCCCCACCCGGTCCACCACGAAGCCGAGGCCGATGCGCCCCGCCGTCAGCGCGGCGAAGAAGGTGGTGGCGGCGGCCGCGCCCTCGGCCGGTGTGGCGCCGCGCGCGGCGGTGAGGATGGTGGCGGCCCACTGTCCCGCCCCGGCCTCGACGCCGGTGTAGAGGAAGAAGAGCAGAATCTGCAGCCGCGCCACCGGGTGGCGCAGCACGGCCAGAGCCGAGAGATCCGCGCCCCCGCCCTGGTGCCCGCCCGCATCCCAGCGCCTGCGCGTCAGCCCGAAGGCCAGTGACAGCGCGGCCAGCACGGCGCCCACCACAAGGTAGCCTGCCTGCCAGCCGAAGCCACCCGCCAGCAACAGTGCCGCCGCCAGCGGCCCCAGCGTGGCGCCAATGCCCCAGCATCCGTGCAGCCAGTTGAGGTGGCGCGGGCGGAAGCGGTGGGCGGCGAAGAGGTTCAGCGCGGCGTCCACCGCGCCGCCTCCCACACCCGCCAGCACGGCCAGCGCCACGAAGCCCCACCAGGGCGGCGCCAGGCCTTGGCCCAGCGCGGCCGTCGCGGTGGCCGCCAGGCTCAGCGACAGCAGCAGCCCGATGCCCAGGCCCGCGATGAGCCGCGCCGCCAGCAGCCCGGCCGTGATGTAGCCCGCCGCATTGGCGGCCAGCACCAGGCCAAGCCTGGCATTGGCCACGCCGAAATGCGGCTGCAATTCGGGCCAAAGGCTGCCGGGTAAAGGGTCCGGCAAACCCAGCCCGATGAAGGCCAGGAAGGCCAGAGCGAGTAGCGGCATCACCTCAGCGTCCGATCGCCCCAGGCCCCGGGCCTGGGGCGTGAATCGGCCGCGCGATCAACTCCCCAGCGCTTTCTCCGCCGCATCGGCCAGGATGCGGAGCGCCAGGACGAGGTCCTCCTCCTTCGTGTCCTCGGCCCAATGGTGGCTGATGCCGCCGATGGAGGGGGTGAACAGCATGGCCATGGGCATGATCTTCGCCACGTGCTGCGCGTCATGGATGGCGCCCGAGGGCATGGGCTGCCATTGCCCATTGGCGTGGCGGGTGGCGGCCTCGCAGAGCGCGCCATGCAACACGGGGTCCGCGATGGCGGGCGCCGAACGGCCCAGCCGTTCGATGCTGAGGGTGCAGCGGTCGCGCCCGTCCACCTCCTGCACGATGCGGTGCAGCAGGGTTTCCAGCCGGTCCAGCACCTCCTCCGAGAGATCGCGGAACTGGAAGATCAGCTCCGCACGGCCGGCGATGATGTGCGGCGCGTTGGGCTCCAGCACCACGCGGCCGCAGGTCCAGACCGTGCGTTCGCCGATATGCATCGGGAAGCGCTCGTCGATCAGCGCCAGCACGCGCATGGCGGCCACGGCCGCATCCTTGCGCTCGGCCATGGTGGTGCCGCCGGTGTGGTCCTGCTGGCCCACGGCGGTGATCTTGAAGTAGCGGATGCCGAAGATGCCGGTGACGACGCCGCTGCGCAGCCCCGCCTGCTCCAGCTGCGTGCCCTGCTCGATGTGCAGTTCCAGGAAGCCGCGATAACGCGCGGGGTCGAGGCGCATCCGCGGCAGGCCTTCCAGCCCGGCCTCGCGCAGCGCCTGGCGGAGCGGCTTGCCTTCGGTGGCGTGGCGGGCGGCATCAATCTCGGCCTCCGTCACCTCGCCCACCATGGAGCGGCTGCCGAGGAAGCTGCCGTAATGGCCTTCCTCATCGGCGAAGGCGACCACGTCCACGGGCATGCCCGCGCGGGCCAGCGCCAGGCCCGCCAGCACGCCCAAGGCGCCGTCCAGCCAGCCGGCCTCGTTCTGCGTCTCGATATGGCTGCCGGCCAGCAGCTTTTTCCCCGGCCCGGGGTGGCGGCCCAGCACGTTGCCGAGCCCGTCCATCTCGGGTTCCAGCCCCACCTGCCGCATGCGGTCCATCAGCCAGTGGCGGCTTTCCATGTCCTGCGGCGTGTAGGTCGGGCGGTGGACGCCGGTCTTGAACTTGCCGATCTGGCGCAGCTCATGCAGGTCGGCCAGGAAGCGCGCGGTATCGGGTTCAGCCACGGAGATAGGCCTCCGCCGCGTCGGCCATGATGCGGATGTTCAGCGCCAGATCCTCCTCCTTCGTGTCCTCGGACCAATGGTGGCTGATGCCGCCGATGGAGGGTGTGAACAGCATGGCGGCCGGCATGATGCGCGCCATGTATTGCGCGTCATGGCCCGCCCCGGAGGGCATGTGCTGCCATTGGCCGTTGGCGTGCTTGGTCGCGGCCTCGGCGAGCGCCGCCTGCATGGCGGGGTCGCAGGGGGCGGGCTTGGAACGGCTCATCGCCTCCAGCGTGGTGGTGGTGCGCTCGGTGCGGTTCATCTCCTGCACGATGCGGGTGAGGCATTCCTCCAGCCGCTCCAGCGTCGGCACGTCAATGTCGCGGAACTGGAAGAGCACTTCGGCCCGGCCCGGGATGATGGAGGGCGCGCCGGGGTCCAGCGCGATGCGCCCACAGGTCCAGACGGTACGCGGGCCGCAGATCAAGGGGAATTCCCGGTCCACCCGCGCCAGCAGCCGCACCGCGGTCAGGCCGGCATCCTTGCGTTCGGCCATGGTGGTGCCGCCGGCATGGTCCTGCATGCCCTCGATGACGAGGCGGAACTGCCAGATGGCGACGATGCCCGTCACCACGCCCGCGCGCAGCCCCTGGGACTCGAGCTGGGTTCCCTGCTCGATATGCATCTCGAAGAAGCCCTTGTAGCGGGACGGGTCCAGCTTGGGGCGCGGCAGGCCCTCCAGCCCCGCCTCGCGCAGCGCCTCGCGCAGGGGCTTGCCGTGGTAGCGGTTCTTCAGGCCGTCGATCTCGCTGTCTTCCAGGATGCCGAGCAGCGAGCGGCTGCCGATGAAGCTGCCGTAGTGGCCCTCCTCATCGGCGAAGGCGACGACATCCACCGGCAGCCCGGCGCGGGCAAGCGCGACACCCGCCATCACGCCCAGCGCGCCGTCGAGCCAGCCGGCCTGGTTCTGGCTTTCGATATGGCTGCCCACCAGCAGATGCGGTCCCGGGCCGGGGTGGCGGCCGAAGACATTGCCGATGCCGTCCATGCTGGGCTCCAGCCCCACCTCGCGCATGCGGTCCATCAGCCAACGGCGGCTTTCCATGTCCTCGGGCGAGAAGGTCGGGCGGTGCACGCCGGTCTTGTAGGCCCCGATCTTCCGAAGCTCGTTCAGGTCCTTGAGGAACCGTTCCGTATCCACCTGCGCCATGCCGCACCCCTTTCGCGAAGCGGGCGAGGATAGGCCATGATGCGAGGGCGGCAATGGGCCGCGAGGGGGGCGACATGTCCGAGATCACCCGTTTTGCCACGCCTTTGGGCGGGCGTGCCTATCCGCCGTTCTCCATGGCCGTGCGGCATGGAGGCACGCTGTATGTCTCCGGCCTGGGGCCGGTGGACGGCCAGGGAAACATCGCGCGCGGGGATTTCGCGGCGCAGTTCGACCAGGTGATCCGCAACCTGCACGCCATCCTGGCCGAGGCGGGCACCGACATCACGCGCGTGCTCAAGACCAGCGTGCTGCTGGTGCGCGCGACGGACGTGCCGGAGATGAACCGCCTCTACGCCGCGGCCTTCGACGCGGCCCACCTGCCGGCGCGCACCACCAGCGTGGTGGCGGCACTCCCGGTGCCGGATTTCCTGCTGGAGATCGAGGCGATCGTGGCGGTGGGGTGAGGCCTCTTGATCTTCCCATGGTGGGAAGTGCGACGCTTCGGGCATGATGTCCTTTCACGATCAAGGCAGGTGGGCGCGCCGTGCGGCCCTGTTCGTCCTCTGCGCCGCGCCCTGGGCCGGCCCGGCCGCGGCCCATTCCGAACTCCGTCGCAGCGTGCCGGCGGCGGGCGCCGTGCTCGACCGCGCGCCCGAGCGGCTCGAGCTGCACTTCAGCGAGCGTGTGCAACTGACGGCCCTGCGCCTGCGCCACGCCGACGGCACCGAGATTTCCCTGCCGCGCCGCCCCATCCGGCCGGAGCGCACCGAGATCATCGCCTTGCCGCCACTTGAACCCGGCGAGTATCGCGCCGAATGGCGCATCATCTCGGCCGACGGGCATCCGGTCGGCGGGGTCATTCGCTTCCGGGTGGCGGGGACGCGCCAGCCATGATCCTGGAATACCTCCAGCCCGACCCCTCGCTGCTGGACGGGGCGACGGTGATGCTGCGCGGCGTGCAGCATGTGGCTGTTCTGGGCGCGGCGGGGCTCGCCCTCTTTGCCATGGGCTTCGGCCATCGGCTGGATGTGACGGAAGCCGCGCGGCTGCGGCGCACGGTGCTGGCGGCCATCGGGGCCGGCCTCGCGCTATCGGTGCTGGCGCTGGTCCTGCGGGTGCTCGTGCTGACCGCGGGGGCCAGCGCCACCGACCCCGATGTCTGGGCGGCCGTGCTTCGATCCCGGATTGGCGATGCCTTCTGGCTGCGCGGCGCGGGGCTGGTGCTGCTCGCGGCGGTGGCCTTGCCTTGGCGGGTGGGTCCGGTGGTCGCGGCGGTGGGGGTGGCGCTGGTCGTGGGGTCCTATGCCGCGATGGGCCATTCCACCCTCTACGGGCCGCGTCAGGAGATCGTGGCGCTGCTGGTGCTGCACCTCGCGGTGGTGGCCTTCTGGGTGGGCTCGCTGCCGGTGCTGCTCTGGGTGGCAGGGCGACCGGATGGCGCGGCGGCCGCCGTGCTCGTGCGGGATTGGAGCCGGGCCGCGACCCTGGCCGTGCTGGCCATGCTCGTCACCGGCATGCTGCTGACCTGGTATCTGACCCTTCGCCTCGACCGCATCCTGGACGCCTGGCATGGCTGGGCGCTGCTGGCCAAGACGCTGGCGGTGCTGGCGGCGCTGGCGCTGGCCGGTTGGAACCGTCTGCGCCACACACCGGCCCTGGCACGCGGTGAAGCGGGCGCCGGCGCGCGGCTGGCGGGCGCCATCCGCGTCGAGATGGTCTTCATCCTGCTGGCCTTCTGGGCGGCGGCCGAGATGGTCTCGGTCCATCCCGTGGATTACGGCCACCGCCTGCCAGGCTGACGCGCTACAGCGTCAGCCCGCCATCCACCACCACCGTCTGGCCCGTCACCATCGCGGCGCCGGCCAGCAGGAACACCATGACCTCCGCCAGGTCCTCCGGCTCGCAGCGGCGCTTCAGCACGGCCTTGTCGATGGAGGTGGCGCGCTGCTCGTTCGTCCACTCGATCTGCCAGGTGGAGTTCACGGCACCGGGGGCGATGGCGTTCACCCGCACCTCCGGCCCCAGGCCGCGCGCCAGGTTCTTGGTCAGCGAGATCACCCCCGCTTTGGTCGCGCCATAGGCCATGGACGAACCGGGCGAATTGATGCCGGCGATGGACGCCACCGAGACGATGGCCCCGCCCGTCTTCTTCAGGTGCGGCGCGGCCGCCTTGGAACAGCGGAAGACGCCGAGAAGGTTCACCTCGATCACCGCCTCCCACAATTCCTCGGTGATGAGATCGAGCTTCGTGGGCGGGATGGAGGCGCGGGTGCCGGGCGTGCCGGCATTGTTCACGAGGTAATCGAGGCGCCCGAGATCGGCCACCGCCTGTTCCACCATGCGCGGGCCATCGGCCGCATCGCCCACATTGCCGGGGGCGGAGAGCACGTCCATGCCCTCGGCCCGCAGCGCCTCCACCACCTCCGGCCCGCGCGGGTCATCGGCCAGGTGGTTGATGGCGACCTTGCAGCCATTCTTCGCCAGCATCCGCACGGTGGCGAGGCCGATGCCCGAGGCGCCCCCCGTCACCAGCGCTGCCTTGCCCTTGAGGTCATAGGTGATCATGCGTCATTCGCTTTCATGCCACGTCCCGCCATGAAGCCGATCTGCCGCATGGCCTTCTTGAGCGCGATGAGCTTGGCATCGCGTTCCTCGAACAGTTCCGCGGGCGCGCGCCCGCCCCAGTCGTAATAGCCGCGCCCGCCCATGACACCCGTATCCCCGCGCGCGATCAGCGCATCCATGCTGCGGCTGTGGTCGGTCTCGGGCGGGGGCGTGTACATCTTGTTGCGGAAGGTGTGCTGCAGCAGCGGCAGGCCGGTGAAGTCGGCCTTGGCCATGATGCCGATGATCATGAAGCGCAGCGCGATGCCGTGGATGGCGCTGTCGTCAATGTCCTGCGCGGTGGCATAGCCCTCATCAATGAGGAACTGCACCTCGTTCTGGAAGGCGGCCTGGATGCGGTTCGCGATATAGCCGGGGATGAACTTCTTCAGGACAATGGGCACCTTGCCCATGGCCTCGATGGCCTCCTTCACGGTCGCCATCGCCTCCGGCTCGCATTCGGGGCTGGCGACGAGGTCCACCAGATCCACCAGGTAGGGCGGCGTGTACCAGTGGGCGATGAGGGCACGGCGCAGCCGGTGCGGCGGCATCAGCGGAAACACGTCGAGGTAGCTGGTGTTGCTGGCCCAGATGGCGTCCGGCGGCGCGCAGGCGTCGAGCTGCGCGTAGAGCGTCCGCTTGGCCTCCGGGTTCTCCACGATGGCCTCGATGATCAGCTCCGCGCCCTCCACCGTCTCCCCGAGGTCCGTATGGCAGGTGCAGATTTGCGCCAGCTGTTCCGGCCCCATGCCCGCCGGGGCCTCGCCCATGGCGGTCAGGGTGGTCAGCGCCTTGGCCATCAGCTCCGGCGCGCGGGCGAGCGTCTCCGGGTGGGAATCGGTCAGGCGCACGCTGTGCCCGCACATGGCGAAGACCAGGGCCAGCGCATGGCCCATCGTGCCGGCGCCCAGCACCGCCACGCGCATCTGTCGGCTCATTTCAGTTCTCCGCGATTCAAGAGGGGGGGGGGTCCAGGGTTCGGGGGCGCGGAAATCAATGCCGGTGGCGACATCCACCACCACCGGCGCCTCCATGGCGAGAGCGCGTCGCAGCGCGGGGCCGATGGCCTCCGGCGTCTCGACGCGGATGCCGGTGACGCCGAATTCCTCCGCCACGCGGGCGAAATTGGTAGGGCCGAAGCGCAGCACCTGCTCGGCCGCCACAGGCCGGTTGCCGGCCTGCTTGAGGTAGTTGGGCCAGCCCTGGCCGAAGCCCGAATTGTTGTTCACCACCAGCACGACGCCGATGCCACGCCGCCGCGCCGTCTCCAGCTCGGTCAGGTGATAGTAGAGGGCGCCATCGCCCGAGAAGCACACCACCTTCCGATGGGGTGCGGCGCATTTCGCCCCCAGCGCCGCCGGGAAGGACCAGCCCAGCGAACCCGCCGCGCGCAGGTAGCTCTGCCCCGCCCCGTTCAGCTCCACCAGGTTGCCGGTCCAGATGCCCGAATAGCCGGTGTCGGCGACCAGAATGCCGTCCTCGGGCAGGGCCGCGCTGATCTCGGCGCAGAGCCGGGCCGGGTCTATGGGCGCGTCATTGGAGGCCATGCGCGGCGCCATCGCCGCGCGCCATTCGCGCATGGCGGTCGCGGCGCGCAGCGCGTAGCCGCCATCACGCTCCGGCCGGCCGATCAGCGTGTTGAGCGCGGCCAGGCTCAGCTTCGGGTCGCCGCACAGCGCATGTTCCAGCGCGTAGCTGCGCTCGAATTCCAGCGGGTCGGCGTCGAGCTGGAGGCAGCGCCGGCCCAGGCGCGGCGTGCGCCAGTAATTGGTCAGCATGTCCGAGGTGTCGGCGCCGATGAAGAAGACCAGCTCCGCCTCATCCACCACCGCGTTCGCCGGTGGCCCGGCATAGGCACCCAGCACGCCCAGGTGCAGCGGGTGGCGCGTCGGCACGATGCCCCGCGCGCCGAGGGAAAGCGCGATCGGCGCCTGCAAGGCCTCGGCCAGCGCCAGCAACTCCGGCCCGCAGCCCGACAGCAGCGCGCCCTCACCCACCACCAGCGCCACGCGCTTCGCCCCCAGCAGCAGCGCCGCCGCGCGGTCCAGCCCATCGGCGATGGAGCGGTGGCGCGGGGTGCGCCAATCCGCCAGTTCCAGCGGCGCGTCGGGAATGTCGCCGCGTTCGATCACCTCGCCCATCAGCCCGTGCAAATCGAGATGCGCCGGACGCGGCGGCGGCGCCAGCATGGCGGACCAGGCCTGGCGCAGCGCGCGCGGGAAATCCTCCGCGCGTTCCACCAGGGCCGCGTGCTTCGTCACCGCCTGGAAGAGCGGCCCATGCGGCAATTCCTGATAGGCGTTGCGGTGCTGATGGCCGAGCGGCTTGCGCCCGGTCAGCGCCAGCACCGGCGCGCGGCCGAGATAGGCATCCTGCAACCCGGCCGCGAGGTTCGCCGCCCCGACCGCCTGCGCCGCCACGACACCCGGGCGGCCGGCGATGCGCGCATAGCCATCGGCCATATAGGCGGCGGATTTCTCGGCATGGGCGAGGACGGGCTGCACCCCCACCCGTTCCAGCGCCAGCAGCGTCCGCCGCAGCACCGCATCCACGAAGAAGAAATGCGAGACGCCCGACCCTCGCAATGACCGGGCGAGCCATTCGGCCCCTTCCATCCGCTTCCCCCCTTCCTGACGGGAAGGAGGGTCGCGCGGGGGGGCCGCCCGGTCAATCCGCGGGGCGGCTCAGCGCGTGCGCTCGATCCCGATGGCACGCACGACCCGGCCCAGCGCCTCGCTTTCCGCCGCGATCAGGCGGGCGGATTCCTCGGGGCCGCGGAACTGGGGCGTCACACCGCTGCGCGCCAGCTGCTGCTGAAAGCGCTCGGTGCGCCAAGCGGCCTCGAAGGCCGTCATCAGCGCGGCGCGACGGTCGGCGGGCAGGCCGCGCGGGGCCAGCATGCCCCACCAGATCAGCGTCTCCTCCTCCGGGATGCCCAGCGCGTCCAGGCCGCTGCCCGTGGGCACCGCCGGGTGCTGGTCACGCTGCGTCAGGATCAGGCAGCGGGCGCGCCCGTCGCGAATGGCCGGCATGGCGACGGCGATGGAGCCGCCATAAAGCTGGATATGCCCGCCGCTGAAGGCCGTCAGCGTCTGCGCGGCGCCCTGGAAGGGCACCATGGTCCCCTCCACGCCCAGCCGGCGGAACACGCGTTCGGCCGCCAGGTGCATGTTCCCGCCCACGCCGTCGGTGCCATAGGTGTAGCCGCCCGGGTCGGCGCGCATGGCCGCGATCAGGCTCCGTGCGTCCTGGTGGGGGCTGTCATTCCGCACGCAGAGGGTGAAGCCCACATGGCCCACCATGAACATCGGCTCCAGCTGGTCCACCGTGTAGCGCACGTTCATCACATGCGGCGCGGCAGTGATGGGCGAGTTGGCGGTGAACATCAGCGTGTGGCCATCGGGCCGCTGGTCCACCACGAACTGCGTGCCGATGGTGGAGGAGGCGCCGGGCCGGTTTTCCACCGCGATGGGCTGGCCGAGCGAGTTCCCCAGCAGCTCCGCCAGCAGCCGCGCGAAGACGTCCGTGCCACCTCCGGGCGCGATGGGCACGATGATGCGGATGGGCCGCTCGAAGGATTGGGCGGCCGCGGGGGCGATGGCGGCGAAGGCAAGGCCGCAGGCGAGCAGGGCGCGCTTCAGCATGGACGGGTTTCTCCCTGGTGGGTCGAGGTTCGCGCGCAACTTCGCACGCACCGCCCAGGGAACAACCCTTTCGCCCCCGCAAACCATCCGGACAAATCCCACCCTGCCCGACAAAGCGGCAGGGTGTGGCCCATTCAGGGGGCAGGCGGTGTCAGCGCGCCCAGGGGTTCCGCCGCTGCGGCGCCTGGCCCCAGGGCGAACCGCCCACCGAGGCGGGCTTGGCCCAGCCGCCCGGCGCCACGCCCGCACCGCCGCCGCTGCCCCGCATGGCCATGAGGCGCGCGATGCGCTCCTCCGTCGGCGGGTGGGTGGAGAACAGCCCGTCAATGCGGAAGCCCGAGAGCGGGTTGATGATGAACATATGCGCCGTGGCCGGATTGGCCTCCGCCGCTTGGTTCACCCGCCCCTGCTTGTAGCGCTCGAGCTGCGCAAGCCCGTTCGCCAACCAGGCCGGGTCGCCGCAGATGCGCGCGCCTTCCGCGTCGGCCTCGTATTCGCGCGAACGGCTGATGGCCATCTGCACCACCATGGCCGCGATGGGGCCCAGGATCATCAGCAGGATCATCCCGATCAGGCCGAAGGGGCTGCCGCGGCTGTCGCGGTTGCCGCCCATCATGAAGCCGAACTGCGCGAGGAAGCCGATGGCGCCCGCGATGCTGGCCGTCACGGCCATGATCAGCGTGTCACGGTTCTTGATGTGCGCCATCTCGTGCGCGATGACGCCGGCCACCTCCTGCTCGCTCATCATGTTCAGCAGGCCGGTGTTCAGCGCCACCACGCCCTTCTCCGGGCTGCGGCCGGTGGCGAAGGCGTTGGGCTGGTCCTCATGGATGATGTAGAGCGCGGGCATGGGGATGCCGGCCCGCTGCGCCAAGCGCTCGGTCATGGCGTAGAGTTGCGGCGCCTCCTGCGGCGTCACGGGCTGGGCGTTGTGCATCCGCAGCACCATCCCGTCGCTGCCCCACCAGGCGAAGAGGTTCATGCCGCCCGCCACCAGCAGCGCGATCATCGCCCCCGCCTGCCCCCCCACCAGGAAGCCGACCGCCAGAAACAAGGCCGTCATGCCCGCCAGCAGGATGAAGGTCTTCACCATCTTCCGAAACTCCTTCCAAACCCCCAGATCGTGTGCATGAACGCGCCAGACAAGCCGACCGATGCCATCCCAGGTGGCAAACCCCGCACCGCCCCCCCGCTGACCAAGATCGACCGCCCGAAACACCCGCCCGCACGCCCTGAAAGCGAGGATGGCGGCCCCACCGGCCCTGAACCGACCCGCTACAACGACTGGGAACGCAAGGGCCGGGTCAGCGATTTCTGAGGGGCGCCGTGGGGAGGACGCCGTCCTCCCCACACCCCACCTGCCAGAGGCCGAGGGCCTCTGGCAGGGGGTGCGGGGGACAGCGTCCCCCGCGACGCCCCTCAGACGTTGAACCGGAACAGCATCACGTCGCCGTCGCGGACGATGTAGGTCTTGCCTTCCACCCGCATCTTGCCCGCTTCCTTGGCGCCCTGTTCGCCGCCGAGCTTGACGTAGTCCTCGAAGGCGATGGTCTCGGCCGCGATGAAGCCGCGTTCGAAATCGCCATGGATGACGCCGGCGGCCTGGGGTGCGGTCATGCCCTGGGTGATGGTCCAGGCGCGGGTTTCCTTGGGGCCGCAGGTGAAATAGGTGACGAGGCCCAGCAGCTCGTAGCCCGCGCGGATGACGCGATCGAGGCCGCTGTCGTTGAGGCCCAGGGTTTCCAGGAACTCACCGCGATCGGCCTCGGCCATCTGCGCGATCTCGGCCTCGATGGCCGCGGAGACGACGACGGCGCGCGCGCCCTCGGCCTTGGCGCGGGCCATCACCGTCTCGCTGTGCGCGTTGCCGGTGGCGGCGGAGCCCTCCTCGACATTGCAGACATAGAGCACGGGCTTGGTGGTCATGAGGCCCAGGCGGCGTGCGGCCTCCTCCTCGCCCTTGGGGACGGCGGTGCGGGCGGGGCGGCCGGCGGAGAGGGCCGGGATCAGCGCCTCCATCAGCGCCAGCTGCGCGGCCGCTTCCTTGTCATTGCCGCGCGCCTTCTTCTGGAGCTGCGGCACGCGCTTCTCCAGGCTGTCGAGGTCGGCCAGCATGAGCTCTGTCTCGACCGTCTCGGCGTCGCGCAGCGGGTCCACGCTGCCATCCACATGGGTGACGTCGCCATCCTCGAAGCAGCGGAGCACATGGACGATGGCGTCCACCTCCCGGATATTGCCGAGAAACTGGTTGCCCAGCCCCTCCCCGCGCGAGGCGCCGCGGACCAGGCCCGCGATGTCCACGAATTCGAGGCTGGTGGGCACGATCTTCAGGCTCTTGGCGATGGCCGCAAGCTGGCCAAGGCGCGGGTCCGGCACCGCCACGCGGCCCACATTGGGCTCGATGGTGCAGAAGGGATAGTTGGCCGCCTGGGCCGCCACCGTCTGCGTCAGCGCGTTGAAGAGGGTGGATTTGCCCACATTGGGCAGGCCCACGATGCCGCAGTTGAAACCCATGGAATTGGCCTTGGCGGTAAGGGGTGTGTCAGCCGGCGATCGCGGCGGCGAGGTCCTGCACGCGGATGGCCGCGGCGATGCGGGCCGAGGCGTCATCCGTGGGCAGGCTGAGGGCGGCGGCGCGCAGCAGCGGCACCAGCACGGCGGGCGGCAGGCCCACGCGCTTGGTGGCGGCGGCCAGCGCGGCACCGAGTTCGGGCGCCGGCCCGCCAGGCGCGATGATGTCGGCGGCCTCCAGCAGCAGGGCGGCGCGGATTGCGGCCTCCCCGGCCGCGGCCGAGACGGCGCGCAGGCGCCGCACGTCGGAGATGGGGCCGGCCTCGGTCGGCGTGGGCAGGCAGGCGCGTAGCCCGGCGGCCGCCTGCGCCTCGGTGGCCGCGAATTGCCGCAGCGCCTGGGCGATGGCGGCGGCGGCGTTGGCCATGTCCTCGGGACCGGGCCCGCCGAAGAATTCCTCCACGACCATGGGCTCCATGTCAGGGTGTCTCCTGGGTCAGATAGGCCACGCGGGTCATGAATTCCTCTGCCTTGCCGGTGGCGAGCAAGGGGGCCGCATCGGCCAGCGCGTCCAGCAGGGGCTCCACCCAGGTGTCGGCCTTGGCGAAGTTGCCCAGCACATGGCCGGTCACGCGGTCCTTGTGGCCCGGATGGCCGATGCCGAGCCGCACGCGCCCGAAATCGGGCGTGGCCAGCGCCCGCTGCATGTCGCGCAGCCCGTTATGGCCGGCGGTGCCGCCACCCTTCTTCACCCGGACCTTGCCGGGGGCGAGGTCCAGCTCGTCATGCCAGGCCCAGATGTCGGCGGGCGGGATCTTGTGGAAGGCGCAGGCGGCCTGCACCGCCTCGCCGCTCAAATTCATGTAGGTCATGGGCTTGAGCAGCAGCAGGCGTTGCCCGCCCACGCTGCCGTCGCAGACCTCGCCCTTGAACTTGGACCGCCACGGCGCGAAGCCGTGGCGGCGTGCGATGGCGTCGAGCGCCATGAAGCCGATGTTGTGGCGCTGCTTCGCATGTTCGGACCCCGGATTGCCGAGGCCCACCCAAAGCCGCACCACGAACCTCCCGGCTTACTTCTTCTTCGCCGGGGCGGCGGCGGCAGCGGCGGCGGCCGGCTTGGCCGCGCCCTTGCCGCCCTTCTTCGCGGGCTCGGCGGCGGGGGCCGGGGCGGCCACCTCCTCGACCACGGTCGGCGGGGCGATGGTGGCCACCACGAAGTCACGGCCGGTGATCACGGGCTTGGCGTCCGCCTTGTCCATGATGGCGGACCAGCGGATGCTGTCGCCGATCTTGGCCTCGGCCAGGTCAATGTGGAAGGTCTCGGGCACCGCCTCGGGGTCCACCAGCACCTCCACCTCACGCCGCACCAGGTTCAGCACGCCGCCCGCCTTCAGGCCGGGGCAGCTGTCCTCGTGCTTGAACACGACCGGCACCTTGATGCGGATGCGCGCACCCGGCGCCAGGCGCTGGAAATCGATGTGGATGGGGCGGTCGGTCACGGGGTGGAACTGCACCTCGCGCAGCAGGGCCCGCTCGGTCGGGCCGTCCTTCACCACCACGTCATAGACGTGCGACTGCCAGGAGCCCTTGTGCAGCTCCTTCATGATGTCGCGGGGGTCGAAGGCGACCAGCGTGGCCTCCCGCTTCGCCCCATAGACAACGCCGGGGACAAGCCCCTCACGCCGGGTCGCGCGCGCCGCCCCCTTACCGGCACGCCCGCGCGCCTCGGCCTCGATCCGAATGGTCTGGACCATGCCAGAAACTCCTTGCTGCGGGTATGTTTCGCCCCTGTCCGGACAGATGCCCGAACGGAAGCAGGCGGCCTCCAGGGGTGCCGCCCTGGCGGGGGGTGTAGGCGATGCCGGCGCCGCCGGCAAGGTCTCAGGCGGCGCGCAGGCCCTGTGTGGTTTCCTGCAAGGTGTCGCGCAGGATCACGGCCTCGTTCCGCAGGGCGTCGGCCATGCTTTCCAGCTCCGACATGGCCTCGGCCGTGCGCCTCATGCGGTCCACCGCCCGGTTCACCGACGCCGCGGCGGCCTCGGTGCCCTGGGCCACGGTGGCGCTTGCGCCCGCGATCTCGCGCGTGGCCGTGCCCTGCTCCGCCACGGCCGAGGCGATGGTGCCGGCCACCTCGTTCACCTCGCCCACCACCTGGCTGATGGCCTGGATGGCGGCCACGGCGTCACCGGTGGCGGCGCGGATCGCGGCGATCTGCTGGCCGATCTCCTCCGTCGCCTTCGCCGTCTGCCCGGCCAGGTTCTTCACCTCGCTCGCTACGACGGCGAAGCCCTTGCCGGCCTCGCCGGCGCGGGCGGCCTCGATGGTGGCGTTCAGCGCCAGCAGGTTCGTCTGCCCCGCGATGTCGCTGATGAGGCGCAGCACGTCACCGATGCGCTGCGCGCTGTCCGACAGGCCATTGACGATGGCGCCCGTGCTCTCGGTCTGGGCGGCGGCGCGGCCCGCGACCTCACTGGCCTGGGCCACCCGCCGGGTGATCTCGCTGACCGCCGCGGCCAGTTCCTCGGAGGCCGCCGCCACCGTCTGCACCCCGCTCGCGGCTTCGGTCATGGCGCTGCGCGCGGCCTCGGCCTGTTCCGCCGCGGCGTTGGCCTCGCCGCTGATGCGGCGCGCGGCCTCGTCCAGCGCGGCCGATGCCGTGTCCACCTCGCGGGCCACGCCGCCCAGGGCATGCTCCACGCTGTCCGCGGTGGCGGCGCGGGTGCGGCGGCTGGCGGCCTGGGATTCGGCCTCGCTGGCCAGGCGGCGCTGCGCCTCGGCCGCCTCGGCCGCGCGGGCGGCGCGGGCCTCGGCCAGCGCGGCATCGGCCGCGGCCGCCGCGCGCGGCAGGCCACGGACCAGCAGCAACAGCCCGCCCGCCTCCACCAGCAGGATGACGGCATGCAGCAGCACCCGGCCGAGATTGCCGTCCGGCACGCCGAACACGGCCATGGGGGCCAGGTAGCTCAGCACCAGGTGGTGCAGCGCGACGGTGACGGTGGCCACCAGGATCGTCCGCCAGTCGCAATAGCCGGCCAGCAGCGCGAGGCCCGCGAAATACGCCATGTGCGCATCCAGGGTCCAGGCGGCGGGCGCCAGCCAGACCTGGAAGGAGATGGCCGCCATCAGCGCCACCGCCATGATCTGCCCGGCCACCGGGCTGCCCGCGCCCCGCCGTGCCGCGAGGCCCGCGGCCAGGGCCAGCAGCACCACGCCGAGCGTGCCAAGGAGTAGATCCTCGCCGGACGCGCCCGAGGAAAGCCCCACCAGGGGCGTCAGCAGGACCATCCCCGCCATGAGGCACAGGAGGAAGCGGCCCGTCTGGGCGCGGAAATGCGTGAGATCCATGTTGAGGCCCCTAGAGGCACCCGCCCGAACGGGTGGAGTTGATGGCCAGCCAGCCGCCCGTCTGCCGCAGCAGCGCGAGCGGGCTGGCCTGCGGGTCATCGGGCTGGAGGTGGAGAAGGCGAAGCGGGCCCAGGTCACGCCAGCCGGTCACGCGCCAGCCGACAACGCCCGGCACGGAGGGCGACGCGGCCGCGGGGAGCGTCAGGAGAACCGGCTGTCCCGCGCGCGGCCACAAGATGGCCAGGAGCAGGAACACACAGCTGGCCCCGAGCAGGGCCAGGACGGAGATGTGGCTGGAAGCTTCCTGGTCCCGCATGGCGCGAGATATGCCAGGAAGTCTTGAAGATTTCGTTTCGGCCGGGCCGCGTCGCCCTGCCCGTCAGGCGGCGCGCGCCTCAGGCAAGGCTCGACCCGCGCGCCCCAGGCACGGCTCTATCCGCGCGCCCCAGGCACGGCTCTACCCGCGCGCCCCCGGCACGCCGCGCACCCGCCCGCCCGGCATGGCGCCCGGGATGGCGGCGGCCATATCGGCCGCTTCCAGCAGCTTCGGCCAGTTCAGCCCGGTCGAGACACCCATGCGCTCGAACATCCAGGCGGCATCCTCCATGGCGGTGTTGCCCGTCGCACCCGGCGCATAGGGGCAGCCGCCGATCCCGCCCGAGCCCGCGTCGAACACCCGGCACCCCGCCTCCCAGGCGGCCAGCATGTTGGCGAGCCCCAGCCCGTAGGTGTCATGCCCGTGGAAGGCGAAGCGGTTGCCCCAGCTCTCGATCGCGTGGGTAAAGACGCGGCGCACCTGGTCCGGCGCCGCATTGCCGGTGGTGTCGGCGATGGCCACCTCCATGTCGGCGTCCAGCGCCTGGGCGCGTTCGATCCAGTCCAGCGCCTCGCTCTCCGGCACCACGCCTTCGAAGGGGCAGTGGAAGGAACAGGAGAGGTTGAACCGGATCTTCGTGCCCTTCGGCGTCTCCTGCACCAGCTTGGCGAGTTCCGCGAAGCTCTCCATGCGGGTGCGGTTGAGGTTCGCCTTGTTGTGGCTCTCCGTCACCGACATGAAGAAGCCGAGGCGATCGGCGCCGGCCTGCACCGCGGTGTCGAAGCCGCGCCGGTTGGGCACCAGCACCGTGCATTCCAGCCCGTCGAGCTGCTTGGCCGCCTTCAGCACCTCGCCCGTATCGGCCATCTGCGGGATGGCCTTGGGGCTGACGAAGCTGCCCACCTCCATGCGCGTGACGCCGGCCGCGTGCAGGGCGCGCACCAGCGCCACCTTGGTCTCGGTCGGCACCCATTCCTTGATGGGCTGCAGCCCGTCGCGCGGGGAGACTTCGGAGAGGGTGACGTTCATCGGGCTTCTCCCAGCAATTCGTGGAACACATGGTCATTGTCCGCGCCCGCCGCGCGGCCGGGCCAGCGGATCATCTCGGCGGGGGCGATGCCGTCGAAGCGGAAGGGAGGTGCCGGGTGCAGCACCTCGCCCAGCAGCGGGTCGGCCACCTTCTGCACCATGCCGCGCGCGAGGAAATGCGGGTCGGTCGCGCAATCCGCGATGTCATAGAGGCGCGAGCACGGCACCTCCGCCCCTTCCAGCAGCGCCTCGGCCTCCTTGGCGGGCAGGGTGCGCGTCCAGTCGGCGATGGCGGCGTCCAGCTCCGCCGCGTGTTCGCAGCGGCCGCCATTGGTCGCCATGCGCGGGTCGGCGGCCAGGTCCGGCCGGCCGATCAGCGCCATCAATCGCGCGAAGATCAAATCCGAATTGCCGGCGACGCACAGCCATTTCCCATCCGCGCAGGGATAGGTGTTGGTGGGCGCGGCGGTCGGGATGGCCGCGCCGGCGGGCTGGCGCACCCAGCCGAAGAGGCCGTGCTCGGGCAGCATGCCCTCCATCAGCGAGAACACCGAGGACACCAAGTCCAGGTCCAGCACCTTGCCCGCATTGTTCCCCCGCTCCCGCCCCCAGCAGGCGGAAGCGATGGCGAGCGCCGCATACATCCCCGCCAGGTCATCGCTGATGGAGACGCCGCAGCGTGGCGGCGGATACTCGCTCTGGCCCGGATTGGCCGTCAGGTGCCGCAGGCCCCCCATCGCCTCGCCGATGGCGCCGAAGGCGGGCTTGTCGCGATAGGGCCCGTCCTGCCCGTAGCCACTGATCCGCGCGATGATGAGGTTGGGGTTCTCCGCATGCAGCGCGGCGGGGCCGAGGCCGATGCGCTCCAGGTAGCCCGGGCGGAAATTCTCCACCACCGCATCGGCCCGCGCGCACAGCGCCTTCACGCGGCGCTTCCCTTCCTCGCTCTTCAGGTCGAGCGTGACCGAGAGCTTGTTGCGCCCATGCACGCTGAACCACACGGAATGCCCGTTATGCTTGGCGCCCCAGCCGCGGAAGGGGTCGCCGCCGGGCGGTTCCACCTTGATGACCTCGGCGCCCAGGTCGGCCAGCAGCCGCGTGCAGAAGGGGGCGGCGATGTAGTGCCCGAGTTCCACCACCTTGAGGCCCGTGAGCGGCAGCATCCGTCATCCTTCCCAGATCAGCCCCCCGGCATAGACCCGGTGGCCGCCCGCGACAATTCGTGCGGTGCCGGCAACACTTCCGTAACGCGCCCTCCCCACATTGCGGCATGGGATGTGTTCTCCCCCCGAGCACACCCGTCTCTCCCGGACCTCCCGGGGCGGCGCCTCGCCGCCAGGGAGCCCAACTTCAGGGGGCGGTCGCGCCATCTCCCCCCCGAATGCGGCCGCCCCCTGCTTTTCGCCCCCTCCCGCTTGGCCCAAGCTGTGCCCGGACAGCAGGGGTGCCCGCCATGACCGATGAAGAGATCGCCGCCCTCGTGAAGGCCGCGGGGCTGGAGGACACCGCCGCGCGCTACCCGGCCGATGTGCGGGCGGCGCTGGCGCAGCTGGCGCGCCACAAGGGGCAGCTGCCCCGCAGCAGCGACCCCACGCTGGAACCCACGCCTGCCTACGTGGCGCCCCGTCCATGAGCCCGCATCTTCTCACCCTCGCCGAGGCCGCCGCCCTCATCGCCGCCCGCAAGCTCTCGCCGGTTGAGCTGCTGGAGGATTGCCTGGCGCGCATCGCCGCCGTGCAGCCGCGGCTCGACGCCTTCATCCGGATGAACGTCGCCGAAGCCGAGGAAGCGGCGCGCGAGGCCGAGGCCGAGATCACCCGCCACGGCCCGCGCTCACCCCTGCACGGCATCCCGGTGGGGCTGAAGGACATCATTGACCTCAAGGGCCACCCCACCACCTGCCATTCGAAGCAGCGGCTGGACCATATGGCGGAGGCGGATGCGGCGGTGGTGGCGCGGCTGCGCGCGGCGGGCGCGGTGTTCCCGGGCAAGCTCGCCACGCATGAATTCGCCATCGGCGGCCCGGCCTTCGACCTGCCCTTCCCGCCCGCCCGCAACCCGTGGAACAGGGCGCATCATCCGGGCGGCTCCTCCTCCGGCTCGGGGGCGGCGGTGGCGGCGCGCATGGTGCCGGCGGCGCTGGGCACGGACACCGGCGGCTCGGTGCGGCACCCGGCCAGCCATTGCGGCATCGTGGGCCTCAAGCCCACCTATGAGCTGGTGCCGCGCGCGGGCGTGTTCCCGCTGGCCTTCTCGCTGGACCATGTGGGGCCGCTGACGCGCACGGTGCGCGACGCGGCGCTGATGCTGAACGTGATGGCCGATGGCGGGCAGGACTACACGCGCGGCCTGACGGATGGGCTGCGCGGCCTGCGCATCGGCTATGTCCGGCACTTCCACGAGAAGGACCAGCCGGCCTCGGCCGAGATGGCGGCCGCGCTGGACGAGGCCGCGCGCCTGCTGGCGGCCGAGGGCGCCATCGTCATGGACGTGACCCTGCCGAGCCTCGACGAGTTCTCCGCCGTCAACCGCACCATCCTGGCCGCTGAGAGCAGCGTGGTCCATGAGGAATGGCTCAAGACCCGCCCGCAGGACTACGCGGCGGTGACGCGCCGCCGCCTGCTGCCGGGCCTGTTCCTGCCGGCGGTGGACTATATGCACGCCGCCCGCCGCCGCACGCAGTTGCTGGCCCGGGTGAACGAGGTCTTCGCGGACGTGGACCTGCTGCTGACCGCGAGCAGCATGGACGAGGCCGCCCTCATTGACGACGAGCCGGAGGTGGAGCGCACCTATCCCCGCCAGGCCCGCACCCCCTTCAACGTGACCGGCCAGCCCGCCATCACGCTGATGAGCGGATTGTCCTCGAAAGGCCTGCCGCTCTCGCTGCAACTGGCCGCGCCCGCCCATGCGGAGGCGCTGCTGCTGCGCGCCGCCCACGGCTATGAACGCGCGGCCCCCTGGAAGGACTACGCGCCCCCTTGCTGATCCCGGAAGGTGCCGTCGTCGCGGTGGGGCTGGCCAGCGAGGCCGCGCTGCTGCCCGCCGGCACGCGCGTGCTGGTCTCGGGCGGGGATGCAGGGCGGCTGGCCACGATGCTTGACGCGCTGCCCGACGATGTGACCTGCGTGCTCTCCTTTGGCATCGCAGGCGGCTTGGCGCCCGGCGTCCGCACCGGCGACGTGCTGCTGGCCGGCACGCTGCACGCGGGCCGGACCTTCGCGCCAGACGCGGCGTGGACGACGGCGCTGGCCGCCCGCACCCGGGCGCGCGTGGTGCCGCTCGCGGCCAGCGAT
Organism: Roseococcus thiosulfatophilus; assembly: GCF_017311575.1. Classification (GTDB taxonomy): domain Bacteria; phylum Pseudomonadota; class Alphaproteobacteria; order Acetobacterales; family Acetobacteraceae; genus Roseococcus; species Roseococcus thiosulfatophilus. The sequence goes on from NZ_JAFFQY010000061.1 coordinate 139,072, forward strand.
ACCCTCCTCGCCGATGCCGAAGCCAAGCGCGCCCTGCACGCGGCCACGGGTGCGGAGGCCGTGGACATGGAAAGCGGGGCGGTGGCCCGCTTCGCCACGGCGCGCGGCCTGCCCTTCGCCGTGCTGCGCGCCGTGGCCGATGGACCGGAGGAAGCCCTGCCCCGCGCCGCCCGCAAGGCGTTGACGCCCGATGGCCGCCCCGCGCTGGGCCCCGTGCTGGCCGGGTTGGCCCGCCGGCCCTGGGAATTGCCCGCCCTGATCCGCCTGGGCCGCGCCAGCGCGCGGGCCCATGCGGCGCTCGCTCATTCCATCTCGAGCAGCGCCACGGGAAGCTGAGACAGGGCTTCGTTCAGCCGCAGGCGTCCGCCGCGGGCGCGCAAGGTCTGGCCCGTCAGCACGTCCCGCCAGGTCGCGGCGGCCAGGCGCGCGGGCAGGACGAGATGCGTCTCTGTCCAGGCCGCCCCCGGCACCAGCGGCGCCTCGGCCGCGCCCAGCAGCGCCGCCGGCAGTCGCGTGGTGATGGCCAGCACCGTGCCCGTGCGGTGCGGGCGCGCGAAGGCCAGGGCGTGCTGCGCGGCGGGGCCCTCGGCCTGGAGCGCCAGGTGGTCGCCCGCCGCGAAGACCTCCGGCCGCGCGCGGCGCAGCTCCAGGGCGCGGGCGATGATGGCCTGCTTCACCCTGCCATCACGCCAATGACCCAGCAGCTCGGCTGGCGGCACGCCCTGCTCCAGCGCGGACATGCGTGCGGAAAAATCCACCGGGCGGCGGTTGTCGGGGTCCACCAGGGAGAAATCCCAGAACTCCGTGCCCTGGTAGAGATCCGGGATGCCCGGCGCCGTGCAGCGCAGCAGCGCCTGCGCCAGCCCATTCACCGCGCCGGCCGGGGCAAGGCGCATGGCGAAGCCCGCCACCTCCTCGCGCCAGCGGCTGGCGCGGTCGGCGGCCAGCGCCGTGTGCAGGAAATCCTGGCAGGCGGCTTCGTAATCCGCGTTCTCCACCGCCCATTCCGTGCGGCGCTTGGCCTCGCGCAGGGCCTTGCGTTGCCAGTCCGCCACGCGCGTGGCGAAGGCGGCGACACCCGCCTCATCCTCCGGCGACAGTTCGAGCGGCCAGGCGCCCACCAGCATCTGGTAGAGCATGAGCTGGGCGCTCATCCCCGGCGCCGGGCCGTCGGGCAGGTCGCGGCGCAGCGGCGCGTTGAGCCGCGTCCAGCGGTCCACCGCCGCCTCCCACTCGCCCGGGATTTCGGACAGCACCGCGAGCCGCGCGCGCGTGTCCTCGCCGCGCTTGTGGTCATGGGTGGCGGTGGCGAGCATGGCGCCCGGGAAACGCTTGGCGCGCGTGCGCGCCGTGCCATGGAAGGCGGCGGGCGAGACGGCGAAGCGCCCCGGCTCGGAGCCCACCTCGTTGCGCGAGAGCATGCGGCCATAGCGGTAGAAGGCCGTGTCCTCCACGCTCTTCGCCGCCACGGGCGCCGAGAGCTGCTGGAAGCGCACCGCCGCCACCAGCCTCTCGCGCCGCTGCGCGGGGGGCAGGCTGCGCGGCGGCTCGCCGCCCAGCCAATCATCGAGCAGCGGCAGCAGGTGGCGGCTGGTGGGGCGCAAGGTGCGCCGCGCGCCGGCGATGGCCCAGTCCAGGATGCGCCGGTCCTCCTCGCTGCGCCCGCCCTTCGAGATGTAGAGGCGATAGAGCGGAAAATGCACCAGCACCTCGGCCAGCGCACGCCGCAGCGCGGTCAGCGAATGATCGCGCGTGGCGATGTCCTGGTTGGCCACGCGCTTCAGCGCCGCCGCCGTGGCGTTGAGCTCGGAGGCCAGGTTGTCGCGCAGGATCTGGCGGCGGGCTTCCTGCGCCTCCTCCTCGAAATGGGCGGGGCGGCCGGTGCGCTCGGTCCAGATCCGGGTCAGCGGCTCCTCGCCCGCCGGGTCGTGCAGCAGGCCGCCCACCTCGTCCATGAAGTCGTAGCCGGTGGTGCCCTGCACCTGCCAGTCGGGGCGCAGCGCCTCGAAGGGGGCGAGGATCTTCTCCACCCAGATCAGCGGCTCCTGCCCGGGCCTGAGCGTCTGCATGCGGCGGTAGAGCTTGCGGCAATAGGCGCGTGGATCGGCCAGCCCGTCCACATGGTCTATGCGCAGCCCGTCAATGGCGCCCTCGGCATAGAGGCGCAGCACGAGTTCATGCGTGGCGTCGAACACCGCCGGGTCCTCGGCGCGCAGCCCGGCCAGCGAGGTGATGTCGAAGAAGCGGCGCCAGTTGATCTCATCCGCCGCCGCGCGCCACCAGGCCAGGCGGTAGTGCTGGCGTTCCAGCAGCGCGTGCAGGGCGGCGCGGCCTTCCTCGGTGGTCGGATCATGCGCGCCCAGCACCATGGCGATGAGCGCCTCGCCCTCCGGCGTGGCGGCGTGCTCGGCCAGCGCCAGGTGCGCGGCCTGCGCCGCCGCGCGGCTCGAGGGGCGCAGCGCCGCGAAGGCCGCGGCCGGGCCCTGGCCGCGCAGCAGCGCCGCGTGGTGCGGGGCCGCGATGGGGAAGCGGTGTTCGAAATACTGGGCGTGGAACTTGCCCAGCGCCGCATCGAAATGCAGGCGCAGGTCGCCCGAGGCCAGGGCCTCGCCATAGGGCGCGCCCAGGAACGGCGCCAGCAGCTTGTGGCGCAGGGCGGGGTCGGGGGGCTCCCAGTCAATGTCGAAGAAGCTGGCATAGGGGCTGTGGCGGCCCCACTCCAGCACATCCAGCCACCAGGCGTTGTCGGCACCGCCCACGCCCATGTGGTTGGGCACGATGTCGAGGATGAGGCCCAGCCCTTCCGCCTTCAACGCGGCAACCAGGCGGAGCAACGCCTCCTCGCCGCCCAGCTCCGGGTTGATGGCGCCATGGTCCACGATGTCATAGCCATGGGTGGAGCCCGGCCGCGCCTTCAGGATGGGCGAGGCATAGAGATGGCTGATGCCCAGCCGCGCGAGATAGGGCACCAGTGGCACCGCGTCATCCAGCGTGAAGCCCGCATGGAATTGCAGCCGGGCGGTGGCGCGCGGCATCATGAGCCGAGCAGCGCCACGGTGGTGCGCGCGGGAAGCGTGCCGGCGGCGAGCGCGGCGGCGGCCCCCTCGCGCCCTTCGAACAGCAGCGCGCCCCGCGCCGTGCAGGCGGCGGGCGCCTCTCCCAGATTGCAGGCCAGAGTCAGTTCCTCCTGGTTGGACAGGCGCCAACGCGCCAGCACGGCCTTCTCGCCCACCGCCTCGGCACCCAGCGCCACCGCGCCGGGCAGATGCGGGATGATGCGCGCGTGGCGGAGCGCGAGCATCTGCGTGTAGAGGGCCAGCACCGTCGCATGGGGCTCGCGCGCGGCCTCCTCCACATCCGGGATGGAGGCGGTGAAGGTCGTGGCCTCGTTCGGGTCGGGGATGCGGGCGCGCATGGCGGGGTCGGCGAAGGCGGCGAAGCGCGCGAATTCCCGACGGCGCCCCTCGCGCACCAGCGGCGCCAGCTCCGCATTGTGGTCGGTGAAGAACAGGAAGGGGGCCGTGGCCCCCCATTCCTCGCCCATGAAGAGCAAAGGGATTTGCGGGCAGAGCAGCAGCAGCGCGGTGGCCGCCGCCAGCGCGTCGGGGTCGGCCAAGGCGGGCAGCCTTTCGCCGAAGGCCCGGTTGCCCACCTGGTCATGGTTCTGCAGGAAGAGCACGAAGGCGGTGGGCGGCAGGTGCGCCGAGGGCTCCCCCCGCGGCGCGCCCAGATGGGCGGAATGCTGCCCCTGGAAGAGAAAGCCCTGCCCCAGCACGGTGGCGAGCTTGGCCGCGCCATCCTCCGCGAAGTCCTCGTAATAGCCCTCGCGCTCGCCGGTCAGCAGCGGGTGCAGGATGTTGTGGCCGTCATCATTCCACTGCGCGTCGAAGGGTCCATCGGGCGCCAGGTGCCGCGCGGCGTTGTGCTCGTTCTCCAGCACCAGGTGGATGTGGCGGCCGGGAAGCTCCGCACGGATGCGGCGGGCCAGGTGGTCCAGCCAATCGGGGTCCGGGATGGCGTGGACGGCATCGAGGCGCAGCCCGTCGAAGCGGTAGTCGCGCAGCCAATGCAACGCGCATTCCTCGAAATAGGCGCGCACCGCGGATTCGGCGAAGTTGATGGCCGCACCCCAGGGGGTGTGCACGCCCTCGTCGAAGAAGCGCTTCGCATAGGCGTGCAGATAGGCGCCATCCGGCCCGAAATGGTTGAACACCACGTCGAGCAAGACCATCAGCCCCTCGCCATGCGCCGCGTCCACCAGCGCCTGCAATTCCTGCGGCGCGCCCAGCGCCGCATGCGGCGCGAAGGGCAGCACGCCGTCATAGCCCCAGCCGCGCGCGCCCGGCGCCTCCGCCACGGGCATGAGCTCGATGGCGGTGACACCCAGCGCCTTCAACCTCGGCAGGGCCTCGCGCACGCCGCCGAAGCCGCCCATGGCGCCGGCATGGACTTCATAGATCACGGCCTCATGCCAGGGCCGGCCGCGCCAGTCGGCGTGGCGCCAGGGATAAGCGGCAAGGTCGGTCAGCACCGAGGCCCCATGCACCCCGCCCGCCTGGGCGCGCGAAGCCGGGTCTGGCACGACGAGCCCGGGCGCCACGCGGAAGCGATAGCGCGCCCCCTCGCCCACCGGCGCGTCCAGCGTGAACCATCCCTGACCCTGCGCCGCCATGGGAATGGGGGCGCGGCCCTCCACCTCCAGCAGCACCGCATCGCTGTCGGGCGCCCAGAGGCGGAAGCGGGTGCCGCCGGCCCGCGAGACCGGCCCCCAGAGCGTGGTCATGCGGGCGGCAGCCGTGTCGCCATCAGGACCACCGAATGCGCCGCCACCAGCACGGAGCGCCCCGCCGCCGGATGTTCGGCCAGGTCCGGATGGGCGCTGTCCAGCATCATGGTCCAGTCCATCCCGGGCTCGGGCAGGGTGAAGCGGTGGCCGTCGGAATCCGCGTTCAGCAGCAGCAGCACCGCATCCACATGGCCCTCCGGCGCCACCACCGCCCGGCGCAGGATCAGCGTGCGCGCCTCCGGTTCGGCCCAGGCCTCGGGCGTCATGCCCTGGCCGTGCTGGTCGAACCAGCCGATGGCGGACAGGCCGGGGCGCGGTTCCGCCTCGCCATGCTCGTAGACGGCCGGTCGCAGCGGCGGCAATTGCTGGCGCAGGCCAGCGAGGCGCGCGGTGAATCGCTGGAGGGATTGCGCCTCCTCCGTCTCCGCGTGTTCCCAGTCGAACCAGGAGATGTCGTTGTCCTGGCAATAGGCGTTGTTGTTGCCGCCCTGGCTGCGCGCCATCTCGTCGCCGCCCAGCAGCATGGGCGTTCCGGCCGAGGCAAACAGCGTGGCCAGCATGGCGCGGGCCACGCGGGCACGGGTCGCGCGGATGCCCGCATCCTCCGTCTCGCCCTCATGGCCCCAGTTGCGGCTGTGGTTGTCGGAATGGCCGTCGCGGTTGTCCTCGCCATTGGCCTCGTTGTGGCGCTGCTCATAGGCCGTGAGGTCGTAGAGGGTGTAGCCGTCATGGCTCGCCAGGAAGTTGACGCTGGCCCAGGGGCGACGGCGGCGCTTGTCGAAGAGTTCGGCGGACCCCGTCAGGCGCGCGGCCAGGTCGCTCCGCATGCCGGAATCACCCCGCCAGAAGCGGCGCACGCCGTCACGGTAGCGGTCATTCCATTCCGCGAAGCCGGGCGGGTGGTTGCCCACCTGGTAGCCGCCCGGCCCGATGTCCCAGGGTTCCGAAATCAGCTTCACCCGCGCCAGCACGGGGTCCTGGCGGATGGCGTCGAAGAAGCCGCTGCCCGGGTCGAAGCCATGCGCCTCGCGCCCGAGTATGGTGCCGAGGTCGAAGCGGAAGCCGTCGATGTGGAAGTGCTGCACCCAGTAGCGCAGGCTGTCCATCACCATCTGCAGCACGCGCGGATGGCTGATGTTCAGCGTGTTGCCCGTGCCCGTGTCGTTGATGAGGTGGCGCGGGTTGTCGGGCAGGAGCCGGTAGTAGGACGCGTTGTCGAGGCCGCGCCAGGAGAGCGTGGGGCCGAGTTCGCTGCCCTCGCAGGTGTGGTTGTACACCACATCCAGGATCACCTCGATGCCCGCCGCGTGCAGGCGGCGGACGGCCACCTTCAGCTCGTTCCGCATCCAGGGCTCGATGAGGTAGCGCGGCTCGGGCGCGAAGAAGGACAGGGTGGAATAGCCCCAGTAGTTCCGCAGCCCCTTCTCCACCAGGAAGCGGTCCTGCAGGAAGGCATGGATGGGCAGCAGTTCCACCGCCGTCACGCCGATGCGCTTCAGGTGCTCGATCATGCCCGGATCGGCCAGCGCGGCGAAGGTGCCGCGCTCCCGCGGGGCAATGTCTTCGCGCAGCTTGGTCAGGCCGCGGACATGCGCCTCGTAGATGACCGTGCGGTCCCACGGGATCTCGGGCGGGCGGTCGTCGCCCCAGTGGAAGCTTTCATCCACCACCACACCCTTGGGCATGGCGGGCGCGCTGTCGCGCCGGTCGAAGGTGAGGTCGCCACGGCCCGCGCCGAGGCGGTAGCCGAACAGCGCATCGGACCAGCGCACCTCGCCCGAGAGCTGCCGCGCATAGGGGTCGAGCAGCAGCTTGTTGGGGTTGAAGCGGTGGCCATGGCGCGGGTCGTAGGGACCATGCGCGCGGTAGCCGTAGAGCATGCCCGGGCGTGCCTCGGGCAGGTAGCCGTGCCACACCTCGTCGGTGCATTCGGGCAGGGGCAGGCGGGCGATCTCGCGGCGGCCCGCCGGGTCGAAGAGGCACAGGTCAATGCGCTCGGCATGCGCCGAGAACACCGCGAAATTCACGCCGAGCCCATCCCAATGGGCGCCGAGCGGGTCCGCGCGGCCAGGCAGCAGCCGGTCCGGAAGGGGGGCCATTCTAGGCGCGCCGCCCCAGGACCAGGGTGGCCAGCGGCGGCAGCGTGAGCGCCACCGACTGCGCGAAGCCATGCGCGCCGATGGGCTCGGCCCGCACGGCGCCGCCATTGCCCATGTTCCCGCCGCCATAGAGGCCGGCATCGGTGTTGAGCAGCTCGGCCCATTCGCCCGTGGCGGGGACGCCCAGGCGATAGCCGTGCCGAGGCACGGGTGTCATGTTGCACGCAACCAGCACGGGTTCGTCTCCTTCCGCGCCCAGCCTGAGCCAGGCCAGCACGCTGTGATCGGCATCGTCGGCGATGATCCAGCGGAAGCCCTCCGGCCGAGCATCGGCACGATGCAAGGCGGGCTGCGCGCGGTAGAGAGCATTGAGGTCCCGCAGCAGATGCTGCACGCCGCGATGCGCCGGCTGGTCCAGCAGGTGCCAGGCCAGGGCGGCGTCGTGGTTCCATTCGGCGGGCTGCGCCAGTTCATTGCCCATGAAGAGCAGCTTGCGGCCCGGATGCGCCCACATGAAGGCCAGATACGCGCGCAGATTGGCCAGCTTCTGCCACGTATCGCCCGGCATCTTGCCCAGCAGCGAGCCCTTCCCATGCACCACCTCGTCATGGCTGATGGGCAGGATGAAGTGCTCGCTCCACGCATAGACCAGGCCGAAGGTCATGGCGCCATGGTGGTGGCGGCGATGGATCGGCTCCTGGTGCATGTAGCCGAGCGTGTCGTTCATCCAGCCCATGTTCCACTTGTAGTGGAAGCCCAGGCCGCCTTCCTCCACCGCCTTGGTCACGCCGGGCCAGGCGGTGCTTTCCTCCGCGATCATGACGGCACCGGGGCAGCGCTCGCGCACGATGGTGTTGAGTTCGCGCAGGAAGGCCACGGCCTCCAGGTTCTCGCGGCCGCCATGGCGGTTCGGGATCCATTCACCCTGCGGCCGCGAATAGTCGCGGTAGAGCATGGAGGCGACCGCATCCACGCGCAGCCCGTCCACATGGAAGCGTTCCAGCCAATGCAGCGCCGAGGAGATCAGGAAGGACCGCACCTCGTTCCGCCCGAAATTGTAGATGGCGGTGTTCCAGTCGCGGTGGAAACCCTCGCGCGCGTCGGCGTGCTCATAGAGGGGGCTGCCGTCGAAGCGATATAGCCCGTGCGGGTCGGTCGGGAAATGCGCCGGCACCCAGTCGAGCAGCACGCCAAGGCCCGCCGCGTGGGCGCGGTCCACGAAGCGAGCGAAGCCCGCCGCATCGCCGAAGCGCGCGCTCGGCGCGAAAAGCGACAGCGGCTGGTAGCCCCAGGAACCGCCGAAAGGGTGCTCCGTGATGGGCAGGAATTCGAGATGGGTGAAGCCCAGCCCCTGCGCGTAGGGGATCAGCCGGTCGGCTAGGCGGTCCCAGTCGGGCGCCTCGCCTTCCGCATCGCGCCACCAGGAACCGGGATGGACCTCGTAGATGGAGATCGGCGCATCCAGCGCCTGGCGCGCCTCGCGCCCGGCCATCCAGGCCTCGTCCGTCCAGTGGAAGGGTGCGGCGTCCGGCACGCGTGAGGCGGTGGCGGGCGGCGCCTCGGTGGAGAGCGCCACCGGATCCGCCTTCAGCGGCAGCACGGAGCCATCCGCCGCCAGCATTTCATAGCTGTAGGCGGCGCCGGGGGCGAGGCGCGGGATGAACAGCTCCCACACGCCCGCCTCGCGCCGCAGCCGCATGGGGTGGCGGCGGCCATCCCAGCCGTTGAAGTCGCCCACCACCGAGACGCGGCGCGCATTGGGCGCCCAGACGGCGAAGCGCACGCCAGGAACGCCCTCGATCTCCATGGGCTGCGCGCCGAAGACGCGGCCCATCTCGAAATGCCGGCCTTCCGCCAGCAGGTGCAGGTCGAGCGGCCCCAACAGCAGGCCGAAATCATAGGGGTCCTCGGTTTCCTGCACGGAGCCGGGCCATTCGATCCGCAGCCGGTAGGCCCCGTCCCGTGCCGGACCGGCGAAGAGGCCACCCGGATGCACGGGTTCCAGCCGCCCCATCTCCTGCCCGCCCTCGCGCGCCAGCAGCGTCACGCCGCGCGCGCCGGGCTGGAAGGTACGGACCTCCCCGCCCTGGCGGCCCAGGACGGCGAAGGGGTCTCCGTGATGCCCGGCAACCAGCTCCTCCAATCCTGCGATCATGACGTCATCCTTTCGGCAAGCTCTACGAGGCCGCGCAAGGGAACGCCGATCCAGGCCGGACGGTTGGCGGCCTCGTAACGTATTTCGTAGGCGGCCTTCTCCAGCAGGAAGAGGTCCAGCAGCGCGGCCTCCGCCCCCGCCGGTACCCAGGGCTCGGGTGCCGCGGCGTGCACCTCGCGGTAGGCGTCGAGGAACACCGCAGCCGTCTCCTGCTTCCAGCGCGCGAAGAGGGCGGCGCGGCGATCGGCCGGGGCCGCGGCCACGGTGTCGTTCCCCTCGCCCACATGCGCCGCGTAGTCGAGGCTGCGGAGAAGCCCCGCCACGTCGCGCAGCGGGCTGCCCTTGGCGCGGCGTTCCTCGAGCGTGCGCGCGGGCTCGCCCTCGAAATCCACGATCACGGCATCGCCCTGGGCCACCAGCACCTGGCCCAGGTGGAAGTCGCCATGCACGCGGGTCTTGAGCGCGCCCTCGGCCGATTGCGCGAGGCGCTTGGCCGCCTCATGCAAGGACTTGCGCCTTTCGATCACGAAGCGGGCGCGCTCGGCATCCGCCTCGTCCAGTTCCGCCCGCGCCAGCAGGTCCAGGGCGGGGTCAAGCTGTTCCAGTACGCCCTTCGCCCAGGCCGCGCGGTCGGCTTCGGTGGCTGTTTCGGGTGCGAAGGCCTCGTCGCGGCTGGCCGAGGCCAGGGTGGCGTGGAGCTCGCCCAGGCGGCGGCCCAGCAGCGCGGCAAAGCCCTGGTAGCCCGCGAAGACATCCTCCGGCGTCTCGTCATGCAGCGCCGCGTCGTCAATGGCGCGGCCGAGCCAGTCCAGCGTCCAGCCCCAGCCATCGCCCTGGTTGCGGACAAAGCCCTGCACCAGCATCAGGGTGTGCGGCGTGCCGTCGGGGGCCACGCGCACCACCTCGCCCATCAGGGGCGCGATGTTGGCGAAGCCCGCCTCGGTGAGGTGGCGCGTCATCTCCGCCTCCGGGTGGATGCCCGGGTTGATGCGGCGGATGATCTTCAGCACCACCTCCTCGCCATAGATGAGGGAGGAGTTGGACTGCTCCGCGGAGAGCCGTCGCACCTCGGCGCCCTCCGGCATCACGACATCCGCGAGGCGCGAGGTGGCGTTGAAGCGGATTTCCCCCGCATCGCTGTTCAGCCGCAGCCCACCGCGCAGGGCCGCCAGCACGGCGGCCGGCATGCGGTCGTCCGCGAAGGCGTCCGTCAGGTAGCCCACGCGCCGCCCCTGGCGCAGCCGCGCCAGCGCCAGCTGCGAGGAGAGCGGCCCGCTGCCCTCCATATCCTCCACGCCGGCCAATGGCAGGGCGTAGCGCTCGGCGCGGCCGGGCAGGTTCACCTCCACCTCGGCCATCACCACGGCCCCCTGCGTCTCGGGCAGGGTCGCGATGGCGGTCAGGCTCAGGGCGCCCAGCTTCTCGCCCTTCGAGGCGAACCAGCGCCGCTTGGGCAGGTATTCGGGCAGCACCTGCTGTTCCAGTTCGGCACGTGTGGTCGCGCCCAGCATCTCCTTCACATTGGCGCGCAGCACCAGCGTGCGAAGGTCCGGCAACGGCTCGGGCGAGGGCGTGTGCCAGGCCGGCAGCGCCTGGTCTGCCGCCAGCACGAACCAGTAGAAGCCGTAGGGCGGCAGCGTCAGCAGATAGGGGAGCTGACCCACGGGCGGGAAGCTCGTGCCGCCCAGCATCTCGACCGGCACGCGGCCGGCGAGCGCCGAGAGATCCAGCTCCACCGCCTGGGCCGAGCGCGAGAGGTTGAACACGCAGAGGATCGTGTCCTCCTCATGCTCGCGCACATAGGCCAGCACCTTGCGGTTGGCGGGGTAGAGCAGCCGCATGCCGCCGCGCCCGAAGGCCTGGCTGCGCTTGCGGACCGCCAGCATGCGACGCATCCAGTTCAGCAGCGAATGCGGGTCGCGCGCCTGCATCTCCACGTTCACGGCCTGGAAGCCGTACATCGGGTCCTGCAGCGGCGGCAGCACGAGTGCGGCGGGGTCGGCGCGGGAGAAGCCGCCATTGCGGTCGGGCGACCATTGCATGGGCGTGCGCACGCCATCACGGTCGCGCAGGAAGATGTTGTCCCCCATGCCGATCTCGTCGCCATAATAGATGACGGGCGTGCCGGGCATGGAGAGCAGCAACCCGTTCATCAGCTCGATGCGCCGGCGGTCGCGCTGCAGCAGCGGTGCCAGGCGCCGGCGGATGCCGAGGTTGATGCGCGCACGGTTGTCCGCGGCATAGGTGCTCCAGAGGTAGTCACGCTCCTTGTCGGTCACCATTTCGAGCGTCAGCTCATCATGGTTCCGCAGGAAGATGGCCCATTGGCAGCCCTCGGGAATGTCCGGCGTCTGGCGCAGGATGTCCGTGATGGGGAAGCGGTCCTCCTGCGCGATGGACATGTACATGCGCGGCATCAGCGGGAAGTGGAACGCCATGTGGCATTCATCGCCCTCGCCGAAATAGACCTGCGTGTCCTCGGGCCACTGGTTCGCCTCGGCCAGCAGCATCTTGTCCGGGAAGTCCTGGTCCAGCTTGGCGCGGATGCGCTTCAGGATGGCGTGGGTCTCTTCCAGGTTTTCATTGTTGGTGCCCTCGCGCTCCACCAGGTAGGGCACGGCGTCGAGACGCAGCCCATCCACCCCGATGTCGAGCCAGAACTTCATGGCCCCCAGCACTTCGGTCATCACGCGCGGATTGTCGAAGTTCAGGTCGGGCTGGTGGCTGTAGAAGCGGTGCCAGAAATAGGCCTTGGCCTTCTCATCCCAGGTCCAATTGGACTTCTCGGTGTCGCAGAAGATGACGCGCGTGCCGTCATACTTCTCGTCGGTGTCGGACCACACGTAGAAATCCCGCGCGGGCGAGCCGGGCTTGGATTCGCGCGCCTTCTGGAACCACGGGTGCTGGTCGCTGGTGTGGTTGATCACCAGCTCCGTGATGACGCGCAGCCCGCGCGCATGCGCCTCGCGCACGAAGCGCTTGGCGTCGCGCAGGTTGCCGTAGCTCGGGTTCACGCCGCGGTAGTCCGCGATGTCATAGCCATCGTCGCGCAGCGGGCTCGGGTAGAAGGGCAGCAGCCACAACGTGTCCACGCCGAGTTCCGAGATGTAGTCCAGCTTCTGCATCAGCCCGGCGAAGTCGCCGATGCCGTCGTCATTGCCGTCGAAGAAGCTCTTGACGTGAAGCTGGTAGATGACCGCGTCGCGGTACCAGTGCGGGTCCTGCGCCATGGCTCAGATGCCCCCCGCCGGGCGCACGCGCCAGATGCCGAAGGGCAACTCGTGAGGATCAAGCGTGATCTGCTGCACTTTTCCGCTCCATGTGAAGCTGTGTCCGCGCATGAGGTCCTCGACCTCCAGCGTCGCGTGGTCGGGCAGGCCCCATTCCCACAAGGGCACCTCCACCGAGGCCTGCTGCACCGCATGCGGGTCGAGGCTGACCGCGACCAGCAGCACATTGCTGCGGTCCGCGCTCTGCTTGCGGTACCACAGCACCTGGTCGTTGAAGGCGTGGTGGAAGGCGAGGCCCAGATGGCTGTGCAGCGCCGGGTTGCCGCGGCGGATGGCGTTCAGCCGCGTCACCTCGTCAATGATGTCGCCCGGCGCGCGGTCGGGCCAGACGCGGAGCTGGTATTTCTCGCTGTCGAGATACTCCTCCTTGCCCGGCATCGCCCGCGCCTCGCAATACTCGAAGCCCTGGTAGAGGCCCCAGAGCCCCGACAGCGTGGTCGCCAGCGCCGCGCGGATCAGGAAGCCCGGCCGCCCCGATTGCTGCAGGAATTTCGGATTGATGTCCGGCGTGTTCACGAAGAAGTGCGGGCGGAAGAAATCCTTCGGCGCCGTCGTGGTCAGCTCCGTCAGGTATTCCGTCAGCCCGGCCTTGTCGTTGCGCCAAGTGAAGTAGGTGTAGCTCTGGCTGTAGCCGACCTTGGCCAGGCGATACATCACCTTGGGCCGGGTGAAGGCCTCGGACAGGAACACCGCGTCGGGGAATTCCGCGCGGATGTCCGCGATCAGCCACTCCCAGAAGGGGAAGGGCTTGGTGTGCGGGTTGTCCACGCGGAACAGCCTGACACCCTGCTCGCACCAGAACCGCACCACGTCGCGCAGCGCGTTCCACAGCGCGGGCTTGGCGCCCTTCGCGTAGAAATCGACGTTGACGATGTCTTCGTATTTCTTGGGCGGGTTCTCGGCGTAGCGGATGGAGCCATCGGGCCGCCACTCGAACCAGTCCTTGTGGTCACGCAGCCAGGGGTGGTCGGGGCTGCACTGGATGGCGAAGTCCAGCGCCAGCTCCAGCCCGTGTTCGCGCGCCGCGCGCACCAGCCGCAGGAAGTCCTCCAGCGTGCCGAGTTCCGGGTGCAGCGCGTCATGCCCGCCCGCCTCGGAGCCGATGGCATAGGGGCTGCCCGGATCATCGGGCCCCGGCGTCAGGCTGTTGTTGCGGCCCTTGCGGTTCTTCGTGCCGATCGGGTGGATGGGCGGGAAGTACAGCACGTCGAAGCCCATGCCGCGGATGCGCGGCAATTGGCGGATCACGTCGTCGAAGGTGCCGTGCCGCGTCTCGCTGCCGGACTGGCTGCGGGGGAAGATTTCGTACCAGCTGGCGAAGCCCGCGCCGGTGCGTTCCGCCTCCACCGGCATCTCGGCCGAGCGCAGCTTGAAGGGGCGGTCATCGGCGGCCGCCATCAGCCGGGCCGTATCGGGCGCCAGCAAGAGGGCCAGTTTCTCCGCCTCGCCCGCCGCGGTGATGCGCGCGGCCAGCGCCGCCACCTCCCCGCCCGCGCGCTGGCTCGCGGCCTCGACCAGGCGGCGGCCCTCTTCCAGCTCCACGCCGATGGCGACACCGGCGGCGTGCTTCTTCTGGAGCTCGTCATGGAAGCTCGCGAAGGCGTCGCGCCAAGCCTCGATCACGAAGACGTAGCGCCCCATGCGCTCCAGCGGGAAGCGCGCCGTCCAGGCGTCGTTGCCGAGTGGCGTGAGGCGCACCTCGCGCCATTCCGCCTCGTCCACCGCGCGCCAGAGCAGGGCGGCGCCCAGCTTGTCATGCCCGTCACAGATGATGTCGCAGGTGACCTCGACCACCTCGCCCACGATGCGCTTCACGGCGAAGCGGCCATCCTCCACGCTCGGGGTGATGGCCTCGATGCCCAGGCGCGGCGCCTCGGTCGCGGCGGGCAGGGCCGCGCCACGGATCGGCGCCGACGCGTCGGCGCGATAGATTCGGGTCTCGCCGCCACGCAGCGTCACTTCCCCACCCGGCAGCAGGGGCGCGCCCTCTTCCGGGCAGGAGGGCGTGAAGCGGGTGAAGACGCCCCCCGTGGCGGGCAGCAGCGCGGCCGCGCTCACGCTGGCCGCCTGGTGCAGGTCGGTATTGGCGAGAACAAGGGTCGCTCCCTCCGCCCCCCGCGCATCCGTCCCATGGGCACGCAGCAGCGCGGCCACCGGCGCACCTGGACCGGTCAGCGGCCGCAACTCGCCCGCCGCCAGCGCCTGGCCCTGCAGGGCGGCGTTCGTGGCGCGCAATTCGTCTTCCAGGTCGAAGCCGGCATTGCGGCGCAGCCATTCCCAATCGCCAGGGCGGTCGCGCGCGGCGTCCAGCGGGCGGCGGGCGCCGAATTCGAAGCCCATCGGCACCAGCAGCCCCGCCCCCATGCCGGCGGCGAGGCGCAGATGGCGCAGCGCGGCCAGCCGGGCGAGGCCGGGGTCGGCCTCCTGCGCCGCGAGCCGCGGCCCGAAGGGCGCCTCGACCGTGGCGAGCGTGGGGCCCAGGGCGGCAAGGCGCTGCGCCTCCTCCGCCAGCCAGCCGCCGCGCAGATCCCACCAGGCCAAGCTGTTGAAGGCGCCGGCGAAGCCGAGGCCCGCGAGGCCCGGCACGGCCTCGGCCGGCAGGCCGGGCGTCCAGGCCAGGAAGCGCGCCTGCGGAACGGCGGCCATCAGCCGGCGCCAGATGCCGGCCGGCACGGAAGCCGGCGCGTCGCAGCGGAAACCCGCCACGCCCACCTGGACGAAGCGGCGCAGGCGCTCTTCCCACCAGGCGCCCAGCGCCTCCGAGGAAGCTTCGTCCTTCCACCGGGCGAGCGCGATGGCGCGGTCGGGGGGCGGCAGGCGCGGGTCCGGGAGCGCATCCTCACCGGGCGCCTCGAACCAGGCGGCATGGTCATGGGCCAGGCGCCCATCGGCCGCCACGCGGTCCAGCACCAGGTCCATGTAGAGGTCGAGGCCGCGCGCCCGCGCCTTCTCCGCGAGCTGACCCAGCGCGGCGGCACTGTCGCCCGTGGCGTCCAGCACAGGGTGGGCGGCATCGGGGTCGCCCATCTGATACAGGTTGCCCGCCCCGCCGGGTGCCACGGGAGGCGGCACAAGCACGCCGTTGAAGCCGAGCGCCGCGGCACGGTCCAACGCCGCATCCCAGGCCGGCAGCCCGCCCACGAGCAGGGGATGGAGCAGATAGAGCCGAGGCGCGGGCTGGGCGGGAGGCGAAGGCGCGCGAGCGACAGCTTCGACGGGACGTGGCTTGGGCGCCACCTTGGCGCGCGCCGGTGCTTGCCCCGCGGCACGGGTTTTCGGTTGGGCCGTCTTCGACTTGCTCGGGCGGGCTTCCGCCATCCGGACCTCCATTCGCGCAGTTTCGCCGCGCCGGCGGGGCCGGCATGACGGCGGCTCCCTTTGGGTCGGGGAACCAGGATCGGGCAGCACGGTGGGACGCCCAGTATCATCCGCGGACAAAAATCAACCCCAGATGAAGCGACCGAAACACCATGCTTCCGGAGCCCAACGCACGACCAACAACAACAGATGCATCGAATCAGGGGCGAATTTCTCGACGGCAGGTTGACCGTCGTTCCGATTCGACAACTGGTCGGCCTTGGGCCGCGCGGGGGCGGATTCTCAGGAAATCCGTCCCGCATGACCTGATGGATTGTCGGAATATTTAGCAGCGTCTGCCCGAATGGGAAACCCATGCCCCGCCCCAGGCGCGTGACGGCCGGGCCATGGAGCGGTAGAGACAGGGTTGCGCCCTTGAACCGACCCCACTGGAAGGCTCGTCTTGGCCCCCGAACGCCCCTCCCTCCGTCGCCGCCTTTTCGTGCAGCTCAGCCCGCGGCAATGGCCGGCCGAGGGCATGTCCCCGGCCAACAAGGCGATCGGCGCGCTGATCCTGTTCTCGGTGGCGGTCGCGACGCTGGAGAGCGAGATCACCATCTATGAGGGCAATGAGGCGATCTTCTCCTGGCTGGAAATCATCCTGGGCGGCATCTTCCTCGGGGAATATCTCACCCGCATCTGGGTGGCGCCGGAGGCCGACCCGGACGGCCCCGCCTGGCGGGCACGGCTGCGCTTCATCACCTCGCCCGCCGGCATCCTGGACCTGCTGGCGCTGAGCCCGCTGCTGCTGGAGGACATGGGGCCGCAGGCCTTCCTGCTGCGCCTGGCGCGCATGCTGCGCATCCTGCGCTTCGCGCGGCTTGGGCAGTTCTCCGGCGCCTTCGCCTTCCTGAAGGAGGCGATCGCCTCACGCCGGCACGAGCTGTTCCTGGGCCTCTGCGTGGCGAGCGGGCTGCTCGTGCTCTCGGCGACGCTGCTCTACGTGGTGGAGGGCGATGCCCAGCCGGAGGCCTTCGGCTCCATTCCCAGGTCCATGTGGTGGGCCATCGCGACGCTCACCACGGTAGGCTACGGCGATGTGGCGCCCATCACCTGGCTGGGCCGTGTCTGCGCGGGCTTCATCGCGGCGCTGGGCATCGGGCTGATCGCCATTCCGACGGGCATCCTCGCCGCGGCCTTCAGCGACGCGGCGGAACAGCAGCGCATCCGCAAGGAGGCGGCGCGCAAGGCGCATGCGCACCGCCATGGGGAGCCGCACTGAGCCCCCCGGGCGCTGCTCCGCTTACGCGGCTTCCTTGTGGATCGCGTCGGCCAGCGTGCCGAAGATGCGGTCCACCTGCGGCTTCTCGATGATGAGCGGGGGCGAGAGGGCGATGATGTCGCCCGTCACCCGGATCAGCACGCCCTCGTCGAAGCAGCGGCGGAAGACGCGCATGGCGCGGTCGCCGGGCGCCCCTTCGCGCGGCGCCAGCTCCACCCCCGCGATCAGCCCGTGGTTGCGCGTGTCAATGACGTTGGGCGCGGAGCGCATGGCATGCGTCGCCTCTTCCCAATAACCCTCGATGGCGCGCACCCGGCCGGGCAAATCCTCGCGCACATGGATGTCGATGGCGGCGATGGCGGCGGCGGCCGCCAGCGGATGGCCCGAATAGGTGTAGCCGTGGAAGAACTCGATGCCCGCCTGGGTGCCGTCCACGATGGTCTGGTAGATCTCGTTGCGGACGGCCACCGCGCCCATGGGCACGGCGGCGTTGGTCAGGCCCTTGGCCATGGTCATGATGTCCGGCGTGACACCCAGGCGCTCGGCGCCGAAATGCGTGCCGATGCGGCCAAAGCCGGTGATGACCTCGTCGAAGATGAGCAGGATGCCATGCTTGTCGCAGAGCGCCCGCAGCCGCTCCAGATACCCCTTGGGCGGCACCAGCACGCCGGTGGAGCCCGCCACCGGCTCGACCATCACGGCCGCGATGGTGTCGCCATGCAGCGCCACCAGCGATTCCAGATGGTCCGCCAGATGGGCGCCGTGCTCGGGCTGGCCCTTGGCGAAGGCGTTCTGCGCCGGCAGATGGGTGTGCGGCAGGTGGTCCACGTAAGGCAGCATGGCGCCGAACTGCTTGCGGTTGGGGCCGATGCCGCCGACCGACATGCCGCCGAAGCCCACGCCGTGATAGCCGCGCTCGCGCCCCACCAGGCGCACCCGCTGCGCCTGGCCGCGCGCCCGCTGGTAGGCCAGCGCGATCTTGAGGGCCGTGTCGGCGCTCTCGCTGCCCGAATTGGTGAAGAAGACCCGGTCCAGCCCGTCCGGCGTCAGGTCCGCCACGCGCGCCGCCGCCTCGAAGGCGATGGGGTGGCCGAGCTGGAAGGTGGGCGCAAAGTCCAGGATGGCGGCCTGCTTCTGGATGGCCTCCACGATCTCGCGCCGCCCATGGCCGGCATTGCAGCACCAGAGGCCCGCCGTGCCGTCCAGCACCTCGCGGCCCTCGGGCGTGTAGTAGTTCATGCCCTCCGCCCGGGCGAGCAGCCGCGGGGTGCCCTTGAAATACTTGTTGTCCGAGTAGGGCATCCAGAACGCGTCGAGGTTGTTCGGACGCGGGACCGAGATCTCGTTCATGGCAGGGGGCTCCTTCGCCGGTCACGATAGGCCCTGTCGCGGCCCGCGTCAGGCCCCCGTCCGCGGCCTATCCGATGCGCGTGGCGCGCAGGGAAAGGGAAAGCGGCAGCCAGGCCTTGTCCGGCCAGCGCCAGAAGCCGTCGGGGCCGCGCGGCAGGCCGGGAAACAGCGCCCAGGGCAGGGCGTCATGCTCCTCGAAGCGGTCCAGGCGGAAGCCCGCCTCCAGCAGCGCGCCCAATATGTCCGAGAGCGGGTGCTGGAATTCGATGGTGCGGGAGTGGGAGAGGCGCGCCTCCGGGTCCGCATAGTCCTCGGTGCTGTCGAAGGGCAGCGGCGCGCGGGCGAAATAGGGGTAGGACCAGCGGGGGTGGCTGCCCTCCCACCCGTCGAAGACCAGGGCCGAGGGATGGGCGTCGGCAAAGGCCAGGCGGCCGCCCGGCCGCAGGAAATGCGCCATGCTGCGCCCCCAGGCCCGGACATCGGGCAGCCAGGTGATGGTGCCCCAGGAGGCGAAGGCCAGGTCGAAGCGCCCCGCCTCGGCGGGCAGGGTCTCGGCGCAGGCCTGGGCGTCGGACAGGGCGAAGCGGCAGGCGGAGGCGCCGCATTCCGCGGCAAGCGCGCGGGCCGCGTCGAGGGCGGCGGGGCTGAAATCCACGCCCAGCACCTCCACAGCGCCGGCCTGGGCGATGGCGATGCTGTCATGGCCGATATGGCATTGCAGATGCGCCACCCTGAGCCCCGCCAACGGCCCCAGCACCCCCGTCACGATCGCGTCGAGCCGCCCCCGCCCGGCCCGGTGCGAGGTCAGGTCATAGCCACGCGGGCCGAGATGCACCCCGACCCTCTCATCCCAATTCGCGCGGTTCAGGCGCTGCCATTCCGTTTCCATGCGGCCCGGCTTAGCACCAGGGGGCCGCGCGCGCAGCATTCCGGTCGCGGCGGGGCTGCGCTATGCTGGGGGCATGCTCACCACCTCCCCCGCCTTCAAGGACAATGCCGCGCGCGCCCTGGACGATGCCGGGCTGCAGAAGGCGCTGGGCAAGGCGAAGGGCGCCTTCCTGCAACGCCGCGCCGAGGCCGTCTCCCGCCTGCCGGAATTCGAGGCGCTGCGCGACATCGGCCGTGACATCAAGAACCACACGCTGGCGAACCTCGATTTCTACCTGGAAACCTTCGCCGCCAATGTGGAGCGCGCGGGGGGGCATGTGCATTGGTGCTCCACCGCCGAGGAGGCGCGGGCCGCCGTGCTGGACATCTGCCGCAAGGCCGGCGCGCGCACCGTCACCAAGGGCAAGTCCATGATCTCCGAGGAGCTCGGGATCAACGACCACCTGGAGAAGCACGGGATCGAGCCCGTGGAGACGGACCTCGGCGAATACATCATCCAGCTGCGGCGCGAGACGCCGTCCCACATCATCGCGCCGGCCTTCCATTTGAACCGTGAGGATTGGGAGGCGGATTTCCGCCGCGCCCACACGGACCTCGACCCCGATCGCGTCTTCCACGAACGCCGCGACATCCTGACCGAGGCGCGCACCCGGCTGCGCCAGAAATTCCTGGCGGCCGATGTCGGCATCACCGGCGCCAACTTCTTGGTGGCCGAGACAGGCAGTTCCGTCATCGTCACCAATGAGGGCAATGGCGACCTGACCCAGACCCTGCCGCGCGTGCACATCGCCCTGGCCAGCATCGAGAAGGTGGTGCCCACGCTGGAGGATTGCGTGAGCCTGCTGCGCCTGCTCGCGCGTTCGGCCACGGGGCAGGATTTCTCCGTCTATACCACCTTCAGCACCGGCGCCCGGCGCGAGGCCGAAATTGACGGGCCGCAGGAATACCATGTGGTTCTGGTGGACAATGGCCGTTCCAGCATGGTCGGCACCGAGTTCCAGGAGATGCTGCGCTGCATCCGCTGCGCCGCCTGCATGAACCACTGCCCCGTCTATGGCGCGGTGGGCGGGCACGCCTATGGCTGGGTCTATCCGGGGCCGATGGGCTCGGTGCTGACGCCCTCGCTGATCGGGGTGGAGAAGGCGGGGCACCTGCCGAATGCCAGCACCTTCTGCGGCAAGTGCGAGAGCGTCTGCCCCGTGAAGATCCCGCTGCCCAAGATGATGCGCCATTGGCGCGAGCGCGAGTTCGAGCGGCACCTCTCGCCGCAGGGGGTCCGCAGCGGGCTCGGCCTCTGGGCTTGGTTCGCGCAACGGCCGGGCGCCTACCGTTTCGCATCCCGGCTGGGCGTGGCGCTGATGGGGCTGCTGGGCCGCGGCAAGGGCGCGTTCAAGTCGCTGCCGCTGGCCGGCGGCTGGACGGCGGGGCGGGATTTGCCCGTGCCGCAGGGCGGCACTTTCATGGCGCAATACGCGAAGCGGATGCGGAACCGATGAGCAAGGACGCCATCCTCACCGCCATCCGGCGCGGCCTGCGCCGCGGCCCCCTGCCCGCCGACCAGCAGGCCATGCTGGGCGGGCGCTTGGCCACGCATCCGCGCCACCTCATCCCCGCGCGCTCCCGTGTGGCGCGGCCGGAGCAGGTGGCGCTGTTCATCCGCAATGTGGAAAAGGAGTTCGGCACGGTGCGCCGCGTGGCCGACGCCGCCGAAATCCCCGCCGCCATCGCCGAATACCTGGCGGCCCAGAACCTGCCCCAGCGCATCGCCATCGCGCCGCATCCGGAATTGCAGGGGCTGGACTGGGCCTCGCGCCCCATGCTCCAGGTCGAGGCGCGGCGCGGCGACCCCGAGGATTCCGTCAGCCTCCAGCACGGCTTCGCCGGCATCGCGGAGACGGGCACGCTGATGCTGCCCTCCTCGCCCCAGCGCCCCACCACGCTGAACCTGCTGCCCGACACCGAGATGGTGTTCCTCCGCGCCAGCCGCATCGTGGGCGCCTATGAGGAGGCCTGGGACCTGCTGCGCGCCGAGAACCAGGACGCCCGCACCGGCGGCTTCATGCCCCGCAACGTGATGTTCGTGACCGGCCCCTCGCGCAGCGCCGACATCGAGCAGACGCTGGAACTGGGCGCGCATGGGCCGCGCCGGCTTCACATCCTGCTTCTGGATGACGAACGCGAGGCCGCGGCCCATGCTTGAAGCTGAGGCCCGCTCCGCGGGCAGGGGGCCGCGCCGGCTTCACATCCTGCTTCTGGATGCCGACCCCGCGTCCCTCCCCGCGTCGTGAAGCGCCGCCGCGGGCTCTCGCCCGAGGACCGCGCGGCCTGGGCGGCGGTGGCGCGCACCATCACCCCCCTGCCCGGCAAGGCGCTGGCCGAACCGGAAGCGCCCCCAGCCCCGCCCAGCGTCACCATCACGCCGCCGCCGCGCGCCCCGGCGCCGCCCGCGCCACCCCCGCCCCGCCGCCCGCCGCCCGAGCTGAATGTCGGCGTGCAGCCCGACGGGCTCGATGCGAAACGCTGGCGGGACCTGCGGCGCGGCACGCTGCGGCCCGAGCGCAAGCTGGACCTGCACGGCATGACCGCCGAACGCGCCCACTCCGCCGTCCGCACCTTCCTGCGCGCCGCGCAGATGGATGGCGCGCGGGTGGTGTGCATCGTCACCGGCAAGGGCAGCAGCACGGAGGGCGGGGTGCTGCGCCGCGAATTGCCGCATTGGCTGAATGCGCCCGATTTGCGCGCCGTCATCCTCGGCGCCGCCCACCCGCACCGGGCGAATGCGGGCGCGGTGCACCTGCTGCTGCGAAGGGCCAGGTGAGCCAGGCTCCGTGCGAGCGGCGCGACAACACCGCGCACGCGCTGCCTTCCGAGCCTGCCGCTGCAAGCAGCGCGACCCGTGAGGCGTGGCACCTCCCTCCCAGGATGCGGCCGCAGGGCGGCCGCCGCGCCCAGACCCGCTGCTGCGCTGGGCGCCCCAGCGCGCGGCGCGCAAGCCCAGCGGCCGGAGGCCGCGCCCGGCGCCTGAGGGCGGAAACATGACCCCCTTCGGCCTGCGCCTGCGCGCGCTGCGCGACCAGCACGGCGTCACCCTCAGCGAATTGGCGGCGGCGGTGCATGTCTCGCCCGCCTATCTCTCCGCGCTGGAACACGGCAAGCGCGGCCGCCCCTCGGCGGGGCTGGTGCACCAGGTGAATGAGTTCTTCGGCCTGATCTGGGACGAGGCGGAGGAGCTGGTCCGCCTCGCGCGCATCTCCCACCCGCGGGTGGTGGTGGACACATCGGGCCTCAGCCCGCGCGCCACGGAGCTGGCGAACCAGTTGGCCCGCCGCATCCGCGACCTGCCGGAGGAGCGTGTGGAAGCCCTCCTCCAGGAGTTGAACAAGCCGGGCTAGCGGCTGATGGCCTGGTAGGCCGCGAGTGCGGCCATATCCAGCAACTGGTTCACGCCCGAGCCGGTGGGCACGATCTGCGCCGGGTGCGACAACCCCATCAGCACCGGGCCGATGGTGGAGGCGCTGGTCAAATGCGGCACCGCCTTGGTCAGGATATGCGCGGCGTGCAGGCCGGGCATCACCAGCACATTGGCCGGCCCGGTCAGACGGCAGAAGGGATAGAGGCTGGCGCGGAGGTTCGCATCCAGCGCCACATCGGCCCCCATCTCGCCATCATATTCGAAGTCCACGCCCTCCGCGTCCAGCAGCTTCACCGCGTCCCGGATGCTGCCCGGGATGCTGCCCTTCGGGTCGCCGAAGGTGGAGAAGGAGAGGAAGGCCACGCGCGGCACCAGCCCCAGCCGCCGCGCCACCCCGGCCGAGCGCGTCGCGATGGCGGCCAGCGTGGCGGCATCGGGCCGTTCATGGATGGCGGTGTCCGCCACCAGCACGGTGCCCGAGCGCCGCGCGATCATCATGGTCATGCCGAACAGCACGCCCTCCGCGTCCAGCGCCATCCGCACGCCTTCCAGCGCCACGGAATAGCTGCGCGTCTCGCCGGTGATCAGCGCGTCCGCATCGCCCATCCCCACCATGCAGGCGGCGAAGACGTTGCGGTCGTTGTTCACCAGGCGCTGGATGTCGCGGTAGAGGAAGCCGTCGCGCTGGCGCTTGGCGTAGAGCCAGTCGGCATAGCGCGAATTGGAGGAGGAGAGGCGCGCATTGTGCACCTCGATCCCTTCCGGCAGCCGCACGCCGATGCCGGCGACCGTCGCATGGATGCGTTCCTCGCGCCCCACCAGGATGGGGGTGCCGTAGCCCGCGTTCACGAACGCGATGGCGGCGCGGATGACCGCCTCCTCCTCGCCCTCGGCGAAGACGACGCGGCGGGGGTTGGCGCGCACCTGCTCATGGATGGCTTCCAGCGCATTCGCGGCGGCGTCGAGGCGGTTGGTCAGTTCGCGCGCGTAGCGGGCCGGGTCCACCAGCGGCTTGCGCGCCATGCCCGAGCGCACGGCGGCATCGGCCACCGCCACCGGCACGCGGCTGATCAGGCGCGGGTCGAAGGCATTGGGGATGATGTATTCCGGCCCGAAGACGAGGCGCTTGCCCGCGCCGGAGCGCGCCACCTCCTCCGGCACCGGCTCGCGCGCCAGCTCCGCCAGCGCCTGCGCGGCGGCCACCTTCATGGCGTCGTTGATGGTGCTGGCGCGCACGTCCAGCGCGCCACGGAAGATGAAGGGGAAGCCCAGGACATTATTGACCTGGTTGGGATAGTCCG
Source organism: Roseococcus thiosulfatophilus (assembly GCF_017311575.1). GTDB lineage: Bacteria > Pseudomonadota > Alphaproteobacteria > Acetobacterales > Acetobacteraceae > Roseococcus > Roseococcus thiosulfatophilus. Next base: position 162,932 of record NZ_JAFFQY010000061.1, read on the forward strand.
ACCTTCCCGTGGCGATGATGCAGTCCGGCCGGGCGGCCTTGGCTTCCTCGGGCGTGATCTCGGGGTCGGGATTGGCCATGGCGAAGATGATGGGCTTGTCGGCCATGGCCTGCATCATCTCGGCCGTCAGTGCGCCCTTCACCGAGAGGCCGAAGAACACGTCCGCCCCCTCCAGCGCCTGGGACAGGGTGCGGGCCTTGGTCTCGACCGCATGGGCCGACTTCCACTGGTTCATGCCCTCCGTGCGGCCGCGATAGAGCACGCCCTTGGTGTCGCACATGGTGATGTTCTCGGGCCGCATCCCCATCGCGCGCAGGAGTTCCGCGCAGGCGATGGAGGCAGCACCCGCGCCATTGATGACGAGGCGCGTGGTGGCGAGGTCACGGCCCGTCAGGTGCGCGGCATTGATCAGCCCCGCCGCGGCGACGATGGCGGTGCCATGCTGGTCGTCATGGAAGACGGGGATGTCCATCAACTCGCGCAGCCGCTGCTCGATGACGAAGCATTCGGGCGCCTTGATGTCTTCCAGGTTGATGCCGCCGAAGGAGGGGCCCAGGAAGCGCACGCAGTTCACGAACTCGTCCACATCCTCGGTGTCGAGGCAGAGGTCCATGCCGTCCACATCGGCGAAGCGCTTGAAGAGGGCCACCTTGCCCTCCATCACCGGCTTCGACGCCAGCGCGCCCAGATTGCCCAGGCCCAGCACCGCCGTGCCGTTGGACACCACGGCCACGAAATTGCCCTTGGAGGTGTAGTCATAAGCCAGGTTCGGGCTGCGGTGGATGTGCAGGCAGGGCTCGGCCACGCCGGGGCTGTAGGCCAGGCTGAGGTCCCGCGCCGTGACCAGCGGCTTGGTCAGGCGGGTTTCCAGCTTGCCCGGGCGCCCGGCGGCGTGCATGGCCAGCGCCTCCTCGCCCGTGACGCGCGCCGTGCGGGTGTCCTTGGGGGGTGTGGGGCGCGTGTCGGACATGCGTTTCTGTTCCTTGGTCGGTCTGGTTGTCATTCTTGTAACCCCGCAGGGCGGCGCTGCGAAGCGACCCCTTCGCGGGCCCAGCCCGCCCCGCTAAAGCTGCGGGGTGCAGCATCGCGTGACAGCTGCGGGCGCCACGCCCGCCATGGCCCAATGGTTCGCCGCGAAGGAGCAGGCGGGCAGCGCCCTGGTCTTCTTCCGCATGGGGGATTTCTACGAACTCTTCTTCGAGGATGCCGAAGCGGCGGCCGAAGCGCTCGGCCTCGCGCTGACCCATCGGGGCGAACACCAGGGCCACCCCATTCCCATGTGCGGCGTGCCGCACCACAGCCACGAATCCTACCTGGCCCGCCTGATCCGCCGGGGTTTTCGCGTCGCGATCTGCGAACAGATGGAGACGCCCGAGGAAGCCAAGGCCCGCAAATCGGCCACGCTGCGGCGGGAGGTGGTCCGCATCATCACCCCCGGCACCGCGACCGAGGAGGCCCTGCTGGACGCCGCCCGCCCCGCCTGGCTGCTGGCCCTGGTCCGCGGGGGCGCCGCCTGGCTCGATGTCTCGACCGGCGCCTTCCACACGCAGGACGCGCCGGAGGTGGCGGCGCTGGTCGCGCGCCTCGCCCCCGCCGAAATCCTGGCGGAGGAAGGGCTGGAGCTCGAAGGCGCCACCCCGTGCCTCGTGCCCAAGGACGCCCCCGGACGGCTGGCCGAGGCGCTGGGCGTCGCTTCGCTCGAAGGCTTCGGCCAATTCAGCCCGGCCGAGATCGCCGCCGCCGCCATGGCCGTGGACTATGTGCGCGGCGTGCAGAACGGCGCCCTGCCGCGCCTCGCCCCGCCCATGCCGGAGGGCGCGCGCGGCGTGCTGCTGCTGGACGCCGCCACCCGCCGCAGCCTGGACATATTGGACGGCCCGCGCGACGCCTCGCTGCTGGCCGCCGTGGACCGCACCCTGACCGGGCCGGGCGCGCGGGAGTTGGCTGCGCGCCTCGCCGCGCCGCTGGACGACCGCGCCGCCATCCGCGCCCGGCACGACGCCGTGGCCCTGCTGCTGGAGGACGGCACCCGCCGCGCCGGGCTGCGCGCGGCCCTCAAGGGCGCACCCGACATGGCCCGCGCGCTGGGCCGCCTCTCGGTGGAGCGCTTCGCGCCCCGCGACCTAGGCGCCATCGGCGACGGGCTGGACCGTGCCGGGCGCCTCTCCCGCCTGCTGGATGGTGCCCGCCCCAGCCTGCTGGAGGACGCGCAGGCACCGCTATCCGCCCTGCCGGCCCTTGCCCAGGAACTTTCCCGCGCCGTGGCCACCGAGCTGCCGGCGCGGCTGGAGGAGGGCGGCACCGTTGCCCCCGGCTATGATGGCGAACTCGACGCGCTGCGCCGCCTGCGGGATGACGCGCGCGGCGCCATCGCCGCCATGCAGATGCAGCTGGCCCAGGCCTGGGGCGTGGCTTCGCTCAAGATCCGGCACCACCAGCAGCTGGGCTATCTGGCGGAAATGCCCGCCGCCGCCGGGGAGAAGCTGCTGCGCGGCGCCCCAGCCGCGGCCAGCGGCGACCTCGCCCCCATCCATCGCCAGTCCATGGCCAGCGCGCATCGCTTCACCTGCGCCGCCCTGGCCGCGCTGGACCGGCGCCTGTCCGAGGCCGGCGACCAGGCGCGCGCCCGCGAAAGGCTCGTGGTCGCCCATCTGCGCCGCATGATCCTGGCCGAGGGCGAGGCCATCGCCACCGCCGCGCGGGAGATGGCCGCGCTCGACGTGCTCACCGCCAGCGCCGAACTGGCCTCCGGCGGCGGCTGGTGCCGGCCCGAGATCACCGACCGGCCCGACTTCGCCATCGAGGCCGGCCGCCACCCGGTGGTGGAGGCGGCGCTGCGCCGCGCGCGCGGCCCCGCCTTCGTGCCCAATGACTGCGACCTCTCGCCCGGCCGCCGCCTTTGCCTGCTGACCGGCCCCAACATGGCCGGCAAGTCCACCTTCCTGCGGCAGAACGCGCTGATGGTGATCCTGGCGCAGGCGGGGCTGTATGTTCCCGCCCGCGCGGCGCGGATCGGGCTGGTGGACCGGCTCTTCTCCCGCGTGGGCGCCGCCGATGACCTGGCGGGCGGCCGCTCCACCTTCATGGTGGAGATGACGGAGACCGCCGCCATCCTGAACCAGGCCGGCCCCCGCAGCCTCGTGGTGCTGGACGAGGTGGGGCGCGGCACCGCGACCTGGGACGGGCTCGCCATCGCGACCGCCGTGCTGGAGGCTCTGCATGACCGCATCCGCGCCCGCACCCTCTTCGCCACCCATTTCCATGAATTGACCCGGTTGGCCGACGGACTGCCCGAGATGCGCCTCGCCGCCATGCAGGTGCGGGAATGGCGCGGGCAGGTGGTGTTCGAGCACCGCGTGGCCGAGGGCGCCGCGGAAAAGAGCTGGGGCGTGCATGTGGCCAAGCTGGCCGGGGTGCCGCCCGCCGTGCTCAAGCGCGCGGCCGAGGTGCTGGCCGGGCTCGAGGCCCGCGCGGCGGCGGGCACGGACCCGCTGACCGCCGCCATGCCCCTCTTTGCCGGGGCGCCGCCGCCACAACCCATGCGTGCATCGCCCGCGCTGGAGGCCTTGCTGGCGCTGGATCCCGACGCACTTTCCCCGCGTGAGGCGCATGACGCACTCTACAGCCTCAAGGCACTCGCAGCCGCGAAGGAAGGCCTGTAGTCTGGTTGACATGACGCTCGCCACCGCCCCTCGGGCCCAAGCACGGCTGCAGGACCGCCTGCTGCCTGACGGCGTGCCCATCGCGCGCGACCAGGCGCTGGCCCTGCTGCGGCGGGAGCTGGGCGGGGTGCAGGCCTGGGTCCAGCACGCCTTCGAAAGCCGCGAAACCCACGGGCTGGGCGCCGCCCGCCGCCTGGCCGAACGGATGGACCAGGTGATGCTGGCCATTCTCGACTACGGGGCCGCCATGGTGCCGCCTTTGCCCGGCGCGGCGCCGGTGGACTTCGCCCTGGTCGCGACCGGCGGCTACGGGCGCGGGGTGCTGGCGCCGCATTCGGACATTGACCTGCTCTTCCTCACGGCCAAGGACCCGGGGGCGCGGACCCGGCGGCTGATCGAGTTCATCCTCTATCTGCTGTGGGACCTCGGGCTGAAGGTGGGCCACGCCACCCGCAGCGCCCAGGATTGCCTGACCGAGGGCTGCAAGGACGTCACCATCCTGACCGCCCTGGTGGATGCGCGCTTCCTGGGCGGCGACGCCGAGGCCTACGCCCATTTCGCGGAAAGCTTCACCCGGCACCGGCTGGAGAGCGGCATCGCCCCCTTCCTGGCCGCCAAGCGCGCCGAGCGCGCCGCCCGCCATGCCCGCTACGGCGAAAGCCCCTTCCTGGTCGAGCCCCATGTGAAGGAAGGCCGCGGCGGGCTGCGGGATTTGCAGACCCTCTACTGGCTGGCCCGCTACGCCTTCGGCGTGCAGAAGATGCCGGAGCTGGTGGGGCCCGACAGCCCCGGCGGCGGGCTGCTCAGCGCGCATGAGGCCCGCTCCATCCGCCGCGCCTGGGACTTCCTCTGGACGCTGCGCTTCCACCTCCACTACGTCACCGGCCGCGCCGAGGAACGCCTCACCTTCGACCTCCAGCCCGTCATCGCCGCCCGCATGGGCTACACCCGCCATGGCGCGCAGGACGGGTCGGAGCGGCTGATGAAGCACCTCTTCCTGACGGCGCGCGACGTGGTGCGCTTCACCCGCGTGCTGGAACCGGCCATCGAGCGCGCGGCCTTGGGCCCGCCCGCCACGCGGCGCGAGGGGGATGAGGGGCTCGCCGCGCTGGGACTTGCCTTCGCCGATGGCAAGCTGGTGGCCGCGCCCCCCGACCGCGACTTCTCGCGCGAGCCCGTGCTGATGCTGCGGATCGTGAAGGCGGCGCGGGACCGCTGCCTGGACATCCACCCCCTCGCCATCCGCGCCCTGATCCGCCACGCCCGCCAGGCCGAACGTTTGCGCGGCGACCCCGAGGCCAACCGCCTCTTCCTCGACCTGCTGATGGGCAAGGGTGCGGCCAAATGGATGCGCCTGCTGAACGAGGCGGGCTTCCTCGGCCGCTTCCTCCCCGAGTGGCAGCGCATCACCGGGCTGATGCAGTTCGACACCTACCACGTCTTCACGGTGGATGAGCACACCATCGAGGCCATCGGCGTCCTCCAGCAGATCGAGGGCGGGGCGCTGGCCGAGGTGGCGCCCGTGGCCAGCGAACTGGCCGGCCAGCTGCAATCCCGACGGGCCCTCTATGTGGCCGCCCTGCTGCATGACATCGCCAAGGGCCGCGGCGGCGACCACAGCGAGATCGGCGCCCGCCTCGCGCAGGAAATCTGCCCGCGCCTGGGCATGACCGCGGAGGAGACCGAGACCGTCTCCTGGCTGGTGCTGCACCACCTGCTGGTCAGCCAGACCGCCTTCAAGCGCGACATCGAGGACCCCAAGACCATCCTCGACATCGCCGACCAGGTGCAGTCGCCCGAACGCCTCCGCCTTCTGCTGGTGCTGACGGTGGCGGACATGCGCGCCGTCGGCCCCCGCGTCTGGAACGCCTGGAAGGCCACCCTGCTGCGCGAGGTCTATTGGCGCGTTTCCGAGGTGCTCGCCGGCGGCATGACGGTGCCCGAGCGCGACGTGCGCGTGGCCCGCGCCAAGGAAGCGGCCATCGCCACCCTGCCCGCCTTCACCCAGGCCGAGGCCGATCATTTCCTCTCCCTCGGCTACCCTGGCTACTGGCTGTCCTTCGACGCCGAGACCCATGCCCGCCACGCCTCCATGATCCGCGATGCCGAGGCCACGCGCGCGCCGCTCACCGTCCGCACCCGGGTCCTGCCTGAGCGGGGCGTCACCGAGGTCACGGTCTATTGCACCGACCACCCCGGGCTGTTCAGCAAGATTTCGGGCGCCCTGGCCGTCGCCGGCGCCTCCATCGTGGATGCACGCATCCACACCCTGACCAACGGCATGGCGCTGGACACCTTCTGGGTGCAGGACAGTTCGGATGACGCCTTCGACGCGCCGCACCGCCTGGCGCGGCTGTCGGTGCTGATCGAGCAGTCGCTCTCCGGCCGCCTCCAGCTCGACGCCGAAATCCGCAAGGTGCGGCGCGAGCCCGCGCGGCTGGCCGCCGTCACGGTGCCGCCGCGCGTGGTCTTCGACAATTTCGCCTCCAACACCCACACCGTCATCGAGGTGAATGGCCGCGACCGGCCCGGCCTGCTGCATGACGTGACGGCCGCCATCAGCGAACAGGGGCTGCAGATCGCCTCCGCGCACATCACCACCTATGGCGTGCGCGCCGTGGACGTCTTCTATGTGAAGGACGTCTTCGGCCTGAAGATCGAGAATGAGCGCAAGCTCGCCCCGCTGCGCGAGGCGCTGCTCGACGCGCTGACCCCGCCCGACGCGCCCGGCGGCGGGGGCGTCTCGGTGCTGATGCGCGAGGTCGCCAGCCAGGCCTGATGCTGCGCTCCATCGCCACGGTGGGCGGCTGGACCATGGCCAGCCGCATCCTCGGCTTCGCGCGCGACATCCTGATCGCCTCGCGCCTGGGGGCCGGCCCGATGGCCGATGCCTTCTTCGTGGCGCTGAAACTGCCCAACCTCTTCCGCCGCCTCTTCGGCGAGGGCGCCTTCAACGCCGCCTTCGTCCCTGCCTTCGCCGCCACCCTGACGCGCGAGGGCTTCGCCGAAGCGCAGCGCCTGGCCGAACGGATGGCGGGGCTGATGGCCCTGTGGCTGTCCCTGCTCACGCTGCTGGGCATGGTCTTCATGCCGCAGGTGCTGTCGGTGCTGGCGCCGGGCTTCTCGGCGCGGCCCGACCAGTTCGCGCTGGCCGTGGAACTGACGCGGATCGTCTTTCCCTACCTGCTGCTGATCTGCCTGGTGGCGCTGGTCTCCGGCGTGCTGAACGGGCTGTCGCGCTTCGGCGCGGCGGCGGGGGCGCCGGTGCTGTTCAACGTGACGGCCATGGCGGCCCTGCTGGGACTGACACCCTTCGTCGCCACGCCGGCCCATGCGCTGGCTTGGGGGGTGACGGCCTCGGGCGTGCTGCAACTCGCCTTGGTGTGGTGGGCGGCGCGGCAAGCGGGCATGGCGCTGAACCCGGTGCGGCGCATCACCCTTGGCCCCAACGAAAGGGGCGTGTTGCGGCGGATGGGGCCGGGCATCATCGGCGCGGGGGTCACGCAGCTGAACCTGGCGGTGGATGTCATCATCGCCTCGCTGCTGCCGGCGGGCGCCGTGTCCTTCCTCTACTACGCGGACCGGGTGGCGCAGCTGCCGCTGGGCGTGGTGGGGGCGGCCATCGGCACCGCGCTGCTGCCGCTGCTGGCGGCGCAGATCGCGGCGCGGCAAAGGTTGTCGGCGCATCGCAGCCAGAACCGGGCGCTGGAAATCTCCCTCGCCCTCACCCTGCCCGCCGCCGTGGCGCTGGCGGTGCTGGCAGCGCCCATCATCAGCGTGCTGTTCGAGCGCGGGGCCTTCGGCGCGGCCGCGGCGGCCGAGACGGCGCGGGTGCTGGCGGCCTATGCGCTGGGCCTGGTCGCCTTCGTGCTGGTCAAGGCGCTGGTCCCGGCCTTCTTCGCCCGTGGCGACACCACCACCCCCGTGATCGTGGGCGTGGGCGTGGTGGGCATGAACCTGGGGCTGAACCTGCTTTTCCTCTGGGCCACGCCGCTGGGGGCCTCGGGCATCGCGCTGGCCACCGGGCTTGCGGCCTGGGCCAATGTGGCGGTGCTGCTCTGGCTGCTGCACCGCAAGCGCCATTTCCGCGCCGACCGCCGGCTGCGCCGCAACGCGCCCCGGTTGCTGGCGGCGGCGCTGGCCATGGGCGTGGTCCTGGCGCTGGGCGCCATCTGGCTGGCGCCCGGCCCGGGCAGCGCGGGGGCGGCGTGGCTGGCGGTGCTCTGCGCCATGGGGGGCATCATCTATTTCGGCGTGGCGCATCTGCTGGGCGGGCTGGATCTGCGCGAGCTGCGCCGGATGGTGCGGCGGCGGCGGTAACACGCCGTGGCGTCTTGACCCCGCGCCCCGCGCGCGCGAACGATCCCCACGGCCAATTCACGGGAATTTCCATGCAGCGCGTCTTCTCCGGCATCCAGCCCTCCGGCGTGCCCACCCTGGGCAACTACCTCGGCGCCATCCGCAACTGGGTGCCGATGCAGGACCAGCACGAATGCCTGTTCTGCATCGTGGACCTGCACGCCATCACCCAGTTCCAGGAGCCCGCGCAGCTCCTGGCGCAGACGCGCGAGATGGCGGCCACGCTGCTGGCCTGCGGCCTCAGCCCCGAGAAATGCGTGCTCTTCGTCCAGAGCCATGTGCCCGCCCATGCGGAGCTGGGCTGGATCTTCAACTGCGTGGCGCGCCTGGGCTGGCTGAACCGCATGACGCAGTTCAAGGACAAGGCCGGCAAGGACCGCGAGGCGGCGAGCAGCGGCCTCTACGTCTATCCGAACCTGATGGCCGCCGACATCCTGGCCTACAAGGCCACCAGCGTGCCGGTGGGCGACGACCAGCGCCAGCATCTGGAACTGGCGAACGACATCGCCCAGAAGTTCAACCACGACTACGGCACGGATTTCTTCCCGCGCATCGAGCCCTTCATCCAGGGCGTCGCGGCCCGCGTGATGAGCCTGCGCGACGGCACGAAGAAGATGTCGAAGTCCGACCCCTCGGACCAGTCGCGCATCAACCTGAACGACGATGCGGACACCATCGCGCTCAAGATCCGCCGCGCGCGGACCGATGCCGAGCCCCTGCCCGGCCACCTGGCCGGCCTCGAAGGCCGCGCCGAGGCGCGCAACCTGGTGGGCATCCTCGCCGCCGTCACCGGCACCCTGCCCGAGAACGTGCTGCGCGAGCATGAGGGCCAGGGCTTCGGCGCCTTCAAGGAGGTGCTGACCGAGGCGCTGGTGGCCCACCTCGCCCCCATCCGCAAGGAAATGCTGCGGCTGCTGGAGGATGCGCCGGCGCTGGACGCCGCCCTGCGCCGCGGCGCGGAGCGGGCGGAGGACATCGCCAACCCCATCCTGGCCGAGGCGAAGCGCCTGGTGGGCTTCCTGCCGAGACGCTGAGAGGACGCTTCAGCCGCCCAGCGCCCGCACCACCACTTCCTCCAGCAGGGGGCCGTCATCCACGGCCTCCAGCGCGCGTTCCGCGAACTCGGCATAGCCGTCGCCGCCGCGGCGGAGGAAATTGTTGGTGGCGATGCGGTAGGCTCGCGCGGGGTCGAGCGGGCGCCATTCGCCCGGCGCCTCCTCCACCTCCACTTCGAGGGCGCGTTCGCCCACCGGGCGGGAGGGGTCGGCGCGGAAGCGCAGCCCGGCCAGTTGCGGGAAGCGGCCATTGGGCTCGGGCAGGCGCGAGAGGCCGTTCTCCAGCGCGGCCCGCAGCGTGTCGCCCCGCAGGGTCAGCCGCGCCAGGGTGTTGCCGAAGGGGAAGGCGGTCAGCGTGTCGCCACGGCTCACATCGCCCGCGGGCAGGCCGGCGCGCAGCCCGCCGCCGTTCATCCAGCCGATCTCGGCGCCCGCCGCGCGGCGCATCGCCTCGGCCACGAAACCACCCATGGCGCAGGCTTGCTCGCGGCAGCCCTCCAGGGTGAAGGCCTCCGGCAGGCGGCCCACCACGGCGCGGCGCACCGCCTCCAGCGGGCCGGCGTATTCGGCGACGATGGCGGCCACCGCGGCATCCTCGGCCAGGGCGGCGTCCAGCTCCGCCATGGCCTGGGCGTGGTGCAGCACCGTGCCATCGGCCGCGAGGTCGAGGTCGAGGCGCCCCAGGAAGCGCCCGAAGGCGCCCGCCTGCACGATCAGCACCGGCCGGTCCGGCCCGTCCACCAGGCGCGGCGGGGCGATGCGGAGATGCGTGTGCCCGCCAATGATGGCGTCCACCCCGGGCACCTGCGCGGCCAGACGCTCATCCTCCGCGAGCCCCAGGTGCGAGAGCAGCACCACCGTCGCCGGTCCCTCGCGCCGCGCCGCCCAGACGGCGCGTTCGGCCGCCTCGGCCGGGTCGGTGACGCGCAGGTTGGGGCCGGGCGAGGAGATGACGGGCGTGTCCGTCGTCACCAGCCCCACCACCACCAGCCGTGCCGGGCCGTTGCGGAAGGTGACGGTGGGCAGCACGCGGCCGGCCAGCGCGGGCTCGGCCGTGGCGTCGAGATTGGCGCAGAGCACGGGGAAGGCCGCCATCTCGATGTAGCGGGCCAGCGTGGCCGGCCCCTTGTCGAATTCGTGATTGCCCAGCGCGAAGCCCTGCACCCCCCAGGCGCGCTGAACCGCGGCCTCGGCCAGCCCCTCATGGTGGGAGAAGAACAGGCTGCCCATGAAGCTGTCGCCCGCCTCCAGCAGCAGGGCGGGGCGCTGGTCGGCGCGGGCGGCCTCGCGCGCCTGGGCGATGGCGGTCGCGATTCGCGCCGAGCCGCCGAAACAGGCCTCGCCCGCGCGGCAGGTGGCGCCGCTGGCCGCGATGGGCTCATGCCGGCTGTGAAAATCATTCAGGTGCAGCAGCGCCACCCGGCTGACACTCTGCGCCCGGGCGGGGCGCAGCGCGGGACTGGCGAGCAGGGCCGAGACGGGAAGCCCGGCAAGGACACGGCGGCGAAGCATGGCCCACCCTGCGGGCAGTTCCCGCCCAAGTCCAGTGATGTTCCGTGACGCAACCCCAACCCTCCTTCGGGCCTTGCCACCTGCGGGCGATGGGTGAACCCTTGCCCTTCACAGAACCGGGCCCTGTTGTTGCAAATCTACCTGCCCATCGCGGAAATGAGCGTGGATGCCCTTCTCCTGGTCGGCATCGGCTTCGGCGTGGGCTGGCTGTCGGGGCTGTTCGGCGTGGGCGGCGGCTTTTTGCTGACGCCGCTGCTGATGCTCATCGGCATTCCCTCCTTCGTGGCCGTCGCCTCCGGCGCCAACCAGACGCTGGGCGCCTCGGTCTCGGGCCTCATCGCGCAGGCGCGGCGGGGGAATGTGGACTGGCGCATGGGCGGCGTGCTGGTGGCGGGCGGATTGCTCGGCAGCTTCGCGGGGGTGCAGCTCTTCGCCTTCCTGCGCGAGAAGGGCCAGGTGGATGCCGCCGTCGCCCTCTTCTACGTGGTGGTGCTGGGCATCGTGGGCCTGCTGATGGTCATGGAAAGCGTGCGCGCCATCTTCCGCCGCGTCCGCGCCCGCCCGCAGCGGCTGCACCAGCATTCCTGGGCGCATGGGCTGCCGCTGAAGATGCGCTTCCGGCAGAGCCGCCTCTACATCTCGGTCCTGCCGCCGCTGGCGGTGGGCTTCGCCATCGGCGTGCTCTCGGCCGTGATGGGCGTGGGGGGCGGCTTCATGCTGGTGCCGGCCATGATCTACATCCTGGGCATGCCGACCTCGGTCGTCATCGGCACCTCGCTGTTCCATGTGGTCTGCATCACGGCCTCGGTCACCTTCTTCCAGGCGGTGCAGGTGGGCGGCGTGGACATCGTGCTGACCATGCTGCTGCTGGCCGGCGGCGTGGCCGGCGCGCAGTTCGGGGCCTCCATGGGGGCCAGGCTGCGCGGCGAGGAGACGCGCGCGCTGTTGGGCCTGCTGGTGCTGGGCGTGGCCCTGATGCTGATGTGGAACCTCGTCACCCCGCCCGAACGCCTCTTCTCCGTGACGCGCGCGCCATGAGGGCCTTGCTTCTCATCCTCCTGCTGCTGGCCCCGGGCCTCGCCGCCGCGCAGCCGCTGGTGGCCCGCCTCTCCACCGACCGCGTGGACGTAACCACCGCCTTCGTGGGCGAGAGCGTGCTGGTCTTCGGCAGCACCGAGCAGCCCATCGGCCCCGGCGGCGACGAGGTCATCGTGGTGGCGCGCGGCCCGTCCACGCATTTCGTGGTCCGCCGGCGCGTCAACGTGCTGGGCATGTGGCTGAACGGCCCCTCGGCGCATTTCGACGAGGTGCCGAGCTTCTACGCCATCGCCGGCACCCTGCCCGCCTGGCGGCTGCTGCCCGAGGAGGTGCGCCAGGCGCGTGGCCTCGGCCTCGACGCGCTGCCGCTGACGCCCAGTTCCGGCGCGCGCTCGCCGCAGTTCCGCGCGGCGCTGCTGGAGCTGAAGCGGAACGAGGGCCTCTGGCTGGAGGATGTCGCGCCCGTGGACATCGCAGGCAACCGCCTGTTCCAGCTGCGCCTGCCGCTGCCCGCCACGGTGCGGCCGGGCGTCTATGAGATTGCGGTCCACCTGGTCCGCTCGCGCCAGGTCGTGGCGACCGAGCGGATGGGCTTTGTGGTGGCCCGCACCGGCACCGCGGCCGAGATCGAACGCCTGGCGCGGCTGCAGCCCGCCGTCTATGCGCTGATCTGCATCATTCTTGCCGCCCTGGCCGGTTGGCTGGGCAGCATCCTCTTCCGGAGAAGCTGATGACCGAGGACGGAACGGAAAAGGCCCGGCGCGACCGTGTGTTCCTGGTGGTGGTGGATGACAGCCCTGAGCGCGCCATCGCCCTGCGCTACGCATGCCTGCGCGCCGCCAAGGGGGGTGGGCGCGTGACGCTGCTGCGGGTGGTGGAGCCGGTGGAGCAGTCCGAATGGGCCGGCATCGGCTCCATGATGCAGGAGGAGCGGCGCGAGGAGGCGGAGGCGCTGCTGGCGGGCCTCGCCGCCCAGGTGAAGGAGCTGACCGGTGGCCTGCCCATGCTCGTGATCCGCGAGGGCAACGTCGCCGATGAGCTGCTGGCCCTGCTCGACGAGGACCCCCGCATTTCCATCCTGGTGCTGGCCACCTCGGCCGGCGGCAAGGGGCCGGGGCCGCTGATCACCGCGCTGACGGGGCGGCTGGCCGGCAAGATGACGGTGCCCATGACCATCGTGCCGGGCGAGATGACCGAGGCGGAGCTGGAAAGAGTGACTTGATTTTCTGCCCTCAGGCGCCGGGCGCGCGCTCCGCGCGCTTGGCTTTCGCCGCGCGGCGGGGGGTGCCGGTGGGGCGGTGGCTCGGGCGGCGCCGGCCGCCGTGCGGCCGGATGCTTCCACGTTGTGCGCCCAGGCCGGGTAGGGCTGGCCCTCAAACGCCGGGCGCGCGCTCCGCGCGCTTGGCTTTCGCCGCGCGGCGCGGGTGACGGTGGGGCGGTGGCTCGGGCGGCGCCGGCCGCCGTGCGGCCGGATGCTCTCACATTGCGCCCCCAGGCCGGGTGGGGTTGGCCCTCAAACGCCGGGCGCCGCCTCCGGCGGCTGGGCTTTCGCCGCGCGGCGGGGGTGCTGTTGGCGCGGTGGTCCGGGCAGCGCCCTTAGGCCAGGTGACGCTCCTCACTCCGGCAGCATATGCCCGAAGCGCTGCGCCTTCGTGGCCAGGTAGCCGTCATTCACGCCATTGCCGGCGAAGGCGTGTTCCTCGCGGGCCTGCACCTCGATGCCGCAGGCGGCGAGGCCCGCCAGCTTGTCGGGGTTGTTCGTCAGCAGCCGCACGCGCGGAACGCCCAGGGCGCGCAGCATGGTGGCCGCCACCAGGAAGGTGCGCTCATCCGCCCCATAGCCCAGGGCCCGGTTGGCATCGAGCGTGTCCAGGCCCTGGTCCTGCAGCGTGTAGGCGCGCAGCTTGTTGACGAGGCCGATGCCCCGCCCCTCCTGCGCCAGATAGATCAGGACGCCCGCGCCTTCCTCGGCCATGCGGCGCAGCGCGCCCTTCAGCTGCGGCCCGCAATCGCAGCGCAGCGAGCCCAGGAGGTCCCCGGTGAAGCACTCCGAATGCAGCCGCGCCAGCGGCGCGCCACCGCCGGCCAGCACCGCCTCGGGCTTGCCCACCAGCATGGCCAGGTGCTCGATCCCGCCATCGGCGGCGCGGAAGGCGATGATGCGCGTGTCCTTCGCATCCTCCAGCGGCACCCGTGCCTCGCCCACCGCGCGCAGCGTGGTGGCGGCGGTGTGGGGGTAGGCCAGGATCTCCTCGGCCGCGATGCCCATCAGGCCCGGCACGGAAGTGACCACACGGTCCAGCGGCACCGCCACCAGCGCGGGCAGCAGGCGCCCCAGCTTGGCAAGGGCCAGCGCGGCGGGGGCAAGGGCCGGCGTGGCCGCGCGGTCCAGCTGCTGGCCCTCGGCGCCGAGCAGCTGGTCGGCGGTGGGGTCGGCAAAGGCACGCAGGCAGGCGGGGTCCATCAGCCCGGCCGGCAGGCGCAGCGCCACGGCGCCGGCCTCCGGCGCGTCGAGCGGCACGGGGCGCTGCAACAGGGCGGCCGCGCGCACGGGCGCCAGCAGCAGCACCGGCGGGCGCGCGGAGGCGCGCGCCATCTCGCCCAGGCCCTGCGCGCCGACGGTCTCGGCCGCCGCCACCAGGAGGGCGCCCTCGGCGCCATGCACCAGCACGGGCGTGCCGCGGCGGACTTCGGAGACGGCGCGATGCACCGCCCGCAGCACCAGGACATCCTCCGTCAGCGCACCAAGGGAAGCCTGCGGTTGCGAAGCGACGACATTCATGGACGACCGATCCTTCATGGGTAGAAACTTTGCCTTGAGAATGTGGCGTCACAGTGGGAAGCGACAGGGCGCCGCGTGAAACTTATTTTCGCGGACATGTGCAACCTTTCGCGCAAGCATTCCGCCCGCGCGGTGCAAGTGCTAAGAGGGAAGGGATTGTAAACCACAGCGGCTGTCATCAAGCCGACATCCTCCAGGCGACCATGGCCGGCCCGCGCCACCTGCTTCTACTGACCGAGGACGAGGCCCTGGCGGCCATTCTTCCCGCGCAACTGGCGCAAGGCACCGAATATCGGGCCGAGCCCGTGGCACCCGGCGACGGCGCCGCCCGCCTGATGGACCCTCTCGCGCGCATTGACGCCACGCTGCTCGATGCCCCCGCCCTGGAATGGGTGGAGCCCCTGCGCGCCGCCAGCGGCGGTCGGCCCATCCTGCTGCTGGGCGATGGCGCGGCGTCGGAACTGCCCAGCCTGCCCAAGCCCGTGCGGCTGGCGGCGCTGGTGTCCCGGATGAACGCGCTGCTGGCGGCCTTCGAGGCCTCGCCCGAGGCCGGCATCCGGATGGGCGGGCATTTCTTCCACCCGGCCTCGCGCCTGATGCTGACGCCGGAAGGCAGCCGCATCCGCCTGACCGAGAAGGAGGCCGCCATCCTCCTCTACCTGCACCGCGCGGCCGGCCGCGCCGTCTCGCGCGCCGAACTGCTGGGGGAGGTCTGGGGCTATTCGGCCGCGGTCGCCACCCACACGCTGGAGACGCACATCTACCGGCTGCGCCGCAAGATCGAGAAGGCGCCGGAACTCGCGCGCCTGCTGGTGACGGAAGAGGGCGGGTACCGGCTGGAACCCGCCCCCTAAGCTTTTCTTGGCGGCCGATTCACCCCCCGGCGATACCGCCGGAGGCGATCGGACGCGGGCTCAGAGCAGCTTGCAGGCTTCCTCGAACGCCAGGCGCGGGCTGCGCTCGAAGACGCCGGACGGGTCGCCATGGCCGAGCGTCACCAGCCAGTTGGACTTCCAGCCGGTGTCCGCCAGGAACAGCTCATCCACCTTGCCATTGTCGAAGCCGCTCATGGCGCCGACATCGAGGCCCAGCGCGCGGGCGGCCAGCATCAGGTAGGCGCCCTGCAGGGTGCCGTTGCGGAAGGCGGTGGTGTCGGCCAGCGACCAGTTGCCGGAGAACCAGGACTTCGCATCCGCATGGGGGAAGAGGCGCGGCAGCAGGTCGTAGAACTTCGGATCATGCGCGACGATCACGACCACGGGGGCGGTCATTGTCTTCTCGACATTGCCGGCCGAAAGCGTCTCCTTCAGCTTCGCCTTCGCCTCCGGCGTGCGGAGGAACAGGAAGCGCGCGGGCGAAGAATTGGCGCTGGTCGGGCCCCATTTCACGAGGTCGTACAGCTCACGCAGGGTCTCGTCGGAGACGGGCTTGTCCTGCCACTTGTTCTGGGTGCGCGCCTCGCGGAAGAGCTGGTCGAGGGCGGCGGGCGAGAGTGTTTCGGTCATGGAATTCCTTCCGGGCGGGGTTCCGCTTTCGTTCCGCATGTAGGGCGGCCGGGGCGAAGCTGCCAATGCGCACAGGCTATGGCCATCATCCGGCAGCGCAATATCGGCCGTGGCGGGCGTTTCCGTGGGCATGGAACCATGGCTAGACTGGCCCCAACCGAATGGAGAGGAACCGCACCCGATGGACCTGCGTGACATGCTCAAGGGGCGGCTGCGCCTGCCCCTCATCGCCTCGCCGCTCTTCATCATCTCGGTGCCGGACCTGGTGGTGGCGCAATGCACCAGCGGCATCATCGGCTCCATGCCCTCGCTCAACGCCCGCCCGCTGGAGCAGCTGGACGAATGGCTCACCGAGATCAAGGAACGCCTGGCCGCGCATGACCGCGCCCATCCCGACCGGCCCTCGGCCCCCTTCGCCATCAACCTGATCGTCCACAAGTCCAATGACCGGCTGGAGCAGGACCTGGCGCTGTGCGTGAAGCACAAGGTGCCGCTGATCATCACGAGCCTGGGCGCCCGGCCGGAGGTGAACGAGGCCATCCATTCCTATGGCGGCTTCGTGATCCATGACGTGATCAACCAGTTCTTCGCACGCAAGGCCATCGAGAAGGGCGCGGATGGGCTGGTGCTGGTGGCCGCCGGCGCGGGCGGCCATGCCGGCGCGCAATCCCCCTTCGCCCTGGTGCAGGAGACGCGGCAATGGTTCGACGGGCCGGTGGCGCTGTCGGGCTCCATCGCCCATGGGCGCAGCATCCTGGCCGCCGAGGCCATGGGGGCGGATTTCGCCTATATGGGCACGGCCTTCATCGCGACGCCCGAGGCGCGCGCGGTGGAGGACTACAAGCGGATGATCGTGGAGAGCGGGGCGGGCGACATCGTCTACACCAACCTCATCACCGGCGTGCACGGGAACTACCTGAAGCCCTCCATCGCGCGGGCGGGGCTCGACCCCGACAACCTGGACACGGGCGACAAGTCGCAGATGACCTTCGCCTCGGACCGTAAGAAGCGCTGGAAGGACATCTGGGGCGCCGGGCAATCCGTGGGCGGCATCCATGAGGTGATGCCGGCGGCGGCGCTGGTGGACCGGCTGGCGGCGGAATACGCGGAAGGGCGCCGGGCGCTGGGGGCGCATTCGCCCATCGTGAATCCTGGCTGGGGCCAAGGCCAGCGGGCGGCGGCCGAATAGCCGCGTAACCTTCCGGCGCGCGGCGGCGAAGCGGGAGGCAGCCCCTCCCCTTCCCTGCACGGACGCTTATCTATCTGCCATGGAACTCGAAGCCACCCTGCGCCTGGGCGCCTTCGCGGGCGTCCTGGCCGCGCTGATCCTGGCGGAGCGCCTGCTGCCCTGGGCGCATCCGCGGCCGCTGGGCATGCGGCGCTGGTGGCCGAACCTGGGGCTGGTGGCGGTGGGGTCGGTGCTGGTGCGCTTCACCCTGCCGCTGGCCGCCGTGGCGGCGGCCTTCTGGGCGCAGGGCCAGGGCATCGGGGTGATGAACTGGCTGGACCTGCCGCTCTGGGTGGCCATCCCGCTGACGGTCGTGGTCTTCGACCTCATCATCTACTTCCAGCACCGCGTCTTCCACCACGTGCCCTGGCTGTGGCGCCTGCACCGCGTCCACCATGCCGACCCCGAGATGGACGCCACCACCGGGGTGCGCTTCCACCCGGTGGAAATCTGGCTCTCCATGCTGGTGAAGATCGGTTTCGCGGTGGCGCTGGGCGCGCCGCCCGAGGGCATCTTGGCCTTCGAGATCATCCTCAATGCCACCAGCCTGTTCGAACACGCGGCCATCCGCATCCCGCCGAAGCTCGACCGCGCCCTGGGCTGGGTGATCGTCACGCCCAACCTGCACCGCATCCACCACAGCGAGCGCGAGCACGAGACGAACAGCCATTTCGGCTTCTGCCTCTCCCTGTGGGACCGGCTCTTCGGCACCTGGCGCGGCCGATGGGAGGGGGAGCTGGTGCTGGGCGTGCGCGGCCACCGCGAGCTGGACCGGCAGACGCTGCGGCGCCTGCTGACCCAGCCGCTGGACTAGCGGCCGGTCGGCCTCGGTGAAATCACCGAAGCCGATCAGCCGCTCAGCCCGGCCGCCCGCTACCGGTTCTCCAGCCCCCGCGCCGCCCGCTGCTGGCGGATACTGTCCGCCGAGGCACCGACCTGCTCCCGGAAGCGGGCCAGCCCCTCGCGCACGCCGCGATGGGCCTCCGGGAATTCCCGCGGCGGGGTGAAGCGGTCCGGCTGGCTTTCGTCATGGGCCAGCACCGCGTCCATGGTGCGGACCAGGAAGGACACGTCGCCAAAGGCCCATTCATTCAGCGGCCGCCCCACGCTTTCGGTCAGCGCGGCGAAGAGGGCGCGGTCCCCGTCCGCCGGCAGGTCGGGCCGGGCCACCAGGTGCGTCCGGTAGCGCAGCTGGCCCAGGTAGAACACGAAGACCGCGTCCTCTCGCTGCCCCGCCCCGAAGAGCCGCCCTGCCTCGCGGTAATAGGCGGAGGGGTGCTGGCCGTTCAGCCGCGCCCCCAGCGCCTCATTGGCACGCCCCAGCCCGGGGACCAGCGCCAACAAGGGAATGGCGGCGAGGTGGCGTCTGCGCATGTCGGCTTCCTTCGATAATGCGGGAAGGATCAGCCCAACCCGTTCACAACGCCCGCATAACGCTCCAGCACCAGCCGGCGCTTCACCTTCATGGTGGGCGTCAGCATGCCGTTCTCCACCGTGAAAGGCTCGGTCACGGGCGCCCAGCGGCGGATGCGCTCGACGGGCGAGAGCTTTGCGTTCACCCGCGCCACCGCACCCGCCAGGCTTTCCGCCTGCCCCTCCGCCGCCACCAGCAGGGCGACGACGCCGGCCATGCCCTCGCCGGCGGCCACGGCCTGGGCGATCTCGGGCTCGCCCACCAGCAGGGCTTCGAGCTTGGAAGGCGCCACCATGTCGCCCCCCTTCAGCTTGATGAAGTCCCGCTTGCGGTCGGTGATGACGAGGCGCCCCTCCTCCAACCGCCCCACATCGCCGGTGTGCAGCCAGGTCCTGCCATCGCCCTCCGGCACCCTCAGGGCGGCTTCCGTCGCTTCGGGGTTGTTCCAGTAGCCATCCATGACGAGCTTGCCCGCGACCAGGATCTCCCCATTCGCCGCGATGCGGACCTCCACGCCGGGCAAGGGCGGGCCCACGCTGCGCCGGGCATTGTCCCAGGGCAGGTTCACGCTGATGACGGGGCCGGCCTCGCTCTGCCCATAGCCCTGGATCAGCGGCAGGCCGAGGGCCAGGAAGAAGCCCGACAACTCGGGATCAAGACGCGCGCTGCCCGAGACCAGCGCCCGCACATTGCCGCCGAAGCGGCCGCGGATCTTGTTCCGCACCAGCCGGTCCAGCACCACGTCCTGCGCCTTCTCGAACAGGTTCAGCGGCGGGCCGTCCAGCTTCCGCAGCCCAAGCGCCAGGGCCTGGTCGAAGAGGCGCTTCTTGAGGCCGCCATCCTTCTCCACCTGGGCGGTGATGCGCGCCCGCAGCACCTCGAACAGCCGGGGCACGGCGGTGATGATGGCGGGCTTGAACTCGGCCATTTCGGCGCCGAGCCGGTCGGCGCCGCGGGAATAGACCACCTCCATCCCGAAGGAGGGCAGCAGGAAGCCGCCCACCGTGTGCTCATAGCTGTGCGACATGGGCAGGAAGGAGAGATACTTCTCCCCCGCCACATCCAGCCGCGCGATGAGGGGGCGGATGCCCTCACGGTTCGCCAGCAGGGCGCGGTGGGGCAGCATGACCCCGCGCGGCGCGCCGCCCGTGCCGGAGGTGTAGATCAGGCAGGCCAGCCGCCCCTCGGGGATGTGCTCGGCCTCCGCCATCAGCATCACCACGTCGCTGGGGGCGGCCTCCAGCGCCGCCCATTCGGCGCTTCGGCCGCCGGGGGGTGCGGGGGCGCCGGCCTCCATGCAGACCAGCAGGTCCAGCCCGGCCGTGCGGCCCGCCGCCTCCACCACCGCTCGTGCCAGCGCGGCCGTGGACACCACCGCCACCCGCGCCCCGCTGTCGCCCAGCACATGGGCGTGGTCGGCCACGGTGTTGGTCACATAGGTGGGCACGGTGACGGCGCCGATGGTCATCACCGCCACGTCGGTGATGAGGAATTCGGGCCGGTTCTCGCTGACCAGCAGCACCCGGTCGCCCGGCATCACGCCCTGGGCGCGCAGCCAGGCGGCCACCGCCGCCACCTTCATGGCGAAATCGCCCCAGGACAGCGTCCGCCACCGCCCATCGCGCCAGGCGGTCAGCATGGGCCTGTCGGGCATTTCGCGGGCCAGGCCCAGCATCATGCCCGGCAGGCTGCTCCATCGGGTTCCGGCTTGATTCATGTTTCCCCCCCGGCTCTGGGCGCGCGCGCCTTGGCCGCGCCTTGTCTTCGCATATATGAGAGGAATGCAAGACCGCCCATTTCCGCTGCGCGCCCCCCTCGATGCCTCCGCGGGGGAAGCCGCCCTCCCCGCCTGGGATCTGTCGGACCTCTACAAGGGGGAAGACGACCCCGCGCTGGAAGCGGACCTCTCCCGGGCCGAGGCCGAGGCCGGCGCCTTCCAGGACCGTTTCGCCACGAAGCTGGGCGGGCTCTCCGGCGACGGCCTGGCCCAGGCCATCGCGGAATATGAGCGGATCGAGGAAATCCTGGGCCGGGTGATGAGCTTCGCCCAGCTGGTCTTCTCGGGCGACGCGCAGAACGCCGCCAATGGCCGCTTCTACCAGACCATGCAGGAGCGGGTGACGACCATCTCCTCCTACCTGGTCTTCTTCACGCTGGAGCTGAACCGGCTGGAGGAATCCGCGCTGGAAGACAGGCTGCGCGAAAGCGCCGCCCTGTCGCGCTTCCGCCCCTGGCTGCGCGACCTGCGCGTCTGGCTGCCGCACCAGCTGCCCGACGAGATGGAGAAGCTGCTGCACGAGAAGGAGGTGACGGGCCGCGCCGCCTGGAACCGCCTCTTCGACGAGACCATGGCCAACATGACGGTCACCGTCTCGGGCGAGGAACTCTCCGTCTCCGCCGCGCTGAACAAGCTGTCCGACACCGATCGCGCGGTGCGCGAGGCCGCGGCCCAGGGCGTGTCGGAGGCCTTCCAGTCCCGCATCCGCCTCTTCTCGCTCATCACCAACACGCTGGTGAAGGACAAGGAGGTGATGGACCGCTGGCGCAAGCACCCGCGCCCCGGCTCCTCCCGCAACCGCGCCAACATGGTCGAGGACGAGGTGGTGGATGCCCTCGTCACCGCCGTGCGCGGCGCCTATCCGCGCCTGTCGCACCGCTACTACGCCATGAAGGCGAAGTGGCTGGGCCTGGACAAGCTGCAGCATTGGGACCGCAACGCGCCCATCCCGCGCGACACCGACGCGACCATCCCCTGGCCCGAGGCCGTCTCCCGCGTGCGCGCGGCCTATGGCGCCTTCTCGCCGGAGCTGGAGCGGGTCGCCGCGCCCTTCTTCGACAAGCCCTGGATTGACGCGGCCCTCCGCCCCGGCAAGGCGGGCGGCGCCTTCGCGCACCCCACCGTGCCATCGGCCCACCCCTATCTGCTGCTGAACTACCACGGCAAGGCGCGCGACGTGATGACGCTGGCCCATGAGCTCGGCCATGGCGTGCACCAGCGACTCGCGGCCGAACAGGGCTATCTGATGAGCGGCACGCCGCTGACCCTGGCCGAGACCGCGTCGGTCTTCGGCGAGATGCTGACCTTCCGCGCCATGCTCGACGCCGAGACGGACCCCGCGAAGCGCCGCCTGCTGCTGATCGGCAAGGTGGAGGACATGCTGAACACGGTGGTCCGCCAGATCGCCTTCTACCGCTTCGAGACCCTGCTGCACGACGAGCGCCGCAAGGGCGAAGTCAGCGCCGAACGCATCGGCGAGATCTGGATGAAGGTGCAGACCGAAAGCCTCGGCCCCGCCTTCGACTTCACGCCGGATTACGCCGTCTACTGGGCCTATGTGCCCCACTTCGTGCACAGCCCCTTCTACGTCTACGCCTATGCCTTCGGAGATTGCCTGGTGAACGCGCTCTACGGCGTGTTCCGCGACGGCACGGTGCCGGATTTCGAGGCCAAGTATCTCGACATGCTCCGCGCCGGCGGCACGCTGCGGCACAAGGAATTGCTGGCGCCCTTCGGCCTCGACGCCTCGCGGCCGGAATTCTGGAACAAGGGGCTCGACGTCATCGCGGGCTTCATCGATGAGCTGGAACGCACCCCATGAGCGAGGAGCGCCGCGAAAGCAGCCTTTTCGGCGAGGTGCGGCGGATGGTCCGCACCTCCGGCGCCGTCACCGGCATCGCGGCCCGCGTGGCGGGCGAGCGCTATCTCGGCATCAAGACCAACAAGGACAGCCATGCCGAGGACCTCAAGGCCATCCTGGGCGGGCTGAAGGGCCCCATGATGAAGGTGGCGCAGTTCCTCGCCACCATCCCCGACGCGCTGCCCGAGGAATACGCGCGCGAATTGGCCACGCTGCAATCCAACGCGCCGCCCATGGGCTGGGCCTTCGTGAAGCGCCGCATGGGCACGGAACTCGGCCCCGACTGGCAGAAGCATTTTTCCGAGTTTGGACAGGAGGCCGCCGCCGCGGCCAGCCTCGGCCAGGTTCACCGCGCCACCTTGAAGGACGGCACGCGCGTCGCCTGCAAGCTGCAATACCCGGACATGCCGAGCGTGGTGGAAGCGGACCTGCGCCAGCTCAAGCTCGGCATGCAGCTCTATCGCCGCATGGACAGCGCCCTGGACAACGAGGACGCCTACGCGGAAATCGCCGACCGGCTGCGCGAGGAGCTGGACTACACGCGCGAGGCCTCGCACCAGCGCCTCTACGACCTCATCCTCGCCGATGAGCCGGCCGTCCAGGTGCCGACGCCCATAGACCACCTGACCACCCGCCGCCTGCTGACCATGACCTGGCTGGAGGGCGGTTCCATCCTGAAGCGCCTGGACGAGGACCCGCCGCTGGAGGAGCGCAACGACTACGCGCGCGCCCTCTTCGCCGCCTGGTACAAGCCCGTCTACCGCTATGGCGTCATCCATGGCGACCCGCACCTGGGCAACTACCAGATCCGCCGGCCCACCGATGGCGCGCCGGGCGGGCTCTCCCTGCTGGATTTCGGCGTGGTGCGGATCTTCCCGCCGCATTTCATCACCGGCGTCATCACCCTCTACGAGGCGGTGCGCGACGGCGATGACGACAAGGCCCACCATGCCTTCGAGGTCTGGGGTTTCCGCAACCTCTCGCGCGAGACCATGCTGGTGCTGAAGAAGTGGGCGGATTTCCTCTACGAGCCGCTGCTGGAGGACCGTGTGCGCCTCATCCAGCAATCCTCCGACCCTACCCATGGACGCAAGGTGGCGGAGGAGGTGCATCGCGGCCTCAAATCCACGGGCGGCGTGCGAATCCCGCGCGAATTCCCGCTGATGGACCGCGCGGCGATCGGCCTCGGCAGCGTGTTCTTCCGCCTGAAGGCGGAGCTGAACTGGCACCGCATGTTCCACGAGCTGATCGAGGACTACAACGAGGCCGCCCTCGCCCAGCGCCAGGCCGAGGCTCTGGCCCAGGCGCGCGTGCCCGGGCCTGTCACCGCGCCGGTGAAGTAGTCAGCGGCGCGGCTGGACCTCCTCGATCCGGCCGCCGCAGCCGCGGAAGCAGCGGTCGAAGTCGCCGCTGCACCGCCAGGACTGGTTGAGGCAGGCGGGGGGCTGCACGCAGCCCATGCCGCGCGACTGCACGCAGCGGTTATAGGCCGCCATGGCGAAGTTCCGGCTGGCATTGCAATGCTGGTAGTCGCGATCGGCGAAGGCGCGGCATTGCTGCTGCTCGAAGCGGCATTGCGAGACGCAGGCCTGCCCCTCGGGCCCCGGCGGCGGGATATAGGCGTATTCCGTGCAGGCCCCCAACGCGAAGAGCGCCAGCAGCAACACCCAGCTTCTCAACCTCGTGAACATTCGGCCCGCCATGATCTGCACCGCAGATGATGGCGGGCCGCGTCCGGCTTGGCTACAGGATGTAGCGCGACAGATCCGCACTGGCGGCCAGCGGTGCCACGCGGTCGCGCACCATGGCGGCATCCACCGTCACGGTCTCGCCGCGGCGGTCGCTGGCGTGGAAGCTGACATCCTCCAGCAGGCGTTCCAGCACGGTGGCGAGCCGCCGCGCGCCGATGTTCTCGACGCTGGCGTTGATCTCGGCCGCGAGGTCCGCCAGCGCGTCCACCGCCTCGTCCAGGAAGACCAGTTCCACGCCCTCGGTCGCCATCAGCGCGCTCGCCTGCTTGAGCAGGGAATGCTCCGGCTCGGTCAGGATGCGGCGGAAATCATCGCGGGTCAGCGCCTTGAGTTCCACGCGGATGGGCAGGCGGCCCTGCAATTCCGGCAGCAGGTCCGACGGCTTGGACAGATGGAAGGCGCCCGAGGCCACGAAGAGGATGAAGTCCGTCCGCACCGGGCCATGGCGCGTGTTGACGGTGGTGCCCTCGATCAGCGGCAGCAGGTCGCGCTGCACGCCCTCGCGGCTGACATCGCCGCCGCGGAAGCCGCCCTCACCGGTGCGGGCGCAGATCTTGTCGATCTCGTCCAGGAAGACGATGCCGTTGTTCTCGGCGTTCTGCACGGCGGCGCGGGTCAGCGCCTCGCTGTCCAGCAGCTTGTCGGCCTCGTCGCGGATCAGCGCGTCGCGCGCGGCGGCCACCGTCATGCGGCGGGGCTTGGCGCGGCCGCCGAACATCTTGCCCAGCATGTCCTGCATGTTCTGCATCTGGCCGGGCGGCATGCCGGGCATGTCCATCATGCCGATGGGCGTGCCCTGCGGTTCGTTCACCTGGACCTCGACCTCGCGGCCCTCCAGCGTGCCCTCGCGCAGCATGCGGCGGAACTTCAGGCGCGTCTCGCCCGAGGCGCCCTCGCCCACCAGCGCGGAAACGATGCGTTCCTCGGCCTGCAATTCGGCCTTGGCCTGCACGCCGCGCCGCGCCTGCTCGCGCGCCTGGAGGATGGCGGCCTCGACCAGGTCGCGGACGATGCTCTCCACGTCGCGGCCGACATAGCCGACCTCGGTGAACTTCGTGGCCTCGACCTTGAGGAAGGGCGCATTGGCCAGGCGCGCGAGGCGCCGCGCGATCTCGGTCTTGCCGCAGCCCGTGGGGCCGATCATCAGGATGTTCTTCGGCACCACCTCCTCCTGGAGGCTTTCCGGCAGCTGCTGCCGGCGCCAGCGGTTCCTGAGCGCGATGGCCACCGCGCGCTTCGCGTCGTTCTGGCCGATGATGAAGCGGTCCAGCTCGCTCACGATCTCGCGCGGGGAGAGGTTGACCGTCTCGATGGGGGTGATCTCGTTCATGCAGGCAACGTCTCCAGGATGAAGTTGCCATTGGTGTAGACGCAGATATCGGCGGCGATCTTCATGGAGCGACGGGCGATCTCCTCGGCGGAAAGCCCCTCCACCGTCATCAGGCCCCGCGCGGCGGCCAGCGCGTAGTTGCCGCCGGAGCCGATGCCGATGATGGCATCCTCCGGCTCCAGCACGTCGCCATTGCCGGTCAGGAGCAAAGAGCGGTCCTTGTCGGCCACCGCCAGCAGCGCCTCCAGGCGCCGCAGGTAGCGGTCGGTGCGCCAATCCTTCGCCAGTTCGACGCAGGCGCGTTCGAGCTGGTCGGGGAAGCGTTCGAGCTTGGCCTCCAGCCGCTCCAGCAGCGTGAAGGCATCGGCGGTGGCGCCGGCGAAGCCCGTCAGCACCCGCCCCTGGGCGATGCGCCGCACCTTGCGCGCATTGCCCTTCACGACGGTCTGGCCGAGCGAGACCTGGCCATCGCCCGCCATCGCGACCTTTCCGTCACGGCGCACGCAGAGGATGGTGGTGCCGTGCCAGCCGATCGGATCATGTGTTGTGTTCGACATGGTGCCGATGTGGCGCGTCGGCCCCGCTTCGGCAATGCGGCTTGCCCGATCGCATGACGGACCCGAACATCGCGCATCTATGGAGACCGACCCGATGCTGCCCTGCCTCGCCCCGGCCGATTCGCCCGCCCTGCCCCTGCATGTGGTGACGCAAGGCGGCTGGGAGGCCCTGCCCGGCGCCGATTTCGCCCGCGCGAGTGGCTTCCGCGCCAAGCCGGGGGAACTCGTCCTGCTGCCTGGCGGGGATGGGCTGGCCGGCGCGCTGCTGGGTGCGCCCGAGACGTCGCACGGCTTCGGCGCCCTGCCCTTCACCCTGCCCGAGGACACCACCTGGCGCGCGGAAGGCGCGGATGCGGCCGAGGTGACCCTGGGCTGGTGCCTCGGCGCCTACCGCTTCACCCGCTTCAAGCCCGGCAAGCGCACCCCCGCCCGGCTGGTCGCCGCACCCGGCCATGAGGATGCCGCCATCGAGGCCGCCGCCATCTGGCGCGCGCGCGACCTGATCAACACCCCCGCCAACCACCTGGGCCCCGCCGAACTGGCCGCCGCCGTGGCGGAGATCGGCGCCGCCCATGGGGCACGCGTCGAGATCATCGAGGGTTCGGCGCTGGAACAGGGCTTCCCGGCCGTGGCCGCGGTCGGCCAGGGCAGCCCCCGCGCGCCGCGCGTGGCCGTTCTGGAATGGGGCGAGGCCGATGCGCCGCTGGTGGCGCTCTGCGGCAAGGGGGTGTGCTTCGACACGGGCGGGCTGGACCTCAAGCCCTCCTCCGCCATGCTGCGCATGAAGAAGGACATGGGCGGCGCCGCGGTGATGATCGGGCTGGCGGAGGCGCTGATGGACTCCCGCGCGCCCATCCGCCTGCTGCTTCTGGTGGGCGCGGTGGAGAACAGCGTCTCCGGCACCGCCTTCCGCCCCCTGGACGTGATCCGCACCCGCAAGGGGCTGACGGTCGAGATCGGCAACACCGACGCCGAGGGAAGGCTGGTCCTGGCCGACCTGCTGGCCTTCGCCGCCGAACGCCGCCCCCGCCTGATCCTGGACGGCGCGACCCTCACGGGCGCCGCGCGCGTGGCCCTGGGCCCGGACCTGCCCGCTTTGTTCAGCAACGATGAAAGCCTTGCCGCCGCGCTGCTGGCGGGCGGCGAGGCCGCCGGCGAACCCCTTTGGCGTCTGCCCCTGCACCAGGGCTATGCGGGCTGGTTGGAGAGCCCGGTGGCCGACCTCAACAACGTGTCCGCCAAGCCCATGGCCGGCGCCATCGTGGCCGGCCTTTTTCTTCAGCGATTTGCGCCAAGTGACATTCCGTGGGGACACCTGGACCTGTATGCTTGGAATGACAGTTCCCGCCATGGCCGCCCCGAAGGAGGCGAGGCAACCGGGCTGCGCGCCCTGCGCCGAGGGTTGCAACACTTCCTGGGTGGTTGAACCAGCATCCGCTCAACCCGCAATCATTTTAACGAGCGGTTGATGAATTCCTTGCAATTTTCTCGGCGCTGATCCCTACTGTTCACATGGCGGCAACCCCATGTGACCGCCATCACAGTCACATTCCGCGAGCCAGAGGGGCATCCCACTACATCCGAACCCCTCCAAGGCCCTGCCGGGAAAGGAAGGATGCCATGTCTGTCCACTCCAACCCCGACCAGCTGGTGGGCGTCCTTCGGGACACCATCGTGGCGCTGGTCCGCCGGGATGGGCCGGACCTGTCGGCCCGCCAGCTTGGTGTGTTCCTCACCGTGTATCTCAGCCCGGGGCCACATACGGTCCGCGGCTTGGCGCATGAGCTGAACGTCTCCAAGCCCGCCATCACCCGCGCCCTCGACCGCCTGGGCGAGCTGGACCTGGCCCGCCGCAAGGTGGACCCCATGGACCGCCGCAGCGTGCTGGTGCAGCGCACCCTCAAGGGCTCGGTCTTCCTGCGCGACCTGCGCCAGACCATGGCCGAGGCCGAGGGCATCATCACCGAGATGCCCCTGCCCGATTCGGCCATCGCGGCCGAGCTGGAAGGCGCGGGCTACCGCTGAGCCCGCGCGCGGGGCGCGGCGGCCCTCAGCCGCCCGCCTCCAGCCGCTTGCCCGTCTCGCCGTCGAAGACGTGCAGGGTGTGCAGCGGGATGATGACGTCGAGCCGCCCGTCGGAATAGCTGCTGCCCGGCAGCTTCGCCGTCACCTCCGTGCCATCCTCCAGGCGTGCGTGGATCACGCTCTCACCCCCCAGCGGCTCCACTAGCTCAACCTGGAGTTCAAGTCCGCCCTGGCCGGGGGTCAGGTGCTCGGGCCGCACGCCAATGGTCAGCTTGCGGCCGGCGGGGCCGGGGCGCGGGCCGTCGTGGAAGGGCAGGACGAGGCCATTGGTGTCAAGCCGCGCCGCATGGCCCCCTTCCTCCAGCGTGGCGGGGAAGAGGTTCATGGCGGGGCTGCCGATGAAGCTCGCCACATAGGTGTCGGCGGGGCGCGCCCAGATCTCCATCGGCGTGGCGATCTGCGCGGCGTGGCCGGCATGCATGACCACCAGCCGGTCGCCCAGCGTCATGGCCTCGACCTGGTCATGCGTCACGAAGAGGGAGGTGACGCCGAGCCGCTTCTGCAGGCGCCGGATTTCCGCGCGCATCTGCACGCGCAGCTTCGCGTCGAGGTTGGACAGCGGCTCGTCGAAGAGGAACAGCTTCGGCTCGCGCACGATCGCGCGGCCCATGGCCACGCGCTGCCGCTGCCCGCCCGAGAGCTGGCGCGGCCGGCGTTCCAGCAGCGCGCCGATGCCCAGCAGGTTCGCCGCCTCCTGCACGCGCTTCGCGATCTGGTCCTTCGGCAGGCCCCGAATCTTGAGGCCATAGGCCATGTTGTCGAAGACGCTCATGTGCGGATAGAGCGCGTAGTTCTGGAACACCATCGCCACGTCCCGCTCGGCGGGTTCGAGCGCCGTGACATTCCGCCCGGCGATGACGACATTGCCGGTACTGGCCGTCTCCAGCCCCGCCACGATCCGCAGCAGGGTGGATTTGCCGCAGCCCGAGGCGCCGACAATGACGATCATCTCGCCATCGGCCACGTCGAGATTGATGCCGTGCAGCACATGGGTGGGCCCGAAGGCCTTGGTCACGCCCTGGATGTTGAGGGTCGCCATTACTTCTCGGTCTCCGTCAGGCCCTTCACGAACCAGCGCTGCATGAGGATGACAACGGCGACCGGCGGCAGCAGGGCCAGCACGGTGGTCGCCATGACGATGTTCCATTCGGTGTCGGCTTCCGCCCCCAGCATCTTCACGATGCCGATGACGATCGTCTCCACATCCGTGCTGGTCGTGACCAGCAGGGGCCAGAGATACTGGTTCCAGCCATAGACGAAGAGGATGACGAAGAGCGCCGCGATGTTGGTGGCCGAGAGCGGCAGAACGATGTCCTTGAAGAAGCGCATCGGCCCCGCGCCGTCCATCTTCGCGGCCTCCACCAGCTCATCCGGGATGGTCAGGAAGAACTGGCGGAACAGCAGCGTGGCCGTCGCGGACGCGATCAGCGGGATGATCAGCCCCTGATAGGTGTTCACCATGCCGAGGTCGCTCACCACCTGGAAGGTGGGGAAGATGCGCACCTCCACGGGCAGCATCAGCGTGATGAAGATGGCCCAGAAGCAGAGCATCCGCCCGGGGAAGGAGAAGAACGCCACCGCATAGGCCGAGGTGATCGAGATGGCGAGCTTGCCCACCGTGATCAGCAGCGCCATCACCGCGCTGTTGAACATCATGGTCGAGACGGGCACGGAGGCGCGGCGGGTGTTCCCCTCGCTCCAGGCCGTCGCGTAGTTGTTCCACCCCTCGGAGCCCGGCAGCAGGGGCACCTCGCCCCGGCCGATGGTGGCCGCGTCATGGGTGGAGCCCATCAGCACGATCCAGATGGGCAGGGCGAAGAGCACCACGCCCAGCAGCAGGATCACATGGGTGGTGAGGTCGGCGCCGAGGAAGCGGCGGCGGCGCGGCGCCTCCGCGGCCAGCGGCACGGGCGCCGCGATGGCGGGTTGGGCCTGGGACATCAGTAATGCACCCTGCGTTCGATGAAGCGGAACTGCACCAGCGTCAGCGCCATGACCGCGATCATCAGCACCACCGATTGCGCGGCCGAGGAGCCGAGGTCGAGGTTTACCCGCCCGTCCACATAGGCGCGGTAGATCATGGTCTGGGTGGCGTTGCCGGGCCCGCCGCCGGTCAGCGCGTCAATGATCCCGAAGGTGTCGAACACGGCCGAGGTGATGTTGATCACCAGCAGGAAGAAGGTGGTGGGCGACAGCAGCGGGAAGATGACGGTCCAGAAGCGGCGCGAGGGGCTGGCGCCATCAATGGCCGCCGCCTCCAGCACGGATTTCGGGATGGATTGCAGCCCCGCCAGGAAGAAGAGGAAGTTGTAGGAGACCTGCTTCCACGCCGCGGCCAGGATGACGACGAGCATCGCCTGGTCTCCGTTCAGCCGGTAGTCCCAGGGCACGCCGAAGCCGTTCAGCGCCCGGCCGAGCAGACCGAGGCTCGGGTGGAACAGGAAGATGTAGAGCACCGCCGCGATGGCGGGCGCGATGGCATAGGGCCAGATCAACAGGGTGCGGTAGGTGTCGCGCCCGCGGATGTGCCGGTCCGCCAGCACGGCCAGCAGCAGCGCCACGCCCATGGAGAGCACGGTCACCCAGAAGCTGAACCAGATCGTGTTCCAGACCACCTGCAGGTAGCGTTCATCGGCGAAGAGGTCCTGGAAGTTCTCCAGCCCCACGAACATGACCGAGATGCCGAAGGCGTCCTGGCGCAGGAAGGAATACCGGATGGCCTCCGCCGCGGGCCAGAAGAAGAAGATGGCGGTGACGATGAGCTGTGGCGCAAGCAGCAGATAGGGAAGCAGCTTGTTGCCGAAGATGACCTTGCGCCGCATTGGGCCTCTCTCGGGATGGTGGGGGGCGGAACAGCCGCCCCCCGGTAAGGTTCAGTCTCAGCGGCGGTTGGCGCGCTCGAAGTTCCGCAGCACCACGTCGGCGCGGCGGTTGGCGTTGGCCAGGGCCGTCTGCGCGTTCTGCTGGTTCTGGAAGCCGCGCTCAAGCTCCTCCTGGATGATGTTGCGGATTTCCACGAAGCCGCCCAGGCGGAAGCCCTGGCTGTTCGGCGTGGGCTCCGCGCGCGAGAGCTGGGTGATGGCGGCGTCCGCACCCGGGTTGCGCTCGTAGAAGCCCTCGGCCTTGGACGCCTCGTAGGCGGCCAGCGTCAGAGGCACATAGCCGGTGACCTGGTGCCACCACTTGTCCTGCTCGACGTCGGAGATGAAGCGGTAGAACTCCGCCACGCCGCGATATTCGGCCGCGGTGCGGTTGCGCGAGGTCAGCGCCCAGAGGCTCGCGCCACCGATCACGCCGTTCTTCGGGCTGGTGGTGATGTCGGCATGGTGCGGCAGCACCACCGAGGCCCAGCGGAACCGCGCCTCGCGCTGCACCGCCGCGCGGCCGGCCGAGGAGTTGAAGCTGATCGCCGCCTGGCCGGCCGGGAAGGCCGCGCCGCCGCCGCCATCGCGGCCGCCATAGGTGAAGTGGCCGGCGCGCTGCATCTCCAGCAGCATCTCGGTCTGCTTCAGGAAGATCGGGTCCGCGAGGTTCATCCGCGCGTCCAGGCCCTGGAAGCCATTGGCGGGCGAGGCCAGCGCGACGTCGTGGATGGACGACATCTGCTCGTACATCACCCAGGTCGGCCAGGCGGTCGTCATCGCCATCTCGGCCGCGTTGCGGGCGCGGATGGCCTGGGCGGCGGCGCGCACCTCGGCCCAGGTCTTGGGCAGGTCGGTGGTGGAGAGGCCCGCGCGCTCGAAGGCGTCCAGGTTCAGCCACATCACCGCCGAGGAGGAGTTGTGCGGCATGGAGATCATGCGGCCCTGGGTGTCGCTGTAGTAGCCGCGGACACCGGCCAGGTAGCGCTGCGGGTCGAGCTCGATGCCCGCCTCGCCCAGCAGCTCATAGACGGGACGGATGGCGGGGCCCGCGCCCATCATGGTGGCGGTGCCGACCTCGAAGACCTGCGCGATGTGCGGGGCCGTGCCCGCGCGCCAGGCGGCGATCGCCCCGCTCATCACCTCGGGGTAGGAGCCGCGGAAGGTGGCCACCACGCGGTAGCGGTCCTGGCTCTCGTTGAAGCGCTGCGCCTGCTCGGCCACGCGCTCGCCCAGGGCGCCCGCCAGCCCGTACCAGAACTGGATCTCGGTGCGGCCGCCGGCGCCGGTCTGCGCGCGGGCCGAGGGGGCGATGAAGGGAACGGACAAAAGGCCGGCCGAACCGGCCAGCAGTGAGCGGCGCTGCATGAAGGTGCTCTCCCAGGGGTTTTGGTCTTGCGGGGCGCTATACGCGCTTGGTTGCCTCGGTGTGACAGTTTTTTTGCACAATGATGAAGGCGACCATCCCCTGGCAAGAGGCTTCGTTCATCCCCCCGTCAGTTCGGCGTAGAGCGCGGGGTCCGTGGCCCCCTCGGTGCCGAAGACCAGCACCCGGCTGTCCGCATCCAGCCCCAGCATCGCCCGGGCCGAGACATCGGCCATGGCCGATTCGAAGGCGATCAGCCCCGCCACGGCACTTTCGCCGGCCTCGATGCCCCGCGCATGCAGGGCGCGCATGGCCGGCGCCACGGCCGAATCGGGCACCGCCATGAAGGCGAAGGCCGCCCGCTCCAGCTCCTGCCAGGCGAGCAGGGAGGGCTCGCCGCAGGCCAGCCCGGCCATGATCGTGTCCAGCGCGCCGGTCACGGCCCGCATCTCGCCGGCGGCGGCACTTTCCAGCAGGCAGGCGGCCTCCTCCGGCTCGGCCACCACCAGCCGGGCGCCGGGGGCCTGGTGGCGCAGCTGCACCGAGACGGCGGCCGCCACCCCGCCCACCCCGCCAGGGACAAACACATGGGTGGGGGGCGCGGGCATCTGGGCCAGCGCCTCCTCCGCCATCAGGCGGTAGCCCTGCATCACGTCGCGCGGGGGCTCGGTGTAGCCGGGGTAGGAGGTGTCGCTGATGACGAACCAGCCATTCTCATCCGCCGCGCGCTGGGCGGCGCGGACGCTGTCATCGTAGTTGCCCGGCACCTCGCGCACCTCGGCGCCGAAGGCGGCGATGGCGTCACGCCTTCCCTGGGACACGTTCTCGTGCACGAAGATGACGCAGCGCGCGCCGAAGCGCTGGGCGCCCCAGGCCACGCTGCGGCCGTGATTGCCGTCGGTGGCGCAGGTGACGGTGATCTGTTCCGTGGCATGGGCATACTGGCCGGATTCCAGCGCCGCGCCATTGGCGTTGTTGGCCGTGCCGCGCCGCGCCAGCTCCTGCCCCAGCAGCCGGGCCACGGCATAGGCGCCGCCCAGGGCCTTGAAGCTGCGCAGCCCGAAGCGCTGGCTCTCATCCTTGTAGTGCAGGCTGGCGACCCCCTCGGCGGGGATGGCGTGCAGCGGGGTGGGGGCATAGCCCGGCCAGGCGGTGATCTCGGCGCGGGCGCGGCGATACCCCCCTTCGGGCAGGACGATGATGCCGGGGGTGCCGTGGTGGGCATTGGGAACGAGACGATGCATGGCGCGCAGCTTGGCGGGGCGGGCGGCGCGGGGCAATCTCCGCGACATGCACATCACCATCCTGGGCGGCGGGGGCTTCCTCGGCCGCAAGCTGGCGCAACGGCTGGCCAAGGGCGCGATCCCGGGCTGCACGGGGCTGACCCTGTTCGACCTGCACGAACCCGCGCCGCTGGAGGCCCCCTTCCCGGTGCGCCGCCTGGCCGGCGACGTGGCGGACCCCGCGCAACTGCGCGCCGCCATCCCGCCCGGCACGGGCCTGGTGGTGCACCTGGCGGCCGTGGTGAGTGCGGCGGCCGAGGCGGATTTCGACCTCGGCATGCGGGTGAACCTGCATGGGACGCTGGCCGTCATCGAGGCCTGCCGGGCCCTGCCCGCCCCCCCGCGCGTGATCTTCACCTCCAGCGTGGCGAGCTTCGGCGGTGGGCAATCCGCCCACCTGCCCGATGATTCGCGCCAGCTTCCCGCCAACTCCTATGGCGCCCAGAAAGCGGCGGCCGAATTGTTGCTGCAGGACGCGACGCGCAAGGGCTTCATGGATGCCGTCTCCATCCGCCTGCCCACCGTCATCGTCCGCCCGGGCCGGCCCAACAAGGCCGCGAGTTCCTTCGTCTCGGCCATCCTGCGCGAGCCTTTGCTGGGGCTGGAGACGCCCCTGCCCGTGCCGGAGGACTTCGCCGTCTGGGTCTGCTCGCCCCGCCGCGCGGTGGAGTGGTTCCTGCACGCGGCGCGGATGGACACGGCGCCGCTGGGCCTCGACCGCGGCGTGAACCCGCCGGGGCTCTCGGTCACGGTGCGCGAGATGCTGGCCGCCCTCACCCCCGCCGAACGCGCCCTGGTGAAGCCCGAGCCCGACGCCACCGTCGCCGCCATCGTGGGCGGCTGGCCCGCCAGCTTCACCGCAGACCGCGCCCGCGCCCTGGGCTTCGCCCCGCAGGAGGGCGTGGCCGAGATCCTGGCCGCCTTCCGCGAGGATGACCTGCGGGCCACACGGGCCGAGCGGGGCCTGTGACGGACCTTACCCATTTCGTCCTGGGCGATGGCCCCAGGCGCGTGGCCCCCTTCAGCCATGCGGTGCGGGCGGGGGATTTCCTCTTCGTCACCGGCCAGATGCCGACCGACCCCGGCGACAACACGCGCTGCGTGCCGGGCGGCATTGAGGCGCAGACGCGCCAGGTCATCGTCAACTGAAATCCGTGCTGGCGGGCTGCGGCGCAGAGTGGGAGCGCGTGGTGATGGCGCGCATCTACCTGACCGAATTCGCCCGCGACTACGCGGCCATGAACGCCATCTGGGAAGCGGAATTCCCGCCCGGCCGCTTGCCCGCCCGCACCACGGTGGGGGTGACCGGCCTCGCCCTGGGTGCGCTGGTGGAAATTGACCTGGTGGTGGCCGTCTAGCGCCTGATCCGCGGAGGCGGAATCGCCGGAGCGGTGAATCAGTCGCTCAAACCAGGTTCAGGCCTGCCGCGCCCCGTCCCGCTCCACCATCAAACGGCGCGCCTCATCCGGGATGGGCGTGGAGACGCCATCCTTCACACAGACCAGCAGCGCCTGGCATTCGAACACCAGCCCGTTCTTCCACACCGCATAGTCATGCACATAGCTGGTGCGGCGCAGGCTGGGGCAGCGCAGGGTCAGCAGCACCTCTTCCTGGAAGCCGATGGCCCGCACATAGCGCGCCTCCAGCTTGGCCACGACCGGCCCCGGCGGCATCGGCGCGCAGCACCTGGCCGAGCGAGGCCCAATGCTCGATCCGCATGTCCTCGAACATGATCAGGTAGGCGGCGTGGTTCACATGGCCATAGAGGTCGCATTCGGCCCAGCGGATGGTATGCCGCTTGGCCAGCGTCCATTCGCCCTGGACGCCGAATTCCTCCGTCATGCTGCCCGTCATGGCCTGCCACCCGTTGCGCCGCGCAGCCTCGCGCAAAACGCGCGGCGCCGCTACTCCGGCAGGTAGAGCGACTTGATCTGCAACCGCCGCAGCAGGTTCCGGCACAGCAGGTCGATCTCCCGCCGGTCGGTCGTCTCGGGATGGACAGTGGCCCAGGCGGCGGCGGCGCGGCGCCAGAACAGGCCGAGCTCGGTCAGCCGGTCGCGCAGACGGGCCTGGGTGTCGGTCATGCGCGTCACGGCTTCCAGGCTGCCCTGTTCCTCCAGCGCGGCCACGGCGGCGGCCATCAGCA
Organism: Roseococcus thiosulfatophilus; assembly: GCF_017311575.1. Classification (GTDB taxonomy): domain Bacteria; phylum Pseudomonadota; class Alphaproteobacteria; order Acetobacterales; family Acetobacteraceae; genus Roseococcus; species Roseococcus thiosulfatophilus. The sequence goes on from NZ_JAFFQY010000061.1 coordinate 198,504, forward strand.
TGTCGGCCGTCTGCCGCGGCACCGTCACCAGCGGCGAGACCTGCCGCAACGCCTGGGCGATGAGGTCACCGGACCAATGGGCGTCGCGCAGCATCACCTTGGTGGTGGCGGTCACCATGCGCTCCATGCCGGGATAGTCGGGCTGGGCGGCGTGGGCGCCCAGCACCTCCGCATGGGCGCGGGCCAGGCGCTTCAGCGCGCGGGCCAGCTTCGCGATTCGCGCCAGTTCGAAATGCCCGTCGGTGACGCAGCGCGCGGCCGCCGTCTCGAACATGTCGAGGCCGGGGGGTGTGCGGCGCAGCGCGGCCAGATAGGCCTCGCCCGCCTCGCCGGCGCCGCGCGACAGGGCACCCACCAGCGCGGTGGTGGCGGCATAGAGCAGGTGTTCGGCCGGCAATGGCAACGGCTCGCCCAGCAGGGCGGGCGGCATGGGGTCGCCGGGGACCACGCATTCCACCAGCCGCAGCGCGGAGGGGATCAGCCGCAGCAGGCGGAAATCATGGCTGCCCGGCTTGAGGTCCAGCGCGGAATGGGCCGTGTCCACGTCCAGCACCAGGCGGATGGCGTCATAGCGCCGCACGAAGATGATCTGCCCGTCCAGCCCGCGTTCGAAGGCCAGGTCATTGCCGCGCAGCCAGGGCGCCTCGAAGGAGAAACTATCGGGCGGCCAGCGCACATCCTCGGGCACACCGGGGAAGCGGACCGGATCGAACTGCGCGGCGTCGAGTTGGGGCACCGGGCACGCATGCCACCCCCATGATGAAGGCTTGGTGAAGGCGCCCTCAGCCCATGCGGCTCCGAACCCATTCGGCGCGAGTGATGCGGTAGAGGCGCTGCAGGCGCTTCGGATGCCCCTCGGGGATGCGCGGTTCCTCGAAGGTGCCATCCTGCCGCATGCCGAGCTTTTCCATCAGCCGCCAGGAGGGTTCGTTGTCCGGGATGGTCCAGGCCACGATCTCGGGCAGGCGCAGCGGGCCGAAGCCCGTGGCCAGCGCGATCCGCGCGGCCTCCTCCGCATAGCCCTGGCGCTGATGCGCGGCCGCGATGCGCCAGCCGATTTCCACATTGGGCGTGAAGCGCGCCTCGAACGCCACGCGCAGCAGCCCCACCATGCCGACCAGGCCCGGCGCGTCGCGGCGGAACACGCCCCAGAAGCCGAAGCCGTGCGCGGCGATGTGGGCGGCGATGCGGGCCCGCAAGGCCTCGGAGGCGGCGAAATCCAGCGGCTTCACGAAATGGCGCATCACCGCCGCATCGCCGTTCATGGCGGCGAATTCCGTGGCGTCGGCGTCTTCCAGCGGGCGCAGGATCAGGCGCGGCCCTTCCAGGATCATGGCGGCGTCCCCTTCCCCCAATGCGCCCTTGGGCATAATCATGCCGGGGGAGGGACGCAACATGACCCCGATGAGCCTCGCGGCAATGGCCGCCTCGATCCCGGATGGCGCCATGGTGGCCCTGCCGCCGGACAATTCCATCCCGTCCGTGGCGCTGGCGAAGGCGCTGATCCGCCGCCGCGCGCGGGGGCTGCGCCTGGTGGGCGTGCCCATCTCCGGCTTCGCGACCGACATCCTGATCGGCGCGGGCTGCGTGGCTGAGGTCAACACCAGCGCCGTCACCCTGGGCGAGGCCGGCTTCGCGCCGCGCTTCTCGGCGGCGCTGAAGGCCGGCACGCTGGTGGTGCGCGACGCCACCTGCCCGGCCATGCACACCATGCTCCAGGCCGCCGAGAAGGGCGTGCCCTTCATGCCGCTGCGCGGCCTGATCGGCAGCGACATCCTGGCCAACCGGCCCGACTGGATGGTGATCGAAAGCCCGTTTGGAACGGGGGAAAAGATCACCCTCCTCCCCGCCCTGCACCCCGACGTGGCCGTGTTCCACGCGGTGATGGCCGACAGCGCGGGCAATGTCTGGGTGGGGCGCCGGCGCGAATGCGCCACCATCGCCCATGCCAGCCAGCGCAGCCTCGTCACCGTCGAGCGCGTGGTGGAGGGCAATTTCCTGGAGGATGAGCGTCTCTGCCCCGGCGCCATCAACGCCACCTACATCAGCGGCATCGCCATCGCCGAACGCGGCGCGCAGCCCTCGGCGCTGCTCGACGAATATGGCTTCGACACCGACTATGTCATGGCCTATGCCCGCGCCGCCAAGACCGAGGCGGGCTTCGCCGAATGGTGCGCCGAGCACGTCTTTGACAACCAGGCGGTGGCCGCGGAATGAGCTACAAGACCGAGGAACTTCTGGCCGTCTGCATCGCGCGCCTCATCCGCGCGCGGCCCACGCGGCATATCGCGGTGGGCGCGGCCTCGCCCATCCCAGCCGCGGCCGCCTGGCTCTGCGTGAAGCAGGGCGACCCGTTGCATCTGTCGCTGCTGCACAAGCGCAGCGGCAACCCCTTCACCGATGGCTCGCGCGAGCTGTTCGACCTGACGGGCCAGGGCCGCATTGACCTCTTCTTCCTGGGCGGCGGGCAGATTGATGGGCAGGCGAACATCAACCTCATCGGCACCGGCGCCTGGCCGGGGCTGGAGGTGCGCTTCCCGGGCAGCTTCGGCTCGGCCTTCATGTACTACATGTCCGGCCGCACCATCCTGTTCCGCGAGGAGCATTCGCCGCGCGTCCTCGTGGACCGCGTGGACCACATCTCCGCCCCCGGCACCTCGGAGCCCGGCGTGTTCCGCCGCGGCCATGCCCAGGCGCTGGTGACGGGCCGCTGTGTCTTCGACTTCCACCCCGATCGCGGCCGCTTCTCGCTCGCCTCCTACCATGCGGGCGAGAGTGTGGAGAGCATCCGCGCCATGACCGGCTTCGAGTTCGACGTGCCCGAGGGCGTGGGCGAGACCGTGCCGCCCTCCGACGCCGAACTCGCCCTGCTGCGCGGCGCCGTCTGCGACGAAATGCTGGAAACCTACCCCGACTTCTGCGCCCGCGTGTTCGAGAGAAAGGCCGCCGCATGACCGATGCTGTTCCCATGAACGAGGGCCGCGCGCTGGCCACAGGCCCCGGCGCCCTGTCCGGCCTGCGCGTGGTGGACCTCACCCGCGTGCTGGGTGGCCCCTATTGCACCATGATCCTGTCGGACCACGGCGCCGAGGTCATCAAGCTGGAACCGCCCCAGGGCGATGAGGTGCGCGACTGGGGCCCCCCGTTCAACGAAGATGGCGACGCCAGCTACTTCGTGGGCGTGAACCGCAACAAGAAATCGGTGGGCCTCGACCTCGGCAAGCCGGAGGGGCGGGAGGTGCTGATGCGCCTGCTCGAAGGCGCGGACGTGCTCATCGAGAACTTCAAGCCCGGCAGCATGGAGAAATGGGGCCTGGGCTATGAGGAGGTGCTGTCCAAGCGCTTCCCGCGCCTGGTGCATTGCCGCGTCTCGGGCTTCGGTGCCACGGGGCCGCTGGGCGGCTTCCCGGGCTATGACGCCATCGTGCAGGCGATGGTGGGCCTCATGTCCATCAACGGCACCGAGACCTCCGGCCCCACGCGCCTCGGCACGCCCATCGTGGACATCGCGACGGGCCTCTACTCCGCCATCGCCATCCTGATGGCGCTGCATGAGCGGGAGCGGTCGGGCAAGGGCCAGTATTGCGACATGACGCTGCATGATTGCGGCATGGCGCTGCTGCACCCGCACGCGGCCAACTTCTTCCTCTCGGGCAAGCGGCCGGTGGCGACGGGCAACCCGCACCCGAACCTGGCGCCCTACGCCAAGTTCAAGACGAAGACCTGCGAGATCTTCGTGGGCTGCGGCAATGACCCGACCTTCCGCAAATTCGCGGCCTTCCTGGGCCTCGGCGACCTCGGCAGTGACCCGCGCTTCGCCACCAATGGCGGGCGCACCACGAACCGTGCGGCGCTGACTGAGATCCTGGAGGCGCGCTTCGCGGAGGAGGACGGGCATGACCTCTGCCAGCGCATGCTGGCGGCGGGCCTGCCCGCCGGCCCCGTGCTGCATGTGGACGAGGCCATGGCGCAGGCGCACACCGCCCATCGCGCCATGATCACGGAGAAGGACGGCTTCGTCGGCCTGGGCACGCCCATCAAGCTCAGCCGCACGCCGGGCGGCACCCGCGCCGCCCCGCCCCGCTTCGCCGAGCACACGCGCAGCGCGCTCGCCGAAAAGGGCTTCTCGGCCGACGAGATCGCGAAGCTCGAGGAAGCCGGCGTGCTGGTCGAAGCCCGCCGGAAGTAGCGGGTTTTCGCGCGACTGATTCACCGCGGCGGCAACCCGCCGCGGATCAGGCGCGGATTGCTGCGCGACTGATTCACCGCGGCGGAAGCCCGCCGCGGATCAGGCGCGGGCCAACTCCACCACCACCACCTCCGGCGGCACGCCCAGCCGCACCGGAAGGGTGGAGGTGCCGAGCCCGCCGGACACCACCAGGTCCCGCCCCTCCTCGCGCACATGCCCATAGGCATAGCGGTTGCCGTAGCGCGAGGGCACATGCGGCGACCAGCCCAGCAGCCGGATCTGCCCGCCATGGGTGTGCCCTGACAGCTGCACCGCCACGCGCGCCGTGCCGGCCGCGAAGATGTCGGGCTCATGCGCCAGCAGGATCACGGGGGCATCGTCCGTCACCTGGGCCAGCGTCGCCTCCAGGTCGTCCGCGCCGCGATGCGGCCGCCAGGGCAGGGGCAGGAAGGCCACCTGGCTGTCCAGCCCGGCCAGCCAGAAGCCGGGTTCCAGGCGCAGGGCCTGGTTCTGCAGGGGGGTGAAGCCCGCCTCCGCCAGCGCCTCCATCCACAGCAGCGGGCCACCGCGACGTTGCATCGCGGCCTCATCCTCCCACCAGTCATGGTTGCCGGCGATGGCGTAGCGGCCCAGCGGGGCCCGTAGCCCCGCCAGCAGGGCGCAGACCTCGGCATGCGGATAGGGTGGGCCAATGAGGGGCGTGGTCGGCCCATAGTCGCCCAGCAGCACCACCAGGTCCGGCGCCTGGGCATTGGTCGCGGCGACGATGGTGGCGATACGGTCCAGCGTCATGGCCGGCGCGCCGGCGTGCAGGTCGGCCAGGGCGGCGATCCGCAGCGGGCGGCCCGCGGGCCACCCTTGCGGTGACAGCCGGTAGCGCGCCACGCGCGGCCCCCAATAGGGCTCGATGCCGAAGCCATAGGCAGCGGGCGCGGCGCCGGCCAGGCCGGCGGCGATGAGGGCACGGCGTTTCCACATGCGTGCCGCGTAGCACGCACTGGCTTGCCGCGCGATGAAGCGGGGCCAATTCGGCGCCATGTCCGACCTCCCCGCCCCGACTCGCGCCGATGGGCTGCGCCGCCTGAACGCATTCGCCCCGCGCATGGGCCGCCATTACGCGGCCGGGCGCAACACCGACCCGGGGCCGGGGGCGCGGCGCGACGTGTCGCTGCTGTCGGCGCATGTGCGGCACCGGCTGCTGCTGGAGGGCGAGTTGGTCGGCACCGCCCTCGCCCATCACGGCCCCGTGGCCGCGGAGAAATTCATCCAGGAGGTCTTCTGGCGCAGCTACTGGAAGGGCTTTTTGCAGTTGCGGCCCGCGATGTGGGCCGATTACCGCGCGCGCGTGGCCGAGGCGCAGGACGCCCTGCTCACCCAGGGCGGCCGCCGCCGCGCGGTGGAACAGGCCATGGCGGGTGCCACCGGCATCGCCTGCTTCGACGCCTGGGCGCGGGAGCTGGTTGAGACGGGCTGGCTGCACAACCACGCCCGCATGTGGTTCGCCAGCATCTGGATCTTCACGCTGCGCCTGCCCTGGCCGCTCGGCGCCGAGTTCTTCCGCCACCACCTGAAGGATGCGGATGCGGCGTCCAACACGCTGTCCTGGCGCTGGGTGGCCGGCATCCAGACGCCGGGCAAGCACTATTTGGCGCGGGCCGAGAACATCGCCCGCCACACGGAAGGCCGCTTCGACCCGCGCGAGCAGCTGGACGAGGACGCGGCACCGCTGGACGAACCGCCCCCACCCTCCGCACGCCCCCTGCCCCCTGCCGAGCCGCTCCCCGAGGGCCCCGTGGCGCTGCTGCTGCACGAGGAGGACCTGCACCCGGAGAGTCTGCCCCCGCTGCGGGTCGCGGCGCTGGCGGCGCTGGCCCCGGCGCCCCGCGCGGAGGCCGCCCAGGCCTTCACCCAGGCCGCGCTGCAGGACGGGCTGGCCCGCGCCTCGGCGCGCTTCGGCCTGGGGGGCCACATGCTGCCGCCCGGCGCCATCGCCGAATGGGCGGCCTCCTCGGGCGCCCGCGCTGTCCTGGCCCCCGAGCCCGCCATCGGCGAGACGGCCGACACGCTGGAGGCGCTGCGCCAGCCCCTCGCGGCGCAAGGCATCACCCTGCACCGCTGGCGCCGCCCCTGGGATGCGGCCTGCTGGCCGCTGGCCCGGCGCGGCTTCTTCCCCTTCCGCGAGAACATCCCGCGCCTGATCGCCGAACTCTCGCCCACGCCGCCTTGAAACCCGCGCGGGCAATGTTTACATTGCTCACATGAGGATATGCTCCCCACGCTTGCAGCGCCCCCCCGCAAGGCCCAACTTGCGCCGCATGGACAAGCCGCGCCCGCCCATCCCCTTCGCCTCGGCGCCCCTGCCCGTGCGGCTGGTGCTCGGCTTCACCCTGCTGGCCTTCTGCATGTGGCTGCCGGCCTTCGCCGCGCTGTTCCGCTGATGGGCGCGCAACAGGAGTGGGAAGACCGCAAGCGCGCCTGGAAGGACTACAAGCGCGGTTGGAAGGCCCAGCGCCGCGGAGAGCGGCAAGAGGAACGCACCGAACGCCCCGGCCCCATCTTCGGCTGGCGGGTCTGGCTGCTGCCGCTGTTTCTCTGGCCGTTGGCCTTCGACATTCCCATCGAAATCCTGCGCGGCAATGCCAGCCAGTTGGTCGGCGGCATCCTTGGCGTGGCGCTGGCCTGGATGGGCGCGGCGCGCATGGCGCGCGGCGGCCCCGGCGACCTGCGCGCCGGCGCCATCCTGATGGGTGTCGCGGCGGGGCTGACCGCGGGGTTGGCCGCCAAGATCTTTCCGCCCATCGCGGTCGCCATGGGGTTTGGCACCTTCTTCGGCGTGCGGCTGCTGACGGCCGACATGGCCGCCTACGAGCCCCCGCCGCCGGCGCCGCCACCGCCGGCGCCGACGCCTACGCCCGAGGCCGCCTCGCTGGTGGGCCCGCGTGCCCAGATCGCCCGCATCCGTGCCGCCGCCCCACCCTTGCCGCACGCACCGCTCCTGCTGGAAGCGGTCTCCGCCATGCAGGGCGTGGTGGATGACCTGGCCGCCCGCCCCGCCCAGCTGCACGAGGCGCGGCGCTTCCTGGCCGTGCACCTGGACGGGCTGGTGCGGATCGTCGAACGGCTGGAAGCGGGCGCCGAACCGCCCGAGACCCTGCCGCAATTGCTGCGTGACCTGGCCGCCTCCGCCCACCGCCTGCGCGGCGAGCTGCGCCAGGTGGAAAGCCAGGCGCTGGATATCCAAGTGAAGGTGCTGTCGGACCGGCTGCGCCAGGAGGGCCTATGAACGAAATCGAACCCGCGCGGCAGGAGGAGATCACCCGCCTTGCCAGCGCCATCTCGCTGAAGGACCCGGGCACCATCCTGCGCTTCGGCGCCGCCGCGCAGTCCCGCGCCCAGGCGGCCGCCGACGCCATGCTGGAAGGTGCCCAGAACCGCGAGACGGGCGAGGCGGGGCAGACCCTCTCCTCCATGCTGACGGCGCTGAAGGGCTTCGACGTGACCACGCTGGCCGAGAAGCCCAGCTTCTTCCAGCGCGTCTTCACCCGCGCCGGCGCCGAGGTGACGGCCATCACCCAGAAATACGAGGGCGTGCGCGGGCAGATCGAGGCCATCGGCGACAAGCTCGACACCCACCGCACCAAGCTGCTGGAGGATGTGGAGCGGCTGGAACGCCTCTATGTCGCGACGCTCGACTGGTTCCACGCCTTGGCCGACCACATCGCCGCCGGCGAGATGGTGCTGCGCCAGACCGACGAGGAGATGATCCCGCGCCTGCAGGCCGAGGCCGAGGACCCCGAGAAGCCCCTCGCCCCCCAGCAGCTGCGCGACGCCCGCGCCGCGCGCGACGAGCTGGAGCGCCGCGTCCACGATCTGCGCCTGACGCGGCAGGTGGCCATGCAGGCCCTGCCCTCGATCCGGCTGATCCAGGAGAACGACAAGGCGCTGGCGTCGAAGATCCAGTCGGTGCTGGCCAACACGGTGCCGCTCTGGCGCCAGCAGCTTGCCCAGGCGCTGGCCATCCACCGCATGCGCCAGGCGGGCCAGGCGGTGAAGACCGCGACCGACCTCACGAACAAGCTGCTGGTGGCCAATGCCGAGACGCTGCGCGCCGGCAATGCCGAGGCGCGCAAGGAGCTGGAGCGCGGCACTTTCGACATCGAGGCGGTGAAGCAGGCCAACGCCGCCCTGGTCGGCACCATCGAGGACAGCCTGCGCATCGCCGACGAAGCCAAGGCCCAGCGGCGCACGGCGGAGGCCGAACTGGCCAAGTGCGAGCAGGAAATCCGCCGCGCGCTGACCGCGGCCACGTCGCGGGAGCGGAACATGGCGTCCCGGCCCATGTGAGCCGGGGCGCCGCCGCGCAGGGAAGTTCGGCCCGCAGGGGCCGAACGGCCGCCGCGGCAAGTGCCGCGAAGCCAAGCCGCGCGGATGCGCGGCGCCCGGCGACTGAGGGGCACGAAGGCAAAGCCTTCGTGCATATGAAGTCAGCCGAAGGTGACGTCCCGGTTCACGTCCTTGTAGAGCATGTATTCCACATCCACGTTTCCGACGGCGTAGATCTGCTGCGGCACATAGGGCCCCATCCAGACGAAGTCGCCCTCCCACAGCTCGTGCCAGTCGCGGCCCAGCAGCTGCAGCGCCTGGCCCTGCAGCATGACCATGCCGTGCTCCATGATGTGCGTCTCGATGCACCAGAAATGCGCGCCGGGGGCGTAGCACATGATGTTCATCTCGAAGTCCATGGACATGGCCTTGTTGCCCAGCAGGAAGTAGCGCCAGCGCGGGCCGTTGTCCTCGCGGGGCGCGTCGTCCCGGTGGCCCAGGATGACGCCGGGCGCCGGCACGCCGGGGGCGGGCTGGTAAGGGCGCTTGACCCAGAGGGCGCGGGCTTCCTCGCCGCCCATGTTGTTCAGCGTGAAGGGCGTGCCGGCCGGCACATAGACATAGCCGCCGGGCGGCAGCGCCGTCTCGCGCCCGCCCACCTTCACCGTCAGGCTGCCCTTCTGCACGTAGAAGAAATGCTCCAGCCCATTATCCACGGGCGCGTCCGTGCCGGCGCCCGGGGGCACGATCAGCAGCGCCTGAGCGAAGCGCGCCCCCATGGCGGGCGAGGTCTGGAAGCGGATGACGCAGCCCGGCCAGCCCGGCAGCACGCTGTCCATGATGCCCTCGGCCGGGAAGACGCAGTAATGCGGCGTCAGCATCGTGCGGTTCTCGCCGATGATGCCGGGGCGGGGGTGCGGGACGGGGACGCGCATGCTGGGGTTCCTGTGGGGCTGTGCCTTGCAACATGGGGGGCAGAATGGGGCGCAAGGCAAGGGCCGGGCTGGCCCTGCGGGCGCCGACGTGCCACCTTGCGCCTCGGTATTCAATCGCGAGGGAAAACCATGGCCCATCCCATCCCGCCGCCCTTCCCCCTCTACGAGGTCTCGGGCGGGGCCGAGGCGCGCGGCCTCTCCTACGGGCGCCAGGCGGCGGAGCGGGTGAAGCGCTCCATCGGCCATTACCACGCGCAGCTTTCGGCGGGCGGGCTGGACGGGGCGAAGATCCACAGGCTGGCCCGCGCCTTCACGCCCCGCGTGGAGAATTTCGACGCCGACTACGTGGCCGAGATGCGCGGCATCGCGACGGGGGCCGAGGTGGCCTTCGAGGATGTGATGCTGCTGAACTGCCGCACCGAGATCCTGCAGCTCGCCAAACGCGGCCTGCTGCCGGAGGCGGACCCGGATGGCTGCACCGGCGCCATCCTCTTGCCCGAAGCCACCGCCGATGGCGCGCTGATCCACGGCCAGAACTGGGACTGGAAGAGCGAATGCGCCGAGACGGGCGTGGTGCTGCGCATCCGCCGTGAGGACGGGCCGGACATCCTGACCTTCGTCGAGGCCGGCGGCCTCTCCCGCGCGGGGCTGAACGCCGCCGGCATCGCCATCACGGCCAACTACCTGGAGAGCGACCGCGACTACCAGAGCGAGGGCATCCCCCTCTCCCTGCTGCGCCGCAAGGTGCTGGAGCAGGAGCATGTGGCCCTGGCGGTGAAGACGGTATATGCCACGCCGAAATCGGCCTCGAACAACGTCATGCTGTCGCACGGTTCGGGCTGGGGCCTCGACATCGAATGCGCGCCCGATGAGAGCTTCCTGCTGGAGGCGGAGGGCGGCATCCTGGTGCATGCCAACAACTGGCGCTCGCCGGTGGCGCTGTCCAAGCTGCGGGACACGGGCATCGCCACCACGCCGGACAGTGTCTATCGCGACCGGCGCGTGCGGGCGGCGCTGGAGGCGAAGCGCGGCAAGCTGACGATGGACGACCTGCGCGCCGCCTTCTTCGACGACTGGCAGACGCCCTGGTCCGTGTGCCGCCCGCCGCGGATGAATCTGGGCGGAAACCTCTCGGCCACGGTGGCGATGATCCTGATGAAGCCCGCCGAGGGCCATATGGAAGTCGCGCCGCTGCCGGCGCTGAACCGGCAGTTCACGAGCTACAGCCTGGACCCGGCCAAGGTGGCGCGGGCCGCCGAATAGTCAGGCGGTCGCCGTCAGCGCCGCGCGCAGCGCCGCCACCGTCTGCGCCACCTGGTCCTCGGTCACCACCAGCGGCGGCGACAGCACCATCATGTCCCCCGCCGCGCGCACCAGCACGCCGGCGGCGAGGCAATGGTCGGCCACCTCCGCGCCGCGCGCGCCAGGGGCGTCCGCGCGGGGGGCGAGGTCCACCGCCGCCAGCAACCCGCAGCAGCGCACATCCACCACATGCGGCGCGCCGCGCAGCGCCAGCAGCGCGTCGCGGAAGGGGCCGGCGATGCGCGCCGAGGCTTCGAACATCCCCTCCTGCTGGTAGGCGTCCAGCGTCGCCATCCCCGCGGCGCAGGCGAGCGGATGCGCCGAATAGGTGTAGCCGTGCAGGAACTCAGGCGCGCCGCGCGGATGCGCCATGAAGGCGTCATAGACCGCCTGCGTCACCAGCGTGGCGCCCATCGGCACCGCGCCATTGGTCAGGCCCTTGGCCATGGTGATGATGTCGGGTGTCACGCCCAGCGCCTCGCTGGCCGTGCAGGCGCCGAGGCGCCCGAAGCCGGTGATGACCTCGTCGAAGATCAGCAGGATACCGTGGCGGTCGCAGATGGCGCGCAGCCCCTCCAGATAGCCATGCGGCGGCGGATAGACGCCGCCCGAACCCGTCACCGGCTCCACGATGATGGCGGCGACCGTGCTCGGATCCTGCACGAAGAGGATCTCCTCCAGCGCGGCCATCCAGCGCGGGTTCTCCGCCGGGCGGTCGGTCAGGAAGCTCTGCGCCGGGTCATGCGGCAGGGGCATGTGGAACACGTCCGCCAGCAGCGGCCCGAACTCCTTCTTGTGCCGCGCGATGCCGCCCACCGACAGCCCGCCGAACCCCACCCCGTGATAGGACTTCGCGCGCCCGATGAACTTGGTCCGCCCCGCATCCCCCCGCGCGCGGTGATAGGCGCGCGCGATTTTCAGCGCCGTGTCCACCGCCTCCGACCCCGAGTTGGAGAAGAAGGCCCGCCCCATCATCGGCACCGCGTCCAGCAGCCGCCTCGCGAAGGTGAAGGCCGCGGGGTGCGACATGCGGAAGGAGGAGACGAAGTCGAGCTTCCCCGCCGCCTCGCGGATGGCCTCCGTCACGCGCGGATGCGCATGGCCGGCGTTCACGCACCAGAGGCCGGCCATCATGTCCAGCACGCGGCGCCCGTCGGGGGTGATGTAGTGCATGCCCTCCGCGCGCTCGAACAGGATGGGCGCGTCGTGGAAGGCGCGCATGGCGGTGAAGGGGAGCCAGAAGCCTTCCTCGGGCGAAGGGGTGTTGCGGAGCATGTTCATGGCGTGGGCCTCGCGCGGTCGAGCGCATCGCGTGCCCGGAACCAGAGCGATCCGGCCATGGCGTAAAGCGTGCGCAGCGGGTGAAGGGGAATGGGCTGGAGCGGTGTCACGGGCGGCAGCGGTAGGTCCCGCGCATCCACCCCCGTCAGCAAATCGGCGAAGGCGGGGCCGGAGGCGGTGCACCAGCCCACCCCCTTGCCGTTGCATTGCACCGTGGCGAAGACGCCCTCGGCCAGGGCCAAGAGGCGCGGCAGCCGGTCCAGCGTGACGGCCACCTGCCCACCCCACCAGTATTCGGGCGGCACGTCCGGCAGCGCGGGGTAGAGGCGCGCGCGCATCCGCTCCGGCACGCCGAAGGAATTCGGGCCGCGGGGCGGGCGCAGCGTGCCCTTGCCGCCCACGACCAGCCGCCCGGCCGCGTCGCGCCGCCAATAGCGCAGCACGCGCCGCGTGTCGGAGACGGCCTGGTGGCCAGGCAGCACCGGGCTGCCTGCCGGCAGCGGCGCGGTCGCGGTCTGGAAGGACCAGACCGGGATCATGGTGGCGGCCAGCCCCGGCCAGAGCGCGCCGCCCGTGGCGTTGGTGGCCAGCAGCACGCGCCGCGCGCGGAGGTGGCCCGTCGCCGTCTCCAGCCGCCAGTCGCGCCCATCAGGCCGGATGGCGGTGACGCGCGAAGGCGCATGGATCCGCGCCCCCGCCGCCAGCGCTGCCCGCGCCAGCCCGCGCGCGAGGGACAAGGGCTGCACCGTGCCGCCACGCATATCCATCCAGCCGCCCAGATAGCCCTCGGCGCCAGTGATGGCGCGCACCTGCTCGGCGTCCAGCGCGTGGGCCGGCGCGCCCCATTCGGCCCAGGCGCGGGCGCGCTTGCGACAGGCCTCCATCTCGGGCGCGCTGTCGGCCACCTGCAGCCAGCCATTGCGCGTGGCCTCGCAGGCGATGCCGTGGCGCTCGATCAGCGCGAAGGTCGCGTCCGCGTCGCGCGCGCCGTGCTCGTGCAGGCGGCGGCCGAGGGTCTCGCCATATTCGGCGATGAGGTCCTGCACGAAATGCCGCAGCCCCGGGATCACCTGGCCGCCATTGGCGCCCGAGGCCGCGGCCCCCGGCGCGACAGCCTCCAGCACCGTGACCGCGACGCCGCGCTCGGCCAGCGCCAGCGCGGTGGAGAGGCCCGAGAACCCCGCGCCGACGATGGCGACCTCCGCCTCCGCCGCGCCCTCCAGCGGGGACAGATCCGGCGCCGGTTCGGCCGTCGCTTCCCAGAGCGAGTTCTGCGCCTTCATATCCCCGCGCTCACCAGATGCTCCACCAGCAGGGCGGCGGCGCGCGGCGGGCTGCCGGCCTCCAGCGCGTCCAGCACGCGCAGATGCTCGCGGCAAGAGGCATGGGCGCGTTCCTCGCCGAAGCGCCAATCGGCGTTGCGCAGCGCGCGCAGGCGGTTCTGCGCCTCCACCGCATCCACTAAGAAGCGGTTGCCGCTGCCGGCCGCCAGGCCGGAATGGAAGGCCGCATTCATCTCGAAGAAGGCCACCGCGTGGCGGTCCTGCCAGGGACGCGCCAGCACCGCCTCATGGCCCTGGCGCATGGCGCGCGCGAAGCCGGGGTCGAGGCGGTATCCGGGCTCCAGAAGTGCCGCGGGTTCCACCACCAGGCGGAAGCGCTGCGCCGCCGCGCGGTCCTCGGCGGAGGTCAGGCCCGGCGCGAAATGCCAGCCCTGCGCCGGGTTGCGCGCCACCATGCCAAGCTTCGCCAATTGCCCTAGCGCCCGCGCCACCACCCCGCGCGGCTGGGCGAAATGGCGCATCAGGTCGGCCTCCCGCAGCGGGTCCTGCAGCGCACCCTCGCCATGGGCGCGGACCATCTCGGTGGCCAACGTCTCCGCCGGGTCGCGCGTCGTCTCCTCGGGCAGGTCGCGCGCCGGGTCGGCGAGCAGGGTCGCGCGGCCCTCGCGCCTGGTGATGCCCGCCTGCTCCAGCAGGCGCAGCGCGGCACGCAGCGGGGTGCGCGAGACGGAAAGCCGTGCCGCCAGCGCGGCCTCGGTCACCGGCGTGCCGGGCGGCGTGGCCTCGGCCAGCCACAGCGCGCGGGCGGCGCGGGCCAGTTCGTGGTGGAGCGGGGTGGCCTGCATCATCACGCTTGTGTTTACCGCCATCTTGGTATTTTCTGCAAATGAAGAACCAAACAGGGGTCACGAAAGGGGTCTGTCCATGCGACTGCGCGCATCATTCCTGGCGCTCGCCGCCAGCCTGGGGTTCGGCCTGGCCGCGCCCGCCGCCGCGCAGGACACCCTGCGTATCCGCCTCAACGCCGATATCCGCTCGACCGACCCGGGCGTGAACCGGGACGCCAACACCGATGGCCTGGTCTGGCACGTGCTGGAGGGCCTGGTCGCGCTGCGCGGCGACGCCACCGTCGCGCCCATGCTGGCCGAGCGCGTGGAGGTTTCGGATGACGGGCTGACCTACACCTTCCCGCTGCGCCAGGGCGTGCGCTTCCACAACGGCCAGCCCCTGACCTCGGCCGATGTCGCCTTCGCCATGGAACGCTACCGCGCGCGCGAGACCAACTGGCGCTGCCGCGGCGACCTCGACGGCGCCGTCACCCGCATCACCGCCATCGAGACGCCGGACCCGCAGACCGTCGTGATGCGCCTCGAACGCCCATCCGCGCTGTTCCTCACCACCCTCGCCCGTACCGATTGCGGCCAGACGGGCATCTTCCATCGTGACAGCCTGAACGCCGATGGCGGCTGGCGCGCGCCCGTGGGCACTGGTCCCTTCCGCCTGGGCGAATGGCGCCGCGGCCAGTTCATCGAGCTGGAGCGCTTCGCGGAATACGCGGCCCTGCCCGGCGAGCCTGATGGACTCGCCGGCAACAAGACGCCGCATGTGGACCGTGTGCGCTTCACCGTCATTCCCGATGACGCCGCGGCCCGCGCGGCCCTGCTGGCCGACAACATTGACATCCTGCCCGATGCCCGCACGCGCGACCTGCGTGACCTGCGCGCGCGGCCGGGGCTGACCGTGCATTCCTCGCCCTCCTTCGACCTGCAGATCATCCTGATGCAGACGACGGACCCGCTGCTGTCCGATGTGCGGATGCGCCGCGCCATTGCCCTGGCGCTGGACGTGCCGGAGCTGGTGCGGGCGCTGACCGAGGGTGGGTCGCGCCCCTCCCGCGCGCCCATTCCGGTGGGTTCGGGCTTCCACACGCCGCTCATGTCCGAGGTGCCGGCGCGGGACCTGGCCGCCGCGCGGCGCCTGGCGCAGGAAGCCGGCTATCGCGGCCAGCCCATCCGCATCGTCACCACCCGCCGCTACGAGGCCTTCTACGAGATCGCGGTCCTCGCCCAGGACATGCTGCGCGAGGCGGGCATCAACCTGGAGCTGGAGGTGCTGGAATGGGCCACCCAGCTGCAACGCTACACGCGCGGCGAATACCAGATGATGGCCTTCGGCTTCTCGGCGCGCCTCGACCCCTCGCTCTCCTTCGAGATGTTCACCGGTCCCAAGGCGACCCAGCCGCGCAAGGCCTGGGACAACCCGCAGGTGCAGGCGATGCTGGAGGATTCCATGCGCGAGACCGACCGCGCCCGCCGCATCGCGCTGTTCGAGACCATGTTCCGCCAGCTGATGGAGGATGTGCCGGTGGTGGCGCTCTATTCCTCCACGAACAATGCGGTGACGCCCGCCCATGTGCAGGGCTTCCGCAGCTGGGCGGTGGACGCGCCGCGCGCCTGGGGTGTCCGGCTGGCGCGGCGCTGACGTGCTCGCCTATGTCCTGAAGCGCCTGCTCGTCGCCCTGCCCACCCTGCTGCTGGTGGCGGCGAGCGTCTTCTTCCTCATGCGCCTCATCCCCGGCGACCCGGCGACGGTGATCCTGGGCGATGCGGCGACGCCCGAGGCGGTGGCCGATCTGCGCCTGGCCTATGGGCTGGACCGGCCGGTGCTGGTGCAGTTCGCGCTGTGGATCGAACGCGCGCTGGCGGGCGATCTCGGGCGTTCCATCACGAGCGGCGAGGCCGTGGGGCCGCTCATCCTCGCCCGCTTCCAGGTGACGGCGGCCATCGTCTTCGCCTCGGTGGGCATCGCGGTGCTGCTGGCGGTGCCGCTGGGGATGCTGGCGGCGTGGAAGCAGAATTCCTGGGGCGATGTGGCGGCGGTGGCGGCGGCGACCTTCCTGCTTTCCATCCCCTCCTTCTGGCTGGGCCTGATCTTCCTGCTGGTGTTCGGGCTGTGGCTCGGCTGGGTGCCGGTGGTGGGCTATGTCACCTTCGCCGAGGATTTCTGGGGCGCGCTGCACTACATCGCGCTGCCGGTGGTCACGCTGGCGCTGATCGAGACGGGCGTGCTGATCCGCATGGCGCGCGCCTCCACCGTCGAGGTGCTGCGGCTGGACTACATCGCGCATGCCCGCGCCAAGGGCGTGCCCGAATGGCGCGTGCTGGCGCGCCACGCCTTCCCCAACGCCTTCGCGCCGACGCTGACGCTGATCGGCCTCATCATGGGCAGCCTGCTGGGCGGAATCGCCGTCATCGAGACGGTGTTCACCCTGCCAGGCCTCGGGCGCCTGCTGGTGGAGGCCATCTTCGCGCGCGACTATCCCGTCATCCAGGGCGTCATGCTCTTCATCGCGGTGATCTATGTGGTGGTGAATTTGATCGTGGACCTGCTCTATCCGGTCTTCGACCCGCGCGTGACGGCGGGCTGAGATGCGGCTGCGCCCCAACCTGCTCATCGGCGGCACGCTGCTGGGCTTCGTCTTCGTCGTGGCGGCCACGGCCCTGGTCTGGACGCCCTATGACCCGGTGCGGACCAACCTCCGCCGCCGCCTGGTGCCGCCTTCCTCCGACTACTGGCTGGGCACGGATGAGTTCGGCCGCGACGTCGCCTCGCGCCTGATGGAAGGCGCCGTCACCAGCCTGACGGTCGCCGCCTCCACCGTGCTGGTGGCGCTGGCGCTGGGCATGGCCATCGGCCTCGCCGGCGGCTTCCTGCGCGGCTGGACGGACCGCATCCTGGGCGCCATCAACGACACGCTGCTGGCCTTCCCGGGCATCCTGCTGGCGCTGGGGCTGCTGGCGGTGCTGGGACCGTCGCGCTGGGGCATCGTGCTGGCGCTGGGCCTCGCCTATGCGCCCTCGGTCGCGCGCGTGGTGCGCGGCACGGTGCTCTCCATCCGCGAGCGGGAGTTCGTCGAAGCCTCGCGCGCCCTGGGCAATTCCGAGGCCTACACGCTGCTGCGCCATGTGCTGCCGCATACGGCGGCGCCCGTGACGGTGCTGGCCACCTCCCTCTTCGGCTGGGTGATCCTGTCGGAGAGCGCGCTCTCCTTCCTCGGCCTCGGCGTGCCGCCGCCGGCGGCCACCTGGGGCAACATGCTGGCCTCCGCGCGGCCCTTCATGCAGGACGCGCCCATCCTCTCCATCGCGCCCGGCGTGATGATCGCGACCTGCCTGCTGGGCGTGAACCTCCTGGGCGACGCGCTGCGCGACCTGCTCGACCCGAGGGACCGCGCATGACCCCCGTTCTGGAGGTGGACCGCCTCTCCATCGCCGCCGGCGGCCGCCGCGTGGTGGACAGCCTTTCCTTCCGCATCGCGCCCGGCGAGGCGCTGGCGCTGGTGGGCGAAAGCGGCTCCGGCAAATCCGCCACCGCCCGCGCCGTCATCGGCCTGCTGCCGCCGGGCCTCGCCCCCGATGGCGGCGTGATCCGCTTCGAGGGCGCGCCGCTGGAGGCGAATTCCGCCGCCCTGCGGAAACTGCGCGGCCCCGGCATCGGCATGGTGTTCCAGGAGCCGATGACCTCGCTGAACCCGGCCCACCGAATCGGCGCGCAGATGGAGGAAGGCCTTGCCCTGCACACGCGCCTGAACCGCGCGGAGCGGCGCAACGCCTGCATCGCCATGCTCGAACGCGTGGGCATCACCGACGCGCCGCGAAGGCTTGAGGCCTACCCGCATGAATTCTCGGGCGGCATGCGGCAGCGGATCATGCTGGCTTCGGTCATGCTGCTGCGCCCACGCCTGCTCATCGCCGACGAACCCACCACCGCGCTGGACAGCCTGACCCAGGCTGAGGTGATGGACCTGATGGCGGGCCTCGCGCGCGAGCAGGGCACGGCGCTGCTGCTCATCACGCACGATCTCGGACTGGTCGCGCGCTACGCCGACCGCGCGCTGGTCATGCAGCATGGGCGTGTGGTGGAGGAAGGGCCGGCCGCGCCCCTGCTCGACAACCCGCGCGAGGCCTACACGCGCGCTTTGGTGGACGCCCTGCCCCGGCGCGGCCCCGCCCGCGCCGTGCCGCCCGCGCCGCCGCTCATCGAGGCGCGCAACCTCTCCGTCACCTACCCCAAGCGCGGCGCCCTGTTCCGGCGTGCGGAGATGTTCCAGGCGGTGGACAACGTCTCGCTCGCCATCCATCCGGGCGAGGTGGTGGCGCTGGTGGGCGGCTCGGGCTCGGGCAAGACGACCCTGGGGCGGGCCATGCTGCACCTGGTGCCGGTCAGCGGGGGGCAATTGCTGTTCCGCGGCACGGACGTCACGGCGCGCACCGGCCCGGCCCTGCTCGACTTCCGCCTGGCCTGCCAGATCGTCTTCCAAGACCCCTATTCCTCGCTCGACCCGCGCATGCGCGTGCGCGACATCGTGGCCGAACCGCTGCGCCTGCCCGGCGGCATGCCGATGGAAGAACGCCACCGCCGCGCCGAGGCGCTGCTGGAGGAGGTGGGGCTGGGCGGCCTCGGCACACGCTTCCCGCACGCGCTCTCGGGCGGGCAGCGGCAGCGCGTGGCCATTGCCCGCGCCCTGGTGCGCGACCCGGCCTTCGTGGTGGCGGATGAGGCCGTCAGCGCGCTCGATGCCACGGTGCGCAAGCAGGTGCTGGGGCTGCTGCGCGAACAGCAGAGGCGGCGCGGCTTCGCCTGCCTCTTCGTGACGCATGATCTCGGCGTGGTGGAAGAAATCGCGGACCGCATCGTGGTGATGCAGCACGGGCGCATCGTGGAGGAAGGCCCGCGTGATGCGGTGCTGGACACGCCGCGCCACGACTACACGCGGGCGCTGCTGGCGGCGGCGCTGCGAAGGCCTGGGACTGCGGCTTAACCCACCATCGCCGCCCGGATTTCCCCCTCCGGCAGCCCCAGCCGCGTGGCCGTCGCGGAAAGATCGCCCCAGGTCACGTCATCCAGCGGGATGCCCTGCGCCAGGCGCTCGGCCCGCGCGCGCCGCTCCGGCTCGCCGGGCAGGATCACGCGGCCCGGCGCACTGGCCATGACGTGTTCGCTGATGGCGTCCACCTCGGCGGCGAAGGCCGGGCTCTCCGCCAGCCGCGCGGGGTCCAGCAGGAGGCCCAGCATCCCGTTCACGATGCCGCGGTCATTGGGCGTGGCGGGCTGGTTGGTGCCTCCGCCCGTCAGCGCGCCGCCCAGGATTTCGCAGACCAGCGCCAGCCCATAGCCCTTGTGCCCGCCAAAGGGCTGCAGCGCGCCGCGCGGGCCCTGGCCGTAGATCACGGCGGGGTCGGTGCTGGCCTCGCCCTCATGCGTCACCAGCGCGCCGGCGGGCACCTGCTTGCCGGCGTTGAAGGCCACCTTCACCTTGCCGACCGCGATGGCGCTGGTCGCGAAATCCAGCAGGATGGGGTGCGGGGATTTCGGGATGCCGATGCAGATGGGGTTGGTGCCCATCCGCCCATCCGCGCCGCCGAAGGGCGCCACGAAGGGCACGCCGCTGACGGCATTCACGAAGAAGATCCCGATCAGCCCCTCGGCCACCGCCATCTCGGCATAGGCCCCGATGCGGCCGAGGTGGTGGGTGTTCCGCAGCCCGAAGCCTGCCAGCCCATGTTCGCGCGCGGCCGCGATGCCCGCCGCCGTCGCCTGGCGGCCGACCACCTGGCCGAAGCCCATCCCGCCATCCCACAGCGACAACGCGCCCATGCCACCCACCTGTTGCGCGCCGGCGTTTGGGGTGATGAGGCCCTGTTCCACATTCGCCACATAGCGCGGCACGAGCTGCATGCCGTGACTGTCATGGCCCTGGAGGTTCGCCTCCACCAAATCGGCAGCCACCTGGCGCGCCACGGTGGCCTCGGCGCCGACGCGGCCCAGCATGGCGGCGACGAGGGCGATCAGCCCCTCGGAAGAAAGTCGGGGCATCACAGGGTCTCCAGCATGGCAAGGGCCTCGGGCGGCAGCGGGCCGCGCGCGATGGCCGCGACCGCGTGGTCCATCTCCTCCACGCTGCCGCTGCCGACAAGAATGGTGCTGATCTCGCGCGGCATGGCGGCGAAGCGCAGCGCCAGCTCCACCAGATCCGCCGCGAAACCCGCCGCCACCAGCGGGCGGAAGCGCTGCGCGGCGGCCACATCCGCCGCGTAGTCCGCGCCCGAGGCGATGGGTGCCGGCGCCGGCACGCCCATGGGCCCGCGCGCCTCGGTGCCGCTCAGCGCGCCGCCGGCCAGCACGCGGATGGCCATGACGCCCACGCCCAGCGCCGCGGCACCCGCGATGACGCCGCCGAGATCTGGCATGTCGGAGCCGGCCTTAAGGGGCGCCACACCGCTCGGGTTCAGCAGATTGTAGGGCATCTGGGCGGTGGCGAAGCCGCCTCCCTCCAGCACGCGCAGCAGGGCGGACGCGTCGCCCAGGCCCGTGATGCCGTAATGGCCGATCTTGCCCTCGGCTTGCAGGCGCCGCAGCGCGGGCACGGCCTGTTCGAGAATGGCGTCGGCGGTGAAAGCCGGCGCCGCGCCCGCCGCGGTGATGGGGTTGTGCAGCTGGAAGATGTCCACCCGCTCCCGCCCCAGCCGCGCGAGGCTGGCCTCCAGCGAGGCCGCGATGGTGCCGGCCACGTCGCCGCGCTGCTCCGGAAAGATGCGGACCTTGGTGCCGATGACGGGGTTGGCGCCCAGGCCCCGCAGCGCGCGGCCCAGGTTGCGCTCGGAGGCACCGTCGCCATAGGCGCTGGCCGTGTCGAAATAGGTGATGCCCTGGTCGAGCGCGCGGCCGATGGCGCGGTCCTGCTCGGTCGCGCTGCCCTTCACCATCAGCCCGCCAATGGCGCCGCAGCCATAGCCGATGACCGAGACCTCAAGCCCCGTCCGTCCCAGCGGTCGCATGTCCATGCCGTGTCATTCCTCCTGTGCGGCGCGATGCTGCGACAGGCCCCGCCGCACCACAATCCGCGCCCGACGCGGCGCGGATGGCCGCCCGGGGGTCGCCAGCGGGAAACCTATCGCCGCGCCATCCGTTGGGTGTTTTCAGCGTCCGTCACCTTCCCGCCCCTGGAGGAAGCCATGAAGATCCTGCTCCCCGCCACCTTCGCGGCGTTCGGCCTGCTGGTCGCGCCGGCCCAGGCGCGAGACCTGAACCAGATGCTGCGGCAATTGGCGCCGCAGGTGTTCGAGGAGCCACGGCAGGAGCCGGAACGCTACGACCGCCGGGACGGACGGCGGTTCGACCATGACCGTGGTGCGAGCCGACGGGCGGAGGAACGGCGCCTCCGCGAGGATCAACGCCGCCTGGAGGAACGCCAGCAACGCCTGGCGGAGCGCCAGCGTGAACTCGAGAGGGAACGTCGGCAATTGTCGCGCGATCGCTTTCGCTGACAGGCGTCCGATCACGGCGCGCGAGGTGCAGCCGCGCCGCGCATCGGTGCATGTCCACCGCGCGCAGAAGAATTGGCTGGATGTCCTGGAAGGATTGGTGGGCGATGTAGGGCTCGAACCTACGACCCGCTGATTAAGAGATTGCCCAAAAAACGAGGATAATCAGGCGTCGGGCCAAGTCAGCCCGGCGCGATCCGGCCCATTAGAACCGGTGCGCGATGATCTGCGCGCCACCTGCGGCGACACTGGCACTGCCAGCCACGCACGCGGCCGATAGGCCCAGTACCAGAGTGCCCGGCACTGTGACGCGGAAGATCGCACTGAGGTTGAGCGTCGAGGCCAGGGACGCTTCGGCGTTGGCCGTCTGCCCCACCGATATCAGGTCATGCAGGAACTGGATGCCGGCCGCGCCGCTTTCCTTGGCGATGAAGAT
>NZ_JAFFQY010000056.1 GCF_017311575.1 Roseococcus thiosulfatophilus
AGAGGCTGTCTCGAAACACCTTCGATATGAGCCTTTGGGGCTGGATGGCCGGGCTACATCGTGATTCGACCGGGTCGCGACACCTTGGACGAACGACACGATGTGGACCCCGGCCACCCGACGACAGCATAGCCGCGCGGGCCTGCGCTATGCGAGTGACCTGACGGACGACGAATGGCGGATCCTGGAACCGCTGCTGCCCGGCGCGCCTGGTCGCGGGCGGCGGCGTGCCTGGCCGCTGCGCGAGATCGCCAACGCCATCTTCTACATGCTGCGGGCGGGCTGCACCTGGCGCCTGCTGCCCGACAGTTTCCCGCCCTGGCGCACGGTCTACCGCTGGTTCGTCAGGCTGCGCGATGGCGGCGTGTTCGAGGCGATCAACCACCACCTCGTCATGCTCGACCGCGAGCGCGCCGGTCGCGA
>NZ_JAFFQY010000057.1 GCF_017311575.1 Roseococcus thiosulfatophilus
CCATCGACGTAAGCCGCCGGGCCGGCCGATGCCGCGCCACCATGCGCGGGCGAACGCGGCCAAGTCCGCGGTGCGTGCCCATGTCGAGCATCCCTTCGCGCATCAGAAGGGGATCATGGGTCTGGTGATCCGCACTATCGGCCTGGCGCGGGCGAGTGCGGCCGTCACGCTCGCCAACATGGCCTACAACATGAAGCGGTGGTGCTGGCTCGACAGGAGAGCTGTGCCCGCATGACGCGAAAGCCGGGCCAAAAGGCCACAACCGCTACGCCAAGGCCACCGCAACAGCGCTCCCCCCGACGAACGGGGCAACCCAACGATCATCCGGCGCCCTGTGCGCGCCGCAGGCCAGGGATTCCGGAGGTGTCC
>NZ_JAFFQY010000058.1 GCF_017311575.1 Roseococcus thiosulfatophilus
GCTTACGGGCGCGGCGGTGGTGTCTTTGGTGGCCACCACCTGCGCGGCCACCTGGATGCGCTCGCCCACCGATACTGTGCCAAGACTGAGGTTGAACAGCGGCGTCAATGACGTGGTGATCGTCACACTGCCGCTGGCGCCGCTCCACTCCGCCCAATCCTTCAGGACGTTTTGCGTGCCGGACCCCACATTCAGCAGCCTACTGTTTCCCGCCGGCGCATCGGAGACGGACCCGCGCAGATAGGTGCAGCGGCTGCTGGTCCCGCGCAGCACCACCTCGTTGGTAATGCCGGCCAGCGTGTTCCCCTCCACCACCACGTCATTGCTGTTGTTGAGGTCCACAAACT
>NZ_JAFFQY010000059.1 GCF_017311575.1 Roseococcus thiosulfatophilus
CCAAATCCTCGAAATATTTAATTGAATGTTCTATTTCTGTTATATCATTCATTAAGCTAGTGTTGCGGGTCCAAATCTCTCGATTTTGAAGGATTTTTATTCCCGTTGCTGCTGAAGTATAATGAATAAATTGAATACGTGAACGTTTTGCTCGATTTTCTCGTCTTTTTCCTTCTGGAAAAAGAATATCTGCCATTTTTGATCTAATATTATTCATGATTTCTCCTCCGTGCCTTAGTAATTGTCAGTACAGTAACCTAGCTGATCTAG
>NZ_JAFFQY010000060.1 GCF_017311575.1 Roseococcus thiosulfatophilus
CTAGAGGGAAGGGTGACACAGGAAGATTATTCCGAATTTGTTGAACGTTTTGTTCGAGCTTTCCCTATCAAAGACGGAAAGCACGCACGACACGGGCTAGGAACGGCAACGCGCCTCCTTGCGATGAAGCGCCCAGACTACTTTGTTTGTTTGAGCAGAGATAACCGAAAAAGCCTTTTTCGTGATTTTAGCATAAATATTATGCCACATGATTACAATGGCTACTGGGAACAAATCATCGAGCGGCTCATGGTAGCCAGTT
>NZ_JAFFQY010000062.1 GCF_017311575.1 Roseococcus thiosulfatophilus
TCGTGGCGCGCATCACCGACGAGGGGCTGCGCGCGATCGGCATCGACCCGAACGAGGGCCACGCGGTCGCCGGCGAGTCCGACTGCTCGGGCATCGAGGGCAGCGTGCCCGACACGGCGCCCACGGTGGCGCCCGCCGCGGAGCCCGCGACACAGGACGCCAAGGTCGCCGAAGCCGCCCAGGCCGCGCCCCTGACGGAGGAGATCGCACTGCTCGACCAGGCCCTCGCGGCACCCACCGCCACACCGCGCGCCAGCCTGCGCGACGCCGCCACAGCGATCCTCGCCGCCTGGGACGACGAGGCGAACCGCGAGGGCGACATGATCGGCGTGCTCGATGCGCCGATGCAGGCGCTGCGCGACGCCCTGGCCCGCAAGCCCGGCCGCCCCATGCGCGAGCCGGGTTCACCGCCCCGCCCTCGCGAGGGCACCAAGCTCATGGCGGTGCTGGCCATGCTGCGCCGCCCGGAGGGCGCCACGGTCGCGCAGGTCGGCGAAGCCACCGGATGGGGCAAGGACACGGTGCGCGGCTTCTTCGCCGGCCTGAAAAAGAAGGGGATCACGGTCGAGGTGGCCGAGCGAATTCGGCAGGTCGGCCCGAATCGCGCGGGAAGCCGCGGGTCCTACACGGTCTACCGTGTCACCGGCGCTTAAGACCGAACCGGGAACGGGCGGGGTGCCAACAGCGCCCCGCCATGACCCCGGTGTGACCCCGGCCTATTTTGTTCCGGGTCAGCCACCGGCTAACCCTTTGAATAATTGGCGGACCCGAAAGGATTCGAACCTTCGACCTCTGCCTTCGGAGGGCAGCGCTCTATCCAGCTGAGCTACGGGTCCCTGACCTGCTTATAGGTGCCGCCCGCCCGGGGCGGAAGCCCCTTCGGCCGAGTTGGCGAAGCCGCCCCGCAGCACGTCGCGCAGCCCAGGCGATGTGGCGGGGTCGAAGGGCACCGGGCGGCAGGCGGTCATGGCCAGCAGGCCGAAGCGGGCCATGCGCTGGCCGGTCACGCCGGCCTCGGCCGCGCGGCCCACCAGGAAGCCCATCCAGTACCCCCCGGCCGAGGCCACCGCATCGCTCGCCGCGTCCACCCCCGCCACCAGCGCGGCATCGGCCACCACGCGCCGCATGAGGCGCCACTCCGCGATCCGGCCGGGCCGCAGCCCGTAGAGCACGGCCAACCGCCGCAGCAGAAGCACCGCGCGGCCGATGAACAGCAGCAAATCCCCCAGCGGCGTCGGGCTCACCATGCCCAGGACCGCGGCACCGCGCGCGGCCTCGGCGACGGCGCGCAGCGCGCGTTCATCCACCGGGCCCAGCACTTCGCGCACGAAGGCGGCCTGCACTTGGCCGGCGTCGGTGGCCCCCGCGGTCGCCTCGCGCCAGCGCGTCAGCGCCGCGGCGTCGGTGGCGCCTCGGGCCAGCAGCGAGGCCGCAAGCCGCTCCAGGCTGCGCGCCATGCCCGCCATGTCGCGCGCCTGGGCAACCTGCTCGGCGCGGATGGCCTCCGCCTGGTCGAGCGCGCGCAGCGCCGCGAGCTCACGCTGCACGATACGCCCGACACCGAGCACCAGAAGCGCGCCGCCCACCACGCCCACCCAGGCGCCCGGCCCACCCTCGCCCAGCCAGCGCCACAGCGTCTCGGCGAGCCAGGCGAAGCCGAGCGTGCCGGCACCCGCCAGCACCAGCCCGACACCCCCCAGCCCTCGGCGCGCGGGGCGAGGGGGCTCGGCGGGCAACGGGGCCGGCACCGGCGGCGCGGGGGTGAAGGCGGCATGGCCGAGTTCGGGTGCGAACACCGGCTCCGCGGGCGGAGCGGGCGGAGCGGGCGGAGCGGGCGGCGAGAGGGGTTCGGCGCGCCCGGTCTGGGGGCGGAAAACTTCGGGGTCAGGCATGGCCGTCCAGCAGGAAGTCCAGCGCCTCGTCGAGGCCCAGATGCGGCAGGTCGTGCCGCGCGCGCAGCGATTCGGGGTCGGGCAGGAATTCGGGCCAGTCGAAGCCCACCAACCCCGCCGCCTGCCACGCGGCCCAGTCGCGCGCGGTGGGCGGGCCTGCGGGCGGGGCGGGGAAGCGGAAGGTCACGCCGCAATCCAGCGTGCCGGTCGCGCGGTCGCGCACGCAGCCGGCCACCAGTGGGCGGCCTTCGGCGTCGGTGCCGTCGCGCGTGGCGGCGATGGCGGAGAGCGCCAGGCTGCGGGACTGCTCGCGCCCGCCCTCGCTGCCCGCGAGGCCACCCAGCAGCATGTCGAGATGGGCGCGCAGCCGCTGCCGGCCTTGCGGGGGCAGGTAGTCGGCCTTGGTGGCGGCATAGAGCACGCGCACCGCGCCGCCGAAGAACCGCGCCAGGAGGCCCATGCGCGGCCGCATGGCCCGCGCCACCTGGGCCAGCGCGGCGGTTGCGTCGGCATAGCCCTCCTCCCCGGAGGAGAGGGCGCCCAGCAGGTCGAACAGGACCACCTGGCGCGTGGTACCGGGGCCGCGCAGACTGTCGAAGAAGCCACGCACATGGTCACGCCGATAGGCGTCGTAGCGACGGGCCAGGACCGCGGCGAAGCTGCCCGCGGGGGAGCGCCTGGCGGTGGAGGCCGGCAGGGGGAAGAAGCGGAATTCCTCCTGCGCCAGGATGGCGGCGCGCCCACCCACCTTCTCGGGCCGCAGGAACAGGCCAGGTTGCAGCAGGGCGAGGCGGCCCTGGGTCCGCGCCGCCTCAAGGAATTCCATGAAGGCCAGGTGCCCGGCCCGCGCCGCCTCGTCCGAATAGGGTTGGGCGGGGTCAATCGCGGTGATCGCGGCCAGGGCGGGCCCGGCCAGCGCGGCGCGTGGCGGGCGCCCCATGGCGGCCAGCGTGGCCTGGCTCCAGGCCGCGAAATCCTGGTCGAGCATGGGCAGGTCCAGCGCCCATTCCCCCGGATAGTCGAGGATGGTGACGCGCCGCGTCTCGCGCAGCTTCGCGTCGGCGCGGCGCAGCACACGGTCCAGCGCGCCGAGCGCCAGGCCGGGCGGCCTCTCCAGCGTCAGTTCAAGGGTGATGGCGCGGACGCTGTTGGTCGCTTCCGGCCAATGCGGGCTTTCGGCACGCAGCGCGGCGAGGTTGGCCTCATAGGGAAAGGCCTCGATGGCCTGCACCGCGCCCTGTGGTGGTACAGGACGCGCATGCACCAGGCGGCCTGTCCGCGCCGCCCCCCAGGCCGGAAAGGCCTGGGGCACGCGCGGCGCGATGCAAAGCGCATGCACCAGCGCCGTGATGAAGGCGGTCTTGCCCGCCCGCGACAGGCCGGTGACGCAAAGGCGCAGGTCGCGGGCCAAGGGCGAGCCTCAGAAGATCCCCGGCTTGCTCTCCGCCAGCGTCCCCTTGGGCAAGGCCACGTTCAGCGCGGAAAGCTCACCCGCCTTCAGGCTCAGCACGCCCTCGGCGGCCTCGATGAAGCGGTTGGCCTCGCGCGGGGTGATGATGCCATCCGTCAGTGTCAGGAACTTGCGGATGTAGTCCGCGCGGCCGAAGGGCTTGGCGCCGCGCGGGTGGGCATTGGCCACGCCCAGCTCATCCACCTTCTTGGTGCCGTCCTTGAACAGGATTTCCACGCGCCCGCCGAAGGCCAGGGTGTCGGGGTCCTTGGAGTGGTAGCGCTCGGTCCATTCCGGCGCCTCGCGCGTCTCGATCTTGTGCCACAGCCGCACGGTGTCGGCGCGGCCGGCGCGCTTGGGCGCGTAGCTGTCCACATGGTGCCAGCTGCCGTCCTGCAGGGCGACGGCGAAGATGTACATGATGGAGTGGTCCAGCGTCTCGCGGCTGGCCTTGGGGTCCATCTTCTGCGGGTCGTTCGCCCCGGTGCCGATCACGTAGTGGGTGTGGTGGCTGGTGTGGATGATGATCTTCTCGATGCTGTCCCAGTCCGTGATGTCCTCGCGCATGCGGAAGGCGAGGTCGATCAGCGCCTGGGACTGGTACTCGGCCGAGTGCTCCTTGGTGTAGCTGTCCAGGATGGCGCGCTTGGGCTCGCCCAGGGCCGGCAGCGGCACCTGGTAGTAGTCGGGGTCATAGACCGTCTTGCGGCCCTTGCTGTCGGCCTGGGTGCGCCCGGCCAGCACCCAGGCGATGACGCTGTCCTCGCCCTCATAGATGGGGCTGGGCGCGCCCTCGCCGCGCATGCAGCGGTCCACGGCCTCGACCGCCAGCTTGCCGGCATGGGCGGGGGCATAGGCCTTCCAGGAGCTGATCTCGCCCTTGCGCGACTGGCGGAAGGAGATGGAGGTGTGCAGCGCCTGCTGCACCGACTGGAAGATCACCTCCTGCTTGAGGCCCAGCAGCGTGCCGATGCCGGCCGCGCTCGCGGGGCAAAGGTGGGCGATGTGGTCCACCTTGTGCTCGTGCAGGCAGATGGCGCGCACCAGGTTGATGTGGATCTCATAGCCGGTGGCGAGGCCCCGGATCAGGTCGCGGCCCGAACGGCCCATCGCCTGGGCGACGGCCAGCACGGGCGGGATGTTGTCGCCGGGGTGGGAGTAGTCGGCCGCCAGGAAGGTGTCGTGCATGTCCAGCTCACGCACCGCGGTCCCGTTCGCCCAGGCCGCCCATTCGGGGCTGACGGTGGTGCCGGCGGGCATGCCGAAGACGGTGGCCCCGCCCTCCTTCTTCTTGTGGCCCAGCGCCATGCCGCGGGCCGAAACCACCGGGCGGCGGTTGATGGCCGCGATGGCCACCGCCGCATTGTCGATGATGCGGTTGATGATCATGGCGGAGACGGCCTTCTCCACCGCCACCTTGTCGGTGGCCACGCCGGCGATCTTCCAGGCGAGCTGCTCCTCGCGCGGCAGCAGCGCCTTGGAGGGGTGGACCTTTACCGTATGCATCTGCATGGACAAGCATTTCCTTCCGAAAGGCAGGACCATTGGCGCTTGGCGATGCGTCCGCCCGCGCCTAGCCTGCCAAATATCGCGCGGGCGGAGTGTATCGGCCGGCCCGCGCATGGCAACTCTGGGGGCAAGCCGAAATGGCGTTCGATCTGGTGGTCCGCGGCGATCTGGTGCTGGCGGACGGCATTCTGGAAGGTGGCTATGTCGCGGTGCGGGGCGGGGTGATCGCCGCCATCGGCCAGGGGGCGCCACCCGCCGCGGCCGAGACGGCGGATCATTCCGGCATGCTGGTCTTCCCGGGCCTGGTGGACGGGCACATGCACACCAGCAGCTCCACCGGCTGGCCGGGCATCGAGGGCGCATCCAAGACGGCCGCCGCCGGCGGGGTCACCACCTGCGTGGACATGCCCTACGACGTGCCGACGCCGGTGACGGATGCCGCCATCCTGCGCGACAAGATCGCGCATGTGCACCGCCTGTCCCATGTGGACATGGCGCTCTACGGCACCATCCGGAAGGATGGGAATGTCGAGGACATCGCGGGGCTGGTGGAGGGGGGCGTCTGCTCCTTCAAGCTGTCCACCTATGAATACGACCCGGTGCGCTTCCCGCGCATCGACCACCCGACCATGCTGCGCGCCTTCAGCGAGATCGCGAAATCCAACCTCATGGTCGCGATCCACAATGAGGATCAGGAGCTGGTGGTGCGCCTGACCGAGCAGGCCAAGGCCGCCGGCGAGACGCATCCCATCATGCATTGCCGCACCCGCCCGCCGCTGTGCGAGACCATGGCGGACCTCGAGATCTTCGAGATGGCGCTGGAGACGGGCTGCCACGTCCACATCGCGCACTCCTCGCTGGCGCGCGGCTTCGACCTGGCGGAAATCTTCCGCAAGCAGGGCGCCCGCACCTCGGGCGAGGCCTGCATCCAGTATCT
Organism: Roseococcus thiosulfatophilus; assembly: GCF_017311575.1. Taxonomy (GTDB): domain Bacteria; phylum Pseudomonadota; class Alphaproteobacteria; order Acetobacterales; family Acetobacteraceae; genus Roseococcus; species Roseococcus thiosulfatophilus. Next base: position 5,789 of record NZ_JAFFQY010000062.1, read on the forward strand.
CTGCATGACCGAGGAGGACATCATCCGCCTCGAAGGCTTCGGCAAGTGCAACCCGCCCTTCCGCAGCGCCGAGGAGGTGGAGCGCATGTGGGCGGCGCTGGAGGCCGGCAAGATGGCCTATGTCTCCACCGACCACGCGCCCTGGCCGCGTGACCGCAAGGTCTACACCGGTGACATCTTCACCGTGGGCGCGGGGCTCACCGGCATGCAGTCCTTCGCGCCGCTGATGTTCACCCTGCTGGAGAAGCGCGGCCTGCCGCTGACCCACATGGCGAGCCTCTGCGCCGAGCGCCCCGCGCGCTTCCACGGGCTCTTCCCCAAGAAGGGCGCCATCCGCATCGGTTGCGACGCGGACCTGGTGGTGATGGAGCGCGGCCGCTTCCCCTTCGACCCCGCCACCATCCAGGACCGCGAGGACGCCCGCTGGTCGCCCTACGAAGGGATGGAGATGACGGCGCGCGTGGCCTCCACCTATCTGCGCGGCGGCCGCATCTGGGACGGCAAGACCGTGCTCGCCAAGCCCGGCACCGGCCGCTTCGTGCCGCGCCAGCACAAGGAGTGCTTCCTCGGCTGAGATCAACGCCGGGTGAACGCCCGGACATGATTTCACCGAAGTGAAACAGACGCCCCTGGGGATGTTCGGCTAATCGCCGACCGGACAATTCCCCAGGAGGTCTGATGTTGCTCCGCCGCATGTTCGCCGCCGCCGCGCTGGTCGCGGCCGGCTTCTCCCTCCCCGCCGCCGCGCAGACGCAAGATTGCCCGCGCGGCGCGCTCGACGCGCGCTTCTGCGACCGCGACGGCGACCTGGTGGCCGATGCGCCGACCAACCCGCGTGACCTCGTGGACCCGCAGACGCTGGTCTTCGCCTATACCCCGGTCGAGGACCCCGCCGTCTATCGCCGCGTGTGGCAGGAATTCCTGGACCATCTGGCGCGCGAGACGGGCCGCCGCGTCCAGTTCTTCGCCGTGCAGTCCAACGCTGCCCAGATCGAGGCGATGCGCGCGGGCCGCCTGCATGTGGCCGGCTTCAACACCGGCTCCAACCCGCTGGCCGTGAACTGCGCGGGCTTCGTGCCCTTCGCGATGATGGCCGCGCGCGATGGCCGCTTCGGCTATGAGATGGAGATCATCGTCCAGGCCGAAGGCCCCATCCAGCGGATGGAAGACCTGCGCGGCCGCCTGGTCGCCTTCACCTCGCAGACCTCCAACTCCGGCTTCAAGGCGCCGTCGGCGCTGCTGGAAAGCCAGTTCAACCTGGTGGCCGATCGCGACTTCCGCACGGCCTTCTCGGGCCGGCACGACAACTCCATCCTGGGTGTCGCCAACCGCGACTATGACGCGGCGGCCATCGCGAACTCCGTGATGACGCGCATGGTGGCGCGCAATGCCGTGGACCCCGCGCGCATCCGCACCATCTACCGCAGCGCCTCCTTCCCCACGACGGGCTATGGCCACGCGCACAACCTGAACCCGCAGCTGGCCGAGCGCATCCGCGGCGCCTTCTTCAACTTCAACTGGGAAGGCACGGGGCTGCAGCGCGAGTTCGCCTCGGCGCAGCCGCCGCAGGAGGTGTTCATTCCCATCACCTACCGCCAGCACTGGGAGGTGATCCGCCAGATCGACGCGGCGATGAACGTCTCCTACGCCTGCCGCTGAACGGCCGAACCTGCCGCCGCCGCCCGCGCCCGAACAGGCGCCGGGCGGCGGCTTTCCTTTGACTGGATTCCGCCATGCCCGAGAACGCCCCTCCCCTCCTCGCCATCACCGGCCTGACCAAGCGCTACGCCACCGGCGACCTCGCGCTGAACGAGGTCAGCCTCGCCGTGCCGCCGGGCCAGGTGATGGCGCTGATCGGCCCCTCGGGCGCGGGCAAGTCCACCCTGATCCGCTGCGTGAACCGGCTGGTGGAGCCGACCTCCGGCCAGGTGGTGCTGGACGGGGCGGAGCTGACCACGCTCGGCCGCGCGGCGCTGCGGCGCGCGCGGCGGCGCATGGGCATGATCTTCCAGGAGTACGCGCTGGTGGAACGGCTGACGGTGATGGAGAACGTGCTCTCCGGCCGCCTCGGCTACACCGGCTTCTGGGCCTCCTGGTTCCGCCGCTTCCCCCGCCGTGACGTGGAGGAGGCCTTCCGCCTGCTGGCCCGCGTGGGCCTCGCGCACATGGCCGACAAGCGGGCCGATGCGCTCTCGGGCGGGCAGCGGCAGCGCGTGGGCATCGTGCGCGCGCTGATGCAGGACCCGGCCCTGCTGCTGGTGGACGAGCCCACCGCCAGCCTTGACCCCAAGACCAGCCGGCAGATCATGCGGCTGATCGTGGAGCTGTGCGAGGAACGCGGCCTCGCCGCCATCATCAACATCCATGACGTGGCGCTTGCGCAGGAATTCGCGCGCCGCATCGTGGGGCTGCGCGCCGGCCGCATCGTCTTCGACGGCACCCCGGAGACGCTGGACGCGGCGGCACTGACCGCCATCTATGGCGAGGAGGACTGGTCGCGCACCATCCGCCGCATCGAGGCGGAGGACAGCGTGGCGGAGCCCGTGGCGTGAGCGCCACCGCTTTCGACGCGGCGGCCGCCGCCCGCGCCTGGCGCCCGCCGCCGCTGATCTCGAGCCCGCTGCTGCGCTACGCCGTCTATCTCGGCGCGCTGGCCTATGTCGTGCTGGGTGTGGCCACCGTCGAGGTGAACTGGGCGCGCGCGGCCGAGGGCATGGGCCGCGCCGCCGGCTTCCTGGGCGGCTTCTTCCCGCCCGATTTCGTGAGCAAGGGCGACGACATCTTCGAAGGGCTGATGGAAAGCCTGACGATGACGGTGGTCTCGACCGCACTCGGCATCGCGCTGTCCATTCCCGTGGCGCTGGGCGCCTCGCGCAACCTGGCCCCGTTGCCGATCTACCTGTTCTGCCGCGGCATCATCGCCGTCAGCCGCACCTTCCAGGAGATCATCATCGCCATCGTCTTCGTGGCCATGGTGGGCTTCGGACCGCTGGCGGGCATGCTGACGCTGACCTTCGCGACCGTGGGCTTCATGGCGAAGCTGCTGGCGGAGGACATCGAGGACATCGAGCGCGCCCAGGCCGAGGCCGTACGCGCCACCGGCGCGGGCTGGTTCTCCTGGATCGCCTGGAGCGTGCTGCCGCAGGTGAAGCCGCGGCTGATCGGGCTTTCGGCCTATCGCCTCGACATCAATTTCCGTGAGAGCGCCGTGCTGGGCCTCGTGGGCGCGGGCGGCATCGGCGACACGCTGAACACCGCCTTCGACCGCTATGAGTTCGACACAGCGGCCGCCGTGCTGCTCATCATCATCGCGATCGTGCTGGTGTGCGAATACACGAGCGGCTGGATCCGCCGGAAGGTGCAATAGGATGCCCATCCTCGAACGCGCGGGCGGAATGCCCGAATGGAAGCGCCGCACCACGGCGCAGGACATGCTGGTCTGGACGGGCTGGCTGGCTGGCGTCGCCTTGGCCGTGGCCTGCTTCCAGTTCATCTCGGACCGCACCATCTGGGCCTTCGTCTGGGATGCGCCGACGCAGGGCGCGGACCTGGTGTCGCGCATGTTCCCGCCGCGCTGGTCCTATGCGGAGCAGCTGTGGAAGCCGCTCTGGGACACGATCAACATCGCCACACTCGGCACGCTGCTGGCGATCGTCATCGGCGTGCCGCTGGCCTTCCTGGCGGCGCACAACACCACGCCCTCCGTGCTGTTCGTGCGGCCGGTGGTGCTGTTCATCATCGTGGCCAGCCGCTCCATCAACTCGCTGATCTGGGCGCTGATCCTGGTCATCATCCTGGGGCCGGGCGTGCTGGCGGGCATCCTTGCCATCGCGCTGCGCTCCATCGGCTTCATCGCGAAGCTGCTCTACGAGGCGATCGAGGAGATCGACCCCAGCCAGGTCGAGGCCCTGCGCGCCTCGGGCGCCAGCAACCCGCAGGTGCTGGCCTGGGGGATGGTGCCGCAGGTGATGCCGGCCTTCGCGGGCATCAGCGTCTTCCGCTGGGACATCAATATCCGCGAGGCGACGGTCCTGGGCCTCGTGGGCGCGGGGGGCATCGGCATGCAGCTCGAGGCCTCCATCAACACGCTGGCCTGGCCGCAGGTGACGATGATCTTCCTCCTGATCCTGGGCATGGTGGCCGTCAGCGAATGGCTTTCGGCACGGGTGCGGCACGCCATTATTTGACTGTCATCGAAATATCAAACTGAGGCACGGCGCGGGGTGCTACACCCCGTGCCATGGACAGTGAACGCGCCGCGCTGGGCTTCACCGCGCTGGGCCAGACCACAAGGCTGGAACTGATGCGCCTGCTGCTGGGGCGCGGGCCGACCGGGCTTGCGGCGGGTGAGATCGCGGCCGCGCTGGGCGCCACGCCCTCCACCCTCTCCTTTCACCTGCGCGCGCTGGAACAGGCGGGGCTGATCCGCCCCACCCGCATCGGGCGCAGCCTGGTCTATGCGGCGCAGGTCGCGGCGCTGCGCGAATTGCTGGCCTTCGTCGCGGAAGCCTGCTGCGACGGCGAGCCCGCGCGCTGCGGTGACCTCGCCACGCTTCTCCCCACCGCCGCGAAAGGGACGGCCATGCCCGCCTTCAACGTGCTTTTCCTGTGCAGCCGCAACTCCGCGCGCTCCATTATGGCGGAGGCCATCCTCAACAAGCTGGGCGAGGGCCGCTTCCGCGCCTTCTCCGCCGGCTCCGAGCCCTCGCCCGAGGGGCCCATGCCCGAGGTGGTCGCGCAACTCAGCGCGCTGGGCCATGACGTATCGGGCCTGTCCAGCAAGTCCTGGAACCTGTTCATGGAGCCTGACGCGCCGCGGATGGATTTCGTCATTACCCTCTGCGACATCCTGGCCGGCCAGTCCTGCCCCGATTTCGGCGAGACCATGATCACCGCCGCCTGGCCCCTACCCGACCCCGCGAAGTTCAGCGGCAACGCGGCCGAACGCGCCACGCTGCTGAACGAGCTCTATGCCGGGCTGCACCGGCGCATCGGCATCTTCACGAGCCTGCCCATTGCGGCGCTCGACCGCATCGCGCTGAAGGCAAGGCTGGATGAGCTGGCGCATCCGGCGGGAGCCCGCGCGTGAAGGTCGGCATCAATGGCATGGGCCGCATCGGGCGGCTCGCGCTGCGCGCCGCGCTGGGTGCGGCCGAGCGCCAGAACAGCGACCCGCGCGCGGGCAACCGCCTGGAGGTGGTGTATCTGAACGAGGTGAAGGGCGGCGTCGCCGCCACCGCGCATCTGCTGGAATTCGACAGTGTGCAGGGCCGCTGGCGCGCCGATTTCGCGGCCGAGGATGGCGCGGTCCGCATCAACGATCGCCGCATGACCTTCTCCGAACATGGCAAGCCTGGCGACATCCCCTGGGGCGACCTGGGCGTGGACGTCGTGCTGGAATGCACCGGCAAGTTCCTCAGCCCCGAGACCCTCCAGGGCCATCTCGACCGCGGCGCCAAGCGCGTGGTCGTGGCCGCACCCGTGAAGTTCGACAGCGTGCTGAACGTGGTGGTGGGGGTGAACGAGCACCTCTACGACCCCGCGCGGCACCCCATCGTGACGGCCGCCTCCTGCACCACCAACTGCCTCGCCCCCGTGGTGAAGGTGGTGCATGAGGCCATCGGCATCCGCCATGGGCAGATCACCACCATCCATGACCCGACCAACACCAACGTCGTGGTGGACGCGCCGCACAAGGATCTGCGCCGCGCGCGGAGTGCGATGCTGTCGCTCCAGCCCACCACCACGGGCAGCGCCACCGCCATCGCGCTGATCTATCCGGAGCTGAAGGGCAAGCTGAACGGCCACGCCGTGCGCGCGCCGGTGCTGAATGCGTCGCTGACCGACTGCGTGTTCGAGATGCGCCGCGAGGTCACGGTGGAGGAGGTGAACGCCCTCTTCGCCGAGGCCGCCGCCGGGCCGCTCGCCGGCATCCTGGGCTATGAGACGCGGCCCCTGGTCAGCGCCGACTACGCCCGCGACACGCGCAGCGGCACCGTGGACGCGCTCTCCACCATGGTCACCGACGGCACGCTGCTGAAGGTCTATGCCTGGTACGACAACGAGATGGGCTATGCCTGCCGCATGGTGGACCTGGCCTGCCACATGGAGCGCGTGGGCCTGTGAGGAACTACGCCACCGTCACCGCCGCCTATTGGGGCTTCACCCTGACGGATGGCGCCTTGCGGATGCTGGTGCTGCTGCATTTCTTCCAGCTGGGCTATTCGCCCTTCACGCTAGCCTTCCTGTTCCTGCTCTATGAGGCGGCGGGGGTGGTGGCGAACCTCATCGGTGGCTGGCTCGCCACGCGCTTCGGCATCGCGCGGATGCTGGCGGTGGGATTGTCGGCGCAGGTTTCGGGGTTCCTGCTTCTCTCGGCGGTGTCACCCTCCTGGGGCGCGGCCTTGTCCGTGGCCTGGGTGGTGCTGGCGCAGGGCGTCTGCGGCGTGGCGAAGGATCTGACCAAGACGGCCAGCAAGTCCGCCATCAAAATCACCCATGACGAAGCGCGGCGCGAGGGCGGCGAAAGCCAGCTCTTCCGATGGGTCGCCTTCTTCACCGGCAGCAAGAACGCCATGAAGGGCCTGGGCTTCTTCCTGGGCGGGCTGCTGCTGGAAGCGCTGGGCTTCAGCGGCGCGCTCTGGGCCATGGCGGCGGCGCTGCTGCTGGTGCTGGCCTTCGTGCTGCTCAGCCTGCCGCCGATGATGGGCAAGGCGCGCGCCTCGAAATCCGCGAAGGAGTTGTTCGCGAAGAATGCGGGCGTGAACCTGCTGGCCGCCGCGCGCGTGTTTCTCTTCGGGGCGCGCGACGTGTGGTTCGTGGTGGGGCTTCCGGTGTTCCTCTACGCCAGCGGCTGGACCTTCACGATGGTGGGCGGGTTCCTCGCGGTCTGGACCATCGGCTACGGCATCATCCAGGCGGCGGCCCCGGCCGTGGTCCGACGCAGCGCCGACGGGCTCTCCACCGAAGTGCCGGCCGCGCGGACATGGTCGCTGGCGCTGGCGCTGGTGCCGGCCATCCTGGCCGCGATGATGCTGGGGGGCGTGCCGCGCGCCGACCTCTTCGTGCCCATTGGCCTGTGCGTCTTCGGCGTGCTGTTTGCCGTGAATTCCTCGGTGCATTCCTATCTCGTGCTGGCCTATGCGGGCAGCGAGAAGGCGGCCGAGGATGTGGGCTTCTACTACGCCGCCAATGCCGCGGGGCGGTTCATGGGCACGCTGCTGTCAGGGCTGCTCTATATGGCGGGCGGCCTGGTGGCCTGCCTGCTGGGTGCCGCGGCCATGCTCGTCATCTGCTGGCTGGTCACGCTGGCGCTGCCCGCGCGCCAGCCGCAACCCGCCTGATCAGCGCCGCCAGTCGAAGGGCTCCGCGCGAGGCAGGCCGAGGTTTTCGCGCAGCGTGATGCCGTCGAACTCGCGCCGGAACAGGCCGCGCCTTTGCAGTTCCGGCACCACCAGCCGTACGAAATCCTCGTAGCTGCCCGGCATGTGGGTGGCGGCCAGCACGAAGCCATCGCAGGCCCCACCCTCGAACCATGCCTGCATCTGGTCGGCCACCTGGGTCGGCGTGCCGCTGAAGCAGGTGAATTCGTGGATGGTGCCGCGCCGGCTGATCTCCACGAAGTCGCGCAGGGTCGGGTTCGTCTTGCCGCTGACCCGCACCACGCGGTCGCGCAACGCCTGCAGGCCCTTGATGCCGGCCAGCTCCGCGTCGGTGAAGGCCTCGTCCATGCCCTTCGAGCCGAAGTCGTAGTTCAGCACCTCCGACAGCAGCGCGAGGCCGTCAATGGGCTTGGCCAGCCCCTCGATCAGCGCGCGCTTCTCGGCCGCCGCCTGCTCCGTCTCACCCACCACGCAATAGACGGCCGGGCAGAGGCGCACGCTGGCCGGGTCGCGGCCCGACCTCGCCACCTGGTCCTTGAAGCTGGCATAGGAACGCTGCGCGGCGGCGATATCGGGCGAGATGACGAAGACGAGGTCACCCCATTGCGCCGCGAAAGCCTGCCCGCGCCCGCTCTGCCCCGCCTGGATCAGCACCGGCCTTCCCTGCGGCGTGCGCGGGACGGTGAAGGGCCCGCGCGAGCGGAAGTACTTCCCCACATGGTCCAGCCGCCTGACCTTCGCGGGGTCCGCGAAGATGCCGCTCTCGCGGTCCTGCACGATGGCGTCATCGGCCCAGCTGTCCCAGTGCGACAGCACCACCTCCAGGAACTCATCCGCGCGGTCATAGCGCAGGTCGTGCTCCAGATGCGTGGTGGCGCCCATGTTGTGCGCCTCGCTGTCGTTCAGCGAGGTGACAACGTTCCACGCCACGCGCCCGCCCAGCATGTGGTCGAGCGTGGCGAAGACGCGCGCCACATGGAAGGGTTCATAATAGGTGGTGGAATAGGTGGCGCCCAGGCCAAGCCGCGTCGTCGCCAGCCCCATCGCCGTCAGGATGGAAACGAGGTCGAGCTTCACCACGCGGATGCCATGCCGCACCGCCTCGCCATGGTCGTGGTTCAGGATGTCCGGCAGGGCGAGCCGGTCGTCGAAGAAGGCCATGTGGAAACGCCCCGCCTCCAGCGTGCGGGCGATGCGCTGGTAGTATTCGGGGCTGAGGTAGTCCTGCATCGTGGCCGGATGCCGCCAGGAGCCTGGGTAGTTCGAGCAGTTCTGCGCCTGCAAGAAGGCAATAAGGGCCATCTGGCCGGGCCTGGCGTGCGACATCGGGGCGTTCCTCAACACATTTGCGCGGATCATCCCCCAGGCCGCGCGGCCTGACCAGTTGTCGCGAAGCGGCGCGACCACCAGGCCACCCCCGCGCCCATGAGGGACAGCACCCCCGCCAGCGCGAAGGCCGTGGTGTAGCCGCCCATGGCGGTGCTCCGCAGCGCCAGCGCGGTGGGCCCGACCACCGCGCCGGTGAAGGTCAGTGACAGCACGGCGCCCGAGGCCGCCCCCTGCGCACCCTCCGGCGCCAGCCGCACCGATTCCGCGACGAGCACGCCGTTCCAACCGGTCGAGGTCGCGCCCAGCAGAACGAACAGCAGCACGATCTTCCAGGTGGCCACCCCCGGCGCCAGAGGCAGCAGCGCGAAGAACAGCGTGGCCAGCAGGCCGATCAGCACCAGCACGCGCAGCCCGCCCTGCCAGGCATCGGCCAGCATGGCCCAGCCGATGCGCGAGAACGCCCCCACCGCCTGTGAGAGCCCCACCATCAGCCCGGCCGAGACCGGGTCCCAGCCGAAATCCAGCACCAGCATCGCCACCATGTGCGCGCCGAGTGCGATCTGGACCAGCGCATAGGCGCCGCCCGTCACCGCCAGTGCGCGCAGCGCCGGCGCATCGCGCAGGCGGAAGCGGGCGAGTGCGGCGGACGCTGCGCCATGCCCCGCATCCCAGCCCGCACGGAGCGGCTGGATGGCCAGCGCCAGCAGCACCAGCACCGCCCCGGCCCCCAGCAGCCCCACGCGCCAGCCCGCAGCCTCGGCCACGCGCGGCAGGATCACACCCCCCAGCGCGACGCCCAGCGGCACGCCCATCTGCTTCACCGCGAAGACCAGGTTCCGGCGCGAGGCCGGCGCCAGCCGCCCCAGCAGTTGCGACGCGGCCGGGTTGGTCAGCCCATAGGCACCGCCCAGCAGCGCCGAGGCGGGAATGGCGAGCCAAGGGCTGGCACTCGCCAGCAGCGCCGCGCCGCAGCCGGCCAGGACCAGCGCGATCTGCGTCGTGCGCAGCGGCCCCATCCGCCACAGCACCGCACCCCCGCGCGCCGAGGTCAGCGCCGCGAAGACATAGACCAGGCCCACCTGGTAGCCGATCAACGCCACCCCCACGCCGAAATCCGGCGCGGCCTGCGCCACCAGCACGGGCAGCGCGAAGACCGCCAGCGTGGCGAGCGACTGCGCGAGGCCCGTGACCGCCAACGCGGCGCCGAGCCCGGCAGGGCGCGACGTCATCGGGGCAAGGAGGGCAAATGCGGCATGGCTGCGCCAGCCTTGCACGGGGTGCGGCCCCGGACCACCCACCCTCCCGGGCTTGGCGAGCCACCACCAAGGGCGCACCATGCCGCCAACCAATCCAGGAGGGCGCCATGCACATCACCTCGATCGCCCGCGCGCCGATCGGCCCCGAGGCGGTGCCGGATTCGGCCGGCACCAACCTGTACCGCGCCGACCCGGCCTTCGCGCGGCTGCTGCCGCTCTATCTGCCCGCCGACCTGCGCGCGGTGCTGGAACCGCGCCTGGACCAGCTCGGCGCCCTGGCCGGGGGCGCGCTGGATGCGCTCTCCGCCACCGCCGACCGCAACCCGCCCGAACTGCATCATCGCAGCCGCCGCGGCGAGGACGCGCAGCATATCGAGTACCACCCCGCCTATCGCGAGATGGAGCGCCTGGCCTTCGGCGAATTCGGCCTGGCGGCGATGAGCCACCGCGCGGGCGTCTTCGGCTGGCCCACGCCCCTGCCGCCGGCCGCGAAATACGCGCTGACCTTCCTGTTCGCCCAGGCGGAATTCGGGCTGCTCTGCCCGCTCTCCATGACGGACAGCCTGGCGCGCACGCTGCGCCGCTACGGCCAGCCGGAGCTGTTGGAACGCTATTTGCCGCTGCTGACCAGCCAGGACATGGACGCGCTGCACCAGGGCGCGATGTTCATGACCGAGCAGGGTGCCGGCAGCGACATCGCCAACACCGCCGTCACGGCCGCCCCGCGCAATGACGGCACCCATGCGCTGCATGGCGACAAGTGGTTCTGCTCCAACCCCGATGCGGAGCTGGCCCTGGTGCTGGCGCGGATCGAGGGGGGGCCGCCGGGGCTGAAGGGGGTGGGCCTCTTCCTGCTGCCGCGCACCCTGCCCGATGGCACGCCGAACAGCCTCCGCATCGTCCGCCTCAAAGACAAGCTCGGCACGCGCAGCATGGCGAGTGGCGAGGTGCGGATGGAAGGCGCGCGCGCCTGGCTCATCGGGGACCCGGAAGCGGGCTTCAAGCAGATGGCCGACATGGTCAACAACTCGCGCCTGTCGAACGGCGTCCGCGCGGCGGGCATGATGCGCCGCGCGGTGGCCGAGGCGCTGCACGTCGCCCGCAACCGCCAGGCCTTCGGCCGGCGCCTCATCGAGATGCCGCTGATGCGCCGGCAGTTGGCGAAGATGCTGATGCGCGCGGAGCAGGCCCGCACCATGGTCTTCCAGACCGCCGAGGCGCTGCGCCGCAGCGATGCCGGCGAGGAAGCCGCGCGCCCCCTGCTGCGCATCCTGACGCCGTTGCTGAAATACCGCGCCTGCCGCGACGCCCGCGCCGTGACCGGCGATGCCATGGAGGTGCGCGGCGGCTGCGGCTACATCGAGGAATGGCCTGAGGCCAAGCTGCTGCGCGACGCGCATCTGGGCAGCATCTGGGAGGGCACGAGCAACATCGTCGCCCTCGACGTGCTGCGGGCGGCCAAGCGCGAGGGGTCGCTAGACGCCCTCTCCGCCCATCTGGCCGGGCTGCTGGCCGAGGCACCGCTGCAAGGCGCGGCCGAGGCCTGGGGGCGCGCCACGGCCCTGGCCGAACGCGCGGGCGGGGACGAGGCGCTGGCGAGGGCGGCGGCCGGCGCGCTGTATCACCTTACCAGCGCGGCCGCGATGAACTGGGAGGCGGCGCGGACGGGCGATGCGAACCGCGCGGCGCTGGCCGCCATGGTGCTGCGCCACCGCGTGCTGCCGCGCGACCCGCTCTCGCCGGAGGACCCCGACGCGGCGCTTCTCCCGGCCCTGCTCGACGCGGCCTAGGCCGCGCGGGGCCTCAGGTGACCAGGGTCAGGACCAGCGCCAGGCCCCAGAACACCAGCGGCACGTAGAGGGCGCGCTCGGCATGCCACAGCAGCCGCTCGCGCAGCACGGCCGCGATCTGCGCCTTAGTGCCGGGCTCGGAGAGATAGGCCAGCGGCGGGTTGGCGCTGCGAAGCAGGCCGTAAATCTCGGTGTCGCGCACATCGCGCCGCGGCACCCGCCAGGCCGCGACGAAGAGGGCCATGGCCACCAGCGTGGACGCCGCGCCACCCACCCGGAGCGCCAGCACCGGGTCAAACATGAGGGAGCCGACCACCAGCACGATGGCCAAGGTCGCGAAGGCGCAGCCACGCCGAATGGACAGGTCCACAAGTGGTCTCAGGCGCGTCATGTTCATCCATATTGCCATCATGGCCCTCCGCGTCCAGGCGGCAGCTTTCCCCCTGTCCGAAGGCAATTTGCCGCCCATATCCTTTCCACCCAGGAAAGACAGGGAACCGTCTTCATGCGTGCAGAACGTCGCACCCTCTTCGCCGGCTCGGCCGCCTTCGCCACGGCACTGGCCCTGCCGGCCGCGGCCCAGGCACCGGCCTCGGCCCCAGGGCCCACCGCCACTCAGGCGCCCGGCTTCTACCGCTTCAAGGTGGGCGGCTTCACCGTCACCACCGTGCATGACGGCTTCTTCCGCCGCCCGGTCGAGGGCTTCGTCCGCAACGCCCCCGCGGCCGAGGTCCAGGCCCTGCTGGCCGAGCAGGGGATGCCGCAGGACACGCTGACCGTCCCCTTCACCATCACCTTCGTGGAAACCCCGCGCGGCCTCGTCGTCTTCGATTCGGGCACGGGCGGGCAGATGGCCCCCACCGCGGGGATGATGGCGGCCAACATGCGCGCGGCCGGCCTCGACCCCGCCCGGGTGAATGCCGTCGTGGTCAGCCACTTCCATGGCGACCACATCACCGGCCTGACCACCGCGCAGAACGAGGCCGTCTTCCCCAATGCCGAGGTGGTGGTGCCCGCCGCCGAATGGGCCTTCTGGACGGATGAGGGCAATGCCTCCCGCGCGCCGGAGGGCCAGCGTGGCACCTTCGCCAACACCGCCCGCCGCTTCGCCCCCTACCGCGCCCGCATCCGCCAGGTGGAGGACAATGCCGAGGTGCTGCCCGGCATCCGCGCCGTCGCGGCCCATGGCCATACGCCGGGGCACACGCTCTATCACGTGGCGGATGGCGACGCGCAGATGATGTTCCTGGCGGACCTCACCAACCGGCCCGAGGTGAACGCCCGCCGCCCGGACTGGCAGATCGTCTTCGACATGGATGGCGACGCCGCCGCGGCCACCCGCCGCCGCATCATGGACCGCGTCTCCAGCGAGCGGATGCGCGTGACGGGCTACCATTTCCCCTTCCCTTCCAATGGGATGATGGTGCGCGACGGGCAGGGCTACCGTTTCGCGCCGGCGGATTGGTCGGGGGTGGTGTAATCCCGCGCCGCAACATGGCATGTTCACGCCGAAGCGGGCCGCGCCCATCCAGGGCGCGGCGCCACGCAGCGTGAGGACACCATGTCGGAACGGATTTTCGAGGATCGGCGCGCGGCCCTGGAAGAGGCCTTCTTCGCCCGCCACAACGAGGCCCTGCTGCGCCAGCTGCGCGAGAGCGACCCGGCGCAGGGCACGCATGCGGCCCTGGCCGCGGCCTCCGGCATCAATGACGCCGCGGTGCTGGAACGGCTGGCGGGGCTGGGCATCGGCGCCCAGACCTTCGCCGCCTTCGCGCTGGCGCCGCTGGTGGTCGTGGCCTGGGCCGACGGCACCCTGTCATCGGAGGAGCGCAGCGCGGTCCTCTCCGGCGCGCACAAGGCCGGGCTGAAGGCCGGCGATGTGGGGCACAAGCTGCTGGAACAATGGCTGGCCCAGCCGCCGGGCCCCGGGCTGCTGGCGGCCTGGAAGGCCTATGCCCATGCCCTGGTGGCCGACATGCCGCTCGACCAGCGCCATGCCCTGCGCGACGTGGTGGTGGGCCAGGCCGAGGCCGTGGCCGATGCGGCCGGCGGCTTCCTGGGCCTGGGCAACCGCGTCTCGGCCGTGGAGCGCAAGCTCCTGGGCGAGCTGGCCGCCGTGTTCGAGGGCTAGCCTTTGACCGCCCCTGGCGAATGGCCAGGGGCGTGGATCAGCCGGGAGCCAGATGCTCCTTCAGGCGCGGCATCAGCTCCACCAGGTTGCAGGGGCGGTGCCGCGCATCCAGCTGCCAGACCAGGATATCGTCCCAGGCATCCTTCACCGCGCCCGTGCTGCCGGGCAGCGCAAAAAGGTAAGTGCCGCCGGCCACGCCGCCGATGGCGCGCGACTGCATGGTAGAGGTGCCGATCTTCTGGTAGCTCAGCATCCGGAAGAGCTCGCCGAAGCCGGTGATCTCCTTCTCCAGGACACGGGCGAAGGCCTCGGGCGTCACGTCGCGGCCGGTGATGCCGGTGCCGCCGGTGGTGATGACGCAATCCACCTGCGGGTCCGCGATCCAGTCGCGCAGCTTCCCGGCGATGAGGTCCGCCTCGTCGCGCAGCAGGGCGCGGTCCACGAGCTTGTGGCCCGAGGCCTCGATCCGCGCGGCGAGCGTGTCGCCCGAGCGGTCGGAGGCGAGGTCCCGCGTGTCGGAGACCGTCAGGATGGCGATGTTCACCGGCACGAAGGTGCCGTTCGGATCAATGGGCATGGGCCCTAGTTGGCGAGGCGCGGGCGCTCGCGCAACATCGCCGTGACCTCCTCGGCGCCGGAGAAGCGTGGAAACTCGCCGGCGGCCAGGGCGTCCAGGCTGGGCGCGGGCAGGTCCAGCCGGCTCGCATAGATCCAGGAGAAGGTCAGCACGCGGCGGACGAAGGCGCGGGTCTCGGCCACGGGGATGCTCTCGATGAAGAGCATCGGGTCGTCGGAATGGGGAATGGAGCCCAGCCAGCGCGACAGGTTCCCGGGCCCCGCATTGTAGGCGGCCAGCAGGCGGATCAGGTCGCCGCCCACCGCCTGCTGCCCCGCCAGGTAATGGAGGTAGCGCTGCCCGATCTCGAGCGAGAAGGCCGGGTCGTGCAGGCGCCGCACCCCGGCGCCGCGGCGCAGCGAGGGGTCGCCCGCCACATAGCTGGCGGTGGCCGGCATGATCTGCAGCAGCCCCCGCGCCCCGGCGCGCGAGACGGCGTTCGGGTTGAAGCGGCTTTCCTGCAAGGCCAGCGCGTAGAGCAGCGAGGGGTCGAGGCGAAAGCCCGAGGGCGGCATGAGGGTGGGCAAGGGGTAGCGCGCCGAATCCCGCGCCAGGCTGCCCTCGCTCGGCAAATCCTCGGCGGCGAGGGAGGCCAGCTCCGTGAAGCCCGCGCGCTGGCTCACGGCCAGGATGCCCTGCAGCATGCGCGGATTGTTGCGGGCGCGGCGGTGCAGCAGGCGCAGTTCCGCCTCCGCGCGCTCATGCTGGCCGATCTGCAACAAGGCCAATGCCCGCCAGCCGCCCGCGGTCTCGGCCACGGCGGCGGCGAGAAGGGCGGCGGTGCCGCCATCCTCCACGTCGCGCTCCCAGGCCAGGGCGGGCGGCAGGCCCAGCGCGCGGCGGGCGATCATGCCATGGAAGGTGCGCGTCTCCTGCGCGGCCAGCAGCATCCAGGGGGCGTATTGGGCCGGGCGGCGGGCGCGGACGGCGGCGCGGGCTGCCCAATAGGCGGCGGAGGCGCGCAGGGCGGAGGCGGCGCGGTCGGAGCGGGCGGCACGCTCGAAATAGGCGAAGGCGGCGGCATAATCCCTGCCCGCCCAGGCCGAGAGCCCCGCCTGGTGGGCGGCCGCGGGGTTGGCCCCGTCGAGGCCCAGCGCCTCCTCCGACAGGCGTCGCGCCTCGGCATGGTCGCCCTGGCGGAAGACGACCTGCGCGATCTCGGCGCGAAGCTGGGCGCCATAGGCCTGGCCGATGCCGGAGGCGGAGGTGACGGCGCGAAGCGCGAGGTCCGGCCGGCCCTCGGCCAGGCGGCCCTGCACGGCGCGGTCCAGCGCGGCGCGGCGGACCAGGGCCGCGCTCGGACGCTGGTCCTCGGGGATCACGGTGGGGGCAGCCTCATCCGCCTCCGCGGGTGGCGGGGGCGCGGCGGCCCCCCGGGGCAGGCGCGCGAGCAGGGCGGCGTGGATGGCCGGCGCGTCGGGCAGGTCGCCATGTTCCAGCAACCAGGCGTGGAGGACGGAGGCCGAGGTCGCGCCGCCGGGACGCAGCAGCCGCTTGGCCAGCAGGTGCCCGTGCAGCCGCCGGTCGGCGACGCGATCAGCCTCGCGCTGGGCGGCGGCGCTGTCGCCGCGCGCCTGCGCCTCGAAGGCACGACGCAGCCGGGCGGCATCCGTCGTGGAGAGCGGCTGCGGGAGGGAGGACGCCTCCATAGAAGCCGAGACCCGCACACGAGAGGGGGCATCTTGTGGGGCGGCCCGTTCCGCGAATGCCCCGCAGGGCATGGTCACGACCATGGCCATGACGGCGGAAGCGGCCATGGCGCAACGGGCCAGAGAGCATGCTGCGCTCATGGCCCGGCAGGGTTAGCAATCCGTTCTCCGGCTTGGCAAGCGATAATCCTGAAGAAAAGCCGAAGACCGGAAGATTCAACCAGCGGCTGTGGTGAAGTTAAACCCCGCCCTGACCATTCGCCACATTCCTGCCATCTTCTATGCTGCGTCGCAACAACAGCAAATCGGCCCAGGCATCTCGCTTCGCCAGCGGGTTACGCAGAAGGTAAGCCGGATGTAGTGTCGGAAGCGCAGGAATGACTTGCCCGTCAAATAACGATACTTGGTGCCACCGACCACGCAGCCGGGTGATGCCCTCGCGCTGGCGCAGCAGCCCCTTGGCCGCCACGCCCCCGGCCAGCACCAGGAAGCGCGGCCGCGCCAGGGCCACATGCCGCAGCACGAAGGGCAGGAAGAGGTTCAGCTCCGCATCGGTGGGCGTGCGGTTGCCGGGCGGGCGGTAGGGCAGGATGTTGGTGATGTAGAGGTTCTCGTCCCGCGCCAGGCCGATGGACGCGAACATCCGGTCCAGCAGCCGTCCCGAGGCGCCGACGAAGGGGCGGCCCAGCCGGTCCTCCTCGGCGCCCGGCGCCTCGCCCACCACCATCACAGGTGCGCCCGATACGCCATCGGCGAAGACCATGTTGGTGGCCGTCTCGCGCAGCGGGCTGCCGGTGAAACGGGCCATGGCCTCGCGCAGGGCCTCCAGGCTGTCGGCGCCGGCGGCGAGCGTCGCCGCCTCCTCCTGCACCGGGGCGGAGGGCATGGGCGCGGCCAGGGGGCTTGGCTGGGGCCGCGCGGGCGGCGCCGGGGCGGGGCTTGGCCGAAGGGCCGCGCGGTCCAGGGCGATGGGCATGATCGCCTCATCCGCCCCCATGGCGACTTGCCAGGCGAGTGCCGCGACCAGGGCTTGCCGTTCCGCCTCCATCGGCCACTTCTAGCCTGCCCCGCGGCTTCCGTGAAACCGCCGCCCGCGCTACCAGACCCGGGCTTTTTTGCATCACCGGGCGGAGGAAGGCCCCCGCCGGGCGTTGTGCGAGGGAAGAATTGCGCCGGTCCCGCCTGGGGCCGGCCTCCAGTGGGGAAAGGTGCCGGACATGGATGAGCAGCGCGAAAGCATGGAGTTCGACGTCCTGATCGTGGGCGCGGGGCCCGCGGGCCTGGCCGCCGCGATCCGGCTGAAGCAGCTCAACCCCGATGCCGCCGTCTGCGTGGTGGAGAAGGGCGGCGAGGTGGGCGCGCACATCCTGAGCGGCGCCGTGCTGGAACCCCGCGCGCTGGATGAGCTGATCCCCGACTGGCGCGAGGACCCGCCGGCGCTGGCGACGCCCGCCGGCGAGGACCGCTTCATGCTGCTGACCGAGAAGCGCGCCTTCAAGCTGCCCACGCCGCCGCAGATGAACAACCACGGCAACTACATCGTGAGCCTGGGCAACGTCGCGCGCTGGCTGGGCGCCAAGGCCGAGGCGCTGGGCGTGGAGATCTACCCGGGCTTCGCGGCGTCCGAGACGATCATCGAGGAAGGCCAGGTGCGCGGCGTGGTGGCCGGCGTCATGGGCATCCTGAAGAATGGCGAGAAGGGCCCGGACTACCAGCCCGGCATGGAGCTGCGCGCCACCTACACGCTGTTCGGCGAGGGCTGCCGCGGCAGCCTGACCAAGCGGCTGTTCGAGACCTTCAACCTCCGCGCCGACTGCCAGCCGCAGACCTATGCGCTCGGCATGAAGGAGCTTTGGGAAATCCCGAAGGAGAAGCACACGCCCGGCCTCATCTGGCACAGCACGGGCTGGCCCTTGAAGTCGGACACCTATGGCGGCTCCTGGCTCTACATGCTGGGCGAGAACCTGGTCTCCATCGGCTTCGTGGTGGGGCTCGACTATCCGAACCCCTGGCTCTCGCCCTTCGACGAATTCCAGCGCTTCAAGACCCACCCCGAGGTGCGCAAGATGCTGGAGGGCGGCAAGCGCATCTCCTACGGCGCGCGCGCGCTGAACGAGGGCGGGTTCCAGGCCATCCCCAAGCTCGTCTTCCCCGGCGGTGCCTTGATCGGCGACGGCGCGGGCTTCCTGAACGTGCCCAAGATCAAGGGCACGCACACCGCCATGAAGTCGGGCATGGTGGCGGCCGAGGCGCTGGCGGAGGCGCTGGCGCAGGAGGCGCGGCCGCCGGTGCTGGACGCCTATCCCGAGAAGCTAGCGCAGTCCTGGGTGTGGACGGAGCTGAAGGGTGTGCGGAACATCCGCAACGGCTTCGCCAAGTTCGGCTTCTGGGGCGGCATGGCCAATGCGGCGCTGGACACCTACGTGTTCCGCGGCAAGGCGCCCTGGACCATGAAGCACCACCAGGACCATGAATCGCTCAAGAAGGCCGCGGACGCCCCGCGCATCGCCTACCCCAAGCCCGATGGCGTGCTGACCTTCGACCGCCTCTCCTCGGTGTTCCTGTCCAACACCAACCACGAGGAAAACCAGCCCGCGCACCTGGTCCTGAAGGACCCGGGCAAGTGGCTGGGCGAGAACTGGGAAAAGTTCGCGAGCCCCGAAAGCCGCTACTGCCCCGCCGGCGTCTATGAGGCGGTGGGCGTGGAGGAGGGCAAGCCCGCGCTGGTGATCAACGCGCAGAACTGCGTGCACTGCAAGACCTGCGACATCAAGGACCCGACCCAGAACATCGACTGGCGCACGCCCGAGGGCGGCGGCGGGCCGAACTATCCGGGCGGCATGTGAGGCGCGTGCGGGGGGCGTTGTGACAATCCGTCACTTCGCAACCCCGCATCCCCGACGCACAAGCTTCTGCATGTGCCCGGTGATTCGCCGCCGGGCCCGCCGGAAGGAATTCACATGACCAACACCCTCACCCGCTATGCGCCGCATGTGCTGAGCGTCCTGCGTGTCGTCACCGCCTTCATCTTCCTGCTGCATGGCACGCAGAAACTGATCGGCATCCCCGAAGCCGCGCGCGGCATGCCCGAATTCCTCTCGCTGCTCTGGGTGGCGGGCGCGCTGGAGATCGTGGGCGGCGTGCTACTGATCCTGGGCCTGTTCACGCGGCCCACCGCCTTCGTCATGTCGGGGCTGATGGCCTTCGCCTATTTCATCGCCCATGCGCCGCGCAGCATCTTCCCCACGCTGAACGGGGGCGATGCGGCCATCCTCTACTGCTTCATCTTCCTCTATCTGGTCTTCGCGGGCCCGGGCCCGTGGAGCCTCGACGCCCGGCGCCGCTGATGCCGCTGCTCTCGCTGCTGCGCCAGGGCATGGTGCTGTCACTGGGCTGGATCGTGGCGGCGACGCTCGTGCTGCGCCACCACGGCTTCCTCTGGGCACTGCTGCTGGTCGTCATCTGGGCGGCGCTGATCGTGCGGTTCCAGCGCAGCACGGTGGCGCATGCCCGCGCCATCGCGGAGGAGCGTCAACGGCGGGAGAAGGCCAAGTGAACCTCATCGAGGCCGCGCAGGCGCTGGACCGGCTGGGCTTCATGCCCAGCAAGTCCGGCAACCTGTCGCTCCGCACGGCCCGGGGGTTCATCATCACGCCCTCGGGCCTGCCCTACGAGGCGCTGACCGAGGGCGAACTCGTGGAACTCGACCTTGCGGGGGCGGTGATCGGCGGCCAGCGCCGGCCCTCCTCCGAATGGCGGCTGCACCAGGCCATCTACGCCGCGCGCCCCGACGCCATGGCGGTGGTCCACACCCACAGCCCGCGCGCCACCGCGCTGTCCTGCGCGCGACGCGACATCCCGCCCTTCCACTACATGATCGCGCTCGCCGGCGGCGATGACATCCGCTGTTCGCGCTACGCCACCTTCGGCACGCCGGAACTGGCCGAGGCCGCGATCGAGGCCCTGGCCGGTCGCCGCGCCTGCCTGCTGGCCAATCACGGCGTGGTGGCCATCGGCCAGGACATCCGCGCCGCGACCACCCTGGCGCGCGAGGTGGAAAACCTGGGCGGCCAATACCTCGACCTGCTGGCGGCGGGCATCGCGCCCGTGTCGCTCACGCCGGCCGAAATGGAGGCAGTGCGCGACCAGTTCGAGGGCTATGGCCAGCGCCTGCGCCTCTTCCCGTCCCCTTCGCCGGCCCCTCTTTCCCGCCCCGGTTGAGGGTCGGCCGGCGCTTGATGCAAGCCGGCAACACTGTGGCAATTCGGTGTGAATTTGCGCGCGCTGCCATGGCGCGGATCCATGCTGCACTGCTACATTGCGGCCATGGCTCACCGCCGCCCGGCCCCGCTTTTGAAGCGCCTCCTCCCACCCGCCACATGGCGCGCGACGGGCCTTATGGCGGCCGGCCTCCTGGCGGGCTGCGGCGCGCTTTCGGGCGGCACGGTGGACCGCAGCGCGCGCATCGCGGCCATCAGCACGGCGCCGCCGCCGGGGGCCAGCCCCTTCGGCCGTTTCCTCGTGGGGCGCTTCGCCGCCGAGGAACAGGATGACGGCATCGCGGCCGACGCGCTGCTGCTGACGCTGCAGGCCGAGCCCGAGCAGCGCGACGTCCTGCAACTCGCCTTCCAGGCGGCGCTGATGGATGGACGGCCGGATGCGCTGCGCCTCGCGCGGCGCCTGCCGGACAACCTCGCCGCGCAGCTTGTCCTCTTCGGCTCCGACATCGTGGGCGCGCGCTGGGATCGGGCCGAGGCCCGCGTCCGTGCCCTGCCCCGACCCGGCGCGGTGCAAAGCCTGCAACCGGTCCTCACCGCCTGGTCCCTGGCCGGGCGCGGCCAGACCGATGCCGCGCTCGCGCTGCTGCGCCCGCTGGCCGATGGCGGGCGGTTGCGCGCGCTGAACGCGCTGCACGCGGCGCTGATCGCCGATATCGCGAATCGTCCGCGCGACGCCGAGCGCTTCCTTCGCATCGCCATGGCGGACCAGCCCGACCCCACCATGCGGATGAGCCTGCTGGCCGCGGGCATTCTCAACCGCGCCGGCCGGACGACGGAGGCGCAACGCCTGCTCGACGGGCTGGCCGCGTCGTATGATGACATGGCGCTGGCGGCCCAGGGCGCCGCGCGCGCCCGGGTGCTGGGCAGCCGTGCCATCGCAGCGCCCGCCGATGGCGTGGCGGAGGCCTATGTGGCGCTCGGTGCCGCGCTGCGCGGGCATGGGCTGGAGGAACTCTCGGGCACGCTGGCGCGCCTGGCGCTGCGGCTGCGGCCGAGCTTCGGCCCGGCGCTGATGCTGCTGGCCGACACGCTCTCGGAGGCCGAGCGCCACGAGGCCGCGCTGACCGTGCTGGACCGCGTCGCCGCCGAGGACCCGCTGCATGGCCCCGCCCAGCTGCGCCGGGCCCTCCTGCTGGACCGGCTGGAACGCCTGCCGGAGGCCGAACGCCTGCTGGCGGACCTCGCGGCCGCCCATCCCGGCCAGCTCCAGCCCCTGCTGCACCTGGGCGACATCCTGCGCCGGCGCGGCCGCTTCGCAGAGGCGGTGCGGGCCTATGACGCCGCCCTGGCCCGGCTGCCCGAGGTGCGGGAACAGGACTGGCAGATCTTCTACGCGCGCGGCATCTCCCGGGAGCGCGCGGGCGATTGGCCGGGGGCCGAGCAGGACCTGCTGCGCGCGGTGGACCTGTCCCCCGACCAGCCCTACGTGCTGAACTATCTGGGCTTCAGCTGGGCCGACAAGGGCATCAACCTCGACCGTGCGCGGGAGATGCTGGAACGCGCCCTGGCGCTGCGCCCCGAGGACGGCAACATCGTGGACAGCCTGGGCTGGGCGATGTTCCGCATGGGCGACTACCCGGCCGCGATCCTCTGGCTGGAGCGCGCGGTGGAGCTGGAACCGCGCAACGCCACCATCAACGACCACCTGGGCGACGCCTACTGGATGGCCGGGCGCCAGAACGAGGCGCGCTTCCAATGGAGCCGGGCGCTCTCGATGGAGCCGGGCCCGGTGGAGGCCGCGCGCATCACGACCAAGCTCGCCCAGGGGCTGGCCATGCCGCCCCTGCCCCGCGCCGCCAGCCGCTGACGCGCCCATGTCGCTGGAAGAGGCCGCGCCGGCCAAGGTGAACCTGTTCCTGCACGTCACCGGGCGGCGGGCGGATGGCTACCATCTTCTGGACAGCCTGGCGGTGTTCGGCCCGGCGGCCGACATCCTGACGGCGGCCCCCGCCGAGGCGCTTAGCCTGACCCTGGACGGCCCCTTCGGCGCGGCGCTGGCGGCGGAGCCCGACAACCTCGTGCTGCGCGCCGCGCGCGCCCTGGCGGCCGCCGCCGGGGTGGCGCCGCGCGCCGCGCTGACGTTGCGCAAGCACCTGCCGGTGGCCTCGGGAATCGGCGGCGGCTCGGCCGATGCGGCGGCCGCGCTGCGCCTGCTGAACCGCATGTGGGGCGCGGGGCTGGATGACGCCGCGCTGCGGGCGCTGGCCGCGCCGCTGGGGGCGGATGTGCCGGTCTGCGTGGCGTCCACCCCCGCACGGATGCAGGGGGTGGGGGAGCTCGTCTCCCCCGGACCGCGCCTGCCCCCCTGCGGCCTGCTGCTGGTCAACCCGGGCGTGCCGCTGGCCACCCCCGCCGTCTTCCGCGCCCGCGCACCGGGCTTCTCGGCCGAGGCCCGCCTGCCCGCCGCCTGGCCCGACGCCGCCGCCATGGCCGCGGACCTCGCGCATCTCACCAATGACCTGGAGGCACCGGCCCGCGCCCTCTGCCCCGCGGTGGGCGAGGTGCTGGCCGCGCTCGCGGATCTGCCCGGCGCCCTGCTCGCGCGCATGAGCGGGTCGGGCGCCACCTGCTTCGCCCTCTTCGCCACCGCCGCCGAGGCGCGGGCGGCGGAGGGGCAGCTTCCTGCCCTTTGGTGGCGCCACGGCGGGGGGCTTTACGGCGGGGCCGAAGCCTCGCTACACGCTCCCAGCGCGGCTGGGGTGTAGCCAAGCGGTAAGGCAGCGGTTTTTGGTACCGCCATTCCTAGGTTCGAATCCTAGCACCCCAACCAGCTTCCTTTCGCCTCACCGCCGCAGCAACAGCGCGCCCGAGGCGCCCACCTCCGCCCGCCACCCTTCCGGCACCAGCGTCGTGGCATCGAGCTGCACGATGATGGCGGGGCCGGCCACGGAGGCCCCCACGCCCAGCCCCGTGCGCGCGATGACCGGCGCCTCCGCCACGCGCCCCGCCAGCCGCATGGGCTGGGTGCCCAGCGTCGCGGCCGCCACATCGCCGCCGGAGGGTGGCAGGGGCGGCAGCGCGTGCAGCCTGCCGGTCGCCGTCACCCGCAACGTCACCACCTCGATGGCGATGCCCGGCAGGTCGAAGCCGTAGAGGGCCTGGTGGGCGGCGGCGAAGTCCCGGCCCAGCGCCGCGACCGGCGCGAAGGGGATGGGCAGTTCAAAACCTTGCTCGGCATAGCGCATCAGCACCGCGCGGCTGCGCGACTGCGCCTCGGGGGGCACGGCCTCCTCGGCGAACCATCGGGCGGCCTCGGCCTCCAGCGCGGCGAAGCCCGTCTCCAGCGCCTCCTCCGTCACGGCGTCCAGCGGGCGGGCCAGGCTGCGGCTGAACTCGGCGCGCAGGTCGGCGGCCACCAGCCCCTGCGCGCAGAGCACGCCGGGCGCGGGCGGGACCAGGACCGTCCGCATGCCCAGCAGATCGGCCAGCGCCGCCCCGTGCAGCGGCCCCGCGCCGCCGAAGGGCACCAGCGCGAAGCCGCGCGGATCATGCCCCCGCTCGACCGACACGACGCGGATGGCGCCGACCATGTTGTTGTCGGCGATGGCCAGGATGCCGCGCGCCGTCGCCTCCAATGAGAGGCCGAGCGGCCCCGCCACCCGCGCGAGCGCCGTCTCGGCCAGGGCCGGGTCCAGGGCCATGCGCCCGTCCAGCAGGCGCGGCGGCAGGTGGCCCAGGTAGAGATGCGCGTCGGTGACGGTCGGCTCCGTGCCGCCGCGCCCGTAGCAGGCGGGCCCCGGCTCCGCGCCCGCGCTAGCCGGGCCGACGGTGAGCCCGCCCGCTCCCGCGCGCGCCAATGACCCACCACCCGCGCCGATCGTCACCATGTCCAGCATGGGCAGCGGCAGCGGCCAGGGACCGATGCGGCCCGATTGCGTGAGCCCGATGCGCCCGCCCTCGATCAGGCAGATATCCGCGCTGGTCCCGCCGATATCCACGGTGATGAGGTCCGTCACCCCTTCCGCGGCCGCCATGGCGCGCGCGCCCACCACCCCGGCGGCGGGGCCAGAGAGGGCGGTCTGGGCGGGGCTGCGGCGGATGGCGGCCGCCCCCGCCACCCCGCCATTGGACTTCATCAGCAGCAGCGGCGCCGCGATGCCGGCCTCGGCCAGCCGCGCCTGCAGCCGCGCGATATAGGTCGAGACGGCGGGCATGACGGCGGCGTTCAGCACCGCGGCCATGCTGCGTTCGTATTCGCGCAGCACCGGCAGCACCTCGGTGGAGGCGGTGATGGCGAGCCCCGGCAGCAACTCGCGCAGCAGGGCGGCGGCGCGCAGCTCATGCGCCGGGTTGGCGTAGGCGTGCAGGAAGCAGATGGCCACGGCCTCCGCCCCCATCGCCGCGATGGCCCGGGCCGCCGCCGCCACGCCCGACTCGTCCAGCGGCGCGAGCTCGGCACCATCGGCGGCGATGCGGCCCGCCACCTCGAAGACATGCTCGGGCGGAACGGGCCGTCGCGGCTTCACCCAGGCCCAGAGATTGTCCCGGCGCGGCAAATCCGCCCGGCCGATCTCCAGCACATGCCGGAAGCCCGAAGTGGTCACGAGGGCGGTGCGCGCCGTGCGCCCTTCCAGGATCATGTTGGTGGCGACGGTCGTGCCGTGCAGCACGCGGCCGATCTCGCCAGGGTCGCGCCCGGCCAGGTCCAGCGCCAGGCGCAGCCCGGTGAGGAAGGCCTCCGACGGGTCGCGCGGGGTGGAGGGCGTCTTGGCCGTCCAGGCACGCCCCGTCGTCGCCTCCTGCAAGGTGATGTCGGTGAAGGTGCCGCCGATGTCCACCGCGGCCAGCAAGGGGCGTTCAGTCGAGGGCATCGGCATAGGTCCCGCGGTGGAAGGCGCCTGCGGGCGGGCGCTGGGCGCGCAGGCGTGCGGTGGCCGCTTCATCCAGCGCGCCATCGGCGATGGCCACGCCATAGTCGCGCCGCGCGGCCTCGGCGCTGACGAAGCCACCGCGCACATCGGCGAGCACCGCCTCGGCCGGCCGGTCATGCGGGTGCCCCCAGCCCCCGCCGCCGCCAGTGCTGAGCCGCAGGATGTCGCCCCGCCGCAGCACCGTGCCGTCGGAGAGGCTGGGCAGATGCCGTTCCTCGGGCGTGCCGGGATTGACCACGGCGGCGCCCGCGCCCCCGCTCATGCCGCCGGCTACGCCCCAGGGCGGGTTCTTCACCGTGTCGAGGCGGATGGCCAGCACCGCCTGCTCGGCCAGGATTTCATACTCGCGCACCACGCCGCAGCCACCGCGGAACCGCCCCGCCCCGCCTGAATCCATGTGCAGCGCGTAGCGGTGCAGGCGCACGGGGTAGGAGTGCTCCATGAACTCGGCGGGGTAGTTCTCCTGCGCGACGAAGTAGACGGCGTCCGTGCCGTCGGCGAAGGGGCGCGCGCCATAGCCCACGCCCACGCCATCGCTCATCAGGAAGGGTTTGCCTTCGTGCATTCCGCGCAGCGCCAGCACGACATAGGCGGAGTGCGCGGCCGGCGCCTCGCCGCCGCGCGCCACCGCCACCAGCCCGTGCAGCGCGGCCAGCAGCCGCATCATGGTGATGCCGCGCAAACCAAGCGGCGCGGGCGCGCGCGGCGCGAGCAGGGAGCCCTGGCGCCGCCGCACCTCGTCCAGCGCGCGCGGCGCCCCGGCGTTGAGCACCTGCCCCGGCTCGCCTTGCAGAAAATAGAGGCCAAGCGCCATGCCCGGCACGTCCGGATGCATGAGGAAGTTCACCGGGCCCGGCGCCTGGTCATCGGTGGCGGAGGTGTCCAGCAGGAAGCGGTCATCTTCCATGCGCGTCAGCGCGAGGCGCAGGTGGAAGGGCCCGTTGCCCTGCCCGTCGCTGTCAATGGCGTCGGTGAAGCGCGTGGTGCCGATCGGGAAGGCCTCGCGCAATTTCGCGCGCACCACGGCCTCGGTGCGGGCCAGCAATTGCGCGAAGGCGTCGGCCAGGGTGTCCGCGCCGAAGCGTTGCGCGATCTCCTCCAGGCGGCGCTCGCCCAGGCGCACGGCCGCCATCAGCGCGCGCGTGTCCCCGCGCGACTGGGTGGGGAAGCGGCCGTTGCGCCAGAACACCTCCAGCAGCGCGTCATTGGTCTCGCCATCGCGCATGAGGCGCACGGGCGGGATGATGATGCCCTCCTGGAAATGGTCCGTCGCATCAGGGCTGAGCGAGCCCGCGCGCAGCCCGCCCACATCGGAGAAATGCGCCCAGCCCATGACGAAGCCGACGCGCACGCCATCGAGGAAGGCGGGGGCGAGAAACACCTGGTCATTGGTGTGGGAGACGGCGCCCTGGCTGCCGTAGCAGTCATTGTACCAGTAGAGGTCCCCCGGCCGCATCGTCTCCAGCGGGAATTTCCGCGCGATGGGGCCCACGATATCGCCGAAGATGGGCAGATCGCTGCCCACCACCATGGTGCCCTCGGCGTCGAACAGCGCGGTGTAAAAATCCTTCTTCTCGCGGATGAAGGCGGACATGGCGGTGCGTTCGAGCAGCGCCTCCATCTCGGCCTGGGCGGCGCGCGCGGCGCCACGGATGATCTCGAGCGTGACGGCGTCGCAGCTCATGCCGCCTCCCGCCAATGGTGGCAGGCAACCTGGTGCGCGGGGCCGGCGGCCTCCATGGGCGGCGCCTGCGCGGCGCAAAGGGCGCTGGCGCGGGTGCAGCGCGGATGGAAGCGGCAGCCCGCGGGGATGCGGCGCAGCGAGGGCGGCTCGCCCGGCAGGGAAGGCCCGGCGGCGCGCCCATCGAGATGCGGCGCGGCCGCGAGAAGCGCGCGCGTGTAGGGATGCGCGGGGTTGGCGAAGAGCGCTTCCGCCGGCCCCTCCTCCACCACCTGGCCGAGATACATCACCGCCACGCGGTCGCAGACGCGGCGCACCACCGTCAGGTCGTGCGAGATGAAGAGGTAGGTCAGGCCGAAGCGCGCGCGCAGCTCCGCCAGCAGCCGCAGCACGGAGGCCTGCACGGAGAGGTCGAGCCCCGCCGTGGGTTCGTCCAGGATGACCAGCTTCGGCCGCAGCAGCAGGATGCGCGCGAGGCCGATGCGGCGCTGCTGCCCGCCCGACAGCTCATGCGGGTAGCGCTGCCCGAAATCCGCATCGAGGCCGACCGCGGCGAGCATTTCCGCGATGCGCGCGGCGCGCTCTTCGGCGCTGCTTATGCCATGGATGCGCAGCCCCTCATCCAGCGTGGCGCCCACGCGCCACCAGGGGTCGAGCGCCGCGCCCGGGTCCTGGTGGACATACTGGATGTCGGCGCGAACGCGGCGTGCCTCGGCGGGTGCGAGGCCCGAGACGCGCCGGCCGCCCAGCGTGATTTCGCCCGCCGCCTCGCGCTGGAGGCCCAGCAGCGTGCGCGCCAGCGTCGTCTTGCCGCAGCCGCTTTCGCCCACCACGCCGAAGGCCTCGCCCTCGGCGATGGAAAGCGTCACGCCGTCCACCGCGCGCAGCGAGACGGCGGGGCGGAGGAAGCCGGCGCGACGACCGAGATCGGTGGTGAGCGCCTCGGCGCGCAGCAATTCAGGCAAGGGCGTGCGCCTCCATGCGCGCGGCGTGTGGGCAGGCCACGGCGCGCCCGCCGGACCAGGGCAGCAGCGGCGGCACGTCCTGGCGGCAATCGGGCTGGGCCACCGGGCAGCGCGGGTGAAAGCGGCAGCCGGCGGGCTGCGCGGTGGCGGGCGGCACCGCACCCGGGATGCCTAGCAGCTCCACCGCGCGGTCCGGATGGCAGGCCAGCAGCATGCGCGTGTAGGGGTGGGTGGGCGTGTCAAGCACGGCGCGCGTGGGCCCGCTTTCGGCCACGCGCCCGGCGTAGAGCACGCTCACCTCGTCGCACAGGCTGGCCAGCACGCCGAAGTCATGCGTGACAAAGAGCATGGACAGGCCGCGCGCCCGCACCAGTTCGCGCAGCAGGCCCAGGACTTCACGCTGGGTGGTGACGTCGAGCGCGGTGGTCGGCTCATCCGCCACGATCAGCGCCGGGTCACAGCACAGCGCCGCCGCGATCAACAGGCGCTGCCGCTGCCCGCCGGAGAATTGATGCGGGTATTTGCGCAGCGCCGCCTCGGGGTCCGGCAGTTGCACGGCGCGGAACAGCTCCACCAGCTTCGCGCGATGCTCGGCGCGGGTTCCGGGGGCGTGGCGGCGCATGATCTCCAGGATCTGGTCGCCGGCGCGAAAGACCGGGTTGAGCGAGAGATAGGGGTCCTGCGGGACGAAGCCGATGCGCCCATGGGGCTTGGCCGCACGCGCAGGCAGGATGTCGCGCCCCTCGAAGAGGATGCGGCCGCGCGGCGTGGTGGCCCGGCCGGGCAGAATGCCCAGGATGGCGCGCAGCAGCGTGGATTTGCCGCAACCGCTCTCCCCCACCACGCCGGTGACGCTGCCGCGCGGGACGGTGAGGGTGATGCCGTCCAGGATGTCCGCCACCTCGCCCCGGCCGCGCAGCTGCACGGCCAGGTCCTCGATGACCAGGGCGGCGTCCATCACTTCCGGCTCCGGCGCAGCCGAGGATCGGCCGCGTCGCGCAGCCCGTCGCCCAGCAGGTTGAAGCCCAGCACCAGCAACATGATGGCGAGCCCTGGGAAGGTCGCATACCACCAGGCGTCGGGCAGGTGCTGGCGGGCCTCGGCCACGGCCAGGCCCCAATCGGGTGTGGGCGGTGCGGCGCCGACGCCCAGGAAGCCCAGCAGCGCCGCGGTCAGGATGGTGAAGCCCATGCCGATGGTAGCGCGCACCAGCACCGCCGGCGCGGCGTTGGGCAGCACGTGCAGCAGCAGGATGCGCATGGGGTGCGCGCCGATGCCGGCCAAGGCGTCCACGAACAGCGCACCACGTAGCCGCCGCGTCTCGGCGAAGACGGTGCGCGCGAAAAAGGGCCAGTAGGTCAGGGCCAGCGCGACCATCGCCGTGGTCAGGCCGGGCGCCAGCAATTGTCCCAGCGCCAGCGCCAGGATCAGTTGCGGCACGGCCAGGAACACGTCGGTGACGCGCATCAGCACCTCCGACAGCCAGCCGTCCCGCCACCCCGCCGCGAGCCCGATGGGCACGCCGATCACGATGGCCGCCAGCACCACCGACACCGCGACGACCAATGCGCTGCGCGTGCCCAGGATGACGCGCGAGAAGATGTCCCGCCCGAGGTCATCCGTCCCGAAGGGAAATTCCGCCGAGGGCGGCTGCAGGCGGAGCATGATGTTGCTCTCGAAGGCATCCTCCGGCCGCGGCGCGATCCAGGGCGCGAAGATGGCCACGAACAGCGCGAAGACCACGATGAGAAGTCCAAGCGCGGCCACGGGGTCGCGCAGCAAATGGCGCAGCGCGGTCATCACTGGTCCGCCACGCGTGGGTCTATGATGGCCTGCGCCACATCCACCGCCACGTTCACCACCGCATAGACCACGCCGATGACGAGGGTCACGGCCAGCAGCGCCTTGTAGTCGGCGGACAGGATGGCCTGCACGGCATAGGTGCCCAGGCCCGGCCAGTCGAACACCGCCTCCACCGCCACCGCGCCCGAGACCAGCGCGCCGAACAGCAGCCCCACCTGCGTGACGGTGACGGTCACTGCGTTCCGCAACACATAGATGGCGGCGAGGCGAAAGCGCCCATAGCCCGCCGCGCGCGCGTAGAGCACATAGTCCTTCTGCAACACCTCCAGCACGCCGCTGCGGGTGAAGCGCGCGATGGTGGCGAGGCCCGGCAGCGCCAGCGTGAAGGCCGGCAGCGCCAAATGGCGCAGCGCGTCGAGGAACAGGTCGAAACGCCCGATCGCCAGCGTGTCCACCAGCATGAAGCCCGTCAGCCGCGGCACCTGGCCCAGCGCCACGTCGAGGCGCCCGCGCAGCGGCAGCAGGTTCCACTCCATCGAGAATTGCAGCTGCAGCATGATGGCGAGCCAGAAGGAGGCGATGGCCAGCCCGCCCACCGACACCAGTCGCACCAGATGGTCGAGCGGGCCATTGTGATCGAGCGCCGCCACGAGGCCGAGCCCGATGCCCAGCAGCGTGGCGAGGAAGAGCGCCACGAAGGTCAGTTCCAGCGTCGCCGGCAGGCGCTGCCAGATTTCCTCCGCGACCGGCCGGCCGGAGAAGATGGAATTGCCGAGATCGCCCGACAGCACCTGCCGCACATGGATCACGGCCTGTTCCAGGATGGGCCGGTCCAGCCCGTACTGGGCGCGGATTTGCGCGATCTGCGCGGGCGTTGCGGAATCGCCCGCCAGCGTCGCCGCCGGGTCGCCGGGCACCACGCGCGAGAGCACGAAGGTGAGCAGGATCAACCCCAGCAGCGCGGGGATCGAGAGCGCGATGCGCCGCAGGATGTAGAGGGCCACCCGCCTGCCCTCAATTCTCCAGCGACATCAGCCGCACCTCGCCACCCGAGCCGACGGGCGAGAAGCTGTAGCCCGAGACGCGGCGCGAGAGGCCGCGCAGGTTCACGGTGTTGTAGACCCAGATGTCCGGACTGTCCGCCACCACCAGCGCCGTCGCCTCGGCATAGAGGCGCTGGCGCTCCTCCTGGCTCAGGCTCTCGCGCGCGGCGCGCAGCAGCGTGTCCACGCGCGGGTTGGTGTACCAGGACGAGGCCTTCCAGGTGCCGTGGAACTGGCTGTCATACATCTGGCCGATCCAGTTCTCCGGGTCCACGAAGTAGGTGGAGACCCAATGGATCCACATGTCCGGCGTGGTCTCGGCCCGCGCCGTGGCGCTGGTGATGTTGGGCCAGGTGTTGGGCACGATGCGCAGGTTGATGCCGATGCGCCGCAGGTCCGACTGGAAGAGCTGCGCCGCCTGAGTGGTCTGCTGCAGCTCGTTCTGGACATGGATCTCGATGGGGCGGGAGAGGTCCACGCCCGCCGCCCGCGCGCGGTCGCAATGGGTGCGCGCGCGCGCCAGGTCGAAGGCATAGGGTGCCAGGTTCTCGGGGTTGCCCCAGAGGTTGTTGGGGTTCGGCCCCGCGTTGCGCGCCACGAAGCCGCGCAGCACCACATTGTTGAAACCCTCGTAGTTGAAGGCATGGGCGAGGCAGAGCCGCACGTCGTGGTTGTCGAAGGGCGGGCGCTGGTTGTTCATGCGGATGATGAAGACGCGCATGCTCTCGTCGCGCGCCACGCGCGTGGTGGGGTTGCGGTCCACGCGCTCCACCTGGTCGGCGGGCAGGTAGCTGTCGGTGGCGTCAATCTCGCCGCGCAGCAGGGCCAGCACGCGGGTGGAAGTCTCGAGCACGGGGCGCACGCGCACCGCCTCGATGGGGCGCGGGTTGCCGGCGAAGCCGCTGAAATGCTCGGGGAAACGCTCCAGGTCCAGCGAGACGCGCGGCTGGTAGTTCGCGGCGTTCACCCGATAGGCGCCGGAGCCCGCGCTGTTGGCGGCAAGCCAGGCGCTGCCCCAGTCATCCCCCGCCACATGCGGCGTCAGCACGCGCGGATTCACCACCGCCACGAGCGGCAGCGCGGAGAGGAAGGGCGCGTAGGGACGGCTCAACACGAAGCGCACGGTGCGGGGGTTCACCGCCGTCACCGCCTCGGCGGTCAGCACGGGGGTGAAGGCGGCGGCGGGCGCGCGGCGCATCGCCAGCAGGCGGCGGAAGGAATAGACCACGTCCTCGGCCGTGATCTCGCTGCCGTCGTGGAATTTCGCGCCGGCGCGCAGCGTGAACTCCCAGGTCAGGCCATCCGCGGAGACGGTGTGCGATTCCGCGAGCCAGGGCTCCAGGCGCGGCGGGTTGCCCTGGTAGCGGTAGAGCCCGTCATACACGTTCAGCAGGATGAACTGGCTCGGCACGTCGAAGATGGCGTGCGGGTCGAGCGTGGCGGGCAATGTGTCGCCCCAGACGAGGGGGCGGGGCGCGGTCTGCGCGCTGGCCATCAGGGGTGCGGCGGCGAGAAGCAGCACAAGGCGCGCGCAGCGGAGCAGACGGTGCATCATGGGGCGTCCCTCATCTTCCGGGGGAAGTTGAAGCGATGCCCGAAACGCGCACAACGGCCCGCGCCCGGCGCATATGCTTACCATCAGGACATCTGCCTGCACGCGAGGCGAAACCCGCACCAACAGACTTTCATTTGGGCATTTCCTGTGCGGCGCCCCGACGTCGCGCCCATGCTCCGGGGCAGCCGCGCAGGCCCGTCGGCGGCATGATCCGCACATCGTCAGGCAGGCGGGGAAAGCATGTCCAGCACACACCGGCAGATGCATCTGGGCGTCTTCGTCCTTGGCACCGGCAACCACATCGCGGGCTGGCGCTATCCGGGTGCCGCCGACAGCTTCGTGCGCCTCGACGTCGTGCAGCAGATCGCCCGCACGGCGGAGCGCGGGAAGTTCGACCTGCTCTTCGTGGGCGACGGGCTTTCGGCGCAGGTGGGCGCCCACCCCTCCTTCCTGGTGCGGTTCGAGCCGCTGACCATGCTGGCCGCGCTGGCCGGCACCACGACGCATGTGGGCCTCGGCGGCACCGCCAGCACCACCTACAACGAGCCCTACAACCTGGCGCGGCAATTCGCCTCGCTGGACCACCTCACCTCCGGCCGCGCCGCCTGGAATGCCGTCACCAGCAGCGAACCGGGCGCCGGCCCCAATTTCGGCCGGGAACACCCACGCCACGACGCCCGCTACGAGGTGGCGGAGGAATTCGTGGACGTGGTGCGCGGCCTCTGGGATTGCTGGGATGACGACGCGGTGGTGGCGGACCGCGAAACGGGCCTCTACGTGGACCCGTCCAAGGTGCGGACGCTGGACCACAAGGGCCGCTTCTTCCAGGTGAAGGGGCCGCTGAATGCCAGCCGCTCGCCGCAGGGGCGGCCTGTCATCATCCAGGCGGGGTCCTCGCCGCCCGGCCTGTCACTGGCGGCGCGCACGGCCGATGTGGTGTTCTCGGTGGTGCAGGATCTGGGCGAGGCGCGCGCCGCCTGGGCCGCGCTGAAATCCCGCATAGGAGATTTCGGCCGCGACGGCCGGGAGGTGGCGCTGCTGCCCGGCGTCATGCCCGTGCTGGGCGCCACCGAAGCCGAGGCGCGCGACAAGCTCAACACGCTGCAAAGCTTCGTCACCGGCGACAACGCGGCCACCATGCTGCGCAACCGCCTGGGCATGGATGTCTCGGGCTTCGCCATGGACGACCTTGTGCCGGACCTGCCCCTGCCCGACACCTCGCACGGCTTCGCCCGCGCCATGCTCTCCAAGGCCCGGCGCGAGAAGATGACCTGGCGCGACCTGCACAACCTCACAGGCGCGGCGCGCGGCCACTGGGTGGTGTGCGGCACGCCCGCCCAGGTGGCCGACACCTTGCAGGAATGGTTCGAGGCCGATGCCGCGGACGGCTTCAACATCCTGCCGCCCTATTTCCCCGGCGGCTTCGACGATTTCGTGGACCAGGTGGTGCCCATCCTGCAATCACGCGGGCTGTTCCGACATGACTACACGGGGCGCACGCTGCGCGACCATCTGGGCCTGGCGCGCCCCGCGGTGTGATGCGCGTCACATCTCGACGAAGTGCCGCAGCAGGTTGTGATAGGCCGCGGTCATCGCCAACACGCCCGGATGGTCGTCCGGCAGGTCCCGCCGCAGGGCGATGATGCCCATGTCCATCTCGTAGAGCAGCGCGCGCGTCGCATCCTCCTTCACCATGGATTGCGTCCAGAAGAACGACGCCCAGCGGCTGCCACGGGTCACGGGGTTCACGCTGTGCAGGCTGGTGGCGGGATAGACCACCAGGTCGCCCGCCTCCGGCTTCACCTCGTGCCGGCCATAGGTGTCGTGGATCACCAGCTCGCCCCCGTCATAGCTGTCGGGCGGCGAGAGGAAGAGGGTGGAGGAGACATCGGTGCGGATGCGCTGCCCGGTGCCGGGCACCGGGCGGATGGCGTTGTCCACATGCGCGTGGAAGGTCATGCCCTCGTCATAGCGGTTGAACAGGGGCGGGAAGACCTTCAGCGGCAGGGCCGCCGTGGCGAAGAGCGCGCTGCGGCCAAGGGCGCGCAGCACAAGCTCCCCCAGCTCCCGGCATTCGGGCGAATCCTGCGGGACCTGCAGGTTGAACTTCGCCTTCGCGGATTGCTGCCCGGCCGTGGCCTTGCCGTCGATCCACGGCGCGGCCTCCAGCCTTTCGCGGCAATAGGCGACCTCCGCTTGCGTCAGCAATTGGGGGATCAGGACCAGCACGCGCTCAGAACTCCGCCGCCACCGTGACCAGCACGGTGCGCCCCGCCGCGACGGTCGCACGATTGCCGAACAGCGCGTCGTAGTTGCGGCGGTCGGTCAGGTTGTAGCCGTTCACGCGCACCGTCAGGTTCTCCTGCACGCGGTGCTGCACCATGGCGTCGAAGGTGAAATTGGCCGGCACCTCGGCCGTGTTGTCGGCCGTGAGGAAGACCTGGTCGCGCCAGGTGACGCCGGCGCCCAGGGTCATGTTCCACCGCTCGCCGGGCGCAATGTCATAGGTGCTCCAGAGCGAGGCCGCGTGCGTGGGCACATACTGCACGCGCCGCCCGACATTGGCGGGCGTGGTGGAGCGCGTCGTCTCGCTGTCCATATAGCTGTAGGCCGCCTGGACGGCCCAGGCGGGCGTGATGCGCCCGGCCACGCCCAGCTCCACCCCGCGCACGCGCTGGCGATCGCCGGTCTGGATCAGCGAGGTCGGATCCGCCGCGTCCTGCACGAGCGCATTGCCCTTCTCCGACTGGAACAGCGCGGCACTGAGGCCGAGCCGGCCGTTCAACAGCTCGAACCGCGCGCCGATCTCGTGCGTGGTGTTGCGCTCCGGCTGGAAGCCCGCGTTGAAGCTGTTCACGGCGGCGGGGAAGGTCGTGAAGAAGGTGCCGGGCGGCGTGGTGGAGGTCGAATAGGAGTAGTAGTAGGTCTGCGCCGGCGTCGGCTCGAAGATCACGCCCACGCGCGGGTCGAGGTAGTTTTCCCGGATGTTGATGTTGGTGGCGGGCGCCGCCCCCGGCGTCCCCGCACGGTAGTCCAGGTCGAAATGCGTCCAGCGGAAACCGCCGAACACCGACAGCGTGGGCAGCAGCCACAGGCGCTCATTCACGAAGAGGCCGAGATTGGTGGACACCGTCTCGCGCAGATTGTTCGCGGGCCCCGTGTTCAGGATCAGGTCGTTGTTCGTGAAGGCGCTGAGCAGCCGCACGGAGGGCCGCGCCGACGCATAGGGGAAGGCGCGACGCTCCACCACCTCATGCGCCACGTCCACGCCGGCGACCAGTTCGTGGCGGAAGGGGCCGGTGTTGAAGCGCGCCGTCATGCTGGTGACGTTCTGGATGGCGCGGTTGATCTGCTGGAAGGGCGCGTTGCTGCCGCCGCCATAGGTCAGCACCGGGTTCAGCCCGCGGAAGAACTGGCCCGAGCAGCTGCTGGCATAGGCGGCCGCCGTCGCACCACCGGGGCAGCTCACGGCCGTCAGCGCCGTGGTGCGGTCCACCCGCATCAGCCGCGTGTCGTTGTTGAAGGTGATGCCGTTGTCGAAGCGGTGCTGGAAGCGGGCGGTCAGCCGGTCCACCGTCGTGTCGTCCTGGTCGTTCAGGATGCCGTACCAGTTGCCGCGCCGCACGCCGAATTCCGAGGCCGGGCGCCCAATGGCCCCTGGTCCGGAGAAGACGATGGGCATGCCGCTGTCCACGATCCGCCGGTCCTCATAGTGCAGGTATTCCAGCGAGAAGGTGGTGGGCGTGCCGATGCCGAAGGCGACGGAGGGCGCGATGCCCCAGCGCCGCGTGTCCTGCCCGTCGCGCCCGACCAGGCTGCTGTGCTGGCCCATCAGGTTGAGGCGCATGGCGGCGGTGTCGCTGATCGCGCGGTTGACGTCGGCGGTGAAGCGGCCATAGGGGCCCATGCCGCCCGTCACCGCGAAGGCGGCGCGGTTGGTGAGGCCGGGCATGCGGCTGTTCACATTGATGCCGCCACCGATGGCGCTGGTGCCGATGGCAAGCCCCCCTGCCCCCTTCAGCACCTGCACATCCTCATAGGTGAAGGCGTCGCGCTGGTAGGAGCCGAAGTCGCGCAGGCCATCCATCAGCACGTCGTTCTGGGCCGAGAAGCCGCGGATGCGGAACTGGTCGCCGCTGACGCCGCCATTGCCCTCGCCGATGGTGGAGGTGATGCCCGGCACGTTGCGCAGCGCCTGGTCCAGCGTGGTGACATTCTGCTCGCGCAGCACCTGCTGCGGCACGACGGTGATGGTCTGCGGCACGTCGCGCACCGTGCCGGGCTGGCGTGGATTGCCCGTGGGGGCGCGCAGGGGGGCGTTGGCCGTGCCGGCCTCGATCGCGACCTCGGGGATGGACATGGCCGGCGATGGCGACTGGGCCAGGGCGAAGCCGCCCACCATGGCCGCGCCCAGGCTCAAGCTGGCGATGGCGGCCATGCCACCCGTTGCGCGTGTCGTCTCATGCATGGCTGCGGAACCCTTTATGCGATTGCGAGTCATTCTTAATTATGGCTTGCCAATGGGTCAACCTGGCCGGGGACCGTGAAGCAATCGTCGCTGAGGCTTGCCGCGGCCCATGGACGGGCTTGCCGAAGGCAAGCCGATGCCGGTCCATCATTGGTCGCGGATAGGGGGAGCGTTGGGACGAGACATCCCCGCGAGCAGGCGAGGCCATCTGCAAGGAAGGCGGCGGACACGCGGCCGAGGCGGACCGGTCGGGGCCAGGCCCAAGCCCGCTAGATCCTGTACGCCCGCATGGTGCGCACCATCCCGAAATGTCGGGGCGTACAGAACAAAAGCCTACTCCACGGCCACACCAGCAACGGAACCACAACATGTCCGTGATTTTTTCAGCATATACTTACTCTTGATTGATTTCGATCCCGCATGGTTTGACAGTCATTTATCAACGCCTATCCTTTCCTCACCATGACTGAGGAGAGACCATCCATGCGCGCCATGCTCTTTGGCCTTGCCCTCGCGCTCGCACCGTCGCTTGCCTTCGCCCAGCTCTATGACAGCGGCTGGCGGCGCGTCGCCTCGTCGGATCTCGAACACCTCGACCTCTCCGGCGGCGGGATGCGGGTCAACAATTTCATGGTCTATGCCGAAGAGCGGGCCGGCCGGGCCAGCCCCGCGGAGGACGCGCTCCGCACCCATCTCTTCACCGTCTCCGCCACGCGGCAGGATGAGGCGGCGCGCGAGGTCTTCGTGCAGATCGTGGGCGCACGGGAAGATGGCACGCCCACCGTCTCGGCGGCGGCGCGCGCCAATTTCAGCCCTCGGGGCGGCAACCGGATGCAGGCGCTGCGCACCCAGACCCCGACGAGCGAGAGCGAAATGGGACAGACGCAGAGCTACTTCATCCGCGTCATCGTCCAGTAGGGTGGCGGGGCGAGATGCCCCGGTCGCTCACTGCCCCCAGGGCCTGATCTGCCACAGCTCCTGCACGCGGTTGTCCACCTCCTGCACCAGCTGGCGGTAGTCGGCGCCGATGGCGATGCGAAGCGGCAGCGAGGCGCGGGCCGCGTCGCGCAGGAAGTCCGGATCCGCCAGCGCCGCGCGCAGCCCCTGCTCCAGCCGCGTGCGGATGTCCTCGGGCAGGCCCGGCGGTGCAATGATGCCACGGGCCGAGCCCGCCACCAGGTCGAAGCCCTGCTCGCGGAAGGTCGGCAGATCCGGCGCGGCGGACCAGCGTTCGGCCGCCGCCTGCCCAAGCGCCCGCACCCGGCCCTCGCGCATGGGGCCCAGGATTTCGGCGACATTGCCCACACCCACCTCGATATGCCCGCCCAGCACCTGGGCCAGCAGGGGCGCCGCACCCGCGAAGGGCACGTGCTCCAGCGGTTCCAGCCGCGCCTGGGCCTGCAAGGCCAGCATGAGGATGTGGTCGTCCGAGCCCACGCCCGTCGTGCCGTAGTTGATGCGCCCCGGGCGGGCGCGCGCGGCCTCGATCAGATCACTCAGCGTCCGGAACGGCGAGTTGGGCGGCACGAAGATGGTGTTCGGGTCGTCCACCACATTGGCCAGGAAGGTGTAGTCCATCGGCCGGTAGCGCGCCGCGCGCTCGCGCGGGATGGTGTTGATGGCCGGCACGGCGACGGCGCCGATGGTGTAGCCGTCCGGGGCGGCGTTGAAGCTCGCCTCGAAGCCGATCTGCCCGCCCGCGCCCGCGCGGTTCTGCACCACGAAGCGCGCGCCGGGCAGGTGCTTCTCCAGCACCGGCATGACGAGGCGCATCATCACGTCCACGCCACCGCCGGGCGGATAGGGCACGATGGCCTGGATGGGCTTCTCTCCGGGCCAGACGGGTTGGGCGCGGAGCGCGGCGGGGGCGGCGAGCAGGCCAAGGCCCGCGGCGCCGAGCTGGCGACGGGTTGTCATCGTGTTTCCTCCGGTTCGTTGTCGTTGGCCGGATGCTATCCCCGCTTGTCCGTGAAGGCCAAGCCGCGCCGTGCTTGCATCAATCCGCATCGGCCTCGCGCAGCACGTCGAGTGCGGCCTGAAGTGCCATTTCGTAGCGCGCCTGCTCGCGCGCCACACGCTCGGGCGGCCATGCGCGGAAGCCCTGGCCGGTCTTCGCGCCGTAGTGGCCCGCCTCCACCAGGCGGCGCAGCCCGGGCGAAGGCTCGGGCGAGGTGTTGAGCGAGGGGTAGATGGAACTGGCCGCCGCGAGTTGCGTCTCCAGCCCCGCCAGCTCCTTCTGCAAGATCGGCCCGCCCGCGATGTAGCGGAAGCCGAAGGTGTAGCGCACCGCCGCGTCCACATCATCGGCCGTGGCGAGGCCCTCCTCGATCGCGGCGAAGGCCTCGCGCATCATCGCGTGCTGC
The DNA here is from genome assembly GCF_017311575.1 of Roseococcus thiosulfatophilus. Lineage (GTDB taxonomy): Bacteria > Pseudomonadota > Alphaproteobacteria > Acetobacterales > Acetobacteraceae > Roseococcus > Roseococcus thiosulfatophilus. Next base: position 44,971 of record NZ_JAFFQY010000062.1, read on the forward strand.
AGGCGGTTGGCGAGGAAGCCCGGCACGTCGCGCGCCACCATGATGGGCTTGCGGCCCAGCGCGGCCATGATGGCGGCGAGGCGTTCGCACACCGCGGGGTCCGTGTGTTCGCCGCGCACCACCTCCACGCCCGGCACGAGATGCGCGGGCAGGAAGAAGTGCAGGTTCGCCATGCGCGCCCGCGTGGCGCAGCCGGCCGCGATGTCGGTGATGCGCAGCCCCGAGGCGTTGGTGGCCACGGGCACGCCAGGCGGCACCAGCCGGTCCAGCCGCGCGAAGAGGTCGCGCTTGATGGCGAGGTTCTCGGGCACCGCCTCGATGACCACCGCGGCATCGCCGTAATCCACCGCCTCGGGCGCGGCCGCGATCTGCGCCTCGGCCGCTGCCCCGCCCAGTTGCGCGACGGCGCGCGCCATGCGCTCGCGCGCGGCGGGCCAGGCGGCCTCGCGCGGTTCCACCGCCGTCACGCGCCAGCCGCCGGCGAGGAAGATCGCCGCGATGTCGCAGCCCATCAGGCCAAGGCCCAGCACCACCGCATGTCCGGGCGGCAAGGATTGTTCAGGCATGTTCCGCTCCCCTTGGATGGGAGCAGCTTGGACCAGGGTGCGGTGGTCGCAAAAACCCCCGCCTCAGGCGGTGGGTGGGAGGTGACCCGCGCCTCTGCTAGATCATGGCCGCATGCCCAGCCGGGACCACACGCCGATGCCCCCTGACCACGCCAGCGGCGCCGCCGTGATGGAGGCCGCCAAGGCCGCCCTGCGGCGCGAGGCCATGGCCCGTCGCGCCGCCGCCGACCCGGCGCTGGGCGCGCGCATCACCGCCCATATCCTGGCCGAGGCCCCCCCTCCCCCCGGCGCCGTGGTCGCGGGCTTCTGGCCCATGGGCAGCGAGCCGGACATCCGCCCGCTGCTGGAGGCGCTGCACGCGCGCGGCCATGCCATCGCCCTGCCCGTGACGCCCCCGCGCGGCCAACCCTTGCAGTTCCGCGCCTGGGCGCCGGGCGCGGCCATGGCGCGCGGCCCGCTCGGCACGCAATTCCCGGAGGAGGGCGCCACCCTCACGCCCGACTGGCTGGCCGTGCCCCTGCTGGCCTTCGACCGCACGGGCGCCAGGCTCGGCTATGGCGGCGGCTATTACGACCGCACCCTGGCCGCGCTGCCCGGCGCCACCGCCATCGGCGTCGCCTATGCCTTCCAGGAGGTGCCGCAGCTGCCCACCGGCCCGCACGACATCCGCCTGCCGGCCATCGCCACCGAGGCGGGGCTGCTGCGAACCGGGGCGTGACCGCCGGCTGCAACCCACCCGCCAGACCAGGCTTGATGGAGGGCAGCCAGGAGACATCCCATGCCGGACATCGCCGAGATTCTGCGCGAGCGCCACGCCACGCCCGCCGCGCTGCCCGCCCTCTTCGACGCGCTGGCGCCCGTCGCCGTCGAGGAGATGCTGGGCCGCTGGAAGGGCTTCGAGATCACCACCGGCCATCCCATGGACGGGTTGCTGGAAGCCTCGGGCTGGTATGGCAAGCTCTTCGCCAGCGCCGAGGAGGTCCATCCGCTGCTCATGCACAATCAGGACCGCACGGAGGTCTTCGCCATGGACCCCGGCCGGCTGCCATTGTCGCTGGCGGGCTGGGTGCCGCGGGCGGCGCGGCTGTCGCGGGTCGTCGCGGCCTCGCGCCTGCTGCTGCGGACGCGCGAACCCCGGGCGCGGCTGCGGATGGTGGAATATCGCGGCCGCCCGACCGCGACCATGATCTACGACCAGATCCCCGTCATGGACCACTTCGCCCGCGTGGACGCGGACACGGTGCTCGGCCTGATGGACATGCGCGACATGCCCCACCCCTACGCCTTCGTGCTGGAACGCGACGAGGGCGGCCCCAGGCTCGACCTGTGACCACGCCATGATCGGCACGCTGCTGCTCTCGCGGCGCGACCGCGCGCGGTTGCAGGAGGTGGTGGGCATCGCCTCGCGCTTCGGGCTGGGCGTGCTGCTGGCGCGGCTCGGCCTCGAGCGCGGCGCTGCCTCCGAAGGGGCGCCGGGGGAGACGCGCAGCCTGCCCGTCCGCACGCGCCTCGCGCTGGAGACGCTGGGGCCCACCTATGTGAAGCTCGGCCAGATCCTCGCCATGCGCGGCGACCTGCTGCCGCCCGAATGGACGAATGAGCTGGAGCGGCTGCACAGCCACGCCCCCACTTTGCCCTTCGAGGAATTGCGCCCCGCGGTGGAGGCCGCGCTGGGCCAGCCGCCGGAGGAGGCCTTCGCGAGCGTGGACACCACGCCGCTTGCCGCCGCCTCCATGGCGCAGGTGCATCGCGCCAGGCTGCAGGACGGGCGCGAGGTGGTGCTCAAGATCCGCCGCCCCGGTATCCGCCCGCGCATCGAATCCGACCTGCGGCTGATGGCGCAGCTCGCCGCCGCCCTGGAAGCGACCAGCGCCGAGGCCCGCCGCTTCGGCCCTGTCGGCATGACGCGCCAATTGGCCGACGCGATCCTGGCCGAGCTCGATTTCACGCAGGAAGGCCGCAACGCCGACCGCCTGCGCGCCGATTTCGCGGGCGATGCGCGCGTGGTGCTGCCCGAGATCCACTGGGCCTGGACCTCCGAGACGCTGCTGGTGATGGACCACATCGCCGGCATCCCGCCGCGCGATGGCGACACGCTGCGCGCCGCGGGCATTGACCCTGAATCCATCGCGGCACTGGGCGCCGACATCGTGCTGGACATGGTGCTGATCCATGGCCGCTTCCACGGCGACCCGCACCCGGGAAACATGCTCTGCCTGCCCGGCAACCGCATCGCGCTGCTGGACATGGGCATGATCGGCCATGTCTCGCCCAAGCGACGGGAGGAGTTCATCGGCTTCGTGCAATCCCTCGCGGCGGGCGACCCCGCGCTGCTGGCCGATGTGCTCGCCGCCTGGTCGGAGGGCGGGGAGGTGCCGCGCGCCCGGCTGCGCGCGGTCGCGGACCGGCTGGTGGCACGCCATGGCGGCGGGCGCGTGGTGCTGAGCGACATGGTGGCCGATTTTCTCCCCCTGCTGCGCGAGGAGGGCGTCACCCTCCCGCCCGACCTGTTGCTGGCCTTCAAGGCGATGGTGACGCTGGATGGCGTGGTGACGCGCATCGCGCCGGGCTTCGACCTGTCGGACGCCATGCGTCGCGCCACGCTGCGCATCGCCCGCGCGCGCCTCTCGCCGGAGCGCTGGCTTCCCATCCTGCAATCCCTGGCCTGGGAGCTGGGGCGGGTCGGCGAGGACGCGCCGCGCCTGCTGCGCGCCCTGCTGCGCCGCCTGGAGGCCGAGCCCGCCGAGGCCGCCCCGCCCACCGACGCCATCCGCGCGGCAGGGCGCTGGATCGCGGGCGCCATCCTGGCCGGCGCGGCGCTGGTGGCAGTGGCCATTTTCCTGCGATGACGGCGCGCTCTTGCGCGGCCCGCGGGCGGCGGCCAGAACACCGCATGCCCGCTTCCAGACCCGCCCCCGCCACCGGCCTCCGCGCATGAGGCTGCTCTTCCTCGGCGATGTGGTGGGCCGTTCGGGGCGGGACGCGCTGGTGCGCGAGTTGCCAGGACTACGCGCCAGGCTGGCGCTGGACCTCGTGGTGGTGAATGGCGAGAACGCCAGCCACGGCTTCGGCCTCGCCCCCGATATGGCGCGCGCCTTCCTGGCCGCCGGCGCGGACGTCATCACGCTCGGCAACCATGCCTGGGACCGGCGCGAGATCATCCCCTACCTGGAGGAGGAGCGCCGCGTCATCCGCCCCCTCAACTTCCCCCCCGGCACGCCGGGCCAGGGCGCGGTGGTGGTGGAGGTGCCGGGCAACCGCCGCGCTTTGGTGGTGAACGTGATGGGCCGCCTCTTCATGGACCCGCTGGACGACCCCTTCCGCGCGGTCCAGGCGGAGCTGGCCAAGCACAAGCTCGGCCAGACCATCCAGGCCGCCATCATTGACGTGCACGCCGAGGCGACGAGCGAGAAGCAGGCCTTCGGCCATTCCTTCGACGGGCTGGCGAGCCTCGTCATCGGCACCCACACCCATGTGCCGACCGCCGACCACCAGATCCTGCCCGGCGGCACCGCCTACCAGACCGATGCCGGCATGTGCGGCGACTATGACAGCGTGATCGGCATGGGGAAGGGCGGCGCCTCGCTGCGCTTCTGGCGCAAGATGCCCGGCGAGCGCCTGGCACCCGCCGAGGGCGAGGCCACGCTGTGCGGCCTCTTCGTGGAGACCCAGGACGCCACGGGCCTCGCGCGGCGGGTGGAGCCGCTGCGGATGGGGGGCAGGCTCAGCCCCATCATGCCCGCCGCCTGAACTGCCCAGCCGGCGCGCAGCCTGCCGCCGCGCTGGGCGGGCCATGCGCGGGCGGCGGCGCGAAATCCGCGCATCGTCTCGTCCCGCGCCGCTTGCACGCTTTTTGCTAGGCGGGGCCCATGATGAACCGTCGCACCCTGCTGGCCGCAGCCCCGCTGCTGGCCGCCCCCGCCCTCGTCGCCGCCCAGCCGGCCTGGCCCACGCGGCCCGTCCGCATCACCATCCCGTTCACGGCGGGCGGTGCCTCCGACATCATGGTGCGGCCCGTGGCCCAGCGCCTGGAGCAGATGTTCAACCAGCCCTTCACGGTGGACAACCGCGCGGGCGGCGGCGGCGCGGTCGGCGTGGGCTTCGCGGCCAACCAGGCGCCGGACGGCTATTCGCTGCTGGTCACCACGCCCGGCCCCCTGGTGCTGCTGCCGCAGATGCAGACGGGCGGCGCCTTCGCCTATGACAGCGCGCGCAGCTTCACCTACATCTCGCTCATGGCGGGCGCGCCCATCCTGTGCGCGGTCAAGGCCGACAGCCCCATCACCAACCTCGCCCAATACGCCGCGGCCGCCCGCCGCGCGCCGGAGGCGATGAACTTCGGCTCCTCCGGCATCGGCTCCATGGGGCACCTGACGGGGACGCTCTTCGGCATGCAGGCGGATGCGCGCATGGTCCATGTGCCCTTCCGCGGCGCGCCCGAGGCGCAGGCGGCCGTGCTGGGCAACACGACCATCTCGCTGTGGGACACGGCGGCGGCCAATGTGGCGGCGGTGCGGGGCGGCACGCTGCGCGGGCTGGCCGTCTCCTCCGCCACGCGGGCGGCCACCCTGCCCGAGGTGCCGACCGCGGCGGAGGCGGGCTTCCCCAACGTGGTCAGCCTGAACTGGTTCATGCTCTGCGCGCCCAGCGGCGTCTCGCCCGCCATTGCGGAGCGGCTGCACGCCGCGATCAACACCATCCTGGACGAGGCCGATATCGTGAACCGCATGAACGCGGCCGCCTTCGTGCGCGCCGAGAGCGTGGCCCAGCCGCAGCTCGCGGGCTGGGTGGCCGCCGAGCAGGCGCGCTGGACGCCGGTGATCCGCGCGGCGGGGTGACGCCCGGCGGAGCCCCCCCGGCGCGCGCCGCCGGGGGGGGGACCGCCCTACCGCGCCTCGATGCCGCGCGGGGTGGCGACGATGGCGCTCGTGGAGCAGATGTTCACCTGCATGAGCTGGGCATGCTCGCCATTCGCCCACACCACACGGAAGTCATTGAGGCCCGCGTGGCGGGTCGAGAAGTTCATGGTCGCGCCATGGGGCAACACGTTCTGGCCCAGCTGGTCCGCCCCCCAGTTCGGCTGCGCGCTGGAGCCGAAGTAGAATTCGCGGATCGTCACACCCGAATTGTTCACAAGGGCGAAGCGGGTGTCGCACTGCGCCTGCGCCACGCCCGTGATCGCGACCGCGGCCGCGAGGCCGAGGAATAACCGCCGCATGATGAAACCTCCCGGGTACGCCACCGGATCCCAATGACCCGACGGAGAGATGATCGAACCCAGGGTTGACGCCAGCTCCGCGGCTGGGGCGAAACTGTGGCGGATGAAAGCCAAATCGCGTGCTTTCACATCGCAAATTCTTAATCTTAGGTGGCGTTGTGCTTCGCACGCCAGTCCGGCCGGGTGGACAGCACCAGCATGTCCGCGCGCCCATTGCGCGCCAGCGCGCCCAGCAGGAATTGGGTCACGGCGCCGTCATCCTCCAGCCCATAGGCCTCGCCTTCCGGCGTGAAGGCGGTGGCGTGGGGGTAGAGCGCGCGCCAGGCCTCGACCACGGCGCGGGGATGGGTGGCGGGGACGGCCAGGGCCTCGGCCAGGTCGAATTCCGCCACCAGCAGCGTGCCGCGCGCGGCCAGGGCCGGCGCCCAGGCGGCGAGCCGCGCACCCACTCCCGGCCCCGCCAAGCGCAGCACATCGAGGCGCGAGAGCCCTTCCCGCGCCAGCAGCGCCTCCGGATCCTCCAGCGGCACGGCCAGCGCCCGCGCGCGCGGCAGGTCATTGGCCGCGATATGGGCCGAGAGCAGCGCGGCCGCGTGCAGATCCGCCTCGAAGCCGAGCAGCGCCGCATGGCCCGGCGCGCCGGCGGCCAGGCCCAGCAGCGACAGGCCGATGCCCGCCCCGTCATCCAGGATCACGGCGCCATCCCCGCCCTCGGGCAGGGCGGCGCGCAGCAGCCGCGCCAGGAGCGGCGCCGCGCCGGGAAAATCGGCCATGCCGGGCGCATCGGCGGGCGCGCGCAGGGCGAAGCTGCGGCCCGAAAGGTGCAAAGCGCGCTCCGCGGGCGCCGGCAGGGCGGGCAGCCGCGCCAGGACTTCCGGCGCCTCCAGCAGCAGGCGACGCAGGCGGCGCAGATCGGAGCAGGCCGCGCGGGCGGCCGCCACGGCGTCGGGCGCCGGCTGCACGCCATCGCGCAGCGCCAGCAGCGCCGCCACCGCCTCGGGCGTCACGGGGCCGAGCGCCCAGCCGCCGCGCTCCACGAAGCCGCCCATCGCGTGGGTGATGAATTCGGGGCTGTTCAGCACGCCCTCGCGCAGGCCGGTGAAGTCGTCACTGCCGGCCCAGGCGGCCAGCACCGCCTCGCTCTCGGGCTCCCGGCCCAGCACGAAGCGATAGGTCCAGCGCACGAGGGCGCGGCTCAGCCGGGGGGGCGCGCCGGCGCCGTTCTCTGCGTCCATGCCGCCATATCCGGCCGCCCCGCGCGCGCCGTCAAGCCGAAGCCCCTCAGGCGATCTCGCGGATCAGCTTGCGGCGCACGGCCTGGGCGAAGACGTTGAAATCCTCGGCGACGATCATGAAGGCGCCGGGCCCGCCGATCACGTTCTGCGCGTAGTACTGGTCCAGCGGCACGGGCGGCATGCGGCCGAAGGTGGGGCGGTCGTTCACGATGGGCAGGCCGTTGATGACGATGCCCTCGGCCACCGCCTCGTCCCGCGCCAACTCGGACGGGCGCCCGGAATTGTTCACCCCGTCGCCCGAGACATCAATGACGCGGCGGGTGCCCTCGAAGGGCGCCTCGGCGAGCACGCGGCGCGAGAAGTCGATCGCGCCCGAGATCGAGGTCCAGGAAATGGAGTTGCGCGGTGCCTCGGCCAGCGCGTCCACCCATCGGTCGGCGTCGGCCTGGGTCGCGATGCGCATCCAGGGCAGGATCAGGCGCTGGTACTCGATGCCCGCCCACTCGACATAGGCGACGGCGATGGCGCCGATCATGCCGCGGCCGATGGCCTCGACCACGCGCGGGTCGCCCAGCGCCTCGCGGTAGCCCTCGCGCTGCAGCCGGGCCTCCTCCTCGTCGATGGAACGCGAGACATCCACCGCCAGCACCAGCAGCACGTCCACGGGTTCGGCGGCGCGGGGGCGGCGGGTTGGCGCCGCCGCGGGCACGGCCAGGGCCGCGCCGGTGGTGAGAAGGGAACGCCGGTGCATGAGCAGGCCTCCATTGATCAAGCGTCATGGAAGCGAAACCGGGGCGATGGGTGCAAGCTTATTCGGCGCCACAGCCATGGGTTGTGGAACGCGCTATTCGGCCGCCCGCAGGAAGGGGCGTGGGCGCAGGCGGCGCAGCATTCCCGCGCCCAGTTCCGCATCAGCCGCCGCGCAAACCTCGAGCAGCCGGCGCGTGGTCGCCTCCGGCAGGCCGTGCAGGGCGGCGGCCAGCCGGTCCATCAGCCTTGCGCGCTCGGCGTCCTCCAGCCCGCGGTAGAAGGGGCCGGCGGGCGGCTCTCCCGCGCCAGGCCGCCGTGGCGCGCGGGGGGCGAGCGCGATGCCGGGCAAGGCAGGCTGCGCGGCGAGGCGGGGCGCGATGTCCAGCCGCCCCTCCAGCGCGACCAGGCCCACCTCGATCAGCGGCCAGCGCGCGATGGGCCACAGGCGTGTGGCGTCGAAGGCGTCGAAGGGCGCCTCGCGCGCCTCGGCCTCGGACATGATCTGCACGGAGAGCCGCCAGCGGGCGGGCGCGCCCCGGGCCAGCGCGCCGAACAGGGCGCGCGGCTCCAGCCCCTCATCGGCCCCTTCCCCCTGCAACGGCAGCAGATGCAGCCGGCACCAGAGCTGGCGGCCGTTCCGCTCCAGCGCATAGGCCTCCTCCCCGAACAGCGGCGCGGCGCGCCAGGAGGCGGGCCAGGCCGCATCCGCGAAGCCGTGCAGGATGGCGTGCAGCGTCGCGGGGTGCCGGGCGCAGAACTCCCACAGCGCCGCCGGGCCCTGGACCGCCGCTTCGTGGAAGGCGGTGCGCTGATCGGGGCGGCGCAGGAATTCCACCGGCAGGCGCCGCAGCTTGACCTCCCAGGGGCCCTCCTCCGTGTGCAGCGTGAGGGTGAGCGGCGCCGGCGGAAACCCCGCATCCTCCTCGTCCGGCAGGCGCAGCCAGAGCGGCGTGGCCTTCCCACGCTCCGCGAAAAGCCGCGCGCGGGTCAGGCAGGTGATGTCGCCGGTGACGACCAGCCGACCCCGCGCGGCGGGCGCCGCGGGGCCGCGCCGGGGCATCGCCGGCAAGGGGCGCTGCGCCATGTCTCGTTCCTCCCTGGACGGGTGTCGTGCCCCGTCCTTGCGGTGGCACGAAGCCTAGAACGCGCCGTCCCCGACTTTCCAGCTTTGCGAAGGCCCGCTCAGCGCCGGGCGATCACATAGCCGCGCTGGCTGGGGTACTCGTGGCCGGGCACGGGCGGACGGGCACGGCTTTCGAGCAGGGTGAAGCCCGCCGCCCGCAGCGCGGCCTCAACTTCGCCGGGGGCGAAGAGGCGGAAGCCCAGACCCACCTCCACCCCCCACATCCGCCCTGGCCGCAGCACCCCCTCGCCCAGGTGCACCGCCGCGCGGAACTGCCCGCCCGGGCGCAGCGCGGCATGGCAGGCGGCGAGCGCACGGGGCAGATCGGCGCCCTCCAGATGGATCAGCGAATACATGGCGAGCAGCCCGGCGAAGCGGCCCGGGGCGGCGTCGAGGGTCCGCAGGTCCCCCACCTCGAAGCGCAAGCCCGGATGGGCGGCGCGGGCGGTCTCCACCATGCCGGGCGAAAGGTCGAGGCCCAGCACCTCCACACCCTCCTCGGCGAGAAAGGCCGTGACATGGCCTGGCCCGCACCCGACATCGCCCACCAGGCCACGCCCGGCCTCTTTCCCCAGGCCACGCCCGGCCTCATTTTCCAGGCCCCGCCCGGCCATGGCGCGGGCGAACCCTCGCAGCCAATCGCGGTCCATGGGCTTGTGCGCCAGTTCGCCGGAAACCTCCCGGCGGTAGGCGGCGGCGACGGCATCGTAGTCGCGGGCGACCGGGTCCATGCCGCGCAGCCTGCCCCGGATGCGCCCCGCGTGCACGCTTGACCGATGCTGCATCGCGGGATCATGGGTGAAGGAGATGATCCTCCCCTCGCCGCAGCAGCTTCGCTACCTCACCGCGCTGGCCGACCACGGGCATTTCGGCCGGGCGGCGGCGGCCTGCGCGGTGACGCAATCCACCCTCTCCGCCGGGCTGCTGGCGCTGGAGAGGCAGCTCGACGCCACCTTGATCGAACGCGGCGCGTCCAAGCGCCCGGTCTTCACGCCCACGGGGCTGGAGGTGGTGGCGCGCGCCCGCGTGGCGCTGGCCGCACTTGAGGCGGTGGCGGAAAGCGCCGCGTCGGGGCGCGACCCGCTGTCCGGCCCGCTGCGCCTGGGCGTGATCCCGACCATCGGCCCCTTCCTGCTGCCGCGCCTGATGCCCGCCCTGCGCGCCGCCTTCCCGCGCCTGAAGCTCTACCTGCGCGAGGACATGACCGAGCGGCTGATGGGCCAGCTCGACGCCGGCAAGCTCGACCTGCTGCTGCTGGCCCTGCCCTGCGACTGCGCGGCGGCGGAGATGGAACCCATCGGCCGCGACCCCTTCCTGCTGGCCCTGCCCCCTGGCCACCGGCTGGCCGCCCAGCCCGAGGTTCGCCTCTGCGCCCTGGCCGCCGAGACGGTGCTGCTGCTGGAGGATGGCCATTGCCTGCGCGCCCAGGCGCAGGAGGCCTGCGGCCTGCCGCGCGGCATCAGCGCCCATGAGGGCTTCGCCGCCACCTCGCTGCACACGCTGGTGCAGATGGTGGCCGGCGGCCTGGGCGTCACGCTGCTGCCGCGCCTGGCCGCCGAGGGCGGTGTGCTGGCGGGCACGGAGCTGGTGCTGCGCCCCCTGGTGGCCGATGCGGCGGGCGAGGCGGTGCCCGCCCGCACCCTCGCGCTGGCCTGGCGGCCGCGCAGCCCCCGCGCCGGCGCCTTCCGCGACCTGGCGCGAGCGATCGCGCAGCGGCTGGAGCCGGCGGCGCCGGGCTGACGTCAGGGCCGCGCCACAAGTCGCCACAGGCACCACACCCCGATCCAGGCGAGGCCCAGCGCGCTCAGCGCCTGCACGGCGAAGAGCAGGGCAAAGAGCGCCGGTTGCGAGGCACGCCGCGTGTGATGGGGCCGGCCGGGGATGATGCCGCTGCGCCAGGCCTCGACCAGCAACCACGCCAGCAGCGCCGCCAGCGGCAGGGACAGCGCGGCGCCGAGCAGGAACGGCCCGCCCGGCCATTGCGCCAGCAGGAACAGCAGCAGCAGCAACAGGGCCGCCCCGCCCAGCAACGCGGGCAGCACCCTGGCCAACCCCGAGACAAGCTCGCGCCACGGCGTCATCGCCCGAACCCCACATAGCCCGCCCGCAGCGCCGCTGCCCGCCCGTCGCGCGTCACACCCCACAGCCCATTGTCCACCGACAGGCGCTGCCCGCCATCGCGCTGCACGGGGCGGATGTTGAGGTTGGCGCGGGAGCGGGTTTCCAGCCCCAGGAAGTCGAAGGGCACGCGCACATAGATGCCCTTGTCGAAGCTGCCCTCGCCGAAGTCGCGGAAGCGGACATTGGTCAGGGTGGCGAAGCCGCCCACCTCGATGCCGCTGTCGAAGCGCCGGCCGAGCTCGATGGTCCCGCCCCAGTCGCCCGCGAGGTACCGCCCGGCCCGCAGCACGCCATAGAGGTTGTGCCAGGGCAGGTCCGCGTAGAACGACACATGGCCCGTGGTGACGCTGTAGCCCAGCGTGTCGAAGAGCTGCCGGTAGCCGCGCTGCGCCACATGCGCGACCTCGATGCCCACCGCCCAGGGACGGTCCTGCGGGCGCCAGAGGATTTCGGCGGAGATGCCGCCGAACATGGGTTCCAGATACCCGCCCGTGACGCGCGCGAAGACATCCGGCGCCGGGTTCCACAGCCGCTCCAGATACAACGCCGGGATGGTGGTGGACCCTGCCCTGGCATAGCGCGCGAAGTCGCTGCGGACGCGGGGCAGGACGGAATCGCTGGGCAGCCCGCCGCCCAGATTGCCGGCGATGCGCTGCTCCACCGCGCCGGCCAGGCCCATGTTCCAGCCGAGCCCGATCCGCCCGCCCGCCGCGATGCCCGCCTGCCAGCGCACCGAGGTCTGCGGGTCACCCACCTGGAGGTTCAGGCGCGGCTCAATGCCCCAGCTGAAGCGCGGCGTGGCGGCGCGCGCCTCGCCCGCGCGGTGCTCGGCGGCGGCGGGCAGCAGGGTGGTGAGGGCGTAGATCTCCTCGGCGCTGCCCTGGTGGCGGGCCAGCGCCTCGAAGCCCGTCCGCAGCGTGACCAGGCGGGCGGTGACGGCGCCCTCATGCTCGAACACCAGGCGCAGGCGCTCGACTTCGGGCGGGAGGTGCGGCTGGGCGGCGCGGACCACGCGGGCGGTGGATTGCGCGAGGGTGCGGAAGGGCCCGCCCGCGACATGGATGCGCGCCTCGGCGCCGTCGAGGTCCAAGGCGAGCGGCGTGAAGCCCGCGGCGCGCAGCGCGGGAAAGAGGCGCGCCGCCACGACCGCATTGCGCGGGCTGCCACCCGTGATGCCCGGGCGCGCGCCACCGCCCACGCCCCCGGCGAGCGCGGCCACCATCCGCACGGCGGGGGTGCCGGGGGGCGCGGCGACGGGGGGTGCGATGCTCTCCGGCACCGGCTCGGGCCGCGCCAGCATGGGCGGTGGGGGGCGGCGCGGCAGGTCGGGCGGGTCGTCGGGGTGCAGGCGCAGCGAGGCGCGCACCAGCAGGTCCGTGCCGTGCAGGAAGGAGAGGCCCAGGTCCAGGTGCCGGTTGGGCTGCCATTGCAGCCCGGCATTGATGCGCGAGGCCGCATCGCCCCGCGCGTTGCGGCGCGGCCCCGGAAAGCCGCCGCGCTCATCGCGCAGGGAATCGGCGGAGTATTCGATCTTGGCGCGCAGCCCCTCGATCTCGCCCCAGGGGGTGGTGATGGGAGGGATGGAGTATTCCAGCCCCGCGAAGACCCCCACGCGCCCTCCCCGGAAGAAGGAATTGGCCGAGACGGTGCCGCCCGCCCCCACGCCGCGCGGGCGCGTGAGGAAGCGGCGGTCCACCCGGCCCAGCGGGTTCTCGAAATCCGCGCCGGTGGCGAGCCGCCCCCAGCCCAGCCCCACCGTCGCGTCCAGGCCCCAGAAGCGCTTGGAGGCCACGATGTACTCGCCCTGGTAGATGCCGGTGCCGATCAGGTCCTGCAGGCCGATGGCCAGCGCCGGCATCCATTCATCCTCTTCCCAGAGGCGCAGCTTCAGGTCGAAGGCACGGTCATTGCTGGTGCCGCGGCCCAAGGTGGCGTTCAGGCGCTCGGTCAGGCGGAAGGTGGTCTCCAGATAGGGCAGCGCCTGGAAGTTCACCGTCCAGAAGGAGCGCTGGCGGCGGATGGCGATGCCCGTCTCGATGGTGCCGTCCGGGCGGAAGCGGGCGTTCGGCATTTCCAGCAGGCCCACGCGGCCGAAATTGGAGCCGGTGGGCTGGAAGCCGTCCTGGGCGAGGGCGGGCAGCGGAAGCAGCCCCACAAGCAGAGCGGCCCCGACAACCCACCGGCCGCAAGGCGGCCGGCGCGCCCAGAGCGCCCTCATGGCTTGGCGCGCCAGCGCGCGGCGCGCAGCCAAGCGCGCGGAGCGCGCGCCCGGCGCCTGAGGGCGAAAAAAGCTGTCATCTCCCTCGGGAGATGACAGCCAGCGCGGCCGCCGAAATCGCCACCTGGCTGGCCAGTTGGGTGATGTCCCGCAGAAAGCCCCAGCGCTCGAAGGGCGAGGGGTCGTTGGGCACGATCACCAAGCTGCCCGGCGGCACGGGCGGGCCGCCCTGCTGCCAGGCGCCCAGCCCCGCCGGCACCGCCTGGCCATTGGGCAGCACCAGGAAGGCGCGCCCCTGGTCGGCGAAGCGTTGCAGCCCGCCCGCCGCCTCCACATAGCGCGTCGCCCGCCAGCCCGAGGTGAATTGCAGCGAACCCGGGTTCTGCACCGCGCCCACCACCGTCACCTCATTGGGCCGCTTGGGCATCATGATGAGGTCGCCGGGTTCGAGCAGCACGTCCAGGTCCGGGCGCCCGGCCAGCACCACGGGGTTGGCCTCCACCACCATGCGCCCGGCGGCGCGGGCCTCGCGCAGGGCGGCCGCCATCTCGCGCCCGGCGGCGATGGCGCCCGAGACATCCGTGCCGCCCCCGCCCCGCCCGCTGCCGATCACGGCCTGGCCGGCGGCCATCTGCAACAGGCCCTGCTCCATCTCGCGCGCCGTGCGTTGGAATCCTTCCTGCTGGCGGTTGCGGACACTCTCCCGCGTGAAGACGGCGCCATAGGGGTAGGCCTGGGGGGTGAGGCCGCCGGCCCGGGCAATGACCTCCGACAGCCGCTCCCCGCGCCGGATCTCATAAACGCCGGGCCGCAGGAACTCGCCCATCAGCGTCACCGGCCCGCTGTCACGGTCGCCGAAGCCGCGCGGAATGCGGATGCCGTCGCGCGGCGACAGGCGCACGGCCGCGAAGTTGCGGCTGCGCAGGTCCAGCACCTGGCGGCTGAGCGGGATGGCGCTGGTCTGGTCCGCCGGTTCCCGCGCCAGTTCCACCGAGGAGAGGTCGGCCGTGTCGGTCACATTGCCGGCGACCGCCAGCAACGCGTCGAGGCCCGTGTTGTCCATGATGGGGTAGAGGCCGGGCAGCCCCGCCTCGCCCGAGAGCAGCACCGACTGGTCCAGCAGGAAGGGCAGCAGACCGGGCTGGTCAATGAACAGCTGCGGGCAGGGCGTGGCGCCGATGTCGGGGAAGCCCGCCACCCGCGCATGGGCGAAGCGCTGCGGCGAGGAGCGCGCGGCGACGGCCAATTGCGTCAGCGCCGGGCATTCCAGGCCGGGCTGCGGCTCGGGCACGGGCGGCGTCGCAAAGCCGGAACCTCCGCGCGGCTGCGGCAGCGCCACGGGCAGGCCCGGGGCGGGCACGGCGCCGCCCACCTCGCCGCGCAAGGCCCGCTGCACCGAGGGCGAGGCGAGCCAGGCGATGTCCGCCATCGAGATGATGATGACCTCGTCGCCCTCGGCCAGCGGCAGGTTGGCGCGGCCTTGCAGCACGGCGGCCAGGTCGAAGGGCTGGAAGCGCCGGCCGCGCGTGCGCGGGTCCACGCGCTGGATCACGCCCATGCGCGCATAGGGGTCGGGGCGGACCATGCGCGAATCGGCCAGCAGCCCGCGCAGCGTGGCGCCTCGCCCGCCCAGCGCCCGCGTCGTGGGCTGCACCACATGGCCCGAGAGGCGCAATTGCTGCGACTGCACGTCCGAGCCCGGCTGGACCAGCAGCGCATCGCCCCGGCGCAGGGGGCTGCCCAGGCTGATCTCGCGGAAGGCGCGCCGGCCCTCGGGGTCGGTGGTCTCCAGCAAATAGCGGTTGCCGGCGGGGCGCAGCGCATCGCCCGCGAAGCGCAGCATCTCGCCCAGCGGCGCGCTGGTGGCCCCCGCGGGCAGTTCATAGATGGCCGGCCGCGCCACCTCGCCGCCGAGCGCCACCACGCCGCCGATGGGCGGCACCAGGATGCGCTCGCCCTCGCGCAGGGAGAGGTCTGGCGCCTCCCCCTCGCCGGCGATGACGGGGTAGAGGTCCACCCGCCGCCGGCCCTGGCCACCCTCCACGCGGATGTTCCGCAGCGTGCCGGTGGGCCGCACGCCGCCCGCCGCCACCAGCGCATCCAGCACATTGCCGAGCGGCGAAAGGGTGACAACCCCCGGCCGCCCCACCTCGCCGCCCACGAAGACCGTCACCTGGCGCATCTGGCCGAGGGTCACGAAGACCTCGCTGCCCTGGAGTTCACGTTGCGCGCGGGCTTCGAGTTCCCCCCGAAGGTCGCGCAGGGTGCGGCCCGCGGCGACGATGGGCAGCAGGTCGGGCAGGATCAGCATGCCCTCGCGCGTCACGCGCAGGTTCAGCGTGCTGCGGGCGCGGCCGCGAAAGGCGATGATGACCTCGTCATCACGGCCGATGACGTAGTCATCCGGGGTGGCCCCGAAGCCGGGCGTGCCGGGCGGCCCGGCGGCGAAGCTGTCATAGCCGAATTGGCGCAGCGGCGTGGTCAGGCGGCCGGCGAAGAACTGCTCCACGGGCGAGAAGGGCGCTTCCACCTGGGCGGGAGCCTGCGGAAAGGCGGGCGGCAGGGGCGCCGGCGGCGCGGCCTGGCGCGGCTGCGCCGGGGCCACGCCCTGCGGTTGCGGCGGGGCGCCGCCCATGGCCCGCCCCGCCCCGGCATCGAGCAGCCGCTGGAGAATCTCCTGCTGCGCGGCGGGCGGCAGTCCGGGCACGGGCGCCCCGCCCGGCAGGGTCTGCGGTAGCGGCGCGGCCAGGTTCGGCGGCAGGCTGGGCGGACCCACCAGCGCCGATTGCGCGATGACAGGTGCCGAAACCCCCCATATCAGGTTAAGAAGAAGCCATGTCCCAAGAACGGTGAACCTGAAGGGTAACACGACAAGACTTTCTTTCCTGTTGACGGCAATTCTTGCATGGAAATTTATGCCTGATGCAACCTTCCCGCGCGCATTCCACCCCTGCATGTCGCAATCGGTCTGGCTCCTGAGGTTGAGCGCCGCGCGGCAGCTGGGCCTCAGGCCGGTCGCGCTGGCGCTGCTCGGCCGGGGGCCCTGGGCCAGGCGCCGGCTGCGCCGCGCCCTGCCGGGCCTCACCCACACCGACACGCTGGGCGAGGAGGATCTGCGCCCACTGTGGGAGACGCATCGCTGGGCCGGGCTGCCTGCCCTGGCCCTCGCCGGCGAAGGCGCGCGCGCCATGGAGGAGGCCCGCGCCTGGCTGGCGGCCCACCCGCCCTTTCGCGGCCCCCTCTGGCTGTGCGGCCAGGAGGCCGCGCTGCGGGCCCTGCACCTGCTGCTGGCCGCGCAGATCGCCCGCGTGGCGGCGCCGGCGGAGGTGGTGACGGCCCTGGCGCGACGCATCGCCGCCAACCCCGCCTATGCCATGGCGCAGGACAACAACCACCCGATCAGCGAGGCCGCGGGGCTGATGCTGTGCGGGCTGAGCCTGGGTGACGCCGCCATGGCCGCGCGCGGCGCCCGGCGCTTCGAGGCCTCGGTGGCACGCCTCGTCCACCCCGATGGCAGCTTCGCCCAGCCCAGCCCCGCCTATCACCGCATGATGCTGGACGTGGCGGCCGTCACCGAATGGCTGCGGACGCGCATGGGCGGCCCGCCGCTCTCGCCCGAGGCGCGCGGCCGGCTGGGTGCGGCGACCGACTGGCTGGACCGCGTGACCTGCCGGCAGACGGGCGCCCTGCCCCGCATCGGCCACCAGGATGGCAGCTGCGTGGCGGACCTCTCGGGCTGCGGCCCCGATGACGCGCGCGGCAGCGTGGAGCGCGCGGCGCGGATGTTCTGCGACGCCACGGCGGGCTTCCCCGATGACCCCGGCTGCGCCGCGCTCGGCCTGCCGCGCCCCGAATCGCCCCTGTTCCGGGAGGCGCAGTGGCGAAGCCAGGGCTTCCTTGGCCGCAGCGAGGCGGGGGCGCGCGCCATCCTCCGCACCGGGCCGCTGCGCTTCCGTCCGGGCCATGCGGACCTGCTGCACCTGGACCTCTGGGACGGGCCGGTGAACCTGCTGCGCGATGGCGGCAGCTTCGCCTACAACCCTTCTGACCCGGCCCGCGCCGCGGCCTTCCAGGGCACGGCCGCGCACAACACCATCGGCTTCGACGGCGAGGACCAGATGCCGCGCGTCGGCACCTTCCTCTTCGCCCGCTGGCCCCGCACCGGGCCGCTGCCCGATGGCGGCTGGATGCGCGACCATCGCGGCCGCCGCCATGCGCGCGAGGTCACGGTCGAGGGCCGGGTCTGGACGGTGCGCGACAGCATCGCGGGCCCCCACCGCGAGGCCGTGCTGCGCTGGCGCCTCGCCCCGGGCGAATGGCGGCCGACCGAGACGGGCGTGGCGAGCCCCATGGCGCGCCTCGACGTCACCGCGGACCAGCCGCTCCGCCACCGCCTGGTGATGGGCGAGGAGAGCCTCGCCTATGGCCAGGCCTCGCCCGCGCCGGTCCTGGAGGTGGCGCTGGGTCCCGGTCCCGCCCGGATCGAGACCCGCATCACCCTGTCCTGACGCTTTCGGTTGCATTTACCTTAGAGAATGGCGTTATTACATCCCAGGTTGGTCAGGCCACCCGGCCTGGACGGGGTGTTGTGGGCCTGGATGATGTTCTCCGGGGGCTTTGGCGTTGGCGCGGGCGGATGTTCCTCCTGGGCGCGACCAGCTACGCCCTGCTGGCCACGCTCGTCTGGCTCTGGCCGCAAAGCCATGTGGCGCGGCTGGTCGTCGCCCCGGCCGAGACCACCGGCATCGCCACCTCCGCCCTGCTGACGCCGGCGCCCTTCCTCCAGCCCTCCCTGCTCGACCAGCGGCCGGGCGGCAATTTCGCCGTCTATCTCGCGGCACTCCGCACGCCGGAGACGGCGCAGGCCGTGGCGCGCGACACCCCCATCCTCGCCGCGCTCACCGAACGCCGCGCCGCGCCGCCGCTGGGGCCGGTGCGGGAATGGCTCGGCCTGCGCATCGAGGCCGATGTGGATGACGTGCAGGCCTATCTGGAGCGCAACCTGGCCGCCACGGCCTCGCTCACCTCCGTGACCTGGACGCTCGATCTCGTCCATCGCGACCGCGCGCTCGCGCTCGCGATGCTGGAGCGCATCCATGCGGCGGCCGAGGCGCGGGTGCGCGAGACGCTGGCCGAACTCGCCTCGCGCCGCATCCTGGCGCTGGAAGCCCGGCTTCGCACCGAGCAGGACCTGTTCCTCCGCAACACCCTGCACGAACTCCTGGCGCAGCAGCAGCGCGCGGCGCTGGTGGTGGCGGCCGACGAGGCGGCTGCGGCGCGCCTCGTCTCGCCGGCCGCCGCCGCGCTGCGGCCCTCCGTGCCCAACCGGCCGCTGCTGCTGGCGCTGCTGGCGGTGGGCGTCACGCTGGCGGGGCTGCTGGGGGCGACGGCGCTGCTGCTGCTGCGCGGGCCGGCCCCGCGCCCCGCGCCGAACCTCGCGGCCTGGCCGCCCGGCCCTGTCCTGCGGCGCGAACCTGCGCTGACGCGCGGACGGGCCGACCGCGCGGGATGAGCGCGGGCCTCGCCCTCTTGGCGGGGGTGGCGGGGGCGGTGCTGCACTTCGCCGGCGCGCTGAAGGCCGTGGAGGCCCTGGCGCGGCTGCCGGTGGACCTGACCGTGCTGGCGCTGGCCGCGACATTGGCGGGGCTGGTGCTGCTGCTGGCGGCGCGCGAGGTGGTGCTCTCGCCCTGGCTCGGCCCACCGCTGCTGGGCTGTGGCCTGCTCTGGCTGTGGTGGGTGGTGGCCGCCGCCTGGAGCCCCTGGCCCGCCAGCGCCACGGAACGGCTGCGCGACATTCTTCTGCTGGGGCCTTTGATGCTCGTGGCCGGCCTGCTGCTGGGCGCCGATGCCCGCGCGCGGGCGGGCTTCATGGCGGCAACCATCGTGATCGGGCTGGTGGTGGGGATCTCCGTGGCCTTCGGGCTGTGGCGCGGCAGCCTGGTGCTGGGGGGCGAGGTGGGGCGCGACCCCACGCGGCTGCGCGTCGCCTATCAGATCGTGGGGCTGGCGCTGGCCTGCGCGGGGGGGCTGGTGGCGCTGCGCGTCACCCAGTCGGCAGGTCGGGCGCGGATCGGCTGGGGGTTGGTGCTGCTGCTGCTGGGCGCGCTGGCGCTGCTGCCGGGGGGGCGGGCGGCCTTCCTGGCCTTGCTCGTCTCGGTGGCGGCGGGGCCGGTGCTGCTCTTCCTGTTGCAGGGACGGTTCGGCGCCGCGGCGCTGTGGCTGGGGGCGGTGGGCGTGGCGGGGGGCGCGGGGCTGGCCGCGCTCTGGGTGCTGCCGGCGCTCTCCGACCAGCTGGCCACGCTGGAACGGCTGCTGCGGCCCGGCCCGGCGCTGGACAGCGCGCGCGGGCAGCTCTGGACCGAGGCCTGGCGGCTCGGCGGCTGGGCGGGGCTTGGTCCGGGCGGCTTTCCGCCGGCCATCGGGGTGGGGTTGGACCGGGGCCTGCACCCCCACAACCACGCGCTGGAGGCGCTGGTCGAGGGCGGCGCGGTCGGGCTGCTGTTGTGGGGCGTCACCTTCCTGGGCGCCACCGCCGTGGCGCTGCGGCTGGCTTTGCGCGTCGCGCCGGAACGGGCGGCGGAGATCTTCGCCATCGGGCTGCCGGTGGCGCTCTCGGCCATGGTCTCGACCGACCTCGGCAACCGGATGGTGTGGTTCACCCTGGGCCTCGCCCTCTCGCTGGGGGTGGAGGCGCGGGCCCGCCACGCCCTGCCCCGCCATGTATAGCGCGGGCGGCAAGCGGCTGCTGGACGTGGCGGGGGCGGCGGTCCTGCTTCTGTTGCTGGCGCCGATCCTGGCGGCGGTGGCCCTGCTGGTCTGGTGGCGGCTGGGCCGGCCAGTACTGTTCCGGCAGGAGCGCGCGGGGCAAGGCGGCGTGCCCTTCACCCTGTGGAAGTTCCGCAGCATGCGCGACGGCCCCGGCAGCGATGCCGAGCGCCTGACGCCGCTCGGCCGCGCCCTGCGCGCCTCCGCCCTGGACGAGCTTCCGCAGCTGGTGAACGTGCTGCGCGGCGAGATGAGCCTGGTGGGCCCGCGCCCGCTGCCGCCGGCCTATACCCCGCGCTACACCCCCCGCCAGGCGGAACGGCTTCGCGTGCGCCCGGGGCTGTGCGGCCTGGCGCAATCCATGGGCCGCAACGCCGTGCCCTGGGAGGAAAGGCTGGAATGGGATGCGCGCTATGCCGCGCGCGTCACGGCCTGGGGCGATGCCGTCATCATCCTGCGCTGCGCGGCGGTGCTGCTGCGCGGCCGCGGCGTGGCGGCGGAGGGCCACGCCACGATGCCGGAATTCAGAGGCGATTCCAGAGAGGGTCCTTGAGCTTGCCCAGGAAGGCGGCGTGCACCGCCACGCGCTCCTCCGGGACCTGGATGGGGCGGGGCGTGCGCGGGGCCGCCGCCTCGGTGGCCTGAACCAGCGCGGCCGTCGCGAAGGGTGCCGCGCCCAGGGTGAGGCCAAGCTGCCGCCCGCCGCGCAGTTCCAGATAGACCTGGGCCAGCAGGCGCACATCGAGCAGCGCGTTGTGGGTGGTGCGTTCGCTCAGATCAATTTCGAAGCGGCGGCACAGCGCGTCCAGGCTATTGGGCGCGCCGGGGAAGCGTTCGCGGGCCAGCGCCAGGCTGTCCACCATCCGCGTGCCATCGAGTGGCGGGCGGCCGGCGCGCACCAGCTCCGCATCCAGATGCTTGAAGTCGAAGGCCGCGTTGTGGGCGACGATGGGACTGTCGCCCAGGAACGCCAGCATGGCGTCCATCTGCTCGGCGAAGAGCGGCTTGCCCTCCAGGTCCGCGCGCGTGAAGCCATGGATGCGCGAGGCCTCGGGCGGCACGTCGCGCTGCGGGTCAATGATGGCGTGGTAGAAGCGGCCCGTGGGCAGCAGGTTCACCACCTCGATGGCCGCGACCTCGATGACGCGGTGGCCCTCGCTGGGTTCGAAGCCGGTGGTCTCGGTGTCGAGGATGATCTCCCTCATCGCGCATCCTTCACGAGGCGGCGCACCGCGGCCTGGGCGTGGTGGCGCGACAGGCCGGTGCGGATGACATGGGTGGCCCGGCGGCGCTTCTCAGCGTCGGGCATCTGGCGGGCGAGGATGGCGTCGAGCCTTTCGGGGGTCATGCCACCGCGCGCCAGCACCCGGGCGCGCTGCACGGCAGGCGGGGCGGAGACGACCAGGATGGCGTCGAATTCGCGCAAATCCCGCCGCGTCTCGAACAGCAAGGGGATGTCCAGCACCACCAGCGAGGCGCCCCGCGCGCGGGCCCGGGCCAGGAAGCGGCGCTGCTCGTCGCGCACCAGCGGGTGGACGATGCGCTCCAGGCGGGTCAGCGCGGCGGGGTTGCCGAGGACGGCGCGGCGCAGCGCCTCCCGGTTCACGCCCTGGGCGTTGGTAGTGCCGGGAAACTCGGCCTCGATGGGCCGAACGGCCCGGCCGCGCGGGCCTTGCAGGGCGTGGACCGCGGCATCGGCGTCGAAGACCGGCACGCGCAGGCGGCGGAAGGCGGCTGCGGCGGTGGATTTGCCCATGCCGATGCTGCCGGTGAGGCCCCAGACTTTCATCGTGCAGGGATGTCCGCGGCCAGCATGTCGAAGAGCGCCTGGTCCACCTCGGGCAGCACGCCGAACCAAGCCTCGAAGCCCGGCCGCGCCTGGTGCAGCAGCATGCCGAGGCCACCCACGGCGCGCAGGCCGCGCGCCCGGGCGGCGGCCAGAAGCGGCGTCTCCAGCGGCACATAGACGATGTCGGCCACCAGGGCGTGGGGTGGCAGTGGGGCGAGGTCCAGTTCCAGCGGCGGCTGGCCGGCCATCCCGAGGCTGGTGGCGTTCACCAGCAGGGCGGCGCCGTCGAGCGGGGGCGCCTCGGCCACGTCCACGGGGCCAGCCAGGGCAGCCGCAAGCGCCTCGGCCCGCGCGCGGGAGCGGTTCACCAGCGTGACCCGCGGCGCACCGGCATCGAGCAGCGCGGCCGCGATGGCCCGCGCCGCCCCGCCCGCGCCCAGCACCACGGCGGGGCCGGAGGCGGGATCATAGCCGCCCAGCGAGGCGAGGAAGCCGAAGCCATCGGTACAGTCGCCTGTGATGCGGTCCTCCGCGAAGACCAGCGTGTTCACGGCCCCGGCGCGGCGCGCGCGGGGCGTGACCTCGTCACACAGGGCGAAGGCGGCTTCCTTGTGCGGGATGGTGACGTTCATGCCGCGAAAGCCGCAGGCGGCCAGCGCGCGAACGCATTCGGCGAAACGCTCGGGCGGGATGGCGAGCGGGACATAGGCCGCATCCAGCCCATGCACCGCGATCCAGTGATTGTGCATGCGGGGCGAACGCGAATGCGACACGGGCCACCCCGCCACCCCCGCCAGCCTGGCCTTGCCCGTGATCAACGAAACCTCCCAGAACCCGCGCGCCTGGACAGATGGCCCGCGATGAAACCGGCCGCGGCTTTGCCGTGGCCGGCACGAACCCTGCCAGGATCAACGCCGATTCGGGGCCCCCGGCAAGGCGCCGAAGGCGACTTGTTGGGGATCAGATGATCGCCGACGGCACCAGCGTGGCCTGCATGGCGGCGCAGAGAACCTCCGAACCATCCTCGGCCCGCATCCAGACCTCCGCCCGCGCCACCGTCAGCGTCCGGCCGGGCTTGAGCACCTCGGCGCGGGCAATGGCCATCACGCCGCGCGCCGGGCGGAGGAAATTCACCTTCAGTTCGGCGGTCAGCACCTCCTGCCCCGGCGGCAGGAGGGAGAGGGTGGCATAGCCGCAGGCATTGTCGGCCAGCGTGGTCAGCACGCCCGCATGCAGGAAGCCCTGCTGCTGGGTCAGCGTCTTGCGAAAGGGCGCCTCGATGGTGCAGCGGCCGGGGGCGACCTCGCTGATGCGCGCCTCGATCACGCGCATCAGGCCCTGCTGCGCGAAGCTCGCATCAATGCGCTTCTGCATCTCGGAAAACGGCATGCCCTCAGAGCCTCCAGCCCGTGTGGATGGCGACGATGCCGCCGGAAAGGTTGCGGTGCGCCACGCGCTCCAGCCCCGCCGCCTCCATCTTGCGGGCCAGCGTGGCCTGGTCGGGGAAGGTCCGGATGCTCTCGGCCAGATAGCGATAGCTCTCGCTGTCCTTGGCGATGCGGCCGCCGATGGCCGGCAGCGCCTTGAAGGACCAGGCGTCGTAGAGGGGCGCCAGCGCCGCGATTTCCAGCTTGGAAAACTCCAGGCAGTGGAAGCGCCCGCCAGGCCGCAGCACGCGCCGCACCTCGCGCAGCACCGCGTCCTTGTCGGTGCAGTTGCGCAGGCCGAAGGCCATGCTGACCTTCTCCACACTGCGATCCGGCAGGGGCAGATGCTCGGCATCGGCGCAGAGGAAGGAGAGGCCATGGGCGAAGCCGCGCTCCAGCGCGCGCCCCTGCCCCACCTGCAGCATCTCGGCATTGATGTCCGAGCAGATGACGCGCCCCGCACCGGCCTTCAGCGCCAGGAAGCTGATGTCCCCCGTGCCGCCCGCGAGGTCGAGCAGCGTCTCGCCCGGCCGCGGCTGGATGGCGTTGATGAAGATGCGCTTCCAGACGCGATGCACGCCGAGCGACATGAGGTCGTTCATCACGTCGTAGCGGGGGGCGACGCTGTCGAAGACCTCCCGCACCAGCGTGGCCTTTTCCTCGGCCGGGACGGTCTTGAAGCCGAAATCGACGGTGGGCGTGTCGGTCATGGCCCGGGATATAGCGCGCGGGGCCGAACTGCACCATGAGGGGAGGCCGCACGAAGGAGGCCCGCCATTCCCGAATTGCCCGAAGTCGAGACCGTCATGCGCGGACTTGCCGCCGTTCTGGAGGGCCAGGTGATCCGCATGGCGGAGCTGCGCCGGCCCGACCTGCGCTGGCCCCTGCCCGCGCACCTGGCCGCCACGCTGGCGGGCGCGCGGGTGGAGGGGTTCCGCCGGCGCGGCAAATACATGCTGATGCGGCTGGAAGGGCGCGAGAGCGTGCTGATCCATCTCGGCATGTCGGGCCGGATGGTGGCGCGGCACCGGGACGCGCCCTTCGTGCCGCGCCAGGGGCCGCAGGGTGCCGCGTCGGACGCGCGCGGCCACAACGCGCCGCCCGAAGCCCATGAGCACCTGGTGATGGAGACCGAGGGCGGCTGGCGCGTGGGCTTCGTGGACCCGCGCCGCTTCGGCAGCCTGGACCTGGTGCCGCGCGAGGCGGAGGACAGCCACAAGCTACTGGCCGGCCTGGGGACGGAGCCGCTGGAGGCGGGCTTCACCATCGCCGCGCTGGAGAAGGCGCTGGAAGGCCGCTTCACCCCCATCAAGGCCGCGCTGCTGGACCAGAAGACGGTGGCCGGCCTCGGCAACATCTATGTGTGCGAGGCGCTGTTCCGCGCCGGCATCTCGCCCCGTCGGCTTTCGGCCACCATCCCCGGGCAGCGCGCCGCGCGGCTGCATGGCGCGATCCAGGCCGTGCTGCGCGAGGCCATCGCCGCCGGCGGTTCCAGCCTGCGCGACTATGTCCGCGCGGATGGCGAGGTGGGCCGCTTCCAGGATCGGTTCGACGTCTATGACCGCGAGGGCCAGCCCTGCCGGGACTGTCCGGGCGCGCCCCGCTGCCCGGGGATCACGCGGCTTGTGCAGTCCGGCCGATCCACCTTCTACTGCCCCAAACACCAGCGTTGAGGACCGCCCACATGGCGTATGACATGATCCTGACCGAGACGGAGGGCGCCACCGCCCTCATCCGCCTCAACCGCCCCAAGGCGCTGAACGCGCTGTGCGACCAGCTGATGCGCGAGCTGGGCGAGGCGCTGCGCGCCTATGACGCGGACCCCGCCATCGCCGCCATCATCATCACGGGCAGCGAGCGCGCCTTCGCCGCCGGCGCCGACATCAAGGAGATGCAGGCCCGCACCTACCCGCAGGTCTATTTCGAGGACTTCATCACCGCGAACTGGGAGGTGGTGCCCACCATCAAGAAGCCCGTCATCGCGGCGGTGGCGGGCTTCGCGCTGGGCGGCGGCTGCGAGCTGGCGATGATGTGCGACATGATCATCGCGGCCGACACGGCGAAGTTCGGCCAGCCCGAGATCAACCTCGGCATCATCCCCGGCGCGGGCGGCACCCAGCGCCTGACGCGGGCCGTGGGCAAAGCAAAAGCAATGGACCTGGTGCTGACCGCCCGCATGATGGACGCGGAGGAGGCCGAGCGCTGCGGCCTCGTCGCCCGCGTGGTGCCGGCCGACCAGCTGCTGGACGAGGCGCGCAAGGTGGCGGCCAAGATCGCGAGCCTCTCGGCCCCCTCCGTCGCCATCGCCAAGGAAAGCGTGAACCGCGCCTTCGAGACGACGCTGGCCGAGGGCGTGCGCTTCGAGCGCAAGATCTTCTATTCCCTCTTCGCGACCGAGGACCAGAAGGAGGGCATGGCGGCCTTCGCCGAGAAGCGCGCGCCCAGCTTCCGCAACCGCTGAATGCGGTGCGCCGGCCGCTCCCGGGTTGACGCTGCGGGGGGGGCGGCGTAAGACCGTGCCTCGCGCAGCGGCGGCTCCGCCTTCGCTGCTCCCTCCTTTTCACTTGACACAGAGCGATAGCCCGCCCGCCCATGGCCAACAACGCTTCCGCGCGCAAGCGCATCCGTCAGACCGCGAAGCGCACCGAGCGCAACCGTATGCGCCGTTCGCGCGTGCGTACCTTCCTGCGCAAGCTGGAACTGGCCATTGCCACCGCGGACAAGCCCAAGGCGGAGGCCGCGTTCCGCGAGGCCCAGCCTGAGATGCAGCGCGCCGTGACCAAGGGCGTGCTCCATCAGAACACCGTGGCCCGCAAGCTCTCGCGGCTGTCGGCCCGGATCAAGGCGCTCAGCGCCGCGGCCTGAGGCCAGCCCTCAAAATATCCATCTGTTGTGCGGCTGAAGGGGATTTCCCCTTCGGTCCGCATTACTGCGTCCGCATACCTTCATGACAGTGGTGTTTCTTTGCCACATGTGTCGCTCTGTTTCAGAGTCCTGCGAAGTGACGTTCACTTCTTGCGCGGGACTCAGTTACTGTCGCGCGTAAGGTGAAAGGCGGGCGGGGCCGTTTGGCCCCCGGGACCCGGACAGGTGGCAATTGGTTCTCCGGGATTCGCCTCCCGGAAGGTTGAGCGGAAACATCTCCGCGGTGGAGAGGCAGAGGTCGGGAATGAATCACGAAGCCGGCGAACTCCCCCCGAATGCCGGGAAGGCCGCCACGGCCTGGGCCAAGGTTCGCAGCCGTCTCCGCCAGGAGGTGGGCGATGTGGAATACCGGACCTGGCTGCGCCAGCTCACCCTCTCGGGCCTGGAGGGGGATGTCGCGCATATCACCCTTCCCACCCGCTTCCTGCGTGACTGGGTGCGCGACCATTACGGCGACCGCCTGCGCGTGCTGTGCCAGGCCGAGATGGGCGGCGTGCGCCGCGTGGAATTGCGCGTGGCGGCCGAGGCGCCGGAGCTGGTGCAGGAGGCCGTGGCCGCGCCCGCCTCGCCGCCTGGCCTCGCCGAGAGCCTGAGCCCCCCGCCCGCCGCACCCGCCGCCGCCACCGCCGAGGGCGGGAAGAATGACTGGCTGGTGCCGCTCGACCCGCGCTTCACCTTCGACAGCTTCGTCGTCGGCAAGCCCAATGAATTCGCCCATGCCTGCGCCCGCCGTGTCTCCGAACGCCCGGCCCAGGCGGGGTTCAACCCGCTCTTCCTCTATGGCGGGGTGGGGCTGGGCAAGACGCACCTCATGCACTCGATCGCCTGGTCCCTGCGCGAGCGCGAGAGCGAGCTGCAGATCGCCTACATGTCCGCCGAGAAGTTCATGTACCGCTTCATCAATGCGCTGCGGACGCAGAACATCATGGAGTTCAAGACGCAGCTGCGCTCGGTCCATGTGCTGATGGTGGATGACCTGCAGTTCCTGATCGGCAAGGACAACACGCAGGAGGAATTCTTCCACACCTTCAACGCGCTGATCGACGCCGGCAAGCAGATCATCATCTCGGCCGACAAGGCGCCGAATGACCTCTCGGGCATCGAGGACCGGCTGCGCACCCGCCTCTCAGGCGGCATCGTGGCCGATCTGCACGCCACCACCTATGAGCTGCGCCTCTCGATCCTCCAGGCCAAGGCGGCCCATGCGGGGGTGGAGGTGCCGGCGCGGGTGCTGGAATTGCTGGCGCGCAAGATCGCCTCCAATGTCCGGGACCTGGAGGGCGCGCTGAACCGCATCGTGGCCCATGCGCGCCTCTTCGGCCGGCCGATCACGCTGGAAAGCGTGCCCGAGGTGCTCTCGGACATCCTGCGCGCGCATGACAAGCGCCTGTCCATCGACGACATCCAGCGCAAGGTGGCCGAGCACTACAATATCCGCCTGACCGAGATGGCCTCCGCCCGCCGCTCCCGCGCCGTGGCCCGGCCGCGCCAGGTGGCGATGTACCTGGCGAAGCAGCTCACCTCGCGCTCGCTGCCCGAGATCGGCAAGCGCTTCGGCAACCGCGACCATACGACGGTGCTGCACGCGGTGAACAAGATCACGGAACTGATGCAGGAAGATCCGACCTTCGCCGAGGACGTGTCCCTGCTGCGCAAGATGCTGGAGATGTGACCATGGCGCTTCCCCCCCTGCTGCTCCTGGGTTGCGGCAAGATGGGCGGGGCCATGCTGTCCGGCTGGCTCGAACAGGGGCTGCCGCCCGAGACGGTGGTGGTCGAGCCCCATGCGCCGGCCATGGCCGCTTTCGCCGGCCGGGTTCGCCACGTTGCCACCACGGGCGAAATCCCCGCGGGTTTCCAGCCCGCCGCCGTCATCCTGGCCACCAAGCCGCAGGAGGCGCCGGTCGCCATCCCGGCCCTCGCGCCCTTCGCCCGGCCGGAGACGGTGTTCCTCTCCATCATGGCCGGCAAGACGGTGGCGGGGCTCTCCGCCCTGCTGGGCGGGGAAGCGCGGGTGGTGCGCGCCATGCCCAACACGCCCGCCGCCGTGCGCCAGGGCTTCACCGTGGGCTTCGCGGGCGCAGGCGTGGACGCGGGCCAGCGCGATCTCTGCGACCGGTTGCTCTCCGCGATCGGCGAGGCCGCCTGGGTGGAGGATGAGGGCATGATCGACGCCGTCACCGCCGTCTCGGGCGGCGGGCCCGCCTATGTCTTCCTGCTGGCCGAGGTGATGGAGGCCGCCGCCCTCGACCAGGGCCTGCCGCCCGACCTCGCCCGCCGCATGGCGCGCGCCACGGTCGCGGGTTCCGGGGCGCTGCTGGGCGCGAGCGACCAGGATGCCGCGGCCTTGCGCCGCGCCGTCACCAGCCCCAAGGGCACGACGGAACGCGCGCTGGCCGTGCTGATGCGGGAGGGCGCCCTGCCGGACCTGATGCGCGAGGCCATCGCGGCCGCCACCGCGCGCTCGCGCGAACTGGCGGGCTGAGGGGTTACTCCACCCGCCTGCCGCCCGCGCCCCAGATCATCAGCCACTTGGCCGGCCAGACCCAGATAATCCCTACAACAACGTAATAAACGGTCTGAACGGCCCAGTGCGCCAACACCACGTAATCGCCCAACGCGACCACTGCCAAAATATATAAAACAAATCCGACGATGCCGATCAGGATGGCGAGAGACGTGCGTGACATGGTGTTGACCTGATCTCCTGCGGAACCATTGCCATAAAACTGCGGGCGCGCTTGCGGATTACTGGCGGCAAGGCGTAGTCTGCACGAAGGCGCCTTTCTGCGCGGTCCGTCGCGGACCGCCCGCCGAGCACCGAAGAAAGCCGTGACCGAGAGCGAACTCAAGCGCCACATCCGTGGCATCCCGGATTTTCCCAAGCCCGGAATCCTGTTCTACGACATCTCGACCTTGCTCAGGAATGCGCAAGCCTGGAAGGCCGCCATGTCGGCCATGGCCGCGCGCGTCACCCCGCACCGCCCGCAGGTGCTGGCCGGCATCGAAAGCCGCGGCTTCCTGCTGGCCGCCCCGCTGGCGCTCGAACTCGGCCTCGGCTTCATCATGCTCCGTAAGCCGCGCAAGCTGCCGGGCGAGACCATCGGCCTCGACTACGCGCTGGAATACGGCACGGACCGGATCGAGATGCAGGCCGACGCCATCACCCCCGGGCAGCGTGTGGTCCTGCTCGATGACCTGCTGGCCACCGGCGGCACCATGGCGGCGGGCGTGGCGCTGCTGCGCCAGGCCGGCGCCGAGGTGCCCGCGGTGGCCACCATGCTGGAACTGACCTTCCTCGGCGGAAGGAGGCGCCTCGATGTCCCAGTCGAAACCCTCCTCGCCTACGACGAGTAGCGCCCCCGCGCGGCCTCCGGCCCCGCCGGAGATCCGCCGCGATGCGGGCGGCAACGCCTATCTGGACGGCAGTGGCAACGCCATCTCGGCCGCTGGGCTGGATGGCGTGCTGGCGCTGGCCATCGCGGCCGCGCCCACGGGCATCACGCTCGCCGACCCCTCCCTGCATGACTGCCCCATCGTCTTCATGAACCCGGCCTTCGCCCAGATCACGGGCTATCCGGCCGAGGAGGTGCTGGGCCGCAACTGCCGCTTCCTCCAGGGCAAGTCCACCGAGGTCACGGCCGTGCGGGCCTTGCGCCGCGCCATCGCGGACCGCAAGCCCGTCACGGTGGAGTTCACCAACCACCGCCGCGACGGCCGCCGCTTCACCAATGAGCTGCGCCTCTCGCCCGTCTTCGGCGAGGACGGCACGCTGCTGGCCTTCGTCGGCATTCAGCACGACGTCACCGCCCGCAAGCGCGCCGAGAAGGAGGCCGCGAAGGCCCGCCGCGCCGCCGAACGCGCCAGCCAGGAAAAGAGCGATTTCCTGGCTTTCACGAGCCACGAGGTCCGCACGCCCCTGCATGGCGTCATGGGCACGCTCTCTCTGCTGCTCGACACGCCGCTGGACGCCGAGCAGCGCGCCTATGCCGAGACGGCGCGGCGCTGCGGCGCCACCCTGCTGCAGACCGTGAACGAATTGCTGGACATGTCGCGCATCGAGGCCGGCAAGCTCGACATCCATCCCGCCCCATTCAGCCTGGCCGATGTCGTGAAGGATGTGCTGGACCTGCTGGCACCGGCGGCGGCCGAGAAGGGCATCGAGCTGTCGGCCAGCCTCGACCACCTGCTGCCCGCGCAGCTGGTGGGCGACGCCATGCGCATCCGCCAGGTGCTGATGAACCTCGCCGACAACGCGGTGAAGTTCACCCATCGCGGCAGCGTGGAGTTGCGCCTCGCCGCCCTGCCCGAGGGCCATGTGGGCTTCGCCGTGACCGACACCGGCATCGGCATCCCGCCCAAGCTGCGCCAGAAGCTGTTCAGCCGCTTCACCCAGATCGGCGCGGGGGGCGACCAGCCGGGCTCGGGCCTCGGGCTCGCCATCTGCCAGCGCCTCGTCTCGCTGATGGGCGGGCAAATCGCGGTGGACAGCACGCCGGGCCGCGGGAGCACCTTCTTCTTCGACCTGCCCTTGCCGCCCGTGCCGGCCTCGGGCGCGCCGCCCAGCCGCCTCGCCCCCCGGCGCGAGACGGCGCCGCCGCCCAGCCTGGCCCATGGGCGCATCCTGCTGGCCGAGGATGGCAAGGCCAACCAGCTCGTCGCCGTCGCCATCCTCCGCAAGGCCGGCTACACGGTGGAGCTGGCGCGCGACGGGGCCGAGGCCGCCGCCTGCGCCGAGTCCGGCGACTACGACCTGATCCTGATGGATCTGCGCATGCCGCTGATGGATGGCTATGCCGCCACGCGCGCCATTCGCGCCATCCGTGGCCCGCGCGGCCGCGTGCCCATCATCGCCATGACCGCTAGCGTGATGCCCGATGACGCGGAACGCTGCCTGGAGGTCGGCATGGATGGCCACCTGCCCAAGCCGCTGGACCGGCTGGAACTGCTGCGGGCGGTGGAGCGCGTCATCGCAAGCCGCCCCCGCCGGCCCCTCCCGACCGTCGCCGAGCCTGGCCCGCAGCTCCAGCCGCCGCTGCTGGACCGCGAGACGCTGGAGGAATTGCGCGCCGCCGTGGGTCCGGGCCGCCTGCCCCGCCTCATCAGCGTCTTCGCCGCCGAGACCAAGGACCGCGTGCGCCGCATGCACGGCCTGACAGACCCCGCCCGGGTGGAGGATGAGGCGCACAGCCTCAAGGCCTCCGCCGCCACCTTCGGCGCCATCGCCCTGCGGGATGCGGCGCGGGATCTCGAAGAGGCCTGCCGCCGCGCGGACCAGCCCGCCTGGCGCCAGATCCTGGACATCCTGCCAGGCCTCGCGGAGCGCAGCATCGCCGCCTTCCCCGTGGCGCGGGGCGAAGGACGGGGCCGAATCTCGGAAGGCGGCGGCGCGGAGTAGGGGCTACCCCCGCCCCGCCATGGCCCGGAGCCGCGCGGCGATGGCCTCCAGCTCCTCCAGCGCCTCCACCACGCCGGGCGCCTCGGGGGCGGTGGGGGTCTCGGGCTCGCCTTCGGCCAACAGGCGCTGCACGCCCTTGATCGTGTAGCCCTCGGTGTAGAGCAGGCCGGAGATGCGCCGCAGCAGCGCGAGGTCCTCCGGGCGGTAGTAGCGCCGGCCACCACCCCGCTTGAGCGGCTTGAGCTGGGGGAACTTGGTCTCCCAGAAGCGCAGCACATGCTGCGGTACGCTCAACTGTTCCGAGGCCTCGCTGATGGTGCGGAAGGCCTGGGCGGATTTGCGGGGCCGCGAACGGGAATCGGGTTCGGCCACGTCACTCATGTTCGGGCGGCCTCGCGCGGGATGGGCGTGCCGTTGATGCGGGCCTTGAGCACCTGGCTCGGCCGGAAGGTCAGGACGCGGCGGGGCAGGATGGGCACCTCCACCCCGGTCTTGGGGTTGCGGCCGATCCGCTGGCCCTTCTCGCGCAGCAGGAAGGTGCCGAAGCCCGAGATCTTCACCGTCTCGCCCGCTTCCAGCGTGGCGGAGATGCGCTCCAGCACCGCCTCCAGCAGGTCGGCGGATTCATGCCGCGACAGACCCACCTCGGCATAGATGGCTTCCGCCAGCCCGGCCCGCGTCAAGGTTTCCATGGTGCCCCACCCACAAGTGCCTGTCCTTGAAACAAAGCCAGGACTGGGCGGGCGCGTCAATCCGTTTCGTATCAACGCTGCATTGCCAGGCGCGGACGCATTTCAGGCCGGGGGTGGTTCAAAACCGGACCAGCGCCGCGCCCCAGGTCAGCCCGCCGCCAATCGCCTCCAGCAGCACCATGTCGCCGGGGCGGATGCGCCCCTCCTCCACGGCTTCGGCCAGCGCCAGCGGCACCGAGGCGGCGGAGGTGTTGGCGTGCCGGTCCACCGTGACCACCACACGCTCCGGCGGCAGGCCGAGCTTGCGGCCCATCGCCTCGATGATGCGGATATTGGCCTGGTGCGGGACCAGCCAGTCCACCTCGGCCCGCGTCAGGCCATTGGCGGCCAGCGCCTCCTCCACCACGGCGGCGAGCTTGGTCACGGCGTGCTTGAACACCTCGCGCCCCGCCATCCGCAGCGGCCCGCCCGTGCCCTCGACATAGAGGATGTCCGAATGCCGCCCATCCGCGTGCAGGTGGGTGGACAGGACGCCGCGGCCATCCGCGCGGTCCTCGGCGCGGAGAAACACCGCCCCCGCGCCATCGCCGAACAGCACGCAGGTGCCGCGGTCGGTCCAGTCCATGATGCGCGAATAGACCTCGGCGCCGATGACCAGCGCGGTGCGGGCCTGGCCCGCGCGCAGCATCGCGTCGGCGATGGACAGCGCGTAGATGAAGCCCGTGCAGGCGGCCGAGACGTCGAAGGCGAAGCCGCCCTCCATGCCCAGCTCGCGCTGGATATGCGCGGCGGTGGAGGGGAAGGCGTTGTCGGGCGTGGCGGTGGCCACGATCACCATGTCCACCTCGGCGGCGGTGGCGCCGGCCTGGGCCAGGGCCCGGCGGGCGGCCTCGGCGCCGAGGCTGGTGCAGGTCTCACCCGGGCCGGCGATGTGGCGGCGGGTGATGCCGCTGCGCTCGCGAATCCATTCGTCGCTGGTGTCGAGGCCGTGGCGCGCGGCCAGCGCCGCATTGTCCACCACTTGCGCGGGCAGGCAGCCGCCGCACCCCAGGATCACGGAACGAAGGGGCATCTTGGCGTATCAGTCCTGCCGGGCGACGAGGGGGGGTGTCTCGGGGGCGAGGCGCGAGAGGCTCTCGCGGATCTGCTGGGTGAAGCCATGGGTCACCATGTCCATGGCCACATCCACCGCATGGGCGAACCCCGTGGCATCCGTGCCGCCATGGGATTTCACCACGACGCCGTTCAGCCCCAGCAGGATGGCGCCGTTGTAGCGGCGCGGGTCCATCCATTCGCGCAGGCGTTCCAGCGCCGGGCGGGCCAGCAGGTAGCCGAGGCGCGCGGGAATGGAGGAGGTGAAGACCTGCTTCAGCAGCCCCCCCATCAGCTTCAGCGCGCCCTCGCCGGTCTTGAGCGCCACATTGCCGGTGAAGCCGTCCATCACCACCACGTCCACCGTGCCGGCCGCGATGTCATGGCCCTCGATGAAGCCGTGGAAATTCAGGCCGGAGGCGCCGCCGCGCAGCACCTCGGCCGCCTGGCGCACGCGCTCATCGCCCTTCAGCTCCTCGCTGCCGACATTCATCAGGCCGATGGAGGGGGCGGGCAGGCCGAGCACCGCGCGCGCGAAGGCGTCGCCCATGATGGCGAATTCGACCAGGTTGCGCGCGTCGCACTGCACATTGGCGCCGAGGTCGAGCATGACCACGTCGCCGCGCGAGGAAGGTGCTATGGCCGCCAGCGCCGGCCGCCCGATCTCGGGCATGGTCTTCACGACGATCTTGGCCAGCGCCATCAGCGCGCCGGTGTTCCCGGCGGAGACGACGCCCGCGGCCTCACCGGCCGCGACGGCGTCAATGGCCAGCCGCATGGAGGAGTTGCGGCCCTGGCGCAGCGCCTGGGTCGGCTTCATGTCGCCCGGGATGGCATCGGGCGCGTGGCGGATGGCGCAGAGCTTGGCCGCCCCCGGCCGCGTGGCCAGGAGGGGCGTCAGCTTCGCCTCGTCGCCCACCAGCAGGAAGCGGGCCTGCGGATGGCGTTCCGCGGCCAGTTCCAGCCCGTCCAGGACGGATTGCGGGGCATGGTCCCCGCCCATCGCGTCAATGGCGAGGGAGAAACGCCGGAGGCTTCCCTCCGCGGGCGTGGCCACATTCACCGCAGCTGGGTCCCGCGCCGCCGGCCTCAGATGTTGACGACGGACTTGGACCCATCGCCGGCCGCGACGACTTCGCGCCCGTCATAATGGCCGCAGGACGGGCACACATGGTGGGGCCGCTTCACCTCGCCGCAGTTGGAGCACTCCACATGCGCCTCCTTCGCCACGGCGTGGTGGCTGCGCCGCATGCCACGGCGAGAGGGAGACACCTTCTTCTTAGGGACGGCCATCGAGCCAGCCTTTCCAATGCATAAAGGATACCGGGGCGGTGGAAGGCCCAAGCGGGTTCGCCGTTGCGGCTGCAACGGGCGGGAGCCGGGGCGAATAGCACCTGCCGTGCCACGCGCGCAACCTACCCTGGCGGTTTCAGCTTTGCCAGCATCGCGAAGGGGCCATGCGCGCCGTGATCGCCAGGATCATCGGGGCGCTGGGCATTGGGCGCGCGCGGGTAGGGGTCGAGCGCCAGGGAGAGCTGCTGCGCCACCGCCTCGCCCAGATCCACCACGCCGCCGGCGCTCTCGATGTCGTCGGGGTCGTCATCACCGTCGCTGGGTTCCATCCCATCGGGCAGCAGGCGCCAGGCGATATCCTCCGCGATGGTCTGGCGCACGGGCTCCAGGCTGACCACGCATTCCTGCTCCACCTCCGCGGTCAGGCGGCCGGTGACGGAGATGCGGCCTTCCTCGGCCGGGCGGAGGTCCAGCTCGGCGGCCAGGGCATGCACGGCCAGGATGCCCATGCGGCGGGCCAGCGCCGCGCATTGCGCCGCATCGGCCACGAGGCGCAGGCGCTGCCCGCCCGCCGGCACATGGGCCAGCACCAGGGGGTGGGGCAATTCAGGCGTCATGCGAAGCGTGCCTGGCCCGCGGCGAAGCCCTCGAAGCCCTGGCCTTCCAGTGTCTCGGCCATGGCGCGCGCACGGGCGGCCAGCGCGGCCGCCGAACCCTCGGGCGGCGGCTGGCCGGCCCAGACATTGCGCGCGATGGCCGCCTCAAGCCCCGCCATGTCCTCGGCGTCGAGCGCCGTGGCATAGACCTGGGCGCGGCCGTGGAAGCCCTCCCACAGGAACTTCACCCGCTTGCCCACGCCCAGATCGCCCACGCCCATCTCGCGCATGGTCACGTCCATGTCGGAGAACATCGCGTCGAACACCGATTGCGCGAGCTCCTGCGCGGGCTTGTCCGCGAAGCGGCGCAGCCGGCGGATCAGCACGGCCACATGCAGGCTGATCAGCTCGAAGCGGCCGGCGGTCGTGTCGGGCACGCCCAGCGTCGCGTAATATTCGGGCTGGCGGGCCGCGGCGACGGCGGCGCCATACAGCTCGAACCCCATGCGTTCATAGGGGCGGCGGCGGAGCAGGCCGAACAGGGCCATGGGTCGGGGCATCCTCGGATCAGGCGGGCGCGGGCTGCGCCAAGGGTCGTGGCGAGAGATTGTCGCGGGTGGGGCGTGTGGCAATAGCCCGCGCCGGGCGCGCGGCACAGCCCGGCCACAACATTCCCTGGCAGTCACGGGGCGGCTTCTGGTATCGCGGCAAGGGCGGCGCACCAACCAAGAGTGCCCGCGCCCCGGGAGAACGCCATCATGGTCACACGCCGCCACGCGGTGCTTGCCGCGTCCGCTTCCCTCTTCGCCCCCGCCCTCGCCCGCGCCCAGGCGGGCGGCGGCTGGCGCCCCAGCCGGCCCCTCCGCTGCATCGTCCCCTTCGCGGCCGGCGGGCCCACCGACATCCTGGCCCGGCTGCTGGCGGACCCGGTCTCCGCCGCGCTCGGCCAGCCCATGGTGGTGGAGAACCGCACCGGCGCGGGTGGCGCCATCGGCGCCGACATGGTGGCCAAGGCCCCGCCCGACGGCCACACGGTCCTGGTGCATGACAGCGCCCATGCCGTGGCGCCGGCGCTGGTGGCCCGCCTGCCCTTCCACCCCGTGACCGACTTCACCGGAATCGGCGTGCTGGTCTTCGCGCCCCTGGCGCTTTCGGTCCACCCGAGCGTCCCGGCCCGCAACCTGGAGCAGATCGTGGCCCTGCTGAAGGCCAATCCGGGGCGCTACAACCTCGCCACCTCGGGGCTGGGCGGGCCGGTGCACATCGCGGCGGAGATCTTCCGCACCGCGGCCGATGTCTCCTTCGAGATGGTGCACTACCGCGGCGGCGCGCCGGCGGCGGCGGCCGTGGTCTCCGGCGAGGCGCACATGACCATCCTCAGCATCGCGGCCAGCCTCGAGCAGGTGCGCGCCGGCACCATGCGCCCCCTGGTGCTGACGGTGGCAAACCGCAACCGGCTGATGCCCGACGTGCCGACCGCGGCCGAGGCCGGCCTGCCGCGCTTCTTCTTCGAGAACTGGCGCGCGGCCTTTGCCCCGGCGAACACGCCCACCCCCATCCTCGCCTCGCTCAGCCAGGCCTTCCATGCGGGGCTGCGGGTCCACACCGAGCGCCTGCTGGGCTTCGGCGAGGAGCCCCGGCCGGGCTTCTCGGACTCCGCCCGCGTCATGTCCTTCATCCGCGACGAGACCGAGCGCTACTCCTCCATCCTGCGCGCGGCCGGGGTGCAGCCGGCGTGAAGCCCAGCCTGGCCGCCGCGCATTGACCGCGGCGCCCCCCTGTCGGTAGAGGTGACGCCATGGTCCGCCCCCTCCGAATGGTCAACCTCCGCCCGGCGCTCGCCGGCCTCGCCGCCGGGCTGCTGCTGACGGGGTGCTCCTA
This sequence comes from Roseococcus thiosulfatophilus, assembly GCF_017311575.1. GTDB lineage: Bacteria > Pseudomonadota > Alphaproteobacteria > Acetobacterales > Acetobacteraceae > Roseococcus > Roseococcus thiosulfatophilus. Next base: position 82,059 of record NZ_JAFFQY010000062.1, read on the forward strand.
CCTGCCGCCCCTGCCCGAGCGCCCGCGCGACGTCTTCACGACGCCGGCCATCAACCGCGGCCATGCCGTGACGGCGGACCAGCTGCGCCAGGTGACGCCCGGCGTCTCCACCCGCGCCGATGTCCAGGCGGCGCTGGGCAGCCCCAGCCACACCGGCACCTTCGCCGATGGCGAGTGGTACTACATCAGCTCGGTCAGCCAGGTGCGGCCCGCCCGGGCGCTGGCGGTGCGGGACCAGCGCGTGGTCGTGGTCGCCTTCGACGGGGGCGGCACCGTGCGCGAGGTGCGCCAGGTCGAGGAGCGGGAGATGCCGCGGGTGGACTTCGTGACGCGCGAGACCCCCACGCCGGGCACCGAGCGCACCATCATGCAGACCCTCTTCGGCAATATCGGCCGGGTGGGGCCGGGCACCAGCGGCATGACGCCGCAGACCCCGGGCAGCGCGGGCGGCGGCTCCGGCCGCTGAGCATCCACCGCGCGGCAGCCCCAAGGCTTCCGCGCTGGACTTATGGACGATTTGGCGCAAACTGGCCGTTTCCGGAAGCATTTCGCCCCCGGAGCAACGCCAGAGGAGCGCCGTCGCGTGATCCCCGCCCTGATGCCCAACTACAACCGTGCCGACCTCGCCTTCGAGCGGGGTGAAGGCGCCTGGGTGTGGACGACGGATGGCCGACGATTCCTCGATTTCGGCTCCGGCATCGCCACCTCCAGCGTCGGCCACGGCCACCCGCATTTGGTGAAGGCCATCGCCGAGCAGGCGGCCAAGGTGATGCACGTCTCGAACCTGTATCGCGTGCCGCAGGCCGAGCGGCTGGCCGCGCGCCATGTCGCGGCCTCCTTCGCGGACAGCGTGCTGTTCTGCAATTCCGGCGCCGAGGCCAATGAAGGCATGGTCAAGGCGGTGCGGAAGTACCACGCCGAGAACGGCCACCCGGAACGCTACCGCCTGATCTGCTTCGAGGGCGCCTTCCATGGCCGGACGCTCGCCATGATCGCGGCCACCGGCAACGCGAAATACCTGGAAGGCTTCGGCCCGCCGGTGGACGGCTTCGACCACGTGCCCTTCGGCAACATGAACGCGGTGCGCGACGCCATCGGCCCGCAGACGGCGGGCGTGCTGATCGAGCCCATCCAGGGCGAGGGCGGCGTGCGCCCGGCCGACCTGCGCTTCCTCAAGGACCTGCGCGCGGTCTGCGACGAGTTCGGGCTTTTGCTCGCGCTCGACGAGGTGCAGACCGGCATGGGCCGCTCGGGCAAGCTCTGGGCGCATGAATGGGCAGGCATCGAGCCCGACATCATGTCGGCGGCCAAGGGCATCGGCGGCGGCTTCCCGCTGGGCGCCGTGCTGGCCAAGGAGCATGTGGCGAAGCACCTCAAGCCCGGCACGCATGGCCACACCTATGGCGGCAACCCGCTGGCGGCCGCGGCCGGCAACGCCGTGCTGGACGTGGTGCTGGCCCCGGGCTTCCTGGACCAGGTGGACCGCGTGGCGCGCCACCTCTGGCGCGGCTTCGTGGCCCTGGCCCAGAAGCACCCGACGGTGGTCGAGGAGGCGCGCGGCGCCGGCCTGCTGATCGGCCTGAAGCTGCGCCCCGAGGTCAACAACGGCGAGATGCAGTCCGCCTGCGTGGCCGAGGGCCTGCTGACGGTGGCCGCCGGCATGAACGTGCTGCGCGTGGCCCCGCCGCTCATCATCACCGAGGCCGAGGCCGACCAGGCGCTGGAAATGCTCGACCGCGCCTGCCTGCGCCTCACGCCGTCGCAGGCCAAGGCCGCCGCCAAGTGAGTGCGGCGCTCAAGGAAGTGACGGGGGGTGGCGCGCCGCGCCACTTCCTCGAACTGATGGACATTGACCGGGCCAGCCTGCGCCGCATGCTGGACCTAGGCCAACGGGCGAAGCGCGGCGAGATCATGGACAAGCCGCTGGCCGGCAAGCACATCGCCATGATCTTCGAGAAGCCCAGCACGCGCACGCGCGTCAGCTTCGAGGTGGGCATCCGCCAGCTCGGCGGCGAGGTGGTGACACTGTCCAGCAAGGACACCCAGCTCGGCCGCGGCGAAACCCCGGCCGACACGGCCCGCGTGCTGTCGCGCTATGTGGACGCGATCATTCTTCGCACCGACCGCGTCTCCAAGATGCGCGAACTGGCGGAATACGCGACCGTGCCCGTCATCAACGGGCTGACCGACGTCTCGCACCCCTGCCAGCTCATGGCCGATGTCATGACCTTCGAGGAACACCGCGGCCCCATCGCGGGGCAGGTGGTGGCCTGGACGGGCGATGGCAACAACGTGGCGCAGAGCTTCATCCAAGCCGCCGCGCGCTTCGACTTCACCTTGCGCGTGGCCACGCCGCCCGAACTCGCGCCGAAGGCGGACCTCATCGCCTGGGCGCGGGCCGAGGGTGCGCGGGTGGAACTGACCACCTCGCCCCAGGAGGCCGTGGCCGGCGCGCGCTGCGTCGTCACCGACACCTGGGTGTCCATGAGCGATGACAAGACCAGCGCACGCCAGCGCCACAACATGCTGGCGCCCTACCAGCTCAATGGCGCCCTGCTGAAGCACGCGGCGCCGGACGCCATCGTCATGCATTGCCTGCCCGCCCATCGTGGCGAGGAAATCACCGACGAGGTGATGGACGGGCCGCAAAGCGTCGTCTTCGACGAAGCCGAAAACCGCCTGCACGCCCAGAAAGGCGTGCTGCTCTGGGCGCTGGGACTGGCGTAACGCCGAAGGGCGCGGCCGGGGCAGGTCACGCCCTGGGAAGGGCGCTGCCCTTCCCAGACCCATCCCGCCGAGGGCCTTGGCCCTCGGAACCCGTCTCATGGCCATTTGTGGGGAGGGGCATGGCGTGCCCTTCATCACGGATGCGACCTTGATGCCCCTCCCCACAAATGGCCATCACACATGGGGTCAGGGGCCCATGGCCCCTGGCGGGGGTGGTCTGGCGGGGGCGGCAGCCCCTGCCAGCGGCGCACCTCCCCGCCTCGCGCGCCCTCCCGGCGCTACCCCTCCAGCGCCCGTTCCACGGCTTCGGCGATGGCCAGCAGGCGTTGGTCCTGCATGGCCTCGCCCATCAGCATCAGGCCGCCGGGGGCTTCGCCCGGGGTGTGGCAGGGGATGCTGATGGCGCAGCGGTCCAGGATGTTGGCGATGGCCGTGTTGCGCAGCAGCAGCAGGTTGATGCGGTTGTATTCGGCCTCGTCCTCCACCTCGGCCAATGCGGGCGGGGCCAGGGGCACGGTGGGGCAGAGCACGGCGTCGAAGGGGGCGGTGTGGCGGGCGGCCTCGGCGATGATCGCGGCGCGTTCGCGCAGCACGTCGAGGTAATCGGCGGCCGACATGCGCTCGCCACGGCTGATGCGTTTCAGGATGCGCGGGTCATACCGCGTGCCCGCCTGGATGATCAGGTCGCGGTGCCAGTGGAAGGCCTCGCTGGCGGTGAGGCCGCCCTTGGCGTTCATGGCGGGGATGCGGTCGAGTTCGGGCAGCCTCAGGTCGGTCAGCTTCGCGCCGGCGGCTTCCAGGCGCGCCAGGGCGCGGGCATAGGGCCGGGCCACCTCGCCCACCATGTCGTCCTCGACCACATTGGTGAGGATGGCGAGGCGCAGGCCGGACAGGCTCATCTCCGGCAGGGGGGCGGCGTTCTCTTCCCCGGCCAGGAAGGCATCCAGCGTCGCGCAGCAGGCGACCGAGCGCGCCAGCGGCCCCACCGAATCGAGCGAGGGCGAGAGCGGCAGCACGCCCTCCATGGGCACGCGCCGCGCGGTCGGCTTGAAGCCCACCACCCCGCACAGCGCCGCAGGAATGCGGCAGGAGCCGCCCGTGTCGGTGCCCAGGCCGCCAAAGCCCATGCCGTCGGCTGCCGCGACTGCCGCACCGGAGGAGGAACCGCCCGGCAGCCGCCCCGTTTCCCGGTCCCAGGGCGAGAGGGGCGTGCCGTAATGCGGGTTTACGCCGAGGCCGGAGAAGGCGAACTCCGTCATGTTCGTGCGCCCCAGCACGATGAAGCCCTGGCGCAGCAGCCGTTGCACCACGGGGGCGTGGCGCGCGGCGGGGGCCGCACCCTCGCGCGCCACGGAACCCGCCAGGGTGGTGACACCCGCTTCGTCGAAGAGGTCCTTGATGGTGATGGGAATGCCGGCATAGCGGCTGGGGGCGCGGCCGGATTTGCGCAGCGCATCCATGGCGAGCGCGGCATCACGCGCCGCCTTCATGTGCAGGGTGGTGAAGACGCGCGGCCCCTCGCCGGCCTGGGCGCGCACCAGCGCCTCCTCGACCAGGGAGGCGGAGGTCACCTGGCCCGTCTCCAGCCCGATGGCGGCGAGGTCTATGGTCGGGAATTCGTGGCGCGGCATGGGATCCCCCTGGAAGCTGGCGGCAGTATCGGCCCGGCGCGTCAGGCCGGGAAGAAGCGGTTGGCCGGGCGCGGCAGGCCCAGATGGTCGCGCAGGGTGGTGCCCTCATAGGCGGTGCGGAACAGGCCACGGCGGCGCAGTTCCGGGACCACCAGGCGGATGAAGCGTTCCAGGCCGGTGGGCACGACTGGGGCGGCGATCATGAAGCCGTCGCAGCCCTGGCCGCGATACCACTCCTCCATGCGGTCCGCGACCTCTGTCGCGCTGCCCACGAAGAGGTTGCCCGCCATCTGCGGCAGGATGGCGCGGCTGGCTTGGCGGATGCTCATGCCCTCGCCCCGCGCGCGGGCGACGATGGCCTGGGCGATGGCGGTGGGGCCGACCTCGCTGGTGTCGAGGTCGGGGAAGGGCTGGTCCAGCGTGGAAAGCTTGAACTTCAGCCCGGTCATCTTGTTCAGGTAGTCGAGTGCCACCGCATCCGGCACCAGCGCGTCCAGCTCGTCGGAGAGGGCCTGGGCCTCGGCGGCCGTCTCGCCGGCGATGATGGTGACGCCGCTCAGCACCTTCAGGCTATCCGGCGTGCGGCCGTGCTTCGCCAGCCGCCCCTTCAGGTCGGCATAGAGGGCCTGGGCGCGGGGCAGCGTGCCCTCGATGGCGAAGACGCAATCGGCCATGGCGGCAGAGAGCTCCTTGCCCGTCTCCGACTGCCCGGCCGAGAAGACCACCGGCTGCCCCTGCGGCGGCCGCGGCGCGTTCAGCGGGCCCGCCACCTGGAAATGCTTGCCATGGTGGTTCAGGGCATGGACGCGGGCGGGGTCGAGGAAGCGGCCGCTCGCCTTGTCCTGCGGAAAGGCGTCATCCGCCCAGGAATCCCACAGACCCTTCACCACGGCGGCGAATTCGAAGGCGCGTTCATAGCGGTCGTCGCGCGGCACATGCGCGTCGTGGCTGAAGTTCAGCGCGTCGCCTGGGTTGGAGGTGGTGACCAGGTTCCACCCCGCCCGCCCCCCGCTGATGTGGTCGAGCGAGGCGAAGCGGCGCGCCACATGGAAGGGCTCGTCATAGGTGGTGGTGGTGGTGGCGACGAGGCCGATGCGCGAAGTCGCCATGGCGAGCGCGGAAAGCAGCGTGACGGGCTCGAAGATGCCCGGCCGGTCGGAGGGCGAGGTGGCGGCGAAGAGGTCCGGCTTGTCCATGTTCCGCACGCCGTTGCCATCGGCCAGGAACAGCAGGTCGAAGCAACCCCCTTCCGCGATCTGGGCGAGGCGCACGGCATTGGCCAGGTTGGCGGCCGGCCGGTCCCAGGCGTCGGGGTGCCGCCATTCGCCCACATGGCTGCCCTGGGCATTGGCATTGGCGGCAAGGATCATCGGCATGGCGTCTCCCCCGGGCGGTGCCGCGACAGGATTGGCCGTGAGGAAGAGGGTGACAACCCGGACCGGGAGAACATGCCGAGCGGCCGATTCACGCCCCCGGCTGGACACCGGGGGCGATCGGATGCGGGTTCAACAGGGGCTGGGGATGGGCGTCAGTTCCGCCAGCTCGCCGCGCACGCGGAAATCACCGAAATCCATCAGCAGCTCATCGGCCACGCCATTCTCATAATAGCGCAGGCTGACCTCGTAGCTGGGGGTGGAGGCCCCGCCCTGCGCCGCTTGGTCGCGGTCGAAGAAGGCGATGCGCATGCGGGCGCTGCCGAGCGGCGAGAGCAGCGGGAATTGCGCGTGGGCCTGCGGCGCCGTCCAGCCGCCGGCGAAGAGCGTCGTGGTGTCCTGCGCGCCCTCGTCGCTGGTGCCGTCGAAAAGCGGGGAGACCATGATGCGCTGCCCCGAACGCGCCGCCGCCAGGGCGCGGATGGTGTGCTGCATGGGCAGCAGCGTGCCGGGGGGCAGGCGTTCCTCGGCATTGGTGGGTTCGTCATAGCGCGCGACGCCACCCTCGGGCGTCAGCTCCGCCGTGCCGGCCACGCGGGAGGTGACGGCGCCCTCCGTGATCTGGTTGAGCGAGAAGCGCAGCCGCGTGCCGTCCTTCGCCTCCAGCGTGTTGTATTCCGAACTCGTCTCGATGCTGTTGCCGTCGCGGTCCTGGATGATGAGGGTGAAGCGCTGGCGCGCGGCCCAGGCATCGCAGGCGTCCAGGATGTCGAAGAGCATCAGCCCCTGCGCCTCCGCCACCCCCGAACCGTCGCGCGCGCCGTCCAGCGTGAGGCGGTAGGCCGCCCTGTGGGCGAGCATGCGCTCATGCCCCGGCTCGGCGCCTGGAGTCGCGGGAGGGGTGGCCTGCTGCGCGGGCACCGCGGGGGCGAGCAGCAGCAGGGTGAGGCCGGTCAGGAGGGCGCGTCGGATCATACGCCCTTCTAGCCCTTTTGCGGGGCAGGTGCAGCCTTCGCGGGGGGCAGGGATACACGCAGTGACAATTCCTTGAGCCGCGCCTCCTCCACCGTGGAGGGCGAGCCCATCATCAGCTCCTCGCCCTGCTGGTTCATGGGGAAGAGGTTCACCTCGCGCAGGTTGGGCTCCTCGGCCAGCAGCATCACGATGCGGTCAATGCCCGCCGCCATGCCGCCGTGCGGGGGGGCGCCGAAGCGGAAGGCGTTCAGCATGCCGCCGAAGCGTTCCTCCACGGCCTCGGGCGGATAGCCCGCGATGCCGAAGGCCTTCACCATGATCTCGGCCTTGTGGTTGCGGATGGCGCCGGAGGCCATCTCATAGCCATTGCAGACGATATCGTACTGGTAGGCCGGGATGGTCAGCGGGTCCTTGGTGTTCAGCGCCTCCATCTCGCCCTGCGGCATCGAGAAGGGGTTGTGGCTGAAATCCACCTGGCCCGTGTCCTCGTTCAGCTCGTAGAACGGGAAATCGGTGATCCAGCAGAAGCGGAAGCCTTCCTTCGCCGTCAGGCCGAGTTCATTGCCCAGGCGCAGGCGGGTCTGCCCGGCGAATTTGGCGGCATCGGCCTCCTTGCCGGCGGCGAAGAACACCGCATCGCCGGGGTTCAGCCCGCAGGCCTGGCGGATGGCCTCGGCGCGTTCGGCCTCCAGGTTGCGGGCGATCGGCCCCTTTGGCCCCTCGGCATCGAAGGTGATGTAGCCGAGGCCGCCCGCCCCCTGCTCCCGCGCCCACTCGTTCAGCTTGTCGAAGAAGCTGCGCGGATTGGCGCCGGCGCCCGGCGCCGGGATGGCCCGCACCACGCCACCGCCCGCCGCGATCTTGGCGAAGAGCCCGAAGCCCGAGCCCGCGAAATGCTCCGTCACGTCGCGGATCACCAGCGGGTTCCGCAGGTCAGGCTTATCCGAGCCGTAGTCCAGCATGGCCTTGGCATAGGGGATGCGGATCCAGGGGCCGGCATCCACCGGGCGGCCTTCGGCGAATTCCTCGAAGGTGCCGCGGATCACGGGCTCCATCGCGGAGAACACATCCTCCTGCGTGACGAAGCTCATTTCCACGTCGAGCTGGTAGAACATCAGCGTGCGGTCGGCGCGGCCCGCCTCGTCGCGGAAGCAGGGCGCGATCTGGAAGTAGCGGTCGAAGCCCGCCACCATGGTCAGCTGCTTGTATTGCTGCGGCGCCTGGGGCAGGGCGTAGAACTTGCCGGGGTGCAGGCGGGCCGGCACCAGGAAGTCCCGCGCGCCCTCGGGGCTGCTGACGGTCAGGATCGGCGTCTGGAATTCATTGAAGCCGATCTCGATCATGCGGCGGCGGATGCTGTCGATGATCTTGGCGCGCAGGATCATGTTGCGCTGCAGCCGCTCCCGCCGCAAATCGAGGAAGCGGTAGCGCAGGCGCATCTCCTCCGGCGCCTCCTGCTCCTGCGCCACCTGGAAGGGCAGCACATCGGCGGTGGACTGCACCACCAGCTCCTTCACCCTGAGCTCGATGGCGCCGGTGGGCAGCTTGTCATTGATGGTGCCGGGTTCGCGGTTCACCACCTCGCCGGTGACGGTGATCACGCTCTCCACCCGCACCGCGTCGGCGGCGGCGAAAACGGCCGAGCCAGAGGGGATGACGCATTGCGTGATGCCGTAATGGTCGCGCAGATCAATGAAGAGCAGCCCGCCATGGTCGCGCTTGCGGTGCACCCAGCCGGAGAGGCGGGCCGTATGTCCGGCGTGCTCGGCGCGGAGGGCGCCGCAGGTGTGGGTGCGGTAGGCGTGCATGGGAACCCTGGTCTGGCGAACGGAAGAGGCAGGGGCGGCAAAGGGCCTTGCCCCCGGCGGGAAGTCAAGCCACCGGCCGGGGCGCACTTTGCGCGCCGCCCGCGAGGCCCTAAACCCAAGGGCAATGGCCCGCAGCACCGACCCCACCCCCCGCCTCATCACCTCCGCCGAGGAGCTTGCCGCCCTCTGCGAGCGCCTCCGCACCGAACCCTATGTGACGGTGGACACGGAGTTCATGCGCGAACGCACCTATTGGCCGGAGCTCTGCGTCGTCCAGCTTGCCGGCGAGAGCGAGGTGGCGGTCGTGGACGCCCAGGCCGAGGGCATGGACCTGGCGCCACTGGGCGAACTCCTGGCCGACCCCGCCGTGGTGAAGGTCTTCCACGCCGCCCGGCAGGATGTGGAAATCTTCCTGCTGAAATTCGGCGCCGTGCCCACCCCCCTCTTCGACACCCAGGTGGCCGCCATGGTGGCCGGCTTCGGCGACCAGGCGAGCTATGACAGCCTGGTGCGCGCGCTGGCGGGGGCCGCCATTGATAAGGCCCACCGGTTCAGCGACTGGTCCGCCCGGCCGCTCTCCGCCGCGCAGATCGCCTATGCGGTCGCGGACGTCACCCATCTGCGCCGCGTCTATCGGGAGCTTCGGGAAAAGCTGCTGAACGAGGGGCGGCTCGACTGGGTGGCGCAGGAGATGGACGCGCTGGCCGAACCCGAAACCTACATCACCCGCCCCGAAAATGCCTGGGAACGCCTGAAGCCCAAGACCAGCAACCGCCGCTTCCTGGGCGTGCTGCGCGCCGCCGCCGCCTGGCGCGAGGCCGAGGCGCAGCGCGTGAACATCCCGCGCGGCCGGCTGGTGAAGGACGAGACGCTGCTGGAACTCGCGGCCTCCGCCCCCGCCACCCCCGAGCAGCTGGCCCGCGCCCGCGGCGTGACCGAGGGCTTCGCGCGCGGCAAGTCGGGTGCCGGCCTGCTCGCCGCCATCGCCGAGGCGCGCGCTTTGCCCGATGACGCCCTGCCGGAGCCGCTGGAGGCGCGCAAGGGCGCCGGCGCCTCGCCCGCGCTGGTCGCGTTGCTCAAGGTGCTGCTGGCCGCCGCCGCCGAGGCCCACAACGTCGCCCCCAAGCTCCTGGCCGACACCGAGGATCTGGAGCGGCTCGCCAGCGAGGCGGAGCCCGATGTGCGCTGCCTCGCCGGCTGGCGGCGCGAGGTGTTCGGCGAGGATGCGCTGGCGCTGAAGCAGGGCCGGCTGGCGCTGGGCGTGGCCGGGCGGCGCGTGCGGCTGATCAGGACCTGATTCACGCCCTCAGGCGCCGGGCGCGGGTGTTGTTCACGCCCTCAAACGCCGGGCGCGGCCGCTGGCCGCTTGGCTTCGCGCCGCCACGGGCGCGAGGGATGCCCGGTCGGTTTGGGCGCGCCGGCCGCTGTGCGGCCGGTGGGTTGGGAAGGCCGTTCCCTACCGCAGCGGCAGCGCCAGCGTCTCCCCGAAGCCCGGCACCCGGAAATCCTGCGTCCCCCGCGCGGCCAGCAGCCGCTGGACGGGCTCCTCGATCCCCTCCTGCGTCAGCTTGAAGGTGCCGAAATGCATGGCGATGGCGGTGCGGGCGCGAAGCTGGCGCTGCGCCTCCAGCGCCTGTTCGGGCGTGATGTGGACGTGCTGCATGAACCACAGCGGCTCATAGGCGCCGATGGGGATCAGGGCCGCGCCGAAGCCGCCGAAATGCGCGCCGATGGTGTCCAGATGCCCACCCGCCGCCGTGTCGCCGGTGAAGAGGAAGCGGCCGCCGCCGGCCACCTCCACCGCGAAGCCGCCCCACAGCGCCATCGCACGGTCGCGGATGCCGCGCGCCGAGAAGTGGCGCATGGGCACATAGGTCGCCCGGTGCCCGCCGGGCAGCGGCGCCGCCTGGCCCCAATCCAGCTCCACCGCGCCCGGCACGCCGTTGCGCGCCAGGAATTCGACATGGCCCAGCCCCGTGATGAGGCGCGGCTGCCAGCGCGCGTGCAGGGCGCGCAGGCTGGGAAGGTCCATGTGGTCGTAATGCCCATGGCTCACCAGCACGGCATCAATCCGCGGCAGTTCCTCCAGCGCCAGGGCGGGCGGCCGGGCGCGGCGGGGGCCGATCCAGGTGAAGGGGCTGCACCGCTCGCTGAAGATCGGGTCGGTCAGCAGGGTGGTGCCATCGGCCAGCCGCACCAGGAAGGTGGAGTGGCCCAGGAAGGTGAAGGCCCCCTGCCCCGCCGGCACCTGCGCGGGCGGCGGGGGCTGCGGCGAGTCACGCAGGTCGCGTGGCCAGGGGGTGCCGCGGCGCTCGGTCAGCATCCGCGCGACGCGGTGCAGCGGCTGGAAGGCCTGGGTGCCGTCCGGATTCAGGAAGCGCCCGCGCGCGTCGCGGGTGGCGGGGCCGAGCCTCACCACATGGTCTTGGCCGCGCGCTCCGGCCATTCGCTGTCATAGCGCGCGCCGCCCACCTCGCCTTCGGTCAGCGCGGCCAGGATCTGGCCGGGGGTGGGCAGGTCGGGCTTGGCGTGGGGTTCCCAGAGCGCCGCGCGGATCACGGCGCGGGCGCATTGGAAATAGATCGTCTCGACGGTGATGATGGCCACACTGCGCGGGGCGCGGCCCTCCATGGTGAAGCTCTCGCACAGCGCCGCATCCGCCGTGATGCGCGCGGTGCCATTCACCCGCAGCGCATTGCCGCTGCCGGGGATGAGGAACATCAGCGCCACGCGCGGGTCGCGCAGGATGTTCCGCAGGCTGTCGATGCGGTCATTGCCGCGCCGGTCGGGCAGGGCCAGCGTCGTCTCGTCCAGGATGCGGACCAGTTGCCCCGGCCGGTCGCCGCGCGGGGAACAGTCCAGCCCCTCCGGCCCCGCCGTCGCCAGCGCCAGGAAGGGCGCGGCCTCGATGATGCGGCGGTATTCGGGGATGATCCGCGGCGCCTCCTTGCGGGTCGAGGCCGGGGTGGGCACGCCATAGAGGGCGTGCAGCACCTCCAGGCTGTCCAGGAACTTCACGCCTTCACCCCGAGGCGGCCGGCCATCTCCTGGATGAACTGCCAGGCCACACGCCCCGAGCGCCCACCGCGCGTGACCGACCATTCGATGGCGGCTTTGTGCAACTCCTCCTGGCCCACGGGCAGGTTCATCGCCCCGGCATAGCCGTCGATCATGGCGAAGAAGGTGTCCTGGTCGCAGTTGTGGAAGCCGATCCAGAGGCCGAAGCGGTCGGAGAGAGACACCTTCTCCTCCACCGCCTCGGCCGGATTGATGGCGGTGCTGCGCTCATTCTCGATCATGTCGCGCGGCATCAGGTGGCGGCGGTTGCTGGTCGCGTAGAACAGCACGTTCGAGGGCCGCCCCTCGATGCCGCCATCCAGCACGCTCTTCAGAGCCTTGTAGTCGGCATCCTCCTTCTCGAAGGAGAGGTCGTCGCAGAACACCAGCGCGCGACGGTGCTGCCCGCGCAGGTGGTTCAGCAATTCCGGGAGCGTGCGGATGTCCTCGCGATGGATCTCGATCAGCGCGAGGCTGCCCGGGTGCTGGGCATTGGCCTCGGCATGGGCGGCCTTCACCAGCGAGGACTTCCCCATGCCCCTGGCACCCCAAAGCATGGCGTTGTTGGCCGGCAGGCCGCGGGCGAAGCGCAGCGTGTTCTCCAGCAGGATCGCCTTCTGCCGCGCCACCCCCTGCAGCAGCGTGATGTCCACGCGGCTGACCACCGGCACCGGCTGCAGCCGGGCGGGCGGGTGCCAGACGAAGGCATCGGCCCCCTCCAGGGTCGGCGGGGGCGGGGGCGGCGGGGCCAGGCGTTCGAGGGCGGCGGCGATGCGGGCCAGCAGTTCAGCGTCCATCCAGGCGTTGAAGCGCCGCCCCGGCCGTGAGTCCAGGGGGCGGCCAGCCCTTGCCTTGAGGCCCCCCTCTTCTTGACGCTGGGGGCCGGGTGGCTAGGTTGCGCCCTCTCCATCTCCCCCATCGCCCCTGCGAGGACACATGTTCATCTCCCCGGCCTACGCCCAGGACGCCGCCGGCGGCGCTGGCGCCATCGTGATGCAGCTTCTGCCGCTCATCCTCATCTTCGTCGTGTTCTACTTCCTGCTGATCCGTCCGCAGCAGAAGAAGATGAAGGAGCACAAGGCCATGCTGGGCGCGCTGAAGCGCGGCGACCGCGTGGTGACCGCGGGCGGCATCCTGGGCGAGGTCAAGCTCGTGAAGGAAACCTCGGATGAGGTGGAGGTCGAGATCGCCAATGGCGTGCGCGTCACCGTGGTGCGCGGCACCATCTCCGCCGTGATCCGCCCCGAGGCGGCGAACGACGCCAAGGGCTGAGGACGCCCCCGCCATGGAGCTTCTCACCGTCGAAACCCCGCAGGCGGTTGTGGCGGTGGAGGCCCATGGCCCCGCTGACGGCGCCCCCGTCTTCCTGCTGCACGGCTTCCCCTACGCCGCACGCTGCTATGATGGCGTGGCGCCCCTCCTGGCCGAGGCCGGGCTGCGCGTGCTGGTGCCGCATCTGCGCGGCTATGGCCAGACACGGCTGAAGCCGGGCGTGCTGCGTTCCGGCGCGCAGGGCGCGCTGGGGGCGGATCTCCTGGCGCTGATGGACGCCATGGCCGTCCCGCGCGCGCTGCTGGCCGGCTATGACTGGGGCGGGCGGGCCGCCTGCATCGTGGCCGCCCTGCACCCCGCGCGCTGCGCGGGCCTCGTCTCCTGCACCGGCTACAACATCCAGGACATCGCGCGCGCCAACGAGCCGGGCCCGCCGGATGTGGAAGCGCGCTACTGGTACCAATACTACCTGCACGGGGAACGCGGGGCGCGGGGGCTTGCCGCCAACCGGCGCGAATTCGGCCACCTGCTGTGGCGCATGTGGTCGCCGACCTGGCATTTCACCGAGGCCGAGTTCGCCGCCAGCGCCGCGCACTGGGACAACCCGGACTATGTGGAGGTGGTGCTTCATTCCTACCGCCACCGCTTTGGCCTGGTGGCGGGTGATCCGGCACACGAAGCGATCGAGGCCGGGCTGGCGCGCCAACCGCCCATCATCGTGCCGGCCACTGATCTGCACGGGGCGGCGGATGGCGTCCATCCGCCCGGCCCCGGCGTGGCGCCGGGCTTCACCCGCCGCATCCTGGCCAATGTGGGCCACAACCCGCCCCAGGAGGCGCCGGCGGAATTCGCCGCCGCCCTCCTAGAGTTGCATCAGGCCTGAAGCCTCAGCGGGTCGCGCGGTCCAGCGCGCGGCCGGCCGCCGTGCCCGGCGGGTTGCCCGGCGTGCCATCGGCCTGGCCCGGATAGGCGCCCGAGGTGTTGGTGCCCGCCGCGCGGTCGAAGGCGCGCGAGGCCTGGGTGCCCGGCGGGTTGCCGGGCGTGCCGTCACGCTGCGAGGGGTAGGCGCCCGAGATGTTCGTCCCCGCGGCGCGGTCCGCGGCGCGGCTCGCCTCCGTGCCGGGCGGGTTGCCGGGGGTCTGGGCGCAGGCCGCGCCCAGCAGCAGCAGGCCGGCGGCGAGGATCTTGAACTGGGTCATGTCAGCACTCCGATGGGGGACGCGGCGTGCGTCCCGGCCAGGGGAACGCCCGGTGTGACATTCCGTTGCAGTTCCGGGGAAGCCGTGCGGCACCCTCACCAGGCGCCGCGCGTGTCCACCACGATCTTGTCCTTCACCACATCGTGATCCACCGTCAGGAAGGAGGCATGGTCCACCAGCAGAAGCAGAATGTTCGCGCGCTCGGTGGCGCGGTCGAAATCCCATAGTTTGAGGCCCAGTTTGGCGAGGTTCTCCGGCAGCGCGTTCACATGGGGCTCGACCACCAGCAGTTCGCCCACCTCCGCGCGGGCCAGTTCCTCCACGATGGTGACGGCCGGGCTTTCGCGCAGGTCGTCCACATCCGCCTTGTAGGAGAGGCCCAGGCAGGCGATCACGGGCTGCTTCAGCGTGGCCGCATGGCGGCGCACCTTGTCCACCACGAAGCCGGGCTTCGCTTCGTTCACCTCGCGCGCGGTGCGGATCAAGGGGCTGCGCTCAGGGTCGGCGGCCACGATGAACCACGGGTCCACCGCGATGCAGTGCCCGCCCACGCCGGGCCCGGGACGCAGGATGTCCACGCGCGGGTGCATGTTGGCCAGCCGGATCAGCTCCCACACATTGATGCGCAGCTTGTCGCAGATCATGCTGAGTTCGTTGGCGAAGGCGATGTTCACGTCGCGAAAGGCGTTCTCGGCCAGCTTTGCCATCTCGGCCGTGCGGGCATTCGTCAGGTGGATCTGCCCCTTGGCGAAGACGCGGTAGAGCAGCGTCGCGGCCTGGGCGCATTTGCGCGTCAGCCCGCCGATGATGCGGTCATTCTCCACCACCTCGCGCAGGATATGGCCGGGCAGCACGCGCTCCGGGCAATGGGCGATGCGGATGTCGGAAAGCTCGCCCGCCTGGTGCGGAAAGGTCAGGTCGGCGCGCGCGTCGGCGAGCCAGCGCGACAGCCGCTCCGTCGTGCCGATGGGCGAGGTGGATTCCAGGATGACCAGGTTGCCCCGCGCCAGCACGGGCGCGATGGCGCGCGCCGCGGCCTCGATATGCGAGGTGTCTGGCTCGTGCCCCGCCATGAAGGGGGTGGGCACGGCCAGGATGAAGGCATCGGCCGCTTCGGGCGTGAGCGCCGCGCGTAGCCGGCCCGCCTGCACCACCTGGCGCAGCAGCACGTCCAGCTCCGGCTCCACGATGTGCGGCTGGCCGCGGTTGATGCTCTCGACCGCGGCGGGCTTCACGTCCACACCCACCACGTCCAGGCCATTGTCGGCGAAGACGGCCGAGGTGGGCAGGCCGATATAACCCATGCCCATGACGCAGACGCGGCTGAAGCGGGTCATGGGGCGTCTTGCTCCAGCAGGCGGGCCACGATGCGCCCGGCGGCGGCACCATCGCCGAAGGGGTTGCGGGCCTGGGCCATGGCGGCATGGGCGGCCGGGTCATCGAGCAGGCGCGTCGCGGCCGCGACCAGCACATCCTCGCTGGTGCCGACCAGCAGGGCCGTGCCGGCCGCGATGGCCTCCGGCCGTTCGGTCGTGTCGCGCGTGACCAGCACGGGCTTGCCCAGCCCCGGCGCCTCCTCCTGCACGCCGCCCGAATCCGTCACGATCAGGTGGGCGCGGCGCATGAGCTGCACGAAGGGCACGTAATCCTGCGGCGGAATGAGGTGGATGGAGGGGCTCTGCGCCAGCATGGCCTCGGCCACCTCCCGCACCCGCGGGTTCGGATGGACCGGATAGACGATCTGCACATCGCCGCGGCGCGCCAGGGTGACGAGCGCGCGGCAAATGCGCGCGAGGCCGCCGTCGAAGCTCTCCCGCCGGTGGCCGGTGACAAGGATGAGGCGCCGGGCGGGGTCGAGCCAGGCAAAGTCCCGCGCGAAGCGGGCCGCCTGCCCCGGGTCCGCATCAAGTCGCGCGGCGACCTGGTGCAGCGCATCAATCACGGTGTTGCCGGTGACGAGGATGCGCCCTTCGGCAATCCCCTCGCGGCGGAGATTCGCCGCCGCGATCTCGGTGGGGGGGAAATGCAGCTGGGCGATCTGGCCGATGAGGCGGCGGTTCATCTCTTCCGGCCAGGGTGCCAGGATGTCGCCCGTCCGCAGCCCCGCCTCCACATGCGCCACGCGTGCATGGCGGTAGAAGGCGGCCAGGGCGGCGGCCAGGGCGGTGGTGGTGTCGCCCTGCACGATCACCCAATCCGGCCGCGCCTGGTCCATCACCGGGCCCAGCCCGTTCAGCACGGCGGTGGTGACATGGGTCAGGTCCTGGCCAGGCTTCATGATGTGGAGGTCATGGTCAGGCACCAGGCCGAAGACCTCCAGGACCTGATCGAGCATCCGTCGGTGCTGGCCCGTGACGCACAGGAGCGATGAGACACCAGGTGCCGCGGCCAGCGCCTGCACCACCGGGGCCAACTTGATCGCGTCGGGTCGGGTGCCGAGGATGGTCAGGACACGCAAGCGAACTCATCCCTCCCGTTCAGCCGGGCCCGCCGGTAACTCCATGCGAAAGTAATGGATATGCCGCGAGGTTCTCCATGGAAATTCGCACGATCAGAATTCGGCCGCGGGAGGTTCCGCCCTGGCTTCATGTGTATTGGGGTGACGAGAGAAGCGAAAGGTCTCATCGCTTCTTGCGACAGGACATGGAGGGTGCTGTGCCGCCGGTGGCCATGGCCAGCATGGGCACGGAAACCACCGGCCCGTCGCATGCGGTGACCATGGGTGTCGGCACATGTTGCCGGCAAAAAATTTGCATCAAACGGATTAATATGCTGCATATAGCTCAATCCGCTTTCGTCCGGCGGTGGTTTCACCTCCCTGTTGGTCGTTGCGAGATCGGGCGAGTTGCGTCGAATTCGCATTTGCGCCGATTGCCACCAACCACGCATTTCGTTTATCGTCATTCCGGTCAACCACACCGAACAAAACGTAGCGGCTTCAGCGGCTCACTCGCAGCTCGCCTTCCAAAACCCAGCCGAATGGCCAGGCTTTCGAGTCAATTTTCCTGCAATACGCCTCAAAAAATGGAACTCATTCGTGCATTTGGCGTAAAAGAGATAAAGTCTTTTGTGTTCCCGGCGGAGAGTATATTGTCATGCATGAGGATGATTTGGCTGCAACCGAACCTCCGATAGTTACGTTGAACAGTGTATCGGCGTTTTCACCCTGATCCCGAATTGATTCCGTGTTTCACCCCCCAAATGCCTGTGCACGCGAAAGGGAGCATATTTATGGGAATTCAGATGGACGGGCGCGCAAGTCTTGCTCCGGGCGGCACGATCACCGGAAAGACGGCGAGCAATTCCAGTGCCCCCGGACGCGAACCCCTGTCCCGCATCGAGGCCGAGGAGATGGACGCATCCGTACCAGCCCGCGTGCGCGCGCCCATGCCCAGCGACTCGGCGCTGGGCCGCAAGGTCCGTGAATTGCGCCGGTCCCGCGGGATGACGCAGAAGGAGCTGGCCAGCGCCGTCGGGGTGACCGGCGCGCAGCTGCACCGCTACGAGACCGGCGCCACCCGCGTGGCCGCCAGCCGCATGATCGCCATCGCGGAAGCCCTGGGGGTGCGGCCCGATGTGCTGTTGGAATCGGCGGCGCCGGAGCCCATGCCATCCATTTCCACCGAAGCCTCGACCGGCGAGGACCTCCTGGAGCTGATCCAGCTGTTCAGCGCCATCGGCGACCCGAAGAACCGCAATGCCATCCTGGCCGTGGCGCGGATGATGGCCTCCACCAACCCGACCGGCGGTGGCAACGGCGGCTGAACACAGGAAGAAGGGCCAGGGAACACAAGCCCCCTGGCCCAGATCGGATCAGATCCGGCCGCTGCCGCCCAGCGTGCGCGTCGCGGTGCCGGGCGAGACATAGTGGCGGTCCACCGCCCCACGCCAGCCGGTGTCGCCCCAGCCCGCTTCGTCATAGGACTCGTAGCTCGGCGCACCGGTCAGCTGCGCTTCGGTGAGCGAGGTCACATACCCGTCCTGCCCAGGCACATAGGTCAGTTCGGACCAGGGGATCGGGTAGTAGCGCGAACCGAGGCCCAGGAAGCCACCGAAGGTCAGCACCGCATAGGCGACCTTTCCATCCTCCTTGCCGATCATCACGCTGTGGATCGAGCCGAGATGCTGGCGGTTCGGGTCATAAACGCTCGTCCCCTCGATCTTGTAGGAGGAGATCAGCGTGTAGGTTTCGTCGCGCGCCACGTCGCCGTCCGAGGCGCCGGGGGTCGTGCTGCGATAGTTGTCGCTCATGGCGTTTTCTCCGTTATGTATCACTGTCGGATCAACGCTCTGAGGCCAGCCGGGTTGCCTCCGCGAGCCGCAGGACAGGCGTCGGCCGGGCCTCCGGCGGCGTCTCCAGCAAAGCCCGAGCTGCCCTTCCCGCCTCGCCCGAGGTCCATCCGACGAGCACGGGCGCCAGGAGCAGCCCCGCCAGCACCGGCGACATCCAGGCCGCCACCATGGGCTCCATGGTATAGGCGGTGGCGAAGAGGACCAGGCCCAGCGCCACATGCCCGCGTGAGAAGCGCAGGCCCTCGCGCCAGGCCCAGGCGCCGGCATCACGCCGCTGCGGCTCCCACCCGCTGTCGCGCCCCCGCAGGATGGCCCAGAGCTGGCGGATCTGCGTGACCATCGTGATGGGCGAGAGCAGCGCCGAGAGGATGATCTCGAAGACCAGCCCGCCCAGCAGGCGCAACTGCCCGCCGATGCGCCGCGGCCCCTCGGGCGAGAGCGCGAAGGCCACCGCCCCCATGACCTTGGGCGCCAGTAGCAGCGCCATGGTGCCGGCGAAGACGGCGAGCGCCCGTTCGGCATCAATCACCGGCCATTGCGGGAAGAGCACCGGGGTCGCGGGGAAGTATTCCGGCCGCACGAAGCGCGCCTGCACGCCCACCAGCAGCGCGATCAGCAGGAAGGCCAGCCAGAGCGGCGCGCTGACATAGGCGAAGATGCCCTGCGCCATGTGCAGCCGGCTGACCGGGTGCAGCCCCGGCGCGCCGATTACGGCCGCGTGCTGGAGATTGCCCTGGCACCAGCGCCGGTCGCGCACGCAGAGGTCGGGCAAGGTGGGCGGCCCCTCCTCCCAGCTGCCGCCCAGGGCGGGGTCGAAAACCACCTGCCAGCCGGCGCGGCGCAGCAGCGCGGCCTCGACGAAGTCATGGCTCATGATCTGCCCGCCGAAGGGCTTGCGGCCGGGCAGCTCGGGCAGGCCCGCGGCCTCGGCGAAGGCGCGGGTGCGGATCATGGCGTTGTGGCCCCAGTAATTGCCCTCCGCCCCCGTCCACCAGGCGAGGCCATGCGCCAGGGTCGGCCCATAGACATGCCCCGCGAATTGCTGGAGGCGCGCGAAGAGCGTCCGCCCCCCATGCAGCATGGGCAGCGTCTGGAGCAGGCCCATGCGCGGCTCGGCCTCCATGCGGGCCGCCATGGCGACCAGCGTCTCGGCCTCCATCAGGCTGTCGGCGTCGAGGATGAGGAACTGGCCATAGGCATCGCCGAAGCGCCGCACCCATTCGGCGATGTTGCCGGCCTTGCGATGGGTGTTTTCCTCGCGGCAGCGGAAATAGACCGCCGCGCCGGGCAATTCGCGCAGGCGCCGTGCCGCGCCCCACTCCGCCTGGCGCGCCGCGGGGTCGCGCGTGTCGCTCAGGATGAAGATGTCGAAGAGGTGCGCCACCCCTGCCTGGTCGAGCGAGGCGCGCAGCGCGGTCAGCGCCACCTCCATGCGCGGCACCGGCTCATTGTAGATGGGCATCAGCAGCGCGGTGCGCCCGCGCGGCGGGGCTTCGGGCCGCGCCGTCCGGGGCCGGTGCAGCATGACCAGGAAGCCGGCCAGCGCGCTGGTGAAGGACAGCGCGATCCAGAAGAACAGCATCCCGAACAGCGCCGTCATGATGGCACCCAGCGAAGTCCAGCGCGCATCGTCCAGCACCTCCCACATCTCGTGGATGGCGAAGACGGTCAGGATGATGGTGCTGCCGAACACCAGGGCGCGACGCAGGCCGATGCGGATGTCGCCCCTTTTCTGATGACTGGGGGCTGGCGGCGCCTCCGGCCGCCGTGCCAGCGGGTGCACCGGCATGGCGAGGGGCGCCTCGGGCGGCAGCGCCTCCGCGCGGGCGATCAGGCCGTCCACCGGTAGAGCCAAGTCTCGGAGAGCGCCGTCTCGCCCCGGAGCAGCTTCACGCGCAGCTCGACCAGTGAGGCGCGGCCAGGCTCCATCACGAAGGCGAGGCGCCAGCCGCGCGTTTCGGGATTGGGCTGCAGCACAATGTCGCGCACGCGCCCGGGGCTGGACTCCACCATGACTTCGGGCGGCTCGTCGGCACTGGCGCCCAGCGGGGCGAGCGGCGTGGTGTCGAGCACGAAGCGGCGCGCGCCATTCCCCGCATCCGCCATGCGGGTGGAGGCGAAGCGCAGCACCGAGGCGTCGTCCGAGCGGCCGCGCCAATGCAGGCGGTAATGGAACTCCGCGGCCTGGCCGGCGATGAGGCCGGCCTGCGGCGCCCAGGCGGCGTAGATGTTGTCGTGAATCTCCGACCGTGTCGGGATTTCCACGAGATGCACCTCGCCCGGGCCCCAATTGCCCAGCGGCTCCACCCAGAGGTCGGGCCGCGTGTGGTAGCGCGCCTCCAGGTCCTGGTAGTCGGCGAAGCCACGGCGGCG
This sequence comes from Roseococcus thiosulfatophilus, assembly GCF_017311575.1. GTDB lineage: Bacteria > Pseudomonadota > Alphaproteobacteria > Acetobacterales > Acetobacteraceae > Roseococcus > Roseococcus thiosulfatophilus. The sequence continues at coordinate 102,767 of NZ_JAFFQY010000062.1, forward strand.
CTGGATCAGCCCGAAGCCCCGCGGCCCTTCATCGCGGAAGCCGCTGCCCTGCAGGGTGCCGGGGTTGGTGAGCGGCCGCCAGAGCTGCTCGCCATGGCTGGTGCGGACCATCAGCCCGTCGCTGTCATGCACGGCAGGGCGGAAATCCATCCCGCCGCCCGGCGCGTGCGGGCCGAAGAAGAACATGCTGGTCCCGGGCGCGATGCCCACGCGCGGCAGGTCGCGCCGGGGGAAGAGGGTGGCGCGCACCTGCATCAGCGTGGTGTCGCCGGGCATGATGTCGAAGACATAGGCGCCGGTGACGTTGTCGCTCTCCAGCAGCGCATGGACGCGGATGGAGCTGGCATGCGGCGCCGGCCGCTCGATCCAGAACTCGGTGAAGGCCGGGAATTCCTCGCCGGCGGCCGAGGCGGTGCCGATGGCAAGCCCGCGCGCGGAAATGCCGTAATCCTGCCCACGCCCCACCGCGCGGAAGTAGCTGGCGCCCAGGAACACGCAGACCTCGTCGAAATGGTCGGGGCGGTTGAGGCGCGCCAGCAGGCGGAAGCCCGCGAAGCCGAGATCCTCATTCTCGGCGGGGGCCTCGACGCCCTCGAAGCGGAATTGCGACGCCTGGTAGGGAATGGGCCGGATCTCCTCCCCCACCACCTCGTGCAGCAGCACCTTCTCGCGGAACAGGAAGCCGCGATGATGGGGCTGGAGCTGGAAGGACAGGCCATCGGCACGCCACAGCGCCTGCTCGGCGTCGAAATGCAGGCGCCGGTAGCCGTCATAGTCGAGATCGGCGAAGCGGCGCGGCAGGTCCGCCTGGCGCGGGCGCGGGGCGCGGGTGGCCAGGTCACGCGCCAGCGCCGTCACCTTGTCGGCGCTGAACGGGGCGGTGACGGCGGGAGGGGGCGATGTCTGTGCCACAGGGCTCGCGGCGAAGGGCGTGACGAGCAGCGGGCCAGCGCCCAGGAGAAGCGTGCGACGTTGCATGGCTCAAGCGGGACGGGGCATGGCGGGGTTCCTTAGGCGCCGCGGGCCAGCTCAAGCTCCAGCCCCCGGCACGCCCTGAACGCCCCTTGTGCCCACAGGTTGCACTGCGACATGACTTGGCCCTTTCGTGGGCGCGCCCCATATCCATGTCCATGAACCACGTCACCCCCGTGCTCTTCCAGCCCATCCGCCAGCCCATGCCGGAAGGGGGCAAGCCGCTGCGCTGCGTCTTCGAGGTGGAGCAGGCGGATGGCACGAAGCGCACCCTGGAACCGGCGGGCGACCAGCCCACCGCCATCGCGGAACTGACGCGCGGCGTGATGGAGGGCGAGCGCGACCAGGTCCTGCTGGGCGTCACCGGCTCGGGCAAGACCTTCACCATGGCCAAGGTGATCGAGGCGGTGCAGCGGCCCACCCTGATCCTGGCGCCCAACAAGACGCTGGCGGCGCAACTCTATGGAGAGATGAAATCCTTCTTCCCCGACAACGCGGTGGAATACTTCGTCTCCTACTACGACTACTACCAGCCGGAAGCCTATGTTCCGCGCACCGACACCTATATCGAAAAAGACAGCCAGATCAACGAGCAGATTGACCGGATGCGCCACTCCGCCACCCAGGCGCTGCTGGAGCGGCGGGATGTGGTGATCGTGGCCTCCGTGTCCTGCATCTACGGCATCGGCTCGGTCGAGACCTATTCGAACATGGTGGTGAAGCTGGAGCGCGGCGGCACCATCGGCCGCGACGCGCTGGTGAAGGGCCTGGTCGAGCAGCAATACCGCCGCAACGACGCCGCCTTCCAGCGCGGCACCTTCCGCGTGCGCGGCGAGAACCTGGACGTCTGGCCCGCCCACCTGGAGGACCGCGCCTGGCGCATCTCCCTCTTCGGCGACGAGGTGGACGGGTTGCGCGAATTCGACCCGCTGACGGGCGAGATCACGGGCGAGTTCGAGAAGCTCTCCATCTACGCCAACAGCCACTACGTCACGCCGCGCCCCACGCTGACCCAGGCCATCCAGCGCATCAAGGTGGAGCTGAAGGAACGCCTGGCGGAGCTGGAGGCGGAGGGCAAGCTGCTGGAGGCCCAGCGCCTGGACCAGCGCACCACCTTCGACATCGAGATGATGGAGACCACCGGCTCCTGCAAAGGGATCGAGAACTACAGCCGCTACCTCTCCGGCCGGAACCCCGGTGAGCCACCGCCCACCCTGTTCGAATACCTGCCCGAGGGCGCGCTGCTGATCGTGGACGAGAGCCACGTCACCGTGCCGCAGATCGGCGGCATGTATCGGGGCGACTATGCGCGCAAGATCATCCTGAGTGATTTCGGCTTCCGCCTGCCCTCCTGCACCGACAACCGACCCCTGAAATTCGAGGAGTGGGACAGCTTCCGCCCGCAGACCGTCTTCGTCAGCGCCACGCCCAGCCCATGGGAGATGGAACGCACCGGCGGCGTCTTCGCCGAACAGGTGATCCGCCCGACCGGACTCGTGGACCCCGTTTGCGAAATCCGCCCCGTGGAAGGCCAGGTGGACGATTTGCTGGCCGAGGTGCGCCTGGTGGCGAGCCAGGGCGGCCGCGTGCTTGTGACGGTGCTGACCAAGCGCATGGCCGAGCAGCTGACGGAGTACCTGACTGAGATGGGCGTGCGCGTGCGCTACCTGCACAGCGACGTGGACACGCTGGAGCGCATCGAGATCATCCGCGACCTGCGCCGCGGCGTCTTCGACGTGCTGATCGGCATCAACCTGCTGCGCGAGGGGCTGGACATCCCCGAATGCGCGCTGGTCGCCATCCTGGACGCGGACAAGGAAGGGTTCCTCCGCAGCACCACCTCCCTGATCCAGACCATCGGCCGCGCGGCGCGCAACGCCGAGGGCCGCGTCGTGCTCTACGCCGACCGCATGACGGACAGCATGAAGCGCGCGCTGGAGGAGACCGAGCGCCGCCGCGCCAAGCAGATCGCCTGGAACACCGAGCACGGCATCACCCCCACCACCATCCGGCGCGGCATCAGCGATGTGCTCAAGGACATCAGCCAGGGCGACTACGTCACCGTCGAGGCGGTGGAGGGCGACACCAGCGCGGATTTCGTGGGCAAGGACCTCCGCGCCAGCATCGCGGAGCTGGAACGCCGCATGCGCGCCGCCGCGGCCGACCTGGAATTCGAGACGGCGGCGCGGCTGCGCGACGAGATCAAGCGGCTGGAGGCCCTCGATCTGGGGCTGCCCGCCCTGGCCCCCAACGAGGCCGGGCGGTCCCTGCGGGAAGCCACGCCGCGCAAGGATTGGAAGCCCAAGCCCATGGGCCCCGGCGGCGGGGGCTACGACCCCAAGAAGGGCAAGCGGGGCCGCAAGGGGCCCTAGCCCGAGACGTCCAGCAGCTCCACGTCAAAGACCAGCGTGGCATTGGGCGGGATCACGCCGCCGGCGCCGCGCGCGCCATAGCCCATCTCGGGCGGGATGGTCAGGCGGCGCTGGCCGCCCACGCGCATGCCGGCCACGCCGCGGTCCCAGCCCGCGATGACGCGGCCTTCGCCCAGGGTGAAGCTGAAGGGCACGCCGCGGTTGAAGCTGCTGTCGAACTTCGCACCCTTGTTGTCCTCGGCCGAGGCGTCGAACAGCCAGCCCGTGTAGTGGACCGACACTTCCTTGCCGGCCAGCGCCATGGCGCCCTCGCCCTTCACCAGATCGTCCATCTTCAGCGTCATCTCGAAGCCTTTTCGCGAGGATTACGGGGCGGGGATAGCGCGGGGCGGCGCCGGGGTCATCCCCGCCTCCGATCCGTCCCGGCTTGCCGGGGCGGTCAACCGGCCGCGCACAGCTTCTCGGCGCCGATCAGGAATTCGCGGTTGCCCTCGGGCCCCAGCAGCGGCGAGGGCTCCACGCCGCGCACCACCCAGCCCGACTGCGTGGCCCACCAGGCGGCGATCTCGGCGCAGACGGCCTCATGCACCGCGGCGTCGCGCACCACGCCGCCCTTGGCGATGGCCGGCCCCACCTCGAATTGCGGCTTGATCAGCGCCACCGCCCAGGCGCCGGGCGCGCAGAGGGCCATGGCCGCCGGCAGCACCACGCGCAGCCCGATGAAACTGGCATCGCAGACCAGCGCGGTGACGGGCTCGGGGATGTCCTCGGCCGTCAGGTGCCGCGCGTTCACCCGTTCCTTCACCACCACGCGCGGGTCGTTCCGCAGCTTCCAGGCGAGCTGGCCATGCCCCACATCCACCGCATAGACCCGCGCCGCGCCATGGTGCAGCAGCACATCGGTGAAGCCGCCGGTGGAGGCGCCCACATCCAGGGCCACCCGCCCCGTCGCGTCGAAGCCGAAATGCGCGATTCCGTGCGCCAGCTTCACACCGCCGCGCGAGACCCAGGGGTGATCCTGCCCGCGCAGCTCCAGCGGGCGGCCCTCGGCGATGGTCTCGCCCGGCTTGTTGATGCGGGCCTCGCCCGAATAGACGAGGCCGGCCATGATCAGCGCCTGGGCGCGGGTGCGGCTTTCGGCAAGCCCGCGCTCCACCAGCGCCACATCGGCGCGCTGCTTGGCCAAGTCTCAGGCGCTGGCGGGAACGGCCAGCGCCTCCTTGCCCAACGCGCCCAGCGCCATCGCCACGATATGCGGCGCGTTCAGCCCAGCGAGGTCGTATTGCTTCTTCGGGCTGTCATGGTCGATCCAGATGTCCGGCAGCGTCATCGGCCGGAACTTGAGGCCATGGTCCAGCAGGCCCTTCAACGCCAGATGGTGCATGACCAGGCCGCCGAAGCCGTTCAGGCTGCCTTCCTCGATGGTGATCAGCACCTCGTGATGCTTGGCCAGCTGTTCCACCAGCGCGGTGTCCAGCGGCTTGGCGAAGCGCGCATCGGCCACCGTGCAGGACAGGCCGTAGGTGGCGAGCTCATCCGCCGCCTTCAGGCATTCCTGCAACCGCGCGCCATAGGAGAGGAGGGCGATCTTGCTGCCCTCGCGCACCACCCGCCCCTTGCCGATGGGCAGCGGGGTGCCGCGCGCGGGCACGGCTTCCAGCCCGAAGCCCTCGCCGCGCGGATAGCGCACGCCGGAAGGGCCATCATCGATCTGCGCCATGGTGGCGATCATGTGCGCGAGTTCCACCTCGCAGCTCGCCGCCATCAGCGTGAAGCCGGGCAGGCAGCCGAGGTAGGCGATGTCGAAGCTGCCCGCATGGGTCGCGCCATCGGCACCCACCAGCCCCGCGCGGTCCATGGCGAAGCGCACCGGCAGCCCCTGCAGCGCCACGTCGTGCACCACCTGGTCATAGCCGCGCTGGAGGAAGGTGGAATAGATGGCGCAGAAGGGCTTCAGCCCCTCCGTCGCCATGCCGGCGGCGAAGGTGACGGCGTGCTGCTCGGCGATGCCCACGTCGAAGCAGCGCTCGGGGAAGCGCTTGGCGAACATGTCGAGGCTGGTGCCCGAGGGCATGGCGGCGTTGACGGCGACGATGCGCTCATCCGCCTCAGCCTCGGCGATCAGCGCCTGGGCAAACACCTTCTGGTAGGCGGGCGGGCCGGGCGGGGCCTTCTGCTGCTCGCCGGTGATGACGTCGAACTTCTGCACGCCGTGATACTTGTCGCCGCTGGTCTCGGCCGGCGCGTAGCCCTTGCCCTTCTGCGTGACGGCATGGACCAGGAAGGGGCCCTTGTGCCCGGTGTCGCGCAGGTTGCGCAGCACGGGCAGCAGGTGGTCCATATTGTGGCCGTCCACGGGGCCGACATAGTAGAAGCCCATCTCCTCGAAGAGCGTGCCGCCGGTCAGCAGGCCGCGGGCATATTCGTCGGCGCGCTTGGCCACGCGCTCGATCGGGCCCGGGAAGTTCTTCGCCATCTTGGCCACGAAATCCCGCACCGAGAGGAAGGGGCGGGAGGAGATGGTGCGGCTCAGATAGGCGCTCATCGCGCCCACGGGGGGCGCGATGGACATGTCGTTGTCGTTCAGGATGACGATGAGGTTGGCCTTCTCGGCCCCCGCATTGTTCATCGCCTCATAGGCCATGCCGGCGGACATGGAGCCATCGCCGATCACGGCGATGACGTTGCGCGGCTTCTCCTGCAACCCGCTCGCGATCGCCATGCCGAGGCCGGCGGAGATGCTGGTGCTGGAATGCGCGGCGCCGAAGGGGTCGTATTCGCTTTCGCTGCGCTTGGTGAAGCCCGAGAGGCCCCCGCCCTGGCGCAGCGTGCGGATGCGGTCCCGCCTTCCGGTCAGGATCTTGTGCGGATAGCACTGGTGGCCGACGTCCCAGATCAGCCGGTCATGCGGCGTGTCGAACACCGCATGGATGGCCACGGTCAGTTCCACGACGCCCAGCGAGGAACCGAGATGCCCGCCGGTGACAGAGACGGTGCTGATGGTCTCGGCGCGCAGTTCATCGGCCAGCTGGCGCAGTTGCTCGCTGGAGAAATTCCGCATGTCGGAAGGGACGCGGACCCGGTCCAGCAGCGGGGTGGCAGGACGGTCTTGCATCAATTCCTCCGCGCGATCACGAAATCAGCGAGCGCGCGCAGCATGTCCGCCCGCTCGGAAAATCCATCCAGGTGGTCACGCGCCTGCGCGACCAGTCGTTCGGCCTGAAGCCGGGCCCGTTCGAGGCCGAGCAGGCCCACCAGCGTGGCCTTGCCCGCCCCGGCATCCTTGGCGGTGGCCTTGCCCACCTCCTCGGCCGTGGCGGTGGCATCCAGCAGGTCATCGGCGATCTGGAAGGCCGCCCCCAGCTCACGCCCATAGGCGGCCAGCGCCTGACGCTGCGAGGGCGCGGCCTTGCCCAGCACGGCGCCCGCCTCGGCCGAGAATTCGATGAGCTTGCCGGTCTTGAGCAGCTGCAGCCGGCCGATGGCCGTCTCGTCCAGCGCCCCGCCCGATTGCTCGGCCATGATGTCCAGCATCTGCCCGCCCACCATGCCGCGGGGGCCGGCGGCATGGGCCAGCATCCGCACCAGCTCGACGCGCACGGCGGGGTCGGGGTGGGTGGCTTCGGCGGCCAGCACGGTGAAGGCGTGGCTTTGCAGCGCATCGCCGGCCAGGATGGCGGTGGCCTCGTCGAAGGCCTTGTGGTTGGTGGGCTTGCCGCGGCGCAGGTCGTCATCGTCCATGGCCGGCAGGTCGTCATGGATCAGGCTGTAGGCGTGCACCATCTCGATGGCGCAGGCCACCCGCAGCGCCGCGCTGCGGGCCACGTTGAACTGCTTGGCGCCCTCAAGCACCAGGAATCCGCGCAGCCGCTTGCCCCCGCCGATGGTGGAATAGCGCATGGCGTCGAAAAGCCGCGCCTCGTCACCCTCCACGCGGGGAAGAACCTCATCGAGCGCCGCGTCGATCTCGGCGGCCGCCGCCGCCATGGCGGCGGGCAGATCAAGGGCGGATGCACCCGCCGGGACCATGTTCATGCGAACCCGTATTCCTATTCCACATTCCGCAGGACGAGGCCGGCCTTGCCCTCGACCACCGCCTGCACCTTGGCCTCGGCCTCGGAGAGCTTCTGTTCGCAATGCCGGCGCAAGGCCGTGCCGCGTTCATATTCCGCGATGGCCTGGGCCAGGGTAGCGCGCCCGCCCTCCAGGGATTTCACGATGGTCTCCAGCTCGGTCAAGGCTTCCTCGAAGGAGAGCGAGGCGATGTCCCGTTCCCGTACCTCACCGGCACCCGCAGCACGCTCGTCCACCCTGTGCTCGACCGACATGACCTTCTCCCAACCTTCTTGCACTATAATGCCGCGTGGCGCGAACCCAAAGCCTTCATCGGTTTGACATCAATCCCGCAACAATCCCCGCACATGGGCGGCGGCCGAGGCCGCCAGCGCGGGCAGGTCATAGCCGCCTTCCAAAAGGCTGACGATGCGCCCGCCGCAATGCCGCCCGGCCAGGGCGCAGAATTCCGCCGTGAGCCAGGCGAAATCCGCCTCGGTCACGCGCAATTGCGCCAGCGGGTCGCGCGCATGGGCGTCGAACCCGGCCGAGATCACCAGCAATTCCGGCCGGAAGGCCTCGATGGCCGGCAGCAGCGTCTCCGCCCAGGCCGCCCGGAAGGCCGCGCCATCGGCGCCGGGCGGCAGGGGGGCGTTGAAGATGTTGCCCGCCCCCACCTCCTCCGCCGCGCCCGTGCCCGGGTAGAGCGGCATCTGGTGGGAGGAGGCGAAGAGGATGCTCGGGTCCTCCCAGACGCAATCCTGGCTGCCATTGCCGTGATGCACGTCGAAATCGCAGATGGCGACCCGGCTGAGCCCATGCGCCGCCTGGGCGTGGCGGGCCGCGATGACCGCGTTGGCGAAGAGGCAGAACCCCATCGGCCGGCGCCTCTCGGCATGGTGGCCGGGCGGGCGGGTGGCGCAGAAGGCGCGCTGCACATGGCCGCCCAGCACCTCGTCCACCGCCCGCACTGCGGCGCCGGCCGCCAGCAGGGCGGCCCGCGCGCTGCCCGCGCACATCACCGTGTCGGCGTCGAGCGCCACATATTCGCCGGGCGCGGGGCGCACGCCCAGGATGGCCGCGACATAATCGGGCGGGTGGACGCGCTCCAGCTGCTCATAGGTCGCCTCGTCCGGCTCGTCGCGGATGAGGCCGGCGAATTCCTCGGCCTCCAGCGCCTGGAGCACGGCGCGCAGCCGGTCAGGGCATTCGGGGTGGCCCTCGCCCATCTCGTGCAGCAGCCCGTCGCGGTGGGTCAGTAGCAGCACGCTCATGGCGTGGCTTTCCGGCGCAGGACGAAGCGATGGACGCCATCAGGGCCCATCTCGGCCGAGAGCAGGGTGTGCCCCGTCTCCTCCGCATAGGCCGGGAAATCCTTCAGCGCCGCGGGGTCCGTGGCCAGCACGGTCAGCGTGGCGCCGGGGGCCATGCCGCGCAGGGCCTTGTTGGTCCGCAGCACGGGAATCGGGCAGGTCATGCCGCGCGTGTCGAGGATGGTCGTTGTCTCTCCCATTCATGCACTCCACCATTGCGCGGGGCTTGCCCGCAAGGGGCGCGCGGCACAGCTTCACCCGATGCGAATTGGCGTGGACCTGGGCGGCAGCAAGATCGAGGTGGTGGCGCTGGACGCCGCCGGCCATGCAAGGCTGCGCCAGCGGGTGGCCACGCCGCCCAGCTATCCCGGCGTAATCGCCGCCATCCGGGCGCTGGTGGACGGGGTGGAGGCGGAACTCGGCGCGCGCGGCACCGTGGGCGTGGGCATTCCGGGCAGCCTCTCGCCCGCCACCGGCCTCGTGCGGGGCGCCAATTCCACCTGGCTGAATGGCGGGCGGCTGGACGTGGACCTGGCCGAAGCCCTGGGCCGCGAGGTGCGGATTTCGAACGACGCCAATTGCCTGGCCCTGTCCGAAGCCGCCGATGGCGCGGCGGAGGGGGCTGGCAGCGTCTTCGCCGTCATCCTCGGCACCGGGGTGGGGGCGGGCGTGGTGATCCAGGGCCGGCTGCTGGAGGGTGCCAACCGCATCGCCGGCGAATGGGGCCACAACCCCCTGCCCTGGATGACAGCCGAGGAGCATCCCGGCCCCCGCTGCTGGTGCGGCCAGCGCGGCTGCATCGAGACCTTCCTCTGCGGCCCCGCCCTGGCCGCCGATGCCGATGGGCCGGGGGCGCGCGACGCCTCAGGCCTGCCCGCCCGCACCGATGCCGCCGCGCGGGACGCGCTGGCCCGCCACACCGACCGGCTGGCCCGGGCGCTGGCCCATGTGGTGAACCTGCTGGACCCGGAGGTGATCGTGCTGGGGGGCGGCCTGTCCAACATGGCGCACCTCTATGCGGAGTTGCCGCGCCTCATGCCGCGCCACGTCTTCTCCGACGTGGTCCGCACGCGCATCCTGCGCGCGGCGCATGGCGACAGCTCGGGCGTGTTCGGTGCCGCGCGGCTGTGGCCGTAACACCCACCCCCCTCCCGGCCCTCTGCCGCGACTGCTTCTCCACCGCCCCGGGCGAGGGAACCGCCTGCACCCATTGCGGCAGTCGCCGCGTGCTCCGCCATGCGGAACTCTTCACACTGACCATCGCCCATGTGGATTGCGACGCCTTCTTCGCCAGCGTGGAGAAGCGCGACCGCCCCGAACTGGCGGCCAAGCCCGTCATCGTGGGCGGCGGCAAGCGCGGGGTGGTCTCCACCGCCTGCTATGTGGCCCGGACCCATGGCGTCCGCAGCGCCATGCCCATGTTCAAGGCGTTGGCCGCCTGCCCGGATGCGGTCGTCATCAAGCCCGACTTCACCAAGTATTCCGCCGCCGCCACGCAGATCCGCGCGCTGATGGAGGCGCTTTCCCCCCTCGTGCAGCCGCTCTCCATTGACGAGGCGGTGCTGGACCTGGCGGGCACCGAGGCCCTGCACAACGCGCCCCCCGCCGTGGTCCTGGCCCGCTTCGCCAAGGCCGTGGAGCGCGAGGTGGGCGTCACCATCTCCATCGGCCTCGCCCACAACCGGCTGATGGCCAAGCTGGCGGCGGAGCGCGACAAGCCGCGCGGCTTCGCCGTCATCGGCGCCTCGGAGGCCGCGGATTGGCTGGCGCCGCAGCGCGTGGGGCTGTTGCCCGGCATCGGGCCCGCCGCGGCGCGGCGGCTGGAGGCGGCGGGGATCACGCGGCTCGGGCAACTGGCCGCCCTCGACCCGCGCGCCGCCTTGGCGCGGCTGGGCGAGGAGGGGCCTTCGCTCGCCGCCCGCGCCCGCGGCGAGGACCCCCGCCCCGTGAATCCGGTGCGCGAGACCAAGAGCATCAGCGCCGAGACCACCTTCGACACCGACATCGCCACCCTGCCCGAGCTGGAAGCCGTGCTGTGGCGCATCGCCGAGAAGCTGGGCCGCCGCCTGGCCGAGAAGGGCTTCGCGGCGGGGGGTGTCGCGCTCAAGCTCAAGACCGCGCGCTTCGAGACGCGCAGCCGGCAGGCCCGCCTGCCCGCCCCCACCCGCCTGCCCGAGACCCTCTTCGCCGCCGCCCGCCCCTTGCTGGCGCGGGAGGTGGATGGCACCCCCTTCCGCCTGCTGGGCCTGGGCGCCGCACCGCTGGTGGATGGCGCCGGCGCCGACCGCGGCGACCTGGCCGACCCCGAGGCCCCGCGCCGGGCGGCCAAGTGGAAGGCGGTGGAGGCGCTCCGCGCCCGCTTCGGCGAGGCGGCGGTCAGCCCGGGGCGGGGCCTGGGGGCGAAGCCGCGGCGCGGGGACGGCGCCTGAGCCAAACCGCCGGATCAGCCGCCCGGCGCCACCAGCACCTTGTCCCGGTAGTTGCAATGCGCGGCCGCCTTGCAGCGCCAGCACTCCGGCGCCCGCGCCTTGCAGATGTAGCGCCCATGCAGGATCAGCCAGTGATGGGCCTCGCGCAGCAGATGCGGGGGGCAGCGCTTGACCAGCGCATCCTCCACCTCGCGCACCGTCTTGCCGGGGGCGAGGCCCGTGCGGTTGCCCAGGCGGAAGATATGCGTGTCCACCGCCATGGTCGCCTGGCCGAAGACCACGTTCAGGACCACGTTCGCCGTCTTGCGGCCGACACCGGGCAGGGCCTCCAGCGCCACCCGGTCGGCCGGCACCTCGCCGCCATGGCGGTCCACCAGCATCTGCGCCAGCGCGGCCACGTTGCGCGCCTTGGCCTGCCACAGGCCGATGCGACGGATATGGGCCCCGATCCCCTCCGCCCCCAGCGCGGCCATGGCGGCGGGGTCGGGGGCGGCCGCGAAAAGACCGGGCGTGACCTTGTTCACCATCGCATCGGTCGTCTGGGCGGAGAGCACCACCGCCACCAGCAGGGTGAAGGGGTCGGTGTAGTGCAACTCCGTCTCGGGCGCGGGGTTCTCCTGGGCGAGGGCCTCCAGGAAGGCCACGGCCTGCGCCCGCGACATCAGCCGCGCGCGGCGCGGGGCGCGGGCGGTGCCATGGAGTGGGGAAGAGGGGGTTTTCACGTCGCAGGTCATTCTATCTCATTCAGGCATGGTCAAGGCCCATCCCCTGTTCGAAGCCCATTCCACGCCGCTCAACAGCATGAGCGCGCGGGGCTTCCGCATCGTGGCCGGCATCCTCTGCGGGGGCTTTGCCTTCACCGGGCTGCTCTTCACCTTCATGGGCGCCTGGCCGGTGCTGGTCTTCGCCGGCGCCGAGGCGGTGTTGGTGGTGGCCATGCTGGCGCTCTACCGCCACCACGCCACCCACAGCGCGGAGCTGGTCACGCTGCAGGCCGGCAGCATCACCGTGCGCCGGCGCGAGGGGCGGCGCCTGGAGGAGGCCCGCTTCGACCCCTTCTGGGCCAAGCTGCGCTGGGAGGGGTCGCGCCTGCTGCTGGGCCACCGCGAGGCCAGCATCGAAATCGGCCGCTATCTGGCCGTGGAGGAACGTGAAGACTTGGCCCGACAACTTGAATCCGCCCTGCGCGCCTATCGCGAACCCCGCTTCGACAACCCGCAGCTGCGCGCATGAGGCGCCTGCTCGCCCTCGGGCTGGTGCTGCTGGCGGCCGCCTGCGCCGCGCCGCCCGCGCCCCCGCCGCCGGCTCCCCTGCCCTACCCGCCCAGCGCGCGGGAAAGGCTGCAGCGCCTCGCCCTGGCCGAATGGCAGGAATGGGGTTGCACCACCTCGGGCCTGCCCGGCCCGGCGCTCGCCCCCTGCACCCCCGTCACCGCGGCGCGCCCGGAGGCCGACCCCAGCAACTTCCCCCGCGTGCTGGCCTATTGGCGCGCCGTGCCGCAATCCAGCGCCGCCATCCCGCGCAACCGCGCCCTCTACGCCCGCGCCCTGGGCGGCGAGGCGACGCCCCTCTGGGCCGAGCCCTTCTGGTCCGCCGCCTTCATCTCCTGGCTGATGGGGGCCGCCGGGGTGGACGATGTGGAATTCGCCCCCGACGCCGCCCATGCGCGCTACCTGGACCACCTGGACGTGCTGGCCGCCGCGCACCCACGCACCGCGCCCTTCCTCCCGCGCGACCCGGCCGCCTATGCCCCCGAGCCCGGGGACCTGGCCTGCTTCGACCGTTCCCGCCGCCCGCTGGCCCGCTGGACCGACCGCGCTTCCGAACGCGGCCAGTTCCGCCCCATGCATTGCGACCTGGTGGTGGCCACCGGGCCCGGGGTGGTCGAGATGGTGGGGGGCAACGTAAACGACATGGTGACGCTGCACCGCGCCCCCGCCGACGCCGGGGGCCGGCTGCTGCCCGCGCCGCGACGCTTCCTCGTCATCATGGAAAGCCGCCTGGGCCGGCTGCCGCCCTGGGGCGCCGTGCCGATCAGCTGACGCGTCGCCTCAGGCTTCGCGTGCCTCGGCCAGCAAAAGCCGCCGCAGCCAGGCATGGCCGGGGTCCGCCTCGAAGCGGCGGTGGAACACCAGGGAGAGCCGCGTGTGCCGCACCGCCACCGGCGGCTCGCGCACCACCAGCCTGTGCGGCGTGGCCAGGCTCTCGGCCAGTCGGGCCGAAACGGTGATGATCATGTCCGTCCGCTTCAGCACCTCGGGCACCGCCGAGAGATGCGCGACCACGCCGCCCAGCCGCCGCGACAGCCCCTGCCCGCCCAGCACCACGTCCAGCGCCCCATCGCGCGAGCCATTGGCCGAATGCAGCAAATGCGGCACGGACAGGAAGCGCTCCATCGTCAGTTCCCCGGCCGCGAGCGGGTGGTCGGGTCGCATCAGCGTCACGAAGGCCTCGGGCAGCATGCGTAGGCGCGTGTAGAGGGCGGAGGGCTCAGGCAGCACCGCGATGGCCAGCACGGCGTCGCCCTGTTCCAGCAGCGCCTCGGCATTGGTGCGGTCGGCGTGGCGGATGGCGAGCAGGCAGCCCGGCGCCTCGCGCGCCATGCGGGCCAGCACCAGGGGCGCCAGCACCGCCTCGGCATATTCGGAAAAGGCCACGGGGAAGACGCGCCGCGCCGTGGCGGGGTCGAAGGGCGTCTGGGCGGAAAGCGCCTCGGCCAGCCGGTCCAGCGCCTCGGCCACCGGGGCGGCCAGCGCCAGCGCCAACGCCGTGGGCTCCACGCCGCCCGGCCGGCGGAGGAACAGCTCATCCCCCAGCGCCGCCCGCAGCCGCGCCAGCGCGTTGGAGACGGCCGGCTGGGAGAGGTTCAGGCGCTGCGCCGCGCGCGTCACATGCTTCTCCCGCGCCACCGCGTCGAAGACGCGCAGCAGGTTGAGGTCGAGCTGGGAGAGGTCCGTCATGCGGCGCGCCCGTCATTCACATGGTTGATGATGGTCCTCCCGCATCGCGATTGGAAGCGGGGCGGGGTTCAGGCGCAGATGGAGGCCAAGGGCGGCGCGGCCGCCTTCCCACACAAGGACGACCCACATGCCCACCACCCAACAGACCACCCCCTATGCGGCGCTGCTGCTGCGCGTCTCCCTCGGTATCCTGCTGCTGGCGCATGGCGCCTGGCTGAAGCTCGGCGTCTTCGGGCTGGCGGGGACGATGGGCTTCTTCGGTTCCCTCGGCTACCCGCCCGCGCTGGGCGCCGTGGTCGCCATCGGCGAGACGTTGGCGGGCCTGGCCCTCATTCTTGGCGTCTGGGTGCGCGTCGCCTCGCTCGCCATGGTGCCGGTGATGCTGGGCGCGACGCTGGTGCATCTCGGCAATGGCTGGCTGTTCAGCGCGCCGGGCGGCGGCTGGGAATTCCCGGTCTTCCTGGCGGTGACGCTGCTGGTGCAGGCGGGGCTGGGGGCCGGCGCCCATGCGCTGGCGCGGCCCCAGGCGGCCAGGCCCGCGGCGGCCTGAGGGCACGCGATTCACCGCTCCGGCGGTTCCGCCTCCGCGAATCGCGTTCTGGACGCTGAGAACGCGATTCACCGCTCCGGCGGTTCCGCCTCCACGGATCGCGTTCTAGCCGCCGAACAGCCTGGCCACCCAGCCGAAGGGTGGCCAGGCAGTGGCGATGGCATCGCTGTAGAGGAACAGCAGCAGCAGAAGCACGGCCAGCGCCAGCAGGCTGCCGGCCCAGGCCATCGGCAGCAACGCCCCGCCCCGGACCCGGCGCGGGGCGCCTGGCATCCAGCGCGGCGGGGCCAGGGGTGGCGGTGCGGCGGGGCGAGGGGTGAGGGTGCCGTCCTCGGTCAGGATTTCGGCAGGGTCGGGCCCGATGCTCATGGGCGCGGTGACAGGCTGCGACTCGGGCTCCGGTTCCAGCGGGGCGCCGATGCTGCGGGGCTGCGGCGGGCGGGGCGGAGCCTCTTCGGCGCCCGTTTCCAGGGCGGAGGGCTCCGCAGCCGGGGCGGCTTCGCCGGCCGGGGCCGGGGCCAGCGTGACATCGTCCGGCAATTCCGGCACCCAGCGCGTGCCACAGGCCGCGCAGCGCACAGGCTTGCGCGTCAGCACCAGGGCATCCGGCACGCGGTAGGCCGTCGCGCAGTTGGGGCAGGCGATGTCCATCTCTGGATCCGCATGTGCCAATGGAAGCCCGTGGTCCGCAACCTCCCGCTGTGCGAAACCTGGGGCCGGGGCAGATTCGAAGGGGGATGGACCCATGGTCCGGTTCACCAATATCGGCCTGCGCTATCCGGAAGGGCGCGGCCAATGGGCGCTCAGCGGGCTCGATTTCCTGCTGGAGACGGGCAGCTTCACCTGGCTGCTCGGCCCCTCGGGGGCGGGGAAGTCCAGCGTGCTGGGGCTGATGCACCTGGCCGTGCGGCCCACGGCCGGGCGGATGGAGGTGCTGGGCCAGGATGTGGCGCGCATGCGGCGCGGCGCCCTGCCCAGCCTGCGCCGGCGAATCGGCGTGGTGTTCCAGGATTACCGCCTGCTGCCGCACCTCAACGCCTATGAGAACGTGGCCCTGCCGCTGCGAATCCAGGGCCTGACCGAACAGCGCCTGCGCGCCGATGTGAACGAGATGCTGCGCTGGGTCGGCCTGCTGGAACGCGCGGACGCCGCGCCCGCCTCGCTCTCGGGCGGCGAGCAGCAGCGCCTCGCCTTGGCCCGCGCGGTGGTCGCCCGCCCCGCCCTGCTGGTGGCGGACGAACCCACGGGCAACCTGGACGGCGCCCAGGCGCGGCGCGTCATCGCCCTGCTGCGCGAGATGCACCGGCTGGGCACCACCGTGGTCGTCGCCACCCACAGCGAGGCCCTGCCCGAGGAATGCCCGGCGCCGGCGTTGCGACTCGAGGCCGGGCGGCTGCTCTCCCATGGCTGACCGCAACGCCTTCCGCATGCGCCGCCTGCGCGGCCGCGACCCGCTGGGGCTGCGCCGGGCGCTGGCCGGTTGGCTGCTGCCCGCCCTCGTCGCCGCCATGGCCCTGCTGGCCGCCATGGCCCTGACCGGCGCGCAGGGGGCGGGGAGCCTCGCCGCGCGGTGGGAACAGGCGGCGGCGGGGCAGATCCTGGTGCAGTTGCCGCCGGAAGGGCTCGGCCCCGCGCTGGACCGGCTCTCATCCCTGCCCGGCGTGGCCTCCGCCACCCCCGTGCCCGATGCCCGGCTGCGCGAATTCCTCCGCCCCTGGCTGGGCGAGGTGCCCGGCCTGCCCCTGCCCGCCATGGTGGAGATGCGCCTGGCCAACCCCGCCGCCGAAACCGCCATCCGCGCCGCCGCGGCCGACATTCCCGGCGCCGTGGTCGAGGAACGCGGCGAGGCCGTGACACAGGCGCTGCGCGTGGCGCATGGGGTGCGGTTCCTGGCCTGGGTGATCCTCGCCATCATCGTGCTGGTGGCTACCGCGCTGGTGGCCGTGGCGACGCGCGCGGGCATCTCAGCGCGCAGCCAGACCATCACGATCCTGCACGAGCTGGGCGCGCGGGATTCCGACATCGCGGGCCGATTCGCCCGCCGCCTGGGCTGGCTATGCACGCTGGGGGCGCTGGGGGGGCTGGCTATCGCCCTTCCCGCGCTCTGGCTGCTGGCCGATGCCGCCATTCCGGTGGCCATGGCGCGGCCGGCGGCGCTGACCGATCTGCCCTGGTGGGGGCTGCTCTCCCTGCCGCTGGTGGCGGGCACAATCGGCTGGATCACGGCGCGGCTGACGGTCGGCGCCTGGCTGCGCCGCTTGCCGTAGCGGCCTTGCGGTGCGAAGCGGGTGGGATGCGCCTGCTGGTTCTCGACGCCGCCCTGTCCCGCTGCCTCGCGGCCCTGGTGGAGGATGGCGCCTGCCTCGCGCAGCGCGAGGCCCCCGGGCCGCATGGCCAGGCGGCCGCCCTGCCGCCGCTGGTGGAAGCGCTGATGGGCGAGGGCTTCGAGGCCATCGCCGTGGGCCTCGGCCCCGGCAGCTTCACCGGGCTTCGCACCGCCATCGCGCTGGCCGAGGGGCTGGCGGCGGCCCGTGGCGTGCCACTGGTCGGCGTCTCGACTGGCGAGGCGCTGGCCGGCACCTCCCCCCACCCCGTCTGGGCCTGCACCGAGAACCGGCGCGGCGGGCTGTTCCTGGAACGCTTCGGCCCTGGCCCCTTCGCCGAGGCGCCGCCCCTTTCGCTTACGGAAACCGCCCTGCCCTCGCCATCCACCCTGACCTGGCTGGTGGGCGATGGCGCGCCCCGCGCCGCCGCCCGGCTGCGCGCGCGCGGCGCCCCGGTGGCGCTGGGCGCCGCGCGCCAGGTCGAGGCGCTGCCATTGGCCGCCGTCGCACTCCGCCGCCTGCGCGGCGAAATCCCGCCCCGCGCCGCCCTGCCCCTCTATGTGGACCCGGCCGCGACCACATGACGCTGCGCACCGCCGCGCCGGAGGATGCCGCGCTGCTGGCCGACATCCATGCCAGCGCCTTCCCGGCCCATGAGGCCTGGGACGCGAAGACCATGGCCACCCTGCTCGGCATGCCCGGGGCGCTGGGGCTGGTGGCGGGCGAGGCCGGGATGGTCCTGTTGCGCCTCGCCGCCGATGAGGCCGAGGTGCTGACCTTCGCCGTCCGCCCCGAGGCCCGCCGCACGGGGCTGGGCCGCGCCCTGCTGGAGACGGGCATGATGCTGCTGGCCGCCCAGGGGGCCACCTCCCTGCTGCTGGAGGTGGCGGAGGAGAATACGGCGGCGATCGCCCTCTACACCGCGGCGGGCTTCACCCGCGCCGCGACGCGCCGCGACTACTACGGCGCCGGCCGGCACGCACTGCTGCTGCGGGCGGATTTGGGCGCGTGATTCACGCCTTCCGCCGCCCCTTCACCCCGGCGCATGGTCCAGCGCCACCGCCTTGAGCAGGGCGAAGACCTCATCCCCCTCGCGGAGTTCCAGCCGCGCCACGGCGTCGCGCAGCACGCGCGAGAGAAGCACCGCCTCCCCCACCCGCAGCCGTAGCAGCACCTCGTCCGGGTGCTGCGCCGAAGGGGTGATCGCCACCAGGCGGCAGGGCAGGATGTTGTGGATGGAGATCCCCTCGGGCCGCGTCCGCGCCACCGCGATGTCACGCGCCCGCAGGCGCAGGCGCAGGCGTGCCCCCGGCGCCTCGCGCCGCAGCGGCACCTCCAGCGTGCCGCCCGGGAAGGCGAGGCGCGTCAGCCCGCGCGCCGCGTCATGCGCGGCCACGGTGCAGCTCAGCACCGCACCCGCATCGCGCCGCGCGGCGAGCGGCACGTCGGGGCGCAGGGAGAGTTCATCCGGGCTGCCCTGGGCGAGCACCCGCCCCGCCTCCAGCAGCACCAGCGCATCGGCCAGGGCGTCCACCTCCTCCAGCGCGTGGGTGACGTAGAGGATGGGCGGGCCTTCCATGTCGCGCAGCCGCGCGAGGAAGGGCAGGATTTCGGCGCGGCGCGGCGTATCCAGCGCGGCCAGGGGTTCGTCCATCAGCAGCAGGCGGGGGCGGGAGAGCAGGGCGCGGCCCAGCGCCACGCGCTGCTTCTCGCCCCCCGAGAGAGCGCGCGGCCGGCGGCCCAGCAGCGCGCCGAGGCCGAGCAGGTCCACCACCACCTCGAAGCCAGGCCCTTCGGCGCCCGAGGGCGCGCGGCGCAGCCCGTAGCGCAGATTGCCCTCCACCGAGAGGTGCGGGAACAGCCGCCCCTCCTGGAACACCACGGCGCAGCGGCGGCGCTCCGGTGGCACGAAACGGCGGGCCTGCGTGTCCAGCAACGCCTGGCCCGCCAGGGAGACGCGGCCCTCATCGGGCCGGAACAGCCCGGCGATGGCGGCGAGGATGGTGCTCTTGCCGCAGCCCGAGGGGCCGAACAGCGCCGTCACACCGGGCCCCGCCGTGAAGGCGGCCTCCAGCGCGAAGCCGGGGAAGCGGTGGCGCAGTTGCACCTCCAGCATCAGCCCCGCCCCAGCCAGCGGTGCATCCGCCGCGCGATGAGTTCGGCCAGCAGCAGCCCGCCCAAGGCCAGCGCGAAGGAGATGCCGGCCAGCCGCGCCGCCGTGGCCTCGCCCCCCGGCGTCTGGGTGGCGGTGTAGATGGCGAGCGGAAGGGTCTGCGTCTCGCCCGGCACGTTGGAGGCGAAGGTGATGACGGCGCCGAATTCCCCCAGCCCCGCCGCGAAGGCCACCACGGCCCCGGCCAGGATGCCGGGCAGCATCAGCGGCAGGGTGACGGTGAAGAACACATCCCAGCGACCGGCGCCCAGCGTGCGGGCGGCGGCCTCCAGCCCCTCATCCACGTTTTCCAGCCCCAGCCGCACCGCGCGCACGATCAGGGGGAAGCCCATCACGGCGGTGGCCAGCACCACGGCGTCCGAGGTGAACACCAGGCGGATGCCGAACCATTCCTCCAGCGGCGCGCCGATCGGCCCGCGCACGCCGAACAGCATCAGCAGCGCCCAGCCCACCACCACGGGCGGCACCACCAGCGGCAGGTGGACCAGCGCGTCCAGCAGGAAGCGGCCGGGGAAGCGGCCCCGCACCAGCAGCCAGGCCACCAGCACCGCCGGCGCCAGCGACACCAGCACCGAGCGCGTGGCGACGCTGAGGCTGAGCCAGACCGCCTGCGCCTCCTCGGCCGAAAGGAAGCCCTCCATCATTCGGTCAGGCTGAAGCCCAGGCGGCGCCAGATGGGCGCGGCGTCCGCCCCGGCCAGGAAGTCGAGGAAGGCGCGGGCAGCGGCATTCGCCTCGGACCGGCGGGTCAGGGCGAAGGGGTAGGTGATGGGCGGGTGGCTGCCCGGCGGGAACAGGCCCGCCACCGCCACCCGCGCGCTGGCCGCGGCGTCGGTGGCATAGACGATGCCGAGCGAGGCCTCGCCGCGCTCCACCAGCAGCAGGGCGGCGCGGACATTCTCGGCGCGGGCCAGGCGCGGGGCCAGGGCCGCCCATTGCCCCATCCATTCCAGCGCGGCCCGGGCATAGCGCCCGGCGGGCACATGGGCCGGGTCCCCCACCGCGAGCCGCCCGCGCGGCCCGAGCAGCGCCAGAAGGTCCGTCCCCGGCGCCAGGGCGACCGGCCGCGGCTGGTCGGCCGGGGTGACGAGCGCCAGCGCATTGCCGATGGGGCTGCGCCGCGTCTCGGGCAGGATCAGGCTGCGCCGCTGCAAATGGTCCATCCAGGCCTCATCGGCCGAGAGGAAGAGGTCCGCCCCCGCCCCCTGCTCGATCTGCCGCGCCAGGGTGGAGGAGGCGGCCAGCGAGACACGCGGCGCCGCATGGCCGCGCGCCGCCCATTCGGCGGCCAGCAGGCGCAGCGCATCCGCGAGGCTCGCGGCCGCGAAGACGGTGACGGGAGACTGTGCCCGCGCCGGCAGACCCAGCAGCGGCACGGCGAAGGCCGCGCGGCGGAGGATGCGTCCTTGGCCCATGGGCCTGGCCTCTTGTCTCAGCTGAGCATCTGCCCGCCATCCACCACGATGGTGTGGCCCGTCACCCAGCGCGCCGCCGGCGAGGCCAGGAACAGCAACACATCCGCCACCTCCTCCGCATGGCCCAGCCGGCCGAAGGGGATGGAGGCGAGGATGCGGTTGTAGAGCTCGGGCTGCGTCGTCCTGCGCTGCTCCCAGAGCCCGCCTGGGAACTCGATGGAGCCGGGCGCCACGCCGTTCACCCGCACGCCATCGGGCGCCAGCACGGCGGCCTGGCTCTGGGTGTAGTTGATCAGCAGCGCCTTCACGGCCGCATAGGCCGGGCCGCGCGGCGAGGGCCCGAAGCCCGAGATGGAGGAGAGGTTCACGATGCAGCCGCGCGCCGCCTTCAGCGCCGGGATGGCCGCGCGGCTGGCGCGCGTGGTCGCCAGCACGTCCACGTTCAGGCTGGCGGCCCAGCCTTCCTCGGTGTCGGCCATGCCGAAGCCCGAGGCGTTGTTCACCAGCACGTCTATGCCGCCCAGGGCGCGCTCGGCTTCCGCGATGTAGGAAGCGATCTGGGCGGCATCGCCCAGGTCGCAGCTGGCCGCATGGCCCTTGGCGCCCAGCTCCGCCTTGGTGGCCGCCAGGGCCTCTGCCCCCCGCGCGCAGATGGACACCGCCGCGCCGGCCTTGGCGAAGCCCAGCGCCACGCTGCGCCCGATGCCCTTGGACCCACCACAGACCACCACGCGCTTGCCGCTGAAATCGAACATCCCTGCCTCCCTGCCGGTGCTGCCCGCACGCTCCGGCCATGGCGGCGACGCGTCAAGGCGGGTGCGCGGGGGAGGCACGCCCGGCCTTGACGGAACGCGCCCTGGGCCGCACCCCTCCGGCATGGCTGCACCTCCACTTCTGACGCTCGATGGCGTGCGTTTCACCCTGGGCAACACCCCCCTGCTGCAAGGGGCCGCGCTGGTGGTCTCGCCCGGCGAGCGGCTGGCTTTGGTGGGGCGCAATGGCAGCGGCAAGTCCACCCTGCTGCGGATCGCGGCTGGCGAGCTGGAGCCGGAGGGGGGCACGCGCTTCCTCCAGCCCGGCACCACGCTGCGCTATCTGCCGCAGGAGCCGGATCTGTCGGGCCATGCCACGGTGCTGGACTATGCGCTCTCGGGCCTGGGGCCCGCCGATGATCCCTATCGTGCCCGCGCCCTGCTGGAACGGCTGGGGCTGACCGGCGCGGAGGACCCGGCGCGGCTTTCGGGCGGCGAGGCGCGGCGTGCGGCCCTGGCCCGCGCTTTGGCGCCCGAACCCGACATCCTGCTGCTGGACGAGCCCACCAACCATCTCGACCTGCCCGCCATCGAATGGCTGGAGGAGGAGATCGCCTCCCTGCGCGGCGCGCTGGTACTGATCAGCCATGACCGGCGCTTCCTCACGCGGCTCTCGCGCGCGACGCTCTGGCTGGATCGCGGCGTGACGCGCCGCCTCGACCGCGGCTTCGGCGAGTTCGAGGCCTGGCGCGCCGAGACGCTGGAGCAGGAGGAGCGCGAGGCCCACAAGCTCGGCCGCCAGATCGCGCGCGAGGAACATTGGATGCGCTATGGCGTGACGGCGCGCCGCAAGCGCAATGTCCGCCGCGTGGCGGAACTGGCCGCGCTGCGCGAGGCCAGGCGCACCCGCGTGAAGCCCGTGGGCCAGGTGCGGATGGAAGCGGCCGAGGCCGCGCCCTCCGGCGCGCTGGTCATGGCGGCCGAGGACATCACCAAGGCCTGGGGCGAGCGCGTGGTGGTCCGCAACTTCTCCACCCGCATCCTGAAGGGCGACCGGGTGGGCGTGGTCGGCCCCAATGGCGCGGGCAAGACCACGCTGCTGAACATGCTGACGGGCAAGCTGGCGCCTGATTCCGGCCAGGTGAAGCTCGGCGCCAACATCGCGATGGCGAGCCTCGACCAGATGCGCGCGGCCCTCGACCCCGACGCCACGCTCGCGGACACGCTGACGGAAGGCCGCGGCGACCAGGTCTGGGTGGGCGGGCAGCCGCGGCATGTGGTGGGCTACATGCAGGATTTCCTCTTCGTGCCGCAGCAGGCGCGCACGCCGGTGGGGAAGCTCTCGGGCGGCGAGCGCGGGCGCCTGCTGCTGGCGCGCGCGCTGGCGGCCCCCTCCAACCTGCTGGTGCTGGACGAGCCCACCAACGACCTGGACCTGGAGACGCTGGACCTGCTGGAGGAAATGCTGGGCGACTATGGCGGCACCGTCCTGGTGGTCAGCCATGACCGCGACTTCCTGGACCGCGTCTGCACCAGCGTCATCATGAGCGAGGGCGAGGGGCGCTGGCAGGAATACGCCGGCGGCTACACCGACATGCTGGCCCAGCGCGGCGCGGGTGTCGCGGCACGCGAGGTGGCGCGGGCGCCGCGCGCGGCACCTGTGGCCACGAAGCCCGCCACGGCCGCGCCCGCGAAAAAGCTCTCCTTCAAGGAGCAGCACGCGCTGAACACCCTGCCCGCCACCATGGAGAAGCTCGGCGCCGAGATCACGGTGCTGCGGAACTGGCTGGCCGACCCCGACCTCTACAGCCGCGACCCCAAGGGCTTCGCCGCCCGCACGGCCGCCCTGGCGGAGCGCGAGGCCGCACTGGCCGCGGCCGAGGAGGAATGGCTGCGCCTCGAGATGCTGCGGGAGGAGCTGGAGGGGTAGCGGACCTTCCCGAAACCACGTCCGGGTGTCCCGCCAGGCCGCCCCCGCCTCACCACACCGTGTCGAACATGGCGCCTTGCGGCAGGGTGCGGAAGAAGGAGTTGTCGGTCATCTGCAGCGCCGCATGGGCCATGAATTCGTGCCGCTTGCCCGTGCCGCTGTCGAGCCACCAGGTGATGGTCTTCAGCTCCTGCTCCCCCAGCGGCCGGCCGGTGATCTGCTGAAAGAATTGCTGGGCGAATTCCTGGTTGCCCATATGGCCCCAGCGCGCCGCGAAATCGGGGTGCTGCGCGATCTGCCAGGACAGGCCGAAGAGGTCGAAGCTCCCGCCTCGCCAGGCGGACCACCATTGCCAGACATGCGGATTGGGCGGCCAGCCGGCGGCCGTGCTGATGAGCCCGGTGATTTCTTCCATATGCGCGCGCGGCACATAGAAACCCTGGTAGGCGGCCCCCTTGAAGTCGTTGAACGCGGAACGCCAGTTCATGATGGTGCCGACGAACTCGATGCGGTTGGTGGCCCCGGAATCCAGCCGCCCGGCATGCCAGGATAGCGTGCTGGAGGGCACGGCGTAGTCCACGGCATTGGCGTAGATGTGCTCCACAAACTGCCGGTTGGTCATGGAGGCGAAGAAGGAGGATTGCGGGCTGTAGTTCAGCGCCCAGTCCAGCACATTCCGCTCGGTGGCGCCCCAGGCGGACACCCGGTCGTGGAAGTAGCGCATTTCCCACAGGCTGGGGCTGCGGTCGAACACCGTCTGGAAGGCGAGCCAGAGCCGCCCCGCGATGCCGGTTTCCGTGAAGTCCACGAAGCCCGAGGTGAAGTCGATGTACTTCGTGGCCTTGAACCAGACCGTATCGCCGTTGACGGTGTCCACCCGCATCAGATCCGCCGCGCGCGAGACGGAGGCGATGCTCCATGGCGCGTGGTAGGTGCCCACATGGTCCACCGAGGTGTGATAGAAGCCCTTCCTCACTTCGCCGGGCGCCATGACGTCGATCGGGGTCGTGCTCGCACCCGGATTGGGCAGCACGGCGATGTCGAGCCTGAAGCCCGCGGATTGCCGCCCGTCCGACACGGTCAGGAAGATGGGAAACTGGGGGCCGTCCGTCAGGTCGAGCTGGACGCCGGGCCTGAGCCGCAACTCATTGCCCACCATCATGAACTGCCAGGAATATTCCTCGCTGAGGTGGAAGGTGTGGCCGCCGGCGGGGGTGTCCGGGTCCTGGACCTGCAGCCGGCCGATGGTGGCGCCCTTCACATCGGCCCGGACGCTGCCCCCGGAGGAGAAGCTCAGCGCCTGGGGCGGCGTGTCGTCAATGTCGAGGACATTGACGGTGAAGGTGGCCGTGCTTCGCGCCCGCGTGCCGTCGGACATGAAGAAATCCAGGTGGAAGTCCACGACCGGCGCCTGGCCTGCCCTGGTGAACCATTCATAGTCCAGGCGTGCCATCGGCGTGATGAAGATGAGGCCCGTGACGGGGTTGAGGTTGGCGTGGAAGAAGTTTCCGCCGAAGCCGCCCACCTCCACGAAGCGCACCTGCCCCGGGTCGGACAGCAGCTGCAGAACCCCCATCCATTCCCAAGGCGCGGCATTTTCCACTATCGAAACGGGCGGGCTTCCTGCCGTCGCCAAAAGTCGCATGCGCGGATCCCCCAATGATCAGCGCCGCGGCTATGCACCCCTTCTGGTTAACATCCGCTTGTCAGGTCTGCCGGATACCCTACTCGCGCGCCCCCTCCGCATCGGGCGAGAACCAGCCGCGCATCCGGCGCAGCGGCCGCGTCAGGCGCCAACTTCTCGATTGCTCGATCAGCGCGAGGCGTTCCCGCGTGAGGGTATGTTCCGCCTCGAGCTCCGCCATGCGCGCGACCTGCTGCGCGAGGGCGCCGGCCTCGACCTCCTTCGCGGCGAGCCGTGCCGTGACCGCGGCCAGTTCCTCGGCCATGCGCTGTCGCTCCTGGGCATGTCGGGCCTTCATCCCCGAGCCGGCTTCCTCCACGCCGGCCAGCGCGGCATGGGCCTCGCGCAGGGAGGCCTCCAACCGCGTGGCGCGCTCGCACGCCTCGGCATGACGCGCCTTCATGTCCTCGCCGGCCTTTTCCGCGCCGGTCAGGGCGGCATGCGCCTCGCGCAGCGATTCCTCGATCAGCGCGGCGCGCCGGCCTTCGGCCGCGAGGAGGGCGATGTCCTCCGTCTCGGCCGTCGGATTGATCAGGCCTTCCTGGCCCAGGCGGCGCACATTCGTGGCATCGGGGAAGGCGTCGAGCAGGAAACGCCCGGGGGTCACCGGCTCGGCCGATTTTTGGAACACCATGACCAGGTCGTTCCACACGTCATTCCGCCGGCGCAGGGTGCCGCTCTCGACCAGCCGCATGGGCTGCCCCGCCCGCAGCGCCCACCGCGCGAGGGCAAGCCCGGCATCGGGATAGAAGCGCCAATTGTCATGCGGGTAGGCGTGGTAGGGCCCATTGGAGGGCACGTCGAGGAAGACGTAGCCCCCGGGCCGGGTGACCCGCGCGATCTCGAGGAAGGTGTCCCAGAAGGCCGCGTCGTGCTCCAGGCAGGACACGCTCACGCAGGCGTCGAAACTGTCCGCCTCGAAGGGGTAGGTCGTGCCTTCCAGCACCACATCCACCCCCGGCCCGGGCTCCAGGTCGAGGCCCACATAATCCGCGTCCTTGGGGGCAAGGCTTCGCAGGCTGCCATTTACGTTCATGGAGCCGACGTCCAGGATACGCGGCCGCGCACCCGCGACATAGGCCTCGAAGAAGGCGGCACCTGCGGCCATCGCGGTGTCGTGCATGGGTGTTTCTCCAGTTCCGGTCTGGCGCCGGGCCATCGCCCGACACCGGACTGCAAGTCAGTACATCGAAGGGCGCCGATCCCGCACCGGGATCGGGCGTCAGGCCAGAAGCCCCGCCACGGCCTCGCCATCCTCGTGCAGAGTCGGGTCCTGCCAGGCCCCCAGTGGAAGCCCGGTCTGCTCGGCCAGCAGGCGCCGCACGCCCATGGCCTTGCGGTCCTGCTCGTCCTGCCAGGTCCAGGGCGTGCTTGCGGCCTCCCGCAGCACCGCCCGCATCATCCCCTCGTTCCAAGGCGTAGCGATCTGCGAGATGCGTCCCGGGAAGCCCATGGCGGCGGTGGAGAGCGGCTCCGTCACCACGCGGCAGCCGCAGGCGGCGGCCAGGTAGAGGCGCGGCTCCTGCGCGGCCACGCCATCGGCATGCACGTTCAGCACGATGCGGCTGCGCCGGAACAGCGTGGCGAGATGCGGGCCCGACACGCCGTGCGCCACCCAGAGGAAGCGCAACGAGGCGCTGCGGAGGAAATCCAGCACCTCGATGCGGTGCGGCGTGGCCTTGCCCACGAAGCACACGTCCACCGGGCGCTCCGCCCCGGGCTCACCCGGGTGGAACTGCGCGGTGTCGAGCGGCAGCGGGTGGTAGGCCGTGATGGGCCAGCCCAGGTGGCGCACCGTCTCGGCCCTGCCCGCATCGTAGTAGATGCAGCGGTGATAGGCGTGCCAGGCCATGCCCTCATAGACCTTGAGGCGCAGCGCGCTCTCGGCCGTCATCTGCATCCGGCCGTCCCGGATGGCAGGCAGCGGTTCGGTCAGGAAGGCGATCCGCTGGCCCGGGACCCGGTCCAGGTAGCGCGCGGGATAGAGTTCCGGCCGGTAGAACAGCGTCACGTCCGGGCGCCAGTTCCGCAGCACCATCAGCCAGGAATAGTCGCCCTCGAACACGTCCAGGCAGAGCACGTCAGGGTCGTGCTGCCAGCCTTCGGGATAATGGTTCGCGAACCAGGTGCGCGCACCGACGACGGCGATCCGCATGGTCAGCGGCCCAGCCTCGTCCGCAGGTAGCGCAGCGGCGCCGTCACCCGCCAGGAGGTGGAGTTGGCGATTGCGTCCAGCATGGCCTTCTGCTGCGCCACCGCGGCCTGCAGCGCCGCGAGTTCGCCGGGCGCGCCGGGCGGCGGGATGGTGATCGGACCGGCCTGCACCGCCACCTGCGCCGGCGCGAAGCCCGCCATCCGTTCCTCGATGATCCCGCCGATATCCTCCAGCAGCGCCTGGTAGCCGCGCATCGCCCGCGCGTCCTTCATCAGGCGCAGGAAGGGCGCGAAGCGCTCATCCTCATGGCCGAGGAACAGCACGCCCAGGCCATGCGAGTGGTGGAATTCCATCGAGGGGAAATGCTGCTTCAACTCGTCCCACAGCCGATGCACCCCGAAGCCGTCGCGGTGCACCGCGATGTCGTGGAACATCACCACGCTGCTGGGCGCCATCAGGTGGAACCAGGTGGAGAAGTCCTCCTTGACCGCCTCATAGGTGTGCAGCCCGTCCACGTGCAGGATGTCGATGGAGCCGGGACGGAACGCCTTGCGCGCCTCGATGAAGTAGCTCCGCATCAGGGTGACATTGCCGAACACGCTGCGGGTGTAATGGTCCAGATCCTCGTAGATGCGGTCCCCGGCGTACTTCCCGGCGTGCTCGTCGCCCTCCCAGGTATCCACGCCCACGCAGTGCGTGTCCGTGCCATAGGTGCGTGAGGCCGTCGCCGCCGCGATCAGGCTCGCGCCGTAATGCACGCCGAGGTCCACATAGGTGCGTGGACGCAAGGCACGGAACAGCGCGAACAGGAAGGGAATGTGTCCCGACCAGGCCGTGAGCGGCATCTTGGTCGGCAGGTTGAACAGCGGCGCCACCAGCGCCTCGTATTCCTCCGCGAGGGTGCCGGCGAAGAGCGAGGCCAGCATCGGCGCCGCCGCCGCTTCCCGCACCTCGTCTTGCGGCACGATCACGGCATCGCCGGCGTGGCTGGAGAACAGGACACTTCCATCGGGCCCCAGCACGGAGAAGCTGCGCGCCTCCGCCCGCGTCGGCCGCGAATCGATCTGGAGCAGCAGGCCGTCGAGCTGGCCCGCGACGGTGCTCGCCGTCTCCGCATAGGCGGAACGCACATAGGGGAAGGTGAAGTCGAGCGGCCGCGCGGCGGGCGGCCGCTCCGGCCGCGCGGGGTAGGCGAGCGCGATCCCGCGCATCGTCGCGGCGTCCAGCTCACCGCGCGCGGCCTCCCGGTCCAGCGCGACCCAGTGCACGCCCTGCCCGTCCTGGAGCAGCGTGGTGTCCTGCCGGATGCGGCGCGCGCCCGTGGCCACCTTGAAGCGGAACTGCGCGCGGCTCTGCACCGGGATGTGCAGCAGGGCCGGCTCCGTGACCGGCGCGATGTCCACCGTCACACCTGGGCGGGCCAGGACCGCGTGGTAGCCCTGGCTGACCGTCCAGCCTTCCCGCCCCGCGAGCGCCTTGCCCAGCACCACCTTCGTGTATTCGGACGGCGCCTCGGCCTGCAGGAAGGGCCGGGCGAAGATGTTCCCGCCGTCGAGGTTCTCGGGGCAGACGTGGTGCCAGTGCAGGCTCAGCCCGTCACGGTCCTTGTAGGGGGCCAGGAAGGCTTCCAGCGCCGCGCGGTCCGCGAAGGGCAGGAATTCGTCGCAATCGAGGAAGAACAGGAAATCGGGCTGCACCGTCTCGAAGATGCGGCGCGCGAAGCCTGTCGCCAGCTCGGCCTGCGGGTAGCCTGGCGAATGCAGCTGGAGAAGCTCGAACCGGGCATCGCCCCGCGCGGCCACCAGATCCGGGCCGCCATCGGTCGAGCCGTGGTTCAGCAGGACGGCATGGTCGAAGAAGGTGCCCAGCTGGTCCAGGAAAGGCCCCATGATGGCCGCCTCGTTGCGGAACATGGTGAAGCAGGCGAGGCGCATTTCGGACTCTCCGTTGGAACGGGCGCGATGGATGGCGGGGGTAGGCGTGGTGGGCCCTTGTCCGGCAATCGGCAGGTTGAGGTGGTGCAGGGCATCCGTGGGGGCGGTCAGCGGCACGGTGCGGTGACCGCGCTCGCCCGCGCCCCCGGCATCGAACGGGCCGAAGGCGTCGAGGAAACTCCGCTGGGCGGCTTCCCAGGCCGCCACCTTCGCGGCGGGGAAGTCCGCCACCGTGGAGTCGTGCAGCAGCACCAGGGCTTCATGGACGCCCACACGCGCGCCGGACTGGGCGGCGCGATAGGTGAAGTCCATGTCGTAGCCAACGAAGCCGCGATAGGTCTCGGCATCGAAGCCGCCCAAGGCATCGAACAGGGCGCGGCGGCAGGCGATGAAGATGCCGTCGAGCGCCACCGCGCCCTCCTGCAGGCTGCCGCTCTGCGCGCCGAAAATCTGCAATTCGTAGCTCAGCGGCACGCCGGGCGCGCGCGCCACCACCTGGCCCAGCGTGTGCGGCCGCCCCGCATCATACCAATTGCCCGACACCATGCGTCGTGTTCCGGCCGCGCCGAACATGTCCACCCGCCCCGCCGCCTCGCGCAGCAGGCGAAGCGGCTCTGGCGACAGGATCCGGATGTCGTCGTGGCAGAAGACCAGCCAGTCGCAGGCAGGCGCCATGGCCACGCCGCGGTTGTGGCCCTCGCACATGGATTTCGCGTCGGGCACCCGCACCACCGGCGGCGCATCGGCGCCGAAGGCGTCACGGTGGCCCTGCATGAACCAGTCGAAGCGCCGGTCATCCACGCTGTTCACGATGAAGCAGAAGCGGGTCACGCCGGGGCCTCCGCGTGGATGGAAAGCTCGGCCCTGGCCAGCGGCACCGTCAGCAGCCCGCCCAGATGCCCCGGCATGTCCACATGGACGATGAGGGCCTCATGCAGGAAGTGCTGCATGACATGGACGGTCTGCGACCCGCTGGCGACGGCCGCGCCGAAACCGTATTCGCCAGACGAGAGCATGGGCATCCGGAAGGTGAAGCGCGCCTCGATCCGCGCGCCGGCGGGGGCCTGCGCCTCCTCCCGGACGCGGGTGCGGATGTTGTTCTGGACAAAGACGACCTGGCCCAGCCGGTCCTTGAGCTGGAAGCCCATGATGACATCCGGCAGCGCCACCTCGGTCCGCGCCTGGATCACGAGCTGGACCATCTGGCCCCCCTGGACCAGGGCCGTGGGGCGGCCTTCGGCATCGCGCAGCTCGATCCCGGTGATGCGCGCCTTCCCCGCGCCGAAGGCGTTGCCGTCCAGGCGAAGCCCCGCATGGGGGGAGGGGATGATCTCCGCCTCGGCCTCCGGCACGGCCACTACCATCTCGGCGACGGGCGGCACCTCCTCCTCCTCGCGCAGCGCGGGGCTGACCTTCACGTTCTCCTCGGGCAGGCCCTGGCCCTGGCTGTGGGCAAAGCTGGCATAGGCCTCGGCCACATCCCGTGCGGCGCCGGCCATCCGCATGCGTCCCTTGTCGATCCAGATCGCCCGCTGACACAGATTGGTCACCGCGCTCATGTCGTGCCCGCAGAACAGCACGGTGCCGCGCTCCTGGAACTGGCGCAGCCAGCGCATGCATTTCTGCTGGAAATAGGCGTCACCCACCGACAGCGCCTCATCCACCACCAGCACATCGGCATCCACATGCGCGATGACGGAGAAGGCCACGCGCATGGCCATGCCGGAGGAATAGGTCTTCACCGGGTGGTCGATGAAGTCGCCGATATCGGCGAAGGCCAGGATGTCGTCCATCCGCGCCAGCGTCTCCTCGCGGGAGAGGCCCAGCACGGAGGCGTTCAGCAGGATGTTCTCGCGCCCGGTGAATTCGGGGTTGAAGCCGGAGCCGAGTTCCAGCAGCGCCGCCACCCGGCCATTCACGCGCACATCGCCGGTGGTGGGCGTGAGCGTGCCGCAGATCATCTGCAGAAGGGTGGATTTGCCCGCGCCGTTGCGGCCCAGGATGCCCACCGTCTCGCCCCGCCGCACCTCGAAGGAGACATCGTTCAGCGCCCAGTGCTCGGCGAAATAGCGCCGCTCCTCCACGGCGAGGCCGAAGCGGCGCAGCATGCGCGCGAGGCGTGGCTGGAAGGCCTGCCGCAGCCGGTCGCGCGGCTCCGAGTAGAGCCGGTAGCACTTCGACAGGTGCCTGACCTCGATGGCCAGGTCCGTGGAGGGGTCAAGCTCAGAGGACATCCGCGAAACCTCCCCGCAGGCGGCGGAAGACCCAGTGGGCCACGGCCAGCGCCCCCAGCGCGCAGAGCAGGTACACCGCCAGGGCCAGGAAATTCGGCCACTCCCCGAAGATCAGGACCGCGCGGGACTGGGTGATGATGGGCGTGAGCGGGTTGAAGCGCACGATGAAGCGCCACGCCTCGGGCACCGCTTCCACGGGAAAGAAGATGGGCGAGAGGAACAGCATGAAGGTCAGGATGGGCGCGATGATGAGGCCGACATCGCGCACGAAGACGCCGATGGTCGCCACGAGGATCACGGCCGCCATCAGGAAGATCAGGAAGGGCAGCAGCACCACGGGCAGCAGCAGCGCGGTGGCGTGCAGCGTGCCATGGGCGAAGTAGTAGCCGATGACCACCAGCAGCACCGTGATCAGCAGGTTCACCAGCCCCGACAGGATGATGACCGGCGGCAGGATCTCCAGCGGGAAGATCACCCGCGTCACATAGTTGGCGTTGTCGATGATCAGGCGCGGCGCCCGGCCCACCGCCTCCGAGAACAGCGTGTAGATGGAAAGCCCCACCAGCAGCAGCAGCGCGAAGTCGAAGGGGCTGCTGCCCCCCGTGCCCCAGCGCGTGGGGAAGATGCCCGTGAACACGAGGGTGAAGACCGCGGCCGTCAGCAGCGGCGTCAGCACCGCCCACACCAGGCCCAGCATGCTGCCGCGGAAGCGTTGCGCCAGTTCGCGCGACACCAGGCGCCAGCACAGGCCGCGTTGCGCGATCAGGAGGCGGAAGAGCCCCGGCAGGGAATTGGCGGTCAGGATCATGATGGCGGCCAGATAGCATGAATTCGTGAGCGGAAAGCCCCGGCCCCCCGCAGATCGTCACCGGGCGTCCCGCCTCGCGGCCGCGCGCGGAGCCATCGGGCTTGCCGGATGTGACGCCGGCCACCATCCAGGCCAAGCCCAACGGGCACCGGCTTCACCGGGTATCTTGCGGGAAGGAAAGAGTAAAACGCTGAATACTTCCCCAAGGGCGAAGCTTCGGCGCCGCGCCGTCGCATCGGCAGTCGTCATGGGGAGGCAAGGTGTTCAGCTTTCGATCGTCTCTTCGGGGGGGAAGGCATGGCATGGCGATGCCGCCCCGGTTCGGCATCAGTAAGGCCACAGCATGGCAAGGGTTGCATGCGCGCGGCGCGGCATCGGCGATTTCCCCGCGCGACAAACCCTGCCACAGGCGCGACCGCGGCCGCGCCCGACCTCAACCCGCCGTGGGGGCGGGACGCCTCAACGGCACATCAGCACGGGGATTTCCGCATTTTCCAGCACATGCCGCGTCACCCCGCCCAGGATGAGCTGGCGCAGGCGCGAGTGGCTGTAGGCGCCCATGCACAGAAGGTCCGCGTTGAAGTCCCGCGTGGCCCCGAGCAGCCCTGCCCCCACATCCTTGGTGATGGGCTTGAACAGCTGCGCCTCGGCCGAAATCTCATGCCAGTGCAGATAGGCCAGGATGCCCTCCACCGGCGGGCCGCGGCGCTGGTATTCGTCGGCATAGAGAATGCGCCGCGCGCTGGCGCGGTGCAGCCAGGGCAGGGCCGCGGCGATGGCCGCCGCACTCTCGCCCGTGCCGTTCCAGGCGCAGCAGACGCGGGTGCCGATGCTGGCCGGCGCCACGCGCGGCGCGATCAGCACGGGGCGGCCGCTGTCGAACAGCACCGCATGCAGCGCGTCGCTGCTGCTGACATCCTCGCCCGCCTCGGGGTGCGGCACGACCGCCATGTCGTAGAGGCGCGACTGCTGCGCCACCACATCCTCCTCCCGCCCCGCGATGGATTCGAAGGAAAGGGTGGGCCCGCCCGACTTCAGCGCCGTCTCGGCCGAATTGGCGATGGAGACATCGCCCGAACCCGCGGCGAAGCGCTCGAACAGCGCCCGCACGCGGGAGGCGCGGTCACCGCTCTCGCGCTCGGTGGCGGCCATCATCTCCTCGATCATGGCGCCCGACAGGCCTTCGCCCGCCAGGGGCGCCACGTCGCGCGCATCCACCCGCACATGCAGGCAGTGGACGTGGGCGTTCCAGATCCGGGCCACCATCAAGGCGGTGGCCAAGGCGGCTTCCCCGGCGGCGGTGCCGGTCAGCGGCAGCAGCAGGCGACGATAAGCCATGGTGTCAGTCCCCCAACCTCTTGTGAGTTGAAACGGTTATGGCGAGGGCGGGGGTGGCAAGTCCAGCGCCTTCATCGCTTCGGGTGCCGCGTCATGGGTCGCGTCCAGCATGTGCCAGTCGAGCGGCCCCGGGTCCCGCGCCGCCGCCGCCTCCAGGATGGCGGGCGTGGCGTCCGAGGCATCGCCCCGGCGCGCGGCCACCCGGGCGCGCAGCACCTCCATCGGCGCCGTCAGCCACAGCCCCGTGAAACCGGGATGGAGCGCCGCCACGGCCTCGCGCTCCGCCGGGCGCCGGAACATGGCGTCCAGGATGACGCTGTGGCCTGCGGCCAGCGCCTCGCGCGCGCGGGCCTGGAGTTCCGCGAAGACCGCGGCATTGGTCTCGGGCGTGTAGGCGTCCGCGGGCAGGCGAGTTTCGGGCGGCACGCCGGCCAGGCGCTTGCGCGTCTCGTCGCTGCGGAGCACCACCGCCCCGGGCGCGGCCCCCAGCGCGGGGGCGATGCGCCGCGCCAGCCAGGATTTGCCGGTGCCCTGCAACCCGCCCACCGCCACCAGGCGCGGCGCCGGCCGCGCCGCCAGATAGGCCCGCGCGGCGCGCAGCAGCGGGGTTCCGTCCTGCCCGCGCTTTCCCGCCACATGGGCGCGGATGAAGGCTCGCAGCGACAGCCACAGCTTCAGGCCGCGCACCAGCGCCACATCGCCCGTGCGGCCCAGATAGCGGTTCATGGCCCGGTTCGCCGCCGCCCTGCCCTGGCGCTGGTCCAGGTCCATCAACAGGAAGGCCAGGTCATAGCCGGTGTCTATGGTGGCCAGCGCCTCGTCGAATTCCAGCGCGTCGAAGGCATGCGGCACCCCGTCCAGCAGGCAGACATTCCCGAGGTGCATGTCACCATGGCAGCGGCGCAGGAAGCCCGCGGCGGCGCGCTCGGCCAGCCAGGCGCGCAGGGCGTCATGCGCCGCCACCGCGGCCTCGTGCCAGGCCAGGACCTCCGCCTCCGGCAGCCCCGCCGCCAGGCCGGCCGCGCGGTTGCCCGCCAGCGCGGCGTCCATGGCGCCATCGCCGGCACGCCGCGGGGCGCGGGCATGGAGGTCCACCACCGCATCGGCCATCTGGTCGAGCAGCGGCCCGTCGAGCGGCCCATGCGCGTCGAGGAAGGCCTCGGCCGGCAGGCGGCGCATCCGCAGCACCCAATCCACCACCTCGCCCGCGCCACCCAGTTCCAGCCCTCCCGGCCCGCGCGTCACGGCCACGGCGCCGAGATAGAGGCCGGGGGCATTGGGCGAATTTAATGCATTTTCATGCGAAATCAGGCGCGCGCGGGTCTCGAGTTCCGTGAAATCGAGGAAGCCGAGCGCCACCGCCTTCTTCAGCTTCAGCACCTCCCCCTCGCCCAGGAAGACGAGGGAGACATGCGTCTCCACCACGCCCTGCCCGGTGATCCCGGCCAGGAATTCCGCCACCTCCCGTTGCGCGGCGGGGGCGGCCATCAGGGGTAGAGGGCCTCTTCGCGCCAGGCCTCGCCCTCGGCCAGGAAGACCCGGCGCTCGTGCAGGCGGAAGGGCATGTCGCGCCAGAACTCGATGCGCGCGGGCAGGATGCGGAAGCCGGACCAGAAGGCCGGGCGCGGGATCTCGCCCAGGCCGAATTTCAGCGTGTATTCGGCGACGGCCTTCTCCAGCGCCCAGCGCCCCTCCAGCGGGCGCGACTGGCGCGACGCCCAGGCGCCGATGCGCGAGGAACGGTGGCGCGAGGCGTAGTAGGCATCGGCCTCCGCATCGGTCACGGGCTCCACGCTGCCCTCCACGCGCACGCTGCGCTGAAGGGTCTTCCAGTGGAAGCACAGCGCGGCATGGGGGTTGGCCGCCAGCTCGCCGCCCTTACGGGATTCGAGGTTGGTGTAGAACACGAAGCCCCGCGCATCCTGCCCCTTCAGCAGCACCATGCGCGCCGAGGGCCTGCCATCAGGGGTTGCGGTGGCGAGGCACATGGCGTTCGGGTCGTTGGGTTCGGTCCTGGTCGCCTCCGCCAGCCACTCCGCGAAAAGCGCATAGGGATCGGTCATGCCTGCTCGCCTGTCCTGGCCCAGGGGGAGGTCCGGGGGGGCCTTGCCCGGTCAAAGGGCATGTGCCACCACCCCCCACGCCCCGCAACCTCCTGACCGGACGACCATGACGGAAGACGCCAACGCCCCCCTGCCGACCGGAACGCTGATGCAGGGCAAGCGCGGCCTCATCATGGGCGTGGCCAATGACCGTTCCATCGCCTGGGCCATCGCCCGCGCCGTGGCGGCCCAGGGCGCGGAACTGGCCTTCACCTACATGGGCGAGGCGCTGGAAAAGCGCGTGCGCCCACTCGCCGCCAGCGTGGGCAGCGACATCGTCCTGCCCTGCGACGCGGGCGACGACGCGCAGATCGACACGGCCTTCGGCGAGATCGAGAAGCGCTGGGGCAAGCTCGACTTCTTCGTCCATGCCGTGGGCTTCGCCGACAAGCAGTATCTGCGTGGCCGCTTCCTCGACACCCCGCGCGAGGCCTTCCTGCAGGCGCTCGATATCTCCTGCTACTCCTTCGCCGCCACCGGGCGGCGGGCGGCGGCGCTGATGGGCCCGGGCGGCTCGCTGCTCACCCTCTCCTACCTCGGTGCCGAGAAGTGGGTGCCGCACTACAACGTGATGGGCGTCGCCAAGGCCGCGCTCGAGGCCAGCGTGCGCTACATGGCGGCGGACCTGGGCGCCGACGGCGTCCGGGTGAATGCCATCAGCGCGGGTCCGATCAAGACGCTCGCGGCCTCGGGCATCGGCGATTTCCGCTACATCATGAAGTGGAACCAGTACAACGCGCCCATGCAGCGCAACGTGGCGCTGGACGAGGTGGGCGGTGCCGGCCTCTATCTGCTGAGCCCGCTCTCCACCGGCGTCACCGGCGAGGTCCACCATGTGGATTGCGGCTATCACATCGTCGGCATGAAGAACCCGGACGCGCCGGACCTCAGCATCGAGAAGGGCTGACAGCGCCCTTCCAGCCCCGCGCGAATTCCTCCTGCGCGGGGGTTTCCACCGCCCGCGGGTCGTGGTGCGCGCGCACCCAGGCCACGGGGTCTTCCTCCACCCCGCATTCGGCGGCGAGGCAGGCCAGCACCGTGCCCGTGCGCCCCAGCCCCGCCTTGCAGCCGACATAGAACAGCCGGTCCGGCTCCGCCGCCATCGCCGCCTTCAGCGCCTCCAGCGTGGCGCGCAGCGCGGCCGGTTCGGGCAGGCCGAAATCCACGATGTCCAGCGTCAGCGCGGCCAGGTCCCGGTTGGGCGCGTGCGGGTCCAGGCAGAGACCGAAGGCGCCCTCCGGCAGGGCCGTGAAGGGCCCGGCCGTGAGCCGGACACCCAGCAGCTTCATGCCGA
The DNA here is from genome assembly GCF_017311575.1 of Roseococcus thiosulfatophilus. Classification (GTDB taxonomy): domain Bacteria; phylum Pseudomonadota; class Alphaproteobacteria; order Acetobacterales; family Acetobacteraceae; genus Roseococcus; species Roseococcus thiosulfatophilus. Next base: position 139,558 of record NZ_JAFFQY010000062.1, read on the forward strand.
TGGCACCTCACCCCGCATCTGCTCCGCCTCCCGCCGCAGCCGGCGGTAGGAACGGGCGGAGAAGTACAGCATGCCCGCATAGATCAGCCCGCCCAGCGCCAGCGCGGCCCAGGGGTCGGTCACCAGGAAGGCCACATAGGCGCCCACGCCCAGGAACAGCGGCAGGACCCGGTTGGCGGGAATCTTGAAGTTCTTGAAGGACCAGGAAGGCAGGGTGCTCACCATCAGCCCCCCCACCACGAAGAGCATGATGGCGGCCACCGAGGGGTGGCGGATGGCGGCCGCCGTCGCCGGCCAGCCCCAATCGGCGAAAGCGAGCCAGGCGAAGAGGGGGAACAGCACCAGCCCCGCCCCGGCCGGCGCGGGCACGCCGGTGAAGAAGTTGTAGGCGTAGGCGGGCTTGGGCACCTCCACCACGCCCGGCTCCGCGATCGAGGCCGCGTTGAAGCGCGCCAGGCGCAGCGCGCTGCACACGGCGAAGAGCACGCAGGGGATGAAGCCCCAGGGCCCCACGCTCTGCATGGTCCAGAGATAGAGCACCAGCGCCGGCGCCACGCCGAAGCAGAGGAAGTCGCTCAGGCTGTCGAACTCGGCGCCGAAGCGCGAGGTGCCCTTCAGCAGCCGCGCGATGCGCCCGTCCAGCCCGTCGATGACGGCGGCGACCACGATGAAGGCCGCGGCATGGCCGAAGCGCCCCTCCAGCGCGAAGCGGATGGCGACCAGCCCCGCGCAGAGGCCCATCATGGTCAGCAGGTTCGGGATCAGCCGGTTGAAGGACGGCCCGCTGAAGCGCGGGCGCTGGCGGGGGGCCAGGCCCCGCAGCCGGCCGCGCAGCCCCTCGCGGATCAAGCGCGCAGGTCGGCGAGGATGGTCTCGCCGCCGATCATGGTCTGGCCGACCAGCACGGTCGGCAGCACGCCCTCGGGCAGGTAGACATCGGTGCGGCTGCCGAAGCGAATGATGCCGAACCGCTCACCGGCCGCGATGATGTCGCCCTCCCGCGCCGTGCAGACGATGCGCCGGGCCACCAGCCCCGCGATCTGCACGCAGCCCACCATGCGGCCATCGGGCAGATCAATCCGCAGCGCGTTGCGCTCATTGTTCTCGCTGGCCTTGTCCAGGCTGGCATCCACGAAGGCGCCGTGGCGATAGGCAATGCGGGCGACGCGACCGGCCACCGGGCTGCGGTTCACATGCACGTCCATGACCGAGAGGAAGGTGGCCACGCGCCAGACGGGCGTGCTGCCCATGTCCAGCTCCGGCGGCGGCGCGGCCAGGCTGACCATCACCACCTTGCCATCGGCCGGGGCGAGGACGAGGTCCGGCCGCGGCGGCGGCACGCGCGTCGGGTCGCGGAAGAAATACAGGCAAAAGCCCGTGAAGAGCGCGCCCAGCCAGAACAGCCACGAACCGAGGATCAGCCCTCCCACCACGGCGACGGCGGCGCCGCCATAGATGAAGGGGCGCCCCGCCGGGTGAGGCGGTGCCAGGACGAGCGAGAGGCTGTTTCGGAGGGACATGGGCGCGGTTTATCCTCCCTTAACCGGCGGCGGGCAAGCTTGTCGCATGATCACGCTTGGCCCCTTTGCCGTCGGGCAGGACGGTACGCTCTCCCCGCGCGCGCCAGGGCTTCGCCCTTCGCTGCGCTTCGTCTGGCGCGGCCGTCCCTGCGAGGCGGAATGGCGGGATGAGAAGCTGCAGCTGCGCGCCCTCGCCGGCCGCATCCCCTCCACCGTGGACAAGGGGCAGGCCCGCAGCCGCTCCTTCGCCGCCGCCGCCACCCTGCCGCCGGAATTGCCGGAGGGCTGGCGCCTGCGCCTGACGCCTGACCACCAGCTCACCTTCGAGCTGGACGCCCCGGCCCAGCCCACCGCCGTGGCGCTGGTCGGCACCATCGTGCGCTTCGCCATGGCGCTCGACCCCTACCTGGACCGGCTGGAGGCGGCCGGGACGCACTGAGACGCCGCGCTCAGCGCAGCAGCCAGGCCAGGGCCACGCCCGGCAGGGCGGCGGCCATCAGCAGGACGGGCGCCTGCCACGCGCCGCGACGGCCAGCGGGGGCGGCGCCCAGCAACAGGGCGCCCAGCGGCGCCAGCGCGGCCATCCAGTCCGCCGGCGCGCCGCGCATCAGCAGCCCGCCCGCCAGCACCGCCGCCAGCAGCATGGTGAAGGGCAGCAAGGCGGCCTCCGGCAGCGGCTGGCCTAGGAAGAACAGCGGCAGCCCCGCCCCCAGCAGCACCAGCGCCAGCAGCAGCCAGGGCCCGGGCGTGCCCGCCGCCCAGAGCCCCGCCGCCAGCGCCAGCGCCGCCACCGTGGCGCGCCACGGCGCCGCGGCCCCCCGGTGCAGCAGCGGCACCAGCAGTCCCAGCAGCACCAGCACGGGAATGACGCGCCGCAGATCGGCGTCCGTCAGCGGCGCGCCGGCCATCCACCAGCCCGTCGCCACGCCCCCCAGCAGCACCAGCCCGCCCGCGATCAGGCCGCGCGCGCCGACCGCCAGCGGCAAGGCCAGCAGCAGGGCGCCGAGCGCCAGCAGCGGCATGCGCTCCGGCAATTGGCGGGGTGAGGCGCTGAAGCCGCCCATCACCCAGGCGAAGCCCAGCAGCGCACCCAGCGGAAGGGCCAGCGCCGCCCAGCGCCCGCGCCGCAGCATCACGGCCCAGAGCAGCGCCGTGCACAGCGCCAGCAGCGGCGCGCCGGCGGGATGGTCCATCAGGGGCGAATCGGGGAACACGCGGCCAAATTGCCCGAAACCCGCGTGTCCCGGCTATGCCGCGGCGCAATTCATCCCACATCACCCCCGACCCCAGGCCGAGGCCCGAAGATGAACGACACAGACCCCCGGACCCCCGCGCCCGAGACCGAGGTGAAGGTCTGGGATGGCTGGATCCGGCTCTGGCACTGGTCCATCGTCTTCCTCATCCCCTTCTCCTACCTGACGGCGCGGGCGCACCGGATGGATTGGCACCAGTGGTCGGGCTATGCGCTGCTGACGCTGGTCAGCTTCCGCATCCTGTGGGGGCTGGTGGGGTCGGAACCCGCGCGCTTCCGCACCTTCCTCAGCACCCCGGCCGCCGCGCTGCGCCACCTGGGCAAGCTGCGGCGCGAGACGGGGCCGGACCGGGAGCTGACCCACAACCCCGCCGGCGCCTGGATGGTGGCGCTGCTGGTGCCCCTGCTCTTTGTGCAGGCGGTGAGCGGCCTCTTCGTCTACGACCAGATCTTCACCTATGGCCCGCTGGCCCGGCAGGTCAGCGCCGAGACGCAGGATTGGGCGACCTGGGTGCATATCCGGGCCATCAACGTGATCCTCGTGGTGATCGTGCTGCACATCATGGCCATCGCCTGGTACCGGCTGTTCCCGGGGCATGACCTGGTGCGGGCGATGATGATCGGCACCAAGCCCATGCCGGCCGGCACGCGCCCGCCGCGCATGGCGCCGGTGGCGCTGGGGGTGGCGCTGTTCGCCCTCTGCGCGGGCGTGGTGCTCTACATCCGCAGCTTCGGAGACTACTGAGGGGTGCAACCCCCGCGGCCTCGCGCCGCTGAGGCCCCATGGCCGAGATGTTCTTCCAGGGCTGGGACGGAATCCTGCGGACGCTCGTCGTGGGCGTGCTGACCTATGCCTGCCTGGTGCTGTTCCTGCGCGTCTCCGGCAAGCGGACGCTCGCCAAGCTGAACGCTTTCGACCTGGTGGTGACGGTGGCGCTGGGCTCCACCTTCTCGGCCATCCTGGTGCAGCAATCCGTGCCGATGGCGCAGGGGGTGGCGGCGCTGGCCCTGCTGGTCGTGATGCAGTTCGCGGTGACCTGGGCCTCGGTCCGTTCGGGCCGCTTCGCCCGGCTGATCCGCTCGGAGCCCCGGCTGCTGCTGCGCCACGGCGCACCTTGCGCCGGCGCCATGCGCGCCGAACGCATCACCGAGGAGGAAATCCTGAGCGCGATCCGCGCGGAGGGCGGCCGCGATCTCGCCGCGGCGGAGGCCGTGATCCTGGAAAGCGACGGGACGCTGAGCGTCGTCCTCAGTCCCCCGCCGAGCTGATCGCGGGCTCCAGCCCCTGGCTGCGCGCCTGGGGGTGGCTCGGGTTGCGGAAGCGCAGTTCGCCCTCCGGGGCGCAATCGGGCAGGCCGAACAATTCCTGGCGGGTGGCGCAGGTGACGGCGACGACGGGCTTGGCCTCGGCCTCGGTCAGGAAGCGGCGCACCACCCCTTCCAGCTCCAGCGTGTCGCGCAGCCCGCGCCATTCGGCGGCGTCGAGGTCGTCCAGGAACAGCGCCAGCAGGCCGGGGTGCCGGCCTGAAAGACGGTCCGTCGCGGCCTGGGCCAGGCGGCGCTTGGCGGCGGTCGAGATGTCGTTCTCGCGGCCGGCCCGTGCGGCCATCACCATGACGGAGCCACTGGCCGGGTCCGCCGTGACGGCCAGATGCGCCTCCAGCCCGAACAATTCGCGCAAGCGGGCCGGCAGGGCACGCGTGGGGTCCGAGGCGGCCTGGGCGCCGGCCAGCACCAGCGGGTCCAGCTTCAGCACGGCATCGGCGCTGGCGTCCTGCCGCTTCTCGGCCGCCAGCATGGCGCAGATGCGGCCGTGCAGCTCGCCGATGCGGTTCTTCTCCGAGGTGTCCTCGGGCAGCGTCATCTTCAGGATGTAGCGGCCAGGATGCGCGGCGAGCCAAGTCTGCAGCTCGGGGTTCACCCGGTCCACCAGGCTGGCCCAATGGCCGCGGTGCAGGGGGCGGCCCTCCTCGGCGGAGACCGTCTCGCATACCACCTCGGCCACCGCGCCCTCGCGCTGGACCATCAGGTCATAGGGGGTGCCGTGCAGCAGCCCGTCATGCCGCACCTCGAAGCCGCGCAGGCGCAGCAGGGCCGCGGTGCGAAGCAGGTGGAACAGGGGGATCAGGTTGCCCTCCCCCTCCAGCCCCATGCCGATGAGGCGTTGCAGGCGCGCGCGCGGCCCGGGTTCCAGCACGGCGGCGAGGTCCGTCGCCTCGCGCACGAAGGCCAGCACACGCCGCTCATGCCGCCCGGCGCGCGCCAGCACGGCGGGGTTGTTCAGCCGGGCCAGGATGAGTTCGAGGGCATGGCGCTGCTGCGCCGCCCGGCCGGAGAGTGAACCAGGCCGCGCCCGGCTCCCGATGTCCCGCACGCGGGAATGCCATTTCTCCGCCCCGGCCAGGGCAAGGAAGGCACTCAGCGGGGATGCGGCGGAAGGTGCTTCCACCTCGGGGTCGCCAAAGGGCATCTTGCTCTCGTCTCGCTGTTGCGACGGAATGATCTCCGCCGCCCGCCTGACCACTTTGGTAACTTATTACGCCCTAATTTCCGACTTCTCAAGTCGGTTTCCGCGCGGGCAGCATAGGGGCCTGGACCGCGTCCGGGCATTGTGCCCGATGGCGCAGCAGATGATCCACAAGAATGCACGCCACCATGGCCTCGCCGACGGGCACGGCGCGGATGCCCACGCAGGGGTCATGCCGCCCCTTGGTCCGCAACTCGGTGTTCTCGCCCGCCCGGGTCACCGCTTGGCGCAGCGTGAGGATGGAGCTGGTGGGCTTCACCGCGAAGCGCGCCACGATGGTCTGGCCGGTGGAGATGCCGCCCAGGATGCCGCCCGCGTGGTTGGCCAGGAACTCCACCTGGCCGTCCTGGCGCATCCGCATCTCGTCGGCGTTCTCCTCGCCGGTGAGGGAAGCGGCGGCGAAGCCCTCGCCGATCTCGACACCCTTCACCGCGTTGATGGACATGAGGCCGGCGGCAAGGTCCGCGTCCAGCTTGCCGTAGATGGGGGCGCCGAGACCCGGGGGCACGCCCTCCGCCTGGATCTCGATGACCGCGCCCACCGAACTGCCGGCCTTGCGGATTTCAGACAATTGTTCGGCCCAGCGCGCGGCGGCGGCGGGGTCGGGGCACCAGAATTCGTTGTTGTGGGTTTCGGCCCAGTCCCAGGCGGCGGGCTCCACCCGGTCCGGCCCCATCTGCACCATGGCGCCCCGGATCACGACGCCCTCGCCCAGCACGCGGCGGGCGATGGCGCCGGCGGCCACGCGCATGGCCGTCTCGCGCGCCGAGGCCCGGCCGCCGCCGCGATAGTCGCGGATGCCGTATTTCCATTCATAGGCGATGTCGGCATGGCCGGGGCGGAAGCTCTCCGCGATCTCGCCGTAATCCTTGCTGCGCTGGTCCTGGTTCTCGATCATCAGCGCGATGGGGGTGCCGGTGGTGCGCCCCTCGAAGACGCCGGACAGGATGCGGACCTGGTCGGGCTCCTGCCGCTGGGTCACGAACTTGCCGGAGCCGGGGCGGCGCTTGTCGAGGAAGGGCTGGATCCAGGCCTCGTCGAGGGGAATGCCCGGCGGGCAGCCATCCACCACGCCGCCGATGGCGGGGCCGTGGCTCTCGCCCCAGGTGGTGACGCGGAAGAGATGTCCGAAGCTGTTGTGGCTCATGGTCCACCGGAGGTAGCCCGAAGCGGCGGCGGCACCAAGCCGCGCCGCCCCGCATGGCGTGCGGGAGGGCTACCGCACCCGCACCGTGATCACCTCCGACATCACCGGCGGGTTGTGCGGGATGTGGTTGTGGTCGCCCAGCAGCAATTGCAGGCGATGCTCGCCGGGCGGCAGCACCAGCGTCACCTCGGTCTGGCCGCCGCCGAAATGGCGGTGCTGGTCATCGGCCGGGATGCCGGCGCCCATGTCGAGGGTGGCCGGGTCCACGTTGATCAGCAAATGGTGGTGGCCGGTGTTGCCATGCTCCACCCCGGCCGGCGCCACGCCCATGCCGCGCAGGCCGAAGCGGAGGGTGACGGGGTTGGAGAGCGTGGCGCCCGCGGCGGGCTCGATGAAATAGACGGCGGCGCCGGCGGGCGCGGGCGTTCGCTCCAGCTGGGCCAGGGCGGGCATGGTGAAGACGAGGGCGGCCGCCAGCGCCAGGGCGGGGACGGGAATGCGCATCTGGAACATCCTCCTGCGGGCATCTGATGCACCCGCAGGTTTCAAATGGGATGCGCCGAGCCGGGCGGAAGGGCCAAGCTCAAGCCAGGACGAGATGCATCAGCACCTCGTCATGATCCACCCCATGCACCCGCAGGGCGGCGGGCTCGGTGCCATGGACGCGGAACCCCATCCCTTCGTAGAGGCGACGCGCCGGCGCATTGCCCGCATTCACCCCCAACCGCAGATGCGTGACCCGGCCCCGCGCCGCCTCCAGCACCGCCGCCACGAGGCTTCGGCCGATCCCCTGGCCGCGCGCCGCTTCACGGACATGGACGCCCCAGACATGGCCGATATGGGCGCGCTTCGCCGCGGTCTCGGCGCGAAGGCCGGCCATGCCCAGCAGCGTGCCATCGGGGGCGAAGGCGCCCAGCACCAGGCCCGCCTCCAGCCAGGCGGCGAAGTGGGCGGCGTCATGCCGGGCCTCCTCCTCGACGGCGGCTCCGAAGGCGGTGGGTTCCTGCGTCAGGGCCTCGAGGCGGAGCGCGCGGAACGCCTCGGCATCGGCCGCGCGCAGCCGCCGCAGGGCCGCCTTCATCCCAGCAGGCCCCGCGCCACCAGCACGCCCCCACCCGCGATCAGCACCGTGAAGGTGGCCAGCATCCCCACCTGCCGCAGCCGGAAACTGCCGGGCTGGTGCATCAGCCCGACACCATGGGCGATGCGGCCGACCACCAACAGCAGCCCTAGCGCGTGCAGCATCCAGGCCGCCGTGCCGCCCAGTTCCAGCAGCGCCAGCAGGATCAGGCAGAAGGGCGTGTATTCGCAGAAATTCGCATGGGCGCGCGTGGCCTGGAGCAGCCCCTTGTCCTCGCCCGTGCCGAGCGAGATGCGCGACCGCCGCCGATGGCCGATCACCGCGATGGACAGCCAGAGCAGCACAAAGGCCAGCAGCCCGGCATAGAGGGCGGTGATGGGCAGGGCGTTCATCCGCGCTCTCCCAGGAAGGGTTCCACCAGCGCCAGGAAGTCATTGGGCTTTTCCGCATGCACCCAATGCCCCGCGCCCTCGATGGTGGCGAAGCGCGCGGCGGGGAAGAGGGCGCGGAAACCCGCATGATGTTCCGGCCGGATGTAGTCGCTGCGGCCGCCTGCGATGATCAGCGTGGGGCCTTCGTAGCGGCCCTTCTCGGAAAAATCCTCGATCTCGGGCATGGCGGCGTGGATCTCGGGCAGGCCCAGCTTCCAGCGCGGCGGGTCCTGCGCGAAGTCCAGCGACTGCACCAGGAAGGCGCGGATGCCGGCCTCGGGCACGGCGGCTTCCAGCGCGGCATCGGCCTCGCGCCGGGTCAGCCCCTCGGTCAGCGGCAGCGCCCGCATGGCGGCCACATAGCCGCGCAGGGCGGGGGCGTAGCGGACGGGCGCGATGTCCGCCACCACCAGGCGGGAGACCATCTCTCCATGCCCCAGTGCCAGCGCCATCGCGACCTTGCCCCCCAGCGAATGCCCCAGCACGGCGGCGCGCGGAATGCCGCGGTGGCGCAGCGTCTCGGCCAGGTCGCGGGCGGTGGCGGCGTGGGCCATGCCCTCGGCGCGCGGGCTGTCGCCATGGTTGCGCAGATCCATGGCCAGGACGCGGTGGCGCGTGGCCAGGCGCTTCTGGATGGCGCCCCAGTTGCGCGCAGCGCCGAACAGCCCGTGCAGCAGGACCAAAGGCGGGCCCTCGCCCATCTCGACCGTGTTCAGGATCATGCTACCTCCGCGTCGCCAATATCACGCTGACCACCACCAGCGCGCCGCCCAGCAGCAGATCCCACCCCAGCGGCTCGTGCAGCCAGATCGTGGCCAGCGCCACCCCCACCACCGGCGCCAGCAGCAGCCCCAGCGAGGACACCACCGCGTTCAAATGCCGCGTGCTCTCCGACACCGCCCAGGTGCCGATGGGCGCCGCCAGCGCGCCAATGAAGAACACCACCCACCAGGAGGAAGGCCCGACGCCGCCCCCCGGTTCCAGCACCCAGGCCACCGCGCTGACGATGGCCGCGCCGATCAGGAAGGCGAAGGGCAGCAACTCGATCAACGGCACCGAGGGCGGGCGCCGGCGCAGGATGATGATGGTGACGCTCCAGGCCAGCGAGGCGCAGAGCAGCCACACATGCCCCGCCAGCACCCCCGGCGCGCCCCAGTCGAGCGCCCAGGGCCCCATCATGACGCCCACGCCCAGCAGCCCCACCCCCGCGGCCAGCCAGCGCATGGGCGAGACCCGTTCGCCCAGCAGCCAGACCGAGAGCGGCACCAGCCAGAAGATGGTCACGTTGGACAGGATGGCGGTGCGCCCGGACGGGATCATCCCCACCGCCACATGGGTGAAGGCGAAGAAAGCGCCGATCTGCAGGGAACCGAGCGCCAGCACGGCCGGCCAATCTCGCCGCGCGGGCAGCCGCAGCCGGCCGAGCGCCGCCATGACGGCCGCCGTCGCCACGGCCGCCAGTGCCGCGCGCCAGAAGCCGAACCACAGCGGCGTGCTGTCTGAGAGGGCGTGCTTGGTGATGGGCCAGACGCCGCCGAACAGCACCACCGCCACCAGAAGCAGCTGGAAGGCGCGCGCCTGGGTCACGGAAGGAGGCGGAGCCTAATCCGCCACATGCAGCATGATCTTGCCGATATGCGCGCTGCTTTCCATCAACCGGTGCGCCTCGGCCGCCTGGGCGAGCGGGAAGGTCGCATGGATGTGCGGGCCGCAGCGTCCCTGCTCCAGCAGCGGCCAGACCTTCTCGCGGAGTGCCGCCGCGATCTCGCCCTTCTGGGCGGTGGTGCGCGGGCGCATCGTGCTGCCGGTCACGGTCAGGCGGCGCATCATGATGGGGCGCAGGTCGGTCTTCTCGGCCGTCTCGCCGCCAAGGAACGCGATCAGCACCAGGCGCCCGTCCATCCGCAGGCAACGCAGATTCTTGGCGAAATAGGGGGCACCCACCATGCACAGCACCACGTCCAGCAGCTTGCCGCCGGTGATGCGCTTCACCTCCTCCACGAAATCCTGCTCGCGGTAGTTGATGGCGTGGTCGGCGCCGAAGCCCAGCACGGCGCGGGCCTTCTCCGCGCTGCCCACGGTGGTGATCACCGTCGCGCCGAAGGCCTTGGCGAGCTGGATGGCCGTCACGCCGATGCCCGAGCTGCCGCCATGCACCAGCACCGTCTCGCCCGGCGCGAGCCGGCCCGCGCTGGCATGGGACGTGCCGAACAGGTTCGCCCAGACGGTGAAATAGGTCTCCGGCAGGGCGGCCGCGCGGATCGCGTCATAGCCCTTGGGCCAGGGCAGGGTCTGCGCCTCGGGCGCGGTGCAATACTGGGCGTAGGCGCCGCCATTGGTCAGTGCGCAGACGCGGTCCCCCACCTTGAAGCCGCGCACATCGGGGCCGCAGGCCACCACCTCGCCCGCGCATTCCAGGCCCAGGATGGGCGAGGCGCCGGGCGGCGGCGGGTAGCTGCCGGCGCGCTGCGCCACATCCGGCCGGTTCACGCCCGCCGCCATCACGCGGATGAGCACCTCATCGGCCGCGGGCACGGGCAGCGGGCCGGTCGCGGGCGCCATCACCTCGGGCCCGCCGCCGGCGCCGTGGGCGATGTAGGTCATGGTCTCGGGCATGGGCTGGCCTCCGTGGCTGGGAGGCGCACCCTCCCCGGCGGCCCCGGGCGCGTCAAGCGCCCGGCCAAATCACGGCGGCGCGTCAAGCGCCCGGCCAGTTCACGGCGGCGCGTCAAGCGCGCCCCCTCCGCGCAAACTTCACCCAACGCATGATTGCGTCGCGCCCCGCGCCGGAGGACACTCCGCCCCCGATGCGCCGCCGCCTCGCCCTCGCCGGACTGGCCCTGCTGTCCGCCCCCCTCCCCTTGCGCGCCCAGACCGGGGGCGCCCAGAACGGCGTTGCCCAGAATGCGGGCGCGCAGAACGTCGCCGAATGGCGCGTGGGCGCCGTGTTTCCCACCTCCGGCCATGCCGCCCTGCTTGGCGACGAGGCCTGCCGTGGCCTCGAACTGGCCATCGAGGCGCATAACGCCACCGATGGCGCGCGCCAGGTGCGCCTGCTGCGCGCCGAAGCCAACGACCCCGCCTCCGCCATGGCCGAATCCCGCCGGCTGATCCAGCGGGAGCGCGCCTCGGTCCTGTTCGGCAGCGTCGTGGCCACCATGGGCCTGGCCGCCCTGCAGGCCGCCGAGGCGCTGGACACCCCCTTCGTGGAACTAGCCGCCCCCGCCGACACCCTGGCGGCGGGGGGCGGGCGGCGCTTCGTGCGTGCCGCGCCGGCGGCGGCCGCCTATGGGCGCATGGCGGCCGAGGCGCTGATCCATGGCCTGCCCGGGCCGCTGAGCCTGCCCGTCGAGGCGCTGCGCGTGGGCATCCTCCACGAAACCAGCCCCAGCCCGGAGGCGCTCGGCGCCGCGCTGGAGACGGCCCTGCGCGAGGCGGGGCTGCTGATCGCGGAGCGCGTCTCCCATGCACCCCGCACCGGCGAATGGGCCGCGCTGGTGCAGCGGCTGCGCGCCGCTTCGGTCAATGTGCTGATCCATGCGGCCTCGGAAGGCGATGCGGCCGCCATGCTGCGCGCCCTGGCCGAGGCCGGCTGGCGGCCACGCGTGGTGATGGGCGCGGGGCCGGCCTGGGGCCTGCTCGACCTCGCCCGCGCGGTCGAACCCGCGCTGGAGGGCGTCTATGCGCTGGACATGCCGCCCATCGAGAGCGCGCCGGGCTGGGCGCAGGGGGCGGCCGCCTTCGCCCAGGCCTATCAGCGCCGCTGGGGCAGCCCGCCGCGCTCGGGCCTGTCCTTCGCGAGCTTCGTGGGGGCCCGCACCGTGCTGGCCCAGGGGCCGGATCGGGCCGCGCTGGGGGCCCTCGACCTGCCCGAGGGCACGCTGGCCAATGGCTGGGGCTGGCGGCTGGACGAACGCGGCCAGAACAGCCGCGCCAGGCCCGTGCTGCTGCAATGGCAGGCGGGCCGGCCCGTCACGGTCTTCCCCGCCACGGCCGCGGCGGCGGTGCCGGTCTGATTCCGTCATCAGCCCCGTGAATGGGGACGATGGCCGGCACGGCATGGCGGCGGGCGGCCCGGCCACCTAATTGTTGCGGCAACGGAGCCCCGATGGCTCCAGGGAGCCACGACCATGATTGACATCCGACCCTTCAAATCCCTCGGCGGCGCCGATTTCGGCTGGCTGAAGGCACGGCACCACTTCTCCTTCGGCCATTACCGCGACCCGGCGCGCATGGGCTGGGGCAAGCTGCGCGTGTGGAATGATGACGAGATCGCCGCCGGCACGGGCTTCGACCCGCACCCGCACCGCGACATGGAGATCATCACCTATGTGCGCGAGGGGGCCATCACCCACCGCGACAACATGGGCAATGAAGGCCGCACCGAGGCGGGCGACGTGCAGATCATGTCGGCTGGTACGGGCGTGGTGCACAGCGAATACAACCTGGAGCCCAGCACCACGAAGATCTTCCAGATCTGGATCATGCCGGACGTGCAGGGCGCCAAGCCCAACTGGGGCGCCAAGGCCTTCCCGAAGGCGGGGCGCGAGGCGCGCTTCGAGGTGCTGGCCGGCGGCCGCCCCGGCGATGCGGAGGCGGGCGCGCTGCCCATCAACGCGAACGCCGCGGTGATGGCGGCGACGCTCTCCAAGGGGCAGGAGCTGCGCCACACCCTGGCGCCGGGCCGTGCGGCCTGCCTGGTCTCGGCCAAGGGGAGTGCGACGGTGAACGGCCATCCGATCAACGAGCGCGACGCCGCCGCGGTGGCGGAGGAGCGGGAGATCGTGGTGGTGGCCAATGACGAGGCGGAACTCGTTATGGTCGAAGTCGCCGCGTGAATGGGTTGGGGGGCCTGGGCCCCCCGACCTTCTGACGCGGCCGATTCACGCCCCTGGTGTTCCACCGGGGGCGACCGGACGCTTCGCCACGCGGCCGATTCACGCCCCTGGTGTTCCACCGGGGGCGACCGGACGCTACTTCTTCGCCTGCGCCCGCAACTCCGCGATGGTGGCGCGGTTCGTCACCTGCTCCGGATTGGTGCGGATCTCGATGATGGCGGGCTTGCCGCTCGCCACCGCGCGCTCATAGGCGGGCACGAGTTCCTCGGTGCGCTCCACCACCTCGCCATGGCCGCCGAAGGCCTCGATGAAGCGGGCGAAGTCGGGGTTGGTGAGTTCCGTGCCCGAGACGCGCTCCGGGTACACGCGCTCCTGGTACATGCGGATGGTGCCGTACATCCGGTTGTTGAAGACCAGGATAATGGGCGTCACGCCATGGTGGAAGGCGGTGGCAATCTCCTGCCCCGTCATCATGAAGCCGCCATCGCCCACGAAGCAGACCACCTGGCGGCCGCGCTCCACGATGGCCGCGCCGATGGCCGCCGGCACGCCATAGCCCATGGCGCCATTCGTGGGCCCGAGGAAATCCTGGCCTTCCTTCACATGCATGAAGCGCGTGGGCCAGGTGGCGAAGTTGCCGGCGTCGGTGGTGAAGACGGTGTCGGCCGGCAGCGCCTTCTCCAGCGCCTGCAGGGCCACGGCCAGGTTCAGCGGGCCGGCATAGTCCTGCGCCACGGCCTGCGCCTCGCGCGCCGCGCGCACCTCCTGGCGCCAGGCGGCCCAGCGCGGCTTGGCCACCTTCTGGCCCTTCAGCCCCAGCGCGAAGGCGTTCACATCCGAGGTGACGCCGAGTGCCACGCGATAGACCCGCCCGATCTCGCCCTGGTCCGGATGCACATGCACGATGGGCGTCGCACCCGCCATGTCCAGCAGCGTGTAGCCCTGGCTGACCGGCTCACCGATGCGGGTGCCGATGGCGAGGATCAGGTCCGCCTTCTTCGCGGCGGCCACCAGGCCCGCATCCGCGCCCACCCCCAGGTCGCCCGCGAAATGCGGGCTGGTGCCGTCGAACAGGCCCTGGCGGCGGAAGGCGACGGCGACGGGCAGGTCATTGGCCTCGGCGAAGGCCCGCATCGCAGCGCGGCCCTCGGGCGTCCAGCGGCTGCCGCCCATGATGACCAGCGGGCGCTCGGCCTTCTCCAGCATGGCCATCATCTCGGGGATGGCGGCGGGGGCCGGGTGGGCGGGCAGCACGCGCTGCGGGCCGAGGTCCGGCACCGCCACCATGTGCTTCTGCATCTCCTCGCTGATGGCGACCACCACGGGGCCGGGACGGCCGCTCACTGCCATGTCGAAGGCATGGGCCATGATCTCGGGGATGCGCCGCGCGTCATCAATCTGCGTGACCCACTTGGCCAGCGGCTGGAACATCCGCCGGTAGTCCACCTCCTGGAAGGTCTCGCGGTCCGTTTCCTCGACGGGGATCTGCCCCACCAGCAGCACCAGCGGCGTGCTGTCCTGCATGGCCACATGCACGCCGATGGCGGCGTGGCAGGCACCCGGGCCGCGGGTGACGATGGCCACACCTGGCTTGCCCGTCAGCTTGCCATGGGCCTCGGCCATGTGGACGGCGCCGGCCTCGAAGCGGCAGGTGATGAGTTCCACGCGGTTGCGCTGGGCGTAGAGCCCGTCCAGCAGGTCCAGGTAGCTCTCGCCCGGCACGGCGAAGACATGGGTCGCCCCCTGCGCCACCAAGGCATCGGCCAGCAATTGCCCGCCGCTGCGTTCCTGCATTCCCGCCATGTTCTCAGTCTCCCGTGCGTCTGGTGGCGGGAAACTAGATCAGCATGGCGGGCGCGTCACTCCGCGGGCGCCGGTGAAGCGCCCGGCTTCTTCGCATATTTCGCCGCCTCGTCGCCCACCACCGGGGTGCGGCGCTCCAGGTCCGACAGCGCGCGCTCGATATGGCCGAGCGGCTTGGTGAAGCGCGCCAGCATCACGTAGAGCGCCGGCACCGCGAAGAGCGTCACGATCGTGGAGAAGGTGACGCCACCCACGATGACTACGCCCAGCGCCATGCGGCTCTCCGCGCCCGCCCCCGTCGCCATGGCCAGCGGCACGGCGCCGAAGACGGTGGCGATGGAGGTCATCAGGATGGGCCGCAGCCGCACCACGCTCGCTTCCAGCGCCGCGTCGAAGATGGACAGCCCTCGGTCGCGCAGCTGGTTCGCGAATTCCACCACCAGGATGCCGTTCTTCGCCATCAGCCCGATCAGCAGGATCATGCCGATCTGGCTGAAGATGTTCAGCGTCTGCCCGGTGAAGTGCAGCGCGAGCAGCCCGCCCGTCATGGCCAGCGGCGTGGAGAGCAGGATGATGAGCGGGTGGATGAAGCTCTCGAACTGCGCCGCCAGCACCAGGTAGACCACCAGCAGCGCCATCAGGAAGGTGACGTAGAGCGCGCCCGTGCTGTCGCGGAATTCCAGCGACTGGCCGCGATAGGAAATCCGCACCTCGGAGGGCAGCACCTCCCGCGCGGTGGCGTCCATGAAGTCCAGCGCCTCGCCCAGCGTGTAGCCGGGGGCGAGCGAGGCGGTGATGGTGATGGCCCGCACCCGGTCGGCGCGCGAGAGTGCCTGGGGCCGCGCGCGCTCGCTCAGCGTCACCACGTTGGAGAGCGGGATGAGCCCGCCGGAGGAACGGATGAAGATGTTCTGCAGGTCATAGGGCGTCGAGCGGTCGCCCTCGGTCGCCTGCAGCAGCACCTTATATTCCTGCCCGCCCTCGATATAGGTGCTGACCTCGCGCGAGCCGAGCATGGTCTCGATCGTGCGCCCCACCGCCTGGATGGAGACGCCGAGATCGGCCGCGCGGCGGCGATCAATGTCCACGCGCAGCTCGGGCTTGGTCTCGCGGAAATTGCTGTCGAGGTTCAGCAGACGCTCATTCTGCCGGGCGCGGGCCAGGAAGGTGTCGCGCCACTGGACCAGCGTCTCGTAGTCCGGCCCGCCGAGGACGAACTGCACCGGCGGCTGGAAGCCCGATTGGCCGAGCGAGGGCGGCGTCAGCGTGAAGCCACGCACGCCCGGCATGGCGGCGATCTGCGGGAAGAGCTCGCGCGCGATGGCCTGGGAATTGCGCTCGCGCTGGTCCCACGGGGCCAGCCGGATGAACATGTTGGCCACATTGCCCTGCGGCGGTGGCTGGAAGCCGCCCAGGGTGGAGAAGACCGAGGCGGCCTCGCCCGAGGCGACATAGCGCGCCCCCAGCCGCTCGGCATGGCGCAGGTGCTCCAGCATGTAGTTGCCGGTGGCGCCCTCCGGCCCGGTCAGCGGCACGATGATGACGCCGCGGTCCTCGGTCGGCGTGAACTCCTTGGGCAGCGCCTGGAACAGCAGCACCGACAGCGCCGACAGCGCCGCCGCCACCGCCATGACGACGATGGGCATGTTCAGCGCGCCCCGCAGCAGCACGCGGAAGCCATTGTTCATGCCGAGGAAGAGCGGCTCCGTCATGCGGATGAACAGCCCGCTGGAGCCGTGCGGCTTCAGAAGCTTGCTGCACATCATGGGCGTCAGCGTCAGCGCCACCAGCCCCGAGAAGACGACGGAGGCCGCCAGCGCCAGCCCGAATTCCGTGAACAGCCGCCCCACATTGCCCGACATGAAGGAGAGCGGCACGAAGACCGCGATCAGCACCAGGGTCGTCGCGATGATGGCGAAGGCGATCTCGCGTGAGCCGCGGAGTGCCGCCAGCAGCGGCTCCTCCCCCTCCTCGATGCGGCGATGGATGTTCTCCAGCACCACGATCGCGTCATCCACCACCAGGCCGATGGCCAGCACCAGCCCCAGCAGCGTCAGGATGTTCACCGAGAAGCCCATGGCCGCCACCGCCGTGAAGGAGGCGATGATGGAAACCGGGATGGCGATGGCCGGGATGAGGGTGGCGCGGAAGCTGCGGAGGAAGAAGAAGATGACGCCGACCACCAGGGCCAGCGCGATCATCAGCGCGTGCTGCACCTCGTAGATGGACTGGGCGATGAAGCGGCTCTCGTCGTAGCCGTATTCGACGTTGATCCCCTCGGGCAGGTTGGGGCGGATGCGCTCCACCTCCGCGCGGATGCCGTCCGCGACCGAGAGGGTGTTGGCCGTGCTCTGCCGCAGGATGCCGAGGCCGATGGCATCGCGCCCGTTCAGCCGGTAGCCGCCGCGGGATTCCTCGGGCGCCACCTCGACGCGCGCCACGTCGCCCAGCAGCACCTGCGCGCCGCCGGCCGGGTTGCGCGCCACGACCAGGGCGCGGAACTGCTCGGGGGTGTTCATGCGCGTGTCGGTGCGGACCGTGAGTTCCCGCTGGGTGGATTCGAGGCGCCCGCCGGGCAGTTCCACATTCTCGCGGCGGATGGCGTCCTCGATGTCCTGCACGGTCAGCCCACGGGCCGCCAGCGCCTGGCGGTCCAGCCAGATCCGCATGGAGAAGCGCCGCTCGCCCGCGATCAGGACCTGCGCCACCCCGTCCACGATGGCCAGCCGGTCCACGAAGCGCTGCCGCGCCACATTGGTCAGCTCCATGCCCGACATGCGCTCGGAGGAGAGGGCGACCCACATGATGGGCCGCGCATCGCCATCCTGCTTCTGCACGATGGGCACCTGGGCCTGGGTGGGCAGGCGGGCGGCGGCGCGGGCCACGCGGTCACGCACGTCGTTCGCCGCGCTGTCCACGTTGCGGTTCAGGTTGAACTCGATGGTGACGACGCTGCGCTCGTCGCGCGAGAAGGAGGTGATGGTGCGGATGCCCTCGATGCCGGCCACCGCGCCCTCGATCAACTCCGTGATCTGCGTGTCCACCACCCCCGCCGAGGCGCCGGTATAGGTGGTGATGACCTGGATGATGGGCGGGTCGATGCGCGGCAATTCGCGCACCGGCAGCCGGGTGAGCGAGGCGAGGCCCAGCACCACCAGCATCAGGCTCACGACCGTCGCGAAGACCGGCCGCTTGATCGAGATGTCGGAGAGGATCATGGGCCTGGCCTCGGGCTCAGCTCGTGGGGCGGGTCATGGTCTCGGTGACGCGCACGGGCACGTCGGGGCGCAGGCGCTGGAGGCCGCGCACCACCACCTGGTCATCGGGGCGCACGCCCTGGCGGATTTCCACCTCGCCCGCCAGCCGCAGGCCGAGCTGCACCTCCACGCGGCGCGCGCGCCCGTCGCGGATGGCGTAGACGAAGCTGCGCTCGCCCAGCGAGTCCAGCGCCTCCTCCGGCACCAGCAGGGCGGTGGGGCGGGTTTCGAGCGTGAGCTGGACGTTCAGGAACAGGCCCGGCCGCAGCGCCTCGTCCGAATTGTCGAATTCCGAAACCACCCGCATGGTCCGGGTGGCGGTGTCGATGCGCGTGTCCATCACCGTCACCCGCCCTTCGAAGACGCGACTGCCATGGGCGGCGCTGCGGGCGCTGACCAGGCTGCCGGGGCGGACGCGCGCCACATGCACCTCGGGGATGGAGAATTCCACGCGCACGCGGCTGATGTCGTCCAGGCTGGTGACGGCGGTCCCGGGCTGGATCAGCGCGCCCACGCTCACCTGGCGCAGGCCCACGCGGCCGTCGAAGGGGGCGGTCAGGCGCAGCTCGTCGATCCGGGCCTGGATCTGGCGCAGGCGGCCGTCGGCGGCGCGGGCCAGCGTCTCCAGCTCATCCACCCGGGCGCGGGCCACGGCCTGGCCGGCCGGCAGGGCGCGGGCACGGGCCAGCTGGCTCTGCGCGTTGTCGAGGCTGGCGCGGGCCTGGTACAGCTCCGCGGCAAGGGCCTCGCTGTCCAGCTCCATCAGCACGTCGCCCGCGCGGACATGCTGGCCTTCCTCGAAGCGGATGGCGGTGACCATGCCGGCCACCTTGGTGGTGATGGTCACGGCCTCACGCGCGCGGACGGTGCCCACGCTTTCCATTCGCTCCACCACAGGTGCCTGCCGGACGGGGGCGGCCACCACCGCGACCTGCTGCGCGGCCGGCGCGGCGCGGGGCCCCTCGGCCGCCGTGGGGCGTTCAAGTCCCAGCAGGGAGAGCGGCGCGGGCACGCCCCAGGCGTCCGCCTGGGTGTGCCAGAGATAGCCGGCGCCACCGAGGACGGCGACGATGCCGAGTTGCAGCCAGGCGCGCATGGAGCCTCAGGTTTTAACCGCACATGAATGGACCTCTTGCCGAAGCTCGGCAAGGGCGCTCTTTGGCGGTGGTTACGTTTCGTTACCGGCAATTCAGGGGCGTTCGGCCCCCATTGCCCCGGGCGGGTGCATCCGTCGTGGACGGCCGCCCCCGCACGCGGCATATCCCGCGCTTCCTACATAGGGAGCATGGTCGTGCGGGCAATCTTTGTGATGATCAAGTGTGAGATGGGCCAAGCCTACCGGGTGGCCCGGGAGATGGCCGACAGCATCGCTGAATTGTCCGAGATGCACTCCATTTCCGGCCAATATGACCTGCTGGGGAAGTTCTACCTGGAGCCGGAGCAGGATATCGGCCTCTTCGTGGTGGAGCGGGTGCAGAGCGTGGCGGGCGTGAAGGACACCTACACCCTGCAGACCTTCAACGCCTTCTCCTCCGGCAAGGGGTAGGGCGCGCATCAACCTGGGGCAGCCTGCCGCGTTTCTCCTCTGTTATGGCGCAGGAAGCCGGAAGGCGGCCTTCAACGGAGGCGCCGCCCGCCCCTCGCCACCTTTGGCACGGCGGCGCCACATTGCCACCTTCAACCGGCCGCACCCGCCTGCCTTGATGCCTGGGATAGAGGAGTGCCTTCGATGCGAAAGCTCATCACCGCCTTGAGCCTCACGGGGCTGCTCGGCGTCGCGGCCTGCACCGATGCCTATGGGCGCCCGGACCCCGCCGCCACCGCCCTGGCGGGCGCGGGGGTGGGGGCTGTAGCCGGCCTTGCGATCGGTGCCGCGAGCCAACCGCGCTATTACGCCCCGCCGCCGCGCTACTACGCGCCGGCGCGGCCGGTCTATCGCGGCTATTACGGCCCGCCGCGGGGCTATTACCACCGCCCGCCGCCGCGGTACTACCGCTGGTAGGCTGCCTCAGCCGAAGCCGAGGAAGCCCTCCATTCCGCTGATGGGCGGTGCCGCGCGCAGCTTCGCGATGTCGGGCTTCGGGCGACCGAACTCCGCATCGCCGGCCAGCGCCGCCTCCAGCGCGGCCGCGACGCCCAGCACGAAGGCATCGCCGCCCCGCGGCCCCACGATCTGCAGGCCGAAGGGAAAACCCTTCTCGTCCAGGCCCACGGGCAGGCTGATGGCCGGGTGGCCCGTCAGCGTCACGTAGTAGGCCAGCGCCAGCCAGTGGAAGTAGGTGCGGGTCTTCTGCCCGTCGATCTCGCTCGGGAACAGCTCGCGCCAGGGGCGGGGGCTGATGGTGATGGCGGGGGTGATCAGCACGTCATGCTTCTCGAAGAAGCTCTGGAAGTTCCGGTAGATCACGGTCTGGCGGCTGGCGGCGCGGGCCTGATCCTCCAGGGAATAGCGCAGCCCCTCCTCCACATTCGCGATCATGTTCGGGCCGCACTTGTCGGCATGCTTCCGCACGCGGTCCAGGTGCGAGGCCAAGGCGCCCGAGGCCCGCAGCACCTCGAAGGCCTCGTCGCCGCCGGTCACGTCGGGGGTGGCGGTCTCGATCCGCGCGAAGAGCGAACCGCAGCCCTCCACGATGCGCCGGAACTTGCGGCGAACCACGCCCTCCACCAGGGCCAGGTTGAAGTCTTCGGTGGCGGCGACGCGCAGGGTGGAAAGATCAATCTCGCGCGGCGGGTGGAACAGGGCGGGCTCGCCCCGCACCGTCCGCGCATGCAGCGTATAGGCCAGCGGGTCACCCGCATCGTCGCCCGCCATGGCGGACAGCATCAGGCAGAGGTCCGGCACGTCCCGCGCCATCGGCCCCAGCACGGAGAGCGGGTTCCAGCCATGCCCCCGCCGCTCATTGGGCACCAGGCCCGGCGAGGGGCGGTAGCCCACGATGCCGTTGAACGCCGCGGGGTTCCGCAGCGAACCGCCCGTGTCGGACCCTGACGCCAGCGGCACCATGTCGCAGGCCAGGGCGACTGCCGAACCGCCCGAGGATCCGGCGGCATTGTGCGTGGGGTCGAAGGCGTTGCCCGTGGCGCCATAGACGGCGTTGCGGCTGTTCGCACCCAGGCCGAATTCCGGCACGTTGGTCTTGCCCAGCACGATGCCGCCCGCCTCACGCAGGTGGCGCACCATGCCCTCGTCGCGCGTGGGGATGTGGTCCTTGAAGAGCAGGCTGCCCCAGGTGGTGCGCAGCCCCTTCGTCTCCTCCAGATCCTTGATGCCGAGCGGCAGGCCGTGCAGCGCGCCCAGCCGCTCGCCCTTCATCACGGCGTCCTCGGCGGCGCGGGCCTGGGTGCGGGCCGCGTCCACATCCATCGCCGTCATGGCGTTGACGGCCGGGTTCACCTGGCCGATGCGCTTGAGGCAGCTTTCCAGCAGCTCCACCGGCGAGAGCTTCTTGCGGCCGATCATCCGCCGGGCGGCGGTGGCGGGCAGTTCGCAGGGTTCGGTCATGGCGAGGTTTCCTCAGTAGCCGATCACGCAGCCATCCTTGCGCGGATCGCTGCCGCCGATCAGGCAGCCGCGCGCATGGTCCATCAGGATGGCCTGGCCGCCGCCATGCGGCTTGTCCCAGGCCACGCAGCGATGGCCCATGGCGTCCAGCCCCGCCACCACATCGGCCGGGATGCCGCGCTCCACCTGGATCGCGCCCTCGCGCGGGAAGAGGCGGGCGAGGTCGATCGCCTCCTGCGGGTCGAGGCCCCATTCGAAGATGTTGGACAGCAGCAGGCTCTGGCCCATCGGCTGGAAATGCCCGCCCATGACGCCGAAGGGCATCACCGCGCGGCCGTTCTTGGTCGCCATGCCGGGGATGATGGTGTGCATGGGCCGCTTGCCGGGCGCGATGCAGTTCGGGTGCCCCTCCTCCAGCCGGAAGCCATAGCCGCGGTTGTGCAGCATGACGCCCGACTTCTCGGCCAGGATGCCGGAGCCGAAGCTCTCGAAGAGCGAATTGATGAAGGAGCAGGCGTTGCCCTCCTCATCCACCACGCAGAGATAGACGGTGTCCGCATGCACCGGGAAGAGCGTGCCGGCCGGCGGCAGCTCCGCCATGGCGCGGCCATCCTGGATGCCGCGGGCCAGGCCGTGCAGGTATTCGTCGGAGAGCAGGTGCTCCACCGGCACCTCCACCTGGGCGGGGTCGGCCACGAAGGCGTCGCGGTCACGGTAGGCCAGGCGCGCGGCCTCGATGTGACGGTGCAGGCGCGTCAGCCCCAGCGGCCCGCCCTCGGCCTTCGGCATGTTCTCCAGCATGCCCAGGATCATCAGCGTGATGATGCCGGTGCCGTTGGGCGGGCACTGGTGGATGTCCATGCCCTTCCAGGACCGCTTGATGGGGGTGACGAATTCCGCCCCCAGCAAGGCGTCGGCGAAGTCCTGCTCGGTCTGCGTGCCGCCCAGGGCGCGCAGGGTGGCCACCATGTCGGCCGCGATCTCGCCCTCGTAGAAGGCGCGGGCACCGCCCTTGGCGATGGCGCGCAGCGTGGCCGCCAGCGCCGGGAACTGCATCTTCTGGCCCATCACGGGCGCCTTGCCGCCGGGCAGGTAGTGCCGCGCCGAGGCCTCGTGCCCCGCGAGCTTGCCCGCGGCCTCCGCCCAGTCATGCGCCACGCGGGCATGGACGTGGAAGCCTTCCTCGGCCGCGCGGATGGCGGGTTGCAGCAGGTAGCCCAGCTCCTTGCGCCCATAGGCCGCGTTCAGCGCCTGCCAGGCCGAGACGGCGCCCGGGATCGTGACCGAATGGACCGAGGTGTTGACCATGGCGGTCAGCCCCTTGGCCCGCAGCGCCTCGGGCGTGGAGCCGGCGGACGCCCGGCCCGAACCGTTCATGGCGATCACATGGTCGCCACCAGCGGGCGCATACAGACAAAAATTGTCGCCGCCGATGCCGGTGCTCTGCGGCTCGATCACGCCCAGCACGGCGGCGGCGGCGATGGCGGCGTCCAGCGCATTGCCACCCGCCTTCAGCACCTCGATGGCGGCCAGCGAGGCGGCCGGCATGGAGGTGGCGGCCATGCCCCGGCCAGCAATCACCGGGCTGCGGCCGGGCAGGTGGAAGTCGCGCATCAGGGGTTTCCTCGGCGGTTGGAATGTCACGTCCATTCTGGACCAGGGGTGGCGGCGCCGCAAACCTGGGAAGACCCCTCGCCTCCCGCGCGGAAATCGGCTAGCGCGCGCAAATGAGCGAGACGATCGGCTTCGATGATTTCCTCAAGGTGGACATCCGGGTGGGCACCGTCGTGGACGCCCAGCCCTTCCCCGAGGCGCGCAAGCCCGCCATCAAGCTCTGGGTGGATTTCGGCGAGGGGATCGGCGTGCGGAAATCCTCCGCGCAGATCACCACCCACTACTCCCCTGACCGGCTGATCGGCCGGCAGGTGCTGGCGGTGGTGAACTTCCCGCCCCGGCAGATCGGCCCCTTCCTCAGCGAGGTGCTGGTGCTGGGCGTGCCCGACGAGAATGGCGCGGTGGTTCTGCTGCGCCCGGATTTGACCGTGCCCATTGGCGGAAGGATGCATTGAAGGTGGCGCCACGTTATTTCACCGTCGGCTGGGACCAGCTGCACCGCGATGCCAAGGCGCTCGCGTGGCGGCTGATGGAACGCGGCCCCTGGACCGGCGTGGTGGCCATCACCCGCGGCGGGCTGATCCCGGCCGCCATCATCGCGCGCGAGCTCGAGTGCCGGATCATCGAGACGGTCAGCGTCATCACCTATGACGAGGAGAAGCGCGGCGACCCCCGCGTGGCCAAGGCCCCCGCCGCCGCCGGCGACGGCACGGGCTGGCTGCTGGTGGATGACCTGGTGGACACCGGCACCACGGCCAAGCTGGTGCGCGCCATGCTGCCGGGCGCGCATTTCGCCACGATCTACGCGAAGCCCGCCGGCAAGCCCCTGGTGGACAGCTTCGTGACCGAGGTCAGCCAGGACACCTGGATCCTGTTCCCCTGGGACACCGAGGCCCAGTTCATTCCACCGATCGCGAAGGCTGGGGCCGCGAAGTAGAGGGCCGCTCGGCGGGGCTGCCCTCCAGCGGCAGGACGGCGATGGGGGGTGCCACCAGCGGCGCGCCCGTCGCCCCCTCCTTCAGCGCCAGCACCTTGTCCACGCGGCGCCCATCCATGTCCACCACCTCGAAGCGCCAGCCGCTGTAGGCGATGCGGTCCGCCTCCCGCGGGATGCGCTGCAGCAGCGCCATCATCAGCCCGGCCACCGTGTGGTAGTGGCCCGATTGCGGCGGCGGCTCAAAATCCTTCAGGCGCCCGCGCAGCTCATCCAGCGCCATCATCCCATCCAGCAGGATGGAGCCGTCGAACCGGGCTATGGCCCCGGGGACGGCGTCGGGCGCGGGACCCAGTTCACCCACGATGGCCTCGAGCAGGTCGGAGGCGGTCACCACCCCCTCGAAGCTGCCATATTCGTCCAGCACCAGCGCCATCCCCAACGGGTCGCCGCGCAGCCGCTCCAGCGCGTCCAGCGCCGAGAGGTTGTCCGGCAGCACGGTGGGCTGGCGCAGCGCGGCGGGAATGGAAATGGCGCCACCGCCCAGCACCTGGTCCAGCAGATCCTTCACCGCGACCACGCCCACCACATTGTCCACCCGCCGGTCGGCCACGATGAAGCGCGTCAGGTTGTCGGCCCGCAGCGCCTCGGCCACCGCCTCGGGGGCGGCGTTGCGGTCAATCCAGGCCACCTCGTTGCGCGGCGTCATCAGCGCGCGCACGGGGCGGTCGGCCAGGCGCAGGACGCGCTCGATCATCTGGCGTTCGTTGGGATCGAGCGCGCCGGCCTGCACGCCCTCGGCCACCACGGCCTTCACCTCCTCCTCGGTCACGCCCTGCTCGGTCGGCTTGTGGGCGCCGAACAGCCGCAGGATGAAGGCGGAGGAGGTGGACAGGAGCGAGATGAACGGCCCCGTCACCCGCGCCAGCACGGTCAGCGCCGGGGCCAGCGCCGAGGCCACGCGCTCCGGGTTCCGCAGGGCGAGCTGCTTGGGCACCAGCTCGCCCAGGATCAGGTTGGCATAGGTGATGGCCAGCACGACGATGCCGAAGGCCAGGGCCTGGCCATAGCCAAAGACGAAGGGCAGCTCCTCCAGGGCCTCGCCCACCGGCCGGGCGAGCGCCGCACCGCCGAAGACGCCGGCCAGGATGCCGACCAGCGTGATGCCGACCTGCACCGTGGGCAGGAAGCGGCCGGGATTTTCATGCAGCGCCAGGGCGGCGGCGGCGCCGGGCGTGCCGGCGCGCTCCATCGCCTGCAGCCGCCCCCTTCGGGAGAAGACAACGGCCAACTCGCTCATCGCGAAGACGCCGTTGACCAGCGTCAGCAGCACGATGAAGCCGACTTCGAGGAAGATGCCCATGTCGGGGCTATAGCGCAGCGGCCGGGCGCGCGCACACCTCTTGCACCGCGGCACCTCTTGCGGCTGATGTGCGGCGCATGAACGCCGCGCATGAACGCCTTCTCTGGACCCTGGGCCTCTCGGGCCTGTTGCCCTTCATCGCCGCCGCGCTGGCCGTGCTGCTGGCCCCCGACTACTGGGGCGGCTTCGCGCGTGGGGCGCTGATCGCCTATGGCGCGGTGATCCTCTCCTTCCTGGGGGCGGTGCATTGGGGGCTGGCGCTGCGGGCGCCGGCGGGCGAGGCCTGGGCCACGCCGGCGCGGCTGGTGCTGGGGGTGGTGCCCTCGCTGATCGGCTGGGCGGCGATGCTGTTGTTCGAAGCACCCTCATTGCTGCTGCTGGCCGCCGGCATCCTGGCCACGGCCGGGGTGGAGCAATGGGCGGCCTCGCGCGGGCTGGTGCCGCGCTTCTACATGCGGCTGCGCTGGGTGCTGTCGGTGGGGGCCGCTTCCTGCCTGCTGCTGCCCTTCCTGGTGTGAGCGGGGCGTCTCGGTTTCATTAACCAAATCTCAAGATATTTATCTTGTCTTAAAATCTGCGATGCGTTAGCAATTTCTTCAGAGATTGCCGACGGAGCCCCCATGCCCAGCGCCGAAATCCTGCTCTTCCCGCAGCGCGCCCCCGCCGAGCCCACGCCCGAGGACAGGCTTCGCCATGCCCTCGCCGCGCTCGACGCCGCGCTGGAGGAGCAGCGCGAGGCGGTGGCCGCGTTCCAATCCAACCTGGGCGAGCTGGGCGATGCCGTCGCGGGGCTCGAGAACAGCCTGCGCAAATATGCCTGCCAGCTCACCGCGACCCATGGCGACGCGCTGGCGGCGCAGGAGGGTGCCCGCAAGCTGGAAGCGACGGCCGATGGCTGGATGCGGAACCTCGCGCCCTAGCCGCCGAAGCGCCGGTTGTCCCCGGGCCTGAGGCGCAGCCCCGGGCGCAGCGCCGTGAAAGGCAGCGTGGCAGGGTCCGCCACCACCGGTCCTGGCGCGGCCGCCACCAGCACCGCCGCCGCGATGGGCTGGAAATGCGCCCGGAAATGCACCGAGGACTTCACGGCCACGATCCGTTCCGCCGCCGGCTCCACGCCCAGATGGCGGAACACCGCCTGGTCATGCGCCTGCATCTTGCGCGAGACGATCACCACCCGCACCGGCCCGACCCGCAGCAGCGCGGTGGGGCCGAGATTGGCCGGGTTCCCCGCGCCCATCGGCCCTTCCAGGGTGAAGCGGCCGTCCGACAGCCGCTCCACGACGCCCGTCACGCGCAGGGGCGCGCCGTCGCTCTTGCCGCCGAGGTCCAGCGTCACCGTGGCCCCCTCCCCCGCCGCGTGGCAGGCGGCGGCGGCGTCCGCGTCGTTCATGGGGGCCAGCGCGGCGGGTGCTCCCTGGCGCAGCAGCTCCGCCAGCAGCCCGGTGGTGTCGCCATGCCCGCCGCCGCCCGGATTGTCCTGGGTGTCGGCGATGATGACGGGCTTGCCGGCACCGTCCGAGAGCCGCAGCGCCTCGGCCACGGCGGCGTCGGCCTCCATCACCCCGCCGGTGAAGGCGGCCTCGCGCGAGGCGATCTCCCGGGCCAGGGCGTCGGCGGCTTGTTCGGCCGCCTCCGGCGTCTCCGCCCAGCAGGCGATGGCCTGGCCGCAGCCGGGGAAATCCGCATAGGGAAAGCCGAAGCAGTAGCCGAGCTCGACCACGCCCTGCTCCAGCCGGGCGCGGGCCTCCATCACGCCCGCCATCGGCTCGACCATGGTGCATTGGCTGGTGATGGGGATCAGGAAATCCAGTTCCCGGAAGGCCAGCGCCCAGGGCGCGCCGCGCCGGATGCGCGCCAGCAGCAGCTCGGTCGCGCGGCGGCCCACGGCGCGCATGTCCACATGCGGATAGGTGCGGTAGGGCACCAGGACATCGGCGCATTCCGCCATCAACCGCGTCATGTTGGCGTGCGGGTCGAGCGTGACGGCGATGGGAATGCCGGGCCCCACCACGGCGCGGGCGCGGCGCAGCAATTCGCCCTCGGCATCGGGGAAGTCGTCGCTGACCATGGCGCCGTGCAGGTCGAGAAACACGCCGTCCAGCGGCGCCTCGTCCAGCGCATCGGAGAGTGCCGCCAGGATCAGCGCCGAGAGCCGTTCGAAGGCCGCGCGCGTGACGGGCCCGGCCGGGTTGGCGAAGCCCCAGGCGAGGGGCGCAATCTTCGCCCCCGCCGCGTCACAGGCCGCGATGGCGCCGGCGGCGCAGGCGGAGGTGGGGCGCAGCCCTTCCACCAGCTCGTCCCGGTGCAGCAAAGGCGGCAGGCCGCCGGGCTTGAGGAAATCCTCCCAGCCCGTGGCGCGCGGGGCGAAGGAATGGCTTTCGTGCAGGAAGCCGCCGATGGCGATTCTCATTGCGCCGCCTCCAATATGGTATCGGCCAGCACCAGCAGCCCCGCCTCGGCCCATTCGGGGGTGATGCTCTCGGCCTCGTTGTGGGACAGGCCGCCATGGCAGGGCACGAAGATCATGGCGGTGGGCACGCTTCGCGCGACATAGACGGCGTCATGGCCGATGCCGGTGGGCATCTCCTTCGCCGCCAGCCCCCGCCGCGCGACCGAGGCGCGCAAATGCCCGAGCAGCGCCGCGTCGAAGCGGATGGGCGGCGAATGCCAGAAATCGCTGACGGTGATGGTCACGTCCCGCGCCCGCGCGATCTCCGCGGCCCGCGCGCGCAGCGCCTCGCCCATGGCGTCAAGCTGCGCGGGGTCGCCATGGCGCGTGTCCACGCTGAACCAGACCCGCCCGGGTGCCACGTTGCGGCTGTCGGGGTGGACCACGATGCGACCGACCGTGCCGCGGCCCAGTTCGCCATCGGGGGCGCGGGCGGCGATGGCGATCTCCTCCACCGCCGCGATCAGGTGGCTGGCCGCCACCAGCGCATCGCGCCGGCCGGCCATGGCGCTGCCGCCATGCGCCTCGGCGCCCTCCACCACCACATCGTACCAGCGCTGGGCCAGCGCATGGGTGACGATGCCGACCGACTTGCCTTCGCGCTCCAGCACCGGGCCCTGCTCGATATGCAGTTCCAGGAAGGCGGCCATCTCGGGCAGCGTTTCGGAACCGCGCCAGCCGATGCGGGCGAGTTCCGCGCCGAAGCTCACGCCGGTGGCATCGGTCGTTTCCAGCACCTGCTCGGGTGGGAAGATGCCCATGGCGGCGCCGCTGCCCATCATGGGGGGTGAGAAACGCGCGCCCTCCTCATTGGTGAAGTTCACCAGCATGAGCGGCGCCTCGGTTTCGGCACCCGCCTCGTGCAAAGCGCGCAGCACCTCCAGCCCGGCCAGCACGCCCAGCACCCCGTCGAACTTGCCGCCCGTGGGCTGGGTGTCGAGATGGCTGCCGAAGGCCACCGGCTTGCGAGCGGGGTCGCGCCCTGGCCGCAGCAGCGCCATGTTGCCGAAGGGGTCGAGGTGCAGGGTGCAGCCCAGCGCGGTCGCGCGTTCCACCAGCCAGGCGCGGGCCTCGCCGTCCAGGTCCGTCAGCGCCTGGCGGTTGCAGCCGCCGCGCGGGGTGCCGCCGATCCGCGCGATCTCATGCAGGTCGGCCCAGAGGCGGGCGCCTGAGAGGGGGATATTCCTCATGCCCGCCTCCGATCGCCGCAGGGCGCAGCGCAGCGCGCGCCGGAGGCGTGAATCGGGGGCACCATCATGCGCGCTCCACCCCACACCACTCCGCCATGGCCAGCGCGATGCTGCGCGTGATGCCGTGGACGCTTTCCACGCCCACATTCTCGTCAATGCCATGGATGTCCTGCGCGTCCGGCCCGAAGACCGCGCAGGGCGTGCCCTGGTAGAGGACGTAATGGCGACCATCGGTCAGGCCCGTCGCCGGGTAGTCGCGCAGGCTGCCGCCCGTGGCCTCGGCATAGCTGCGGCGGGCGAGCGCGCTGATCTCGGTGTCGCGCGGGAAGTTGCAGGGGTCGGCCATGAAACCCTTGAATTCCAGCTTCACCTGGGCGCCGCGCAGGCGCTCATGCTGGCTGGCCTGGGCCACAAGGCGCTCGATGTCGCGCTTCGTCTCGGCGGCCGTGTAGCCCAGCATGACGCCGACCCGCAGGCCGATGCGGCAGCGCGTGGCGACGGAAGAATTCCACTCGCCCCCCTCGATGGTGCCGAGGTTCACGTTCACCGGGTGGTTCACCCCATGGAATTCGGGGGCGATGTGCTCGGCGCGGTTGCGCTCGGACTCATACTCCTTGAAGGCGCCGGCGATGATCTGCGCGGCCTCGATGGCGTTCACCCCCGCCTGCATGTCCCGCACATGGGCCGGGCGGCCGCTGACCGTCACCCAGGCCCAGACCACGCCCACCTCGGCGGTGTAGAGCGCGTCCATCCCCGGACCGGGTTCGGGGATGATGACGGCGTCGGGCTTGGGCAGGGCGAGCATGGCGGCGAGCGCGCCATTGCCGGTGCATTCCTCCTCGATGACGGCGGCCATCTGCACCTCGGCCGCCGGCTGCAGCCCGGCGCGCTTCAGCGCGGCGAAGGCCATGGCGTAGCTGACGATTCCCGCCTTCATGTCGCCGGCGCCGCGGCCATAGACGCGACCGTTGCGGATGGCGGGCGCATAGGGCGGGGTGTCCCACATGTCGGCCGCGCCCTCGGGCACCACATCTACATGGCCTTGCAGCAGCAGAGACCGGCCCGAGGCCGCGCGCGGGCGGTGGATCGCCGCCACATTGTCGCGGCCCGTGTAGGGGATCAGCGGCGGCGAGAGGCCCGGGTGCCCGGCCATCGCCTCCGGGTCGGTCGGGATGGGGAAGGGGTCGAGGCCGAGATGGCGGTAGAGCCGCGCCATCTCGTTCAGCGCCCCCGCCTCGTTCCCGAGGGTGGAGGGGCAGCGCACCAGGCGGAACAGCCAGTCCAGGCTTTCGTCACGCAGGGAATCGCAGGCGTCGAGGATGGCGCGGCGCGCGCCGGGGTCTAGCGAGGGCATGGCGGCAGCACACCAGCGCCCCGCCGTGTTGTCGAGGGGCGGGCCGGTGTTACCGTGCCCCCATGAAAGCCTTCCACGACCCGGGCGAAGCCGCCCACCACCCGAAATTCTTCCTGATGCGCGGGGCGCTGCGGGCCAACTACGAAATTCCGGCCCGCGCCGCCTCGCTGCGGGAGGGCCTGGCGCGGCTGGGCCTCACGCCGGAAGCGGTGGCCGCGCCGGGCAAGGCCGCGCTCGCCCGGCTGCACAGCCAGGCCTATCTCGACTTCCTGGAATCCGCCGCCGCCGAATGGGCTTCCCTGCCCGAGGCCGGGCCCGAGGTCGTCGCCAACATCCACCCCACGCCCGAAATGCTGGAACAGGCGCAGCTCGCCCCCACCCACATCACGGCCCGCACCGGCATCTTCACCGCCGACACGGCCTGCCCCATCGGGCCGGGCACCTGGGAGGCCTCGCTCGGCGCCGCCGCCTGCGCCCTGGCCGCGGCCGATGTGGCGGCGGGGGGCGGCGACGCCTATGCCCTCTGCCGGCCGCCCGGCCACCACGCCTATGCCGCGCGGGCGGGCGGGCATTGCTACATCAACAACTCGGCCCTGGCGGCGCAGCGGCTGCGCGATGCGGGGGCGGCGCGCGTGGCCGTGCTCGACATTGACAGCCACCACGGCAACGGCACCCAGGGCATCTTCTGGGAGCGGCCGGATGTGCTGACCGTCTCCCTCCACGCCGACCCCTCCCGCTACTACCCCTGGTATGTGGGCTTCGCGGGCGAGACGGGGGGCGGCGCGGGGGCGGGCTTCAACCTCAACCTGCCCCAGCCCTTCGGCACCGGCGACGAAGGGTGGCTGGCCGCGCTGGAACAGGGCCTGGCCGCACTGCGCGGCTTCGCGCCCGACGCGCTGGTGGTGGCGCTGGGCTTCGACGCCAGCGAGCATGAACCATTGGCCGCGCTGAAGGTGACGGCGGACGGCTTCGCCCGCGCGGGCCAGGCCATCGGCGCGCTCCGCCTGCCCACCGCCATCTGCCAGGAGGGCGGCTACAATTGCGACATCCTGGGTGACCTGCTGGCCCGTTTCCTGTCAGGCTTCGGCCGATGAACACGAACAACCCGCTGATCCTCGACACGCACATTGACATCCGCTGGCCCGACCCGCCGGACTGGCTTTCCCACACCGACCGCTGCGTGGACCTGCCCAAGATGCGCGAGGGCGGCATGTCGGCCGCCGTCTTCATCGCCTATGTGGCGCAAGGCCCGCGCGACCATGTGGGCCACGCGGCCGCCGCCGCCCGCGCCGAGGCCATGCTGCGCCACATCCGCGACCGCGCGGACGGCAGCACCGCCCGCTTCTGCGCCACCCCCGACGAGGTGGAGGCCGCCTTCGCCGCCGGCGTGCCCGCCGTGCTCTCGGCGGTGGAGAACGGCTATGCCATGGGGCATGACCTCGGCCGCATCGCGCTGTGGCGGCGCCTGGGGGCCATCTACCTCACGCTGACCCATGATGGGCACAACGCCCTCTCCGACAGCGCCCGCCCGCGCAAGAACCTGGGCGATGCCGAGGAGGAGCATGGCGGGCTGACCGCGCTGGGCCGCGCCGCCATCGCGGAGATGAACCGCGTGGGGCTGATGCTGGACTGCTCGCACGTGTCGAAGGCCGGCATGATGCAGGCTTGCGAGGCCTCCCGCGCGCCCCTCGCCGTCACCCACACCGCCTGCGCCGCGCTGAACGCCCACCCGCGCAACCTGGATGATGAGCAGCTCGACGCCATCCGCGCCTGCGGGGGCGTGGCGCAGATCACGGCCGTGGCCTCCTTCCTGAAGGCGGCACCCCCCAATGGCGCGGCCCAGGCGACGGTGGCGGATCTGGTGGACCATGTGGACCATGCGGTGCGGCGCATCGGCCTGGACCATGTCGGCATCTCGTCCGATTTCGACGGGGGCGGCGGGGTGCAGGGTTGGATGCATGCGGGGGAAAGTGCCGCCATCACCGCGGAACTGGCCCGGCGCGGCTATGGCCCGCGCGAGATCGGGCTGCTCTGGTCCGGCAATTTCCTGCGGGTCTGGCGGCAGGTTCTTCGCCACGTGACATGAACGCAACGTCTTGCGCCTGGGGCCGCAGCGTGCATATGCAGCGTCCGGACAAATAGCCGACCATTCAACGGGGGATATGGCCTGATGCGCCTTGCGGTCCTGAAGGAGACGAAGCCCGGCGAAAGCCGAGTGGCGGCGACGCCCGAGACGGTGAAGAAACTCATCGCCCTCGGTCTCGATGTCACGGTGCAGCAGGGTGCGGGCCTGGCCTCCGGCCTGCCGGACGCGGATTACGCCGCCGCCGGCGCCACCCTGGCGCCCGATGCCGCCGCCACCGTGGCGGGCGCCGCCATCGTCTTCACCGTCCGCGCGCCGGAGGCGCCCCTGCCGCAGGGCGCGCTGCTGATCGGCACGCTCCAGGCCGATGCCGCCGCGGCAGGGGCCTTCGCGACGGCCGGGGTGGATGCCTGTTCCATGGAGCTCCTGCCGCGCATCACCCGCGCGCAAAGCATGGACGTGCTCTCCTCCCAGGCGAATTTGGCGGGCTACCGCGCCGTGATCGAGGGTGCTGCCGCCTTCGACCGCGGCTTCCCCATGCTGATGACGGCGGCCGGCACGGTGCCCGCCGCCAATGTCTTCGTGATGGGCGCGGGCGTGGCGGGCCTCCAGGCCATCGCCACGGCCCGGCGTCTCGGCGGCCGCGTCTCGGCCACCGATGTGCGCCCCGCCGCCAAGGAGGAGATCAAATCCCTCGGCGCCAGCTTCGTCGGCTACGAGGACGAGGAGAGCAAGGCCGCCCAGACCGCCGGCGGCTACGCCAAGCAGCTCTCCGCCGAATTCTACGCCAAGCAGGCTGAGGTGGTGGCCGCCCATATCGCCAAGCAGGACGTCGTGGTCTGCACCGCGCTGGTGCAGGGCCGCAAGGCGCCCACCCTGGTGACGGAGGCCATGGTCGCCTCCATGAAGCCCGGCAGCGTCATCGTGGACATCGCGGCCGATGCCGGCGGCAATTGCGCGCTGACCAAGCCCGGCCAGTCCTACCTGACGGACAATGGCGTGAAGATCCTGGGCTTCACCAACTGGCCCGGCCGCATCCCCGCCGCCGCCAGCGCCCTCTACGCGCGCAACCTGCTCACCTTCCTGACCACCTTCTGGGACAAGGACGCGAAGGCGCCCAAGCTGCCGCCCGAGGACGACATCGTCCAGGGTGTCACGCTGACGCGCGGCGGCGCCGTGGTCCACAAGATGTTCGCCCCCGCGGCCTGACGGAGACCCCCATGAGCACCCAGACGGAACTGGCCAACCGCGCCGCCGAGCTTTCGGCCCGCGCCGCCGAGCTGGCGGACTTCGCCCGCCGCGCCGCCGAGGCCACCGCCCCCGTGGCCCAGGTGGTGGAACCCTTCCTGCTGATGCTGACCATCTTTCTGATGGCCTGCTTCGTCGGATACTACGTGGTGTGGTCGGTGACGCCCGCGCTGCACTCGCCGCTGATGGGCGTCACCAACGCCATCTCCTCCGTCATCGTGGTGGGCGGCATCCTCGCCGCCGCGGCGGCTGAGAGCGATGCGGCACGGCTCTTTGGGGTGCTCGCCGTCACCCTCGCTTCGGTGAACATCTTCGGCGGCTTCCTCGTCACGCGCCGCATGCTCTCCATGTTCCAGAAGAAGAAGGGCTGAGGCAGCCATGGCCACCATCGCCACCCTCGCCTACCTCGCCGCCTCGGTCCTGTTCATCCTGGCGCTGCGCGGGCTGTCCCACCCCGAGACCTCCCGCCAGGGCAACCAGTACGGCATGATCGGGATGGGCATCGCCATCCTGGCCACCATCCTGAACTCCGGCATGGATTTCGGCGGCTTCGTCCTGATCATCGCGGGCATCGCCATCGGCGGCTCGATCGGCACGATCATCGCGAGCCGCATCCAGATGACCTCGCTGCCGCAGCTGGTGGCGGCCTTCCACAGCCTGGTGGGCATGGCGGCCGTCTTCGTGGCGGCGGCCGCGCTCTACTCGCCGCAGAGCTTCGGCATCGGCGTGCCGGGGAACATCAAGGGGGCCTCGCTGCTCGAGATGTCGCTGGGCCTGGCCATCGGGGCCATCACCTTCTCGGGCTCGGTCATCGCCTTCCTCAAGCTGGATGGCCGCATGTCGGGCGCGCCCATCCTCTTCGCGAACCAGCACAAGCTGAACGCGGGGCTGGGCATCCTTCTTCTGCTGCTGGTGATCCTCTTCGTCGCCACCGGTTCGCCCACCCTGTTCTGGATGATCGCGATCCTGGCCTTTGGCCTGGGCTTCCTGCTGATCATCCCGATCGGCGGCGCGGACATGCCGGTGGTGGTGTCCATGCTGAACAGCTATTCGGGCTGGGCGGCGGCGGGCATCGGCTTCACCATCGGCAACCTGCTGCTGATCGTGACCGGCGCGCTGGTGGGCGCCTCGGGCGCCATCCTCTCCTACATCATGTGCAAGGGGATGAACCGCTCCATCATCAACGTGCTGCTGGGCGGCTTCGGCTCGGACAGCGGCGCGGCGGCGGCCGGCGGCGGGGGCGAGCGTGCCCCGGTCAAGGCCGGCAGCCCCGAGGACGCGGCCTTCATCATGAAGAACGCCGGCAAGATCATCGTGGTGCCCGGCTATGGCATGGCCGTCGCCCAGGCCCAGCAGGTGGTGCGCGAAATGGCGGACCTGCTGAAGAAGGAGGGCGTGGAGGTCAGCTACGCCATCCACCCCGTCGCCGGCCGCATGCCCGGCCACATGAACGTGCTGCTGGCCGAGGCGAACGTGCCCTATGACGAGGTGCATGAGCTGGAGGAGATCAACCCCGAATTCGCCGAGGCGGACGTGGCCTATGTGATCGGGGCCAATGACGTCACCAACCCGGCCGCCAAGACCGACAAGTCCAGCGCCATCTACGGCATGCCCATCCTGGACGTGGAGCGCGCCAAGACGGTGTTCTTCGTGAAGCGCGGCATGGCCAGCGGCTATGCCGGCGTGGAGAACGAGTTGTTCTTCCGCCCGAACACGATGATGCTGTTCGGCGACGCGAAGAAGGTGACGCAGGAGATCGTGCAGGCTTTGCAGCGCTGAGGCGCTGCAAAGCTTTTTTGTGCCCTCAAACGCCGGGCGGCGGCTCCGCCGCCTTGGCTTTCGCCGCGCCGCTGGTGTGCGGCCGGTAAGGTCAGTCGGGCGGCGCGCCGGCCGCAATGCGGCCGGATCCTTCATAGCCAGCTCTGAACGTCTTGGGGCGCTCCTCTCTGGGGGGCGCCCCTTTTTCCATTTCCGGCCTAACGCAAAAAGGGCGCCCACCCGAAGGTGGCGCCCTGTCCGCGTGCGATATCAGGCAGAGGGGGCTTTAGAAGCCCTCGCGCTCCAGCCGCTTGCGCTCCACCTTGCGGGCGCGACGAACAGCCTCGGCGGCCTCACGGGCGCGGCGCTCGCTCGGCTTCTCGTAGTGGCGGCGAAGCTTCATCTCGCGGAACACACCCTCGCGCTGCAGCTTCTTCTTGAGCGCCTTGAGCGCCTGATCAACATTGTTGTCCCGGACGACGACTTGCACGCGGGCGAATCTCCTGTTGGCGCTTTGGCCGATCAACGTGGAAAAGGCCCGTGGGCGCGAAAGCGCCCCGTGCCTTGCAATGCAGATAACATAGCCACCCCCCTCGCGCAAACCCCTTTCCTGTGGCCAAACGCGTCAACGGAGGTTCCCATGGCCATTCTCAAGATCGCCCGCATGGGCCACCCGGTGCTGCTGGGAGAGGCCGCGCCCGTGCCGGACCCCACAACCCCCGACATGCGCCGCCTGGTGCGCGACATGGCCGAGACCCTGGCCGATGCCGGCGGCGTGGGCCTGGCGGCGCCCCAGGTGCACGTGCCGCTGCGCCTCTTCCTCTGGCGGGACGGGCCGGCGCTGAACGTGCTCTTCAACCCCGAACTGACGCCGCTGGACGACGCCATGGAGCTGGGCTGGGAAGGCTGCCTCTCCATCCCCGGGCTGCGCGGCCAGGTGCCACGCTTCGCCCGCCTCGCCTGGTCCGGGCAGGATGCCCAAGGAAATCGCGTCGCGGGCGAGGCGGAGGGCTTCGCCGCCCGTGTTCTTCAGCACGAGAATGACCATCTGAACGGCATCTTCTACCTGATGCGCATGGAGGACCTTTCGATGCTCGGCTTCACCGAGGAACTCGCCCGCGCGGCCGAAGCCGCGCGCGGAGATGCGCCATGACCGACGACGCCCTGATCCTCGCCGCCGTCGCCCGGGCCAACCACATCGGCTGGACGCGCGAGACGCTGCGCCGCGCCTTGGAGGACCAGGGCGAGACCGCGGAGATGCTCGACAACGCCTTTCCCCGCGGCGTGGCGGGCGCGGTGGAGGCCTGGTGCGCGCTGGCCGATCGCCGCATGGAAGAGGAAGCGGCGGCCGAGGACATGACCGCGCTCCGCACCCCCCAGCGCATCCGCCGCGTCATCGAGCTGCGCCTGCGCGCGGCCGAGCCGGACCGCGAGGCCCTGCGTGCGGCCACCGCCCTGCTGGCCCTGCCCTGGAACATCCCCGTGGCGCTGCGCTGCACGGCCAACACGGCGTCTTCCATCTGGTATGCGGCCGGCGACAGCTCGGCCGACTTCTCCTGGTACACGCGCCGCGCCACGGTGGCCGCGATCTACACCGCCACCTTGGCCTATTGGATGCGCCCACAGGCGCCCGAGATGGAAGATGTGCTGGAATTCCTGGATCGGCGCCTGTCGGAGCTACCTAAACCCAAGCCAAAACAAGAACATGCATGAAGAGGCTTCGCGCGGGGATGAGTTCCCTGTAAAGCTTTCGGTGGGATGCCGAGTCGCGCGCCGAATGGCGGCTTCAAGGCAGGGGATCTTTCTTTCGGGGGATAGCGCCATGGCGCGCAAATTCATGCTGATGGGCGGCATCGCCGCCGTCATGGCCGTGCCGAGCCTGGCACTCGCCACCTGCCTGCGGCCGGCGGAAAGGACGGCGTTCGACATCCGCGCGCTGCAAAGCCAGCTGATGGTCGTGGCGCTCTCCTGCCAGCAGCACGACAGCTACAACGCTTTCGTGACGCGTTTCCGCAGCCAGCTGGGCGAAGCGCACCGCGGGGTCACGGGCTACTACCAGCGGGCCTCGGGCCGCCAGGCGCAGCGCGAGATGGACCAGTACATCACGAACCTGGCCAACAACCAGATGCAGGTCGGCATCACCCAGGGCTCGCATTTCTGCCAGAACCAGCTGCCGCTGTTCCAGCAGGCGATGGGCGCCTCCTCGCTCGCGGACCTCGCGGCCATCACGCAGCGGGCGAGCATCCCGCAGCCCATCACCACCGACAACTGCCCTGTGCCGCCGGCGCGGCAGCAGCGGGCCAGCGCGCGCTGACCACGGCTTCACGGCGGGCCATTCGGCCCACGGACGGAAGGCGGCCTCCAGGGGCCGCCTTTTTTTGTGCCAGTGGGGGGCTGGGGCGTGCCCAAAAGAAAAGGGGCGCCTTTCGGCGCCCCTTCCCAAGTCCAGCCTTGGAAGGCCCTGCGATTAGCGCAGGACGATTTCCACGCGGCGGTTCTGCGGCTCGCGCACGCCCTGGGCGGTCGGGACGAGCGGACGATCGAAGCCGAAGCCCTGGATCGTGATCTCGTTCCGGTTGATGCCACGGCGCACCAGCTCGGCGGCCACCGCCTCGGCGCGACGCACCGACAGACGCTGGTTGTAGGCGGCGGCACCGGTGCGGTCCGCGTGGCCCGAGACCTCGATGCGGGTCGAGGACACGGTGCGGGCGTTGGTGGCGGCCTCCGCGATGATCTGGCGGGCGCGGTCGGTCAGGTCAGCGCGATCCCAGTCGAAGAAGACCAGGAAGGTGCGGGCCGGGGCCGGGGCCGGGGCGGGCGCCGGGGCCACGACCGGCGCGGGCGCCGGCGTGTTGAAGGCGTAGCGCAGGCCGACCAGGACCGAGTGGTTGTAGTTCTCGGCCTTGAACACCGAACGCTGGCCAGCCAGGTCACCCGTGCCCACGAAGGTCACGGAGGGCTCCAGCGTGCCCATGAAGCGGTACTCGGTGGTCAGCGACAGGCCGGGGAGCAGGGCGTCCATGCCGACGGCCGCACCGACGATCGCCTGGTAGGCGAAGCGGCCGTCACGGCTGTTGGCGACGATGCCGCCCGTCGCGTCGGAGGCGCGGACGCGGTTGAAGTCGCTCCACACGTAACCGGCACCGGCGCCGACATACGGGGTGATGTTGAAGCCACCCAGGTTCAGGCCGAGGTTGTAGAAGTCATAGTAGGCGTTGCCCATCACGCCGTACTGGTAGATGTTGCCACCCGCGTTCGGAGCGCGCGAGCCCGAGCCGCTGAGGCGGTTCACGGCATTCCAGCGGAAGTTCGCCTCGACCTCGGCGCGGATGCCGTTGCCGAAGCCCCAGCCCACGGCGCCCACCGCGGCGACGCCCACGTCGGAGCGGACCACGGCGCTCTCGCCGGCCAGGCGCTGGACGCGGTCCTGGTTGTAGTTCGCACCGACGCCGGCGCCGACATAGAGGCCGGTCACGGGCATGGTCTGGGCCTGGGCGGCCACGGGCAGCGACAGCACGGTCGCCGCGAGAAGGGCCTTCTTGAAGCTCATCTTTGCTTCTCCTTGAAACACGCTTGTTATCCGGTCGCGGCGTGAGAGACCCGTGACGAGCACCACCATCCCGCTGCGTAGTATGACAATAACACCGGGCATCGGTTAGTTGTAGCACCCCGTAGGGCATTTCACGCACATGTGGCAGAAACACCACAGTCATGATGGCGCCCAGGCAACAGGTGGTTCATCTACCAGCCACCTGGCCGCCACCCTTTTTCGAGGGAAGATATTTTCCCCAAGGAAAGCAGCAGGTTGGCGTGACCCAGCTTACGCCCTGCCCGCGCCTCTTCCTTGCCATACCAATGGGCCACCACCTGGGGTGCGGCGACCATCTCCGGCCAGGCGGCCAAGCCTTCGGGGCCGACCAGGTTTCGCATCACCGAATCGGCGTGCCGGGTTGCAGGGCCCAACGGCAACCCAACCACCGCGCGAACATGCTGCTCGAACTGCCCGCACAGGCAGGCATCCATGGTCCAGTGGCCGGAATTGTGGGGGCGGGGCGCGATCTCATTCCCCAGCAAGGTTCCGTCGGCGAGCAGGAACATCTCCAGCGCCACGATTCCCACAAGGTCCAGCGCCTCGGCCACGCGGCGCACATTCTCCCGTGCGGCCGCCGCGGTGGCCTCCGGCACCCGGGCGGGGGCGAAGGACAGGTCGAGGATGTGATGGCGGTGGTGGTTCTCCACCGCGTCATACACCACGACGGTGCCATCCGCGCCCCGCGCCGCGATGGCCGAGACCTCGCCCGCGAAGGGCACGAAGGCCTCCAGGATCAAGGGTTTGGGCTCCAGCCGCGCATAGGCGGGGGCGATGTCCTCCGGCGTGCGGAGCACCGCCTGGCCGCGCCCGTCATAGCCCATGCGCGTGGTCTTGAGCACGGCGGGCAGGCCGATGCGCGCCACGGCCGCGTGCAGTTCCGCTTCGCTGCCCACCTCGGCCCAGGGGGCGACGGGCACGCCGGCCTCGGCCAGGAAGCGCTTCTCCCGCACGCGGTCCTGGCCGATGGCCAGCACGCCCAGGCCGGGGCGGCAGGGCACCCTGCCCTCCAGCGCGGCCAGGGTCGCGGCGGGCACGTTCTCGAATTCGAAGGTGACGACATCCACCTCCGCGGCGAAGCGGTGCAGCGCCGCCACATCTTCATAAGGTGCGACCGTGCGGGCGGCGGCCACCTGCATGCCCGGCGAATCGGCGTCCGGGGCATAGACATGGGCGCGGTAGCCCAGGCGGGCTGCGGCCATGGCGCTCATCCGCCCCAGCTGTCCGCCGCCCAGGATGCCGATGGTCGAGCCCGGCGGCAGCGGCTCAGGCCGGGTCATGCGGCACGCCCTCGGTCTGCGCGGCCCGCCAAGCGCCGAGCCTTGCCGCCAGCGCCGCATCGGACAGCGCCAGGATGGAGGCCGCCAGCAGCCCCGCATTGATGGCGCCCGCCCGGCCGATGGCCAGCGTCCCCACCGGCACGCCGCCGGGCATCTGCACGATGGAGAGCAGCGAATCCATGCCCTTCAGCGCATGGGATTCGACCGGCACGCCGAGCACGGGCAGCGCCGTCATGCTGGCGGCCATGCCGGGCAGGTGCGCCGCCCCGCCCGCGCCCGCGATGATGACCTTGAGCCCCCGCCCCGCCGCGCCGCGCGCGTAGTCGAACAGGCGTTCGGGCGTGCGGTGGGCCGAGACCACCCGTGTCTCGTGCGGCACGCCGAGTGCCGAGAGGGTCTCGGCGGCGTGGCGCATCGTCTCCCAGTCGGAGCGGCTGCCCATGATGACGCCCACCAGGGGGGCAGTGTCGTTGGTCACGCGATGATATCCGGCACCAATTGGCTCTCCAGCCAGGCGATTTCGTCCTTCAGCTTCAGCTTGCGCTTCTTGAGGCGTACAAGCTGGAGCTGGTCGCCCAGGCTGCCATCCAGCCGCGCGATCACCGTGTCGAGGTCGCGGTGTTCGCTGCGGAGTTCGTGCAGGCGGCGCAGCAGGGCTTCGCGGTCTTCGAGCATCACGTCCTGAGGCCACCCCTGGTTTCACCCGGGCCCGTTAACGCAAAAAACATCGCGTCGCGGGCAGGCTTCGGGATAGCATGCCAGGGTGGCGGTGCAACAGCAGCACTGGCACGCGACCCGGGCCGCATGACCGGTTCCCCCATGCGGCGATCCCCGCCTCCGGCCTGGCCGGCGGCGCCCCGGGAAGGAGCCCACGGATGGAAGAGGATACGCGATGATCCATGCCCCGAGGCTGAATGCCCTGGAGACCCGTCACGCCAACCTTGAACAGCGCATCGCCCAGGAGGGCGCCCGCCCCCGGCCGGATGATGGAGCGCTGGCCCGCCTGAAGCGGGAAAAGCTTCAACTGAAGGAAGAAATGGAACGCCTGCGCCGCGCGAACTAGCGGCTGGCCGCCTTCGGTGGTCACCACCGAAGGCGTGGATCAGCCGCCAGGCTAAGGTCGCGGCGCCTTGCTACTCCGCGTCGGTGCCCACGGGCAGCGGCGCGGGGACGGCCTTGCCCTCGGCCTTCAGCCGTTCCTGCGCGGCCGTGACGGCGACGTTCAGCGCACTCTGGGTGCACAGCCCCAGGATCACGGGGTCACGTGCCTTGATGTTCGGGCTGTTCCAGTGCGTCTTGTCGCGCACCTTCTCAATGGTTTCCTTGGTGGTGCCCAGCAGCTTGGCCACCTGCGCGATGGACAGCTCCGGGTGGTTCCGCAGCAGCCAGGCAATGCCGTCCGGACGGTCATTGCGCTTGGCCACAGGGGTGTAGCGCCCGCCCTTCCCGCGCGACTTGGACTGGGGCACGGCATTGGGCGCCAGCGACAGGCGCGCGGAGGTGTCCGCCTCACACCGCGCGATGTCCTCGCGCGAGACCTGCCCGTTCGCCACGGGGTCATAGCCGATGATGCCCTGCGCCACCTCGCCATCCGCGATGGCCTGCACCTCCAGCGGGTGCATCTGCACGAAATCCGCGATCTGCTCGAAGGAAAGTGAGGTCTTCTCGATCAGCCACACGGCGGTGGCCTTGGGCATGAGGGGTTGGGCCATGGGGTCATCCGTCAGGTCGGCGCCCGGAAAAGGACACCATCAGAATTGCAGTGCGCGCCGCGGGGCACGCACACAGCGAAGCACACTGGGGGCACGCGGCCGACTGTGAGAAGCCCTATAGTGGTAGCCCCGCATTGGGCCAAGCCCTGAAACGAAAGCCCATCACCATGCTCGATGAAGATGCGCCCTCGAAACCACATAAAAACTTCACCCCGGCGGCACTGGCCGAATGGTCGGAGACGGATTTGCGCGACTACATCACGCAATTGCAGGCCGAAATCGCCCGTGCCGAACAGGCCATCGCGGCCCGCGCCTCCCAGCGCCAGGCGGCCGAGGCGTTTTTTCGCCGCCAGGCATGAAAAGGGCCGGGGGTCGCCCCCCGGCCCGGTCGCGTCAGGCGCTCAGGCCGCCTGCTGTTCCAGCACCGGCCGCGTGGCGGGTGCGGCCGCCTCGATCGCGATGCGGCGGGGCTTCAGCGCCTCCGGCACCTCGCGCTTCAGGGCCACGTGCAGCAGGCCGTTCTCCAGCCGCGCGCCCTGCACGACCAGATGGTCGGCCAGGACGAAGCGGCGCTCGAAGGCGCGGCCGGCGATGCCGCGATGGATGTAGCGGCGCTCACCCGGCTGTTCGGCCGCCTTGCCGCTGACATGCAGCGTGTCCTCGCGCAGCACCACCTCGATGTCCTCGGGGCCGAAGCCGGCCACGGCCATGGTCAGCACATAGCTGTCATCGCCGGTCATCTCGATGTTGTAGGGCGGGTAGGCCTGGGCCTCGGGCTGGAGGCGCGCGCCGTCCAGCATGCGGGCGAAGCGGTCAAAGCCGATCGCGGTGCGGAGAAGGGGAGAGAAATCAACAGCGTTCATCGCTGAACCTCCTGCAAAGCAAGGTCCGTGTGGGGTGGCCGTCCAGGGCGCCCCACCAGGGCGGCGCCGCTTCCGGTCCACGCCGGGGCCCATCAGGCACCCCGGCACCGCAGGAGGTATTTTTCCGCGCCCCCCGTTTCAAGGGGGGCGCGCGACGGGCCTTACTTCTTCTTGCCCATCCCGATGCCGGCGAACTTCTTGTTGAACTTCGCCACCTGGCCGCCGGTGTCCATGATGCGCTGCACGCCGGTCCAGGCGGGGTGGCTCTTCGGGTCGATGTCGAGGCGCAGCGTGTCGCCCGGCTTGCCCGCGCAGGTCCGGGTCTTGAAGGTCGTGCCGTCGGTCATGATGACGTTCAGCTCATGATAGGCGGGATGGGTGTCGGACTTCATGGCGCGCGCTCTCGGGAATGCGGCAGGCCGCGATGGCGGCCCGGCCGTGGAATGGGGCGCCATAGGCCATCCCCCCGCCGCATGCAAGCCGCGCCATGCGCCTTAACCAAAGCCTCATCCCTGCCAGGGCATAGCTGGCTCGGCAGGAGGTGGCCATGCCGGCTGGCGCCGCGGCGAACAGGGATGAGCTCGAACGGCTGGTGGCGGCGCTGGAGCGCAGCGGCCTCGCGGAAAGCCGCGCCGACATCGCGGCCCTGCTGGCGCAGTCCAAGGCGATGCTCGGCACCCCCGCCCGCCCCTCCGGCCGGCCGCGCCGCCGCGCCCGCGTCAGCGCGCGGGGCAAGCTGCGCGCCCTTGTGCTGCTGCTGCTCGATGCGCTGGCCGCCATGGCCACCCTCTATGGCGCGGCCGGCCTCGGCTTCGGCACGGTCGAGGCGCTGGAGGGCGGGCTCGCCCTCGCCGCCGGCCTCGGCTGGGGCCTGTGGCGCTGGGGCGGGCTGCCCGCCCTGCTGGCGGAGGCCCTGTTCCGCCTGCGCTACGCGCTGCGCTGGGCCGGCCTCTGGCTGGCCGAGCCCTTCAGCGACCGCGCCTATGAGGCCCTGGAAACCCTGCTCGACGCGCGGGAGGTGATGCGCGGCTGGCGGGCGCATCGCCGCACCCTGCCCCAC
This sequence comes from Roseococcus thiosulfatophilus, assembly GCF_017311575.1. Classification (GTDB taxonomy): domain Bacteria; phylum Pseudomonadota; class Alphaproteobacteria; order Acetobacterales; family Acetobacteraceae; genus Roseococcus; species Roseococcus thiosulfatophilus. The sequence continues at coordinate 183,416 of NZ_JAFFQY010000062.1, forward strand.
GCGCCCGGCCTGGCCGAGGTCGAGACCTGGCTGCGCGCCACCTACGGCCCCCGCATCGCCGCCCGCTTCGCCCGCGCGGCCGAGGGGCGACGCGCCGGCCAGCCCGGCTGGACCCTGCGCGGCGGCCAGGGCAGCGGACCGCCGCGCCCCGTGCCCGCCAGCCGGATGATGCGCTGGCCCTCCCTCATCACCCTCTTCGAGGCGACGGCCGCCGGCGGCGCGCTCTGGGCGACCGACCCGCCGCCCGAGCCACCGCCCGTGGCCCCGCCCGCCCTGCCGCCCATCGCCCCGCCGGCCGAGGCCGAGCCGCCCGAGCACCTGCAACGGCGCCTGGACCTGCGCGACCTGATCCGGAAGAAGCGCCAGGACATCACCACCGCCTATGGCTGGAAGCTCAAGACCGAGGCCGAAATCGCGCAGCGCGACAACTACCTGAACGAGCTGCGCGCCGAGATCGCGGCCCTGGAGAAGGAACTGGCGGCGCTGGGCGGCCCGCCCGCCTGACGCCGTGGCCCCGCGTTACCCCTTCTTCGGCGGCGGGAAGCAATGCTCCGGCCCCGGGAAGCGGCGCGCGCGCACATCCTGGGCATAGGCCTCGGCCGCCGCCGTCACCTGGGTGGACAGCTCCGCGTAGCGCTTCACGAAGCGCGGCGTGAAGTCGCGGAAGAGGCCCAGCACGTCATCCGTCACCAGGATCTGCCCGTCGCAGGCGGCCGAGGCGCCGATGCCGATGGTGGGAACGGGCAACGCCGCCGTGATGGCGGCCGCCACCGGCTCCACCGTGCCTTCCAGCACGACGGCGAAGGCGCCGGCCTCCGCGATGGAAGCGGCGTCACGCGCCACGCCCGCGGCCTCCTCCTCCGAACGGCCGGTGGCCTTGAAGCCGCCCGCCGTGTTCACCGCCTGGGGCATCAGGCCCACATGGCCGCAGACCGGCACGCCGCGCGTGGTGAGGAAGCGCACGGTGGCCGCCATCTCCTCCCCGCCTTCCAGCTTCACCGCATCCGCGCCCGTCTCGGCCAGGATGCGCGCGGCGTTGCGGAAGGCCTGTTCGGGGCTTTCCTGGTAGGTGCCGAAGGGCATGTCCACCACCACGCAGGCGCGCCGCGCGCCGCGCACCACGGCGGCACCATGGGCGATCATCATCTCGAGCGTCACGGGCAGGGTGCTGTCGAAGCCATAGACGACCATGCCCAGCGAATCCCCCACCAGCAGCAGGTCCACATGCGGGTCGAGCAGCTTCGCCGTCTGCGCGGTATAGGCGGTGAGGCAGACCAACGGCTCGCCCCCCTTGCGCGCGCGGATCTGGGGCGTGGTGATGTGCTTCATTCTGTTCCTCCCTGGGCATTGCCGCTTCCTTGTAGGAGGCCTGAAGCGCGCGAGGCATCGCCCCCGGCGCATGGGTGCCACCGCCCGGCGTGGCGCGGCGCGCGGCTTGCCCGGCGCGGCGCGCCGCTTGCATGGCACCGCCCGCACTGAAAGGCTTGCCCCCATGAGCACCACGCTCGACGCGCCGCGCCCGCGCGACATGATGCACCTCGCCGCCCGCTCCGACGCGCAAGGGGCGGCGCGGGCCCTCCTGCACCTTGCCCTGATCCTGGGCAGCGCTGCCTTGATCGCGGTCGCGCCCGGGGTGCTGGTGGTGCCGGCCATGCTGCTGGCGGGCGTGATCCAGGCGGCACTCTTCGCGCCCTTCCATGAAACCTCGCACTACACGGCCTTCAAGTTCCGCCGCGCCAATGCGGTGGTGGGCTGGATCAGCGGGCTGCCGGCTTTGCGGAACTGGCACTACTACCAGCAATTCCACCTGGCCCATCACAAGCACACCCAGGACGCGGAGCATGATCCGGAACTCATGCTGCCCCCGCCCGCGAGCTTCGGGGAATACGTGACGCGGATGCTGGGCCTCGCCTATTGGCGCGCGCAGTTCGAGGTCTGGGTCGCGGCCTGGCGCGGCGACATGCGGGCCTATTCCTTCCTGCACGAGGCGACCGCGCCGCGCGTCATCGCCTCGGTGCGCGCCTCCTCGGCGCTGACGGTGGCGCTGGCGCTGGCCGCGGGGCTGGTGTTCGGCTGGGCCGCGCTGTTCTGGTTCTGGATCGGCCCACAGATCCTGGGCCAGATCGTGCTGCGCCTCTATTTGCTGACCGAGCACACGGGCTGCTCCGAAGACGCGAACGGCCTGACCAACACCCGCACCATGCTGACCAACCCCGTGGTGCGGCTGCTGATGTGGAACATGCCCTACCACGCCGAGCACCACCTCTACCCCTTCATTCCCTTCCACCGGCTGGCCGAGGCGCATCATGTGCTGAAGGACCGCCTGGCCCATGTGGACCAGGGCTATGCCGCCTGGCACCGCGACCACATCCGCAAGCTCCGCGACGGAACCCACGCATGACCGATTGGCCCACCGACCAGGGCGAATTCCACCTGGGCGATTTCCCCCTCCATCGCGGCGGCGTGCTGCCGGATGCGAAGCTGGCCTGGCGCAGCCATGGCACGCTCTCGCCCGCGCGGGACAATGTGGTGCTCTACCCCACCTCCTATTCCGCGCAGCATCCGGACCTGGAATGGCTGATCGGGCCCGAGGGCGTGCTGGACCCGACGCGCTGGTTCATCGTGATCCCGAACATGTTCGGCAACGGGCTCTCCACCTCGCCCAGCAACAGCGCGCATTGGCCGGATGTCGTCACTTCCTGGGACAATGTGGCCGCGCAGAAGCGGCTGATGGAGGAGGTGTTCGGCGTCACGCATCTGCACGCCGTCTATGGCTGGTCCATGGGCGCGCAGCAGGCCTATCACTGGGCCGCGGCCTATCCGGAGGCGGTGTCACGCATCATCGTCAATTGCGGCTCGGCGCGGACCTCCGTGCACAACCGCATCTTCCTGCAAAGCCTGATCGCGGTGCTGGAGGCGGCGCCCGAATATGAAGGAAATGGCCGCTTCTCCGCCCAGCCCACCCGCGCCATGAACGCCTTCGGCCGCATCTATGCGAGCTGGGCGCTCAGCCAGGATTTTTATCGCGCGAACCTGCACCTGACGGCGCTGGGCGCGCCGGACCTCGAAACCTTCCTGCGCCGCGACTGGGTGGAACGCTTCAGCCGCCGCCCGGCCGAGGATTTGCTGGCGCACCTCCGCACCTGGGAGGCGGGCGACATCGCCGATGGCGGCGACCTGCCGGCCGCGCTGCGCGCCATCCAGGCGCGCGTGCTGCTGATGCCGGGCGAGACGGACCTCTACTTCCGCGTGGCCGACAACGAGGCCGAACTACCCCATCTGCGCCACGCGGAACTGCGCCCCATCCCCAGCATCTGGGGCCACCGCGCCGGCAACCCCCAGCCCATTCCGGAGGACACCGCCTTCCTCCGCGCGCAGGTGCGGGATTGGTTGGAGCGGAACTAATCCTCCAGTATGGCGCAGGCGCGCACCGGACTGCCGGTGCCGCCCGCGATCTTCAGCGGCAGGGCGATGAAGCGGAACCGCCCCTTCCCCACCACCTTGTCGAGGTTCACCACGCCCTCGTAATGCGTGAAGCCCATGTCGCGGCAGACATGGTGCACCTCGAAATTGTTGCGGCCCGGACGGCCGGGGCTGACGCTCTCCACCGTGAAGGCGGTGATGCCCTTCTTGCCCAGCCAGGTGGCGCTTTCCTTGGTCAGCCCAGGGAAGTCCGTGATGTAGCCCTCGGTGCCGGCCGCGCGCGCGTAGAAGCCGGTGTAGAGCAGCACCGTGTCGCCCTTGCGGATCTCCACGCCCGCCGCCTTCTCCGCGGCTTCGAGGTGCGCGATGGTGATGTCCGTCTGGTCGGGCACATGCGTCAGGTCGAGGCACACGGCTTCCGTGAAGAAGGTTTCCAGCGGCATCTCGTCAATCGTCTTCGCCCCCGGCCGCGCGTCGAAATGCACGGGCGCGTCCACATGCGTGCCGCCATGGTCGCCCATGTGCAGCACCATGGTGGCGGAGGAGAATTCATACCCGTCCACCACGCGCTTCTCGTCATGCGTGCTGAAGGGATAGACCTCGATCGTCGGGTGGTTCACCAGGCGCTGCATCTTGTGGGTGATGGTGCGGCTGAGGTCGATCAGTTTCATCGCGCGGGCTCCGGAGTGAAGAGGCACCGATGCTGGAACCGCGTGGCGCGCGGCGCAACCGGCCGCCTCACGCCCCCCGCAGCACCTCGCGCAGCAGCGGGTTGGGGAAGCGGCGCGGCAGCGTCACCGCATGGAAGGGCTGCACCAAGCCGGGCAGGCGCTCCCCTTCCTCCAACTCGCCCGAGGCGAGTTCGTCGCGCACCACGATGGGCGGCAGCACGGCGAGCCCCACGCCCTCCCGCGCGAGCAGGCGCATCATGGCCATGTCATCCACCTCGGCCGCGATGTGCGGCGTCACGCCCAGCCTTTCGCGCAGCGCCTCGAAGCCCGCGCGCAACCCGCTCTCGGGCGCGGGCAGGATCAGCGGCGCGCCCGCCAGGCGTTCCGCCAACCCCACCCGCCCGGCGAACAGTGCGGGGCGGCCCACCAGGCTGACGGGTTCCTCCGCCAGCCGGTGCGCCACATAGGGGCCGGAAGGCGGCTCGCTGGTCAGCACCACGTCGAGGTCCAGCGCCGTGAGGTCCCGCAGCAATTCCGCCATGCCGCCCGAGCGCAGCACCACCTCCACCCCCGCCCGCCCCAGCACCGGCCGCAGGAAGGCCAGCTGGAAGTTCCGCGACAGCGTGGCCAGCGCGCCCACGCGCAGCAAGCGCGGGCTCTGGCCGGATTGGCGCAGCGTGGCGAGCATTTCCTCGCCGGCGGCGAAGATCACGTCGGCATGGGCGAGCGCGATGCGCCCGGCCTCGGTCAGCACCAGGCGCCGGCCGCTGCGCTCGAACAGAGGCTCGCCGAGCCGTTCTTCCAGCGCGCGGATCTGCGCGGACAGCGCGGAAGGCGCCAGGTTCAGCGCGGCGGCGGCGCGGGTCAGGTGCCCCTCGCGCGCCACGGCGCGGAAGTAGCGGAGGTGGTGGTAGTTCAGCTCGGCCATTCATTCGTTTTGAACGAACGCTTTGGTCGAAACAATGTCATTTTCTAAGATCTTTGCGGTTGCTACGCGGCGACCCATGCCAAGCCATCTCCTTCCGCTCCTCGCGCCCCTGGCGCTGCTCGCCGCCGCCTTCCTGGCCTTCCGTGGTCCCGGCCTGCGCCCGGCCGAGACCCTTCGCACCGCCCACCTGGCCAGCCTCGCGGCGCTGGGCGTGGCGGTGGCCAGCCTCGCTTTGCTGCTGGCCGCGGGGCCGGGCGCGGCGCCGCTCGCGCTGGCGCGGCTGGATGTCGTCTCCGCCACCATGCTGCTGCTGGTGGGCTTCCTGGGCTGGGTGGTGCTGCGCTTCTCGGCCACCTACCTCGATGGCGAAACCCGCCAGGGCGAGTTTACCGGCTGGATGTGCGCCACGCTGGCCGCCGCCCTGCTGCTGGTGCAGGCGGGCAATTTGCCGGTGCTGGTGCTGGCCTGGCTGGGGGCGAGCCATGGCCTCGGCCGCCTGCTGCTGTTCTATCATGAACGCCCCGGCGCCCAGCGCGCCGCCCGCAAGCGCGCCCCCTTCGCCCGGCTGGGCGAGGGCGCGCTGGTCGGCGCCGCCCTGCTGCTGGCACTGGGCCATGGCACGCTCGACATCGGTGCCATCAACGCCGCCGCGCGGGCGGGCGAGGCGCCGGGCCTCACCACCGCCGCCGCCGCCCTGCTGGCGCTGGCCGCCCTGCTGCAATGCGCGCAATTCCCCGCCCATGGCTGGCTGACCGAGGTGATGGAGACGCCCACCCCCGTCTCCGCCCTGCTCCATGCGGGCCTCGTGAACGCGGGCGGCTTCCTGCTGATCCGCTTCGCCGATGTCATGCTGGCCGCCCCCGGCGTGCTGGCGGCCCTCGCCCTGCTGGGCGGCTTCACGGCGGTCTTCGCGGGGCTGGTCATGCTGACCCAGCCCGCGGTGAAGACGGCGCTCGCCTGGTCCACCATCGCGCAGATGGGCTTCATGCTGCTGCAATGCGGCCTCGCCCTGTTCCCGCTGGCGCTGCTGCACATCGTGGCGCACTCGCTCTACAAGGCACATGCCTTCCTGGGCGCGGGCATGGCGGTCGAGAAGGTGGCCGCCATCCGCCGCCCCGGCCCCGTCGCCGTGCCCAGCCTGCGCGCGGTGGGCCGCGCCTTCCTCGCCGCACTCGCCCTCTATGTGCTGATCGGCGCCGGCTTCGGCTTCGCGGAGAAGTCGCCGCAAGCCATCGCGCTGGGGGCCATCCTGGTGCTGGGCGTGGCCTATCTGCTGGCGCAGGGCTTCGCCGACGCCGCGCCCGTGCCGCTGACGCTGCGCACCTCCATCGCCGCCGCCGCCGCCGCCATCGGCTACTTCACCCTGCAACGCCTGGCCGAGGCGATGACGGCCGGGTTGCTGCCCGAGCCCCCGCCGCCCGGCGCGCTGGAATGGGTGCTGATGGCGCTCTCTGTGCTGGGCTTCGGCCTCACCGCCTTCGCCCAGGCCACCTTCCCGCTCTGGGCGCAGCACCCCGCCGCCGCCGGGCTGCGGGTGCACCTGTCGAACGGCCTCTACATCAACGCGCTGACCGACCGGCTGCTGCGCGGCTGGTCGCGGCGGAACCCCGCCTGAGGAACGCCCCCATGCCCTTCGACCTGCACGACGCCGCGCAAGGCCATGACGCCGCCCTCGACCGGGCGCTGGCCGCCATCCCGCCCGCCTGGCCGCTGGCGGCCACCGTCGCGGTGAACCCCTTCCTCGGCCAGGTGGGCGAGGATTTCGCCACCGCCGCCGCACGCCTCGCCCGGGTGGGCGGCATCGCCACCACCATGCCGCGCGAATGGTTCGCCGCGCGCATCGCCCAGGGCGCCATCACCGAGGCCGACCTCGCCGCCGCGCTGGAGGCGGCGCCCCTCGCCCACCGGCCCGAGAGCCTGGAGGCCCTGCACGCGGCCCTCGCCCGCCCGCGCCCCGCGCCCCGCGCCCTGCCCACCGTCGCGGAGCTGGTGGCCGAGATCACCGGCACCGACTGGCCCGGCATCATCGCCGACCGCCTGGGCGCCTTCGCCGCCAGCTGGTTCGACGCGGGGCAGGCCCTGTGGCCCGTGCAGCACCGGGGCGCCCTCTACGCCTCCTGGCGGGCCACGGCGCTGCGGGACCTGACGCCCGAAATCCTGGGCCTGCCCGGCTTCTGCGCCCATGTCGCCGCCACACCCGCCGGCGCCGCCGCCGCCACGGCGCGCGCGCTGGCGACCCTCGGCGTGCCGGCCGCCGCGCGCGAAACCCTGCTGCACGGGCTGCTGATGACGCTGGGCGGCTGGGCGCAGCTCGCCCGGCAGCGCGGCTTCGAGGCGGAGCTGGAAGGCCGCACCGACCCGACGCTCGCGGAACTGCTCGCCGCGCGGCTGGTCTGGGAGGAGGCGCTCTTCGCCGCCCATGCCGAGGCCCTGGCCCCGCGCTGGGCCGAGGTGCTGGACGCCCACGCCGCCCCCGTCACCGCCGGTGCGGAGGAGGCGCTGGACGCCATCCTGCAGGACGCCGCCGACCGCGCCGGGCAGCGCGCCCTGGCCGCGAAGCTGGCGGCCGCCCCCGCCGCGCCGGCCGAGACGCGCCCCGTGCTGCAAGCCGCCTTCTGCATTGACGTGCGCTCAGAGGTGATGCGGCGCGCGCTGGAATCCCTCGACGCCGGCATTCGCACCCAGGGCTTCGCGGGCTTCTTCGGCCTGCCCGTGGCGCACCGTGCCTTCGCCTCGGACGTAGTGGAGAACCGCCTGCCCGTGCTGCTGCGCCCCGGCCTGCGCAGCTGCACGGCGGTGGAGGGCGAGGTGCCGGCGCGCATCGGCGCGCGGGCCAAGCGCGCCTGGGGAAGGTTCAGCCAGGCCGCCGTCTCCTCCTTCGCCTTCGTGGAAGCGGCGGGCCTTCTGCACGCGGGCGGGCTGCTGCGCGATGCGCTGGGCCTGAAGCACACCGCCAAGGCCGAACCCCCGCCCCGCCTGCCTGAATCCCTGACGCCCGAGGCCCGCATCGCCACGGCCGAGGCGGTGCTGCGCGCCATGTCCATGACGGAGGGCTTCGCGCCGCTGGTGCTGCTGTTGGGCCATGGCGCGGAGGTGACGAACAACCCCCATGCCAGCGCGCTGCATTGTGGCGCCTGTGGCGGGCATCGCGGCGATGTCAGCGCGCGGCTGCTGGCCCTGCTGCTGAACGACAAGGCGGTGCGCGCGGGGCTCGCCGCGCGCGGCATCGCGGTGCCGGCGGACACGCTGTTCCTGGCCGGGCTGCACGACACCACGGGCGACCGCGTGACGCTCTACGCCGCCGACCACGGCCCGCACCCCGCCCTGGCCCAGGCCGAGGCCTGGCTGGCACGGGCCGGCGCCCTGGCGCGCGCGGAACGCGCCCTGCGCCTGCCCCGCGCGCCGGGCGGCGAGGCACTTTCCGCACGCTCCACCGACTGGGCCGAGACGCGCCCCGAATGGGGGCTGGCCGGCTGCCAGGCCTTCATCGCGGCCCCGCGCGCCCTGACCGCCGGCCGCGACCTCGGCGGCCGCGTCTTCCTGCACGACTATGACTGGCGGCGGGATGCGGGCTTCGGCGTGCTGGAACTCATCCTCACCGCGCCCGTCGTGGTCGCGTCCTGGATCAGCCTGCAATACCACGGCTCGGTCGTGGCGCCGGAGGCCTTCGGCGGCGGCAACAAGCTGCTGCACAACGTCACCGGCGGCGTGGGGGTGGTGGAGGGCAATGGCGGCACGCTGCGCGTGGGCCTGCCCTGGCAATCGGTGCATGACGGCGAGGCGCTGGCGCATGAACCCCTGCGCCTCACCGTCTGCATCGCCGCCCCGCGCGCCGAGATCGGCGCCATCCTGGACCGCCACCCGGGCGTGCGCGCGCTGTTCACGAATGGCTGGCTGCACCTCTTCGCGCTGGAGGAGGACGGGCAGGCCTGGCGCTTCGGCGCGGAGGGAAGCTGGCGCGCCGCGTTCTGATCCGCGCGCGTTTCGTTCCTGACGCGGATGATGCTGCGGTTCGCGTTGACACCTGGGGTGCCGCTCAGCGACCTTGGGCTTGCCAGGGTGAGCTAGATGCCGGGCGCCGCGAAACGCGGTGATCCGGCAGGGTCTCGGCCCGATGGCTCCATCCGGCGATCGGCGGGCCGCCTTGTCCGCCAGCCCAACCGGAGGAAGCGCGCATGACCGCGGAACAGGTTCTCGCATCGCCGCCTTCCCAGCTCCGTGGGGTGGACCTCACGCGCCTCGTCTATCGCAGCCGCGCCGCCCTGCCGATGGCGGGACGGCCGCTGGCCGAGATGCTGCGCGCCGCCCGCCGCCGCAACCAGTCGGCCAGCGTCACGGGGCTGCTGCTGGCGGACGGCACGCATTACCTGCAATGGCTGGAAGGACCCGCTTCCGGCGTGGGCACGCTGATGCGCGCCATCGCGCGCGACCGCCGCCACGACCAGGTCGAGGTCATCGCCGACACCCCGGTGGCCGCGCGCCGCTTCGCCGGATGGGAGTTGCGCCTGGCCACGGAAGGCGCCCCGCGGGCCGATTGCCCCTCGCTGCACCTGCCCGGCCGGCTGGTCGCGGGGCTCTGGGCCGATGCGGGACAGGAGCCGGAGCTGATGGGCAGCCTGGGCACCAACCCCTATGGCCGCGACGCCCGGCGCGTGGCCGCGCCCCCGGCGGAGCAGGCGGTGCTGGACGCGCTGCTGACCGCCCTGGCCGACCCCGCGACGGGCCTCGATTCCCTCACGCCCCGCGAGGGCGCGCGCCGGCACTTCGCCACGCTCATCGAACCCGCCGCGCGCCGCCTGGGCGATCTGTGGATGCGCGATGCCCTGTCGGAGGCCGAGGTCACCATCATGCTCGGCCGCATGCAGTCCTGGGTGCGCCACCTTGCCCAGCGGGAGCGCGTGCCAAGGCTGCGGGCGGATGCGCCGCATGTGCTGGTGGCGCCCCTGCCGGGGGAGATTCACACACTGGGCGCCGTGCTGGCCACGGAATGGCTGTGGCTGTCCGGTTGGCAGCACGAGTTCGACATCTTCGCCTCCGACGCCGCGCTCTGCGCGCGGCTGGCCCGCGCGCCGCATGACGTGCTGGATCTCTCGCTCAGCCCCGCCTTCCACCGGCTGGACGAGGCCGAGGCGCTGCGCCGCCGCCTCGCCACCTTCCGCGCGGCCTCCTGCAACCGCGCGCTGCGGATCCGGCTGTCGGGGCGGCTCTTCGCGGGGCAGCCCTGGCTTGCGGGCCTCGTCGGCGCCGATGCGGTGGCGGACGGCTGCGAGGGGGTGGACGCGGCGCTGGCGCGGCTTGTGGCCGCATAGCGTACGGTCGCCTTTGGTGGCGACACCAAAGGCGTGAAGCAGCCGCGAGGCCAAGTCAGCCGAGCCGCGCCACCAAATTCTCCAGCCTTTCCTGCCCGCCCGAGCGAGGGCGGGGTTCCGTCCCCTCCACCAGGGCGCGGTCCGCGATGTCCGCCAGGCTGCCGGGCCAGGGCGCGCCCGCATAGCGTTCCCGCCGCGCGGCCTCCAGCCGCCCATCCTCGATGATGCGCGCGGCCCAGAGCAGCGCGGCGGCGCAGGCCTCCATGCCGCCCACATGGGCGTGCAGCAAATCCTCGGGCGCGATGGATTGCCGGCGCAGCTTGGCGTCGAAGTTGAAGCCGCCGCTGCCCAACCCGCCCGCGCGCAGGATTTCTAGCATCACCGGCACCAGCTCCTGCGCGTTGGTCGGGAACTGGTCCGTGTCCCAGCCGTTCTGCGGGTCGCCGCGGTTGATGTCCACGGAGCCCAGCACGCCGAGTGCGGCCGCCATGCCCACCTCATGCTCGAAGGAGTGGCCGGCCAGGGTGGCGTGGTTGGCCTCGATGTTGAGCTTCACCTCGCCCAGCAGCCCATGCCGCGCGAGGAAGCCATACACCGTCGCCACGTCGCGGTCGTATTGGTGCTTGGTGGGTTCGTGCGGCTTGGGCTCGATCAGCAGCGTGCCGGTGAAGCCGATCTTGTGCTTGTGCTCCACCACCAGCTTCAGGAAGCGGCCGAGCTGTTCATCTTCCCGCGCCAAATCGGTGTTGAGCAGCGTGTCATAGCCCTCGCGCCCGCCCCACAGCACGTAGTTCTCGCCGCCCAGGCGCTGCGTCACCTCCATGGCGTGGCGCACCTGCACGCAGGCGCAGGCGAAGACCTCGGGGTCCGGGTTGGTGGCCGCCCCCGCCATGTAGCGGGGGTGGGAAAACAGGTTCGCCGTGCCCCAGAGCAGCCTGATGCCGGTGCGCTGCATGTGCCCGGCCAGCACCTCCGCCATGGCGTCGAGGTTGCGCGCGCCCTCGCGGAGATTGGCCCCCTCCGGCGCCACGTCGCGGTCGTGGAAGCAGAAGAAGGGCAGGCCCAGGCGCTCCATGAAGGCGAAGCCGGCCTCGGCCTTTTGGCGCGCGCCTTCCATGGCGTCGGGCAGGCCTTCCCAGGGGCGGGGCAGCGTGCCCGCGCCGAAGGGGTCCGCGCCCGAGGCGACGAAAGAATGCCAATAGGCCACCGAGGGGCGTAGCCATTCGGCCATGCTGCGGCCCAGCACCGGCGCCTCCGGGCGCCAGTGGCGATAGCCCAGTTCTTCCTGGCTGCCGGGGTCCAGGAAGGGCACGTGCGGGAGGAATTCGAAGATGTGGCTCATCGGGCGGTCTCCCGCATCAGGGGCTTCAGGAGTGGGTAGAGGTGCCGCCAGTGGGCGCGCGCCTCGGCCAGGGCGGGTTCGGGAAGGGCCTCGCCGAGGGTGGCGGGCGGGGTGCAGATGGCGGCGGGGTCGGCGCCCGTGGCGAGTGCCGCAAGCCGCGCCGCGCCCAGCGCCGGCCCCACCCCGGCATCGGCCACCAGCGTCAGCGGCCGGTCCAGCGCCGAGGCCAGCAGCCGCGCCCAGAGCCCCGAACGCGCGCCGCCGCCAATGAGCGACAGGCGCGGGATGGGGCCGCCCTCCGCCTCCAGCGCGTCCAACCCATCGGCCAGCGCGAAGGCCACGCCCTGCATGACGGCGCGCGCCATCTGGCCGCGCGTGGTGCCGGCCTCCAGCCCGAACCAGACGCCGCAGGCGGCGGCATCGTCATGCGGCGTGCGTTCGCCGGCCAGGTAGGGCAGGAACAGCACGCGGCCGGGTTCGGCGGCCTCGGCCTCGCGCGCCAGGGTTGCTTCGTCCGCGCCCAGCACCGAGGCCGCCCAGGCCAGGGCGCCGCCCGCCGAAAGGATCACCGCCATGCGGTGCCACAGCCCGGGCAGGGCGTGGCAGAAACTGTGCACGGTGCGCGCGGGGTCGGGCCGCGGCGCCGCATCGGCCACGAAGACCACGCCCGAGGTGCCCAGCGAGACGAAGGCCTGGCCAGGTGCGATGCAGCCCAGCCCGACGGCGCCCGCCGCATTGTCGCCCGCGCCGCCCGCCACCGGCACACCGGCCGGGATGCCCCATTCGGTGTTGACCACCCGGCCCGAGACGGCGCTGCCCTCCACCAGGCGCGGCATGTGGGCGCGGGTGAGGCCGGTCAGGGCCAGCATCTCCTCCGACCAGTCCCGCTGGGTCACGTCGAGCCAAAGGGTGCCCGCCGCGTCCGACATCTCGGACACGGCCTCGCCCGTCAGGCGCAGGCGCAGAAAGTCCTTGGGCAGCAGCACGCGGCGCGTGGCGGCGAAGACCTCGGGCTCCTGCGCGCGCAGCCAGGCGAGCTTCGGCGCGGTGAAGCCCGGCATGGCGCGGTTGCCCGCGATGCGGCGCGCGGCCTGGTCCAGCGCCGCGCATTCACCAGCCGCGCGCCCGTCATTCCACAAGATGGCCGGGCGCAGCACGCGGTCGGCTTCGTCCAGCACCACCGCGCCATGCATCTGGCCGGACAGGCCCACCGCCGCGACGCGCGCGCGCAGCGCCTCGGGCAGTGCCTGCACGGCCAGGATCGCGGCGCGCCACCACGCCTCCGGGTCCTGCTCGGACCATCGGGGGCGTGGGCGTTGCACCGTGAGGGGCGCCAAGGCCTGGGCCAGCACCTGCCCGCCCTCATCGAGCAGCACCGCCTTCACGGCGGAGGTGCCGAGATCCACGCCGAGGAAGGTCACACCACCGTCCAGGTGCCGCCCGCCCGCGCCGAGGCGATGGCGGCGGCCACGAAGCGCATGCCGCGCAGCCCGTCCTCGACATTGGGGGTGGCGGTGCTGAGCGGGTCGGGCGGGCGGCCCTCGCGGCGCGCCATGATCTGTTCGGCCGCGTCGCGGTAGATTTGCGCGAAGGCCTCCAGGTAGCCCTCCGGATGCCCGGCCGGGATGCGCGTGGCGTGGGCGGCCGCGGGGTGCAGCGTGCCCACCGCGCGGGCCAGCACGCGCGGCGCCTCGCCCAGCGGGGTGTGGAGCAGCTGGTTGGGGTGTTCCTGGCTCCAGGCCAGCCCGCCCTTCTCGCCATAGACGCGCAGGCGCAGCGCGTTCTCATTGCCCGGCGCCACCTGCGAGGACCAAAGCATCCCGCGCGCCCCGCCCGCGAAGCGCAGCAGCAGGTGCGCGTTGTCGTCCACGCGGCGACCTTCGACGAAGCTCTGCACATCGGCCAGCACGCTCTCGACCGCGAGGCCCGTGACGAACTCCGCGAGATGATGCGCATGGGTGCCGAGATCGCCCAGCGAACCACCCAGCCCCGCCCGCGCGGGGTCGGTGCGCCATTCGGATTGCTTCTGCCCCGTCTCCTCCAACCGGGTGGAGAGCCAGTCCTGCGGGTATTCCACCTGCACGACGCGGATGGCGCCGAGCTCGCCCGCGCGCACCATCGCCCGCGCCTGCCGCACCATCGGGTGGCCGCTGTAGTTGTGGGTGAGGACGAAGACGCGCCCGGTGCGCGCCACGGTCGCGACCAGATCCTCGCCCTGCTCCACCGTCAGGGCGAGGGGCTTGTCGCAGATCACGTCGAAGCCCGCTTCCAGCGCCGCCTTGGCGGGGGCGTGGTGCATGTGGTTGGGGGTGACGATCGCCACCACTTCCGCGCCATCCTCCCGCCCGCGCTCCCCTGCCAGCATGGAAGTGAAGTCGGGATAGCCGCGGATGCCGAGATCCGCCGCGCTGTCTATCGCCCGCTGCGGGTCCGAGGCGAGCGCCCCCGCCACCAGCTCGAAGCACCCATCAAGGCGCGCGGCCATGCGGTGCACACCGCCGATGAAGGCGCCGCGCCCACCCCCCACCATGGCGAGCCTGAGGCGCCGCGTCATGGCGCGAGGCCCAGCATGCGGCGGTTCGCCGCCTCATCCGCGCCGGAGGAGGCGAAGTCGTCAAAGGCCTTCTCGGTGACGCGGATGATGTGGTCCGCGATGAAGCGCGCCCCCTCGCGCGCGCCATCCTCGGGGTGCTTCAGGCAGCATTCCCATTCCAGCACCGCCCAGCCCTCGAAGCCGAAGGCCGCGAGCTTGGAGAAGACCGCCTTGAAATCCACCTGCCCATCGCCCAGCGAGCGGAAGCGGCCCGCGCGGTCCACCCAGGGCTGGAAGCCGCCATAGACGCCGACGCGGCCGGTGGGGCGGAACTCCGCATCCTTCACGTGGAACATGCGGATGCGCTCGCGGTAGATGTCGAGGAAGGCCACATGATCGAGCGCCTGCAGCACGAAATGGCTGGGGTCGTAGAGGATGTTGGCGCGCGGGTGGTTCCCCACCGCGTCGAGGAACATCTCGAAGCTCGCCCCGTCGTGCAGATCCTCGCCGGGATGGATCTCGTAGCAGACATCCACGCCCCCCTCGTCGAAGGCGTCGAGCAGCGGGCGCCAGCGCCGCGCGAGCTCCCCGAAGGCCGTCTCCACCAGGCCGGCCGGGCGCTGTGGCCAGGGATAGACGAAGGGCCAGGCCAGCGCACCCGAGAAGGTGGCGTGCGCCGTCAGGCCCAGGTTGCGCGAGGCGCGCGCCGCGAGGCGCATCTGCTCCGACGCCCATTCCTGCCGCGCCGCGGGGTTGCCGCGCACCTCGGGTGCGGCGAAGCCGTCGAAGGCCGCGTCATAGGCCGGATGCACGGCGACGAGCTGGCCTTGCAGATGCGTGGACAGCTCCGTCAGCGCGATTCCGTGCTTCGCCAGCGTCGCCTGCACATCCTCGCAATAGGCGCGGCTTTCGGCGGCCTTCGCCAGGTCGAACAGCCGCCCATCCCAGGAGGGAATCTGCACCCCCTTGAAGCCGAGCGAGGCCGCCCAGGCGGCGATCCCGTCGAGCGTGTTGAACGGCGCCTCGTCGCCCGCGAATTGCGCGAGGAAGATGGCAGGGCCCTTGATGGTCTTCATGGTCATGGCACCAGCACCAGCGAACCCGTGGTCCGCCTCCCTTCAAGATCGGAATGCGCCTTCGCGGCATCGGCCAGCGCGTAGCGCGCCGGCGGCGCCACCTTCACCGCCCCCGAGGCCACGACGTCGAACAGCGCGCCCGCCATGCGCAGCAGGTCGGGCCGCTTCGCCGTGTAATGGAACAGCACGGGGCGCGAGAGGGTCGCGGATTTCGCCGAGAGCAGCGAGGGCGCGATGGGCTCGATCGGCCCGCTGCTCTGCCCGAAGGAGACGAGGCGGCCGCACAGCGCGAGGCTCTCCATCGAATCCGCGAAGCTGTCGCGGCCGATGCCGTCATAGATGACGCGGCAGCCCGCGCCGCCCTTGATCTCCTTCACCCTGGCGGCGAAACCTCCGCCGCGGGTGATGATGGGGTGGTCGCAGCCATTCGCCCGCGCCAGCGCCGCCTTCTCCTCGGCGGAGACGGTGCCGATGACGGTGCAGCCCAGATGCCGCGCCCATTGGCACAGCAGCAGCCCGACGCCGCCGGCCGCCGCGTGCACCAGCACATGATCGCCCGCGCGCACCGGCGCCGTCTCGTGCAGAAGGTATTGCGCCGTCATGCCCTTCAGCATGATGGAGGCCGCGATGTCGTCACCGATCGCGTCCGGCAGCTTCACCATCTGCGCGGCCGGAGCAAGCCGCGCCGCGGCATAGGCGCCGGTGGGCGGGCAGGCATAGGCGACGCGGTCGCCGGGCCGCAGCCCGTCCACGCCGGCACCCACCGCCTCCACCACCCCCGCGCCCTCCATGCCGATGATCGCGGGCAGGCCGGGCAGCGGGTAGAGCCCCGTGCGGTGATAGATGTCGATGTAGTTCACGCCGATCGCGGTCTGGCGCAGGCGCACCTGGCCCTCGCCGGGCGCGCCGGCGTCATGCTCGGCGGGGCGCAGCACTTCGGGGCCGCCGGTCGTCTCGATCAGGATGGCCTGCGGCATCTCAGCGTCCTCCGGCCAGGCGGGCGGCCACCGTCGCATAGGCCTTCAGGTAGACGTCCCGCTCAGTGTTCGGGATCAGCGACAGGTCGTCCTGCGGGCTGGCCGCCCAGTCGCCCCACCAGGTGGCGAAGCAATGGTCCGTGTCCGTCACGCGCCAAAGGCGGGGGCCGCTGACATAGCGCACCCAGGGAAGCTCGGACTTGGTGATGTAGTAGGAGTAGCTCATCTCCTCATCGTCCAGGTGCAGCAGCACCTCGTTCAGATGGCCGGGGCCGAACATGAAGTCGCGCGTGCCGGACACCTTGTCGGGCCGGACCCCGCCCAGCATGTGCATCTTCGTGATGTCGGGGTGCCATTCGCCCATGGAGGCGAAGTCGCGGATGATGCCCCAGACGGCGCCGGCCGGTGCGGGAATGACCGTGCTGCACCAGACCTTGTTGGGCGGGAAGCCGGCCCAGAGCGGCGCCTCGACCGGCGCGCGGCCTGGCAGCGCCTGCTTCAGCGCGTCCCACCCGCCCTTGAAGACGCCGTTGGAGACGATGTCCACATACTTCCCCGCATCCTCCGGCGCCTCGTCGAAGGTCGCTTCCCATTCGGCGAAGGTGCGGTTCGTGTCCGTCACCGGCAGCAGCCGCACGCGGGCGCGGTAGTTCGTCACGGGAAATGCCGGCGTCTCGAAATTGTAGGAAAAGCTGGTGGTACGGTCGCACAGGTGCAGCAGCCGCTCGCGCACCATCGTCCCGTCCTGGAGGAAGAAGCGGCGGACGCAGCCGACCACGTCGGCATCGAGCCCGTCCTCGATCTCGGAGCGCGCGATGGCGGGGTGCCAGGAGGGCAGCCCGTTGAAGTCACGGATCACGGACCAGACGGTGGCGATGTTCGCGTCGAGGATGGTGGAGGCGTAGGCGCGGGCCATGGCGTGTTCCCCTCAGAAGCTGATCTGCTTGAAGGCGCGGGTCTGCGCCGTCAGCGCGGTCTCGGTCGGCAGGCGTTCCATGGAGGAGGCGCCGTAGAAGCCGTTGATGCCGGGCGTGTTCCGCAGCACCCAGGTGGCGTCCTCTGGCGAGGAGATGGGCCCGCCATGGCAGAGCACGATGATGTCCGGCCGCACGCGCCGCGCGGCCTCGGCCCATTCGGCGATCAGTGCCGGGCAGTCCTCCAGCTTCAGCGCCGTCTGCGCGCCGATGGCCCCGCCGGTGGTGAGGCCGAGATGCGGCACCAGGATGTCGGCGCCGGCGCGCGCCATCTCGGCCGCTTCCTCGGCGTTGAAGACATAGGGCGTGGTGAGCATGTCCTTGGCGTTGGCCATGCGGATCATGTCGATCTCATGCCCGAAGCCCATGCCGGTTTCTTCGAGGTTCGCGCGGAAGACGCCGTCGATCAGCCCCACCGTCGGGAAGTTCTGAATGCCGGCAAAGCCCAGCGCCTTCAGCTCGTCCAGCAGGTGGTCCATCAGCGCGAAGGGGTCCGTGCCGTTCACGCCGGCGATGACGGGCGTGTGCTTCACCACCGGCAGCACCTCGCGCGCCATCTCCTTCACGATCTCGTTCGCATTGCCATAGGCCAGCAGCCCGGCCAGCGAACCGCGCCCCGCCATGCGATAGCGGCCGGAGTTATAGATGACGATGAGGTCTATGCCGCCCGCCTCCTCGCACTTGGCGGAGAGCCCGGTGCCGGCACCGCCGCCGATGATGGGCTCGCGCCGTGCCACCATGTCGTGGAACTTGCGCAGCAACTCACCGCGCGTGGGGCGTTTCATCAGGCGATCTCCCGGAAGGCGGCCAGCGCGGCGTCGGCGAAGGCGCGGTCATTGATGGCGGCCGGCACCTCGATCAGGCGCCGGTTGGGGGCAGGCACGAAGCCCGCGCGGATGGTCTCGAACAGCGCCGCATCGGCGGCCGGGTCGTGGAAGGGCATGCCTGGCACGTCAATGGCCGAGACGCCGCCCAGCGGCAGCAGGAAGCGCACGGGGCCCTCCATGCGGTTCAGCCGCGCCAGGAGGAACTCCGCGATGGCGCGGTTCTCCTCCGGCGTGGTGCGCATCAGCGTCACCTGCGGGTTGTGGACGTAGAGGTTGCGCGACTGGAAGCGCGCGGGCACCGTCTCCTTCGCGCCGAAATTCACCATGTCCACCGCGCCCACGCTGCCCACATAGGGGAGGCGCGTGCGGATGACGGCGCCGAGCCTGTCTTCCGTGCAGGGGAAGACGCCGCCCACCAGGAAGTCCGGCACCTCGGTCGTCGTGATGTCGAGCAGCGCCGCGACAAGGCCGGAATCCGCCAGCTTCTCCATGCTCTGCCCGCCCGCGCCGGTGGCGTGGAAGACGTAGCATTCATGGGTGGCTTCCAGCGCCTCGCGCAGCATGGTCACGCAGGCGGTGGTGACGCCGAACATGGACAGACCGAGGCCCGGCTTTTCCGCGGCACCGGCAGCCGGCGGCGCGTTCAGCGCCATCCCCGCCGCCGCATGCGCCGCATTGGCGATGACGCGGCGCGAGATGGCGTTGATGCCCGCCACATCCACCACCGAATACATCATGGCGAGGTCGGACGGCCCCACATAGGGCGCCACATTGCCGGACGCCACCGTGCTCACCATCAGCTTGGGCGTGCCGATGGGTAGCGCGCGCATGGCTTGCGTGACGAGGGCGGTGTTGCCCGAACCGCCCATGCCCAGCACCGCGCCGATGTCGTCGCGCGCCGAGAGCCAGCGCGTCAGCGCCTCCGCCATGGCGGCCACGGCGGCGCCGCGGTCGTCACGGCCCAGCACCACGCCGGCACCTTCCGGGTGGTGCGCCGCGATCTCGGCCGCGGTCACATCGGCGCCCTGCCCCGCACCGCGCGTGCCCACATCCACCAGCACCGGCTCCGCCCCCGCACGCCTGAGGCAACCGGCCGCGAAATGCAGCTCCTCGCCCTTCGTGTCCATCGTGCCGATGACGTAGACCCTGGCCATCCTCCCCTCCCCTTCAATGATGCCCGCCGGCCGCGACGCCGAGGTATCGGCGCTGCGTCTCGGTGTCCTCGGCGAGCGCGCGCGCCGGCATGGTCGTGGCGATGCGCCCCGTGACCATGATGGCCACATGCGCTGCCACTTCGGTCGCGACGCGCAGATTCTGTTCGACCAGCAGGAGGCGCATGCCGTCCTTCGGCAGGTCGCGCAGCACGCCGATCAGGTGGTCCACGATGACGGGGGCCAGGCCCTCGCTCGGCTCGTCCATCACGATGACCTTGGGGTTCATCAGCAGCGCGCGGGAGATGGCCAGCATCTGCTGCTCGCCGCCGGACAGCTCGGTGCCGCCGTTGTTGCGGCGCTCCGCCAGGCGCGGGAAGGTCTCGTAGACGCGCGGGATGGTCCAGGCGCCGCCGCGCCGCGCCACCAACTTCAGGTGCTCATGCACCGAGAGCGAGGGAAAGGTGCGCCGCCCCTGCGGCACCAGCGCCACCCCGCGCCGCGCGATGCGATAGGGGGCCAGGCCCGACAGCCGCGCGCCGTCCAGCGTGACCTCGCCCTCGCTCGCCGCCACCAGCCCCGCTATGGCGCCGCACAGCGTGGTCTTGCCCATGCCGTTGCGGCCGAGGATGGCGAGCGGCGCCTCCCCCAGCTCCAGCGAGACGCCCTGCAGGATATGCGCCTGGCCGAAGCGGACATGCAGGTCGCGCACGGTCAGCATCAGTGCCCGCCCCCGAGATAGATGGCCTGCACCACCGGGTCGTCCTCGATGCGGTCGGGCGTGGCCTCCACCACCACCTCGCCATCCTTCATGACGGTGACGATGTCGGCCGCGGGCAGCGCGATGTCCATGTCGTGCTCAATCAGGATCAGCGTGA
Source organism: Roseococcus thiosulfatophilus (assembly GCF_017311575.1). Taxonomy (GTDB): domain Bacteria; phylum Pseudomonadota; class Alphaproteobacteria; order Acetobacterales; family Acetobacteraceae; genus Roseococcus; species Roseococcus thiosulfatophilus. Next base: position 203,505 of record NZ_JAFFQY010000062.1, read on the forward strand.
GCGTGCGCGGCAACTCGCGCAGCAGGCGCAGCAGCTCCGGCCGGTCGCCGGGGGAAAGGCCGGCGGCGGGCTCGTCCAGCATCAGCACGCGCGGATCGCCCGCCAGCGCCATGCCGACCTCGAGCTGGCGCCGCTGCCCGTGGGAGAGGTTCACCACCTCCACGCCCAGCAGGTGCGACAGGCGCATGCGCTCGGCCAGCGCGCGCGCCTGCGCGAGTCCAGGGTCGTCGCGCCCCGGCCGCAGGAAGGAGAAGCGGCGGGGCCGCAGCCCGCGCACCGCGATGAAGAGGTTGTCCAGCACCGACAGCCCGTTGAACAGCAGCGAGGTCTGGTAGGTGCGCCCGATGCCCAGCCGCGTGCGCTGGTGCGGCTTGAGGCGCGTAATGTCCGTGCCAAAGAGTTCGATGCGGCCCGCGGTCGGCGGGAAGTCGCCGCAGATGGTGTTGAACAGCGTCGTCTTGCCCGCCCCATTGGGGCCGAGCACGGCCCGCCGCTCCCCGGGCATGACGTCGAAGCTGACGTCACGCACGGCCTGCAAGGCGCCGAAGCGGCGGCTGACGCCGGTCAATCGAATGGCGGGATGCACGCAGTTCTTTCCAAGCAGACAGACGTTGAAGCAACGGACGCCCAAGCCACGCGCCGCCCCCCGGTGCCCTCCCGAGGCTTAGCCTCGGGAGGCGGTGCCACCCCACAGGAGCAGCACCCAACCGGGGCCCCCGCGACGGCGCGAAGCGGCGTCGTGGGGAACTAGCTGGCCGCCGGCACGCAGCCCGGGTTGTCACGCGACGGCGCGCCGAGGGCGAGGAATTGCTGCTCCGGCGTGTTCAGCGTCTGGTTCACGCCCTCGGCACGGGCGAATGCCACCACCTGCGCCCGCCCGTCGCGCTCCTCGATGCGGTTGAGGAAGATGTCCGAGATGGCCTGGCGGTTGTGATCCAGCCGCACCGCCGCCCCCGTCGGTGCCGTGATGCGCGCGGCCGCCAGCGCACGCTGGAAGGCCTCCTGGTTGTTGCCGAGATCGCCATCCACCTCGCGCAGCGCGTGCAGGATGCCGTAGAGGTTGGTGGTGTAGTTCACGCCATGGATGGAGGGCGACTGGAAGCCCCCTTCGTTCAGCCAGCGGCGGCGATAGCGCTCCACGAATTCGCGCCAGGTCGGGTCGTCGATCACGTCGGCGATGGGCCCGCCCGAGATCATGCCCACCATCACGCGGCGATGCGGCCCGCGCGCCGAGAGCATGGTCTGGTCCGCCATGATGGAACCCGCGATCAGCGGCTTGTTCCCGCCCGACTGCGCGTATTGCGTCATGAAGGCGAGCCCGTCCGTGCCGCCATGCACCACCACCACCGCGCCGGCCGAGGAACGGTTGATCTGCGCGATCTGCGCCGAGAAATCCGTGGTGCCGAGCGGCGCCCAGTAGTGCTGCACCCGCCCGCCGGCGCGGCAATACTCGATGTTGAAGCCGAAGACCTGCGCGTAGGGAAAGGCGTAGTCGCCGGCCGAGACGGCCACCTCGCGGATGTTCATCTGGCGGAAGACGTGGTTGCCCAGCCCCGCCATCCACTGCGTGCCGTCGGTCGAGAAGCGGAAGAAGTTGGGCGAGGGGTTGCGCAACGTCGTGTCCGCGGCCCCCGAAGACCCGTTGACGATGGTCTTGCCCGTCAGCGTGCGCGAATAGTCGCGCAGCGCGATGCCCTCGGCGCCCGAGAGGGGGCCAAGGATGATATCCACATTGTCCTGCTCGATCAGCTTGCGGGCGCGGGCGAGTGCGACATCGGCCTGGGCGTTGGAGCTTTCGCGGATGAACTCGATGCGCCGCCCGCCGATGGTGGAGTTGATGCGCTCCAGCTCCATCTGCACGCAGCGATAGGCGTCCTGGCCGCCGGTGGCGAAGGGGCCCTCCAGCGTGGTCAGCCCGCCGAGCCGGATGGGCGCGCGCTGCGCGATGGCGGGGGCCGCGAGGGTGGCGCCCGCAAGCCCCGCGGTGCCGAGAAGGGCCGCGCGGCGGGTGGTGATGATGGACATGGTGTTTCCTCCTTGTGGTTGCTTGTTGTCGCGGAAAGTCACTTGTCGGCCGCGCGGCGGCCCAGCAGGCGCCGCAGCCTTGTCCCCACCCCCAGCACCCCATCGGGCGAGGCCAGCACGATGACCAGGAACACGATGCCGATCAGCGTGTTGAAGCGGTCGCGGTCGTAGACCGTGGCCGCGAAGGTGTCGAAGACGGTGAATATGAAGGAGCCCAGGAAGGCCCCCACCGGATGCCCCAGCCCGCCGATGACGGCCATGATCAGCACGTTCACCGTGGCCCCGAGCCCAATGGTCCCGGGCGAGATGCCGATGTTGTAGATGGTGGCCAGCACGCCGCCGCAGCCCGCGATGAAGCCCGCCACGCCGAAGGCCGCGATGCGATGCAGCGCCACGTTGTAGCCCAGCGCCGCCACCCGCCGCGGATTGTCGCGGATGCCCTGCAGCACCAGCCCGAAGGGCGAGCGCACGAGATACATCACGCCCGCGAAGAGCAGCACGGCCGTGCCCAGCGTGACGTGGTAGAAGACCCAGGGGTTGCGGAAGTCGAGGCCCCAAAGGCTCGGCCCCACCACGTTGCGGATGCCCTCATAGCCGTTGAACCAGGTGATGTTCGTCTCGACGAAGCGGAACACGCCCATGGACAGCGACAGCGTGATCATCAGCAGGTAGATGTCGCGCGTGCGGACCGCGATGGCGCCCACCAGCAGCCCCATCAGCGTCGCCGCCAGCACGCCCAGCGGAATGGCCAGCGCATAGCCCGCGCCACCCACGATGCGCGGCACCGCGCCCTCCACGAAGATGGCCAGCGTATAGCCCGCCACCCCCGCGATCATCATCTGCGCGAGCGAGACGAAGCCGCCATAGGTGGCCAGGAAGGTCAGCGACATGGCGATGATGCCGAAGACCAGCGCGCGGCCCAGGATGTTCCCCGTCCAGAACCCCGCTTGGTTGGCCGGCAGCACGGCGTGCAGCAGCCAGGGCAGCGCCAGCAGCAGCAGCGCGGCGGCGATGGCGATTCCCCTACGCACGGCCCAGGATCCCCTGCGGGCGCAGCGCCAGCACCGCCACCATCATCACGAAGGTCAGCACCACGGAATATGTGGGGAACATCGCCTGGCCCAATTGCTCGGCCAGACCGACCAGGATGGCGCCCACCGCCGTGCCGGTGACGGAGCCCATGCCGCCCACGATGACCACCACCAGCGAGATCAGCAGGAAGCGCCCATCCTGCCCCATTGCCAATGGCTGCGCGGTGGAGCCGATCACACCCCCCAGCCCGCACAAAGCCGCCCCCAGCGCGAAGACGGCGACACCCACCAGCGGCACGTTCACGCCGCAGGCGCCCAGCATCTCGCGGTCATCCACGCCGGCGCGGATCATCATGCCGAGCCGCGTGCGGTTCAGCAGCAGCCAGAGTGCCACCCCCACCGCCACCGCCACGCCGATCTGCACCAGGCGGAAGGTCGGGTAGCCGCCCACCAGCGGCACCTGGGTGGAGCCGAAGATGGCGTCCGGCGCGAAGAACTGCCGCGGGTTGCCGCCATAGATGGCCAGGATCTGGTCGGCTGCGATGATGGAGATGCCGATGGTGACCAGCGCCTGGCGCAGCTCCTGCCCCTGCATCCAGCCCAGCAGCAGCTGTTGCAGCAGCGCGCCGAAGACCGCCGCCGCGAGCACGCCCGCCGCGAGCCCCGCATACCAGGCCCACCAGAGATCCTGGTCATAGAGCGGCTCGAACACCGCGTAGCCCACATAGCCGGCCACGAGATACAGCGTGCCATGCGCCATGTTCACCACGCGCATCAGGCCGAAGATCAGCGAGAAGCCGCTGGCCACGATGAAGTAGAGGGCAGCCAGGGTCAGCCCGTTCAAGACGATGGTGGCCGCCAATTCCATGCGGTCGTTCGCTCCCATGACCACTCATGCGGTGGCCTGGACGCAGCCTCGACCGGAGGGGGCCTCCGCAACAAGATGGAAATTTGTTTGTTTTTGGGTAAGATTGGGTATGCCAATCACCCTGCGCCCGGCCGCGTGCCTTGAAGGCCTCCCGGCCCGGCGGCGCCCGCGCGCGGTCTTCCTGCCCGCGCTGGCGCCCTTCCGTCCCGAACTTTGGCCGCTGGTGGTGCACCTGCCCGTGCTGGACGTGAACGGGGCGCTGGTGGCGGCCCTGGCCGGACGGACGCCATTCCGCGCGGCGCCACCCATCGCCGCCATCTTCGCCTGCGACCCCTTCCTGCGCCTGCGCGACATGGCCGCCAGCCTGCGCGCCGCGGGCATCACGGAGGTGGTGAACCTCCCCAGCGTCCAGGCGCATGAGGGCGAGGCGGCGGCGGCCCTCGGCGCAGTGGGCTATCGCGCCGAACGGGAGTTCCGCGCGTTGCTCACCCTGGCGGAGCACGGGCTGCGCCCCCTCGCCTATGCCGCCCGCCAGGAGGAGGCCGAGGCCGCCCTCTCCCTTGGCCTGCGCCGCATCCTGCTGCCCGCCGGCCCCGGCTGGGCGGATTTGGCGAGCCATGTGGCGGTGGAGGGCGGCGAGGCGCTGGCCTGGGCGCCATGACCGCGTCTGGCCGCTAGGCCTCCAGCCCCAGCCGCCGCATCCGGTTGTAGAGCGTCTTCCGCGCGATCCCGAGGAAGGCCGCCGTCTCGCCGCGGCGGAAGCGGTGGCGGCGCAGCGCGTCCATGATCCAGGCGCGCTCATCCAGCGTCTCTGGGGCGGGGGGTGGCGCGGCCGGGCCGAGGGCGGCCTCCAGCGCCGCGACCGTCACGCGCCCGCCCGGCGTCTCCGTCAGCGTGCGCAGCAGCACCTCGCGCAATTCGCGCAGATTGCCGGGCCAGGACCGCGCCATCAGCAGGCGCAGCGCCGCGGGCTCCACCGCGCCGGCGCCGCGCCCGGCCTCGCGCAGCATGGCACGGGTGATGAGGGGGATGTCCTCCAGCCGGTCGCGCAGCGGCGGCACCACCAGGCGCTGCGCCGAGAGCGACCGCGCCAACCCCTGCGCGCCCGGCGGGTGCACCAGCACCAGGCGCGCGCGCGGCAGGCGTTCCTCGGGCTTGCCGAAGCGCGCGAAGGCCCCACGCTCGATCCAGTCGGACAGGCGGGCGCGCAGCACGGGCGGCAGGGCATCCGCCTGCTCGACCACCACCGTCACCCCCTGGCGGCCCAGCAACCCGCGCGGCGGGTCGGCGGAGAGGGCGGAAGCGATGTCCTCCCGCGCGTCCAGGAAGATCGGCCCGCCCGCGCGCCCCGCCCCCGCATGCAGCGCCCGCGCGACGGTGGAGCGGCCCGAGCCCGGCTCGCCCTCCACCACCACCGGCAGGTCGGTGGCCACCAGGCGGGCCACCCGCTGGGCCAGGGTGCGCGCCGCCGCCGAACGCCCCACCATGCCGCGCGGCAGGGCGGGCGAGGCCGCCTCGGCCGGGCGCAGCAGGGCCGCGGTCTTGAAGGCCGAGGTGCTCTGCATCACCGAGAGTTCCAGCGGCAGGCGGTCCAGCGTGGAGCCGCCCACATAGCCATCGGCGCGCGAGGCGTCGCAGACCTGGAGCATGTGCTGGGCGTCCACGATGGGCCCGCCCTCCACCAGGCAACGGATGCCCGGGGCACGGCGGCGCAGGGCGGCGAAGACGCGGCGCGCGCGCTCGGCGGCATCCTCCAGCCGCACGCCGCCGGGTACGCCCATGCTGCCGCCGGCGTTCCAGCCGAAATTAAGCACCAGGCGCTCCACCCCCGCATCGGCCATGGCCTCGGCCTCGGCGCGGGTCTTGGCATAGCCGAGCGTGGCGAGGCCCTGGGCACGCGCCTCGGCCAGCAGCGCCACCTCGCGCCCGAAGCCCAGCCCCGCCGCCTCCAGCGCCTGGCGCAGCGCGCCGTCGAGGTGGATGGCCGTGGGAAAGTTCGCGATGCCGTGGTAGCCGGCCTCGCGGATGCCGGCCACGAAGCGCGGCAGGTCCAGCCTCGGGTCGCAGGCGGCGGCGCCGAAGAAGACGGGAATGCGGACCCGGTCCAGGATCTCGCGCCGGGCGAAGGCGTCGGTGAAGGGGTTGCTGTCGGCGATGGGCAGCATGGCGGCCAGCGAGGGCGCGCCCATGACGCGCAGCCGGCCGGCGTTCAGCACCAGCAGGAAATCCGCCCCGCCATCGGCCGCGGCGCGGGCCGTCATGCCCAAGCCGATGGCCGCCCCCACCAGGATGTCCCGCTTCAAGCCGCGCATGATGGGGAAGGTATGGTGGAGCTGAGGGGAATCGAACCCCTGACCTCGTCATTGCGAACGACGCGCTCTCCCAACTGAGCTACAGCCCCACACGCGGCGCCGCTTTGGGGAACGGCACGGCGGAGCGTTTCGCGCAGCCGCGCCCCAGTGTCAAGCTGCCCTTCCCCCTTGCGAGCGCGCCCCGCATCCGCGACAACCGCCCAAAGCCAGGAGCCGCCCAGCGCATGATCCTCGATGCCCTCTTCTTCCTGGTCCAGGCAGGGCTGAACCTGTTCTTCTGGGCCGTCATCATCGCCGCCGTGCTCTCGCTGCTGGTGGGGTTCGGCGTGCTGGACACGCGCAACCGCCTGGTCTGGACGCTGTCGGACTTCTTCTACCGCGTGACCGAACCGGTGATGCGCCCCGTCCGCAACCGCCTGCCCAACCTGGGCGGCATCGACATTTCGCCCCTGGTGGTGCTGCTGCTGATCCAGGCGGCCATGCTGCTGGTGGCGGCCATCCGCGGCTACATGCTGCGGGCCGGCATCTATTTCTGAGTTCTGGCGGGCGGAGAATGATGCCGTGCTGGTCCAGGTGCGCGTGCAGCCCCGGGCGCGCCGCGCGTCCCTGGGCGGGCTGCGCCACGGCCCGGACGGCCCCCGCCTGATGATCTCCGTCACCGCCCCGCCCGAGGAGGGCCGCGCGACCGAGGCCGCCTGCGCCGCATTGGCCACCGCCCTCGGTCTTCCCCCCTCCCGCGTCACGCTCGCGCAGGGCCCGGCCTCGCGCGAGAAGACCTTACGCGTGGCCGCCCCGCCCGAGACCCTGCGCCCCCGCCTGGAGAGATTGGCATGACCGCCACCCTGATTGACGGCAAGGATGTGGCCGCGCGGCTGCGCGCCGGGCTCGCCAGCCGCATCGCGGGCCTCCCCTGGGCGCCCGGCCTCGTCGTGGTGCGGGTGGGCGAGGACCCGGCCAGCGGCGTCTATGTCCGCAACAAGGACAAGGCGGCGCGGGAGGCGGGCTTTGCCTCGCGCACGCGCCACCTGCCCGAAGCCACCACCGAGGCGGAGCTGCTGGCCGAGATCGCCGCCCTAAACGCGGACCCCGCGGTGGACGGCATCCTGGTCCAGCTTCCCCTGCCCGCCCATATCCGCGCCGAGGCCGCCATCGAGGCGGTGGACCCCGCGAAGGACGTGGACGGCTTCCACCCGATGAATGCCGGGCGGCTGGCCTCCGGCCTGCCGGGCCTGGTCCCCTGCACGCCGCGCGGGGCCATGCACCTGCTGGCCGAGGCCGGCGCCACGCTGCGCGGCGCGCGCGCCATCGTCATCGGCCGCAGCCAGATCGTGGGGCGGCCCATGGCCCAGCTTCTGCTGGGCGCGGATTGCACCGTCACCATCGCCCATTCCCGCACGGCCGACCTGCCGGGCGAATGCCGCCGCGCCGACATCGTGGTGGCCGCCGTGGGCCGGCCGGAGATGGTGCGCGGCGACTGGATCAAGGCCGGTGCGGTGGTGATCGACGTGGGCATCAACCGGCTGGAGAGCGGCAAGCTGGTGGGTGACGTCGCCTTCGCCGAAGCCCTGCCCCACGCCCGCGCCATCACCCCCGTGCCCGGCGGCGTGGGGCCCATGACCATCGCCTGCCTGCTGGAGAACACGCTGCAAGCCGCTCTCGCGCGGCGCGGCGCATGATCCTGCACCGCACCTTGCAGGTGGTGGGGGTCCTGGCGCTGCTGATGTGCCTGAACCTCGCCTGGGGGGCCACGCCCTGGGGCGGCGAGGGCTGGTCGCGGGCGCGGATGCTCTATGCGGGCGCGGGCGCCGTCTCGGCCCTGGCGTTGATCGCCATCGGGGGCCTGGGCGTCGCGCTGAAGCGGGCGGAGGCGCGGGCCGAGGCGCTCGCCGCCGCGCTGTCCCGCATCGAGGACATGTTGCGCCGCCCGTGAACCTGCTGCTGGCCGCCCTCTACGTGCTGATGTGGGGCTCGGCCTTCAACGCGGCGCGGCTGGTGGCGCTGGACTGGCCGCCGCTCTGGGCGCTGACGCTGCGCTTCGCGGCCATCGTGCCGCTGCTGTGGCTGGTGTGGCGATACCGCCGCGCGGCCTTCCCCTGGGGGCCGGATGCCTGGCGCGTGGGCTGGATGGGCGTCTTCGGGATGGGTGGCTACCTGGCGTGCTCCTGGGTCGCGCTCGCCTATATCCCGGCCGGGCTGGTGGCGCTGCTGGCGGCGACGGCGCCCATGTTCGTGGCCCTCGGTGAGGCCTGGCGCGGCAGGCGCCTCGCCATGCAGGGCTGGGTAGGCCTGGCGGTGGGCTGGGTCGGCGTGGCCGTGCTGGGTGCCACGCGCGCCGTGGACGGCATGGCCAGTGCCGAGGCCTGGGGCATTGGGCTGTCCTTGTTCGGCGCCATGCTCCAGGCGGCGGGGCTGCTGGCCTATGCGCCGGCGCGGGCGCGGGTGGACCCCTGGGCGGCCAATCTGGGCCAGACGGCGGCCGGCGCGGTGGTGCTGCTGGTGATCTCGGCCCTGGTGGGCGGGGCGCTGCCCACGACGATCACGACCGGGGTGGTGGTGGGCCTGCTCTATTCCAGCCTTGTGGTGGGGATGGCGGGCTATGCGCTGTTCTTCGTGGTGATCCGCAGGCTGGGGGCATCGAACGCCACGGCGCTGCAATTGCTGGCGCCGCCGGTCGCGGCCGTGATCGGCTGGGCCGCGATGAATGAGCGCCTCTACGGCACCGACATCCTGGGCGGCGCCATCACGCTGGTGGGGCTGGCGCTGCTGTTCCGCGCCAAGACCACGCAGGCGGCCTGAACAAAAAGGGGCGGGCCCTGACGGCCCGCCCCCTCACACCCGGAAATTCCGCGCAAAACCAAAGGTCCCGCCCATCTGGCCCCTTCCGGTCGGCGCCGCGGCTTCGCCGCGGCAACGGCGAAACCTGGAAGGACCAGCCCCAAACCGGGGCCCCCGCGAAGGTTTCCGCAAGCGGCCGGAACGGCCGCGCCGCCGAAACCTTCGTGGGGAATACTCAGTACCGGTAGGCTTCCGCCTTGAACGGCCCCGCCGTCGGCACGCCGATGTAGTCGGCCTGGTCCGGCCGCAGCTTGGTCAGCTTGGCGCCCACCTTGTCGAGGTGCAGCATGGCCACCTTCTCGTCCAGGTGCTTGGGCAACACATAGACCTTCTTCTCATAGGCGCCCGGCTTCGTCCAAAGCTCGATCTGCGCGAGCGTCTGGTTGGTGAAGCTGGCCGACATCACGAAGGAGGGGTGGCCCGTGGCATTGCCCAGGTTCACCAGGCGGCCCTCGGAGAGCAGGATGATGCGCTTGCCGTCGGGGAACTCGATCTCGTCCACCTGCGGCTTCACATTGTCCCACTTGTAGTTCCGCAGCGCCGCGACCTGGATCTCGCTGTCGAAGTGGCCGATGTTGCAGACGATGGCGCGGTGCTTCATCGCGCGCATGTGGTCGGCGGTGATCACGTCCACATTGCCCGTGGCGGTCACGAAGATGTCGGCCTTGGGCGCGGCGTCCTCCATGGTGACAACCTCATAGCCCTCCATCGCGGCCTGCAGCGCGCAGATGGGGTCGATCTCGGTCACCTGCACGCGGCAGCCGGCATTGCGCAGCGAGGCGGCGGAACCCTTGCCCACATCGCCATAGCCGCAGACCACGGCCACCTTGCCGGCCATCATCACGTCGGTGCCGCGGCGGATGGCGTCCACCAGCGATTCACGGCAGCCATAGAGGTTGTCGAACTTCGACTTGGTGACGCTGTCGTTCACGTTGATGGCGGGGAAGAGCAGCTTGCCCTCCTTCGCCATGTTGTAGAGGCGGTGCACGCCCGTCGTCGTCTCCTCGGAGACGCCGCGGATGGCCTTGGCCAGCTTGGCGAACCAGCCGGGCTTCTCGCTCAGGCACTTCTTGATCAGCGCGAAGAAGACCGTCTCTTCCTCGTTGGTCGCCTTGTCCAGGAAGGCCACGTCGCCCTGCTCGGCGCGCAGGCCGTAATGGACCAGCAGCGTCATGTCGCCGCCATCGTCCAGCAGCATGTTGGGCTCGCCGCCATCGCCCCACTCGAGCGTCTTGCGGACGTAGTCCCAGTATTCCTCCAGCGTCTCGCCCTTCTTGGCGAAGACGGGCACGCCCGCGGCCGCGATGGCGGCGGCGGCGTGGTCTTGGGTGGAGAAGATGTTGCAGGAGGACCAGCGCACATCGGCGCCCAACGCCACCAGCGTCTCGATCAGCACCGCGGTCTGGATGGTCATGTGCAGGCAGCCGGCCACGCGGGCGCCCTTGAGCGGCTGCGCCTTGCCGTATTCCGCACGGGTCGCCATCAGGCCGGGCATCTCGTCCTCGGCCATGTTGATCTCCTTGCGGCCCCAATCGGCCAGGGAGAGATCCTTCACGATGTATTCAGCGGCGACGGGCATTCAGCGGCATCCTCAGCAGGGGCATGTTCGGTGCGGCAGGGCCTAGCACGCCCCGACGCCGACTGCAAAGAGGCATAAACATGTCTTTATGTGCGTTGTCTTAAGCCTCCTTCTTCCAGGCGGCGAGCTTGCGGTAGATCGTGCTGGGGTTCACCTCCAGCAGGGCGGCGGCGCGGGGCACGTCCTGGGCGGTGTGCTCCAGCGCGGCCAGGATGGCGCGCTTCTCCACCACGGCCAGCGGCTCCACCGCGCGGGCCCGCCGCTCCACCCGCACCGCGGGACGGGCGCCCTCGCGGGGGTTGGGCTGGATGAGCTGGGCGGGCAGCATGGCGCGCGTCACCAGCGGGCCGTCATGCAGCACCACGATGTTGCGGACCACGTTCTGCAACTGCCGCACATTGCCGGGCCAGGGGGCGGCCAGGATCAGCGCCTCGGCCTCGGCGTCGAGGCCCTGGAAACCCTTGCCCTCCTCGGCGCTGAACACCTCCAGGAAGTGCCGCGCGATGAGCAGCACGTCCTCGCCGCGCGCGCGCAGCGGCGGCAGTTCGAGGGGCACGACATAGAGGCGGTAGAACAGGTCCTCGCGGAAGCGCCCGGCCTCCACCTCGGCGCGGATGTCGCGGTTGGTGGCGGCGATGATGCGGGCGTCCACCTTCTCCAGCCTGGTGCCGCCCACGGGGGTGAAGCTGCCCAGCTGCAGGAAGCGCAGCAGCTTCACCTGCATGTCGGCCGGCATCTCGCCGATCTCGTCCAGGAACAGCGTGCCGCCATCGGCCTGCTTGGCGGCGCCGGCGCGGTTCTCGGTGGCGCCGGTGAAGGCGCCCTTCACATGGCCGAAGATCTCGCTCTCCAGCAGGTCGCGCGGGATGGCGGCGCAGTTCAGCGCCACGAAGGGCTTTCCGGCGCGTGGCGAGGCACGGTGGATGGCGTCCGCCGCCAGCTCCTTGCCGGTGCCGCTTTCGCCCGTGATGAAGACGCTGGCCTTGGACCCCGCGACACTCTCGATGGTGCGGTAGACGGCCTGCATAGCGGGCGAGGCGCCAACGAAACCAAAGAAGCTGCCCCGGCCGAGCTGGGCGCGCGCCGCCTCCAGCTCCGCCCGCAGGCGGCGGGTTTCCAGCGCGTTCTCCAGCGTCACCTGCAGGCGGGCGCGGCTGTAGGGCTTCACGATGAAGTCCATGGCACCCTCGCGCATGGCCTCCACCGCCGCCTTCACCGAGGCGTTCACCGTCACCACGATGAAGGCCGCGTCCACGCCCGCCTGGCGCAGCCGCCGCATCAGCTCGAAGCCCGAGCCATCGGGCAGTTGCAGGTCGATCAGCACCGCGTCGGGCGGGTGGTCGGCCGCGATCTCCAGCGCCTGGGCCACCGTGCCGGCGTGGTGGCAGTCATGGCCGAAGGCCGAAAGATGCGCCCGGGCCAGCTCGGCCTCGGTCGGCGTGTCCTCGACCAGCAGGACGCGCGGGCGCATCAGGGCCGCAGCAGGCGCAGCGCCTCGATCGCCGCCTTGGCCTCCAGCATCAGGCGCGGCATGACCACGTTCGGCGGCTCATCATGCGCGGGGTTCATGGCCAGCCGCGCCTCCCGCTCCAGCCGGCTGGCGCCCACGGCCGAGGCCGCGCCGGCGATGCTGTGCGCCGCGCGGTGATAGCCGTCCGCATTGCCGGCACGCCCGGCCGCCAGCAATTCCTGGGCGAGCCGGCCGATATCGGCCTCGAAGGTCGTGATGATGGAACGCAGGACGGAGGGCGGAAGCTCCTCCGCCAGCTGGCGCGCCACCTCGGTATTGATCGTGTCCATCCCGGGCAAGGTTAGGCACCTTGCGCGACGCCGCGTCAATCGGTGTTGCACCAGATGCAAACACCGCCGCTTGACGCCGGGGTGGGGCGCGGACTAACCCTGTCCCGCCCTCGCGATTTGTCCGGCCAGCTTGCGGCGAGGTCCCAACCGGGTCGTGCCCCGCCGCCTGGCGGAAGGGCGCGGAAAACAAGCGCGCTAAACGGCCCAGGGACGCCCCTTCGCGGGCAGTCCCTCCACCCGGACCAGGGTGCCGGACGCCTGTCAGGCTTTCGAGGTGTTCACCATGACCGATTCCCGCAAGCTCCGCCCGGCCACGCAGCTGGTGCGCGGCGGCCTCAACCGCTCCAACCATGGCGAGACGGCGGAGGCGCTCTTCCTCACCTCCGGCTTCGTCTATGACAGCGCCGAGCAGGCCGAGGCCACCTTCAAGAACGAGATCCAGCACTACCAGTACAGCCGCTTCGGCAACCCCACCGTGACCATGCTGGAGGACCGCCTCTGCGCCCTGGAGGGTGCCGAGGCCTGCCGGCTGATGGCGACCGGCATGGCGGCCGTGCATTCCGCCCTGCTCTCCCACCTCAAGACCGGCGACCGGCTGGTGGCCAGCCGCGCCCTCTTCGGCTCCTGCCACTGGATCGTGAGCACGCTGCTGCCGCGCTACGGCATCGAGAGCGTCTTCGTGGATGGCGGCGACCTGGACCAGTGGCGCGCGGCACTCAGCCAGCCCACCGCCATGGTGCTGCTGGAAAGCCCCTCCAACCCCATGCTGGACCTGGTGGATGTGGAGGCCGTGTGCGAGCTGGCGCACCAGGCCGGCGCGCTGGTGGTGGTGGACAATGTCTTCGCCACGCCCCTGCTGCAGCGCCCGCTGGAACAGGGCGCGGACGTGGTCGTCTATTCCTGCACCAAGCACATGGACGGCCAGGGCCGCGTGCTGGGCGGCGCCGTGCTCGGCCGCCAGAAGTGGGTGGACGAGGTGCTGCAGCCCTTCATCCGCAACACCGGCCCCGCCATGTCGCCCTTCAACGCCTGGGTCATCCTGAAGGGGCTGGAGACGCTGAAGCTGCGCGTGGACCAGATGTGCCGCAACGCCGCCGCCGTCGCCGACTTCCTGGCCGAGCGCGCCGAGATCGCCCGCGTCTTCTACCCCTTCCGCGCCGACCACCCGCAGCACGCCCTGGCGGTGCGGCAGATGACGGCGGGCGGCACGCTGGTGACGTTCAACATCAAGGGCGGGAAGGCGGAGTGCTTCCGCTTCATGAACGCGCTGCGCCTCGTGGACATCTCCAACAACCTCGGTGACAGCAAGTCCCTCGCCACCCACCCCGCCACCACCACCCACATGCGCGTGGGCGAGGAGGAGCGCGCCAGGCTCGGCATCAGCGACGGCACGGTGCGGCTCTCGGTCGGCCTCGAGGATGTGGGCGACCTGATCGAGGATCTGGCCCAGGCGCTCGACACCCTGGCAAGCCCGGCCGCCCGCGCGGCGGAGTAGTGGCGGAGCGGGCGCATGCCGTGCTGGAATGCACGGCATGACGCTTGAAACCTGGCTCGCCTTCCTGCTCGCCTCCGCGGCGATGCTGGCCATCCCCGGCCCCACCATCATGCTGGTGGTGGGCCAGGCGCTGGGGCAGGGGCGCGGGCGGGCGCTGCCGCTGGTGGCGGGGGTCGCGCTGGGCGACCTCACGGCCATCACCCTCTCGCTGGCGGGCCTGGGCGCGCTGCTGGCGGCATCGAGCCTGGGCTTCACCCTGCTGAAATGGGTGGGCGCGGCCTATCTGTTCTGGCTTGGCATCCGCATGTGGCGGGCGCCGGTGGCCGAGGGCACGCCCCCCGCCCTGCCCGCCCGCCGCGCCTTCCGCGACGCCTATGTGGTGACCGCGCTGAACCCCAAGGGCATCGCCTTCTTCGTGGCCTTCGTGCCGCAATTCATTGTGCCCGGCGCGCCCTTCCTGCCGCAGGCGGCGCTGCTGGTGGCGAGCTTCGTCACGCTCGCCGCCGCCAACGCCCTGCTCTACGCGCTGCTGGCCGGCCGGCTTTCCGGCGCCGTGGCACGGCCCGCGGTGCGCCGCGCCTTCAACCGGCTGGGCGGGGCCATGCTGATGGGGGCCGGGGCGGCCACTGCCGCCATGCGGCGCGCATGACCCCCTTTACCGCCACCACGCGCGGCGTGCGCGTCTCGGTCCGGTCCTTCTACCTGGAGGACCAGTCCGACCCCGCCGAGGCGCGCTTCGTCTGGGCCTACAAGATCGAGATCGCCAATGAGGGCGCGGTGGCGGTGCAATTGCTCAAGCGCACCTGGCTCATCACCGACGCCCAGGGCCGCACCATGCGCGTGCACGGCGAGGGCGTGGTGGGCGAGCAACCGCGCCTCGACCCCGGCGAGACCTTCGAATACACCTCCGGCACGCCGCTGCCGACGCCCTCGGGCTTCATGCGCGGCACCTTCCACATGGTGGTGGTGGAGACGGGCGAGGAATTCGACGCGACCGTCCCGGCGTTCTCGCTGGACAGCCCGCACCAAGCGGGGGGGGTGCACTAGGGTTTGAGGGCCCGGCCAGGGGTCCGCTACCGGCAATCCCCACACCTACCGCACATTAGCTATAGGCTCCGATTGTTCTGGCGGAACGTAGCAGCGTAGGCATACCTAAAGCTTGTGTTGTTTGGTCCCGGAGCAGACGGCCTGCGTCCAAATGCAGGGGTAGGATGGCTAACGTACGGCTACCGAACCTACTTTAGTCGTCCACCAGGCCTTTGTTTCGCTGTTTCCGCTGTCACGCCCCTGATTGGGAACACGACGGGACACCTCGAATAACCGGCCTGTTGGATGCTGCTGAGGTGG
>NZ_JAFFQY010000063.1 GCF_017311575.1 Roseococcus thiosulfatophilus
CTAGCGCAAGCACACGGCCGACGGCCGTCTTGCCGGGAATGAAAGGCAGTGGCGGCAGTACCTGGTAACGGCCAGCGACCACGAGCAGATCAGGGTAGTTCACCTCCGCCACCTCGACCTCGATCAGCGCCTGGCCGGCACCGGGCACCGGCTCGGGCCAGTCCTGCAGCACGATGCCCTTCGGCGGGCCGAAGGCGGTGACAGTGGCGGCCCTCATGGCTGTTCGAGCAGCGGCGACACGCGGTACCGCGTGTCGCCGCCATAATGGTCGCGCAGGGCTTCGAGAGTGGTTCGGAGCCGCGCGGCGCCGAAGGCCGCGATCCATCCCGATCCACCGACCGGGTGGTTGAGCCCCTGGACCAACGCCAGATCCACATCGTCGCGGCTGGCGATCCGCAGGCGTTCGGCCTCGCGCGCCTCATTCGCCAGCATCGCCGCGGTGCGCAGCACGACGAGTCCCGGCAGGTCCGGCATGGGCAATGCAATCCAACCCTCCGCCGCGAGGCTCTCGCGCGCCGCGGGCAGTAGCGCCTCCGGCCCGGCGATCGCGATACCGCCGCCTGCCCCAAGGATCCCGTCGCGCAGCACCACAGGCGCACCGAACGCCGCCGCGCGGCAGGCGGCGCTGCGGCCATCGGATTCCAGGAGCACCCCCCCGCCGGGCAGGGGCAGAACGTCCGGCAGCTTCCTTCCCGCCGGTGGCTTCGGCATCGGCGCAGCAGCCGCCTCATGGCGGAAGAAGCCGCGCCCTGCCTTCCGGCCGAGCCAGCCGGCATCGACCAGCGCGCGTTGCACGCCGCTCGGCCGGTAGCGCGGATCGTAGAAGGTCGCCTCCCAGACACTGTGGGTCACCGCGAAGTTCACGTCATGGCCGATCAGGTCCATCAGCGCGCAGGGGCCCATGCGGAAGCCGCCGGCGCCGGTCATCGCCGCATCCAGCGCCTCGGGCGACAGCGCCGCTTCCTCCAGCAGCATCAGCGCTTCCCCGTAGAAGGGGCGCGCCACGCGGTTCACGATAAAGCCCGGCGTATCGCGCGCGGCGACGGCGACCTTGCCCCAGCCGCGCGCGGTCGCCGTCAGGATCTGGGCCACCTCGTCCTCCGTCGCGGCGCCGCGCACGATCTCGACCAGGCGCATGACCGGGGCCGGGTTGAAGAAGTGCAGCCCGGCGAAGCGGCCCGGCCGGGCCAGCGCCGCGCCGATCGCCGCGACGGCGAGGGAGGAGGTGTTGGTCGCCAGGATCGCGGCCGGTCCGACCGCCGCCTCGGCCGCGCGGAGCAGCGCGCGCTTGGCGCCAAGGTCCTCGATGATCGCCTCGATCACCAGCCCCGCGGCGCCGATCCCGGCCAGATCCGGGACGGGTCGCAGGCGTTGCGCCGCGGCCGCCGCGCCGGCCAGGGCGCCGCGCGCCTCGAGCCGCGCGAAGGTTTCGGCGATGCCACGCTGCGCGGACTCGGCCGCGCCCTGCCGCTGGTCGAACAGCAGCACCTCATGCCCTGCCGCCGCGGCAACCTGGGCGATGCCCGCCCCCATCGTGCCGGCGCCGAGGACGGCAACGGGGGTTTCCCTTGGCAAGGCGCCGCTCATGCCAGGATCGGTGCTGCCGCCTCCTCCGCTCCGGCGCGCAGCGCGGGCGCGACAGGCACGGGCAGCGCCGGCAGGATGGCGCCATCCGCCCCGCGCAGGCGCCGGGCGAAGACGCCGCGTGCGCGGAAATGCGCGTCCTGCATCGCCTCCTCGACCGTCGCGGCGACGGAACAGCAGCAATCGGCGGCGGCGAAGACGGCGCGCCAATGCGCGGCCGGCCGCGCGGCGATCAGCGCGGCGATGCGCGCCACGCTGCCGGCGGGATCTCCCGCGTCATCCACCTCGGCCGCGCCGAGCCCCAGCGTGGCCAGGAAGGCCTCCCAGAATTTCTGCTCGATCGGCGCGGCGCAGACCAGCCGCCCATCCGCCGTGGGGTAGAGCCGGTAGCGCGGCGTGCCGCCGGTGACGAGGTCGGTGCCGTTGCCGGGCCACTGCCCGGTGGCGAGGCCCGCGCCGATCGCCCAATAGAGGAAGGGCAGCACGTTCTCGGCCATGGCGATGTCCAGGTGGCAGCCCTGGCCGGTGGCGTCGCGCCGGCGCAGCGCCAGCAGGATGTTCATCACCGCCGGATAGGCGCCGCCGCCGATGTCGGCGACCAGTGCCGGCGGCACCACCGGCAGCGCTCCATCGCCATGCGACAGCGCGATCATCCCGGCATCGCCGAGGTAGTTCAGGTCGTGCCCCGCCACGTCCCGCTTCGGCCCGTCCTGGCCATAGCCGGTGATGGAGCAGGTGATCAGCCGCGGGTTGATCGCGGCGAGCGCGGCGTGGCCGAGGCCGAGCCGCTCCATCACTCCGGGGCGGAACTGTTCGACCACCACATCGGCGCGCGCGATCAGCGGGTCGAGCACGGCGCGCGATGAGGGATCCTTCAGGTCGAGCGCCAGGCTGCGCTTGCCGCGGTTGAGCAGGGCGAAGTTCACGCTGTCCGCGCCCCAGCGCGGCGTGTAGCTGCGCATCTCGTCGCCGCGGCCTGGGCGTTCCACCTTGATCACCTCGGCACCGGCCTCGGCCAGGATCAGCGTAGCGAGCGGCCCGGGCAGCAGCGTGGAGAAGTCCAGCACCAGGACGCCATCCAGCGCGCCCTTCATCCGCCGCGCGCTCGGCGGCGGGCGGCCACGACGGCGCGCCGCGCCGGGGCGTAGCCCGGCGTGCCGAAGGCCTCGAACAGCGCCGCGGAGGCAGCATGGTGATGGTGCAGCCCGCCGCGCAGCAGCCGCTCGATCGGCCCATCCGGATAGCCAAGGCCGAGGCGGCAGGTCAGGTCCAGGTCGGCCTGTGTCGCCAGCCCTTCGTCCAGGAAGCGAAGTGCGGCGTTGTATTTCGGGCGCAGCAGCCGGTCGAGAATGCGGCCGGGCTGGTCTGTGCAGAGTGCCACGGTGAGCCCCGCGCCCTCGAACACCGCGCGGGCGGCGGCGATCGCCTCCGGCGCGCTGTTCTTCTGCACCACAAGTTCAATGAGCGCTGACGGCGGGTCATCGCCATTGCGCCAGCGCGCGAAGCCGAGCACCGTCCCACCCTCCTCGCCATCCTGCTCGCCGGTGTGCTCGCCCAGGCTGTCCTGGTCGAGCTCGACGAGCGTGGCGACGCGGCCGCGCGCATCGCTGTGCAGGGCCCGCCGCAGCAGCACCAGAACATCGGCCTCCGGCACTGCGGCGGCCAGGAAGGTATCGTCCTTCGGAAAGCTGCGGGAGGGCCCGCCAAGGATCATGTGGTTCATGCGCCGTACATCCCGGGCTTGCCGTAATCGAAGAAGCCTCTGCCCGATTTGCGGCCGAGCCGCCCCGCCGCCACCATCCGCCGCAGCAGCGGCGGCGCCGCCGCGCGCGGATCGAGCGTAACCGGGTAGAAGGCCTCGGACAGGCGGATCTGCGTGTCGAGGCCGATCAGGTCGATCAATTCGAGCGGGCCCATCCTGTAGCCGAGCCCCGTCTTGATCGCGGCGTCGATATCCGGGGGCGCGGCCACGCCGGCTTCCACCAGCCGGATCGCGTCGTTGTTGAAGGGCACGAGCAGGGCGTTCAGGATGAAGCCCGGCTTGTCCTGTGTGCGCACCGGCTGCTGCCCGGCGGCCAGCGTCCAATCCCAGGCGGCCTGGAACACCTCGGGCGCGGTGTTCACGCCGGGCGACATTTCGATCAGCTTCATGATCTGCGCAGGCAGGCAGAAATGCATGCCGACCACCCGATCCTCGCGACCGCAGCCCGAGGCAATCTCTGTGATCGACAACGTCGAGGTGTTGGAGGCGATGATGGCATGTTCGGGCAGCAGCGGGTGCAGTGCGCGCAGCAGCGCCTGCTTCACCGACAGCTCCTCGAACACCGCCTCGATCACCAGGTCGCAGCCGGCGAGACCGTCGAGCGCCGTCGTGTCGGTGATGCGGGCGAGAACTGCGTCGCGTGCCTCCGCCGTCATCTTGCCGCGCTCGACCGACTTGCTGAAGAAGCCCGCGGTGTCCCGCATCGAGCGTTCCAGCGCTGCTGCGCTGAGGTCCTGGCGGACGACCTCAAAGCCGGCGCGGGCGGCAACGATGGCGATGCCCGCGCCCATGGTGCCACCAGCGCCGCAGACGCCCACTTTCTGGATGCTGCTCATCGCGCCGCGAAGCTCCGGCCGATCAATTGGCGGTGCACCTGGTTCGTGCCCTCCCAGATCTGGGTGATCTTCGCATCGCGCATCAGCCGCTCCACGCGGTAGTCGCGGCAATAGCCGTAGCCGCCGAACATCTGCACCGCCTCCGTCGTCATCTTCATGGCCAGGTCGGTCGCGCGCAGCTTCAGCATGCTCGCCTCCATCCCGAAATCGGTCTCGCCGTCCTCCACCAGGGCGGCCACATGGTCCATCCAGGCCTCGATCATCGCGAGCTCAGTCGCGAGGTCGGCGAGTGTGAACTGGTTGCCCTGGAAGTCGATGATGCGGCGGCCGGATTGCCGTCGGTCATTCATGTATCCCACCATGTCGGCGAAGGCGGCACGCGCGATGCCCAGGGCATGCGCCGCGACCGAAGGGCGCGACTTGTTGAGCGAGGCCAGCAGGATGGCCAGCCCCTCGCCCGGGGCGCCGATCAGATTGGCGCGCTTCACGCGCACGCGGTCGAAGGCGAGCGTGGCGGTGGAGGCGGCGCGATGGCCCATCTTGTCCTCCAGCCGCACGACGGAGAGGCCAGGGCTGCCCTTCTCCATGACCAAGACGGAGATCGCGGCCTTCGCCTCCTCGATGCCCGCCCATTTGCCGAAGACCAGCAGCAGGTCCGCGACATCGCCGTTGGAGATGAAGATTTTCCCGCCCTCCACTACGATGTCGTCGCCATCGGGCGTGAATCGCGTCTTCATTCCCGTGGCATCGGAGCCCGCGGAGGGTTCGGTGATGGCCAGCGCGCCGAGCCCGCCCTCCGCGATGCGCGGCAGCAGTCGCGCCTTCTGCTCGGGCGTGCCGAGGTCGATCAGCGGCTTCATGCCGTGGAAGGTCGTGGCATAGACGATGCCGGTCGAGGCGCAGGCCGCCGAGATTTCCGCCACCACCTCAAGGTAGAGACGATAGGACATCGGGGCGCCGCCATATTCCTCCGGCACGAAGAGCCCGTTCAGGCCGAGCGCGTTGAGCGCTGCCATTCCCTCCCACGGAAACTCGCCCGAGAGGTCGAGCGCCGCGGCGCGCGGGGCGATCTGATCGGTGCAGAGGCGCCGGACCTGGTCGAGCACCATCGCCTCGTCCTCGGTGAAGCGGCGCCGTGCGGCCAGTCTTTCGAAAACCCCCATCAGTGATTCATCCCCTGGCCGCCATCCATCGTGATCGTTTCTCCCGTCAGGAAACCGAGGCCCGGGTCGAACAGCAGGGCGACGAGCCGGGCCACCTCCTCCGGCTTGCCCGGCCGGCCCAGCGGGACGCGCCGCGCGATCCAGGCCTGTGTCTTGGGCTGCGCGAGGAAGTCGCGGTTGAGGTCCGTCTCGATGTAGCCCGGCGCCACGTTCAGTACGCGGATGCGCTCGGCCGCCCATTCCACCGCCAGCACGCGCGTCATCGCCGCAACGGCGGCCTTGGCCGCGCAATAGGCAAGGTTGCCGGGCACGCCGAGCCGGTCGAAGAAGGAGCCGATATTGACGATGGTGCCGCCGCCGGCCGCGACCAGATGCGGATGCGCCTCGCGGCAGGCCATCATTACCGAAACGGTGTCCAGGCGAAGCACGGCTTCGAACTCGGGCGTCGGCAGGCTGGCGCTGGGATGGGCGCGGTGCGCGCCGGCATTGTTCACCAGGCCCACCAGGCGCCGGCCCCGCGCGGCCTCGGCGATGGCGCCGCGCAGCGCGGCCTCGTCCGTCACGTCGCAGGCGATGCCGCGCCCGGCCAGGGCGGTACCGCTGCGCGACAGGCCCACCACGTCGAAGCCTTGCCCCAGCAGCGCCGCGGCCACGGCGGCGCCGATGCCCCGGCTCGCGCCGGTCACGATTACGGTGCCGCTCATCGGTCGGCGAAGGCCGGACGGCGCTTCTCCACAAAGGCCGCCATGCCCTCCTCGGCGTCTTCTAGCCGGTAGGCGAGGGTGGAGAGCTCCGCCTCCGCCGCCAGCCCCTCGGCCAGCGGCAGCGTGGCGGCGCGCGCAACGGCAGCACGCGCCAGTGCCATCACCGGCAGGCTGTGCCCGGTGAAGCGGGCGGCGCAGGCCAGCCCGGCCTCCACCGGATCGCCTTCGACAATCTCGGTCACGAGGCCGAAGCGCAGCGCCTCCTCGGCGCCGATGCTGCGGCCGGTCAGGATCATCTCCAACGCGCGCGCCGGGCCAATGACGCGCGGCAGGCGCTGCGTGCCGCCATAGCCGGGGATCAGGCCGAGCTTGACTTCCGGCAGGCCCATCTTCGCATTCGCGGTGCAGAGCCGGATGGAGCACGCCAGCGCCAGTTCCAGCCCGCCGCCGAAGGCGAAGCCGTTGATCACGGCGATGGAGGGCATGGGCAGCGCATCCAGCCGCGCGAACACCGCCTGGCCAAGCTCCGCGCCGCGCTTCTGCGCCATCAGGTCACGGCCGCGGAGTTCGGGGATGTCGGCGCCGGCGCAGAAGGCGCGGGCGCCGGCGCCGGTCACGATCAGCGCCCGCACATCGGACACGGCGATGGCGTCGAGCCGCGCCGCAAGCTCGCGCAGGATCGTGAAGGACAGCGCATTGAGCGCCGCCGGCCGGTCCAGCGTCAGCACCGCGCAATCGCCGCGGCGTTCCAGCCGCACCACCGCCTCGGCTGTCATGCGACCTCCTTGCGGACATGGCGGACCGGCTGCGGCGTGATGTCGCCGCGTGCGGCCATCGCCGCCAGCTCGCGCTTCAGGATCTTGCCGCTCGCCGTCAGCGGGAAGGCATCCAGGCGGACGAAGCGTTCCGGCATGTCGTAGACCGACAGCCCCTGCGCCGCGAGGTGATCCAGCAGCGCGCGCGGATCGGCATCGCCCATGATGGCGAGGCAGACGCGTTCCCCCAGCCTTTCATCGGCGACCGGAAACGCCGCGGCCCGCGCCACGCCGGGATGACGGATGGCCAGCGCCTCGATGCGCGCAGGGTGGATGTTGTGGCCGCCGCGGATGATGAGGTCCTTGAGCCGCCCGACGACGGCCAGGTTGCCATCCGCATCCATCACGCCGAGATCGCCCGACATGAACCAGCCGGCACGGTTGAAGGAGGCTTCGGTGGCGGATTGATTGCCGAGATAGCCCAGCATCAGCGCTGCGCCCCGGCCGCCGATCTCCCCGACCTCGCCGGGCGGCAGGGGGCGGTCGCGGTCATTGGGGTCGAACACCGCCGCCTCATAGGCGCGCCCGCCGCGGCCGCAGGTGGCGACGATAACCTCGGTCGGGTCATCGGGGTGGGTGTATTGGTGCGAGGAATTCTCCGTCATGCCGTAGACGTTCTGCGGGCGGATGCCCTGCGCGACGAAAGCCTCCGCCAGCGCCGGCGGAATTGGCGAGCCGGCCATGTAGAAGGTGCGCACGGCCCCCAGCCGCGGCAGCGCACGTTCCCGCTGCTCCGCCAGGATGTCCATGGCGTGGGTGGGCACGCCCATCACATAGCTGGCGCCGCTTTCCAGCAGCCAGTCGAGCCGCCCCTGCCCCGGCGGCGGGTCGTCCAGCACCAGGGTGCAGCCGGCGACGAGCCATTGCGCCACCGCGACCCAGGCGATGTGGTGCGAAAGCGGCGAGAGCGTCAGCAGGATGGCGGCGGGGCCATGGCTCCAGTCGCGCACCAGGTCGCGCGCATTGGCCAGCAGCGTGTTGTCCGAATGCATGACGCATTTCGGTGCCCCGGTCGTGCCCGAGGTGAAGGCGAGGTAGGACACGCCATCGGGATCCGGCGGCGGCGCTTCCGGCGCCTCGCCGGGTTGCGGGAAGGTCTCGGCCGTCCAGACCGCGCGCATCCCCGGCAGCCCGCCGAAGCGCGCCACCGGATCAGGACTCCGCTCCGCATCGGTGACCAGCACCCGGGCTTCGAGCAGGCCGAGCAACGACGCCACCTCATCGGCCGTGTAGGTCCGGTGCAGCGAGGGATTGCAGGCCAGCCCCTCACGCGAGCAGGCGAGGAAGGCCACCACAGCCTCCAGCCGGTTCGGCATCCACAGCGACACGCGATCGCCCGGCGCGAGGCCGAGCGTGCGGAAGGCGGCGGCAACCCCGTCCACCCAGGCCAGCAGCGCCCCCCAGCTCAGGGCGTGGCGGCCGTCGCGCGCCGCGGGCGCCCCGGGCCGCGCCGTCGCCTGTGCCAGCACGCGGCCATAGAGCGTCTCCGCGCGCCACAGCCCGCTGTCGTGGAAGCGTCGGGCGGCAGCCGGATGATGCAGGGTAAGAAAGCGCGCGACCATGCGTCAGCGGCCGAACTTCGTGGGGTCGGGGCTGCGCTTGGCCGCGAAGGCCTCGCGCAGCTCGGCGCTTTCCTCGCTGTCGAGATAGGCGCGCAGCAGCAGGTCATGCGCCATGCGCGACAGCCCGGCGACGCCGCCGGACCGCGCATGGAAGGCGGCCTTGACGCTGGCCAGCGCGAAGGCGCCGCGCTCGGCGATCTCGCGCGCCCAGGCAAGCGTCGCCTCGCGCAGCTCGGCATCCGGGACGACCTTGTTGATCAGCCCCATCGCCAGCGCCTCGCGCGCCGGAATCTTCGGATTGGCGAACCAGATCTCCTTCGCGCGCTTCTTGCCCACCAGGTCTTCGAGATACCAGGTGCCGTAGCCGGCATCGAAGCTGCCCATCATCGGGCCGACCTGGCGGAACACCGCGCTTTCCTTGGCGATGGTCACGTCGCAGACCATCTGCAGCACATTGCCGCCGCCCACCGCGAAGCCGTTGACGCTGGCGATGATTGGCTTCTGGCACTTCTCGATCGCCTCATACATCTCGAGCGTCGGCAGCGTGCCGGCATAGAGCGTGGTGTCCTCCATGCCGTCCTTGCGGCCGCCGATGCAGAAGAAGCGTTCGCCGGCGCCGGTCAGCACCAGCACGCGGGTGCGGGTTTCCCGCCGCGCCGCCTCGATGCAGTCGCGCAGCTCGTGGCAGGTGGCGGCGGTGAACATGTTGCCGTCCTCCGGCCGGTTCAGGGTGATGATCCCGACCGGGCCGTCCTCGGCATAGATGATGGTGGTGAAGCGCACTCAATTCCTCCCAAGCCAGTCCCGCAGGACCTCTTGTGTGTGTTCGCCATGCCGCGGCGGGGCGCGGCGCGGCACATTCGCCGCGCCGTCCAGATGGAACCCCGTGCCGACCTGCGGCACCAGCCGCGCGCCATCGCGCAGCGCGAAGAACAGGCCGCGCTCGGCCAGCAGCGGATCGGCCGCCACCTCATCCACGCGGTTGATCGGCCCGGCCGGAATGCGCGCGGCGGCGAGGATGCGCAGCCAATGCGCGCGCGGCCGTGTGCGCAGCACCGCCTGGATCGCAGCGACGATGGCGGGGCGGTCGGCCCGGCGCAGGGCGTTCGTCGCATGCGCCTCGGCAGCCCCGGCCGCGGGGTCGCCCACCGCATCCCAGAAGCGCTGCCAGATGGCGTCGCTGCCGAGCCCGAGCGTCATCGGATGATCCGCCGTCTCGAAAGCCTGGTAGATGGCGATCACGCTGTCGGTGCCGCCCGAGCGTCGCGGCACCTCGCCGGAGCCGAGATAGGGCACGATGCGGCAGGCCAGGAAGCGCGTCATGCTCTCGACCAGCGACACGTCGATGGCATGGCCGCGCCCGCTGCGGGCGCGGTCGAGCAGCGCGGCAAGGGTCGCCATGGCGGCGTCCTGCCCGGCGAGCAGGTCGGCCGCCGGCGCGCCGACCTTCTGGGGCGGGCCGTCCGGCGCGCCGGTCAGGTCCATGATGCCGGCATGGCCTTCCGCGATCAGGTCGTAGCAGGTCCAGTCGGCGCGCGGCCCGGTGAGGCCGAAGCCGGTGATCGCCACATGGATCGCATCCGGGCGGATGGCGTGGATCTGCCGGGCGGACAGCCCGCGCTTCTCCAGCACGCGGGGCGGCTGGCTGACCAGGACCACATCGGCCGCGGCGATCAGCGCATGCTGGGTCGCCGTGTCATCGCTGGCCAGCGCCATCGCCCGCTTGTTGCGGTTGACCGCCAGGAACCACAGGCTCTCCTCCACCAGGAAGGGCGGGCCCCAGCCGCGGGCGTCATCCGGGCTGTCCGGCCGTTCCACCTTCACGACATCGGCACCAAAGTCCCCTAGCAGCATCGCCGCGTAGGGCCCGGCGATGGAGCCGGTGAGGTCGAGCACCCGGATGCCATCCAGCAAGGCGAATCCACGGCCGGGTGTGACCACCGGCAGGCCGTCCATCGGCAGGGTTTCTTCTCGGGCTCTGGCGGACACGTGGATGGCTCCTCTAGCCCGCATCCCATCAATTTGCGTGCCAGCCCCTGCCTGTGGGAGCGCCGGCGCTTTGCGGGCGGGCCGCGCGGACATGTGTGTCCCACCCGTGTTCGCCGGCGGACATCTCTGTTACTATGTGTCCCAAGGGAGGACACGCATGGCCGCAGAGGCATCCATTCCAGGACGGGTCAGTGGCATCGCGCTGTTCGACGCAGCCGGGCGTCTGCTGACGGCACTCGGCAGCGCGGCGGAGCCCCGCCTTCGGATGCTGCTGAGCGATGGTGAATGGCGTCTCGGGCTCCGCCAGCGCCGGATAACGCCCTTGCAGCCCGAGCGGGACCGCAAGTTACTGGCCATCCTGGTTCCGCTTGGCGCCGCCGGCGAAGCCGTGCTGGTCAGCAATCCGCCGGGCGAGGCGCTGCTCACCTTCCTGTTCGCCGTCGATTTCGCCTGGGATGTCCTGCATCACCTCGTTACCGACCCGCATGACGCAATGACAATCGTGGATGGCGCGGGACGCGTCGCGTACCTCTCGCCGGTGCATGAGCGCTTCTTCGGCCTAGAGTCCGGCTCGGCGATCGGCCGGCCCGTGACCGAGGTGATCGAGAATACCCGCCTTCCTCAGGTGCTGCGGTCGGGCAAGCCGGAAGTCGGCGAGATTCAGCGTATGCGCGGGATGGACCGGGTGGTGTCGCGCGTTCCCATACGGCGCGAAGGTGTCGTGGTCGGCGCCATCGGGCGGGTCATGTTCAAGGGACCCGAACAGGTCGAGGCCCTGGCGAAGCGCGTCAACGTGCTGGAGCGCGAAGTGGCGTTCTATCGCCGCGAGGCCGATGCGCTGCGTGGCCGCGGCGGGGTTGCTTCGGCGATCGTCGGTCGGAGCGCCGCGATCGAGCGGCTGCGCGTTCGCATCGCGAAGGTCGCGCCGCTCGATGTCGCGGTGCTGATCCTGGGGGAAAGCGGGACCGGCAAGGAACTCGTCGCCCGCGCCCTGCATCGCGAGGGGCCGCGCCGCGCTGGCCCGCTGGTGGCGGTCAATGCCGCGGCCTTACCGGCCAGCCTGGTGGAGAGCGAGCTGTTCGGCTATGCGCCTGGTGCCTTCACCGGCGCCGAGCGGCGAGGCCGTAAGGGCCGCTTCGAGCAGGCCGATGGCGGCACCGTGTTCCTCGACGAGATCGGCGATATGCCTCTCGAGGTTCAGGCCAAGCTGCTGCGGGTGCTGCAGGAAAGAGTGGTCGAGCCGGTGGGCGGCGATCGTCCCGTCCCGGTCGATTTCCGCCTGGTCGCTGCCACCAACCGCGACCTCAAGGCCATGGTGGATGCAGGCCAGTTCCGGCTCGACCTCTACTACCGGATCGCCACCGTGTCGCTGGAGGTGCCGCGGCTGGCCGACCATGCGGAGGACATTCCAGAGCTGGTGCGGCACTTCCTCGGGGAACTGGCGGAGCTGCACGGCCGCCGGCCACCCGAGATATCGCCGGAGGCTGAGGCGATGCTGATGGCCCGCTCCTGGCCCGGCAATGTCCGCCAGCTACGGCACACACTGGAACGCGCGCTGATCTTCGCCGAGGGCAGCACGCTGCGCCCCGGTGATTTCGATACGATCGAGCCCTCGTCTACGCTGGTCACCGCGACCGCCACCACCCTGGCGGCCAGCGGCGCCGAGCGCCTGCCCGAGGCGACGTCCCGCATGGAGGAGGCGCTGATCCGCCGCGCCCTGGCGCAGGCCGGCGGCAATAAGAAGCGCGCGGCGGCCGATCTTGGCATTTCGCGCTCCCATCTCTATCGGAAGCTCGAGGCGATGGGGGTGCGCTGAACCACCCTGCCGGAGGCTGGCACGCACCTTGCTGCCATAACCCGAGGAAGGCCCGATCACGGGCCACCAAGGGAGGAATGCGAATGATCCATCGTCGGTATCTCGTGGCTGCGGCAGCCGCCGCGGCGCTAGGCGGGCACGCATTCGCCCAAGGCACTTGGCCCAGCCGGCCGGTGCGGATCATCCTCCCCGTCCCTCCCGGGGGTGCCTTCGACGCAACGGTCCGGATGATTCAGGAACCGCTCTCCCGCCTGCTCGGCCAGCCGGTCGTGGTTGAGAATCGTGGCGGCGGCGGCGGTGTGCCGGCCGCCGACGCCGTCATCCGGTCGAGTGACGGTTACAGCTTCGGCCTGATTGGCAGCAGCCATGCGGCCAATGCCACGCTGATGCAGGGCCTGCCCTTCGATCCCGTCGCCGACATCGCACCGGTGAACCTTCTGGCCCGCTGGCCGAATGTGATCTCCGTGCATCCCTCGACACCGTGGCGGACGCTCGCCGAGTTGGTGGCGGCGGCAA
Source organism: Roseococcus thiosulfatophilus (assembly GCF_017311575.1). Taxonomy (GTDB): domain Bacteria; phylum Pseudomonadota; class Alphaproteobacteria; order Acetobacterales; family Acetobacteraceae; genus Roseococcus; species Roseococcus thiosulfatophilus. Next base: position 12,748 of record NZ_JAFFQY010000063.1, read on the forward strand.
AGGCGCGGCCGGGCAGCATCTCCTACGGGTCGCCGGGGATCGGCCTGTCGCAACATTTGGCCGGCGAGCTTTTGAAGATACGCGCCGGCGTCGACATCACCCATATTCCCTATCGCGGTGCCGGCCCCGCGCTGAACGATGGCGTCGCCGGCCATGTGCCGATGGTCGTCACCGCGCTGGCCTCGACAGCGCCGCAGGTGCGGGCGGGGCGACTGCGGGCCCTGGCCGTCACCGGGCCGGTCCGGGCGCCGCTTCTGGCCGAGGTGCCCACGGTGGCGGAATCGGGCTTCCCGGGCTTCGACGTCAGCGAATGGATCGGCATCATGGGGCCGGCCGCGACGCCGCCCGATGTCGTCGGCCGGCTCAACGCGGCGCTGACCGCCGCCATGCGCGACCCCGACGTGGCGCGGCGGCTGGAGGAAGCGGGGATCGAGGTGCTGACCTCCACCCCGGCCGCCTTCGGGGATTTCGTCCGCGCGCAGGTGCAGACCCTCGGCAACATCATCCGCACCGCCGGGATCCGTGCGGAATGAGCCCGCTCGCAAGGCGCTCGCTGCTGGGTCTTGTCCTGGCCCCGCTCGCAGGTCCGGCCTCGGCGCAGGCCTGGCCGAGCCGGCCGCTGCGCTTCATCGTTCCCTTCGCGCCGGGTGGCACGACGGACATCCTGGCGCGCCTGCTCGCCCCACGGTTGTCCGAGACATTCGGACAGCCGGTCACGGTCGAGAATCGCGGGGGCGCCGGCGGTGTCCCTGGAACCGAGGCGATCGCCCGCGCCGCGCCGGATGGCCATGCCTTCGGCCTGGTGATCTCCGGCCATGTCGCCACACCCTTCCTCGTGCCGACGCTGCCCTACGATCCGATCGCCGATTTCGCGCCGGTGATGCTGGCCGCACGGACGCCGATGGTGCTGGTCGTGCCGGCGAGGCTTCCCGCCGCAGACGCGGCCGCCTTCGCGGCGCTGCTGGGCACGCGCGGCACGCCGCTGAGCTACGCCTCATCCGGGCTCGGCTCTGTCCAACATCTGGCGATGGAGCGGCTTTCGGCCCAGCTCGGAGTCGAGATGCTGCACATTCCCTATCGCGGCTCCGGGCCGGCGTTGGCGGACCTCGCGAGCGGCACAGTGGACGCGATGTTCATGCCTACCAGCACGTGGCGGCCGCATGCCGCCAATCCCATGCTGCGGGCGCTGGCGATTTCTTCGCCGGAGCAGTCGCCGGCCTTTCGCGACCTGCCCACCCTGTCGGCGACCATCGCCCCGGGCTTCGCGGCTGCGGAATGGTGGGCCGTGCTGGCGCCACGCAGCACGCCGGCGCCGCTGGTGGAGCAACTTCGCCACGCGCTGGCGCAGGCCCTCGCGCATCCCGAGACGGCGCGGCGCCTGCGCGAGACCGATGTTGACGTGCTGGCCTCCGGCCCCGACGCGCTGATGACGGCGCTGCGCGCGGAGCTGGCGGCCAACCGTGACCTTGCCGCCCGTGGCGTATTTCGGCCCGGCTGACGCGGCGCGGCGCCGCTCATCAAATCTTCAACTCGGCATCGGATACTGCATCGAGAGACCGAGGAAGACCCCATGCTGCGCCGCATCGCCTCATTCGCGAACCATCTGAGCCTCACGTTGCGCGTGGTACTCGGGAGCACCGTGGTTCTGGTGGGCGTCGCTGCCGCCCTGACCTGGCGCGCCACGGAGGCGAATCAGAAGGCGGTGATCCAGCAGCTGGAGGCGCGCACACGCGGCGCCATGAACCTGACCATCGCCCGCCTCCAGGCGTTCCAGCGCGGGCAGGGGAAGCGGCGCGGCCATGCTGTCCATAACGGGATCCTCCTGCCCACGACCTTGGCGGCCTGCGCGTTGACGCGCGGTTAAGGCGGGGGTGCGCGCGGGCTTAACCGCATCTTCACGGCGGCCATGCGACGAGGTGGGCGGCCCTGGCGCCCCGCGCGGTGCCAAAACACGGAGACCCTCCATCATGAGTGCCGCCCACGCCGTGCCGCATGACGCGCCCGATCCCGCCCCGACGCGCGGGCTGAAGCGCAAGCCGCAATCGGTCACGCTGCAGGTCAGTGGCGGCCGTCCGCTGCGCCTGCGCGGGGAGTTGCTGGCCGAGGGCAACAGCTGGGCCCCGGGCACCGAGGCCTGGCACGAGATCGCCCTTTATCGCCACGACCAGGAGGAGGTGGCGGTCGCGCTGCGAACCTTCCGCAAGGCCGAGGGCAGCACCGACATCCACCGCGCCGAGCTCTTCCCCAACCTGGAGGAGGCCATGGCCTGGCTCATCGCCTTCGACCCGACGGCGGACCTGCAGGTGGACCTCGACTGCGCGGACCGCACGCTCAGCACCGCCATGATCACGCTCCGTGCGGCCACGCTGCGCCAGCGGGCGGACGACATCATCCGCCAGTACCAGTCGCTGCTGGGCGAGATGCTGCTGCACCTCGACCAGGGCGCTTGAACACCACCCATCCAAGGAACCCAGGACCATGGAACTCATCAAGTTCGGCAATGACCATGTGGACAACCTCGTCTCGCAGGACCCCGCGCGCCTCGACCGGCTGCCCTTCGGCGCCATCCTGGTGGACCGCACGGGGCGGGTGCTGAAGTAAAACAACATGCAGGCGGGCCTGACCGGCCGCACCTCGGGCGAGGTGGTGGGCAAGAATTTCTTCAACGACGTGGCGCCCTGCACCAAGGGCCACCTCTTCCAGGGCCGCTTCCAGCAGGGCGTGGCGCAAGGCTCGATCAACGCGATGTTCGAATACGCCTTCGACTACAAGATGCAGCCCTCCAAGGTGCGCGTGCACATGAAGTCCACCTCGATCGACGAGGGCGTCTGGATCTTCATCAAGCGCCTCTGACCGCCATGCTCCAGGACCGCATCGCCGTCCGGCTGACGCCGGAGCCGCCCGCGCCACCGCCCGAGCCCAGCGGCTTCCTGCACATGCTGCTGCCGCGGCACGGCCAGCGGCCGCTGGGCTTCGCCGGGCGCCTGCTGTTCAGCGCCGGCAACCGCGGCACGGCGCCGCGCTGCTGGCACGAGGTGGCGGTCTATGAGCGGGAGGATGGCGGGCTGGTCGCCGCCATCCGCCAGGGCGCCCGCCTCGATGGCCTGGCCGAGCGCAGCTGGGCCTTCCCCTGCGAAACCCCGGAGGAGGCGCGCGCCGCCTTCGCCGCGCACGACCCCCTGCCGCCCCTGCCGCTGGACGCGCTGACCGACGCGCCCAATGCGGGGCACAACGCGGCCGCGCTGCTGGAGGCCGCCGCCGCCCAGCGTCGCCTCTGGCACGCCCTGCTGGAGGCCGTGCTCGGCCCCGCGCCCCATCCGCACCACACCCCCGCCGGCACCGCGCCCGGCCCTGACCGAGGAGACCACCCGTGAACGTCATGAACGTCTATGAGCCCGTGGGCGAACGCCCCAGCATGCCCATCGCCGCCGATCCGCGGCTCTCGGCCCGTGTCTCGGGCGGGACCATGTTCACCCTGCAAAAGTCGGGCGCGCGGCCCATCTCCTTCTCCGGCCGGCAGCTCGGCTTCCAGAGCAACTACCGCATGGGCACGCCGCTCTGGCACGAGCTGAACCTCTACCAGACCGAGGATGGACGCTTCGTCGCCGATATCCGCGTCTTCCAGAAGGGCGAGGGCGCGCGCGACCAGTTCCATGTGGCCGTGGTGGACAGCCTGGACGAGGCGCTGGCCTTCTTCGAGGGCTATGACCCGCGCATGGACCTGACGGCCGGCTTCTCGCTGGACGATGCCGACCTTTCGCCGGCCGAGCTGATCGTCCACGCCGCCAGGCTGAAATACGAGATCAACGAGACGGTGAACCAGTACAAGGCCGTGCTCTCGGCCTTCCTGCACGAGCTGAACGGCTGACGCGGTCCGCATCGCCGCGCGCCTGGGGGCACCGGTTCGCCGGTGCCCTTTTTTGTGGCCGGGCTTCGGCTTCACCGGCCGTTAAGGAGCGCGCTGCTAGGTCTTCTGCTAGCAGGACAGGACGTTCCGCCATGGAGCTTGGCACCCGCCGAATCAGATCCGCCGGACATGGCACCGGCAGCGTGGAGGTGACCCTCCCGACCCGGTTCCGGGAATTGGTGGGCGTGCCGCTGCGCGTGCGGCTGCGCGACGGGCTGCGGCCCGAGATCGTGCTGCAACCCGAGATCCAGGCCGCGCATGCCGCGCTGGAGCGTCTCTGGGCCGCGCTCGCGCAGGCCACGGGGCTGGTGGCGCCGCCTCCCTTCCCCGCAGCGGATTTCGTCTTCGCCCTCTTCGCCCCCTGCGAGGATGCGCCGGAGGCCCCCTTGCGCCCCGGGATCGCCTGGTCCGACGCGCAGGTGCTTTCCGGCGCCGCGCCGCATTCGCCGGTGATCCTGGCGCGGCTGCTGCGGGCCCTCGGCGCGCGGCTCGCGTCGCCGCTGGGTGTCGCGGCGGCCCAGGCCTATGGCTTCGGCGCGGCCCTGGCCTTCGCCGCCACGGGCCAGGTCACGCGCGCCATCGAACAGCAGGAATGCGACATCGCCGGCGCTCTGCTGGGGGCCGCACCCGGCCTCGCCTTCAACGAGGCGGGCGAGGATGCCTGGGCCCCGGCCCTCTGGGCCGCGCTGGCGCCGGGCTTCGCCCGCATCACCGACACTCACCGGCAATGGACGGCGGAGCCCGCCCTGCTGGCCCGGTCGCGCGCCGCCTGGCGCCGCGGCGTCACCCTCGAACTCGGCGGAGCCTGAGCGCCATGTCCCTGCGTCCTTCCCCGCTCGTCCGGCCGCGCGCCGTCATGGCCCCACCGCCGCCGCGTGATGCGCTCGAAAATGAGAGCGAGACCACGCTGCAACTGCGCGCGGGCGCGGAATTCGTCAGCACCGACGCCACCGAGGCGCTGGTGCAGCGCAGCCTGCGCTACCTCGAAGGCGGCTATCCCGTGCATTTCCGAGGGCCGGCCGGCAGCGGCAAGACCACGCTCTCGCTGCACCTCGCCGAACGGCTGGAACGCCCCGTCGTGCTGCTGGTGGGCGATGACAGCTTCGACACGCGCCGCCTGGTGGGCGGCGAAAGCGGCACGCGCTCGCGCCGCGTCGTGGACCGGTACATCACCAGCGTGACCAAGGTGGAGAGCGAGCCCATGTGGCTCGACCGCGCGCTGACCGTCGCCTGCACCGAGGGCTGCACGCTGGTCTATGACGAGTTCAACCGCGCGCCGCCCGCCGCCAACAACGTGTTGCTGACGGTGCTGGAAGAGCGCATGCTGGTGCTGCCCAAGGCCGGCCGCGGCGAGACCTACACGCGCGTGCATCCCGAGTTCCGCGCCATCTTCACCTCCAACCCCGTGGACCATGTGGGCGCGCACGAGGCGCAGAACGCCCTGCTCGACCGCATGGTGACGCTCGACCTCGACGGCTTCGACCGCGCGACCGAGGTGGCGGTCACCGCCGCCCGCTCCGGCCTGCCGCTGCCCGAGGCGGCGGCCATCGTGGACATGGTGCGCGACTTCCGCCGCTCCCGCGAATACACGCAGCGCCCCACGCTGCGCGCGAGCCTGATGATCGCGCGGATGACGGCGGTGCAGGGCCTCGTCGTCAGCGCGGATGACCCGGACTTTGTGCAGCTCTGCCTCGACCTGCTGGGCAGCCGGCTTAAGCCCGGGGTGGGTGGCCAGCCCGATCCGCGCCACCGGCAGATGCTCATCAAGCTCATCGAGCATTTCTGCCCGCCCGCGACGACGCGGCGCGATGCGCGCTTCGGGGGTGTGGCATGAGGCCCCGCCCGCTGCGCGTGAACGCAAGGCGCGGCACGCGCCTCGCCCGCCATGACACGCATGAATTCCGGCTGGAGGCGGTGGCCGCGGAATTCGCGCTGAACGCGCAGCGCCGCGCGCGGCTGACCCGCCAGATCGAATTGCTGGAACGCCAGCGCGCGGGGGCCATGAGCAGCCTCGCGCAGGTGGAGGCCCGCATGGTCGTCCTGCAGCGGCGCATGCGCGGCGCGGAGGAGGCGCCGGCTGCCGTTGCGCCCGCGCCCCCGCAGCGCCCCCGCATCATCCTCGAATACTGACCCGGAGCACGCCCATGGACCTCACCGAGATCATCGAGCGCACCAAGCGCGACATGGCGGCCATCACGGGGCTGCCGCCCGACACGGTCAGCCGCCTCGATCCGGGCGAGCATGGCTGGACCATCGGCATCGACATGATCGAGCACAAATCCATCCCCCGCACCCAGGACCTGATCGCGAGCTTCGAGGTGCTGCTCGGCCATGACGGCAAGATCCAGCGCTGGCGCCGCACGGGCCGCTTCCACCGCGCCCAGGGCGGGGAGGGATAGGCCATGGCGATGCAGCATTCCGTGGCCGGCTCGGGCCTGGCCGACATCCTGGAGCGCATCCTGGACAAGGGCATCGTGGTGGCGGGCGACATCTTGGTCAGCCTGGTGGGCGTGGAGCTGCTGACGGTGCGGCTGCGCCTCGTCATCGCCTCGGTGGACCGGGCGCTGGAAATGGGCATCCGCTGGTGGGAGGCCGATGCGGCCTTGTCGCAGGATGCCGCGAAGCTGCGCGCGGAGAACGCGGCGCTGACCGAGCGGCTGGCGCGCCTGGAAGCGGCGCTGCTGCCGGAGGGCGCGCGGCCATGAGGCGGCCCGTCTCGCTCTCGCGCCGGCTCAGTGAGCGCGCCCGTGGCGTCATCCGGAAGGAACCCGCGCAGGACCGGCCGCAGGTGGACGGCGACGCCCGGCCCAACGTGGTCATCGGCTATTCGGTTCGCGTGGGCCTGGGTGATGGGTCGGAGCAGCGCCACGACGCCACGCTGGAAATCCGCCTGCCGCTCGATGAGGCCGAGGCATGAGCACGGGCCTCTACATCTACGGCATCGCGCCGGGCGCGCTCCCGGCCGAGGGGCTGGGCCCGGGCCTTGGCGGCGGCGAGGTGACGGCGCTGCAGGCCGCGGGGTTCACCGCGCTGGTGGGCGCGGCCCCGCCCGCGCCCATCGAGGCCACGCGCCGCTTCATGCTGGCCCATACCGCCGTGCTGGAACGCGCCATGCGCGCGACCGACATCCTGCCCATGCGCTTCGGCACCGTGGCCCCGGACGAGGCCGCGCTGCATCGCTGTCTTGCCGCCCATGCGCCCGCCTTCCGGGAGGCGCTGGGGGGCATCGCGGGGCATGTCGAGCTTGGTGTGAAGGCGCAGTGGCATGAGGGGCTGATCTGGCGCGAGATCGTGGAGGGCGATGCCGAACTCCGCGCCCTGCGTGACCGGCTCAAGACCCGCCCCGCGCAGGAAACCTATTACGAGCGCATCGAACTCGGTCGCCGCGTGGAGGCGGCGCTCGCCCGTCGGCGCGAGGCGGATGGCGCGGCCATCGCCGCCACCCTCGCCCCGCTGGCCGAGCGCGAGATGGAGCTTCGCAGCGTGGAGGAGGACATGATCCTCAGCCGCGCCTTCCTGGTGCGGCGCGAGGCCGAGTCCCAGTTCGACGCGGGCATGGAGGCGCTGGCCCAGCGCTTCGGCGAGCGTGTCACGTTCAAGTATGTCGGCCCCGTGCCCCCCTACAATTTCGTGACCCTGCGCGCCGACTGGCTGAGCGAGGCGGCATGAGCATGCTCGGCACCCTGCTTGGCCTGCCCGTGATGGGCCCGCTGGGCGGCGTTTCCTGGATCGCGGGCAAGCTGCGCGAGGCGGTGCTGGCCGAGGCGCTGGACCCCGCGCGCATCGAGGCGGGGCTGCGAAAGCTCGAAAAGCGGCTCGATGCCGGCGAGATCACCGAGGAGGAATACGACGTGGCCGAGGCCGAGCTGCTCGTGGAACTGCGCGCCATCCGCGCCGCCCTGGCGGAGGGCGCGCCATGACCCGGCAACTGACACTGCTCGGCGTGGCCGAGGCGGCCAGGGCCCCCGCGCTGGAAGCCGCCCTGGCCGCCGAGCCGGGCCCGGCCTTGCGACTGTGCCGGGTGGGCGGGCTGCTGGGCGTGGCGCAGGTCGCGGCGGGCACCGCCTTCCCGGCCGGTCGCGCCGCGATGTTCAGGCGCCTGCACGCCGTGCAGCGGCGGCTGGAGGTTGCCTGCCAGGTGGGACCCTTCCCGCCGGCGGACCCCGCCGCGGCCCAATGCCCGGCCGGTGAATTCGCGACGTTGATCGAGGCCGCCGCACGGGCCCTCGGCGCCGCGCTGGCGCGCGAGGGCGGGCGCCACCAGTGGCAGGTCACGCTGCGCTGGGCGCCGGAGGCCATCCTGACGGCGCGGCGGGACGCGGTGCGCCGCCTCGCCGCCAGTGAACGCCCGAAGGATGTGGCCGATGCCGTGGCCGCCATCCTGGCCGAGGCGCGGGCGGAGCGCGCCGCGGCCCTGCGCGCCGCGCTGCTGCCCCTGGTGGTCGCCCTCTCGCCCGAGGATGTCTCGGGGGGCGAGGGCGAGACCTCGCTGACCATCCTCGTCCCCGCGGGGGGCGAGGCCGCCATCGAGGCCGGGCTCGGCGCCATGCCGCCCGCGCTGACGCAGGGCATGTCCTGTGACCTGACCGGCCCGCTGCCGCCGCTCTCCTTCAGTGCCTTCCGCGTGGTGGAGGAGGAGGCCGGCCGGCTGGACGGCGCCTGGCGCTTGCTGGGCCTGCCCGCCCGCGCCGATGGAAGCGCGCTCGCGCGGCGCTGGCGGGAGGTGGCGGGCACGCTGCATCCCGACCGTGCCGGCGGGAGTGCCACCGGCTTCGCCGCGGCCAGCGAGGCCCATCGGCTGCTGCGCGGCGCCTTGCCGGCGGATGGGCAGGGCCTTGCGCAGCAGGATCTCGCCACCCGCGCCGGGCGGCGCATCATCCTGCCGGAGCTCGCTGCATGAGCCTCGCCCTCTACGCCTATGCCGCCCTGCCCAGCGGGGCGGCCGCGCCCGAACAGCCGGGGCTGGAGGGGGCGGGGCCGCTTGCCCTGGTCACGGAAGGCGCCGTGGCCGCCCTGGTCAGCCCGGTGCCCGCCGCCTGGTTCGCCGAGGGCGGGCTGTCCAGCGACCCGGAATGGGTCTCCCGCCAGGCGCTGCGGCATCACGCGGTCTGCGGCGCGCTGGCGGGCATGGCGCTGCCGCTTGCCTTCGGCGCGGTGTTTTCCGCCGAGGCGCCGCTGCGGCTCTGGCTGGCCGAGCGCGCGGGCCCGCTCGCCGCCTCGCTGGCCCGCGCGCAGGGCTGCGCGGAATGGACGCTGCTGCTGCGCGAGGATGCGCCGCGGCTGGAGGCCTGGCTCGCCGCGCACGACGCCGAACTCGCGCGGCTGAGCGGCGCGGCCGCGGCGGCCGGGCCCGGCACGCGTTTCCTGCTGGAGCGCCGGCTGGAACGCGCGCGGGAGGAGGCGCGTGCCCGCCACCTCGACGCGGCCGCGACGCGCCTCCAGGCAGAGCTGGCCGCGCACGCCCGCGCCCTCATCCCCGCCCGCACCCGCGCCGGGATGCTGGGCGTCAATGTGCTCCTGCCCGGCGCCCCGCCCCCGGCACTGGAGAACATGGCGGGCGAGCTGGACGCGACGGGTGTCTCCCTCACTCTCAGCGGCCCCTGGCCCCCCTATGCCTTCGCGCGGGAGGCGCTGGCCCATGCCCATGGCTGAACCGCGCGGGCTGACGCCCCAGCCGCAGGCGCTCGTGGATGTGCTGGACCGGCTGCTGGACACCGGCGTGGTGCTGGACGGGCAGCTCGTCATTTCCGTGGCGGGTGTGGACCTGGTCCATCTCGGGCTGCGGGCGCTGCTGGCCTCGGTCGAGACCGCCGCGCGCCTGGCCCAGTCTCGGCCGGACACCCGGCCATGATCGCCATGGCCGATGACGCCCAGCACGCCCTGGCCGCCGCCGCGGCCCCCGTGGCCATGCGGCTCGCCCTCGCCCCCGAGAACATGGAGCAGGACCTCTCGCGCCTCGTGCTGACGCTGGTGGAATTCCTCCGGCGGCTGCTGGAGGCGCAGGCGGTGCGGCGCATGGAAGGCGGCGGGCTGGACGCCGATGAGGCGGAGCGCCTGGGCCTCGGCCTGATGCGCGCGCGCGAGGCGGTGGTGAGCCTCTGCGGCAAGCTCGGCATCGCGCCGGAAACCCTCAACCTCGATCTCGGCCCGCTCGGCCGGCTCATGTGATCCGCGCCCGCGCGGAAAGGAGGACATGATGTCCCGGAACCAGTTCACGGCCCTCATGGCCCTGGCCGTCGCGGCGCTGCTGGCGGCGGGTGCCGCGCTCTGGCTCGGCACGCGCCCCGTGATGCCGCTGCCCGCGCCCGCGCCGCTGCAGCCCGAATGGGAGGCTGCGCTGGCGCAGCTCGACCGCGCTCAGTCCGGCGAGGCCGCGGCCTTGCCCGAACTCCGCCGTCGCCTGCTGGCCCTGGCGGAGTTGCAGGACCGCGCGGGCGAACCGCTGCGGGTGGAGGCCATGCTGCAGGGCCTCGCCGGCCGCATCGAGGGCACGCTGGCCACGCTGCCCGCCGGCACGCCAACCGCCCCGCTGGAGGCGGCCCTGCCATTGGCGGCGCTGGGCATGGGTGCGCTCGGGCTGCTGGCCCTGCTGCTGGCCGCGCGCCGCCGCCCGCCCGCCGAGGCCGGCCCGCCTGCCTGGAGCGAGAGCCTGCGGGAGGAGGTGCAGGCGGCGTTGGGTTCTGCCCGCCAGGCGCAGGAGGAGGTGGCGCGCGCCACGGCCCGCGCCGGCGACCAGCAGGACCGCCTGGCGCATCGCGTGCGGCTTCTCTCCGAACGCCTGGAAAACCTGCCGAGCGGCGAGGCCGATCCGCGCCTCGCCTCCCTGCTGGACCGCGTGGAGACGCTGGGCGCCACGCTCGGACAGCTGGCCGGGCGCGCCGAGGCGGCGCTGGAGCGTGAGGCGCGGGGGCTGGAGCGGCTGGAAGTGGCGGTGGACAATTTGCATGCCGCGCCGGTTGCGTCGGCCGATCCCGCGCCCTTCGCCGCGCTGCTGCCCGCCTTCGAGACTGCCGCCGCCGAGTGCCGCGCCACCGCCCCCCTGCTGGGGGAGCTTGCCTCGCTGGCGCAGCAGGCGATGACGCGCGTGACCGATGAGGCCGTGGTGCGGATCGGCGTGGCGGCGGAGCGCGTCTCCACCGCCGGTCAGGAAGCCCTGGCCGAGGCGCAATCCGCCCTGGCGGCTGCGGTGGAGCGGGTGTCGGCCCTGACTCCCGCCGAGCCGCCCGCCCTGCCGCTGGAACGGCTGGAGGCCCTGGCCGCCCGCCTGGAGGAGGGTGCGGCCACGGCGCAGCCCCTGGCCGGCCTGCCGGCCGAGGTGGCCCGCGTCGCGGCCCTGGCGGCCGAGATGGATCGCGTGGCCCAGGGGCTGGGCTCGGTCATCCCGGTGGCCGACCTCGCCGCGCAGGTGGACCGCGTCACCGCCGCCGCGATCCATGTGCAGAGCGCGGCCGAACGGCTGGAAAGCGGGCTTCCCGTGCTGGAGTTGACCACCCAGATCGCGCGCATGGACGCCGCGGCCGGGGCGGTGGAGCAGGCCGCGGGCAAGATCCCCGTCGCCGAGATGGCGGGCGAGCTGGACCGGCTGACCACCGTCGTCGCCGCGCAGCTCTCCCAGGTCACGGGCGGCGTCGCGGCGCTGGAGCAGGGGGCGCGGCAGATGGCGCATGCCCTGCCGCTCGCGGCGCTGGACGCCCAGGTGGCGCGGGTGGAGGCCGTCGCCGTCGCGCTGGAGGAGGGCGCCCAGCATTTGGGCGAGGCCCTGCCGCTGGAGAGCCTGGCCAACCACGTCACGCGGCTGGAGGCCCTGGTGGAGGGCGGCGCCCGGCTGGGCGAGACCGCGCAGGAACTGGCGGGCGCCGCGGCCGCGGTGCGCGAGGCCGGGGCGGCGCTGGAGACCTCCGCCCGCGCCATGCCCGATGCGCGCGCCGCGCTCGGCCCGATCATCGCCGAGATCCAGGCCGCATTGCCGGCGCGGGCCGAACCCCTGGCACCCCGTCGCGCGCCCAGCCTGCCGGAGCCGCGCGGGTCCATCGCCGCCTCCCTGGTGGCCGAGCTCACCCCCCGGCACGCGCCGCTCTCGGGCGCGCTGCGCCGGGTGGGGCAGGTGGAGGCCGAGGTCGCGGAACTGCTCGGCGAGGCCGAGAGCCTGGCCGAGCAGGCCGTGCAGCGCCCGGGCGAGGCCTGGCCCGCCCCCGTCTCGGACCGGGTGGGCGAGGTGCTGGGCAGCATCCAGTCCACCATTGACCGCCTGCAGACGGTGGCGACCGCGCTGGCCCTGGCCGCCGATGCGCCCGGACAGGAGCCAAGTCAGAGCGAGACGCGCGGCGCGGCCTGAGCGCGCCGCGCCTCAGGTGCCGCAGAAGGTCTGATAGACCCGGTCGCTCGGCTCGGGCGGCAGGGCGTAGCGGGCGGGCGGCGCCTCGAAGGGGCGCAGCAGCACGGCCAGCAGCGCGTCGAAGGGGCCGAGGTCAAGGTCGCGGGTGGCCGCCTCCAGCGCCTCCTCCACCAGATGGTTGCGCGGGATCACCTGTGGGTTGGCGGCGGCCAGGCGTTCGGCCACGCCGGGTTCGGTGGCGATGCGCGCCCGCCAATCCTTGGCCCAGGGCAGGATGGCGTCGGTGCCGGTGAATTGCGCGGCGAGCGGGGCGTCATCGCCGGTGGCGGCCTCGGCCAGCGCGCGGAAGCTGTTCGTGAAGTCGGCCCGGCCTGCCTTCATGGCGTCGAGCAGGCCGATGGCCAGCGCGTCATCGCCCTCGCGTGGCGTGCCGATGCCGAGCTTGGCCAGCAGCCCCGCCCGGTAATGGCCCTCGAAGCGCGGGCCGAAGGTGCCGATGGCGGATTTCGCCCAGTCCAGCGCCGCGTCCTCGTTCGCGTCGAAGAGGGGCAGCATGGCCTCGGCCAGCCGGGCCAGGTTCCACTGCATCACCCGCGGCTGGTTGCCATAGGCGTAGCGGCCGCCATGGTCGATGGAGCTGAACACCGTCTCCGGGTCATAGGCGTCCATGAAGGCGCAGGGGCCGTAGTCTATCGTCTCGCCCGAGATGGTGGTGTTGTCGGTGTTCATCACGCCATGGATGAAGCCCAGCAGCATCCAGCGCGAAACGAGCGCGGCCTGGCGTTCCAGCACGCCTTCGTAGAGTGCGCGGTAGGGGTGTTCGGCCTGCGCGGCGTCCGGGTCGTGGCGGGCGATGGCGTGGTCGGCCAGCAGGCGCAGCCCCTCCGCATCGCCGCGCGCGGCGAAGAACTGGAAACTGCCCACGCGGATGTGGCTGGCGGCGACGCGCGTCAGCACCGCGCCGGGCAGGGGGCCAGGTTCGCGCAGCACCATCTCGCCCGTCAGGGCGGCCGCCAGCGTGCGCGTGCTGGGCACGCCCAGCGCCGTCATCGCCTCGCTGATGAGGTATTCGCGCAGCACGGGGCCGAGGGCGGCGCGGCCATCGGCGCGGCGCGAGAAGGGCGTGGGGCCCGAGCCCTTCAGCTGGATGTCGCGGCGGCGTCCCTCGCGGTCCAGCACCTCGCCCAGCAGGATGGCGCGGCCATCGCCCAGCTGCGGCGTGAAGCCGCCGAACTGGTGGCCGGCATAGACCATGGCAATGGGCTCGGCATCGGCGGGCAGGGCGCTGCCGGCGAAGATGGCGGCACCGGCGGGCCCGGCCAGGGCCTGCGCGTCCAGCCCCAACTCGGCCGCCAGCGGGGCATTCAGCCGCAGCAGGCGCGGGCCGGCCACGGGCGTGGGCGCCACGCGCGCGAAAAATCGCTCCGGCAGGCGGGCATAGGAATGGTCGAAGCCGAAGCGGATGTCGCTGAGCGTGTCTGGCATGCGGAAGAGATCGAGCCGCGCGGGTTCCGCGACAAGGGGCGGCTCGGGCTAGAATGCCTGGCATGACCCAGGCCGAACGCATCCTGACCCTCACGCTCAACCCCTCGGTGGATCTGTCCGCCGAGGCGGAAACCGTGCGCGCCGTCCGCAAGACCCGCACCTTCCACGAACGCTATGATCCGGGCGGCGGCGGGGTGAATGTCTCGCGCGTGGTGCGGGAACTGGGCGGGGACACGCTGGCGCTCGTCACGTCGGGCGGCGTGGCGGGGCGCTTCCTGGAGGAGTTGCTGGTGGAGGGCCAGACACCCTACCGGGCGCTCCCCATCGCCGGCCGCACGCGCATCGCCCAGGTGATCCATGAGATTTCGAGCGGCCTCGAATACCGCTTCATCCCCGAGGGCCCGCTGTTGGCCGAGGCCGAATGGCAGGCCGCGCTGGACGCGCTGAACGGCGAGGAAGGCGGCTGGGTGGTCCTGAGCGGCAGCCTGGCGCGCGGCGTGCCGGCTGATTTCTTCGGCCGTGCCCTGCGCCAGGCCAAGGTGGCGGGGCGGCGGGTGGTGCTGGACACCTCCGGCCCCGCGCTGAAGGCGGCGCTGGACGTGGGGGGCGTGCATCTGGTGAAGCCCAGCCTCGGTGAATTCGAGGCGCTGGTGGGCCGCGAACTGCGCGAAACGCCCGCCCTGGTTGCGGCGGCGAAGGAACTGGCGGCTTCGGGCGCCGCGCGGCTGGTGGCGGTGACGCTGGGCAGCCGCGGTGCCATCCTGGTCAGCGCCGAAGGGCATTGCTGGCGCCTGCCCGCGCCCGACGTGATGGTGCGCGGCGCCTCCGGCGCGGGCGACAGCTTCGTGGCGGCCATGACCCTGGCCCTGGCCCGTGGCGAGAGCGTGGAGGAAGCCTTCCTCTGGGGCAGCGCGGCCGGCGGCGCCACGGTGGCGGCCGAGGGCACCGCCCATGCGCGCCGCGCCGATGTGGAGGCCATCCATGCGGCGCTGCGCCCGATGCTGAAGGGCGCCTGAGTGCGCGGCCGATGAGCAGCCGCCCCGGATCAGACGTTATACCAGCATCGCCACCAGAAGCGTGGCCGCCAGCCCGGCCATCAGGGGTGCGAAGAGCCCGCCCCGCCAGGCCAGCACGCCCATGGCCGCGCAGAAGCCCGCCGCCCGCCCCTGCCAGGGAATGAGGGTGAGCGAGCCGGTGGGCGCCACCACCGCCAGCGTCACGAAGGCCGCCAGCGTGGCCATCGCGACGCTGGCCGCCCAGCGCACGAAGGGGTGGTCGGCCCCGAGCCGCCCCGCCACGAAAAGCCCCGCCCCGCGCATGGCGGCGCAGGCCGCCACCAGCAGCGCCAAGGCCAGGTCATCGCCCGACATGGCGGCTCCAGAGGAAGGCCAGCGTGCCGCCGACCAGCCCCGCCCCCAGCAGCGCCCAGGCGGCGGGCAGCACGAAGGCGAGGGGGGCCGCCGCGACACCCAGGATGGCAGCGCGGCGGACGAAGGGCTGGCCAAGGTCGCTCGCCAGGATCAGGCCGAAATACAGGGGGTTCACGAAGAGCAGCGCCGCCAGGAACCAGATGTCGAGCAATGGCGCCACCAGATGCCCGACCAGCGTGGACAGCCCCGCCACCGTCCAGGA
This sequence comes from Roseococcus thiosulfatophilus, assembly GCF_017311575.1. GTDB lineage: Bacteria > Pseudomonadota > Alphaproteobacteria > Acetobacterales > Acetobacteraceae > Roseococcus > Roseococcus thiosulfatophilus. The sequence goes on from NZ_JAFFQY010000063.1 coordinate 28,107, forward strand.
GGTGAGGCCGAAGCCCAGGAACCAGGAAAGCCGCCGTTCCACCGGCACGGCGGGCAGGCGGCGCATGGCCATGGCCCAGGGCGTGACGGCGATGAAGGGCAAGGCGAGGAAGCGCCGCGGCCCACCGCCCAGCCAGGGGGCCAGCGCCACCGCCATCGGCACGAAGCGCGCATTCGCCGCGACGGCGCCCGCCACGGCCGGCAGCGCCCCACCCGGCGTGCCGAGTGCGGCCAGCAGCACAAGCTGCCCCGGCATCCCATAGACCAGCAATGACGCGGCAATGGCCCAGCCGGGCCCGAACCCCGCCGCCTGCACCGCCGCGCCGAAGGCCAGGAAGGTGGCGGCCATGGCCAGGGCGGGCACGCCCAGGGCCTCGCGGCAGGCGGGGCGAAAACTCATGCAGTCATGTTGGCCCCGCCGATGGGGCGCGTCCATGGCGCGCCATGGTGTTCGGCTGCCATGCTGAGGCATGATGCATCCAGCATGGCCCGCAGAGGCCGGCGGGGAGGATGCAGCACCCCTTCCGCGCGCTCTGTTCCAGGCTTGAAACAGACACGGAGGAGGAGACAGAATGTTACAATTTTCGCGGCGCGATATTCTTCGCGCCCCCGCCCTGGCGGTGCCGCTTCTGGCCGCGCCCGGCATCCTTCGCGCGCAGACGGCCACGCTCAACCGCCCGGCGCGCATCCTGGTGGGCTTCCCCGCGGGCGGCACGGTGGACTTCACCGCCCGCCAACTGGCCGAGAGGCTGCGCGGCGTCTGGGCGCCCCAGGTCGTCGTCGAGAACCGGGCGGGCGCCACGGGCCGGCTCGCCATCGAGGAGGCCATGCGCGCCGAGCCCGACGGCGCCACCATCCTGCTGACCCCGGCCAGCATGATCACGATCTACCCGCACCTCTATGGCGAGCGGTTGCGCTACAGCCCGCTGCGGGACCTGAGCCCGATCTCGCCCGTGGTGGTCTACCCCTTCGCCATGGCGGTGGGGCCGGGCGCGCCGGGGGTGACGAACCTCGCGGACTTCCTGGCACTGGCGCGGCAGCGCGGGAGCCTGGCCTATGCCTCGCCGGCCGCCGGATCGGTGCCGCATTTCACGGGGGTGATGCTGGCGCGGGCGGCGGGAGTGGACCTGAACCACATTCCCTATCGCGGCGCGGCACCCGCCATCACCGACCTGCTGGGCGGCCAGGTGCCGGCCTCGATCAACGTGATCGGCGACATCGTGCCGCAGATGGAAGGCGGGCGGCTGCGTGTCATCGCGACCACCGCCGCGCGGCGGATTCCCCGCTTCCCCGACTTCCAGACCTTCGCGGAACAGGGCTTCCCGGCGCTGACGGCGGATGAATGGTTCGGGGCGTTCCTGCCCGCGCGCGCGCCGCAGGCCGTGGCGACGGCGCTGAGCGAGGCGTTGCGCACCGCCAATGGCCATGCCGGCTTCCGCGCGGCCCTCGAGCAGCGTGAATTCACGCCGGCCCATGAGGACATGGCGCGCTTCACGGCGCGGATTCGCGAGGAGACGGAGAAGTGGGGTCCGGTGGTGGAGGCCTCGGGTTTCAGGCCGGAAGCCTGACTTCGGGCAAACGACCGCGGCGTGATCGGTGGATCACGCCGCGGGAAAGGTCACCGCGTTCAGCGACGCGGCGTGGAGGCCGGCATGCTGCCGGATTCGCCGGCGGGGAGGCGGGCCAGGCGGTCCGCCAGATTCAGCACCATTTCGCGGAGCTCACCGCGCTCGATCAGCGCGAAGCTCTGCATGAGGGCGCAGCTCTCGGCGTGGCGCTGGGCGCGCTCGAGCGCCGGCTCCGCCGCGCCGTCCTGCTCGCCCAAGCCGTCGATCAGGACGGGAAGCGGGGTCTCGAGCAGCGCGGCCAGGCGGACGAGCCGGCCGATGGACAGGCGGTCCTGGCCCAGCTCGTACTTCTGGACCTGTTGCGCGGTGACGCCGAGGCGTTCGGCGGCCTCACGCCGGGTAACGCCGCGGTGCAGCCGAAGCTGCCAGAGGCGCTGGCCCAGTTCGATATCGGTCTCATCGGCGCGTCGCGCCCCGCGGGTTGCTTCCGCGGCGGGGCGGCGGGCCCGCTGCACCCGGCCCGGCCCGGCGGCATTCCGCGGGGCGGGCGCGGTGTTGCGCGAGCCAACCGCGGACGAGGCGCCTGCAGAGATAGGATCGGCCATGGTCGTCTCACTCCTGTTCAAGGAACTTGACGGTGCATCCGACATGATGGTGCGGATGAGGTGGAACACTCTGAACCACCGCCAAGCAACATGAGATCAACCTGCCAGATGCCCAGCGGTTGCACAACTAGAACGTGCATAATGACAAAAGTTCGATCGCCAGGATTTTGTTTTTAACGAAATTTCGGCTGATGGAGCGTAAATTTTACACGCGGAAGTGAATTGACCCCCTGGGCTTTACAACGCGGCACATGACAGCCCGCCAACATGCGCAGCCGTGAACCGCCTGCCCGCGGAAAGATGAACGGCAATCCAGGGTTCGCCCGGCCGGCATGAAGGCCGGCCGGGCCGTTTCTCTCAAAGCAGCGGCATCGGCGCGCCGACCGCACGGTTGATCCGCATCGGGCCCATTCCGCCCCAGCCGCGCTCATATTGCGGCGGAACGGACAGGGCCTCGGTGGCGCCCAGCGCCACGGCCGCGTTCAGCACCCAATAGGGGTCGCGCAGGAAGGCGCGGGCCAGCAGGATCATGTCGGCCTTGCCCTCGGCGAGCACCGCTTCGGCCTGGGCTGCCTCCGTCAGCAGCCCGACGGCCATGACCGGGATGCCCGCGCCGCGCCGCACCGCATCCGCACCCGGCACCTGGTAGCCGGGCCCGAGCGGGATCTGCTGCCCGGCATCCAGCCCGCCGGAGCTGACGTCCACCACATCCACCCCCAGCGCCTTGAGGTGGCGGGCGAGTTCCACGCTCTCCTCCGTGCTCCAGCCGCCCTCCACCCAATCGGTGTGGGAGATGCGGACGCCCAGCACCACCTCCTCGGGGATGGCGGCGCGCGTGGCGGCCGCGATGTCCCGCAGCAGCCGCGTGCGGCCCTCGAAATCCCCGCCCCAGCCATCATTGCGCCGGTTCGACAGGGGCGAGAGGAAGTTGTGCAGCAGGTAGCCATGCGCCGCATGGATCTCGACCAACCGGTAGCCGGCCGACACGGCCCGGCGGGCGGCGGCCACGAAGGCGTCGCGCGTGGCCAGGATCTCCGTCTCGGTCATGGCGCGGGGCGTCGCGTAGTTGCCGAAGGGAGTGGCGGAGGGGCCCAGCGCCTCCCATCCCGGCACGGCCGGCCCCGAATCCCAGGCGGGCAGGCGGCTGCCCTTGCGGCCCGAATGCGCCAGTTGGATGGCGGGCACGGAGCCCGCGGCGGCGATGGCGGCGGCGAGCTTCGCGTGGCCCGGCAGGTGCGCGTCGCTCCAGATGCCCAGGTCGCCGGGGCTGATCCGCCCTTCCGGGGTGACCGCGGCCGCCTCGGTCATCACCATGCCCGGCCCCGCCACCGCGCGCGAGACGAGGTGGGCCAAGTGCCACTGCGTGGGCAGCCCGTCCTCGGCGCAGCAATACTGGCACATGGGCGACACGCCGATGCGGTTGCGGAAGGTGACGCCGCGAAGCGTCCAGGGAGAGAAGAGATGGGTCATGGCGGGAATGATCCATGGAAAGCGATGGCTTGGCAGCCCCCCGGGCGGTTCCGCCGGCGGGCCGCCGATAAACCAATGGTTCCACGTCGTTTTGAGGCAGGGGCGCCTGCCCGGCCGCCTTACGCGCGCGCAATATTCGAAAAGCTATGCCGCGTTACGCTTATTAAATGAGTCACCTGGGGCGCGCGCCCCTTGCGCCCAGGCTTGGCGCCTTCGTAGTGTCGCGCGCCTTGCGATAATGATGGGGAGTGCTTCCGGGTGAAAACCAAGAGGGATTATGTGGACATCATAGGAGGCGCCGTGATGATCGCGGTCGGCCTATGGTTCATGAATCATGCAATGGAATCGTATTCGATCGGCACGCTGCGCCGCATGGGCCCGGGTTTCTTCCCGGCGGTGCTGGGCGGGCTGATCGCGGTGTTCGGCGTGCTGATCGCACTGCCGGCCTTTTTCCGCGAAGGTGACCCGCTGGGCTTCGAGGGACGGCCGTTCCTCATGGTCTGCATCTCGATCGGCGTCTTCGCCTTCGTGCTCGAGCGGCTGGGCATGGTCCCCGCCATCTTCGCGCTGGTGTTCTGTGCGGCCTTCGCAAAGCCCGGCCCCAATCTGATCGAGAACCTCGCCCTCAGCGTCTTCCTCGCCATCTCGGCGGTCGCCGTGTTCATCTGGGGCCTTGGCATCCCCATCCAAGCCTTCCGGTGGAACATCTGATGGAAGTTTTCGGCGATCTCCTCTTCGGGTTCCAGACGGCGTTTTCGCTGCAGAACCTGATGTACTGCTTCATCGGCGTGTTCCTCGGGACCTTCGTGGGCGTGCTGCCGGGCATCGGCGCGCTGGCCACGATCTCGATGCTGCTGCCGCTGACCTTCTACGTGCCGCCGACCACAGCGCTCATCATGCTGGCCGGCATCTACTACGGCACGCAGTATGGCGGCTCGACGGCCTCGATCCTGATGAACCTGCCGGGCACCCCCTCCTCGGCCGTCACCTGCCTCGACGGCTACCCGATGTCCAACAGCGGGCGCGCGGGCGTGGCACTCTTCGTGACCACCCTGGCCTCCTTCATCGGCGGCAGCATCGGCATCGTCATCCTGACGCTGTTCTCGCCCTCGCTGGCCGAGGTGGCGCTGGCCTTCGGCCCGGCGGAATACTTCGCCATGATGCTGCTGGGCTTGGTCGCGGCCTCCACCCTCTCCCAGGGATCGCCCGTGAAGGGCATCGCCATGGTGCTGGCGGGGCTGTGCCTGGGCATGGTCGGCACGGACGTGCAGACGGGCCAGCAGCGCTACACCTTCGGCATTCCGGAACTGTCGGACGGCTTCAACCTGGTCGCCATCGCGATGGGCCTGTTCGGCGTGGGCGAGGTGATCGCCAGCGTCAACAAAATCCGCGACCAGAAGGCCGACCAGCGCCAGAAGATCACCTTCCGCTCCATGGTGCCCACGCGGGACGACTGGAGCCGCTTCTGGTGGCCCATGCTCCGCGGCACGGGCGTCGGCTCCTTCTTCGGCGCGCTGCCGGGCACGGGCACGACCATCTCGGCCTTCATGGCCTATGCGGTCGAGAAGAAGATCTCCAAGACGCCCGAGCGCTTCGGCAAGGGCGCGGTGGAGGGCGTGGTCTCGCCCGAGGCCGCGAACAACGCCGCCTCGCAGACGGCCTTCATCCCCACGCTCACCCTGGGCATCCCGGGTGACGCGGTGATGGCGCTGATGCTGGGTGCCATGATCATCGCCGGCGTGCAGCCTGGCCCGCGCCTGATCACCGAGCATCCGGAAATCTTCTGGGGCCTGGTGGCCAGCTTCTGGATCGGCAACGTGCTGCTGGTCATCCTCAACCTGCCGCTCATCGGCATGTGGGTGAAGCTGCTGCAGATCCCCTACCGCTTCCTGTTCCCCTCGATCCTGATGTTCATCGCGATCGGCGTGTTCAGCGTGAACAACAACACCTTCGACATCTTCATGGTGCTGATCTTCGGGGTGTTCGGCTACTTCCTGATGCTGCTGCGCTTCGAACCGGCGCCGCTGCTGCTGGGCTACATCCTGGGCCCACTGATGGAAGAGCATCTGCGCCGGGCCATGCTGCTCTCGCGCGGGGACGCCACGGTGTTCGTGACGCGCCCGATCAGCGCGGCCTTCATCTTCGTGACGACGGCCCTGCTGCTCTGGGCGATCTATGCGGCGATCAAGGGCAAGATCAACCCGAAGATCGACGACTGACCCGCCCCCCCCTTCGCGGGGAGACCAGGCCGGCCACCTTCGGGTGGCCGGCTTTTTTCATGCTTGCCCGGTTGCCGCCCCACCGTCGCGCTGTAGCCTCGCCCAGGGGAGAGACTTGATGGCCAGCGCTGTCCGCGGACGACAACAAGACGCATGAGCGCGGCCGAGCCCGGCGGGCGGGGCGCCATCCGGCGTCTCTTCGCCACACCTGATTTCCGGCGCATCTGGCTGCTGGGTGGCATCGCCAACACCATGCGCTGGCTGGAACTGCTGGCCGCCACGCTCTGGACCTATGAGGCCACGGGCTCCGCCTTCATGGTCGCCGCCGTCGCCATGATGCGCGCCCTGCCCATGCTGCTGCTGGGCGCCGTGGCCGGCGCGCTGGCCGAACGACTGGACCGGCGGCGGCTGCTGATCGCGCTGCAGGCCAGTTCGGCCGGGGGCGCGGGGCTGGTGGCGCTGCTGGCCGCATTGGGCTGGATCGCGCCCTGGCACCTGATGGCGCAGGGGCTGCTGGCGGGCCTCGCCTGGGCCGGCGAGATGGCCATGCGCCGCCGCATGGCCGCCGACGCCGCCCCCCCGGACGACCTGGTGCAGGCGGTGGCGCTGGACACCACGACAGGCAGCACCACCCGCGCCCTGGGCCCGCTGCTGGGCGGCGCGCTGTTCCAGCTGACCGGCCTCGCCCCCGCCGCGGCCATCGCCTGCGGCTTCCACCTGCTGGCGCTGTTCCTCGCCTGGCGGGTGACGCCGCCGCGGCCCGTGGTTCGGGCGCCGCAATCGGCGCTGTCGGGCATCGTGGAGGCGGCCCGATTCGCCCTCTCCGAACCCCGGCTTCGCATGGTGCTGGGGGTGACGCTCATCATGAACGTCTTCGCCTTCTGCTATGCGGGCATCCTGCCGGCCTTCGGCGCGGCGGCCTTTGGCGCGTCCGGCGCCGCGATCGGCCTGCTGGCGGCGGCCGAGCCCTTCGGCGCGCTGCTGGGCGGGCTGTGGATGGCCCTGCGCCGGCGCGCGCCGCCGGGGCTGTTTCCCTTCGTGGCGGGCAGCCTGCTCTTCTTCGCCTGCCTGCTGCTGGTGGTGTCCAGCCCCTCCTACATCCTGGCCTGGGTGCTGCTGGTGCTGGGGGGGCTCGGAACGGCGCGTTTCGCGGCGATGCAGACCTCGCTGGTCATGACCCATGCGCCGCCCGAAATCCGCTCGCGCGTGCTGGGCCTGGTCACGACCTGCATCGGCGCGGGGCCCGCCGGCGTGCTGCTGGTGGGCGCGCTGGCGGAACGTCTGGGCCCGCACGCCGCGCTCTACATCATGGCCACGCTGGGCCTCGTGCTGCTGCTGGCGCTGCTCGTCCGCGAATGGCGGTTCAGCCGGGAGTGAACGCCTCCGCCTCCACTTCCACCAGGAAGCGCGGGTCCGCGAGGCCCGCCACGATCAGCAGGGTGGAGGTGGGGGCATGGCCCTCAAGTGCGGCGTCGCGCAGGTCGCGCCAGGGCTGGATCAGCGCGGGGTCCGTCAGGAACACCGTCACCTTCACGATGTCGCGCGGCCCCATGCCATGCGCGGCCAGGATGGCGGTGAGGTTGGCGAGGCTCTGGCGGATCTGCGCGGGGCCATCGGCTGGCACGCTGCCATCCGGCGCCACGCCCACCTGTCCCGAGATGACGAGGCGCCGCCCCGGCCCCTGCACCAGGCAGGCCAGGGAATAGCGCGAGGCGGGCGCGCGCACGCCGTCCGGGTTGCTGAAGGTCAGGCTCATGTCCGGGGCAGCTCCTCGCGCGCGACGGGCGGCGGCGGGGCGGCGCGCTCGCCCTCCACCAGGTAGGCGCGTAGGGCGCGGCGCAGCTGGAACTCGAACTCGGTGTTGAGGTCGAACATGGCTTGGCGCAGCATGGTCTCGGCCACGGCCATGCGGCCCACCGGGTCGCTGTCGAGCGTCTGCATGCGGGTAGCGCTCGCTTCAGCGAAGCCCAGGCGCAGCCCCGTGGGGTTGCGGATTTCCAGGCGGCAGGTCAGGCGCAGGTCCAGCCGTTCCTGTGGCTGGGCGAAGAGGCCCTGCCCGGGCGGGCCGGGTTCGCGCAAAATCTGCGCGCGGGTCACGACGAAGCGCGCGCTGTTCTGGGTGCCGAAGGCGAAGAGGCGGTCCTGGCCCATGGTCCGCACCGCCTCGGCCGCGCTGGGGCGCAATTCGCGGCCCAGGTCGTTGGGGCCGGCGAAGGCCAGCTCCTCCTCGATGGCAATGGTGGCGACATCCAGGCGCAGCGGCGTGAGGTGCCGGTAGCCGATGGGCGGGCCCTCCACCCGCGGGATGGCGGGGGCCGCGCAGGCGGCGAGGCCCGCGGGCAGGGCGAGCAGCGCGCGGCGGCCGATCATGCGCTGGCCCCCCGCAGGCTGTCCCGCGCGAAGCGGAAATCCACGTTGCAGAATTCGCAGGTCATGGTGATGGTCCCGTCCTTCGCCATGTGGTCGAGGTCCTCGACCGGGAAGCCCTCCAGCACGCCCGCGAGGCGCGAGCGCGAACACCGGCAGCCATAGGCCAGCGCCCGGGGCTGGTCGAGCATCAGCCCCTCCTGGTGGAACAGCCGGTGCAGCAGGCGCTCGGCCGGCAGGGCGTCATCCAGCATCTCGGCCTCGGTCAGCGTGTGGGCCAGGGCCAGCGCCGTGTCCCAGGCATCGTCATCACCGGCGCTGTCGGCGATGCCGCCCTCCACCGCCACGCGCTCCATGATGAAGGCGGCCGCGCGCCAGCCCGCCTCGGTGCGGGCGCAGGCGAGGCGGACGAAGCTGCGCAGCTGCTCGGAGGTGGCGAAGTAGTTGGCCGTCATCTCCGAGAGGCTGGCACCCTCGATGGCGACGATGCCCTGGTAGCGCTCCATGTCCGGGCCCTGGTCGCAGGTGAAGGCCAGGTAGCCCTTGCCCAGCAGCGCCCGGGCCGAGGGGTTGCGGCCATAGCGGGCCAGCTTCTCCGCATCCACGCGGGCATAGCCGCGCAGGCCACCCATGTCGGTGCAGTCCGTCACCAGCATGGGGATGGGGCCGTCGCCCTTGGCCTGGACGGAGAAGGAGCCCTTGTATTTCAGCGCGGAGGCGAGGCCGGCCGTCAGCGCCATGGCCTCACCCATCAGCCGGGCCACGGCCTCGGGGTGGTCATGGCGGGAGAGCAGGGCCTCGGCGAGCGGGCCGAGGCGCAGCAGGCGGCCGCGCACGGGCTTCTGTGCCAGGTGGAAGGGCACGACGCCCCGCGGCACCACGAGGTCGGGCACGGGGGGGCGGTCATGGTCGAGGAAGTCGGGCTTGGGCTGGGTCACGCCCTTCAGATAGCGTGCCCGGCCGCCCAGCGCACCCTACCCGACCACCAGGAGCATGATCTGCACCAGCGCGGCCAGGACCATCGCCGCGATGACATAGGGGGCGAGCTGGTGCGGATCGGGGATCTTCACCGCCGGGGCGTCACGCCGCGACGGCGCGGCGCCCGCGGCCGGGACGGGTCATCATGGCGCGCAGCAGCTGCTTGAAGGCCGCGGGGTCCATGTCGGGGAAGCGGGCCAGCACCTGCGCCTCGTGATGGCGCGCCGCCACCAGCAGGTCCTGCACCAGGGCCTGGCCGCGCTCCGTGGCCTCGATGCGGACCACGCGACGGTCCCGCGCATCGGGCAGGCGCTGGACCAGCCCATCGCGCACCATCCGGTCGAGCAGCTTGGTCATGGTGGGCTGTTGCAGCAGGCAGGCCTCGGCCAGGCCCGTCACCGTCTCGGGCGTGCTGCCCGAGAGCGTGGCCAGCACGCGCCACACCGGCACCGAGACGCCGGCGCGGCGCAACGTGGCATGGAACTCCGCCGAAAGAGTGTGCGAGGCACGGGCCAGCAGATACAGCAGGTAATCGTCAACGAATCGCGAATTGGTGCGCCCGTCCATGGAGTGATCCTGATTCCGGATGATGTTCATGCCGCACACTGACAAGTATATTCATGGGCACGCAATTGCGGGGAACTACGCATACCTTGTGGGAAGGTTCGCTCAGGGCAGACGTTGGGCGGCCCGCCGCTGCTCATAGGCGCGGGCATGCAGTGCCGCCGCGGCGTGCCAATGGGCCTCCACACCGGCGCGATGCGCGGCCTCCAGCAGGAAGCCCAGGATGTGCTCGCCCTCGGTGCGGTGGCCACCCTCGATGTCGCGCAGCAGGGAAGTGGCGTAGGCGCTGCCGGGGTCCGCGAAGAGCTGGCCGTATTCGGCCATGAAGGCCGCCGGCATGGGGTGGCCGTGATGCGCGGCGATGGCGGCGTTGCGCGCCAGCACCTCGGCCAGGAAGGGCGCGCCGCCCGCGCGCACCACCTCGCCCACATTGGCGCGCATCAGGACGGTGCCGATGGCCGCGCTGCCCAGATGCACCAGCTTCTCCCACATGCGCTGGCCGATATCGGCCACGGCCTGGGCGACCATGCCCTTGGCGGGTGTGAAGGCGGCCGCGATGTCGCGCACGCGTGGCGACATCGTGCCGTCCTGTTCGCCAAAAGTCAGCCAGCGCCAGTCGTTCAGGTGCCGCACCACGCCCTCGGGCGAGAGCGTCGCCTGGATCTTGCACAGGCCGCCCAGCACCCGTTCCGGGCCAAAGGCGTGACCAAGTGTCTCCACATGCGACAAACCATTGAGCACGGGCAGGATGGCGGTGCGCCCATCCACGGCGGGGCGCAGGACGGCCATGGCCTCGTCCAGGTCATAGGCCTTGCAGGCCAGCAGGATCACGTCCCAGCCTGGCCCTAGCGCCTCGGCCGTCACGGTCTTCACCTGTAGCCGGGCCTCGCCGAAGGGGCTTTCGATCCGCAGCCCTTGCGTGGCGAGCTGCGCCGCGCGGCGCGGGCGCACCAGGAAGGTGACGTCGCCGCCGGCCTCCGCCAGCCGCCCCCCGAAATAACCCCCCAGCGCGCCGGCCCCGAGCACGAGCAACCGCATGGTCTTTTTCCCCTGATCTGCCGCAACATCGGCGTTACACCCGCATGCCATGTTACGGGAGCCATGCGCAAAGCCCTCCCCCTGCTGATCCTCGCCGCCGCCCTCACCGGGGGTGGCTATCTCTATGGAGGCCAGGCGCTGGCCACCCTCGGCTGGGGCACGGGCGAGTCCGCCGGGCCGCGCCTGCGCGCCGCCCCCGTGGACCGCGGGCCCATCACCGCCATCGTCTCGGCCACCGGAACGGTGAACCCCGTGGTCTCGGTCATCGTGGGCAGCCAGCTTTCTGGTCAGGTGCGCGAGGTGGCGGGCGACTTCAACCAGCGCGTCACCGCGGGGCAGCTTCTGGCAAGGCTCGACACGCAGCAGCTGGAGGCCTCGCGCGCCGCCGCGGCGGCCGAGCTGAGCTCCGCCGAAGCGGCCGTCGCCGTCGCCGACGCCTCCGCCCAGCGCGCCGATGCCGAGGCGTTGCGCGCGGCGGCACAGCTCGCCACGGCCCGCGCCAACATCACCCGCGTGGCCGCGCAGACCCAGGATGCCGAATTCGAGGCCCGCCGCACGGAGGAACTTCGCCGCAGCGGCGTGGGCGCGGTGCGCGACGCCACGCGCGCGGGCTTCACCGTGGAGGGTGCGCGCGCGCAACTCGCCGCCACCGAGGCCGAGGCGACCCAGGCCGAGGCGCAGCTTGCCGCCGCGCAGGCCGCGGCGCGCACCGCCCATGCGCAGGTGGCCGCCGCCCGCGCCACGCTGGCGCAGCGCACGGCGCAGCTGCGCCAGGTGGATGTGAGCCTCTCCTTCGCCGTGATCCGCAGCCCCATTGATGGCATCATCGTCTCGCGCAGCGTGGATCTGGGGCAGACGGTGGCGGCCTCCCTGCAGGCGCCGACGCTCTTCAACATCGCGGCCAACCTGGATGAGATGGAGGTCTGGGCGACGGTGGACGAGGCCGATATCGGCCGCATCCAGCCGGGCCAGTCCGTGACCTTCACCGTCGCCGCCCATCCGCAAACGAACTTGATCGGGCGGGTGAAGGACATCCGCCTCAGCCCCACCACGGTGAACAACGTGGTCACCTACACGGTGGTGGTGACGGCGGCGAACCGCGAGGGCCGCATGCTGCCCGGGATGACGGCCACCCTTCGCATCGTGACCGACGCACGCCCCGAGGCGCTGCGCGTGCCCAATGCCGCGCTGCGCTGGCGCCCGGCCGGAACTGGCACCGCCGCCGCGCCCGCCAACCCCATGGAAGCCGCCCTGCGCGAGATGGAGGACGTGACCCCCGCCCAACGCCAGGCCATCGAGGCCGCGCAGGCCGAGTTTCGCGCCGCGATGGAGGCTCTGCCCGCCGATGCCGAGGCCCGTCGCCGTGGCGCCCAGGCCGCCCGCCAGCGCCTGCAGGCGGCCCTGACCTCCAGCCTGACGCCCGACCAGCGCGCCCGCCTTGCCGCCGCGCGGGGCCAGCGCGGTGCCGCCATGGGCACGGTCCATGTGCTGGAGGCGAATGGCACCACGCGCGCCATCTCCGTCCGGACCGGCCTGACCGATGGCCAGGTGACGGAGGTGCTCTCCGGCGCGCTGGAGGAGGGGATGCAGGTGGTGGTCGGCACGGAGCGCGCCGGCGCCGCCCGCGCGCCAACCGGGCGGGGGCTGTTTTGAACGCGCCGCTCATCGAAACGCGGGACCTCGCGCGCCACTACCCCTCCGGCGAGGGCGTGGTGGCGGCGCTGGACGGCGTGAACGTCACCATCCAGCCCGGCGAGTTCGTGGCGGCGATGGGCCCTTCGGGCTCGGGCAAGTCCACCTTCCTGAACCTGATCGGCTGCCTGGACACGCCCACGCGCGGAACCTACCGCCTGGCCGGCGAGGATGTGGCGCATCTCTCGACCGAGGCACTCGCCGCCCTGCGGGGCGAGCGTATCGGCTTCGTCTTCCAGTCCTTCCACCTGCTGCCGCGGCTCGACGCGCTGTCCAATGTGGCGATGCCCATGCTCTATCGCGGCGTGCCGCGCGCGGTGCGGGAGAAGCGCGCCGCCGAGGCGCTGGCGCGGGTGGGCCTCGCGGGACGGATGCGCCACCGGCCCAACCAGCTCTCAGGCGGGCAGCAGCAGCGCGTCGCCATCGCGCGCGCCCTGGTGAACGGCCCCGAACTGCTGCTGGCGGATGAGCCCACGGGCGCGCTCGACAGCCGCACGGGCATCGAGATCATGGCGCTGTTCCAGGCGCTGAACGCGGCCGGCGTCGCGGTGCTGTGCGTGACCCATGACGCGAGTGTCGCGGCCTATGCGGCGCGCACCCTGCGCTTCAAGGATGGCAAGATGGTCGAGGACAGGCGCCACACGCCGGTGGATGCGGCCGCCTTGCTGAGGGATGTCGCATGAACGCGCCGCACTTGGCTCCCGTGGCACCGCCCGCGGTCAGCGCCCTGTCGCCCCTGCCGCGTGGCCGGGGCGGGCTGTCCTTCCCCGAGGCGCTCTGGGCCGCGCTGGGTGCGCTGAACGCGAACAAGCTCCGCGCGGCGCTGACGGCACTGGGCATCTTCATCGGCGTGGCCGCCGTGATGGTGACGGTGGCGGTGGGGGCGGGTGCCAGGCAGCAGGTGCTGGCGCAGATCCAGTCGCTCGGCGCCAACCTGCTGCTGGTCTGGGGCGGCAATGTGCGGATGGGCGGCGTCTCGCTCGGTGCCGGGCAGCGCGCGAACATCAGCTGGGACGACGCCCAGGCCATCCCGCGCGAGATCTACGCCGTGCAGGTCGCCGCCGGCACCATCCGCCAGCAGCAGCAGATCGTGGCCGGCAACCAGAACTGGGCCACGACGGTGACGGCCACCGACCCCGACTGGTTCGTGGCGCATGACTGGACCCTCGCCGAAGGCCGCTTCTTCACCGTCGAGGAGAATATGGCCGGCCGCAAGGTCGTGCTGCTGGGTGCCACCGTGGCCGAGGCGCTGTTCGGCGAGGAAAACCCCGTGGGCCGCGAGGTCCGCATCGGCGCGACACCCTTCGAGGTGATCGGCGTGCTGGGCCGCAAGGGCCAGAACCCGCAGGGCCAGGACCAGGACGACGCCGTGGTCATGCCCTATTGGACCGCGCGGCGCAGCGTGATGGGGTCCTCGCGCGCCTTCGCCCGCGCCGTCAGCACCATCAGCGTGAAGGTGCATGAGGGCGAGGACATGGCCCTGGTGGAGGAGGAGCTTCGCGCCCTGTTCCGCCAGCGCCACCGCGTGGCGGCGAACGAGCCCGACACGGTGCAGATCAGGAACCTCAGCGAGATCGCGGCGACGCGCGACGCCTCGGCGCGCACCTTGTCGCTGCTGCTGGCCTCGGTGGCCGCGGTGTCGCTGCTGGTGGGCGGTATCGGCGTGATGAACATCATGCTGGTGAGTGTGACCGAACGCACGAAGGAGATCGGGTTGCGCCTGGCCGTGGGTGCCAGGCCGGCCGACATCCTGAAGCAGTTTCTGCTGGAGGCGGTGCTGCTGGCGCTGATCGGCGGCGCGGCGGGTGTGGCCGCGGGCTTCGCCCTGGCGCATCTGCTGGGCGGGCTCGCGGGGTGGCCCGTGCTGGTGCAATGGGATGCGGTGGCGCTGGCCGTCGCCGTCTCGGGGCTGACGGGGCTGTTCTTCGGCTATTGGCCGGCGCGGCGCGCGGCGCAGCTCGACCCGATCGCGGCACTTCGGGCGGAGTGACATCGGCGTCCGGGGGCGGCACCATGGCCGCCTCCGGAGGATCAGCCATGGCCAAGAAAGTCATCATCACCTGCGCCGTCACGGGGGCCATCCACACCCCCTCCATGTCGCCGCATTTGCCCATCACGCCCGCCGAGATCGCCGCGCATTCCATCGCGGCGGCGGAGGCCGGCGCCTCCATCATCCATCTGCACGCGCGCGACCCCAATGACGGCCGGCCCTCGCCGGACCCCAAGCTGTTCATGCAGTTCCTGCCCGTCATCAAGCAGTCTACCGATGCCGTGATCAACATCACGACCGGCGGCGGCCTGGGCATGACCATTGACGAGCGGCTGGCCGCACCCCTGCTGGCCAGCCCCGAGATGTGCAGCCTCAACATGGGCTCGATGAACTTCAACATCGCGCCCAGCGCGGCGCGGGTGAAGTCCTTCAAGCATGAATGGGAACGCCCCTACCTGGAGGGCACGACGGACTTCATCTTCCGCAACACCTTCCGCGACATCGAGCAGATCGTGGAACGCCTGGGCAAGGGCCACGGCACGCGCTTCGAGTTCGAGTGCTATGATGTGGGCCACCTCTACAACCTGGCGCACATGCTCGACCGTGGCGTGGTCGAGGGGCCGCTCTTCGTCCAGACCATCTTCGGCATCCTGGGCGGCATCGGCGCCGAGCACCGGAACCTGATGTTCATGCGCGAGACGGCCGACCGCCTGTTCGGCGACCAGTATGTGTGGTCGGTGCTGGCGGCCGGGCGGCACCAGATGGGCTTCACCACCATGGCCGGCATCCTGGGCGGCAATGTGCGCGTGGGGCTGGAGGATTCGCTGTGGATCGGGCCCGGCAAGCAGGCCACGTCCAACGCCGAGCAGGTGGCGAAGATCCGCCGCATCCTGGAGGATGTGGGCATGGAGATCGCCTCGCCGGAGGAGGCGCGGCAGATGCTGAAGCTGAAGGGCGGCGATCGCGTCGCCTTCTGAGAAGGGCAACCACCGCCCCTCGCCGGGAAGGGGCGGTGGCGCTTTCCCCCGCGCCGCCCGCCACCAGGAGGGAAGCGGGCAGGGCGGCGCAGGGGCGCGCGTTCAGGCCGTTGGCTTGGCGCGTGATTCACGCCTCCGGGCGTTTTGCCCTTCGGCGATCACGCGCTTCGGCTTGGCGCGTGATTCACGCCTCCGGGCGTTTGCCCTTCGGCGATCACGCGCTTCGGCTTGGCGTGTGATTCACGCTTCCGGGCGTTCCGCCCTTCGGCGATCACGCGCTACCGCATCGCGGCCACGTCGATCAGCACGGCGCCGCCCAGGTTGGCGATGGGCCCGAGCGTCGTGACCGCGCCACTCGTCAGGTTCAGCTCGTGCAGCGCGCCCTCAGCGACGACGAAGCCGCGATTCCCGCCCTGGCCATCGGCCAGGATGTCGAAGCCCGCGGTGGGCGGCAGGCTGGTGGACAGCGCCGCGCGCGGGGCCTGCACGCCATCATTGGGCGGGCTTTGCAGGTTCAGCTGGCCCAGCAGCGTGTCGAGCGTCAGCAGCTCCGTGGTCGTCGCGCCGGCCACGCTGTTGGTGTAGGCGCCCGCCGTCACGCGCGGCATGGTGCCGGCCAGGTCGGGGCGCGTGTACTTCAGCGAGCCATCCACGATGGTGGCGCCCGTCTCCACGTTGATGCGCAGGCTGGTGCCGTTGACGCCCAGCACGCGCAGCCGGTCCGGCACCGGGTTGAAGTCCACCACCGCGCGACCGCCGCTCTCGAAGGGCACGGACAGCTGCGCGACGGGCGTGGCGCGGCCCGTGGCGGGGTCCAGCGTCACGATCTGCCCGCCCGCGGTCAGGCCATAGAGCATGCCATTGGCGGGCCGCTGGTCAATGCCGACGAGCGCGCCGTCGGCGCCCGTGACGCGCACGGGGGCGCTGGCGCGGCGCGTCTCGGCATCGATGCGGACCAGCTGGTTCTCGGCGGTCAGCGCGACCAGGGTCTGGGCGCTGGCGGCGCCGGCCAGGTTCGCGCCGAACAGCGCGGCACCGGCCAGCAAAGCGAGGCGAAGGCGGGAGGTCTTCATGCATAGGCTCCGTCTTGCAGGTGGGACGGGAAGCGCCCCACTGCCCGCGTTACGGAGCGGCCGCGCGGCCAGATGCAGCGCCGCGCGATTTTTTTCGGCTCAGCTCCCGGCCGCCGCCTGGAGGCGCCCGATGAACAGGATGGGCCCGGTGGGCCGGCCGATGGGCGAACCCCCTGGCGGTTCCAGCGTGATCTCGATTAGCATGCCAGGCTCGGGCCTGATGGTGCGGGGTGTGACCACCATGCGCCCGCCCTCCGGCACCAGGCCGAGCGAGGTGGGCGCCGTCGCCCCCTGCGGCAGGGCCCAGAGCTCCATCACCCGGTCCGGCGCCACGGGGGGCAGGTTCAGCGCCGCCAGGCGCAGCTCGCCGCGCGCCGATTCGACCAGCCAGGCCGGCTGGTCCTGGCTGGTCAGCAGCACCGTCATCAGCGCGGGCTCGGGGGCGGGCCGTAGCAGCAGAACCGCCGCCAGCCCGGCCGCGACCGCGCTGGCGCCGACGCCGAAGGCGGGCCAGGGGAAGCGCCAGCGGCGCGTGGCGGGCGCGGGGTCCAGGCTTTCCGCGATGCGCGCCCAGAGGCCGGGCGGCGGCGCCTCGGGCGCGGCCAGGGATTGCAGGGGGGCGAGTCGCGTCTCCCATGCCGCCACGGCGGCGGCGAGGTCACGGTCGGTCTCCATCAGCGCGCGCAGGTGGGCGGCCTCGCGCGCATCGAGCGTGCCCAGGACGTATTCGCCGGCGAGGGCGTCGCGTTCCTCCGGGGTCATGCCAGGCACTCCCTGAGCGCCAGCAGCCCGCGCCGGATCCAGGCCTTCACCGTGCCGAGCGGCGTGCCCAGCCGTGCCGAGATCTGCGGGTGGGAGAGGCCATGGACAAAGGCCAGCAGGATGCCGTCGCGGTTCTTGGGTTCCAGCCCGTCCAGGCAGGCACGCAGCCGCGCCCCCTCGGCCGAGGCGGCCAGCGCCTCATATTGTTCGGGCGGCACGGGGGCGTCGCCCAGCAGCGCGTCCTCGCTCGGCAATTCGCGGCCGCGGCGGCGGGCGATGTCCAGCGCGGCGTGGCGCACCACCGCGCCCAGCCAATGCTCGGGCGCGCCGCGCGTGGGGTCGAACTGCGCCGCGCGCCGGGCGATGTTGAGGAAGGCGTCATGCAGCGCATCGGCTGCCGCGTCGCGGTCGCGCAGGATGGCCATGGCGATGCCGAACAGCCGCACCGAATGGGCCTCGTAGAGGGCGCGCAGCGCGGCGCGGTCCCCGCGCGCGACGCGCGCCAGCAGGGCCTCGCTCACGGAATGAGGCGCTGCAGGCGGCCCAGCCAGTCGCGCAGGTCGAAGCCCGGCGGCTCGGGCGGGGGCGCGGTGCCGGCGGGCTGCCGGCGACGCAGCGCCTCGGTGGCCTCGCGCGTGCGGGCGAGGGGCAGTTCGGCGGGCTCCGTGCCGGCGCTGGTGTTGCTGCCGAGGCCGGACATCCGCACCAGGGCGCGGCGGGCGGTCAGCAACTCGGCCGCTGCGCGCTCGGCCTCGCCGCGGCGGGGGGTGCAGATGAGGTTCCGCCCCTCCAGCCCGCAGGGCAGTTCCAGCATGGTGTGGCTGTCGAAGCGCAGCTGGGCGGTGCCGGTGAAGGCGAGCACGCCGCGCATGGCGCTGTCGAAGGAGAGGTCCCGCGCGGTCACGGCCGGCACCAGCATGCCCTGCCGGTCCATGATCTCGAGCGCGAGGCCCGGGCCCACCGCCGAACGCTCCACCGGCTCGGCATGGCGCAGGATGCAGGTGGTGCGGTCCGTCATGCGGTCGGTGACGCAGCCCAGGCGCCATGACCCCACCTCCTCGGCCACGGGTTGTCCCCAGGCGGGGGGGGCGGCGAGGAGCAGGGGCAGCAGGGGGAGAAACCGGAAGCGCATCGTGGCATTGTATCACAGACAAGGAGGGCGATGGCATGACCCCATTGCGGCTGCGGGATGGAACCGCGTTTCCCCGGCTCGGCCAGGGCACCTGGCGCATGGGCGAGGACGGCACGCGCCGCAAGGAGGAGGTGGCGGCGCTGCGGGCCGGCCTCGACCTCGGCCTCACCCTCATAGACACCGCCGAGATGTACGGCGAGGGCGGGGCCGAAAAGGTCGTGGCCGAGGCCATCGCCGGCCGGCGGGAGGAGGTGTTCCTCGTCTCCAAGGTCTATCCGCACAACGCCTCCCGCCGTGGGTTGCCGCAAGCGCTGGACCGCAGCCTGAAGCGCCTCAAGGTGGAGCGGCTGGACCTCTATCTGCTGCACTGGCGCGGCGCGGTGCCGCTCGACGAGACGGTGGAGGCGATGGAGCGCGCGCGGGAGGCCGGCAAGATCGCGCGCTGGGGCGTGTCGAACCTGGATGTGGAGGATTTGCTGGAGCTGGAGGCCGCGCTGCCCGATTGCGCCACCGACCAGGTGCTGCTGAACCTGGAGCATCGCGGCCCGGAATTCGACCTGCTGCCCTTCTGCGCCACGCAGGAGATGCCGGTGATGGCCTATTCGCCGGTGGGGCAGGGGGGTGCGCTGCTGCGCCACCCCGCACTGGTGAAGCTGGCCGCCGCGCGAGGGGCGACGCCCGGCCAGGTGGCGCTGGCCTGGACGCTGTCGCTTCCGGGCGTGGTCAGCATCCCCAAGGCCAGCAGCCTTGCCCATGTGCGGGAGAATGCGGCGGCGGGGGAAATTGTGCTGACCCCCGAGGAACTGGCCGCGCTGGACGCGGCCTTCCCGCCCCCGCGCCGCAAGCAGGAGCTGGCGATGCTGTAGCGTCCGGTCGCCCTTGGTGGGATCGCCAAGGGCGCGCGGCCGCCGCCCGACTACCGGAAGATCGGCATCGCGTCGTCATCGGAGGGTGGCGCGGGCGGCGGCACGTCAATGGTGACGGTCGCCGGGTCCACGCCCGTGCCGCCCTGGATCAGGAAGGTGACGGCCTCCGGCCAGATCATCACGATGGCCACCAGCAGCAATTG
Organism: Roseococcus thiosulfatophilus; assembly: GCF_017311575.1. Taxonomy (GTDB): domain Bacteria; phylum Pseudomonadota; class Alphaproteobacteria; order Acetobacterales; family Acetobacteraceae; genus Roseococcus; species Roseococcus thiosulfatophilus. The sequence continues at coordinate 47,610 of NZ_JAFFQY010000063.1, forward strand.
CAGGCAGATCCAGGGAATGGCGCCGCGGTAGATCGCCTGGGTGGAGACGAATTTCGGCGCGATGGAGCGGATGTAGAACAGCGCGAAGCCGAAGGGCGGCGTCATGAAGCTGCTCTGCAGATTGATGCACAGCAGCACGCCGAACCACACGAGATCAATGTCGAGCGTGGTGGCCACGGGCGCCAGCAGCGGCACCACGATGAAGGCGATCTCGAAGAAGTCGAGGAAGAAGCCCAGCACGAAGATGAAGGCGTTGACGAAGAGCAGGAAGCCGATCTGCCCGCCCGGCAGGTTGGCCAGCAGCCCCTCCACCCAATGCGAGCCGTCCACGCCCTGGAACACCAGGCTGAACACCGTGGCGCCGATCAGGATGTAGATCACCATGGCGGTGATGCGCATGGCGTTGCCCATGGCCTCGCGCATCAGTTTCCAGCTGAAGCGGCCATTCAGGATGGCGAGCGCCACCGCCCCCACCGTGCCCATGGCGCCGGCTTCGGTCGGCGTGGCCAGCCCCATCAGGATCGTGCCCAGCACCAGGAACAGCAGCAGCAGCGGCGGCACCATGCCGCGCAGCACCCGGAAATAGAGGGGCCAGCCACGCGCCATCAGCGCCTCGGGCGGCAGGGCCGGCACGCGGTGGGGGGCGACGAGCGCCACCCCGGCCACGAAGGCCAGGAAGAGCAGGATCTGCAGCAGGGCGGGCCCGATGGCACCCGCATACATGTCACCCACCGAACGCCCCAGCTGGTCACTGAGCACGATCAGCACCAGCGACGGCGGGATGAGCTGCGTGATGGTGCCCGAGGCCGCGACTACGCCCGTCGCCAGCCGCTGGTCATAGCCATGGCGCAGCATGATGGGCAGGGCGATGACGCCCATGGCCAGCACGCTGGCCGCCACCGTGCCCGTGACCGCGCCCAGCAGGGCGCCCACCAGCACCACCGCGAAGGCGATGCCGCCCGGGATCTTGCCGAAGAGCTGCGCCGTGCTTTCCAGTAGTTCCTCGGCCAGGCCGCAGCGTTCCAGGATGGCGCCCATCAGGGTGAAGAAGGGAATGGCCAGCAGCAGGTCGTTGGACAGGATGCCGAAGACCCGCGGTGGCAGGTTGCCCAGATAGGCCGGCGTGAAGAAGCCCAGCTCGATGAAGAACAGGCCGAAGCCCAGCCCCACCGCGCAGAGGCTGAAGGCCACCGGGAAGCCCAGCAGAAGAAAGACGACCAGCCCCACGAACATCAGGGGCGGCATGATCTCGACGCTCATTGGGGGCGGGGCCTCACTGCTCGGGGCGTTCGTAGCCGGTGGCGACCTCGGCGGGGCGGATGTCGCCGCGCAGCAGGGCGATGCGCTTGATGAGTTCCGACAGGCCCTGGATGGCCAGCAGGGCGAAGCCCAGCGGCATCAGCAGCTTCACCGGCCAGCGCACCAGGCCCCCGGGGGCGGGCGAGATCTCGTGCCGCACCCAGCTTTCCAGAAAGAAGGGCCAGGTCATCCAGGCCAGGAGGAAGATGGCGGGCAGCATGAAGAAGAGCAGGCCGAAGACATCCACCCACAGCCGCCCCCGCTCGCCCAGGAGGGCGTAGAGGATGTCCACCCGGACATGCTGGTTGCGCTGCAGCGTGTAGCTGGCGCCCAGCATCACGACGCCGGCGAAGAGATACCACTGCACCTCCAGCCAGCCATTGTGGGAGAAGTTGAAGCCGTAGCGCAGCACGGCATTGGTGGCGCTGATGGCGCAAGCCAGCAGGATGCACCAGTCGGCCACCCTGCCGCAGCGCTCATTCACCCAATCCACCCCCCGGCTGAAGCCGAGCAGCACCCACATGACCTGTACCCTCCGCGCGGACAGCAGCGCGTTAAACAAAAGAGGCGGCTTGTCCAGCCTCGCCTTGGGCGCCGGGGCGGATACAATGCGGGAATGATGGGGCGACTCGGGCAATCGGCGGGGGCTGAGGGGGCGTGCTGACGCTTCTCGGCCTCGGCTTGCTCGCGCTGGCGGTGCTGGCGGGGCTGGGGGCCGCGGGGCTGGGACGGCGGCTGGTGCCGCTGGGCGCGGCGGCTGTCGCGGCCGTGCTGGGCGCCGTGGCAATGGCCACGCTGGCGCTGGGGCCGGTCGAGGAGGCGGCTCTCGCCCTCGGGCCGCCCTGGGGCCCCGCGCTGGTGGCGCTGGATGCGCTCTCGGCCTGGTTCCTACTGGTGTTGGCGGTGGTGGCGCTGCCGGCCGCCCTCTTCGCCGCGGCGACAGGCCCCTCCAGCCGGGCGGAGGCCGCGGCCTTCCCGCTTTTCCTCGCCGCCATGGTGCTGGTGCTGCTGGCGGCCGATGCCTTCACCCTGCTGCTGGGCTTCGAGGCCATGTCACTCGCCTCCTGGGCCTTGGTCGCGGCGCGGCACCCGTCCGGGCGCGGGCGGCGGGCGGCGCGACTCTATTTCGGCTTCGCGGCCTTCTCGGGCCTCTGCCTCATCGCGGGCTTCGCTTTGCTCTCGGCGCCCGGCATGGGGTTTTCCGAGATGCGCGCGGCCCCGCCAGAGGGCTGGCGCGGCACGCTGGCCCTGGTGCTGATCCTGCTGGGGGCGGGGTCCAAGGCGGGGCTGCTGCCCTTCCACCTCTGGCTGCCGCTGGCCCATCCGGCGGCCGCCACCCCTGTCTCGGCGCTGATGTCGGGGGCCATGGTGAAGATCGCCCTCTATGTGCTGGTGCGGGCCCTGTTCGACCTGGCGGGCGCGGCCCAGCCGGGCTGGTGGGGGGCGCCGCTGGTGGTGCTGGGGGCGGCCACGGCGCTGTGGGGTGCCATCCGCGCCAATGTCGAGACCGACATCAAGGCCATCCTGGCCTGCTCCACCCTCGAAAATGTGGGCCTCATCACGCTGGCGCTCGGGCTTGCCCTGGTGTTCCGGGGCGCGGACCTGGCGCCACTGGCCGCGCTGGCGCTGTCCGCCGCGCTGCTGCACGCGCTGGTGCATGCGGGATTCAAGGGCTTGCTCTTCCTCGTGGCGGGTGCGGTGGCCGAGCAGGCGGGCAGCCGCGACCCCGACCGGCTGGGCGGGCTGATCCACCGCATGCCCTGGGTGGCGGGGCTGGCCATGCTGGGCGCGGCCTCGGCCGCCGCGCTGCCGCCCTTCTCGGGCTTCGCCAGCGAATGGCTGGTGTTGCAGGCGCTGATCCAGAGCTGGCGCGTGGCGGAACTGCCGGTGCAACTCCTCTCGGCGGCGGCGCTGGTCACGGCGGGGATGGCGCTGGCCCTGGCGGCGGCGGCCATGCTGCGCTTCGTGGGGCTGGTGTTCCTGGGCCGCCCGCGCACCCCGCGCGCGGCGGGGGCGCTGGACGTCACGGGGCTGATGCGCGCGGCGCTGGTGGTGGCCGGGGCGGTCTGTGCCGCGCTGGCGCTGCTGGCCGCCCCGGCGCTGGGCCTCGCGGGTGGCATCGTGACCGGGCTGCTGGGCGAGGGCGCGGCGCCGCCCATCGCCGGGCTCGACCTCATGCTGGGCGAGGCGGGTGCCCGCTACGCCCCCTGGGCCGTCACGGCGCTGCTGGCGGGGCTGGCGCTGGCGCTGTGGTATGGGCTGCACCGCAAGGGCGCGCCCGAACCCCGCCGAAGCCCCGCCTGGGATTGCGGCTTCCTGCCCCCGCCGCCCGACCTGCCCTTCGGCGACCCGCTGACCCAGCCGAGTGCGGCCGGCGCCGCCCAGCCCATCCGCCGTGCCCTGGGCGGGCTGGCGCTGGCGCAGCGCGAGGCGCACCACCCCGCCGCCCCCGGCAGCGCCACCCCCGCGCGGCTGCGCGTCGAGGCGCGGGACCACGGCTTCGTGGCGCTGCTCTGGCCGCTGGGCCGGCTGCGGCGCCTGGCCGGGCACCAGGCGGAGCGGCTGCGCGGCCTGCCGCTCTCGGCCTATCTGGCGCTGGCGCTGGGCACGCTGGTGCTGTTGCTGGCGCTGCTGGCCTGGGGGGCGGTGGCATGATGGCCACCTTCCTCGCGCTGCTGACGCAAATCCTGCACGCGGCGCTGATCCTGGCCGCGGCTCCGCTGGTGGTAGGCGGGGTGCGCTGGGTGAAGGCGCGGCTGCTGGGCCGGCGCGGCCCGCACCCGCTCCAGCCCCTGCGCGACCTGCTGAAACTGCTGCGCAAGCGGCCGGTGCTGGCCGATGGGTCGAGCGTCGTCACCCGCGCCACGCCCTATGTGGCCCTGGCCGCGACGCTGCTGGCGGCGCTGCTGGTGCCAGGCTTCGCGCAGGGCATGGCGCTGGCGCCGGTCGCGGACCTCATCCTCATCGCGGGGCTGCTGGCGCTGGCGCGGATGGCGCTGGCGCTGGCCGGCCATGACGCGGGCACCGCCTTCGGCGGGCTGGGCGCGGCGCGCGAGATGACCTTCGCCGCCTTCGCGGAGCCCGCCCTGCTGGCCTCCGTGCTGGTGCTGGCGGTGCTGGCGGGCAGCTCCAACCTGGACGCCATCGCCGCTTTGTTCCGCGAGGGCAGCCTGGGCATCCGCGTCTCGCTGCTCTTCGTGCTGCTGGCGCTGATGGCGGTGGCCCTGGCCGAGAATGCCCGCGTGCCGGTGGACAACCCCGCCACCCACCTGGAACTGACCATGGTGCACGAGGCGATGCTGCTGGACGCCTCGGGTCGCCACCTCGCCCTGTGGGAGGCGCAGGCGGCGCTGAAGCTGACGGTCTGGCTGGCGCTGCTGGCGGCGATCTTCCTGCCCTTCGGCGCGGCCCCGGTCGGGGCGGGGCCGATCGCCTGGGTGGTGGGCGCGGTGCTCTGGGCCGCGAAGATGGCGCTGCTGGCCGTGGCGCTGGCGGTGTTCGAGACGTCCATCGCCAAGATGCGCGTCTTCCGCGTGCCGGAATTCCTGGGGGCCGCGCTGCTGCTCGCGCTGCTGGCGGCGGCCCTTGTCTTTATCACGACAGGCCTCGCATGACCGGCCCCGGGGACATCGCCTATGACGTGGCGCATCTGCTGGGCGGGGCCATGCTGCTGGTGGGCTTCGTCATGCTGGGGCAGCGGCGCATCGGCGCATTGATCGCCGCACTCGCCGCGCAGGGCGTGCTGCTGGCCTTGGCGGCCTTCTGGCAGGGGCATGTCCAGGCGGCGCCGCAACTCTATCTGACGGGGCTGATCGCGCTGCTGGCCAAGGGCATCGCCATCCCACTGGTGCTGCACCGCCTGGCGGGTGAGCTGCCGCCCCCGCTCCGCACCGAGGCGCCGGGCCGGATGGGCGCGGGGCTGGTGCTCGGGGTGGGGCTGGTGGGCCTGGCCATGCTGGTGGTCGTGCCGGCCACCACGGGGGCGGGGGCGCTCGCGCGGGTGGACCTCTCCATGGCGCTGTCCATCCTGCTGCTGGGGGCGCTGATGATGGTGACGCGGCGCAGCGCGCTCGCCCATGTGGCGGGGCTTCTGACCATCGAGAACGGGTTGATTCTGGCCGCGGTGGGGGTGGCCGGCATGCCGCTGGTGGTGGAGCTTTCGGCGGGAGGCCTCGTGCTGGTCGTGGCGTTGATCGCGGGCGTCTTCGCGCGGCAGATGCGCGAACGCTTCGCCAGCCTCGATCCGGGTGTGCTCGACCGCCACCGGGGGGAGGGACGATGAGCCTCGCCACCGCCCTCATCCTCTTGCCGCTGCTGGGCGCCGCGCTGCTGGCCGCGCTGCCGCGCGTGGCGCCGCTGCTGAACATCGCCATCTCCGCCGCCTGCCTCGTGCTGGCGCTGCTGCTGCTGGCCGGGCCGCTCCCCTACGGCGAGGGCTGGCTGCGGGCCGATGCGCTCTCCGTCTCGCTGGTGGTGCTGGCCGGCATCGTGGGGCTCGGCACCGCCATCTTCTCCTGGCAGGACATCCAGGGCGAGGGCTTCGACACCGCGCGCACCCGCTTCTACCACGCCGCCTTCCAGGGCTTCATGGCGACGCATTTCCTGGCGCTGCTGTCCGACAACCTCGGCATCATGTGGGTGGCGATCGAGGCCGGCACGCTGGCCTGCGTGCTGATGGTGGGGCTGCACCGGACGCCCGCCGCCATCGAGGCCGCGTGGAAATTCTTCATCCTCTGCGGCTTCGGCATCGCGCTTGCCTTGTTCGGCATCATCGTACTGGCGCTGGCCGCCGCCCCGCATCTGCCGCATGGCGACCTGCGGCTTTCGGCCGCGGCCCTTCGCGAGATTGCGCCGGCGGCCGAACCTGGCCTGCTCAACCTCGCCTTCGTCTTCCTGCTGGTGGGCTTCGGCACCAAGGCGGGCCTCGTGCCCCTGCATTCCTGGCTGCCCGACGCCCATGCCGAGGGCCCCACCCCCATCGCCGCCGTGCTCTCGGGACTGCTTCTGAACAGCGCCATGCTGGGCATCCTGCGCGGCGAGGCCATTGTGGCCGCGAATCCCGGCTCCTGGGCACCGGGCGGGTTCCTGATCGGCATGGGGGTGGCCTCGCTGCTGCTGGCGGGCGTGACCTTGTGGCGGCGGCGGGATGCGAAGCGCCTCTTCGGCTGGAGCAGCATCGAGCATATGGGCATCGCGGCCATCGCCTTCGGCCTGGGCGGGCCCTTGGGGAACATGGCGGGCATCCTGCACCTCTGGGGCCATTCCCTGCTGAAATCGGCGGCCTTCTTCGCGATCGGCCGCGCGGCGCGGCTGAAGGGCGGGCAGCGCATGGACCAGATCGGCGGGCTGGCGCGCAGCCATCCGGCGCTGGGCTGGGGGCTGGTGCTGGTGATGGTGGGGCTGGCGGGGCTGCCGCCGGCGAGCCTCTTCGCCTCGGAATGGATGCTGGCGGTGGCCCTGGGGCGCGAGGCGCCCTGGCTGCTGCTGCCCTATGTGGCGGGGCTGCTGGTGGCGGCCCTGGCCTTGCTGCATGCCATGCAGCGGCTGTGCCTCGGCCCGCCCACGCCGGATGCGGCGCCAGGCCCCGCAGGCTGGGCCACGCTCGCGCCCATCTGGTGCAACCTGGCCTTGGCCGTGATCCTCGCCATCGCCCTGCCGGCGCCCCTGCGCGCCCTGCTGCGCGACGCCGCACAGGTGCTGGGATGAGGGCCGCCAAGGTGCTGGAATCGGGCGTCATCGCCCCCTGCATGCCCTGGCCGCGCACGGTGCTGGACGCGGCCGGCTGGCTGCGCCTGCGCGAGGCGCTGGCGACCGACCCCAGCCTCGACCTGCTGGCGCTCTGGGGCGAGCCGGGCTTCGTGCATGCCGCCTTCCTCGATATCGCGGCCCCGCGCCTGTGGCTGGCCAGCACGGCGGTGGAGGGCGGCCGCGTGCCCGCCCTCTCGCCCGTGCGGTCCGGGGCCGCGCTGTTCGAGCGCGCCCTGCATGACCTCTGGGGCATCACGGCCGAGGGCGCGGTGGATGCCCGCCCCTGGCTCGACCATGGGCGCTGGCCGGTCCGCGCGCCGCTGTCGCCGCGGCCGCTCAGCCACAGCCCCGCCGCCGACCCCATGGAATTCCTGCCCGTCGAGGGCGCGGGTGTGCACCAGATTCCCGTCGGCCCCATCCACGCCGGCATCATCGAGCCGGGGCATTTCCGCTTTCACGTCCAGGGCGAGACCATCGTCCGGCTGGAGGCGCGGCTGGGCTGGACGCACAAGGGCACGCTGTCGCTGCTGCAGGGCAAGTCACCGCGCGTGGCGGCGCGGTTCGCGGCCCGGCTTTCGGGCGACAGCACGGTGGCGCATTCGCTGGCTTTCGCCCGTGCCGCGGAGGCCGCCGCCGGCGCCGAGGCCCCACCCCGTGCCACGGCCCTGCGCGCCGTGATGCTGGAGCTGGAGCGGCTGCACAACCACCTGAACGACATGGGCTTCATCGCCAATGACGCCGCCTTCGCGCCGCTGCACGCCGAGGCCGGGCTGTTGCGCGAGGCCCTGCTGCGCGCCCAGCACCAAGCCTTCGGCCACCGGCTGATGATGGACCGCGTGGTGCCGGGCGGCGCCGCCATGGACCTTTCGCCCGAGGGCCAGGCCGCCATCGAGGGCGCGCTCACCGCCGCCGCCACCGGCCTGCCGCGCCTGCTGCGGATGTATGAGAGCCACGCCAGCCTCCAGGACCGCGTGCTGGCGACCGGCATCATCCCGCCAGCGCTGCTTGCCGCCTTCGCGCCCGGCGGCGTGGTGGGCCGCGCCGCCGGCCGCGCCTTTGACGCGCGGATGCTGACGGGCGAGATGGCCGATTGCGCCACCCAGCCCGGCGGCGACGTGGATGCCCGCTGGCGCCAGCGCCATGAAGAGGCCCTGGCCGCCATCGCGCGGGTGCGGACCCTGCTGGCCGGCCTGCCGCCCGGCCCGCTGACCGTCTCGCTGGGCCACGGCGAGGCGCGCGAAGGGGTGGCGCTGGTCGAGGGCTTCCGCGGCGAATGCCTGGCCTGGCTTTCTCTGGACGAGGGCGGGCTGATCCGCGCGGCCTTCCTGCGTGACCCCTCCTGGCTGCATTGGCCGCTGCTGGAGGCGGCCGTCATCGGCAACATCGTGGCCGACTTCCCCCTCATCAACAAAAGCTTCAACGCGAGCTACAGCGGGGTGGACCTGTGAGCGCGATCAGCCTGGATGTGGCGATCCCCGTGCTGCGTGTCTTCGACCCGGCGAAGGCGCGGGAATTCTATTGCGACTTACTGGGCTTCACCTGGGACTGGGAGCACCGGTTCGAGCCTGACCTGCCAATCTTCGCCCAGGTGTCGCGCGCGGGGCTGCTGCTCTTCCTCAGCGAGCATCATGGCGATGGCACGCCGGGCAGCCTCGTCATGCTCCGCATGCGCGGGCTGGATGCGATGCATGCCGAACTCTCCGCCCGCCGCTACCGCAATGCCCGGCCGGGCATCGAGGAACGTCCCTGGGGCTGGCGCGACCTCTCGGTGACGGACCCCTTCGGCAACCGCCTGGTCTTCACCGAACCCGTGGCGGAGGACGGCTGAATGCTCTGGCCCAGGCTTGCCCGCAACCTGCTCCGCCCGCCCGCCACCGACGCGCCCGTGGTGCCGTTGCCCGAGGTGGTGTCGGCGCTGCGGGAGCGCATGGAGGCGGCCTCCATGCGGCGGCTCGGCCGCTCGCTCGCCATCCGCCAGGTGGATGCGGGCAGCTGCAATGGCTGCGAGCTGGAGATCAACGCGCTCCAGAATGTGGCGCATGACCTGGAGCGCTTCGGGCTGCGCTTCGTGGCCTCGCCCCGCCATGCCGATGTGCTGCTGGTGACCGGCCCGCTCACGCGCAACATGGCCGAGGCGCTGCTGCGCGCCCGTGCCGCGACGCCCGAGCCGGTGTGGATCGTGGCGGCCGGCGATTGCGCGGTGGATGGCGGTGTCTTCAAGGGCAGCTATGCCGTGCTGGGCGGCGTCGAGGCGGCGCTGATGCCCGACCTCATCATCCCCGGCTGCCCGCCCAGCCCGACGGAACTGCTGGAAGGCCTGGTCGCGCTGGTCGAAGCCAACGCCTGAACACCCCCTCGTTTCCGCATACCCCCTGCACGAAGGCTTGGAATGGGCCGGGCCGGGGGGCGGGCGCATTTTCCTTCCATCAGCGGAGGCCATCGCCGCCGCACAGATCGGAAGGAATTGAAGATGACCTACACCACCCGCAGCCTGTTCGCCGCCGCCCTGCTGCTCGGCGCGCCCGCCCTGGCCCAGGCCTCCGACTATCCGCGCCTCGTGGGCAGCGGCGAGGACATGACCGTCGAATACGGCCCCGGCCCGCAGGGCAATGTGGTCGGTGGCGGCCAGGCCGTGGTCGCCATCGGCGGCACGACGCCCAGCATCCGCTACATGGATGACGCCAATGTGCAGCGGCGCGCCGATGGCCTGGTGCCCGTGATGGTGGACCAGGGCGAGACCCGCACCATCACCTTCGTGGCGCCTGAAGCGGCCCCGGCGCCGCGCATGGCCGGCCTGCTGCGCCGGAACTGAGGCCCTCGGCGGCGGGGGTGCTCAAGCCCCCGCCAGCTGCGCCCCCGCCGCCTGCAACCCTTCATGCAGCGCATCCGCCACCACGCGGATGCGCGGCGTGTGACGGGTGTCCTCGTGCAGGCCGATCCAGATGCCCAGGCGCGGCGCGGCGGAGGGTGTCTCCAGCCGCACCAGGGTTGGCCCCAGCTGGGCCTCGCTCCGTGCCATGGCACCATCGCCCATGCCGCGCGGCAGGGCCGCGACACCCATGCCCCCCAGCGCCGCCTGCAACAGCGCCTCGTGCGAGTTGGAGGTGAAGCCCACCGCCGCGGCGTGCATCAGACCCGCGAGCCAATCCTGGGAGGGGCGCGCCACATCGGGCCGCGCATCCTCGGGAGGGGCGAAGACCAGCCGGGCGTGTCCCGGCGCGCCGGTGGCGAAATCGGGCAGGCCGCGCGCTTCCAGGTAGGAGGTCGCAGCATAGGCGCGCAGTTCAATCTCGCCCGCGCGGCGCGCCACCACATCGGGCTCCGTGAAGGCGCCGATGCGGACCGCGATGTCGGTCTCCCGCCGCGCCAGGCTGACGGGTCGGCTTTGCGCGCTCAGCTCCACCAGGATCTCGGGGTGGCGGACATGAAGCTGCGCCAGGATGGGGGTGAGGACGCGGCTGCCCAGCGCCTCCACCGCCGTCACCCGCACCAGCCCTTCCAGGCGGCTGTCCTGGCCGGTGATGCGCCGCTCCACGCGCAGCGCCTCCTCCTCCATGCGTTCGACCGCGCCCATCACCTCCTCGCCCGCCGGGGTCAGGATGAAGCCCTGCGGCGTGCGTTGCAGCAGCCGGGCGCCCGACCGCTCATGCAGGCCTTCGAGGCGCCGGCCCATGGTCGTCTGCGTCACCTTCAGCGCCCGCGCGGCGGCGGAGAGGCTGCCGTGGCGGGCCACCGCCAGGAAAGTCCGCAGGTCATCCCATTCCAGCATGATGTTCCATCGGTCCGAGGGCGGCGCGAGAGGTGCCGGCCCGTGTGAGAGCCCTCCATGTAAGGTTTGGTGAACCCCAACGGGAGATGTGACAGGGGCGCGACGGCCGGGGGGCTGGGGCGCCCCCACGGCAATCCGGCCTGGGCCTCAGGCAGCGGGCGCCTCGGCGCCCAGCAGCGCCCAGAGGCTGGGCGTCTCGGCGCCCGGCGCGTCCCCGGCGTCGAAGACCGCGTGGACGTCGCCCAGGAAGGCGCAGAAGGCATCCGCATGCCAGCCATCCCCCCGGCGCGTCTGCACGAGGCCCCAGTGCGGGTCCGAGGAGGCCGGCCGCAGGCTGCCGGCATTGTAGGCGATGGCGACCAGCGGCGGGTCATAGCCGGTGGCCAGCCGCCCGCGCGTCGCCTGGCGCTGGATGTAGGCCGCCCCCGCAAGGGCCGAGGTGGCGGGGTCCAGCAGGCGCGCGCGGTCCAGCGTGGGGTCGGCCAGGGCCTCGCGCGCCGTCGAGATCAGCGTCTGCATCAGCCCGGGCGAAACGCGGTGCGGCGTGGCGGCGTCCGAGACGAAGCCCGGCTCCTCCCGCACCGCCTCGCCCCGGCCGCCCGATTCGACCAGCGCGGTCGCCAGCAACAGGTCCACCGGCGCGCCGGTGCGCCGGGCGGCGGCCTCCAGCGCGGCCCGGTGCCGCGCCCAGGCGGTGGCGGCGGCGCGGGGGTTGGCGTTGCGGCGCGGGCTCGGCTCGCCTTCCACCTGCACGCCACCGCGGACCAGCCGCCAGCGCCGTTGCCCCGCGCCCGCCGGTGGACCGTGAAAGGTGGTGAGCGCCGGTAGGAAGGGGCGCAGCGCAGCCTGCCAGGGGTGCTCGCGCCGCAGCGCGGGGGCCTGCATCAGCCGTGCCCAGGCGGGGCCGGACAGCACGCCATCCACCGGCAGCCCCTCGCGGCGTTGGAAGCGGCGCACCGCCTCGGCCGTCATGGGGCCATAGATGCCATCGGGCTCGCCCGGATTCAGTCCGGTCCGCAGCAGGGCGAGCTGTACCTCGCGCACCACCTCGCCGCGCATCATGGGCAGGGTGAAGACGAGCGGCTGGGTCAGCATGACGTTCATGGCGCATCTCCGCAGCCGGGCAGGGTGGCGATTCGGGTGGCGAGGTCGCGCGCCTCCGGCCCGCCGGGCGGGGCCTCGGCCAGGCCCGCGCGGGCGGCGGCACAGTTTGCGGACAAATTTCCTATCGCGGGATGCGACAAGACCAGCGCGGCGCGGGCGCGCAGCCATCCGCGGGATTCGACGGGCGCGGCGGAGGCGGCATCGCGCGCGCGGGCGGCCTCGGTGGCGGCCTGCGCGCGGGGCAGGAAGGCCGCGTGGCAAAGCCGCGCCTGGGCCTCGCCCTGGGCCAGCGCCGGGTGGGGCGCCAGCGCGCGGGCGGCGGCATAGCCCTGGGCCGCGCAGTCCAGATGCGCGACGGATCCCGGGCAGGCGGCGCCGGGCGCGCGGCCCTCCATGGCAAGGCGCATGCAGGCCTCGGCGCGGCGGGCGTGCAGCCGGGCGCAAGCGGCATGGCCGGGCGGGCAGGCGACGGGCTCGGCGGCGATGGTCGCATCGGAGGCCCCGTCCCAGCGGGCGAGCTGGCCGAGCGGCGGGTCCAGCGCCGTGGCCAAGGGGGCGCAGCCGGCCAGCAGCGCCAGCAGGGGAAGAAGTCGGCTCATGGGGTGATCTCCGCGAGCAGGGGCAGGGGGTCGGTGTCGGTCTCGCGCAGTTGCGCGAGCAGCAGCGTCAGCCCTTCCAGCGCCGCGCGCGCCTCGGGCGGGGCCGCGACGGGCGCCAGCAGCGTGGCGTCGGGGGCGGCGCGCAGGGCGGGGGCGGCCTTGGCCAGGCGGGCGGCGGTTTGGGCGAGGGTCTCGGGCGTCACGTCCCGCGCCACCGCCTCGTCCAGCAGGGCGGCGCGGAACTCCGCGAGGCCCTGGGCGGCCTCCTCCGGGTTGGTGAAGCCAGGGTAGCGCGCCCAGAGCAGGGCCGCCGCGTCGGGGCGCAGGCAGTGGTCGAGCAGGGTGGCGAGGAAGCCTGGCTCCTCCAGCCAGGGCGTGAAGAGGCGCGCGAAGATGGGCGCCTGGGCCAGGCGCAGCTCGGCCGAGGCAGGGGTGATGGCGCCCGGTTCGAACAGCGCGGGGTCGAGGGGCGCCTCCAGCAGCCGGGCACGGAAACGGCGCCAGGCGCCGGCGCCCAGGTTCCAGCCCACGCCCAGCACAAGCGCCGCGGCGCCGAGGGGGCCACCGGCGGCCAGCGGCAGGGCCGGGGCGGCGGCGCGCAGCAGGGCGGCGAAGGGCCCGCCCGAGCCGGTCAGCGCGCCGAGCGCGGCCTGGAGCCCTGCCTCGGTCGCGTTCCCTGTTGTGCGGGCGGCGCCCAGCGCGCGCTCGGCGGCCTCGACCAGCGTGGCCGCCTGGGGCGGGATGGTGCCGGGGGGAAGTGCCGGTCCAAGCTGCGTGAGGATGGTGCGCGCCACGCCCAGCTGGCGTTCGAGCTGCGCGGCCAGGCCCTCGACCCGCGCAGGGTCCGGCGCCTCGCGCAGGGCCTGGTTCTGGCGCTGTTCCGTCGCCAGGGCTTCGGTCAGGCGGCGGGTGACCTGGGTGTCGGGCGTGGTGGAGCGGGCGCCGAAATAATAGCCGAAGACGCCCGCGATGATGCCGTTCACATAGCCCGCCACCGCGTCGTTCAGCGCCAGCGCCTGGCTGAACAGCAGCAGCGGCAGCCCGATGATGCCCACGATCAGCGCGAGCAGCGCCCGCACCGTGCCCTCCGGCAGGCCCATGGGCAGGTCACGCAGGGCGGCGATCTGGGCGGGGGTGGTGGCGGGGTCGCGGAGCAGGGCGAAGGAGCGGGCGGCGAGCCACCAGAGGAAGGCGGCGAAGCCGATGCCCACCGCGAAGACCAGCAGCGCGACGAGGTTGGCCGGCGCGGCCAGCGCGCCCTCCAGCCGCAGCCCGGCCGCCCGGGCCAGCAGCAGGGGCAGCAGGAGGGCGAGGGCGCCGAGGAGAAGGGTGAGGGGGGTGGCGAGGAAGGGCGGCACGGGGGGACCTCCTGCTGGAGCGCCCGATGTGCCAGAATTAACTCCTGATTACAAGGAAATTTATCCTATTCCTGCGATGTCAGTCGCTTGGCGAGCATGCCCTTCCGCCACAAGGCCTCCGCCACCTGCGCCGCGCCCAGCCCGCCACCCTTGCGGAGATTGTCGCCCACCACGAACAGCGACAGCCCATGCGGCACCGACCCGTCCCGCCGCAGCCGCGAGACGCTGACCTCCTCCTCGCCCGCGACATCGAGGGGCGTCGGGTAGCCCCCCTCCTCGCGCGTGTCGAAAAAGGAGAGGCCGGGCGCGTTGCGCAGCGCGGCCCGGGCCTCGGCCAGCGCCACCGCCTCGGCGAATTCCAGTTGCAGCACCAGCGCCTCGCCCACGAAGACGGGCGCGCGCAGGCAGGTGGCCATGGCCTTGAGGTCCGGCCCCAGGATCTTCCGCAATTCCAGCGGCAGCAGGGCCTCGTCGCGCGTGGCGCCGTCTTCCGCGAAGGCGCTGGTCTGGGGCAGCAGGTTGAAGGCGATGGGCTTGGGGAAGTGCTGGGGGGCGGGGATATCATTCACGAAGCTGGCCCGCGTCTGGGCGAACAGCTCGTCCATGCCTTCCTTCCCCGCGCCGGAGGCGGGCTGCAGGCTCACCACATTCACCCGCAGCAGCGGCGCCAGCGCGGCCAGGGGCGCGGCGGCCAGGGCCGCGAAGGTGGCGGAGGGCGAGGGGCAGGCCACGATCCGTTTGCGCTTGTTCCGCTCCAGGGCCGCGGCATTCACCTCCGGCACCACCAGCGCCACGCCCGGCTCCAGCCGGAAGGCGGGGCTGAGGTCCACCACCCAGGCGCCGGCGGCGGTGGCGCGCGGGGCATGGGTGCGGGATTCGGCCTCGCCCAGCGCCAGGATCACGAGGTCCTGGCCCGCGAAATCGAAGCCCTCCAGGGCGCGCAGGCGCAGCACCCGGTCCTGGCCGAAGCTCACTTCCTGGCCGGCGCTGCGCCCGGTGCCCAGGCCGGTCACCTCCGCCACGGGGAAGTCGCTCGCCGCCAGCGCCCGCAGCGCCTCGCGCCCCGCCAGCGTGTTCGCCCCCGCCACCGCCACCCGGAATGCCATGCCGTGCCTCTTCTTTAAGCTGCCGGACGTTGCATACACGCCCGGGCCACGTTGAGCGATGGCGCATCCGGGTCTACAGCGTGAGCAACTGTCGTTGCTCACGCTTTGCCTTTGCTGCGCGGCTGCTTCACGGCTTCGGCGATTCCACCGAAGCCGATCAGACGCTAGGGACCAACCCAAATGGATGGTGTCACAAGGTTGAACGAAGGTCCCTTGCCCGCCTACCGCGCCCGCGTGGCCGAAGGCGTGCTCCGCCCTGATCCGGCGCAGGCCCATGCGGCCGAGGTGCTGCAAGGGCTCTGGCAGCGCATGCGCGGCTATGACCCCGCGCCCGCCGTGCCCCGCGCCGCGCCGCGCGGCCTGCTGGGCAAGCTGTTCGGCGCGCGGAAGGGCTCGGGCGACCTGGCGGCGCCGTCCGGCACGCCGGAGGGGCTCTACCTGGTCGGCCAGGTGGGGCGCGGGAAGTCCATGCTGATGGACCTCTTCTTCGAGACGGCCCAGGTGCCGCGCAAGCGGCGCATCCATTTCCACGACTTCATGCAGCAGGCGCACCAGCGCATCCATGCCTGGAAGCGCGCCAACCCCTCGGGCGACGACCCCATCCCGCCCCTGGCCGACAGCATCGCCGCCGAGGCCGCGCTGCTCTGCTTCGACGAATTCCAGGTGCATGACGTGACCGACGCCATGATCCTGGGCCGGCTGTTCGAGGCGCTGTTCGCCCGCGGCGTGGTGGTGGTCGCCACCTCCAACACCGCGCCCAAGGACCTGTTCAAGGGCAAGCCGGGGCGCGACGCTTTCCTGCCCTTCATCGCCCTGATCGAGCAGCGGGTGGAGGTGCTGGAACTCGAATCGCTCCAGGACTACCGGCGCGAGCGGATGCGCGGCCTGCCCTCCTGGCACCACCCCGCCGATGGCCGGGCCGAGCGCGCGCTGGACACCGCCTTCCGCGACCTGACGGGCCAGGCGCACGGCGCGCCGCTGACGCTGACGGTGCTGGGCCACACGCTGGAGGTGCCGGAGGCCGCGGGCGGCGTGGCACGCGCGGGCTTCGAGGCGCTGTGCGGCAAGCCGCTGGGGCCGGCGGACTACCTCTGCCTCGCGCGGCATTTCCACACCCTGGTGCTGGACGAGGTGCCCCGGCTCGGCCCCGACAATTTCGACCGGGCGCGGCGCTTCATCACGCTGATCGACGCGCTGTATGAACACCGCTGCAAGCTTCTGGCATCGGCGGCGGCGGGGCCGGACCAGCTCTATGAAAAAGGCGAAAATGCGGCAATGTTCGAGCGCACCGCGTCGCGCCTGATGGAGATGCAGAGCCCCGAGTATTTGGCCTTGCCACACCTGCCTTGAGTGGCCTACGCCTTCGCCCAGGGATAATTCCGGGGATCGGGGGTTTTATGCGGCTTCTTATGGTGGGCCTTCTGGGCGCGTTCATGCTGACCTTCACGCCGGTGGTGCCGGAGGCACAGGGCCAGACCCGCACCGGGGCCCAGAACCAGCGACCCGCCGCCACCGCCGCCAACCGCCCGCCCGCCAACCGCGCCGCCGCCCGTCCTGCCGCCACGCGCCCCGCCAGCGCCCGCCCGGCAGCCGCGAACCGCACCGCGGCGAACCGTCCCGCCGCCGCACGGCCGGCCACCCGTACGGCAAGCCGCCCCGCCGCGGCGCGCCCTGCCTCCGCGCGGCCCGCCCAGCGCCCGGCTTCCGGCCAGCGCGCCACGCAGCGCCCCGCCGCCGCCGTTCCCTACAGCGCTCCTCGCAATGCCGCCCGCCCGGCCGCCTCCGGCCGGCAGACGGCCGCGCGGCACTGCACCACCCGCAACGGCCGCCGCGTCTGCACCCAGACCGCCAACGCCTCCTATCGCTGGACCGGCGGCCTGGCCCCGGCGGCCATGAACCAGCGCGCCTGCCCCGAGGGCACCATGGCCACCAACGCCATCGGCCACAGCGACATCACCCGCTGCGTCCCGCTCTGACGCGCGGCTTGCGGCCCGCGGCGCGGGTTGCCGCAGCGCGGGCGGCGGAGTAACTCTGCGTCCCTCTGGAAGGCAAGCCAAAGGGAAATCCATGGCCCGCAAGAAAATCGCCCTCATCGGCGCCGGCAACATCGGCGGCACGCTCGCCCATCTCATCGGGCTGAAGCAGCTTGGCGATGTGGTGATGTTCGACGTCTTCCCCGGCGTCGCCGCCGGCAAGGCGCTGGACATCATGCAGTCGGGCCCGGTGGACGGCTTCGACAGCCACATGGTCGGCACGGGCGACTACAGCGCCATCGAGGGCGCTGACGTCATCATCGTCACCGCGGGCTTCCCCCGCATGCCGGGCATGACCCGCGACGACCTGCTGACGAAGAATGCCGGCGTGATCGGCCAGGTGGCCGAGGGCATCAAGCAGTACGCGCCCAACGCCTTCGTCATCTGCATCACCAACCCGCTCGATGTCATGGTGTGGGTGCTGCAGCAGCGCTCCGGCCTGCCGCCCGAGAAGGTGGTGGGCATGGCGGGCGTGCTGGACAGCGCGCGCTTCCGCCTGTTCCTGGCGCAGGAGTTCAACGTCTCGGTCGAGGACGTGACGGCCTTCGTGCTGGGCGGCCATGGCGACACCATGGTGCCGCTGACGCGCTACTCCACGGTCGCCGGCATTCCCGTGCCGGACCTCGTGAAGATGGGCTGGACCACGCAGGAGAAGATCGACGCGATCGTGACCCGCACGGCCAATGGCGGCGGCGAGATCGTGAAGCTGCTGGAGCGCGGCTCGGCCTTCTACGCGCCCGCCGCTTCCGCCATCGCGATGGCCGAGAGCTACCTGCTCGACAAGAAGCGCGTGCTGCCCTGCGCCGTTCTGCTGAACGGCGAGTATGGCCAGAACGACTTCTATGTCGGCGTGCCCGTCGTGATCGGCGGCAATGGCGTCGAGAAGATCGTGGAGGTGCAGTTCACCCCCGAGGAGAAGGCGGCCTTCGAAAAGTCCTGCGATGCGGTGAAGAAGCTGATCGAGGACTTCAAGAAGCTCGGCGTCTGAGGGGGACGGATGCGGCTCGCCGTCATCGCCGATGTGCACGGAAACCGCCTCGCCCTGGCGGCCGTGCTGGAAGCGATCGCGGCGGCCGCGCCGGACCTGGTGATCGAGCTGGGCGACGCCGTCAGCGGCCCGCTCTGGCCCGCCGAGTGTTTCGACATGCTGGCGGGCCTCGATGCCGTGGCGCTGCGCGGCAACCATGACCGCTGGGTGGCCGCCGAAACGCCCGATGGCATGGGCGCCACCGATGCCTTCGCCTGGGCGCGGCTTTCGGCGGGGCAGCGGGCGGCACTGGTGGCGCGGCCGATGGTGTGGCGCGATGGCGGCATCCTCGCCATGCACGCACTGCCTGAGGACGACCTGACCTACCTGCTGCACGAGGTGACGCCCCAGGGCGTGCGCGAACGCGCGACCGCCGGCGTGGCCGCCCTGCTGCCCCCGCCCGCGGGCGAGACGCTGGTGCTGACCGCCCACACCCACCGCGCTCGGATGCTCACGCTGCCTGATGGGCGGCTGGTGGTGAACCCGGGCAGCGTGGGTCAGCCGGGCTACACCGACACCGCGCCCTATCCGCACCGCATGGAGGCCGGCAGCCCCCACGCCCGCTTCGCCCTGCTGGAGCAGGCGCGCGGAGAATGGCGGGTGGAATTCCACGCCATCCCCTATGACTGGCACGCGGCGGCGGCGGAAGCCGCGCGCCATGGCCGCGACGATCGGGCCCAGGCCCTGACCCATGGCAATCTGAGCTGAGGTTGGAACAAAGCAGATGAACATCCACGAATACCAGGCGAAGGAACTGCTCCGCCGCTACGGCGTCGCGGTCCTGGACGGCCATGTGGCCTGGACGCCGGAGGAGGCCGAGGCCGCCGCCGGCAAGCTGCCCGGCCCCATCTATGTGGTGAAGAGCCAGATCCATGCGGGTGGCCGCGGCGCCGGCCGCTTCACCAACGACCCCGATGGCAAGGGCGGCGTGCGCCTGGCCAAGTCGGCGGCCGAGGTGAAGGCGGCGGCGGCGGCCATGATCGGCTCCACGCTGGTCACGAAGCAGACCGGGCCCGAGGGCAAGCTGGTCAGCCGCGTCTATGTCGAGGCGGGCTGCGACATCGCGCGCGAGCTCTATCTCTCGCTGCTGGTGGACCGCGACTGCTCGCGCATCGTCATCATGGCGAGCACCGAGGGCGGCATCGAGATCGAGGAAGTGGCGGCCCACAACCCCGAGAAGATCCTGAAGGTGGATGTGGACCCGGCGACGGGCGTGTCCGGCTGGCATGGCCGCAAGCTGGCCTTCGGCCTGGGCCTCGAGGGCAAACAGGTCGGCAGCTTCGTGAAGTTCGTGGAGGCCATGTACAAGGCCTTCGTCGAGCTCGACTGCGCCATCGTCGAGATCAACCCGCTGGTGGTGACCAAGGCCGGCGACGTGGTGGCGCTGGACGCCAAGGTCAGCTTCGACGACAGCGCGCTGTATCGCCACAAGGACCTCGAGGCGCTGCGCGACGACACGGAGATGGACCCGAAGGAACTCGACGCGGTCCAGAACGACCTGAACTACGTGGCGCTCGATGGCGAGATCGGCTGCATGGTGAATGGCGCGGGCCTGGCCATGGCGACGATGGACATCATCAAGCTGTATGGTTCCTCGCCCGCCAACTTCCTCGACGTGGGCGGCACGGCCGACAGCGCGCGGGTGACGCAGGCCTTCCGCATCATCACCTCCGACGCGAATGTGAAGGCCATCCTGGTCAATATCTTCGGCGGCATCGCCAAGTGCGACATGATCGCGACGGGCATCGTCGAGGCGTCGAAGAACCTCAAGCTCTCGGTGCCGCTGGTGGTGCGGCTGGAGGGCACCAACGTCGAACTGGGCAAGAAGATCCTGGCCGAGAGCGGGCTTGCGATCATCGCCGCCGACAACCTCGCCGACGCCGCCCAGAAGGCCGTCGCTGCCGTGAAGGGCGCCTGAACCATGGCCATTCTCGTTGACAAGAACACGCGCGTGATGACGCAGGGCTTCACCGGCGCGCAGGGCACCTTCCACGCCAGCCAGGGCATCGCCTATGGCAGCACCTATGTGGGCGGCGTCACCCCCGGCAAGGGCGGCACCATGCACCCCACGCTGAACCTGCCGGTGTTCAACACCGTGGCCGAGTGCAAGGAAGCGACCGGCGCCACCGCCAGCGTGATCTACGTGCCCGCGCCCTTCGCGGCGGACTCCATCCTGGAGGCGCTGGACGCCGAGATCCCGCTGGTGATCTGCATCACCGAGGGCATCCCGGTGCTGGACATGGTGAAGGTCAAGCGCGCGCTGCAAAGCAGCAAGTCGCTGCTGGTGGGCCCGAACTGCCCCGGCGTCATCACCCCCGACGCCTGCAAGATCGGCATCATGCCCGGCCACATCCACCGCCGCGGCTCGGTGGGCATCGTCTCCCGCTCGGGCACGCTGACCTATGAGGCGGTGGCGCAGACCACGGCGGCCGGGCTCGGCCAGTCCTCCTGCGTGGGCATCGGCGGCGACCCGGTGAAGGGCATGGACTTCATTGACGTCCTGGAACTGTTCCTGAAGGACGACGAGACGAAGTCCATCATCATGATCGGCGAGATCGGCGGGCAGTCCGAAATCCAGGCCGCCGAATTCCTGGCGCGCGAGAATTTCGGCCCCGGCAAGCCCAACAAGCCGGTGGTGGGCTTCATCGCCGGCGCCACGGCCCCTCCGGGCCGGCGCATGGGCCATGCGGGCGCCGTGATCTCGGGCGGCAAGGACACGGCGGCGGCGAAGATGGAGGCCATGGCGGCGGTGGGCATCCACATCGCCGACAGCCCGGCCTCGCTCGGCTCCACCATGGTCAAGGCGCTGGGCCGCTGAGCCCGCTCCGCCGCCCGCGCTGGTGGCCGCTGCTGGCGGCGCTGGTCCTGGCGGCGGGCACACCGGCGCGGGCCGAAAGCCCCGCCGAACTCATGGCGCGCGCGCCGGCCGTCTCGCTGGACGGCGCGCTCGCCCCGCTCACCGCCCCTGTGGCGGTGGGGGGCGCGGGCTGGGGGCCTTTCACGCGGCTTTGCGTGCGCCGAATGATGGTGGCGCCCGATGGGCGCGAATTTCCGGCCAATGATCCCTCCTGCCTCCAGGTGACGGAGGCGCGTGAGCAAGCCGGGGTCTGGCACCTGACGCTCTCGACCGGCCCACTGCAGAATGGCATCGGCGTCACCTTCACCCTGACGCGGGATGCCGCGGGCCAGGTCGGCCCCGCGGAATTCACCGTGCCGGAGGGCCTGCCCGCCCCGCCACCCGAGATGGTGGGCCGGCTGCGCGCCCTGTTCCGCGCCATGGTGCGCGCGCATGCGCTGGAAGCCCTCCGTATTGCGCCGGGCGAGGGCTTTGTGATGGACCTGCCGCTTGGTGACGTGATGGACGGGCTGCAGGTGGAGGGAGGCGGCTTCGCCTGCCAGGCCGAGGGCACCGGCACCATTGCCGGCCGCCCGGTGGTGCAGGCGGCCTGCACCCTGCGCGCCACGGGCGAATTGCGGCCGGGCCGCCCCATGGAAATCGCGGCCGCCGGACGCTTCGCGCTGGATGTCGCGACCGGCCTGGTGCTGCGGCATGGCTATGCCAGCCTCACCACCGCCACGCCGGAGCCGGGGGCGCAGGCCTTGACCATGCGCGGCCATTCCACCCAGTCGCTGGACTAGGCCTTCTCAGCGAATGATGGCGGCGTGCCAGAGGCGCAGCAGCCGCACGCCCTGGCCCTCCTCCACGCGGTAGACCAGAACATAGGGCCGGTCCGTCAGCATCTCGCGCGTTCCGGGCACCCGGCCCGGCTTGCCCCGATGGGCGAGGGTGGCGAGGCTGTCGCTGGCCTCCAGGATTTCCTCCACCAGGCGCTCGGCGGCCAGCGGGTTATGGGCGGTGAGGTATTCCAGCACCCCGTCCAGGTCACGCAGGGCGGCGGGGGACCAATGGACGGGCAGTTCGCCGCTCATGGCGCCCCCGGGCGGCCTAGCCGTGCCTGCAGCCGGTCGCGGAGCAGAATCAGCCGCGCGCGGAGTGCGGCCTGCGGGGTATCGGCGCTGATCGGCGCCGCCTCGGCCTCGGCCACCGCCGCGGCCAGGAGGCGGCGTTCCAGCGCGTCATCCGTGTCGTCCATCAACCGAGCATAGCGCGGGCGGGCAAGGGGCGCCACGCCTGCCATGTTTTGCGGCGCAGCATGGCGGTTTTCCGCCATCTGGCCTGTCGAGGGGGGGTGCCGCAATGGCGCCATCATCGGTATGTTAACACCACGCGCCGCAGGATGAGTTTCCAGCGGCGCAGCCGCAGAAATTCAGGAAGGGCGGACCGCCGGAAGGTGCGTTCGTGAAACAAGAATGGCCGGTGTGGACATCCTCGCCAGCGCGATGAATGGGGCGAATGCCGCCTTCCTCGCTGATCTCTATGCCCGCTGGGTCGAGAACCCCGCCAGCGTGGACCCCTCCTTCGCCGAGCTCTTCGCCACGCTGAATGATGACGCGCGGGCGGTGCTGGGCGACGCGCAGGGCGCCTCCTGGGCCCCGCGGCCGCGTGGCGGCTTCGCGCCGGCCGAAGAGGCGGCACCCGCGAAGAAGGGCGCCGCCCCCGCCGCCCGCGCGACGGACCCCGAAGAGACGCGCCGCGCCGTGCTGGACAGCATCCGCGCGCTGATGCTCATCCGCTCCTACCGGGTGCGCGGGCATCTGGAAGCCAAGCTCGACCCGCTGGGCCTGCAGACGCCGCCCGCCCACCCCGAACTCTCGCCCGCCTTCTGGGGCTTCACCGACGCCGACCTGGACCGGCGCATCTTCATTGACCGCGTGCTGGGCCTTGAAACGGCGACCATCCGCGAAATCATGGAGCGGGTGCGGGCCACCTATTGCGGCCCCATCGGCGTCGAGTTCATGCACATCCAGGATCCGGACCAGAAGTCCTGGATCCAGCAGCGCGTCGAGGGCGCGCCCTGGGTGAAGGGCTTCGACGCGGCCGCGAAGCGCAAGATCCTGAAGCAGCTGACCGAGGCCGAGGGCTTCGAGGCCTTCTGCGCCAAGAAGTATGTCGGCACCAAGCGCTTCGGCCTGGAGGGCGGCGAGAGCACCATCCCCGCCGTGCAGGCCGTGATCGAGACCGCGGCGGGCCAGGGCTGCAACGAGATCGCCATCGGCATGGCGCATCGCGGCCGGCTGAACATGCTCGTGAACGTGGTGAAGAAGCCCTACACGCAGGTCTTCGCCGAGTTCAAAGGCTCTAGCTTCAAGCCCGATGACGTGCAGGGCTCGGGCGACGTGAAGTACCACCTCGGTACCTCGACCGACATCGAGATCAACGGGCGGATGGTGCATCTCTCGCTCCAGCCCAACCCGTCGCATCTGGAAGCCGTGAACCCCGTCGTCGCCGGCAAGGTGCGGGCGCGGCAGGACATGGCGGGCGATGTGAAGACCCGCACCTCGGTCATGGGCATCCTGCTGCATGGTGACGCGGCCTTCGCGGGCCAGGGCCTCGTGTATGAGACGCTGGCGATGAGCCAGCTCATCGGCTACCGCACAGGCGGCACGGTCCATATCGTGACCAACAACCAGATCGGCTTCACCACCGTGCCGGCCCATGCCTATTCGGGCCTCTACTGCACCGACGTGGCCAAGGCGATCCAGGCGCCCATCCTGCATGTGAATGGGGATGACCCGGAGGCCGTGGTGTGGTGCGCGCAGATGTGCGCCGAATTCCGCATGCGCTTCCAGTCGGACATCGTGCTCGACATCGTCTGCTACCGCCGCCACGGCCACAATGAGAGCGACGAGCCCGCCTTCACGCAGCCCAGCATGTACAAGCGCATCCGCGAGATGAAGACGACGCGGACGCTCTATGCCGAGCGCCTGGCGACCGAAGGCAGCGTCCCGGCCGAGGAGGCGAAGTCCATCCAGGACGCCTTCAACGCCGAGCTGGAGAAGGCCTTCGAAGCCGCCGCCAGCTTCAAGCCCAACAAGGCGGATTGGCTGGAGGGCCACTGGGCCGGCCTCAAGCCGGTGGCGTCGGGTGCCGAGACCGAGCAGCTGCACGAGACCTCCGTGGGCCTCGACATGCTGCGCGAGGTGGGCGGCGCGCTCTGCCGCGTGCCGGGGGACTTCAACCTCAACCCCAAGATCGCCCGCCAGCTCGAAGCCAAGAAGCAGGCCATCGAGAGCGGCGAGGGCCTCGACTGGGCGACCGGCGAGGCGCTGGCCTTCGGCACCCTGCTGCTGGAGGGCCACCGCGTCCGCCTCTCGGGCGAGGATGTGCAGCGCGGCACCTTCAGCCACCGCCATTGCGTGCTGGTGGACCAGGCGAACCAGCAGGAATACGCGCCGCTGAACCATATCCGCGAGGGGCAGCCCAAGTTCGAGGCCTTCAACTCCCTGCTGTCCGAGGCGGGCGTGCTGGGCTTCGACTATGGCTATTCGCTGGCGGACCCGCGCACGCTGGTTCTCTGGGAGGCCCAGTTCGGCGATTTCGCCAATGGCGCGCAGGTCATCATTGACCAGTTCATCGCGTCCGGTGAGACGAAGTGGCTGCGCATGTCGGGCCTCGTGATGCTGCTGCCGCATGGCTATGAGGGGCAGGGGCCGGAACACTCCTCGGCCCGCCTGGAGCGTTACCTCCAGCTCTGCGCCGAGCGGAACATGCGGGTGTGCAACTTCACCACGCCCGCCAACTACTTCCACGCGCTGCGGCGCCAGCTCAAGGCCAACTACCGCAAGCCGCTGGTGGTGATGACGCCGAAGTCGCTCCTGCGCCACAAGCTGGCCGTCAGCAGCCTGGCCGAGTTCGGCCCCGGCAGCGCCTTCCGCTACGTCATTCCCGAGACCGAGGCGATCGCGCCCGAGGAGAAGGTGAAGCGCGTCGTGCTCTGCACCGGCAAGGTCTACTACGACCTGCTGGAAGCCCGGCGCGAACAGGGCCGCGACGACGTGGCCCTGGTGCGGCTGGAGCAGGTCTATCCCTTCCCGGAGCGCAGCCTGGCCTCCGCCATCGGCGCCTATCGCAATGCCGAGGTGGTGTGGTGCCAGGAGGAGCCCGAGAACATGGGCGCCTGGTCCTTCGTGGACCGCCGCATCGAGGGCGTGCTGGCCGGGCTCGACATCGCCGCGAAGCGCCCCCGCTTCGTGGGCCGGACCGGGGCGGCGAGCCCGGCCACCGGCCTGGCGAAGGTGCACGCGGCCGAGCAGGAGACGCTCGTTCGCACGGCATTGGCGGTCTGACACCGCGCTTTTCGACACAGTGAAGCAAGGGGCCGGATGACACCCGGCCCCCCGATGCCCTACATCAGGGGCAAAGAAGGCAGAGACCAATGGCGACGGACATCGTTGTGCCCACCCTGGGCGAAAGCGTGAGCACGGCCACCGTGGCGCGCTGGATGAAGCAGGCCGGAGAGGCCGTGGCGGCGGATGAGCCGCTGGTGGAACTGGAGACCGACAAGGTCACGGTGGAGGTGAACGCCCCCGCCGCCGGCGTGCTGGAGGCCATCACCGCCCAGGAGGGCGCCGAGGTCGAGCCCGGCGCCGTGCTGGGTTCCATCGCCGTCGGCACCGGTGCCGCGGCCAAGCCCGCCGCGGCCCCTGCCGCCGCGCCGACCGCGGCCGCCAAGCCCGTCGGCACGGGCGGTGGTTCGGTCAAGCAGGCCGAGGCGCACGGGACCGCCCCGGGCGGCCATGCGCCGCTCCCCGCGGCCGCCAAGCTGATGGCCGAGAACAACGTGACGCAGGCGCAGATCGGCCAGGGTTCCGCGAAGGACGGCCGCATCGCCAAGGGCGATGTGCTCGACTTCCTGAGCCGCCCGGCCGGCGCCAGCGCGCCCGCCGCCGCTGCGGCGAAGCCCGCCCGCAAGCTGGAAGGCGGCGAGGAGCGGGTGAAGATGACGCGCCTGCGCGCCACCATCGCCCGTCGCCTGAAGGAGGCGCAGAACACCGCCGCCATGCTGACCACCTTCAACGAGGTGGACATGGGCGCGGTGATGGGCCTGCGCGCCGAGTACAAGGACAATTTCGAGAAGCGTCACGGCGTGAAGCTCGGCTTCATGTCCTTCTTCGTGAAGGCCTGCGTGGCCGCGCTGAAGGAATTCCCGGCCGTCAACGCCGAGATCGAGGGCGACGAGGTCATCTACAAGAACTTCGTGCATATGGGCATCGCGGTGGGCGGGCCCTCGGGCCTCGTGGTCCCCGTGCTGCGCAACGCCGATGAGATGGACTTCGCCAAGATCGAGAAGACCATCGCGGATTTCGGCAAGCGCGTGCGCGACGGCCAGCTCAAGCTGGAGGAGATGGCGGGCGGCAGCTTCACCATCACCAATGGCGGCATCTATGGCTCGCTGATGTCCACGCCCATCCTGAACCCGCCGCAGTCCGGCATCCTGGGCATGCACAAGATCCAGGACCGGCCCATGGTGGTCGGCGGGAAGGTCGAGGTGCGGCCCATGATGTACCTGGCCCTGTCCTATGACCACCGGATCGTGGACGGGAAGGAGGCGGTGAGCTTCCTGGTCCGCGTGAAGGAGGCCATCGAGGACCCGCGCCGCCTGATGCTGGGCGTCTGACCATGCGCTCGCGCGAAGGCCAGCTCAGCGACAATCGCCCCATCTCCCGCTCGCGCCCCGAGAAGGAGAAGCAGCTGCGTGAGCTGCGCGAGGTGCTGGCCGGCATGAAGCCCCACGCCACCCCCGCCCTGCGGGACAGCGTGAAGGCGAAGATCAAGGAGCTGGAGGCTGAACTCGCCGCCCCGGCGCCGCCCCCCCGCGACCGCCGGCCGCCCCGCCGGGAATTCTGACGGCGCGGGGCTGCTTTCGCGAATCCGGCCTTGTTGGGGCTGGGTTCGCGCGGTAACGGGTCAGGCCTCGAAGGGAGCCTGACCAATGCGTGTGGGTGTGATTGGCGCGACCGGCGCCGTCGGCAAGGAATTGGTGGATGTGCTGGCCCGTCGCCGCTTTCCGGTGACGCAGCTCAGCCTCTTCGCCTCGGCGCGCAGCGCCGGCACCACGCAGAAAACGCCCTTCGGTGACGTGACCATCGAGGAATTCTCGATGGAGCGCGCCCGCAAGCTGGATCTGGCGCTGCTGGCCGTTTCCGGCGATTTCGCCAAGGCGCATGCGCGTGCCCTGGCGGCCGAGGGTGTGGCCGTGGTGGACAATTCCTCCGCGCTGCGCCTCGAAGCCGATGTGCCGCTGGTGGTGCCGGAGGTGAACGGCCATGCCATCGGCGATCACCGCCTGATCGCCAACCCCAACTGCACAACGGCCATCCTGGTGGTGGCGCTGGAGCCGCTGCGGCAGGCCTTCGGCCTGAAGCGGGTCATCGTCTCCACCTACCAGGCCGCATCCGGCGCGGGCGCGGAGGGCATGGTGGAGCTGGAGCGTGAAACCCGCCGCGTGCTGGTGGACGGGCAGCCCGCCCAGGCGGAGGTCTTCGCCCACCCGCTGGCCTTCAACGTCATCCCGCACATCGACACCTTCCAGCCCAATGGCTACACGCGGGAGGAGATGAAGGTGGCCTGGGAAAGCCGGAAGATCATGGCCATGCCGGAGCTGCTGATCTCCTGCACCGCCGTCCGCATCCCGACCATGCGCGTCCACGCCGAGGCGGTCACCATCGAGACCGAGCGGCCCGTGACGCCCGAGGCCGCCCGTGCCGTGCTGGCCCGCGCGCCCGGCGTGCGGCTGATGGATGATGTGGGGGCCAAGCTTTACCCCATGCCGCTGACCGCCACCGGCGCCGATGACGTGGAGGCCGGCCGAATCCGCGCCAATGACGTGTTCGGCGACCGGGGCCTCGACCTGTTCCTGTGCGGCGACCAGCTGCTGAAGGGCGCGGCGCTGAACGCTGTGCAGATCGCCGAGCGGATGAAGCTGCCCGTCCCGGCGTGATGTGAGGGGGGGAGGGCGGCCCGCCGCTCTCACCCCGCCATCTTGCGCGCCGCGTAGCGGGTCAGCAGCGGGCCTGCCAGGCAGGTCAGGAAGATCACGATGATGATGGCGTCGGCGGTGACGGCGTCGATCATGTCCATTTCCATC
Organism: Roseococcus thiosulfatophilus; assembly: GCF_017311575.1. Classification (GTDB taxonomy): domain Bacteria; phylum Pseudomonadota; class Alphaproteobacteria; order Acetobacterales; family Acetobacteraceae; genus Roseococcus; species Roseococcus thiosulfatophilus. Next base: position 75,642 of record NZ_JAFFQY010000063.1, read on the forward strand.
CCGATGACCACCACGGCGAGGGTGGCGGCCGCCTGCGGAAAGGAGAGGCTAGCCATGGCCAGGCCTTCGGTCCGCGAGTAGCCGAACAGCCGCGCCGAGATCGCGGCCGCCAGGGATTTCGACAGCACGATCACCGCGACCAGCGCCAGGGCGAAGAGCCAGGTCGTCGCGGATTCCAATGCGTCCAGCCGCAGCCGCATGCCCGTCTCCACGAAGAAGAAGGGGACGAAGAGCATGCGCCCCACGAATTCGAGGTTTTCCTTCAGTTCTTCCCGCCGGTGCAGGGCCCGGTTCAGGCAGAGGCCGGCGAGGAAGGCGCCCAGGATGTCCTCGGTGCCGATCGCCTCGGCCGCCACCGCCAGCAGCAGCAGGACCGCGAGCAGGAACAGCGCCTTCTCCGCCGGCGTGTGCCCCTCCGCCGACAGCACCAGCCGGGCCAGGCGCGGCACCACCAGCAGCGCCGCGGCCGACAGGCCGGCCAGCGCCAGCACCGGGACAAGCGAGGACCAGCCACCCTCCCCACCGGCGATGCGGAGGACGGCGACCAGCACCAGAAGGGAGAGCGTGTCCGTCAGCAGGGTGCCCCCCGTGGCGGCCACGATGGGCCGGCGCCCCACCAGCCCCATCCGGCTGATCATGGGGTAGGCGACGAGGGTGTGCGACGCCAGCGCCGCGCCCAGCAGCAGCGCCCCGGGCAGCCCCAGCCCGAAGGCCAGGCCCACGGCGAAGGCGGGCACGAAGGACAGGACGAAGGCGAAGATGCCGAACCCCAGTGCCTCCCGCTTCCGCTCCCGCACCAGGTCGAGGTCCATCTCCACCCCGGCCAGGAACATGATGTAGAGCAGGCCGATGGAGCCGAAGAGCTCCACCACCGGCCCCTCGGGCAGCACCCCCGCGCCGCCCGGGCCGATGGCCATGCCAAGGAGGATCAGCCCGATCAGCCCCGGCACCCGCGTCCGCTCGAAGATCAGCTGGACGATCAGCGCCGCGGTGATGACCACGGCGAACTGGAGGATGACATCCTCGATTGGAAACTCAGCCAGCATCTCGCATGCGCCCCTCCCGGCCTGTCCGGGGGGCAACGCGCCGGGCGCGGTGCGGGTTACAGCCGATTCAGATCAGGCAGGCCTCACGCAGCGCCGCCTTCAGCGCGGGCGGCAGTTCGTCGCTGATGGCTCCGGCTTCGGTGATGTCCTCCGGCGCCGCCTCGGCGTCCAGGTAGCGCCAGCCCTGGAAGGGCTTCATGGGTCGCGCGGCGACCGGCACAAGCTCCGGATGCAGCACCAGTCCGGCGCAGGCCGTCCCATCATCCCACCGGTCCTCGATGATGTCGAGAAGGCGCTGCCGCACCTGGATATAACCGCCGATGACCCAATAGATGCTGCCGCCGTCGAGGAGCTCGCCGCGGCGCTTGGGCGCCATGCGCGTCTGGTGGCGCAGCGGTGGGGCGGCGGTGGCGCGCAGGGCCTGGATGGCGCGCAGATGCGCCACGTCCCGCACGCCGACCGAGAGCTTCAGGAGGTGCACCATTCCTCCTGAATGTGGCTTTGCCGCGGAGTCGGGCAAGGCCATCCGGTCGGATCGCGGAGGGCTGGTATCAGCCCGGGGCGCGAACCCGACCGGCAGATGAAGCCGTCAGCCCTGGCGCTCCACCATCAACTGCTTGATCTTGCCGATCGCCTCGGCCGGGTTCAGCCCCTTCGGGCAGGTCCGGGTGCAGTTCATGATGGTGTGGCAGCGGTAGAGGCGGAACGGGTCTTCCAGGTTGTCCAGGCGCTCACCCGTGGCTTCGTCGCGGCTGTCGCTGATCCAGCGATAGGCGGCGAGCAGGATGGCGGGCCCGAGGAAGCGGTCGCCATTCCACCAGTAGGAGGGGCAGGCGGTGGAGCAGCAGAAGCACAGGATGCACTCCCACATCCCATCCATCTTGGCGCGCTCCTCCTTGGACTGGCGGCGCTCCTCATCCGGCGGGGGCGGGGTCGCGGCCTTCAGCCAGGGCTCGACGCTGCGATACTGCGCGTAGAGCTGCGTCAGGTCCGGCACCAGGTCCTTGACCACCGGGAGGTGGGGCAGGGGGGTGATGCGGACATCCCCCTTCACCTCGTCAATGGGCTTGAGGCAGGCCAGCGTGTTCAGCCCGTCGATGTTCATCGAGCAGGAGCCGCAGATGCCTTCGCGGCAGGAACGCCGGAAGGTCAGCGTGCTGTCCACCTCGTTCTTGATCTTGATGAGCGCGTCCAGGACCATCGGCCCGCACTTGTCGAGATCGAGCTCATAGGTGTCGGTGCGGGGTTTCGCCCCGTCATCCGGATCCCAGCGGTAGATCTTGAAGGCCTTGACGTTGGTCGCGCCAGGCTCGGCCTTGAAGGTCTTGCCCCCCTGGATGGTCGAGTTCTTGGGCAGGGTGAAGGTGGCCATGATCAGGGGTCCTTAGTAGACCCGGGCCTTGGGGGGGAACACCTGCACCTCGTTGGTGAGGGTACGCATCTTCACGCCGCGGTAGTCGAGGCTCACCTCGCCCTTCTCGTTCATCGAGGCGAGGGTGTGCTTCATCCAGTTGTCGTCGTCGCGGTCCGGGAAATCTTCCTGGGCGTGGGCGCCGCGGCTTTCCTTGCGGGCCTCGGCGGAGACGATGGTGGTCATCGCGTTGCCCACCAGGTTGTCCAGCTCCAGCGCCTCGACCAGGTCGGTGTTCCACACCAGGCTGCGGTCGCTGACGCGCAGGTCGGACAGGCCGCCATGCACCTTCTTCATCTTGTCCACGCCCTCGCTCAGCAGTTCCGAGGTGCGGAAGACGGCCGCATGGGCCTGCATGGTACGCTGCATCTCGAGCCGGATCTCGGCCGTGCCGGTGTTGCCCTTGGCGTTGCGGATGCGGTCGAAGCGGTCGAGGCTCGCCTCGCCGGCGCGGGGCGGCAGGGGCGGCTGGCTGGCGCCGGGCTTCACCGTCTCGGCGGCGCGGTGGGCGGCGGCGCGGCCGAACACCACGAGGTCGAGCAGCGAGTTGGTGCCCAGGCGGTTCGCGCCATGCACCGAGACGCAGGCGGCCTCGCCCACCGCCATCAGGCCGGGGACGATGGCATCCTCGTCCTCGCGGGTGGGGCGCAGCACCTCGGTGTGGATGTTCGTGGGAATGCCGCCCATGTTGTAGTGGACGGTCGGGAGCATCGGGATGGGCTCCTTCGTCACGTCCACGCCGGCGAAGATGCGCGCCGTCTCGGAAATGCCGGGCAGGCGCTCATGCAGGATGTCGGCGCCCAGATGCTCCAGGTGGAGCATGATGTGGTCCTTCATCGGGCCACAGCCGCGCCCCTCGCGGATTTCCATGGACATGGCGCGCGAGACGACGTCGCGCGAGGCGAGGTCCTTCGCGGTCGGCGCGTAGCGCTCCATGAAGCGCTCGCCCTCCGAGTTGGTGAGGTAGCCGCCCTCGCCGCGCGCGCCCTCGGTGACGAGGCAGCCCGCGCCATAGATGCCGGTCGGGTGGAACTGCACGAATTCCTGGTCCTGCAGGGGCAGGCCGGCGCGCAGCACCATGCCGCCGCCATCACCGGTGCAGGTATGGGCGGAGGTGCAGGAGAACCAGGCGCGACCATAGCCGCCGGTCGCCAGCACCACCTTCTGCGCCCGGAAGCGGTGCATGGAGCCGTCTTCGAGGTTCCAGGCGATCACGCCGCGGCACACGCCCTCATCATCCATGATGAGGTCGAGGGCGAAGTACTCCACGAAGAACTCGCAGCCATGCTTGAGCGACTGCTGGTAGAGCGTGTGCAGGATGGCATGGCCCGTGCGGTCGGCCGCGGCGCAGGCGCGCATCGCGGGCTCCTTGCCGTAATCCTTCATGTGGCCGCCGAAGGGGCGCTGGTAGATGCGGCCATCCTCGGTGCGGCTGAAGGGCACGCCATAGTGTTCGAGTTCGATGATGGCGGGCACGGCCTCGCGGCACATGTACTCGATGGCGTCCTGGTCACCCAGCCAGTCCGACCCCTTCACGGTGTCGTACATGTGCCAGCGCCAGTCATCCTCGCCCATGTTGCCCAGCGCGGCGCCGACGCCGCCCTGCGCGGCCACGGTGTGGCTGCGCGTCGGGAAGACCTTGGTGATGCAGGCCGTCTTGAGGCCCGCCGCGCCCATGCCGAAGGTGGCGCGCAACCCCGCGCCGCCGGCGCCGACCACCACCACGTCATAGGTGTGGTCCACCACACGATAGGCCCCAGAAGACGGCTTGCTGATCGCGTTCATCGTTCCCGATCCATCCTTTGCGGGGCGCGAGACGCCGCGCCGCCGCCCCAACCTGTTTTGGGCGGCCCGGAAGGGGTCGCCAATTCCGTTACGCGGACGCTACGAGCCGAGGGCGATCCGCAGCACCGCCAGCGCCGAGGCCAGCGCCATCAGCACCGCCATGCCCTTGATGGCGAGGATGGTGGCCATCCGCGCGAATTCGCCGCGCATGTAGTCCTCGACCACCACCTGAAGGCCCGCGGCCATGTGGTGGAAGGTCAGGCCGATCAGCGCCAGCAGCAGCACGGCGTTGAGCGGCGCGCCGATGAAGGCGCGCGTCTCGGCATAGCCGGCGCCGGCCAGCCCCACCGCGCTGAACACGAACCAGATGGTCAGCGGCAGCAGGGCGATGGAGGTGACGCGCTGCATCCACCAGTGATGCGTCCCGCCCCTGGCCGAGCCCAGGCCACGCACGCGGCCGAGGGGGGTGCGAAGCGCGCTCTGGGTCACGCTATCCTTGACGGCCATCTTCAACCCCAAACCACGAAGACGAGAACCCAGGTCAGCACCGTCAGCACGGCGGTGCCGACCAGCACCAGCCGCCCGCTGCGATAGGCCTGGGCCAGCTCGAAGCCATGCCCCGCATCCCAGGCCAGGTGCCGGATGCCGGCCAGCGTGTGGTACCAGGCCGCGACCGTCAGGCCGAACAGCACCAGCAGCCCCAGGATGGAAGAGAGGAACCACTGCACCCGGGCGAAGGCCTCGGGGCCGGCGGCGGCGGCCAGCAGCCACCACACCAGCAGCACCGTGCCGACCGACCAGGCCGTGCCCGTGATGCGGTGCATGATGGAAAGCGCGCTCGTCATCTGCATCATGTCGTAGGCTTGCAGATGCGGCGACAGCGGACGGCGGATGAGCGTGCCGTCGGTGCGCCGGCCGACCATGCCGGCCTCGCGGGGGTCCTTCATGCCGCCAATTCCCGGTTGAGGGCCGACATCGCAGGGATGCGGCCTGTGTTCTTGCGCGGCGTCATCGCCTTCGCTCCAGCTTTGCGTCCTCGGCCGGTCTTGTAGGCGTCCAGGCGTTGCGGCGTCAATCCAACTGGACCCCTCCAACGCGGAAGATACGAATAAGCAACGGTTAAGGGCGGGCGTGCGAGGCTTGGATTTCCGCCGTCCGGGCGATTCGACGTAACGTCAGAATCGGACATGGTTTGTATCGCGCCCAGCTCGGTCGCCCTGCGCCGTCTCCCCGTCGTGTGGCGCAACCGTCACCTGCGTGGAGCGGGTGGCAGTCGTGCAGTTCCAGAATTGATCCGGACACCCATACGGGGCTATGTCCCAACGGCTGTCACTTGTTTGCCATCGGCGCTCGATGGCCTTCGGTTTGGCTGGCCCATCCGCCTGTGCTTGGCGCGGCAGTGGGCGGCGGGCCTGGAAGGCCCTTGGGGGGAGAAAGGGTGGAGAGAGGGCTCTGGCCCCGGCTTCCCCGCGACCCACCCGCCCAGCCGGCATGAAGTGGCGGCGACCCCCGCGGCGGCGCGTGCGCCTTCGGAGGTCGAGAGGCCGCGTGATTCCGTCATCGCACCCTGGGTCCAGGGTCGTCCGGAACTCCGGCCATCATCCGCGCGACGTTTTTTATTGGGGCCGGTGGCCTGGCCGCCGGGGTGACGTTGATTGACACTGCCCTAGAAGCTCCGATCCCTCGGAAGCTCGGATTCAAGCCCGGGATGGTCTGCGCCGTCATTGACCCGCCCGCCGGCTTCAAGCACGGCCTGCCGGCCACGAATGCGTCCGAGCCCGAGTTGATCCTCGCCTTCGCGAGCGACCGTGCCACGCTGGCACGGGTCGCGGCGCGGGCGCTGGACCTCTACGGGGTGGGCGGGCGTCTGTGGTTCGCCTATCCCAAGAAGACGGGGCCGGTGCGTTCCGACCTCGACCGTGACCATGGCTGGGAGCCGCTGACCCAGGCCGGGCTGCTGCCGGTGACGCAGGTGGCCCTCGATCACATCTGGTCCGCGCTGCGCTTCCGCCTGCGCGAGGAAATCCCGACCCTCACCCGCAAGGCCTGAAGGTCCGGTCAAGGCGCCATGGGCCTTGGGCCCTTGGCGCCCCCAGGAATTTACGACAGCGTTTCAGAAACGCAGCCCGGCGGTGAAGAACAGGCCGAGCATCACCGTCAGCCACACGGCGCCCTGCAGGATATAGCTGCGGAGCGACAGGGGCGCCTCCTGGTTCTTACGGACATAGGTGGTGGCGAGGTCGCTGTTCGGATTGGCCATTTTCGGTCTCCAGGGATCGCTTCGATCTGCCCGTCAGATCAGCAAGGCCTGTGCCAGCAGAAGCATTCCAACCGCCGGCCTGCGGGGTGGAATAAGACATCTGAATGTTAATAGGGGCTTAAGCGCAGGCCGCCGGGGCCGGGGCCGCGGCGGGGAGAAGCCGGTTCCTCAGCGTCACGCCAGAGCTTTCTGGCTTGCCAAGCGCGAGGCCTCGCATTTTGCGAGGCGGCTTGCGTGCGATGCGGGTCAGGCTCTCCGGGCGGCCCGCATCAGCCCGCGCATGCGCGCGATGGCCGATGGCAGCCCCTCGAATACCGCCGCGCCGATGAGGAAGTGCCCGATCGAGACCTCGCTGATCTCGGGGATGGCGGCGATGGGGCTGATCGTCTCGAAGGAGAGCCCATGCCCCGCATGGCAATGCAGCCCGAGCGAGGCCGCGGCGCGCGCGCCTTCCGCCAGCCGCGCGGCCAGGGCCGGGCGGGCCTCGGGGGCGGCATCGGCATAGGTTCCGGTGTGCAACTCCACCGCCTGGGCACCGAGGCGGCGCGCGGCCTCGACCTGCACCGGGTCGGGCTCCACGAAGAGCGACACCTCCACCCCCCGCGCGGCCAGGCGCGTGATGGCCTCGCCCAGGAAGGGGCCGGCGCGGGTGACGTCGAGCCCGCCCTCGGTGGTCAGCTCCTCGCGCTTCTCGGGCACGAAGCAGCAGGCGGCCAGGCCCTGGCCGGTGGCGGCCAACTCCTCGGCCAGCGCGACCATCTCAGGCGTCGCGGCCATCTCGAAGTTCAGCCGCGTGGTGACTTCGGCGTGCAGGCGTCGGACATCTCCGTCGCGGATGTGGCGCCGGTCCTCGCGCATGTGAAAGGTGATGCCATCGGCGCCGGCGGCCACGCAGAGCTGCGCGGCGGCGACCGGGCAGGGGAGGTGCCCGCCGCGCGCGTTCCGCAGCGTGGCCACATGGTCGATATTGACGGAAAGCCTCATGCGGGATGCGTCCTGCGGTGGTGGGCGAGCTGCGAAGCGAGGCGAAGGGCGGCGACCAGGCTGTCCGGGCTGGCGATGCCGCGCCCCGCGATGTCGAGCGCCGTGCCATGGTCCGGGCTGGTGCGGATGATGGAAAGCCCGAGCGTCACATTCACCCCTCCATCCATGTCCAGCGTCTTGATCGGTATCAGTGCCTGGTCGTGGTAGAGGCAGATCGCCGCGTCATAGAGGGGGCGGGACTTGGCGGTGAACAGGGTGTCGGGCGGGTGGGGGCCGGTGGCCTCGATGCCCTCGGCGCGCAGCATGGCCACGGCCGGCGCCACGATGGCCTCGTCCTCATGGCCGAGTGTGCCGGCCTCGCCCGCATGGGGGTTGAGCCCCGCCACGGCGAGGCGCGGGGATGCGATCCCGAAATCCCGCCGCAGCCCGGCATGGGCGATGCGGGCGTGTTCCACGATGAGTTCGGGCGTGAGGCGCGCGATGGCCCGCGCGAGGGGCTCGTGCACCGTCACCGGCACCACGCGCAGTTCCGGGCAGGCCAGCATCATGACGGGGGGCACGCCGGTGCCGGCCAATTCGCCCAGGAATTCGGTGTGGCCGGGATGTGGGAAGCCGGCCGCCGTCAGCACCGATTTCTGAATGGGGTTGGTGACCACGCCGCCGACGCTGCCGGCGCGGGCCAGCGCCACCGCCTCCTCGATCGCGGCCAGCACGGCGGGCGCGGTCGCGGCCTGCGGGTGGCCCGGCGTGGCGGGGACGGGCAGGGGCCGGTGCAGCACGGGCAGCGCCTGGCGGAAGGCGGCGCGCGCCGATTCGGGACCGTCCACCCGCGCCACGGGCACGCCCTGGATCAGCTCCGCATCGCCCAGGAAGAAGAATTCCGGCCCGCCCTCCCGCAGCGCCGCCCAGGCGCGGGCGGTGATCTCGGGGCCGATCCCGGCCGGTTCGCCCATGGTGAGTGCCAGCATGGCGCCGGTTTACCGCAGATCGGAAGGCACCGGTATCCGGGGTGCGAACGGGCGGTTGTTCTGCGCGGCCCGCGCCCCCATCCTGTGGGCATGAAGCGCCGTGACCTCTTCGCCGCCGGCTTTGGCCTCGTCGCCTTCTCCGGGCGGGCGATGGCCCAGCAGGGGCCCATCCGCACCCATGCCCTCTCGCTGCTGGGGGAGCCCGCCCTGCCGGCGGATTTCCCGCATTGGCCCTGGGTGAACCCGGACGCGCCCAAGGGCGGGCAGGTGACGCTGACGGCGCTGGGCAGCTTCGACAGCCTGAACCCCTTCATCCTGCGCGGCACGCCGGCGGTGGGGCTGATCAACCTCTACGACCAGCTCCTGGCCACCTCCTCGGACGAGGCCAGCACCGAGTACGCGCACCTGGCCGAGACCATCGAAATCCCGGCCGACCGCATGGGCGTCTCCTTCGAGCTGCGCGAGGGCGCGCGTTGGCATGACGGCCGCCCCATCACGGCCGAGGACGTCGTGTTCAGCTTCCAGACGCTGCGCGCCCAGGGCCGCCCCTTCTTCCGCTCCTATTGGGGCGATGTGGCGGAGGCGGTGGCCGAAAGCCCGCGCCGCGTTACCTTCCGCTTCCGCAGCAATGAGAACCGGGAGCTGGCGCTCATTCTGGGCCAGCTCTACGTGCTGCCGAAGCATTTCTGGGAGGGGCGGGACTTCGCGCGGCCCTTGCAGGAGGCGCCGCTGGGCTCCGGCAGCTATCGGGTGGAAAGCTTTGATTCCGGCCGCAGCATCACCTATGCGCGCGTGCCCGATGCGTGGTCCGCCAACCTCAACACCAAGCGCGGCACCGAGAATTTCGACGTGATGCGCTATGAATACTTCCGCGACGCCACCGTGGCCTTCGAGGCGTTCAAGGCCGGGCAGATCGATTTCCGCACCGAGAACATCGCCCGCAACTGGGCCACGGGCTATGACTTCCCGGCCATGCGCCGCGGCCTCGTGATCCGCGATGAAATCCGGCACGAGCTGCCCACGGGCATGCAGGCCTTCGTGATGAACCTCCGCCGCCCGCTCTTCCAGGATGCGCGGGTGCGCGAGGCACTGATGACCGTCTTCGACTATGAATGGCTGAACGCCAACATCTTCAACGGGCTCTACGCGCGCACCACCAGCTTCTTCTCCAATTCCGAACTCGCCTCCTCCGGCCTGCCCGAGGGGCGGGAGCTGGAAATCCTGGAACGCTACCGCGGCCGCGTGCCCGAGAGCGTCTTCACCACGGAGTTCCGCTTGCCCGTCACCGATGGCAGCGGCAACAACCGCGAGGGGCTGCGCCGCGCGCTGACCCTGATGCGCGAGGCCGGGTGGGAGGTGCGGAACCGCCGCATGGTGAACCCCCAGGGCCAGCCCTTCAGCTTCGAGATCCTGCTGAACGGCGCCACCTTCGAACGCATCGCTCTTCCCTATGTGCAGTGGTTGCAACGCCTGGGCATCGAGGCGCGGGTCCGCACCGTGGACCCCGCGCAATACCAGGTCCGCACCGACGCCTTCGACTTCGACATGACCGTGGACGTGATGGGCCAGAGCCTCAGCCCCGGCAATGAGCAGCGCGACTACTGGACCTGCGAGAAGGCGCGCGAGAATGGCAGCCAGAACGTGGCCGGCATCTGCGACCCCGTGGTGGACGAGCTGGTCGAGCTGCTGATCAACGCACCCGACCGCGAGGAACTGATCCACCGCACCCGCGCGCTGGACCGCGTGCTGCTGCACCACCACTTCGTCATTCCGCAATGGCACAACCGCCGCTTCTGGGTGGCCTTCTGGGACCGCTTCGGCCGGCCGGAGCGCAACCCGCGCTACGGCCTCGGCTTCGACAGCTGGTGGATCGACCCGGCGCGCGACGCAGCCCTCACCGCCGCGCGGCGGGGCTGAGTTGGGCGCCTATCTCCTTCGCCGCCTGTTGCTGGTGGTGCCGACGCTGTTCGGCATCATCCTCATCAACTTCGCCGTGGTGCAGTTCGCGCCGGGCGGCCCCGTGGAGCAGATGCTGGCCGAGCTGCGCGGCGAGGGGCAGACGCTTGGCCGGCTGACGGGCGAGGGCGGCGGCGAGGTCCGCACCGCCCAGCCCAGCGCCTTCGGCACGGGCGGCGGCGGCGAGGGCGGCCCGGTCGGCACCTATCGCGGCGCCCGCGGCCTCGACCCCGCGGTGGTCGCCGAGATCGAGCGCGCCTTCGGCTTCGACAAGCCGGCGCATGAGCGCTTCTTCAACATGCTGGCGGGATACCTGCGCTTCGATCTCGGGCGGTCGCTCTTCCAGGACCGCGCGGTGTGGGATCTGGTGATCGAGAAGCTGCCGGTCTCCATCTCGCTCGGCCTGTGGTCCACGCTCATCATCTACCTGGTGTCCATCCCGCTCGGCATCCGAAAGGCGGTGCGCGACGGGACGCGCTTCGACCTCTGGACCTCGGGCGTGGTGCTGGTGGGCTATGCCATCCCGGGCTTCCTGTTTGCCGTCATGCTGGTGGTGCTCTTCGCGGGCGGCAGCTTCTTCCAGTGGTTCCCACTGCGTGGCCTGGCCTCGCCGGGCGCCGGCGACTGGCCCTTCTGGCAGCGGGCGCTCGACTATGGCTGGCACATCTTCCTGCCCACGCTGACGCTGGTGATCGGCGGCTTCGCGGGGCTGACCATGCTGACCAAGAACTCCTTCCTGGAGGAGATCAACAAGCAATACGTGCTGACCGCGCGCGCCAAGGGGGCGGAGGAAAGCCGCGTGCTCTACGGGCATGTGTTCCGCAACGCCATGCTCATCATCATCGCGGGCTTCCCCGCGGCCTTCATCGGCATCCTGTTCACGGGGGCGCTGCTGGTGGAGATCATCTTCTCGCTGGACGGGCTCGGGCTGCTGGGCTTCGAGGCGGCGCTGCGGCGGGATTATCCCGTGATGTTCGGCACCCTCTACATCTTCACCCTGCTGGGGCTGATCCTGCAGATCGTGAGCGATTTCACCTACACCCTGGTGGACCCGCGCATCGACTTCGAGGCAAGGAGATAGCGCGTGATCCTCTGGACCCAGCCCGATGGCAGCGTGATCGCCACGCCGCAGCCCGCCCATGCGCTGCTCTCCGGACAGTTGGCGCGGGCGCTGGCCGAACCGCCCGAGCCCTTCGAGGCGGTGTGCCTGGCCGCCGCCCAGCATGACTGCCCCTGGATGCCCTGGGAGGCCGCGCCCGAATTCGACGAGGCGACCGGCCTGCCGCGCCAGTTCAACGCCCTGGCGGGCGACGAGCATGTGCCGATGTGGGAGGCGGGCGTGCGCGCCGCACTCGCCAACTGGGGCGGCTGGGTGGGGCTGCTGGTGCTGCTGCACGGGCGGCACATCTACGGCATGAACATCCTGCACAACCGCATGGCGCCCACGCCCGCCGGCCTCGCGGCCATGGAGGGCTATGTGGCCCGCACGCCGGCCTGGGCCGCGCAGATCATGGCGGAGCTGGGCGTCACCGAGGAACAGGTGCGGCCGCAGCAACAGAAGGTGGCCTTCGCCGATGCGGTGGCGCTGGGCCTCTGCTGGGGGCAGGAACGCTTCGACTGCGCGGGCGTGCAGATGACCCGCACCGGCCCCTTCACCGCCACGCTCGACCCCTGGCCCCTCAAGCCCACCGAGATCACGCTGACCACCGAGGCCCGCCGCCTTCCCAGCCGCTTCGCCAATGCGGCCGCCATGCAGGCGGGGCTGGCTTCGGCGCCGCGCGTGGCACTCTCCTTCCGCCTCACCCCTGCCGCATGACGCCCATCACCCGTCGCCGCCTGGCCAATTTCCGCGCGAACCGGCGCGGCATGATCTCGCTGTGGATCTTCGGCATCCTCTTCATCGTGACGCTCTTCGCCGAGGTCATTGCCAATGATCGTCCGCTCTTCGTGCGGATGGAGGGCAACAACTTCTTCCCCGTCCTGGTCGAATACGCCGAGAGCGACATCATCCCCGACGGCTTCCCCACCGCGGCCGACTGGCAGGACCCGGTGCTGACCGACGAAATCCGCGAGCGTGGCGGCTGGGTGATCTGGCCGCCGATCCCCTACAGCCACGCGACGCTGGTGCGGAACCTGCCCACGCCGGCGCCCTCGCCGCCCAGCGCGTCCAACTGGCTCGGCACCGACGACCAGGCGCGGGACGTGATGGCGCGGGTGATCTACGGCTTCCGCATTTCGGTGCTGTTCGGCTTCACGCTGACCATCGCGGCCTCCATCATCGGCATCGCGGCCGGCGCGGTGCAGGGCTATTACGGCGGCTGGACGGACCTGCTCTTCCAGCGCTTCATCGAGATCTGGTCGGGCATGCCGCAATTGTTCCTGCTCATCATCCTGGCCGCGGTGATCGAGCCATCCTTCTGGTCGCTGCTGATCTTCCTGCTGCTGTTTTCCTGGATGGGGCTGGTGGGCGTGGTGCGCGCGGAATTCCTGCGCGGCCGCAACCTCGACTATGTGCGGGCGGCCCGGGCGCTGGGGGTTTCCGACGGGCGGCTGATGTTCCAGCACATCCTGCCCAATGCGATGGTGGCGACGCTGACCTTCCTCCCCTTCATCCTCTCCGGCAGCGTCACGGTGCTGGCGAGCCTGGACTTCCTGGGCTTCGGCCTGCCGCCCGGCTCGCCCTCGCTGGGCGAATTGCTGCAGCAGGGGAAGAACAATCTGCAGGCGCCATGGCTCGCCTTCACGGGCTTCTTCGTGCTGGGCGGCGTGCTGACGCTGCTGATCTTCATCGGCGAGGCGGTGCGCGACGCCTTCGATCCGCGCAAGCTGCCGGGTGGTGGAAGATGATGTTTGCTTGCGCTCAGACGGGCACCCATTGCGGCGTGCCGCGATGGGACCCGGCGCCGGGCGCGCGCTCCGCGCGCTGGGCTTTCGTCGCGCGACTGCCGCGCCAGCCGCAAAGTCGGTCGGGCGGCGCCGACCGCCTTGCGGCCGGATTCTTGGAAGGCGTGTCCGGTGGCTGAAGCCCCTCTCCTCTCCGTCGAGAACCTCTCCGTCGCCTTTCGCGGCAAGCGGGTGGTGGAGGGCGTCTCCTTCACCCTGCATGCGGGCGAGACGCTGGCCATCGTCGGCGAGTCCGGCAGCGGCAAGTCCGTCACGGCGCTCTCCATCCTGCGCCTGCTGGCCGCCACGGGCTCCAACCCCGAGGGCCGCATCACGCTGGATGGCACCGAGGTCACAACAGCCACCGAGAGCGAGATGCAGCGGCTGCGCGGCGGCGTGGCCGGCATGGTCTTCCAGGAGCCCATGACCTCGCTCAACCCGCTGCACAGCATCGGCCGGCAAGTGAGCGAGGCCATCACGCTCCACCGCCCCCTGCGCGGCGACGCCCTGCGCGCGGAAATCATCGCGAAGCTCCAGCGCGCCGGGCTGCCGCAGGTGGAGGAACGCCTAGCCGCCTATCCGCACCAGCTCTCGGGCGGGCAGCGCCAGCGCGTGATGATCGCGGCGGCGCTGGCCAACGATCCGCGGTTGCTGATCGCCGACGAACCCACCACCGCGCTCGACGTCACCATCCAGGCGCAGATCCTGGAACTCCTCGCGCAGCTGAAGCGCGAGATGCGGATGGCGCTGCTGCTCATCACGCATGACCTCACCATCGTGAAGCGCCACGCGGACCGCGTGGTGGTCATGAAGGATGGCCGGGTGGTGGAGCAAGGCGCCGTGGCCGAGGTCTTCGCCAACCCGCAGCACCCCTACACCCGGATGCTGCTGGCGACCGAGCCGAAGGGCCGCCCTGCCCCCGTTTCCCCCGACGCGACGGAGGTGCTGCGCGGCGACGATATTCGCGTGCATTTCCCCATCAGGCGCGGCCTGCTCCGCCGCACCGTCGCGCATGTGAAGGCGGTGGACGGCGTGGACGTGGCCGTGCGCGAGGGCGAGACGCTGGGCCTGGTGGGCGAGAGCGGTTCGGGCAAGACCACGCTTGGCCTCGCGCTGCTGCGGCTGGAAGCAAGCCAGGGCGTGATCCGTTTCCAGGGGCAGGAGATCCAGCACCTCTCGCGCGGGGAGCTGCGGTCACTGCGCGCGCGCATGCAGATCGTCTTCCAGGACCCCTATGGCTCGCTCTCGCCGCGCATGAGTGCCGCCGAGATCGTGGGCGAGGGGTTGTCCGTCCATGAACCCGGCATGACGGCGGCCGAGCGTGCCTCGCGCGTCGCCGCGGCGCTGGAGGAGGTGGGCCTCGACCCCGCCAGCGCCGAACGCTACCCGCACGAATTCAGCGGCGGCCAGCGCCAGCGCATTGCCATCGCGCGCGCGCTGGTGCTGAAGCCGCGCCTGCTGGTGCTGGACGAACCGACCAGCGCGCTCGACGTCAGCGTGCAGGCGCAGGTGGTGGACCTGCTGCGCGGGCTGCAGGCGAAGCACCGCCTGGCCTACCTGTTCATCAGCCATGATTTGCGCGTGGTGCGCGCCATGGCGCATCGCATCATCGTGATGCGCAATGGCAAGATCGTGGAGACGGGCGAGGCCGAGGCGCTGACCCAAAACCCGCAGCAGCCCTACACCCGCGCGCTGATGGCCGCCGCCTTCGAACTCCGCGCCGAGGCCACCGCCGATGTCCGCGGCTGACCCGCACCCCTGGGAGGGGCGGGAACTCCAGGAACTCCGCCGGCTTCTCGACGAGAAGAAGATCACGCTCGGCGTGCTCATCCGCAAGATGAACACGCCCGGCACACCCGTGTATTCGCATTCGGAAAACATCCTGCCGGCGGCGGCCATCCTGCTGACCTCCTTCGCGGCGGCGGTGGTGATCCATCGCTGGCTGGGCGGCGCGCTGCTGCTGGCAGGCTGCGCCTGGTGGTGGTTCCGCGTGCGGCCCACCATCCGCGACGCGGTGATGGACCGCACCACCGCGCATGTCCTGGCGGACCCACGCAACTTCGACGCGCAATGGGCGCGCGGCACCATCACCTTGTTCGCGCGCATGCCCGATGGCACAGAGCGCCTCGCCCGCAAGCGTGACGACTGGCGGGGTTATGTGCGCTCTTTCCATGAGGGGTCCTGAATGGCCATCCTGCTCTCCACCAAAGCCGCGACCATGGAGGATTGGCGCGACGCGCTGCTGGCCGTGGACCCCAGCCTCGACATCCGCCTCTTCCCCGATGTGGGCGACCCCGCCGGCATCGAGGCCGCGGTGTGCTGGACGCAGCACGACATGGCGGAGCTGCGCCGCTATCCGAACCTGAAGCTCATCGTCTCCATGGGCGCGGGCGTGGACCACCTGCTGCGCCCGCCCGGCCCGCCGCCGGGTGTTCCCGTGGCGCGGCTGAAGGATGCGCGCCTTACCCAGGGCATGGCCGAGTGGGTGCTGCTGAACGTGCTGCGCTTCCACCGGCAGGACCTCGAATACCGCGAACAGCAGGCCGCCCGCGTGTGGAACGAGCTGCCCGCGCCCGACACGCACAAGCGCCGCGTGGGCATCCTGGGCCTGGGCGAGCTGGGCGGGGCGTCGGCGCGCCTGCTGCGCCTGCTCGAATTCCCTGTGATGGGCTGGACGCGCAACCCTCGCAGCCTGGACGGCGTGGAAACCTTCCATGGCGCGGCGGGCCTAGACGCCATGCTGGCCAAGACCGACATCCTGGTCTGCCTGCTGCCGCTGACGCCGGACACGCGCGGCGTGATCAACGCGCGTACGCTGGGCCTGCTCCCGCGCGGCGCCTTCGTCATCAACGCCGCGCGCGGCGGGCATGTGGTGGCCGATGACTTGCTGGCCGCGCTGGATTCCGGCCACATCGCCGGCGCCGCGCTGGACGTCTTCGAACCCGAGCCCCTGCCGGCCGATCACCGCTTCTGGGCCCACCCCAAGGTGCTGGTCTGGCCGCACGCGGCCAGCATCACCATCCCCTCCAGCGCCGCGCCGCAGGTGGTGGAGAATTTGCAGCGCGCGCGTGAGGGGCGCCCGCTGATCAACCTCGTGGATTTCTCGGCGGGGTACTGACCGCGTCCGATCGTCGCCGGCGTCAGCCGGCGGCGTGAATCGGCCGCGCAAAAAATCCGGCCGCTTACCGCCGCCCGTCGTCGATCCGCACCTCCACGCGCCGGCTCTCCAGGCTCTCGAAGCCCGGGGTGGGCCCGCGCGAGAGGATGCGGATGCGCGAGGAGGCGATGCCCTTCTCGATCAGCGCATCCGCCACCTGGCGGGCGCGCAGCCGGGCCAGCAGGGCGTTCGCTTCCTCGCTGCCGCGCGGGCCGGTGTAGCCCAGCACCAGCACGCCCACGCGCGGCTCGGCCAGGGCCATCTGGGCCACCCGGTTCAGCCCCGCCTGCGCGGGTTCGGAGAGCGCCGCGGACCATTCCTCGAAGAAGACGACGAAGGCGCGTTCGCTGCCATGCGGCGCGTTGGGCGCCGGCGTCGCGGCGGGCGTAGGGGCCAAGCTAGCCGCGGGGGGGGCCGCCGCGGCGGGCGCGGCCTGGCCCGACAGCGTGGGCGCGGGGAAGCGCGTGTTGCTGGACGGCTCGGCGCAGGCGACCAGCAGGCCGAGCAGGGCGGCGGTGCCGGCGAACCTCAGATGGGCCATCGAATCTCTCCTGGACAGGGTGGCGCGCAGTCTTGCCGGCTTCGGGGGGCGCTGTCACGGCGCCCATTCCGCTTGACCGCGCCCATGGCTGCCGGAAATCCTTGGCGCCATGACGCAGATCCTCGACGACGGCACCGGCTCCCCGCGCGACTTCCTGGGCTATGGCCCGAATCCGCCCGACCCGAAATGGCCGGGAGGTGCGCGCCTCGCCCTCTCCTTCGTGCTGAACTACGAGGAGGGGGGCGAGAACACGGTGCTGAACGGCGATGCCGGCAGCGAGGCCTACTTGCACGAAGTCCCGGGTGGGGCGCCGACCATGGGCGCCCGCAACCGAAGCGTGGAGAGCCAGTTCGACTACGGCGCGCGCGCCGGCGTCTGGCGCATCCTGCGGCTCTTCGCCGCGCGCGGCTTGAAGCTGACCGTCTATGGCGTGGGCCGCGCCCTGGAGCTCAACCCCACCGCCGCCCGCGCCTTCGCGGACCAGGGCCATGAGGTGGCCAGCCACGCCTATCGCTGGATCGACTACCACAACATGCCCGAGGCCGAGGAACGCGCCGACATCGCCCGCTGCGTCGAGACGATCGAGCGTCTGACCGGCCGTCGCCCCGTGGGCTGGTACACGGGCCGCATGTCGCCCAACACGCGCCGCCTGGTGGCCGAGCATGGCGGCTTCCTCTACGACAGCGACGCCTATGACGACGACCTGCCGCATTACGTGCAGGTGGCGGGCAAGCCGCACCTCGTCCTGCCCTACACGTTGGACAACAACGACATGAAGTTCGCCGTCCCCCCCGGCTTCGGCGACCCGGACGGGTTCGAGCGCCACCTGCGCGATGCCTGCGACATGCTGCGCGCCGAGGGCGGGCGGATGATGAGCGTGGGGCTGCATTGCCGCCTGGTGGGGCGGCCGGGCCGCGCCGCGGCGCTGGCGCGCTTTCTCGATCACGTTGTGGCCTGCGGCGATGTCTGGGTCGCGCGCCGCGAGGACATCGCGCGCCACTGGTGGGCCACGCACCCGCCGGCCGGGTGATTTCCTTTGCGCGGCATCGGCAGCCTGGGGTTGTAATAGGCGGAGCCAGCACACTCTCGCCAGGAGAGGCCCATGCCCTTCACCGCCGACGACCGTGACCGCCTGATCCGAGACCCGCGCGGCTTCATGGACGGCATCGCCTGCATGGTGTCGCAGAGCTGCTCCACCCCCAGCCTGCGGGGGCACCCTGATCTGCTGACCTTCGATGACTGCCGCTACATGCGGGCCTTCCGCCAGGAGAGCTACGGGTCGGATACCATCCTGCGCGACATCCCCTACCTCATCCTCCGCATGGCGGTCCCGGACGACAGCGTGGTCTTCCCCGCCTACCTTATCGAATTCGAGGCGGGCGGGGCGCCCCGCACCGTGCTGGGCACCGGGGCGGGACTGGCCTTCACCGCCAACATGAATGGGTGCACGCTCGGCATCGGCTCACAGCGCGGCCCGGGTTCGGCCTGCATCGTCACGCATTCCAACGCGGTGGGCCAGGGTTCCCAGGACGCCAACACCAGGGCCCAGCGCATCGCCGCGGCGCCCATCATCGGACGTCGCGGCCGGCTGTTCGAGCCGGAGCACTACCGCAGCGATGACAAGCAGGCGACCACCTTCGCCTACCGGGAGGGCGGCATGTGGCGGTTCGCCTACATCTCCTACAAGCTGACGCCGGGTGCGGTGGGCTTCG
Source organism: Roseococcus thiosulfatophilus (assembly GCF_017311575.1). GTDB lineage: Bacteria > Pseudomonadota > Alphaproteobacteria > Acetobacterales > Acetobacteraceae > Roseococcus > Roseococcus thiosulfatophilus. Next base: position 94,345 of record NZ_JAFFQY010000063.1, read on the forward strand.
TCGTCAAGAGCTATGGCGTGCGCGACGTGACGACCAACAGCGTCGCGGGCTGAGGGACCGCTTCGCATCCCGAACTGACCGAGCCTGGGCTTGGCGCCTGGCAAGCCAGCGTCCGGTGTTGCCATCGCGGCGAAAGACGCGGCGCTTGATTTCCTGCGCCGGCCCGGGCTAGCCTTGAGACATGCGCGGTGCGACGCCCTTCGCGAAGCCTTCCATCCGGCCCCAGGCCGGCGCTTCGTCGCGCGCCCTTTCGCTCCTTCTCCTTCGACTTACGCGCCCCTGAGCGTGATGCCCGGCTGCGTGCCGGTGTCGCTCAGGGGGTAGCCCCGGCGGCGAAGATGCCGCATGTCGGAACGAAACGAAGCGAGACGTCACATGGCCATCAACCACCCCTCCTTTGGCACCCTGGCCGAAGACCGCATCATCATCTTCGACACGACGCTGCGCGATGGCGAGCAATCGCCCGGCTTCTCCATGAACCTGGACGAGAAGCTGCGCATGGCCGAGGCCCTGGCCGATCTGGGCGTGGACGTCATGGAAGCGGGCTTCCCCATCGCCTCCATCGGCGATTTCGAAAGCGTGGAGGCCATCGCCAAGCGTTTCGCCAAGGATGGCCCGGTGGTCTGTGGCCTGGCCCGCACTTCCTCGGCCGACATCCTGCGCGCGGCCGAGGCCATCAAGCCCGCCGCGCGGCGCCGCATCCACACCTTCGTCTCCACATCGCCCCTGCACATGCGGGTGAAGCTGCGAATGGAGCCCGAGGCGGTGCTGGAACTGGTCACGGCCAGCGTCTCGCTCGCCCGTCAGCACACGGATGACGTGGAATGGTCCGCCGAGGACGGCACCCGCACCGAGCATGACTTCCTGTGCCGCTGCGTGGAGGCCGCCATCAAGGCGGGTGCGACCACTATCAATATCCCCGACACGGTGGGCTACGCCGTGCCGGAGGACATGTTCCACATCTTCAACATGTTGCGAGAGAAGGTTCCCGGCGCGGATGGGGTGATCTTCTCCACCCACAACCACAACGACCTGGGCCTGGCCGTTGCCAACACGCTGGCCGCCATCCGCGCCGGCGCGCGGCAGGTGGAATGCACCATCAACGGCATCGGCGAGCGTGCCGGCAATGCCTCCCTGGAGGAGGCGGTGATGGCGCTGCGCACGCGGCATGACGCCATTCCCACCACCAACAACATCACGACCACCAAGCTGCTGAAGGTCTCCAAGCTGCTGGCCGCCACCACGGGCTTCGACGTGCAGCCCAACAAGGCCATCGTGGGCCGCAATGCCTTCGCGCATGAGAGCGGCATCCACCAGGATGGCGTGCTGAAGGATGCCTCGACCTACGAGATCATGACGCCCGATTCGGTGGGCTGGACCACCAACTCCCTGGTGCTCGGCAAGCATTCCGGCCGCGCCGCCTTCCGCGACCGGCTGAAGTCCCTGGGCTATGAGATCGGTGACAACCAGCTCAACGACGCCTTCAAGCGATTCAAGGACTTGGCCGACCGCAAGAAGGTCGTCTACGACGAGGACATCGCCGCCCTGGTGGATGACGAGGTGGGCCGCACCAACGAGACCATCCGCCTGACGGGCCTCAATGTTTCCACCGGCATGGGCACCAAGCCCATGGCCACCATCACGCTCGAGGTGGATGGCGAGCGGCGCGACGGCATGGCCATCGGCGACGGGGCGGTGGACGCCACCTTCAACGCGCTGCGGCAGGCCTACCCGCATGAGGTCAACCTGAAGCTCTATGCGGTGCAGTCCGTCACCGGCGGCACCGATGCCCAGGCGCGCGTGACCGTGCGCTTTGAGGAAAAGGGCAAGCTGGTGGACGGGCAGGGGGCGGACACCTGCACCATCGTCGCCTCCGCGCGCGCCTATGTGCATGCGCTGAACAAGCTGCTGGTGAAGCGGGAGCGGACGGAGCCGCCGGCGGTTTTGCGGGCGTAGCCCGCTCCCCACGAAATCGCCTCCGGCGCTTTCGCGGGGGCCCCGACATTCCCCGGCACGTCGCTTCGCGTCGTGCCGGGAGGGGCGGTTCGGCGCCCGTCCTGCCAGCTTGGCTCCGCCTTGCGAGGCAAAGCCTCGCAAGGGCACCGGGGGGCGGATGGGATTGCGGGCGCGGCCTTGACGGTGCGGGCGCACCCTGCCTCTTGGGCCCGTCTTGCCCTGCCGGGGCCAAGCCGCTAGGCATCGCGCCTCCCCCCCGGTTTCCCCCAGGAAGGTCGCACCCCATGTTTGCACGCCTGTTCGGCTTCCTCTCCGCCGACATGGCCATCGACCTCGGCACGGCCAATACGCTCGTCTACGTGAAGGGCCGGGGCATCGTGCTGAATGAACCTTCGGTGGTGGCCATCTCCGACCATCGCGGCCGCAAGCAGGTGCTGGCCGTGGGCGAGGAGGCCAAGCAGATGCTGGGCCGCACCCCGGGGAACATCGCGGCCATCCGCCCACTCCGCGACGGCGTCATCGCCGATTTCGAGGTGGCGGAGGAAATGATCAAGCATTTCATCCGCAAGGTGCACAACCGGCGCAGCTTCACCTCGCCCATGATCATCGTCTGCGTGCCCTCCGGCTCCACCGCCGTCGAGCGCCGCGCCATCCAGGAAAGCGCCGAGAGCGCCGGTGCCCGCAAGGTGCTGCTGATCGAGGAACCCATGGCGGCGGCCATCGGCGCCGGCCTGCCGGTGACCGAGCCTTCGGGCTCCATGGTGGTGGACATCGGCGGCGGCACGACGGAGGTGGCGGTCATCTCGCTCGGCGGCATCGTCTATGCCCGCAGCGTCCGTGTGGGCGGCGACAAGATGGATGAGGCCGTCATCAGCTACATCCGCCGCACCTTCAACCTGCTGGTGGGCGAAAGCTCGGCCGAGCGGATCAAGATGGAGATCGGCGCCGCCGCCCCGCCCCTGGACGGCGAGGACGGCCCCATGACCGAGGTGAAGGGCCGCGACCTGATGAACGGCGTCCCGCGCGAGGTGGTCGTGACCCAGCGCGAGATCGCCTACGCGCTGAACGAGCCGGTGACCCAGATCGTGGACGCGGTGAAGGTCGCGCTGGAGAACACGCCGCCCGAACTCGCCGCCGATATCGTGGACAAGGGCATCGTGCTCACCGGGGGTGGCGCGCTGCTCTATCGCCTGGACGAAGTGCTGCGCGACGCGACAGGCCTGCCCGTCGTGGTGGCAGAGGAGCCGCTCTCCTGCGTGGCGCTCGGGACGGGCCGCGCCCTGGAGGAGCTGAAGCGGCTTCGCCAGGTGCTGAGTTCGATGTATTGAGGTGGAGTGACTCGCGGAACCCGGGGGGGACTTGATCCGTCTGAGCATCCCTTTGCGGCAGGCCTTGGCCCGGCTCTCCCTGCCGGTGCTGATCGCCGTCGCCTTCGGCACCATGCTGCTCGGCCGCGCGGACGCGCTGCTGGTGGAACGCGCCCGCATGGTGCTGGCCGATGCCCTGACCCCCATCTGGGCCGCGGTGCAGGAGCCCGTGACGGCGGTGCGCCAGGGCATCGAGGAGGTCCAGTCACTCTGGTATCTCCGCAGCGAGAACGCCCGCCTCACCGAGGAAAATGACCGGCTGCGCCGCTGGCAGGCCGCGGCCCTGGCGCTGGAGGCCGAGAATGCCCTGCTGCGCCGCCAGCTTTCCTGGATTCCCGACCCTACGCCGCAATTCCGCACCGCCCGCGTGGTGGCCGATGGCGGCGGGACCTATGCCCGCGCCGTGCTGCTGGCCACCGGCCCGCAGCATGACATCCGCAAGGGCCAGGTGGCGCTGGACGAGCGCGGCTTCGTGGGCCGCGTGACCGAGGTGGGCTCCCGCTCCGCCCGGGTGCTGTTGGCCACCGACATCAACAGCCGTGTGCCGGTCATCATCGAGGGCTCCCGCGCACGCGCCATGATGGTGGGCGGCAACACCGCCCGCCCGCGCCTGCAGCACTGGCCCGAGGGCGTCCAGCCCCGCGATGGTGACCGGGTGGTGACCTCGGCCGAGGCCGGCGCCTTCCCGGCGGGCCTTCCGGTCGGCGTGGTGCGCCGCACCGAGGGCGGGGCGGCGGAGGTGGAGCTCTTCGCCCAGCTCGAACGGCTGGACGTGCTGCGCCTCTTCGATTTCGGCCTGGCCGGCATCCTCCCCCCTGAGGCCGTGGCCCGGCCCGAGCCGCGCGGTCGGCGCTGAGGCCCATGGCCAGGAAGGGGCGCCCCGCGCCACCCATGGGGCTTATGCGGCAGCTCGATGCCGGCGCGCGGGCGGTGTTTCCCGCGGCCTTCACCGTGTTCCTGCTTGTGATGGCGGCGGTGCCGGTGGGGGTGCCGGGCCTCGTGGTGGCGGTGGCCGTGCCCAGCGTCTTCTTCTGGACGGTGTTCCGCCCCGGCGCCATGCCGCCGCCCATCGTCTTCGCGCTGGGCCTGTTGCAGGACCTGCTGGGCTTCACCCCGCTGGGCAGCGGCGGGCTGATCCTGCTGCTGATGCATGGGGTGGCGCTGCGCGGGCGCACCTGGCTGGCGCGGGCCTCCTTCCTGTGGGGCTGGCTCGCCTTCTGCGCCGTGGCGGCGGGCGCGGTGCTGCTGGGCTGGCTGTTCCAGGCGCTGCTGGGCTGGCAAAGGCCGCCCTTCGTGCCGGGGCTGACGCTCCTCGGCATCATGGCGGGCGGCTATCCGGCGCTGGCCTTCGTGCTGTCGCGCATGCACATGGCCATGCAGCGGGCGGAGGATGCGCTGCGATGAAGTGGCCCCGCATCCTGCGACGGCGCGAGAAGGGCGGCATCGCCAACTTCTCCATGCGCGGCGTGAAGCGCGAGGAGGAACTGCGCCGCACCGTCTTCACCCGCCGCGCCCTGCTGCTGGGGGGCGCGCAGCTCGGCGCCTTCGGCTTCCTGGGCTGGCGGCTGCACACGCTGCAGGTGGACCAGGGCGAGCGCTTCGCCACCCTGGCCGAGGAAAACCGACGCTCCGCCCGGCTGCTCTCGCCGCCCCGCGGCCGCATCTTTGACCGCAACGGCGAGGTGGTGGCCGGTAACCGGCTGAATTGGCGTGCCCTTCTGGTGGCCGAGCACACCACCGACGTCGCCGCGACGCTCGAAACCTTCAGCCGCATCGTCCCGCTGACCGAGGCCGATCGGGCGCGCATCACCCGCGACGTGCGCCGCCGCCGCCGCTTCGTGCCCGTGATGGTGCGCGAATTCCTGGAATGGGAGGAGATGGCGCGCATCGAGGTGAACGCGCCCGACCTGCCCGGCATCCTGATTGATGTCGGCACCACCCGCATCTACCCCGAGGCCGAGCACCTGGCCCATGTGGTGGGCTACGTGGCTCCCCCCAGCGAGGCCGACCTGGACGGCGACCCGCTGCTGCAACTGCCCGGCATCCGCGTGGGCCGCGCGGGCGTGGAGCGCTTCCATGACACCACCCTGCGCGGCCGCGCCGGCGCCGTGCAGCTCGAGGTCAACGCCGTCGGCCGCATCATCCGCGAGATGGACCGGCGCGAGGGCGTGCCCGGTTCCGACGTGGAGCTGACCATTGACGTCGAGCTCCAGAAGGCCGTGCGCGGCAAGATCGAGGAGGGCACCTCGGTCGTCGTGCTGGACGCCACCAATGGCGAGGTGCTGGCCATGGCAAGCCAGCCCTCCTTCGACCCCAACATCTTCAACTCCGGCGTCTCGGCTTCCCAGTGGCGGCAATGGACGTCGGGCCGTTCCACGCCGCTGATCAACAAGACCACGAACGGGCTCTACGCGCCGGGCTCCACCTTCAAGATGATGGTGGCGCTGGCGGCCCTCGAGGCGCGGCTGGTGACGCCGGGCGAGCGCATCCATTGCCCGGGCCATCTCGACTTCGGCAACAACCGCTTCCACTGCTGGAACCGCAACGGGCATGGCGGCGTGGATTTGCGGACCTCGCTGAAGGTCTCCTGCGACGTCTACTATTATGAGATCGCGCGGCGCATCGGCATGGACCGCATCGCCGCCATGGCGCGGCGGTTCGGCATGGGGGTGGACCTCGACATCGAGCTGCCGGGCGCACGCCCGGGCGTCGTGCCCAGCCGCGCCTGGCAGGAGGCGCGCGGCCGCGCCTGGTCCGTGGGCGACACGGTGGTGCACGGCATCGGCCAGGGCTTTTATCAATTGACGCCGCTGTCGCTGGCCGTGATGACGGCGCGGCTCGCTTCCGGCCGCGCCATCCAGCCGCACCTGACCCGCGCCGTGGGCGGGCGGCCCATCCCGGGCCGGCGTCCGGAGGACTGGCCCAGCCTTGGCATCCAGGAGCGCAACCTGCGCCTGATGCGCGACGCCATGTGGTCCGTGATGAACGAACAGGGCGGCACCGCCTATGCCTCGCGCAACATGCAGGGCTTCGGCCAGATGTCGGGCAAGACCGGCACCACCCAGGTCCGTCGCGTCACGCGCGAGCAGCGGGAGCGTGGCTTCAACGTGCAGAACGTGCCGCGCGAATGGCGCCCGCACGCGCTCTTCGTCGGCTACGCGCCGCATGACAACCCGCGCTATGCCGTGAGCGTGGTGGTGGAGCACGGCACCTCGGGCTCCGGCACCGCGGCCCCCCTGGCGCGCGACGTGCTGGTCGAAACCTTCAACCGCTTCCGCCAGCCCATCCCGCCCCGCGTGGCTCAGAGGCGCGAGCCATGAGCGCGCTGCTCGAGCGCCGGCTTCTGACGCGCGACCGGGGCGTGGGCGTGTTCCAGAAGCTTTGGCAAATCCCCTGGCTCTTCGTCCTGCTGCTCTGTGCCGTGGCGGGGGTGGGGTATGTGGCGCTGTATTCGGCGGGCGGCGGCAACCCGGACCTCTACGCCAACCGTCACGGGCTGCGCTTCGGCTTCTGCCTGGTGATGGTGCTGTGCCTGGCGCTGGTGGATGTCCGGCTCTTCGCGCGGCTGGCCTGGCTTGGCTATGCGGCGGCGCTGGGGCTGCTGGTGCTGGTGGCGCTGCACGGCCAGGTGGGCGGCGGCGCGCAGCGCTGGATCGCGATCGGCCCGCTGCAATTGCAGCCCTCCGAGCTGATGAAGATCATGCTGGTGCTGATGCTGGCCGCCTATTTCCACCGGGCGAGCTGGGAGCGCATGGGCAACCCCTTCTTCCTGCTGCCGCCCTTGCTGCTGGTGCTGGTCCCGGTGGGGCTGATCTTCAAGCAGCCCAACCTCGGCACCTCGCTGATCGTGCTGGCGCTGGGCGGCGTGATGTTCTGGGCGGCGGGCGTGCGGTGGTGGAAATTCGCCGGCGTGTTGGGGCTGATGGCGGCCGCCGCACCCATCCTCTACGCCAACCTGCGCGACTACCAGCGCGCGCGCATCACCACCTTCCTCGACCCGGAGAGCGACCCGCTGGGGGCGGGTTACAACATCATCCAATCCAAGATCGCGCTGGGCTCGGGCGGCATCTGGGGCAAGGGCTTTCTGCAAGGCACGCAGGGCCACCTGAACTTCCTGCCCGAGAAGGAAACGGACTTCATCTTCACCATGATCGCCGAGGAATTCGGCCTGGTGGGCGCCCTGGTGACGCTGGCCCTGCTGTTGGGGGTGGTGGCCTTCTGCCTGCTGGTGGCGCTGCGCTGCAAGCACCAGTTCGGCCGGCTGCTGGCGCTGGGGCTGGGCGCCAACTGGTTCCTCTACGTCTTCGTGAACGTGGCCATGGTGACGGGCGGCATTCCGGTGGGCGGTGTGCCGCTGCCGCTGATCAGCCATGGCGGGAGTGCCATGATGACCACCATGCTGGGCTTCGGATTGTTGCTCAGTGTCTGGGTCCACCGGGACCTGGAATTCGGCGTCGCGCGGGATTGACCCACGCGGCGCCGAGGGCCGTTTCAGGCCGGGGGTTCGGCGCCAACCTGCTCGACGATGCGCCTGTAGTGCTCCGGGCGGCGATGGGCGGCGAAGTTGAACATCTTCTCCTTGCCCTGGAGGCAGGCGTCGAGGTCGCATTCGGCCATGACGACCTCGTCGCCCAGGGTCTTCGCCTGGGCCACCACCACACCGTCCGGGTTCACGATGACCGAGCCGCCGATCAGCCCCGAGCCATCCTCATTGCCGGCCTTCGCCACACTCACGGCCCAGGTCGCGTTCATGTAGGCGTTGGACTGCGCGGCCAGGGTCGAGTGGAAGGTGCGGATGTCCTCATTCTCGGTGCTGCCGCCATTAGGGTCATAGGCCGCGGAGTTGTAGCCCATCACCATCAGCTCCACGCCCTGGAGGCCATAGCAGCGCCACGCCTCGGGCCAGCGGCGGTCATTGCAGATCAGCATGCCCATGACGGGGCGGTGCCACTCGGCCGGGCCGCGGAAGGCGGGGAAGCCCATGTCGCCGTATTCGAAATAGCGCTTCTCCAGCTGCTGGAAGCGGCTGCCCTCGCGCGGTTCCACGCTGCCAGGCAGATGCACCTTGCGGTACTTGCCCAGGATCTCGCCATCCGGGCCGACGGTGATGGCGGTGTTGAAGCGGTGGCCGTCCTCGGTCAGCTCTGCGTAACCCAGGTAGAAGCCCACCCGCAGTTCGCGCGCGCGGTCGAACAGCGCCTGGCAGTTGGGGTTGGGCATGGCGCGCTCGAACCAGGTGTCGAGCTCCTGCGTGTTCGGGATGAACCAGCGCGGGAAGAAGGTGGTCAGCGCCAGTTCCGGGAAGACGACCATTTGCGCGCCCTGCCGGGCGGCGTCCTCCAGCAGGGCGATGAGGCGGTCCAGCGTATGGCGCCGGCTGTCGGCGCGCTGGATGGGGCCGGTCTGCGCGCCGGCGAGCGTGAGGATGCGGGGCATGGGCGCAACATCCCGCCGCCGGCGGTCCCTGGCAAGCTACCGCGCGAAGACGGCCACACTCTCGAGGTGCGGCGACCAGAGGAACTGGTCCACCGGCGTCGCCTCGCGCAGCGCGAAGCCCGCGCTGCGCAGGGTCGCCGCGTCGCGCGCCAGTGCCGCGGGGTTGCAGGAGACGTAGATCACATGCGGCACCGCGCTGCGCGCGATCTGCGCCACCTGCTCGGGCGCGCCGTTGAAGGGCGGGTCCAGCACCACCACGGCATAGGATTTCAGCTCGGCCGGCAACAGGGGCTGCCGCGCCAGGTCGCGCCGGGTGGCGGTGATGCGCGGATGCGCGCCGGCCAGCGTCGTGACGGCCGCGCCATCGCCCTCATAGGCCTGCACCACCCCATGCGCGGCCAGCGGCAGAGAGAGCGTGCCGATGCCGGCATAGAGATCCAGCAGCCGCGCCCGCTTGGACAGCTTGGCCGGCAGCCCGGCCAGGACGGCGGCGATGATGGCGGCCTCGCCCTCGCGGCTGGCCTGCAGGAAGGCCCCGGCCGGGGGCGCGACGGCCACGCCCGAGAGGTGGTGCCGCACCGGATCATGCTGCGCCGCCACCTCGTTCGCGCCCTTGGTGGACCAGGCGATACGCGGAATGCGGTGCGTGGCGGCGAAGGCGGCCAGGCGCTGCCGGTCGGGCATGGTGAGCGGCCCGTCGGTGCGCAGCAGCAGGTCCGGCCCGCTGTCCAGCATGTTCACCACCACGGCCCCCAGCCGCTTCAGGGCCGAGAGGCTGCGCAGCGTCTCCGCCAGTTGTGGCAGCAATGCCACCAGGGCGGGTTGCAGCACGGGGCATTCGGCCAGCGGGATCAGGTCATGGCTGCCACGGGCGTGGAAGCCGATGGTGACGCGGCCATCCGCTAGCCGCTCCAACCCCAGATCGGCGCGGCGGCGGGCGCCCGGGGGCGTGCGGGCGAGGTCATGCACCAGGGGCGTGGCAAAGCCCGCGGATTCCAGCGCGGCGACGAGGCGTCCGCGCTTCCAGGCCGCATAGGGCGCATCGGCCCAATGCTGCAGGGCGCAGCTGCCGCAGCGACCGAAATGGGAGCAGGGGGCCGCGACGCGCTCCGGACTGGCGTCCAGGATGGAGAGAGCCGACCCCGGCACCACTCCCTGCCGCGCCGCGCCGAGATGCGCCTCCACCCTTTCGCCGGGCAGGGTGTAGGGAATGAAGGCATGGCCACCGGTGGGCAGCGGCGCGATGCCGTCGCCCTGGGCGCCCATGGTGGTGATGGAAAGCTCGGTCACGGCGCCCTCCGGGCGAAAAAGCCCAAAGGGCAGGTCGAAGCGGCGGGCGCAAGGGACGCCCGCGATCTCATCCGCCCCACCCGGTGCCCTGGCGAGGCTTTGCCTCGCCAGGCGGAACCCCGCCACCAGGACAAAGCGCCAAGCCGGGGCCCCCGGCACGGCGCGCAGCGACGTGTTGGGGTGGTAAGGGGCCCCCGGCACGGCGCGCAGCGACGTGTTGGGGTGGTGAGGGGCCCCCGGCACGGCGCGAAGCGACGTGATGGGGATCAGATCAGCCGAAGGCGTTCAGCCCCGTGATGGCGCGCCCGAGGATGAGGGCGTGCACGTCATGCGTGCCCTCATAGGTGTTCACCGTCTCCAGGTTCATGACGTGGCGGATCACGTGGTACTCGTCCACGATCCCGTTGCCGCCATGCATGTCGCGGGACATGCGCGCGATGTCGAGCGCCTTGCCGCAATTGTTGCGCTTGATCAGGCTGATCATCTCCGGCGCCGCCTTGCCCTCGTCGAAGAGGCGGCCGACGCGCAGGCAGGCCTGCAGGCCGAGGGTGATCTCGGTCTCCATGTCCGCCAGCTTCTTCTGGATCAACTGCGTCTGGGCCAGCGGGCGGCCGAACATCTTGCGGTTCAGCGTGTAGTCGCGCGCGGCGTGCATGCAGAATTCGGCGGCCCCCAGCACGCCCCAGGCGATGCCATAGCGTGCGCGGTTGAGGCAGGAGAAGGGCGCGGCGAAGGAACGGGCCAGCGGCAGGCGGTTCTCATCGGGGACGAAGACCTCGTCCATCATGATCATGCCGGTGATGCTGGGGCGCAGCGAGAACTTGCCCTCGATCTTGGGCGTGGTCAGGCCCTTCATGCCGCGTTCCAGCAGGAAGCCGCCCAGCGTGCCCTCGTCATCCTTGGCCCAGACCAGGCAGACATCGGAGATGGGCGAGTTGGTGATCCAGGTCTTGGAGCCCGAGACCAGCCAGCCGCCATCCACGCGCTTCGCGCGCGTCCGCATGGAGTTGGGGTCGGAGCCCGCGTCCGGCTCGGTCAGGCCGAAGCAGCCCACCCATTCGCCGGTGCGCAGCTTGGGCAGGAACTTCTGCTTCTGCGCCTCGCTGCCATAGGCGTGGATGGGAAACATCACGAGCGAGGACTGCACGGAGAAGGCGCTGCGATAGCCGCTGTCCACGCGCTCGACCTCGCGCGCCATCAGGCCATAGGCGACGTAGGAGACGCCGGCGCAGCCATAGCCCTCCAGCGTCGCGCCGAGGAAGCCCTGCTCGCCGAAGGCGTTCATGATGGAGCGGTCGAAGGTCTCGTGCCGGTTGGCCATCAGCACGCCGGGCATCAGCCGGTCCTGGCAGAAGGCGCGCGCCGCGTCGCGGATCATGCGCTCGTCTTCCGTCAGCTGCTCCTCGAGGAGGAAGGCGTCCTCCCAGGTGAAGGGGGCGGTCTTGCTCTTGCCGGGCGAGGTGACGACGTTCATGGCTTCTTCCTTCAGCGGCCGGGCGATGGATGGCCCGCGCGGTGCCCAGGGCTTACCACGCCCGGGGCGCGCTTGTGCAGGGTGAAGCGACGCATGGGGGCATATTCCGCGCTTTGCGTGGGGAAGGCTTTGCCGCCAAGGTGATGCCAAAGCAGGAGGAACGCCGTATGCCGCAACTCCCACGCCGTCGCGCCTGGCTGGCCGCGCCCGCCCTGATGCCCATCGCAGCACGCGCCCAGGAGACGGATGCGGCCCCGCGCGCGGCGCTGGAGGCGCTGATAGGGCTCGCGCGGCCGCTTGGGGGCAAGCTGGGCCTGCGGGTGACGGTGGATGCGCCCGCCGGAGCCTGGCACCTGGCGCATGAGGAGGCGCGGCCCCTCTTCGTCGGCAGCGCCACCAAGAGCTTCATCCTCGCGGCCTACCTGCTGGCCGTGGAGCGGGGCGAGGCGAGCCTCACGGAACAATGGGAGGTCGAGGACGCGGTGCGGTCCCCCAGCAGCGCCATCCTGGAAGGGCTGCGCGGCACCATGGCGGCGCGCTTCGTGCTGGAGGCGATGATCAGCCACAGCGACAACACCGCGACCGACATGGCCATGAAGCGCGTGGGCGTGGACGCGGTGCGCGACGTGATCGCGCGCGCGGGGCTGCGCGATGTGCGGGTGGCAAGCTCCACGCGGCGCATGGTCTCGTATCTCGCGGGCGCGGCGCCGGGCGAGGATCTGGGCTGGGCGGGCGTGCAGGCCGCCATGGCGGGGCCCTTGCCGCAACCGCCCCGCCCCGTGATGAAGGAGCACGAAAGCATGATCGCCTCGCCGGAGGCGCTGGCCGCCTGGTATCGTCTCGTGCTGTCGGGTGGGCTCTTCGCGCGGCAGGAAAGCTTGGACGAATTCCAGCGGATCTCCGCCATGGCCACGATCCTGCCCATGGTGGTGCCGCCGCATACGGCCAGCTATGGCAAGGGCGGCAGCATCATCTGGAATGACGAGAACGCGCTGGCGATCGGCGCCCAGATGCGCGTGCGCGGCGTGGCGGTCAGCTTCGGCTTCGCGCTCAACTGGAGCGGCGGCCCGGAGACGGTGCCGCCCACCATGCAGGCCGTGGTGGCGCGGCTGCGCGCGGTGCTGGCGGCGGTGACCGCCAGGATCGGCTGAAGCCGCGCGCCTCGCTCAGGCGGCGGCGTCGGCGTCGCGCTCGGCCGTCTCGCGCTTGGGGCGCGGGATGGGGATGAGCATGAACGCCGGAACGCTGTCGCCGAAGCCACGCACGGCGGGGCCCATGTCGTCGCGGTCACGCCCACGGTCGCCGCGGTCGTCGCGGCGGGGGCGCTCGTCGCGCATCCGGGGCGCTTCCTCGCGCGGCGGGCGGGGGCTGTCGTCACGCCGCCCGCGATCGCCTTCCGCGCGGCGGGGCGGGCGGGCGCCTTCGTCGCGCGCCGGGGCTTCCTCGCGCGCGGGGCGGGGGGCGGAGTCGCGCCGGGGGCCACGGTCGCGGGAACCACGGCCACGGTCGCCACCCCGGCTGTCGGAGCGCGAAGAGGACGAGGACGACCCCGGCCGGCCGCGCTTGCGCGTCGCCGCCTCGGCCAGTTCCTCATCGGTGACGGGGTCGAGGCCCTCGACCTCCAGGCGCGGAATGGGCGCGCCCGTCAGCTTCTCGATCGCGGCGACGAGCTTGGCGTCATCGGCGGTGGCGATGCTGTAGGCATGGCCCTCGCGCCCCGCGCGGCCGGTGCGGCCGATGCGATGGACATAGTCCTCGGAGTGGAAGGGCACGTCGAAGTTGAACACATGCGACAGCCCGCCGATGTCGAGGCCACGCGCCGCCACGTCCGAACAGACCAGCAGCCGGATCTCATTGGCCTTGAAGGCGGAGAGTGTGGCGAAGCGGGCGGACTGGTCCATGTCGCCATGCAGGGCGCCGACCGAGAAGCCGTGCCGCTTCAGCGATTTGTAGAGGATGTCCACGTCGATCTTGCGGTTGCAGAAGATCAGCGCGTTCTGCACCTGCTCGCGCCGGATCAGCCGGCGCAGCGCCTCGCGCTTGTCGCGCGGCTGCACATAGACGATGCCCGTGGTGATCGTGGTCGCGACCGTGGCGGGCCGGCTGACCGTGATCTCCTTCGGGTTGGAGAGGAAGGCATCGGCGAGGCGCCGGATCTCGGGCGCCATGGTGGCGGAGAAGAACAGCGTCTGACGGAGGCGCGGGATGATCTGCACGATGCGCTCGACATCGGGGATGAACCCCATGTCCAGCATGCGGTCGGCCTCGTCGATGACCAGCAGCTTGCAGTCGGCCATCAGGATGCGGCCGCGGTCGAACAGGTCCAGCAGGCGGCCGGGGGTCGCGATCAGCACGTCCACGCCCTTGTCGAGCACGTCGCGCTGGTCGTTCATGCTCTCGCCGCCGATCAGCAGCGCATGGTTCAGGTTCAGGTACTTGCCGTATTTGACGAACTGCTCGGCCACCTGGAGTGCCAGTTCGCGCGTGGGCTCCAGGATCAAGCTGCGCGGCATGCGCGCCTTGGCCCGGCTGCCGGCGAGGATGTCCATCATCGGCAGGGTGAAGCTGGCCGTCTTGCCGGTGCCCGTCTGGGCGCAGCCCAGCACGTCACGGCCCATCAGGACGATGGGGATGGCCTGTTCCTGGATGGGCGTGGGGTGGATGTAGCCGGCCTCACTGACGGCCCGGAGGATGGATTCCGACAGGCCGATATCCGCGAAGGTCGTGCGTGGGGCGGTGGGTTCCTCGGGGGCGGACGCCTCCTCGGCCACGGCCTGCTCGCCCGCGGTGGTGAGCAGCGGGGCCAGCGCGGGCGGGGCTTCGGCCATGGCCGGCTCCGCAGGGGCAACCTCGGTTGGGGTAACCTCGGCGGGGGCCGCCTCGGGCGGTGCGGGCTCAGGCGGGGCGGCTTCGGCCGCAACCTCCATGGGCGCGCTGTCCTGGGGCGCCGGCGCTTCGGGCTCGGGGGCGGCTTGCGCCTCCACGGCCGTCACGGCGTCCTGGGTCGGGGCGTTGTTCTGGTCCGTCTCGGCGGCCGTGTCGGCCGCGCGCGGGGTCGGTTCGTTCAAGTCTCTGGCATCCTGCGCCACGTAAACCGCGCGGCGCACCCCCGAGCGTCGGGTTATCCGGCCAAGGGGCGGGCGCGCGCCGCGGTCCGGGCGGGAACCGCCCTCTGCTGCAACGCCGTGCATATGCGCCCGGATGGGGCGGAACGCAACCGCAAACCCGTGGATTGCGTGTGCCGGGCCACGGATTTATGCCCCTTCCATGGCCCTTCCCCTGCTTCTCCTGCCCGGATTGCTCTGCGATGCGCGGCTATGGCGCGACGCGCTGCCCCCCCTCGCGGACATGGTGGAACCGCGCATCGCGGACCTCACCCGCTCCGACACCCTGGCCGGCATGGCGCGGGATGCGCTGGCGCTGGTGAACGACGCGCCACGCTTCGCCGTCGCGGGGCTCTCCATGGGCGGCTATGTGGCGCTGGAGATCTTGCGCCAGGCGCCGGCGCGCGTGACGCAGCTGGCGCTGCTCGATACCTCCGCCCGCCCGGACACGCCCGAGCAGACGGAACGCCGGCGTGGTCTTCTCAGCCTCAGCCGGCAGGGGCAGTTCCGGGGGGTGACGCCGCGCCTGCTGCCGATGCTGATCCACCCCTCCCGCCAGGGCACCCCGCTCGCGCAGGAGGTGATGGACATGGCCGAGCGCGTGGGCAGCGAGGCCTTCCTGCGCCAGCAGAATGCCATCATGCATCGGCCGGATTCACGGCCGGACCTGGCGAGCATTCAGGTGCCCACCCTAGTCGCCTGCGGCGCGGAGGATGCGCTGACGCCGCCTGAACTGCATGACGAGATGGCGGCGATGATCCCGGGGGCCAGGCTGGTGCGTTTCGCGGGCTCCGGCCACCTGCCCACCATGGAAGTTCCGGAGGCCGCGGGTCAGGCCCTGCGGGAGTGGCTCACTCCGGCACGCAGCGGGTGACATCGGTCTGGGCGCGCGCCGTCTGCGGGCGCGTGCCGGGCGGGCAGGGTTGCTGGGCGCGGGTGGGCGCGGGCAGGCCGCGGTCCCAACCGCGGGCATCCTGGCCGGGGCGGCAGCGGCCGCCGCGCTGGGGCGTGCCGCCATTGGGGCAGAGGAAGGCGCGCGCGGCTTCCAGCGCGGCGGCACTCGGCTGGCGGCGCTGGGCCTCGGCGGGGGTGGCGGCCAGCAGCAGGGCCAGCGCCAGCGCCCACCTCACAGCCCGAGCGCGTCGAGCGGGATCGCCTCCACCTCGGCACCCCGCGCCAGGGCGGGGGCATGGGGCGCGCGGATGACGAGCGCCTGCGCGCCGGCCAGCACCCGCAGCATGGAACTGTCCTGGCGCGCGGCGGGGTGGGCCTCGGGCGCGCCATCGGCGCCGGGGCGCAGTTCGGCGCGCAGGTAGTCCTCGCGCTGGTCGTTCTCCGGCAGTTCCACGCCCAGGCGGTAGCGCTGCACGGGCAGGGCGAAGCCCACGCGCCCTTGCAGCGCGGCCAGCAGCGGCAGCAGGAAGAGCACCCCGCAGACGAAGGCCGAGACCGGGTTGCCCGGCAGCCCCAGCACCGCCGGCCCGCCCGCGCGCCGCCCATGAAACAGCGGCTTGCCCGGCCGCATGGCGATCCGCCAGAAGTCGAGCGAGAAGCCCGCGCCCTCCAGCACCTCGCGCACCAGGTCGTGCTCGCCCACGCTGGCGCCGCCGCTGGTGACCAGCACATCGAGGCCCGCGGCACTTTCCACCAGGGAAGCGATGGCCGCGCGGTCATCGGGTGCGACGGGCAGGATGGAGGGCTCGCCGCCCGCCGCCCGCACCATGGCGGCGATGGCGAAGCTGTTGGAGGAATAGATGCTGGCCGGGCGCGGCGGCTCGCCGGGCAGCATGATCTCGTCGCCGGTGGCGAGGATGCCGATGCGCGGGCGGCGGCGGACGGTCAGGAAGGCATGGTTGCCGGCCGCCGCCAGCCCGACATCGCGCGCCGTCAGTCGGTGGCCCGCAGGGAGCAGCGTGTCGCCCTCGGCGAAGTCGAGGCCGCGCAGGCGCACCCAGCGGCCGGGGGTGACATGGTCGGTGGCGGTGACCTCGCCTGCCTCGGCGCGCGCATCCTCTTGCAGCAGGATGCCGTCCGCGCCCTCAGGAATGTAGGCGCCGGTGAAGATGCGGACGGCCTCGCCAGGGTTCAGCACGGCGTCGTAGGGCTGGCCGGCGGGGGCCTGGCCCACCACCCGCAGCGCCTGGCCGGCATTGGCCTCGGCGGCGCGCACGGCATAGCCATCCATGGCCGAGAGATCGGCCGGCGGCTGGGTCACGCGCGAGGGGACGGGCGCGGCCAGCACGCGGCCCCAGGAATCGGTCAGCGCCACCGTCTCGGCCGCGACGGGGGTCACACCCGCCAGGATGCGTGCCCTTGCCTCGGCCACCGAAATCATGCGGGGGGTTCCGAGAAGGTGCCGGACTTGCCGCCCTCCTTGTGGACCACGCGCAGCGCCTCGATGCGCATGCCGCGATCCACCGCCTTGACCATGTCGTAGATGGTCAGCGCCGCGATGGAGGCGGCCGTCAGTGCCTCCATCTCGACGCCGGTGCGGCCGGTAAGGGAGACCATGGCCTCCACCTCGATGGCATCCGGCGGCTGGATGTCGAATTCTACCGCGACCTTGCTGATCAGCAGCGGGTGGCAGAGCGGGATCAGCTCATGGGTGCGCTTGGCGGCCATGATGCCGGCCACGCGCGCCACCCCCAGCACATCGCCCTTGCCGGCGCGGCCATCCTGGATCAGCGCCAGGGTCTCCGGCCGCATCACGATGCGGGCCCGGGCGCGCGCCACCCGCGCCGTCTCGGCCTTGGCCGAGACATCCACCATGGCGGCCTGGCCCGCCGCGTCGAAATGGGTGAGGCCGCTCATGCGCGCTCCCTCAGGGGCCGATCAGGGCGCGCGTGGCGGCCGTGACGTCGGGCTGGCGCATGAGGTGCTCGCCCACCAGGATGCAGTTGGCGCCGGCGGCCGCCATGCGCTTCACATCGGCGGCGGTGCGGATGCCGGATTCCGCCACGGGAATGCGGTCGGGCGGGATCATCGGAATCAGCGTCTCGCTGGTGCCGAGGTCGGTCACCAGGGTCCGCAGGTTGCGGTTGTTCACCCCGATCAGGCGTGTGCGCAGGCCCAGCGCGCGTTCCAGCTCCGGCGCGTCATGCACCTCGACCAGTACGGCCATGTCCAGCGAATGGGCGATGGCCTCCAGCTCCACGGCCATCTCGTCGGTAAGGGCCGCCATGATGAGCAGGATGGCATCCGCGCCCATGGCGCGCGCCTCATGCACCTGGAAGGGATGGATCATGAAGTCCTTCCGCAGCACCGGCAGGGTGCAGGCGGCGCGGGCGGCCTTGAGATGGGCGGGGCTGCCCTGGAAATGCGGCCCATCCGTCAGGACGGACAGGCAGGAGGCACCGCCCGCGGCATAGGCCTTCGCCAGTTCGGCGGGCTCGAAGGGGTCGCGGATCAGCCCGCCCGAGGGCGAGGCGCGCTTGATCTCCGCGATCAGCCCGGTGCGGCCCTCGGCCACCGCGCTGCACAGCGCGCCCACGAAGTCGCGCGGGGGCTCCGCGTGGCGGGCGGCGCGTTCCATCTCGGCCATGGGGGTGTCGGCCATGCGCGCGGCCACCTCCTCCGCCTTGTCGGCCAGGATGCGGATGAGGACGTCGGGCGTGGAATGCGTGTCCATGATGCTCAGGCCAGTTCGGGTTCCGTGGGGGCGGTGGCGCGGATGAGGCGGTCCAGTGTCGCACGCGCGCGGCCTTCGTCCAGGCAGGCGGCGGCCATGGCCGCCCCCTCCCGCAGATCGGCCGCCCGGCCCGCCACGACAAGGGCCGCACCCGCATTGAGGCGCACCACGTCGCGATAGGCGCCGGGGGCGCCTTCCAGCACGGCGCGGAGTGCGGCCGCGTTCTCGGACGGGTCGCCGCCGCGCAGGGCCTCGGGGGGCGCCTCGTCCAGGCCGGCATCGGCCGGGCTCACGGTGAATTCGCGGAAATGGCCCTGGTCCAGCTCGACCACCTGGGTGGGGCCGGAGAGCGCGATCTCGTCCAGACCTTGGCCATGCACCACCCAGGCGCGCTCGGTGCCCAGCCGCGCCAGCGCCTCGGCCATGGGGCGCAGCCAGGTGGTGCTGAAGGCGCCCGTCATCTGGCGCTTCACCCGGCCCGGATTGGCGAGCGGCCCCAGCAGGTTGAAGATGGTGCGCGTGCCCAGCTCCGCCCGCGCGCCGCCGGCATGACGAAGTGCCGCATGGTGGCGGGGGGCCAGCAGGAAGCAGATGCCGGCCTGGGCCAGCACGGCGGGCAGGCGCGGCAGCGGCACGTCCAGGTTCACGCCCAGTGCCGCCAGCGCATCCGCCGCGCCCGATTTGGAGGAGAGCGCCCGGTTGCCATGCTTGGCCACCGGCACGCCGCAACCGGCAACCACGATGGCGCTGGCGGTGGAGATGTTCAGGCTGCCCGAGGCATCGCCGCCCGTGCCCACCACGTCCATGGCATCCGGCGGGACCTCGACGGGGATCATGTGGGCGCGCATGGCGCGCACGGCGCCGGTCAGTTCCGCCACCGTCTCGCCGCGCACGCGCATGGCCATGAGCATGCCCGCGATCTGCGCGGGCGTGGCCTCGCCGGCCATGATGACGCCGAAGGCGGCCTCGGCCTCGGATTCCGCGAGGCGCGCACCTTCGGCCAGTCGCGCCAGCACGGGCTTGAGCCCGTTCATGGCCGCGTGGCCCTGGCGCCTTGGCCCGCCGATGGGTCGTGCATGAAAGCCTGTCCTCCGCCCAATCGTCGCATCATGGCGGCTGGCCATGCTGGCATGCCCCCCGCGCGCGGTTCTTCGCGCGGGCGGGGCCAGAGGGTCAAGGGATGGGGGTCAAGGGATGGGGGTCAACGGAAGGACACCAAGGAAAGGGGCGGCGTCAGATGTCCGCCATTTCCCCCGCCGCCAGCGACTGCAGCATGCCCATGTCCAGGATGCGGAGCTTCTGCCCGCCCGGCTCGGCGATCCAGCCGGAGCGCTTGAAGGCGGTGAAAGTGCGGCTGACAGTCTCGAGTGTCAGGCCGAGGAAATCGCCGATGTCGCCCCGGGTCATGGGCATGGGCAGCTCGGGCTGGGCGAGGCCGCGGCGCCGATGCGCGTCCGACAGCCCCAGCAGGAAGGCCGCCACGCGCGATTCCGCCGAACGGCGCGCCAACGTGACCAGATGTTCCTGGGTGGCCGCCAGCTCGCCCAGGCACAGGTCGAGCACACGGCGTTCCATCAGCGGGTAGCGGCGCAGCAGCGTGTCGAGCCGCCCGCGTTCGATGCGGCAGAACTGGCCAGGGGTCAGCAGCTCCGCGTCGAAGGGATAGGTGGGGCCGGCGGTGTAGCCCACCAGGTCGCCGCGGAAGCGGAAGCCCACCACCTGCTGACGCCCGTCGGGCAGCAGACGGCTGAGCTTCACTGTGCCTTCCAGCACGCTGAAGGCGCGCGCGGCGGCGTCGCCCTCGCGGAACAGCACGCTCTTGGCGGGAAGGCAGTGACGGTCGCTGTCGTGGGAGATCTCATCCAGCGCCGAGGCGTCAAGCGGATGGCAAATGCCGAACCGCTTGCCGGCGCAGCCGAGGCAGGGGTCCTGGGTGCGAGGGTCGCTTCCCGGCCAGCGCGCTGAGTCCAATGGATTCACGAAACACAGCCTCCCTCACCACGGGGGAGCATAAGCCAAAGCTTACCTGAGTTTCAACCTGGACGAATGCGCGGGCTGTCAACGGAAATTGGCATGGCTGAGGCGCCGGCCGGCCCCGGAAAAGCCGGGCGGCGCCCCCTTCCATGGGGTCAGGTGCCGGTCATGGTCAGGCCGCCCGGGTTGATGGTGACCGTGCCCGGCCCACCCACCGTCACGCTCTGCGCCAGCGGTGACCAGGTCAGCGCATTGCCGCCCGAGGAGGCGTCGAACAGCCCCACATGGGTGAAGGTGCCGGCCGCGCCGGTGAAGGTGAAGCGCACCAGCTCGGCATTCTGCTGGTTGCCGGTGCCGGTGAAGGTGACGCGCTGGCGGGCATAGCCATTGCCCACCGGCTCACCCGCCAGGCCGGCGGCCACGCTGCCGCCGCTGCCCAGCGCCAGGAACACCTGGTTGGGCAGGACGGGCAGGCGGCCGCAGAGGGCGCGGGCGAGGATGTTGCGGCCGTGGTCGGTCAGGGAGCTCATTCTCTTCGTATCCTCTTTCGGATGGTCGGGGCGCGGGGTCAGGCGTCGGCGGCGTCGCGGAACCGCGAGGGCAGGGGGGCGCCGGCGGCGTCCTCACCCTCGGGCGCCTCGCGGACGGCGCGGTAGATGTCGGCCACCGAGACCGTGAAGGGGTCGGGCAGGTCCCCGGCGGCGAAGCGGTAGGGGATGTGATGCAGCGGCGCACGGCCCGCGCGACGCGCCGCCTCGTCGAGGTAGCCGTGCAGCTGGGCCTGGATGATGCGGGCGTTGCAGTCCACCTGGACATGGGTGATGCGCCAGTAGGTGGCGGTGACGCCTGTCTGGGGCAGCTCGAGCGGAATGATCAGGGCCATGGGAATCTCCTGTGGGGGGGAAGGCTGGCGGTGGGCCGTCAGGCCGCGACCTCGGTGCTCAGGATCCGTGCCACCCAGCGGATGGTCTTGTTCGCCTCGCCGGTGGCGGTGACGGCGAGGCCACCCAGCACCGTGTCGGCGTCCAGGGTGAGGCGCCAGGCGGTGGCGCCGGCGCTGGCGAGGCTCGGCGCCAGCGCGCTGCCGGCCGTGGCCGCGGCCAGGGCCGGGCCTGACGTCATCACCGTCCCGCCGAGGTAGGTGGTGGTGGCCACCCCCACGAGGCGGCGCAGCATCACCGTCACCTCCCAGCACGCGGAATCGCCGACCGTGCCGGCGCTGCCCCCGGTCTGCTGCGCCACCACCAGGAGGCGCGCGGCGATGCCGCTGTTCGAGGGGATGTTGAGGTTGGTGGCGCCCGCCGGGTCCGCGCCGCTGGAACTCAGCCGCAGCGGCGTGGCGTCGGTGGTCTGGCGGCGCAGGACGCGTTCGCCGGCCTGGGCGTCCCCCGCGCTGGCGAAGGCGCCGAAGGCCCAGGCCCCCATCTGCTGGTTGCGGGTGCTGGCGCTGTCACCGCCCGGCACCCAGGCGCCGCTGCCGCTCGCGCTGTTGTTGGCGCCGCCGGCCACGATGCTGTTGACGCCGACCGCGGCGTTGTTGAAGCCGCCCAGGATCGCGGCGCGCGTGCCGCTCGCCGTGTTGCGGTCGCCGCCCACGATGATGCTGTTCTGCCCGGACGCCACCTGCGATGCCGCGTTGCGGCTGAGCTGGAGGTCCACCGCGCCCGCGCCGCGCGCCGCGCCGCCCGTGGCTGCCGCATCCGGGAACTGCGCCAGCAGCGCCCCGGCGCCGCGCGGCTGGCCGACCACCGCGTCGATGTTCGCATCCGCGCCCGCCGCCTGCCAGCCGACGCGGCCAGGGGTGCCTGTGACGCCGCCCAGCGCCTGGATGCGGTTGAGGCTGCCGGCGGGTGTGCTCACCTCCAGGCCATGCGTGCCTGGCGCGGCACCCAGCGTCACGGAGCCGGCCGTGGCCCGCAGCACCTCCGTCCCGGCCGCGCTGGCCGAGAGCACGCCGGCCGCGGGCCGCGCGAGGCCCGTGCCGGCCTCGCCCACCGAGAGGCCCGGCCGCGCGGCCTCGCCCGCGGGGCCGAGCACGCCCACCGAGCCATTGCTGCCGGCGTTGAACAGCGGGCCCATTACGGCCGTCTCCAGCAGCGGGTTGCTGCCGAGGTTCACGCGGTTGGGCACGCCGGTCGTGGCGTTCACCAGGTGGATGGCGGAGGCGCCATTGGCGCGCAGGTTGAAGTTCACGACGCGCAGCGCGCCGATGTCGAGGCGGTTGGAGTGCTGCTCCAGCCGGATCGCGTTGTCCTCCGCGTCATCCACCCGCAGGTTCGCGACCTGGATGCGGCTCGAATTGGCATTGATCATGATGCCGACCGAACCGGGCAGCGGCGCGCCGCTCGCGTTGAACAGCTCGCACTGCACGGTCATGCTGTCGATCTGGCCGTCGGTGCCGGCGGCCTCGACCAGCACGCCGTGGCGCACGAAGTCCGCATAGGCCTGGCCGATCGAGAATTTCTGCGTGAAACCCGCGGCGGAGCTGGAGAAGCGGAACATCGTCCGGTAGCCGAGGACGAAGGACTGGTCCACGAAGATACCATCCACGCGGCGGAAGATCATCGCGTCGCCATTGACCTGCTGCCAGCGCACCACGTTGGTGTTCGCCGACCAGAAGGGCCAGAAATGGATATTCATCAGCCGCGCGGTGTCGAAGGATTCGTCGATCTCGATGCCGGCGGTGAAGACCTGGCCCCGGATGCGCCTGAGGTCGGCGCGGCCGGAATTGCGGATGAAGATGCCGCGGTTGATGCCCGAGAGCAGGATGTTGTCGAAGTCCACGCCGCCCAGGCAGTTTTCCACGCGGAAGAACCAGTCATAGGCGGTGGGGGCCCAGGAAGCGTCCTGCGTCGCGCTGTGCGTCTGGCGCACGGCGAGGTTCATGACGGCCGAGCCGCGCGCGGCGGTCGCGCTGAAGGTGAAGGGCGTGAAGTTCGTCTGGTCCACCGTGAGCCAGGTGCCCGCGCCGGGGCTGCCGCCCTCATTGAAGCCCTGGCCCACCAGGCGGATGGCGCCGTTGTTCACGACGATGGCGGAGGCGAGGCGATAGGTGCGGGCGCCGAGGTTCACCACGCCGCCCGCGCTGCCGAGCGCGTTGATGGCGGCCTGGATGGCCGGCGCGTCGTTCGCGACGCCGTTGCCCACCGCGCCGAAGTCGCGCACGTCCACGCCGCGGTCGGTCAGCAGTTGTCGGCGAAGCTGCGCCATGCTGACGCGGCGGGTGGTGTTGGGGCTGGGCTGGACGAGCGCGGTGATGTCCGCGTCGCTGAGTGTCGTGGCTGCGGGCAGCTCACTGATCTTGAGGTCGGGCATGGGGCTCCGTCCGGGCTGGGGCGCTGGGGGGAGGGCGGAGGCGGTGGCTCAGCCCTGGGCGATGGCCGATCCGTCCTCCTGGAGCAGCTTCACGCCGGCCTCGGTGAGGATCAGCCGCAGGTCGGGCAGGATGTTGAAGCTGGAGGAGATGGCGGCCACGCCGCTGTCGCCCGCGTCCTCCACACGCAGCCGATAGCCGGTGCCGACGGGCGGCGTGGGCAGGGTGGTGGTGACGTAGCCCTGCGAGACGTCCACGATCTGCGCGGGCGGCACGAGCTGCCCCTGGGCGTCGCGGATCGAGACGACCACCTGGCTGATGGGGCCCAGCACCTGCGCCGACACGGGAATGGAGGTGCCCGCGATCAGCCCCGCCAGCAGGGGTGCCAGGATGATGGTGGTGACCACCGCGCTCGCCTGCTGCACGAACTGGAAGGACTTGGCGACGGTGCGCGTCAGCGCGATGGGCGCGATCGCCCCGTCGAGGTTCACGCCCGTGCCGATGGTGGCGTTGCTGCGGACCGGCAGGATGGAGAGCGCGTCCGAGGCCTGGGCGATGATCACGTCGCCCACGCGCAGCTGCGTGCGGGCCGGGGCGAAGTAGCCCACGGTCGTGATCTGGTCGCGCGTGTCGGTGCTGCGGTAGTGCCACAGGCTGAAGCTCTGCGACTGGAAGACGGGGGTGAGGGCGGTGGGCGCGAAGGGCATGGGCGTGCATCTCCTCCCGCGCGGGGGGCGCGGTGCTGGGGCGTCGGGCGGGGAATGGGGGATGCCATGCGGGCGCAGTTCGCCCCTTGGCCTGGCCGAAATAGAATGAATTCCTGCCGCAGTCAAGGAATATATTCAGGTATGGACGCCGCCCATCCCTTGTTGCATGAGCGAGGCTGCCACCGCCGGAGACATGGTCCATGCGCCGCATCCTCCTTGCCGCCGTCGCCGCCCTGGCCCTCGCCGCGCTTCCCGGCGCGCAGGCCCCCGCCCAGCAGCAGGTGGTGAACGTCTACAACTGGACCGACTACATCGACCCCGCCGTGATCGAGCGTTTCACCGCCGAGACGGGCATCCGCGTCCGCTACGACGTCTTCGACACGCTGGAAGCGTTGGAAGGAAAGTTGTCCGCGGGCCGCTCCGGCTATGACGTCATCGTCCCCACCGCCGAACCCACCTTCGCCCGCCTGCTGCGCGCGGGCGCGTTGCGGCCGCTCGACATGGCGCGCATCCCCAATGCGGCGAACCTCGACCCGGCGCTGATGGCCCGCGTGGCGAATGTGGACCCTGGCAACCGCCATGGGCTGATCTACCTCTGGGGCAGCGTCGGGCTTGGCATGAACGCGGAGCGCATCCGGGCGCTGGCCCCCGACGCGCCGCTGGACAGCCTGTCCCTGCTGCTGGACCCGCGGCATGCGCGGCGCCTCGCCCCTTGCGGCATTGCCGTGATGGACAGCGCGACCGACGTGCTGCCCAGCGTGCTGCGCCACCTGGGCTTCAGCCCCGACAGCGTGGTGCCGGCCGAGCTGGAGGCCGCGCAGCGCGCACTTCTCGCCATCCGGCCCTATCTGCGCTCGATCCCCTCGCCGCCCGCCCTGCTGGAGGCGCTGGCGGCGGGTGAGATCTGCCTGGCCTTCGCCTTCTCGGGCGACGTGATCCAGGCTGCGGGCCGCGCGGCGGAGGCCAATCGTGGCCACACCATCACCTATGTCGCCCCCCGCCAGGGCGCGCAGCTCTGGTTCGACGTGATGGCCATTCCGGCCGACGCGCCCAACCCGGACGCCGCCCACGCCTTCATCAACTTCCTGCTGCAGCCGGACGTGATGGCCGCCATCACCACCCAAGTGGGCTACCCCAACGCGGTGCCAGGCAGCCTGCCCCTGCTGGCGGCCGAGATCCGCGAGGACCGCTCCGTCTATCCGGATGCCGCGACATTGGCCGACAGCTTCGTGGCTGGCACCCCGGCCGCGGCGGGCGAGCGCGCCCGCGCCCGCGTCTGGGCGCGCTTCCGCGCCGGGCGCTGACGCCCTGCTGCGCCTGGAGGACGTGACCCGCCGCTTCGGCGCGGCGGTGGCGCTGGATGCGCTCAGCCTTGACGTAGGGGCGGGCGAGTTCGTGGCGCTGCTGGGCGGTTCGGGTTCCGGCAAGTCCACGCTGCTGCGGCTGGTCGCGGGCTTCGACCGGCCCGATGCGGGGCGCATCCACCTGGAGGGCAAGGACATCACCGCCCTGCCGCCGCAGGCGCGCGATGTCGCGATGATGTTCCAGTCCTATGCGCTGTTCCCGCACATGGATGTGGCGACGAACATCGCCTACGGGCTGCGCCGCGCCGGCATGGGGGCGCGCGAGATCGCCGCGCGCGTGGCCGAACTGGTGGCGCTGCTGCGGCTGGAGGGGCTGCAGCGCCGCCGGCCGTCCCAGCTCTCGGGCGGGCAGCAGCAGCGCGTGGCGCTGGCCCGCGCCCTGGCCCGTCGCCCCGCCTTGGTGCTGCTGGACGAACCCCTGGCCGCGCTGGACGCCGGGCTGCGGGAGCGTACGGGGCTGGAACTGCGCGCGCTGCAACGCCGCACCGGCGCCAGCTTCGTGATGGTGACCCATGACCAGGCCGAGGCACTGGCCCTGGCCGACCGCGTGGCGCTGCTGGAGGCCGGGCGCATCGCGCAGTTCGACACGCCGCGCGCGCTGTATGAACGCCCGGCCACGCGGGCGGTGGCGCGCTTCCTCGGCGCCGCGAACATCCTGGAGGCGGGGGGCCCCGTGCCGCTCGACGCCGCGACACGCGCGCCCGCCTATGCGCTGCGGCCCGAGCGCATCGCCCTGCGTCCCACTGCCCCCGCCCGCAACGGCACCGAGGCCGTGGTGGAGGAGGTCGCCTTCCGCGGCGCCGACACGCTGCTGCTGGCGCGCGCGCCAGGCGGGCTCTCGCTGCGCGTGGTGCTGGTGGCCGGCCAGGCCGCGCCCGAACCTGGCCAGCGCGTGGCGCTGGGCTGGGAGGCGTCCGCCCTGGCGCCGCTCTCCGCATGATGCGCGCGGCGGGCTGGCTGGCGCTGGGGGTGCTGGTGGCCGCGCCCCTGCTGATCGTGCTGGCCATGGGCTTCGGCACCGCCACCTCCGGCGTGCCGCCCGTCATTCCGCCCTGGGGAGCCGGGGGCTGGCAGGGCAGCCTGGAGGCCTGGGGGCTGGTGCTGTCCGACTCTTTCTACCGTGACGCGCTGTGGCAATCGCTGCGGCTCGCCTTCATCACGGGCGCGCTGTGCCTGGTGCTGGGTTTCGGCATGGCGCTGGGCATCGCGGCCGCGCCGCCCGCGCGGCAATTCATCTGGCTGGCCCTGGTGCTGCTGCCCTTCTGGACGGGCTTCCTGCTTAGGGTCTCGGCCTGGGTGGGGCTGCTGCGGGATTCCGGCTGGGTGAACACCATGCTGATGCAGGCCGGGCTGATCGAGACGCCGTTGCGGATGCTCCACACCGAGGGCGCGATGATCCTCGGCATGGTCCATGCCTATCTGCCCTTCGCCGTGCTGCCCCTCTATGCCAGCCTCGCCCGGCGGGACCTGACGCTGGAGGAGGCGGCGGCCGACCTCGGCGCCGGGCGGTGGCGGGTGCTTTTCACCATCACCCTGCCGCTGGCCGCACCCGCCCTGGCCGCGGCCTTCCTGCTGGTGTTCATCCCCGCCGCCGGCGAGGTGGTGATCCCCGAATTGCTGGGCGGGCCGGAGGCGCTGCTGGTGGGCCGCGCCATCTGGCAGGAGTTTTTCCAGACCCTCGACTGGCCGGCGGCGGCCGCGCTGGCCACCGCGCTGCTGGCCCTGCTGCTGCTGCCCGTGGCCGCCTTCCAGCGGCTGGCCGCGCGATGAGGCGCTGGGCGCTCTATGCGGGGCTGTTCTTCCTCTGGGCGCCCATCGCGCTGATGGTGGCCTACGCCTTTTCGGATGGTCGCACGCCCTACATCTGGGGCGGCTTTTCCTTCCGCTGGTTCCATGCCCTGGCGGCCAACGAGCGGCTGCTGGAGGCCGCCTGGCTGTCCCTGCGGATCGCGGCCGCCGCCGCCACGCTCGCCACGCTGCTGGGCCTGGTGCTCGGCTGGGTGCTGGCGCGGCATGGGCCATTCCGTGGGCGCCCGCTGTTCGGTGCCCTGGCGGGTGCGCCGCTGGTGCTGCCCGAGGTGGTGATGGGCCTTTCCTTCCTGCTGCTCATCGTGGGGCTGCAGGGGCTGACGGGCTGGCCGGCGCAGCGCGGGGCCATGACCGTGTGGCTCGCGCATTCGGCGCTGGGCATGGCCTTCGTGGCGGTGCTGGTGCAGGCGCGGCTGGCCGCGCTGGACCCGCGGCTGGAGGAGGCTGCGGCGGACCTCGGCGCCTCGCCCTTCATCGTGTTCCGCACCATCACCCTGCCGCTGATCATGCCCTCGCTGCTGGCGGGCTGGGGGCTGGCCTTCACCCTCTCGCTGGATGACGTGGTGCTGGCGAGCTTCGTCTCCGGCCCTGGTGCCACCACCCTGCCGGTCTATCTCTTCTCCGCGCTGCGGCTGGGGCTGACGCCCGAGGCCAATGCGCTGGCCACCCTGCTGCTGGGGGCGGCGGCGACATTGCTGCTCGTCTATGCCTTGGCAGCAAGGTGGCGGGCGCGGGTTGAAACCCCTCCGTCACGGGAATAGGGTCCGCGTCCTGGAGCCTGATCGGCTTTGGCGGGCACGCCAAAGGCGTGAATCAGCTCCACGCCAGGACCTGGACGGACATGAACCTCACCGCCGATCGGCTCGACCGCATCTCGCCCTCTCAGACCATCACCATCACCGGCAAGGCCCGCGCGCTGAAGGCGGCCGGCAAGGATGTGATCAGCCTCTCGGTGGGCGAGCCCGATTTCGACACGCCTCGCAACATCAAGGACGCGGCCATCGCGGCCATCGAGCGCGGCGAGACGAAATACACCGACGTGGCCGGCACCATGGCGCTGCGGCAGGCGGTGGCGCGCAAGTTCAAGCGCGACAGCGGGATCGACTACGCGCCGGAGGAGATCATCGTCACCACCGGCGGCAAGCAGGTGATCTTCAACGCGCTGCTGGCCACCATCAACCCGGGCGACGAGGCCATCATCCCTACCCCCTGCTGGGTGAGCTATCCGGACATCGTGGCGCTGGCCGAGGGCACGCCCGTCTTCGTGCCCTGCGGGCAGAACTCGGGCTTCAAGATGTCGGCCGAGCAGCTGGAAGCGGCGATCACGCCCAAGACCAAGTGGCTGATCATCAACAACCCCTGCAACCCCACGGGCGCGGCCTACAGCGCGGAGGAGCTGAAGAAGCTCACCGACGTGCTGCTGCGCCACCCCGATGTGTGGATCTTCACCGACGACATCTACGAGAAGCTCGCCTTCGACGGCTTCAAGCCCGCCACCATCGTGCAGGTGGAACCCCGCCTGCGCGACCGCACCATCACCATGAATGGCTGCTCCAAGGGCTATGCCATGACGGGCTGGCGCATCGGCTTCGCGGGCGCGCCGGTCGCGCTCATCAAGGCCATGGACAAGCTGCAGGGGCAGAGCACGTCGAACACCAGCAGCGTCAGCCAGGCCGCGGCCATCGAGGCGCTCGACGGCCCGCAGGAGAGTGTCGCCGCGATGGGCGAGGTGTTCCAGCGCCGCCGCAACCTGGTGGTGGACATGCTGAACCAGGCCCCCGGCCTGCGTTGCGCCAAGCCCGAGGGTGCCTTCTACGTCTTCCCCTCGCTGCATGGCTGCCTGGGCAAGACCTCGGCCGGTGGGCGCAAGCTCGAGACCGATGCCGATTTCGTCGAGGCGCTGCTGGAGGAGGAAGGGGTGGCCGCCGTGCACGGTTCGGCCTTCATGTTCCCCGGCCATTTCCGCATCAGCTACGCCACCGATGACGCGACGCTGGTCGAGGCCTGCACGCGCATTCAGCGCTTCTGCAAGGGGCTGAAGTAAGCCTCTCCTGACGGGCGATGCGGCGGGACATGCCGCCGCATCCCATTCCTCGCGCGGGTTGCGCGGGCAGGGCCCCTGGCCGAAGCTTCCCATGCCGGGGCGGCACCGCCCCGGCCAAGACGCCCCTCGGAGGAACGCCCATGCCCATCTCCCGCCGCGCCCTCGGCGCTGCCGGCGCCGTGCTGCTTGCCGCCCCGAACCTGGCCCGCGCCCAATCCTGGTCCCCCACGCGGCCCGTTCGCCTCGTGGTGGGCTTCCCGCCCGGCGGCTCGGGCGACTTCATCGCCCGCACCTTGAGCGAGCCGCTGCGCGAGGCGCTGGGCCAGGCCGTGGTGGTGGACAATCGGCCGGGTGCGGGTTCCAACATCGCCTCGGAAGCCGTGGCGCGGGCCGAGCCCGATGGCCACACCCTGCTGCTGGGGGGCAATTTCAGCCATGCGGTGAACCCGGCCCTGTATGCGCGCATCCCCTTCCATCCGGTGCGGGACTTCACCGCCATCACGCGGCTGACGGACCTGCCGACCATCCTGGCGGTGCGCCCGCAGCTCGGCATCACGACGCTTGCGCAGCTCATCGAACGCGTGCGGGCCGAGCCTGGGCGGTGGAACTACGCGACGCCCGGCAATGGCACGCCTTCGCACTTGGCGGGTGTCATGCTGGCGCGGACCGCGGGCATCGAGCTGACGCACGTGCCCTTCCGCGGCGGCGCCCCCTCGCTCCAGGCCGTGCTCTCGGGCGATGTTGAGCTGCTGATCGGCACGCCGCCCGTGGCCTTGCCGCCTGTGCGCGGCGGGCAGCTGCGGGCGCTGTCGCTGACCACGCGCGAGGCCTCGCCCGTCATCGAGGGCATTCCCGGCACCGGCACGGCTGGGCTGCCCGGGCTGAACATCGGCGGCTGGTGGGGGCTCTGGGCGCCGGCGGGCCTGCCCGAGCCCATTCGCCAGCGCGTCTTCGAGGCCGCGCGGCGCATCACCGCCGACCCCGGCGTGCGGGAACGCCTGGCGCGCGAGGGGCTGCAGGGCCTGCCCTCGGAATCGCCCGCCGCCTTCGACGCCTTCATCGCCGAGGAGATCCCCTTCTGGGCCGATGTGGTCCGCGCCGCTGGCGCGCGGGTGGATTGAGCGGCATGACGCCTGGCATCCATCGCTGGCCCGCGCAGGAACGCGTGCGTCATGGCAGCCCCGTCGCGGAGGCGCTTCCCCCCGAGATCGCGGGCGCGCGGCGGGTCGTGCTGGTCACCACGCGCTCCCTGGCCGAGAGCCGCATCGTGGCCGAGGCCCGCCGCGCCATTGGCCCTGCGCTGGCCGGGACCTTCGCCCGGATGCGCGCCCACAGCGCCATCGAGGATGTGCTGGCGCTGACCGCCCTGCTGGTCGAGACCGAGGCCGACCTGGTGGTGGCCGTCGGCGGCGGTTCGGTGGTGGATGGCAGCAAGGTGGCCTGCCAGGGGGTGTGGCGCGGCTTTCGCGCCGTGGCCGATGTGACCGGGGCGGCCGCTGGCCGCGCCGCCCATCCCGGCGCCTGGGAGGGCGCACCCCCCAGCCCGCGCATCGTGGCCGTGCCCACCACGCTCTCGGCGGCCGAGTTCGCCCCCCATGCGGGCGTCACCGACACGGTGGCGGGCCGGAAATACCGGCTGCTGGAGGCCTGGATGGTGCCGCGCAGCGTCATCCTGGACCCCGAGGCGGTGATGGAGACGCCGGCGGAGCTCTTCCTCTCCTCCGGCATCCGCGCGGTGGACCATGGGGCGGAGCGCTGGTGTTCGTCCGCGCCGCAGCCCTTCTCGGACGCCGTCTCGTGGCAGGCATTGCGGATGCTGGCCCAGGGGTTGCCCGCCGTGGCGCGTGATCCGAACGACCGCGCGGCGCGCGCCCTTTGCCAGCAGGCGGCCTGGATGTCGGTGATGGGCGGCTGGGCCGGGGTGCCCGTGGGGGCGAGCCACGGCATCGGCTACATCCTGGGCGGGGCGCGCGGCGTGCCGCATGGCGTCACCTCCTGCCTCATGCTGCCGGCCGTGATGCAGTGGAACGAGGCGGTGAATGGCGTGCGCCAGGCGGAACTGGCGGCGCTGTTCGGCGGCGGGCCCTGCCATGCGGCGCTGCGCGGCTTCATCCGGGGCCTGGGGCTGCCGGTGACGCTGGGTGAGGTTGGCATCACGGAGGCCGATATCCCGGACCTGGCCGGGCGCTGGCTCGGCGACCCGCCCATTGCGACCAATCCCCGGCCAGTGACGGGCGCGGGGGATGTCGCCGCCATCCTGCGCCTCGCCCTGTAGCCGGCAAGGGTTGCAAAAAACGGCGGGAAGGTGCATGTCCCGCCTCGTATAGATCTCTGCCCACGATTCAGAAGAGCAGGCGGCGCCCCTCGACGGGCGTTGTCCTGCTTTTGCCGCATGGAGGCCCGCAGTGGCACACACCGCTCTCGAAAAGATCCGGAACATCGGGATCACGGCGCATATTGACGCCGGCAAGACGACCACGACCGAGCGCATCCTGTACTACACGGGAAAGAGCCACAAGATCGGTGAGGTCCATGACGGCAACACCACCACCGACTACATGGCGCAGGAGCGTGAGCGCGGCATCACGATCACCTCGGCGGCCGTGACGGCGGTGTGGAATGACCACCGCATCAACATCATCGACACCCCCGGCCACATCGATTTCAACATCGAGGTGAACCGTTCGCTGCGCGTGCTCGACGGCGCCATCTTCATCATCGAGGGCGTGGCCGGCGTGCAGCCGCAGTCCGAGACGAACTGGCGCCTGGCGGACCGCTACAACGTGCCGCGCATCATCTTCATCAACAAGCTCGACCGCACCGGCGCCGATTTCTACAAGGCCGCCGCGACGCTGACCGAGAAGCTCGGCATCAACTGGGTCGCGCTGCAGCTGCCCATCGGCATCGAGGACACGCTGAAGGGCGTGGTGGACCTCGTCGAGATGAAGGCGCTGATCTGGGAAGGCGACGAGCTCGGCGCCAAGTACCACGAGGCCCCGATCCCCGCCGACATGGCCGACAAGGTGGCCGAGTACCGCCAGAAGCTGCTCGACACCGCCGTCGGCATCGATGAGACGGCGATGGAAGAGTACTTCGACAAGGGCGACGTGTCGGTCGAGACGCTGAAGCGCTGCATCAAGCGCGGCACCGTGAGCGGCGAATTCCGCCCCGTGCTGTGCGGCTCTGCCTTCAAGAACAAGGGCGTGCAGCCCCTGCTCGACGCCGTGATCGACTACCTGCCAAGCCCGGTGGACGTCGAGGGCATCAAGGTCGCCCCCGAGGAAGGCCAGGACGAGACGGCCGAGCGCCGCATCATCCCTGTGAAGGAAGACGGCCCCTTCGCCGGCCTCGCCTTCAAGATCATCAACGACAAGTACGGCAACCTGACCTTCGTGCGCGTCTATTCGGGCGTGTTGCGCCAGGGCGACATGGTCATGAACACGACCAAGGGCCACCGCGAGCGCATCGGCCGCATGTTCCAGATGCACGCCGACAAGCGCGAGGAAATCAAGGAAGTGATCGCCGGCGACATCGCGGCCTTCGTGGGTCTGAAGGACACCGGCACCGGTGACACCCTGGCCTCCGCCGAGGACCCGGTGGTGCTGGAGCGCATGGCCTTCCCCGTGCCCGTGATCGACATCTCGGTTGAGCCCAAGACGAAGGAAGCGGTCGAGAAGATGACGCTCGGCCTGCAGAAGCTGGCCGGCGAGGACCCGAGCCTGCGCCTCAAGACCGACCAGGAGACGGGCCAGACCATCCTCTCCGGCATGGGCGAGCTGCACCTCGAGATCATCGTGGACCGCCTGCGCCGCGAATACGGCGTGGAGTGCGACATCGGTGCGCCGCAGGTGGCCTATCGCGAGACCATCACCAAGCCGCACACCGAGGTCTACACCCACAAGAAGCAGTCGGGCGGTTCGGGCCAGTACGCCGAGGTGAAGATCACCTTCGAGCCGCTGGAGCGGAACACGGGCATCGAGTTCGTCAACGCCGTGGTCGGCGGCGCGGTGCCGAAGGAATACATCCCGGCCGTGGACAAGGGCATCAAGGTGCAGGCCGACACGGGCGTGCTCGCCGGCTTCCCGACGGTGGACTTCAAGTTCACCCTCTCGGACGGCAAGTACCATGACGTGGACTCGTCGGCACTGGCCTTCGAGATCGCCGCCAAGGCCTGCTTCCGCGAGGGCATGAAGAAGGCCGGCCCGGTGATCCTGGAGCCGATCATGGACGTGGAGGTCACCACCCCGCAGGACCATGTGGGCGACGTGGTGGGCGACCTGAACCGCCGCCGCGGCGTGATCCAGTCGCAGGACATGGCCGGCACCTCGGTCATCGTGCGCGCGCATGTGCCGCTGAAGGAGATGTTCGGCTACATCTCCAACCTGCGTGGCATGACGAAGGGCCGTGCGTCCTTCTCCATGCAGTTCCACCACTACGACCCCGTGCCGCGCAACGTGGCGGACGAGATCATGAAGGCCGCCGGCTGACACCAGCAGGCAACGCCTGAATAGGAAGGGGCCGGGGGGAAACCTCCGGCCCTTTCCGCGTTTCAGCGCTTCAGGAAATGCGTGGCCAGCATGTCAATGACCACCACGCCATCCGCCACGCGGGTGCCGAGGTGCCGGACCATGGCCACGCCCATCTCGGGGCGCGAGCGTGATGGCTTCACGCTCTCCACCACGGACGCTACCGCCACTTCCTCATCGGGGCGGAGCGGCGCGGGCCACTTGGTATCAATGCCCGAGCCGCCGAGGCTGATCCGCGTCCAGATGCCGCTGCGCATGATCATGCCGAAGCACATGCCCATGGTGTGCAGGCCGGACGCCACCAGTCCGCCGAACAGCGGTGCCGCGCGCGCCGCTTCCGGGTCCATGTGGAAGGGCTGCGGGTCGAAGTCGCGCGCATAGGCGATGATCTCGGCCTCGCTCAGGCGGAAGCTGCCATAGTCAAAGCGCTGGCCGGGCGACAATTCATCGAATGAGTTCAGCGGCGTGTTCAATGCGCGACCCTCCCCTCGTTCAGCCAGTGGATCAGCAGGTAGAGGGCGGCGCCCACCAGGAAGCCCACCAGCGTGCCATTGATGCGAATGTATTGCAGGTCCTTGCCCACGCGCAGTTCGATCTTGTCGCTGACCTCGCGGCTGTCCCAGCCGGCCACGACCTGGGCGATGAAGGCGGCCAGCCGGTCCTGGGCGGTGGGCACAAGGCTCGCGAAGGTGGTTTCGATGGCGGCATTCAGCCGGGCGCGCGCCACCGCGTCTTCGGCCAGGAAATTTCCGGCATTGGCGAAGGAGGCCTCGATCAGCGCCACCGTCCGGCCGCTGGGGTTGCGGGCATCGGCCACCAGCGCCTCGCGCAGGCGGCGCCAGACATCGGCCAGCCATTCCGTGACGGTCGGGTGCGCGAGGCCGCGGCGGATGGCGGCGCCCAGGGCAGCGGCGCGCTCGGGCTCGGTTTCCAGGCGCGTGATCTCGGCCTCCAGCCAGGCCTCGAAAGCTGCGCGGAGGTCGGAATCGCCGGGCTCGATGCGCTGGAGTTCGGCGTTCACGGCGGCCAACACGCGGTCGGCCACATAGGCGCCGGCGGCCCAGCCCACCACGGCGCCGCCCTGGTCGCGCACGCGGCGCTTGATGGCCTCGCGCAGGTCGTCATGCTTGGCTTCCAGCAGCACCTTCATCTGGCCCAGCGCCAGGTCGAACACCGCCTGGTGCTGCCCGCCCGCGATCAGCGCCCGCAGCGCGCGGGCCACCAGCGCGGCCCCGCCCGGGCCGCCCGCCACGCGCGGCACCAGCCGCATGAGCAGCCGTCGCGCGCGGCCGTCTTCCAGCGTGTCCAGAAGCCGGGGCAGGGCCTCGGCCAGGGCCTGGGCTGCGGGGCGGGTATGGGCCGGGTTGGCCAGGAAGGCGCCGACAATGCCCGCCAGGTCCAGCTGGCCGATCAGCCGCTTCACCTCCGCCTCGGTGAAGACGTGGTTCGCCACGAAGCCGCCGAGCGACCGCCCCAGCCTGTCCTTCTGGCGCGGGATGATGGCGGTGTGCGGAATGGGCAGCCCCATGGGACGGCGGAACAGCGCCGTCACGGCGAACCAGTCGGCCAGCCCCCCCACCACGCCGGCCTTGGCCGAGGCCGCCAGCAGATCCGGCCAGAAGCCGGCCGGGAACTGGTAGGCCAGCACCATCAGCACGGCCATCAGGACCAGCAGCAGGGTCGCGAAAGCCCGATGCCGGGCAAGGGCGCGGCGCAGTTCATCGTCAGGGGATGCCATGGGCGCAGGATAGTCCGGCGCGGGGCGCATTGGCGACGGGGCCCCACGCTGTTATGAGATAACGTGATGCGCTTGCCCCCCAACCCGCTCGACCTCGCCACCGGCATCGCCCCCCGCCTGATCTGGGTGGGTGCGCTGCTGGCCCTGCTGTGGGCGGCGATCTTCTGGGCGATGCGGACATGAGGGCCGTCCAGGAACTGGCGGTGCGGAACCTCACGGTGACGCATGGCCGCCACCCGGCCGTGCACCATGTCAGCTTCCGGCTCACCCCGGGGCAGAAGATGGCGCTGGTCGGGCCCAACGGCGCAGGGAAATCCTCTTTGCTGCACGCGGTCGCCGGGCTGCACGCCCCGGCCGAGGGCGGCATCGAGGGCGCGGGCCAGGTGGCCCTGCTGCCCCAGGCCTCGGCGCTGGACCGCAGCTTCCCGCTCTCCTGCCGCGATGCCGTGCTGCTGGGCCTGTGGAACGAGGCCGGGGTCTTCCGCGCCATCGCCAACCCCGGCCGTGTGTCCGATGCGCTGGCGGCCGTGGGGCTGTCGGGCTTCGAGAAGCGGCCGGTGGGCAGCCTTTCGGCCGGGCAGTTCCAGCGCGTGCTCTTCGCGCGGCTGCTGTTGCAGGACGCGCCCGTGATCCTGCTGGACGAACCCTTCAACGCGCTGGACGCCCGCACCGCGGCCGACCTGCTGGAGGTGGTGCGCCGCTGGCACGGCGAGGGCCGCAGCATCCTGGCCGTACTGCACGACCTCGACCTCGTCCGCCGTGAATTCCCCACCACCCTGCTCCTGGCGCGGGAGGTGGTGGCCTGCGGCCCGACCGACGAAGTTCTCTCCGCGCAGAACCGCCTGCGCGCGCGGATGATGGCCGAGGCCTGGGCGGATGACGCCGCCCCCTGCGTCCGCGCCGCCTGAGTCCATGATCGGGGAGGGCCCTATTTGGGAGGGCCTCGTCGGCCCCTTCGTCGAATTCGGCTTCCTGCGGCGCGCGCTGGTGGGGTGCTTGGCCCTCTCGCTCTCGGCCCCGCCGCTCGGCGTCTTCCTCATGCTGCGGCGGATGAGCCTGACGGGCGATGTGCTGGCCCATGGAATCCTGCCGGGCGTGGCGCTGGGCTTCCTGGTGGCGGGGCTGTCGGTGCCGGCCATGGCGGTGGGGGGGCTGGTGGCGGGCCTGGGCATCGCCATCGGGGCGGGTGCCATCTCCCGCGCGACGGGCGGACGGGAGGATGCGGCGCTGGCCGCGCTCTACCTGGCCGCGCTGGCGGTGGGGGTGGTGATGATTTCCTGGCGCGGTTCCTCGGTGGAACTCACGCATATCCTCTTCGGCTCGGTGCTGGGGGTGGATGACCTGGCGCTGCTGATGATGGGGGGCGCGGCCTCCGCCACCTTGCTCTTCCTGGCCGTGGCCTGGCGGCCGCTGGTGCTGGAATGCTTCGACCCCTCTTTCGCCCGCGCGGTGGGCGTGCGCGGAAGTGCCTGGCATCTGGGGCTGATGGCGCTGGTGGTGGTCAGCCTGGTCGCGGCCTTCCACGCGGTGGGCACGCTGATGGCGGTGGGGCTGATGATGCTGCCCGCCATCGCGGCCCGGCACTGGGCGCGGGGCGTGGGGGCCATGGTGCTGGTTTCGGTCGCGGTGGCGCTGGCCGCGACCCTCTCGGGGCTGCTGCTCTCCTTCCACGCCGACGTGCCCAGCGGGCCGGCCATCGTGCTGGCGGCGGCCGCGCTCTGGGCGGTGTCGCTGGTGTTCGGCCCCGTGGAGGGGCTGGCGGCGCGGTGGTGGCCGCGCCGGCATCTGGAGGGGTAGGGAAGCCTAGAGCATGCTGCGTTCACATGCGTTCACGCAGCCTGCTCCAGCCTTCCTTGAGAGCGGGATTCAACGTCTTCGGTGATTCCACCTCAACGCATCCCGCGCTAGGCTCGGCTGCGCGCCAGCAATTCCCGCACGCGCTCCGCGGCCGCGGCCCCCTTCATGGCGTCGCGCCACATGGCCTCCGCCACGCGCTGGTGCACGGCCACGCCCTCCTCCGCCGCGGTGATGCCGGCCACGCCGGGGATGGCCGCGGGCGGGGTATCGGCGGCGATGGGCGCCGTGACGACATGGGCGCGGTCCCGGCCGCGCAACACCATGAAGGACCCGCTGGGCTGGGGCCCGGTGGCCAGGCCGATCTGCAGGCCGATGGGCACGTTCTCCATCAGGCGGGCGAGGTTCTCGGCCTCATGCCGGGCGGCCTCGCGGCAGCGGGTGCGCGTCGCCTCGGGCACCTGCAGGCCGGGGGCCACGCCCTCTTCCAGGAAGCGCAGCAGCGCCGATTCGCTCAGCACCGCCGTCAGGTTGGGCCGCTTCTGGGCATAGGCCCGCTTGCGGGCCGCCAGCGTGGCCAGTGACTGCTCCACCGCCGCGATCTGCACCAGGCGGTCCGCGCCGGCGGCGATGGCCTGGGTCCAGGCCTCGGCCAGCGCGCCGTCGAAGGCCTCGCCCGTGATGGGGAGGCTGTAGGCCTCGCCCACCAGCAACATCTGGTCAGCCTGTTCCTCCAGGCCGCGCAGCCGCTCCTGGAAGGCGCCGGGACGGGCGAAATACTCGATGCCGATGCCGAGCAGCGACAGGGGCGAGACCTTCAGCAGTTCCGCCAGCCGGCGGATGGTCTCCAGCTTGATGACCTCGCCCTTCTCATAGCGATAGAGCGCCGCACGGGAGACACCGAGGCGCGCCGCGATCTCCTCGGCGCGCATGCCGGATTCCATGCGGTAGGCCCGCAACTGCTGTCCGATGTCCGCGAACTTCATTCCCGCCTGTGCCTCGTCCTGACTGCTATCCGGCGGCGTGCCCGTCCGGAGGGGCAAGACCGTCCCGAAACTCCCCGATCCGGACATCCATGGGCGTCGAGGCGCGCCATTTTTCAACCCAGGGTCGGTAATCCTTTTAAGATAACATCGAAGCCGGCGAGAGAGAATGCCGTTTCAGCAAGCCTGCCTCAAAAATGGTATGGGTCGCGCTGGCCGCCGCCTTTGCCGCCAGGGCCGATTTCAGCAGCCGGCGATCTGCTCTAAGCTTTGTGTCATGAACGGTTCCCTGCACGAAGCCGCCACGGCCTGGCGGCGGCATCTCCACGCCAATCCGGGGCTGACGCTCGACGAGGGCGAGACCGCCGCCTTCGTCGTGGAACAGCTCCGCGCCATCGGCGTGGC
The DNA here is from genome assembly GCF_017311575.1 of Roseococcus thiosulfatophilus. Lineage (GTDB taxonomy): Bacteria > Pseudomonadota > Alphaproteobacteria > Acetobacterales > Acetobacteraceae > Roseococcus > Roseococcus thiosulfatophilus. The sequence continues at coordinate 133,257 of NZ_JAFFQY010000063.1, forward strand.
GGAGATCGAGACGGGGGTGGGCGGGCATGGCGTGGTCGCCACCCTGCGCCGGGCCGGCGGCAACCGCTCGGTCGGGCTGCGGGCGGACATGGACGCCCTGCCCATCCAGGAACTGGACGAGACGCTGCCCTGGCGCAGCCGCAAGCCCGGTGTGATGCATGCCTGCGGCCATGACGGCCACACGGCCTCGCTGCTCGCCACCGCGGCCCTGCTGCACCAGGACACGGGCTGGAGCGGCACCATCCGCCTCGTCTTCCAGCCGGCCGAGGAAGGGGGCGGGGGCGCGCGCTCCATGATCCAGGACGGGCTGTTCCGGCGCTTCCCGATGGAGCGCATCTTCGGCTGGCACAACTGGCCGGGGCTGGAGGCGGGCACCGTCGCCATCCATCCGGGGCCCGTCATGGCCGCCGGCGCGCGGTTCGAGCTGGTCTTCGACGGCCATGCCGGCCATGCGGCGCTGCCGCACATGACGCGTGACCCGGTGCTGGGCATGGGGCATGCCATCGTGGCCTTGCAATCCATCGTCTCGCGCGCGGTGGACCCGGTGAAGTCCGGCGTGGTCAGCATCACCGTGGCCGAGGGCGGCACCGCCACCAACCAGGTGCCCGCCCGCGCCCTGATCCGCGGCACCGCCCGCTGGCTGGACGAGGCGGTGGGCGACCTGATCGAGGCCCGCATGCGCGAGATCGGCCAGGGCATCGCCGCCACCTATGGCCTGTCCTGCGAGGTGATGTTCCGACGCGGCGTGCCCGTCACCATCAACCACGCGGCCGAGGCCGAGACGGCCGCCGCGGCCGCCGCCAGCGTCACCGCCATCCGCCGCGACATGGCCCCCGCCATGACCGGCGAGGATTTCGCCTGGTTCCTGAAGGAGGTGCCCGGCGCCTTCGTCTGGATCGGCAATGGCCCGGCCGACAATGGCCGGGAGCTGCACCACCCCGCCTATGACTTCAACGACGCCATCATCCCCACCGTCGCCAACTACCTGGCGACCGTGGCCAAGCGCGCGCTCACGGAGGGCTGACGCCCATGCCCGATATCTCCCGCCTGCGAGACTTCATCCAGTCCATGACCCGGCTGGCCGACCGCTCGCCCTCCGAGGCCGAATGGCTGGAGGAGGGCGGCGCCCTGCTCAAGGGCCTGATTGCCCAGGATGACTGGCTGCCCGAGGCCCTGGCCGAGCCCGGCCCCACCTACCGCCAGTACCTGCTGCATTGCGACCCGCTGGAGCGCTTTTCCGTGGTCAGCTTCGTCTGGGGCATTGGCCAGCGCACGCCCATCCACAACCACAAGGTCTGGGGGCTCGTCGGCATGCTGCGCGGCGCTGAGGTCAGCACCACCATGCACCCCGAGCCCGGCCGGCCCATGCGGGCGGGCCAGGTGGACCATCTCGCCCCGGGCGAGGTGGTCGGCGTGGGCAGCGGCGAGGATGACGCGCATTGGGTGACCAACGCGCTGACCGACCGCGCCTCCATCTCCATCCATGTCTATGGCGGCAACATCGGCGCCATCGCCCGCCACACCTTCGACGCCGAGACCAGCGCGCAGAAGCCCTTCATCTCGGGCTACACCAATGCGGTGGTGCCGAACCTCTGGGACCGCTCGGCCGAACTGGCCCCGGCGCGCTGACACCATGCCCGACGACCTGCACGCCCTGCCCCCGCTCGACGCGCTGCGCGCCATTCTGGGCCCCGCCGGCCTGCTGACGGCGCCGGAGGACCTCGCCCCCTACCTGTCCGACTGGCGCGGCCTCTACACCGGCGAAGCCATGGCGCTGCTGCGTCCGGCCAGCACGGAAGAGGTCTCGGCCTGCGTGGCGCTCTGCGCGAAGCATGGCATCGCCATCATTCCGCAGGGCGGCAACACCTCCATGGTGGGCGGCGCCACCCCGGAATCGCGGCCGGGGCAGGTCATTCTCAGCCTCGCCCGGATGAACCGGGTGCGGGAGGTGGACGCGCTCGACATGACCATGACGGTCGAGGCCGGGCTGGTCCTGACCCGCGCGCAGGAGGTGGCGGCGGAGCATGGCTGCCTGTTTCCGCTCAGCCTGGGGGCGGAGGGTTCGGCCATGATCGGCGGGCTGCTCTCCACCAATGCGGGCGGCAACACCACGGTCCGCTACGGCAATGCGCGGGAATTGATGCTGGGGCTGGAGGTGGTGCTGCCCGATGGCGGCATCATCCATGGCCTGCGGCGCCTGAGGAAGGACAACACCGGCTACGCGCTGCGCCACCTCTTCGTGGGCGCCGAGGGCACGCTGGGCATCATCACGGCCGCCGTGCTGCGGCTGTTTCCGGCCCCGCGCGAGACCGTGACCGCCCTCTGCGCCGTGCCGAGCGAGGATGCGGCCCTCTCCCTCTTCCGCCGCTTCCGCGCGGCCGATGAGGGCGCGGTGCGGGCCTTCGAATACATGTCGGGCACGGGCATGGAGATGGTGTTCAAGACCATCGAGGGCACGGCCCTGCCGCTGTCCAACCCCGTGAACCACTATGTGCTGGTGGACCTGACGGCCAGCCGGGAAGGGGCGGGGCTGCGGGCCCTGGCGGAGCAGGTGCTGGAGGCGGCCCTCATCGAGGGCGAGATCGAGGACGCCATCCTCGCCGAATCCGAGGCCCAGCGCGCCAGCCTCTGGCGCCTGCGCGAGGAGCACCCCGAGGCCCAGAAGCGCACCGGCGCCAATGTGAAGAATGATGTCTCCGTGCCCGTCTCGAAGGTGCCGGAGATGATCCGCCGCTGTTCCGACGCCCTGCGCGAGATGATCCCAGGCAGCCGCCCCGTGCCCTTCGGGCATCTGGGCGATGGCAACATCCACATGAACCTGGTCCAGCCCGAGGGCATGGACCCCGCGGCCTTCCTGGACCGTTCGCATGACATCATGGACTGCGTGAACGCCATCGTGCGCGACCTGGGCGGCAGTTTCTCGGCCGAGCACGGGGTGGGCCGGCTCAAGACCGACATGATGGAGGAATGGCGGGGCGGGGCGGAACTCGCCGCCATGCGCGCCATCAAGGCGGCGCTCGACCCCCGGGGCCTCATGAATCCGGGGAAGGTCCTTCCCGGCGGATGACCGCGGCGCCGTCCGCTGGTAGACCATCCGGGCATGAGGCGCATTGACCGCTACATCGTCCGCCAACTGGCGCTGACCCTGTTCGCCGTGACCGTGGGCCTCGCCGCGCTGGTGTGGCTCACGCAGTCATTGCGATTCATCGAGTTGGTGCTGGATCGCGGCCTGTCCTTCTGGGTCTTCCTGGAACTGACGGGCCTGCTGCTGCCGGGCTTCTTCGGGCTGATCCTGCCCATCACCACCTTCGTGGTGGTGCTTTTCACCTATGTGCGCCTGGCGGGCGACCGCGAGCTGGTGGTGATGCGCGCCGCCGGCCTGTCCAACTGGCAGCTCTCCCGGCCCGCCATGGCGGTGGCCACGGGGGCCATGCTGCTGTGCTATTTGCTGAATCTCTGGCTCACGCCGCTCGCCCAGCACGCCTTCCGGGAATGGCAGTTCGAAATCCGCAACCAGATGGCCGGGCTGCTGCTCCAGGATGGCGTGTTCAGCCAGCTGGGCGGGGAGCTGATGGTCTATGCCCGCGCCCGGGACGGGGCCAACAATCTCTTCGGCATCCTCGTGCACGACACGCGCGAGCAGGGGGTGCCCGTCACCATCATCGCGGAGACGGGGCGGCTGACCTCCACCCCCCAGGGGCCGCGCGTCACCCTCATCAACGGGCAGCGCCAGCAGGTGGAGATGGTCCGGGGTGCCGATGGCGTCACCCGCCCGCGCCTGACCACCCTCTCCTTCGCCGAGAACAGCCTCGACCTCGCCCGCACCAGCCGCGTGGAGGGCGACCGTTTCCGCAACGCCCATGAACGCAGCCTGATGGAATTGCTGGACCCCGATGACGACGTGTCCGACCGCGACCGCCGCCGCTACCGCGCCGAGGCGCACCAGCGCCTGGCCAACCCGCTGACGGCCATCGGCCTCGCGCTGCTGGCACTGGCCGTGGCGCTGACGGGGGAGTTCCGGCGTTTCGGCGGCGGGTTCCGGCTTTTCGTGGGATGCGGGGTGATGGTGGCGCTGCTGGCGCTGGGGTTGACGCTGGGCAGCGCGGCGGCGCGGCAGAATTCGCTACTTCCGCTGGTCTGGCTGCATGCCATCGTCCCCGGGCTGGTCTCGGTCTGGATCATCGCGGGGTTGCCGGGCCTGGGCGGGAGGCTGCGTTCATGGGCGCGCTGAACGGGGGCGTGGCATGACGCCGGCCATCACCTTCACCCTTTATATCGCGCGGCGCTTCCTGGGTTCGGCGCTGATCCTGCTGGTGGCGCTGACGCTGCTGGTCTCGCTGTTCGACTTTGTGGAGCTGCTGCGCCGCGCGGCCGGGCGGCCCGAGGCCAATTTCGGCATCGTGGCCACCATCGCCGCCCTTCGCATGCCCTTCATCGCCATGCAGTTGCTGCCCTTCGCCATCCTGCTCGGGGGCATGCTGGCCTTCTGGCGGCTGGCCCGCGGTTCGGAACTGATCGTGGCACGGGCCGCTGGCATCTCGGCCTTCGCCTTCCTGGCCGGGCCCACGGCCGTCGCGCTGCTGACCGGCATCACGGCCATCACCGCCATCTCGCCGCTCTCCTCGGCCATGCTGGCGCGGGCGGAGCGGCTGGATGCGTCCTTCCTGCGGGCGGGCGGCGGGGTGACCGCGCTCGCCGGCGGCCGACTGTGGCTGCGGCAGGCCGATGCGGGGATCGAGCCCGGGGGCCTCGCCATCCTGACCGGCCGGCCCGCCCGGCTGCTCGGCACCGACCGGGCCGATTTTGTGATGACCGAGGTGACCGTCTGGCGCCTTTCCCGCCAGGATCAGCCCTTGCAGCGCCTGGAGGCGCCAAGGGCACGCCTGACGGGCGGAAACTGGCTGCTGGAAGACGTCACCATGTTCCAGACGGGACGCCCCCTGCCCAGCCAGCACCCGAGCATCACCCTGCCCACCATCCTGACGCCGGACCGCATCGAGGACAGCGTGGCCTCGCCCGACACGCTCTCCTTCTGGGCGCTGCCGGGCTTTATTGAGCTGCTGGAGCAATCGGGCTTCTCGGCGCTGCGGCACCGGCTGCAGCTGCATTCGATGCTGAGCACGCCCTTCCTGGCGGTGGCCATGGCGCTGCTGGCCGCCGGCTTCTCCATGCGGCATTCGCGCCAGGGCGGGGCGGCGGCCGCGATCGCGACCGGGGTCGCGGCGGGTTTCGCCCTTTATGTCCTTGACCGCGTGACCGGGGAATTCGGCGAGGCGGGGTCGCTGCCCGTCTGGCTGGCCGCCTGGGCCCCCACCGCGACCGGCCTTCTGTTGGCGCTGGCGCTGCTTCTGCACCTGGAGGAAGGCTGACATGGCACAACCACCGCGGGTGAGCAGCCATCTGCCGCGCTTCGCCTCCCGCCGGGACCGGCGGCGGGCCCGTGGCGCCTGGCGCCAGGCGCTGCGCCGGGCAGGGGGGACGCTGGCGCTCGCGCTCTTCGCCATGCTGGCCACCACGGGCCAGGCGCAGCAAGGCGCATCGCCGCCCGCGGCCACCACGCCCGCGGCCGTCACCCAGGCACCCACTGCCGGCATTCCCGGCCTGCGGGTGGACCAGGACGCGCCCGTCGTGTTCACCGCCGACGAGGTGGAGTTCAACCAGCAGACCGGCGTCGTCACCGCGCGCGGCCGCGTCGAGGCCTGGCAGGGCGAGCGTTTCGTCCGCGCCGACACCTTCATCCATGACCGCAACACCGGCGTGACCATCCTGCGCGGCAATGTCCAGCTGCTGGAGGCCGATGGGCAGGTCTTCTACGCCGAGGAAGCCGAGCTGGCCGACCAGTTCCGCGACGGCGTGCTGCGCGAGATCCGCGCGCGGCTGGTCCAGAATGCCCGGGTGGCCGCGACGGGCGCGCGGCGCAGCGGCGGCGAGGTCACGGATCTGGCGCGGGTGGTCTATTCCGCCTGCAACCTCTGCGAGACGGACCCGACGCGCCCGCCGCTGTGGCAGCTGCGGGCCCGCCTCGCCACGCAGGACCGGCGCACCGAGCGCATCTCCTACCGCGACGCGGTGGTGGAGGTGGGCGGCGTACCGGTGCTCTACACGCCCTTCTTCTCGCATCCGGACCCGCAGACGCCGCGCTCCTCGGGCTTTCTCTTTCCCGCCTTCGGCTACACCCGTTTCCTGGGCGCCTTCGCCTCCGTGCCCTATTTCTGGGCGATTGACGGGCAGCAGGACCTCACCGCCACCCTGACCCAGGGCAGCGAGGTCCTGCCCAACCTCGACCTGACCTATCGCCGCCGCTTCAACAATGGCGAGGTGAACCTCCAGGGTTCCATCGGCTACCTGCGGCGCGACACGCTGCGGCGGCTGAGCGACTTCGGTCAGACACAGGATGAGCAGGTGGCGGGCCATGTCGCGGCCCGGGGGCGCTTCCACCTGACCGAGAACTGGCGCGTGGGCTTCGACATCAACCGCGCCAGCAGCGAAGGTTATCTCCGCACCTATCGCCTGGGGCTGCAGCGGGTGCTGGTCAGCCAGGTCTATGCCGAGGGGTTCTGGCGCACGGAGCACTACGCGCGCATCGATGCCCGCGCCTACCAGGGCCTGCGGACGCTGGAGGATACGCGCCTGCTGCCGGTGGTGGCGCCCAACGCCTTCTATGAATACGCACCGCGCCAGACGGTGCTGGGCGGGCACCTCACGTTCGACATGGGCGCGCTCTCGCTCACGCGGCCGGTGGGCAGCGCCACCCAGCGCCTGGCCAGCCGCCTGGCCTGGGAGCGCCCGATGCTCGGGCCGCAGGGCGATATCTGGACCATCCGCGCCCAGACCGACCTGCGCGCCTACCACGCCGATGGCCAGCAGAACGCCCCGGGCCTGCTGCCCGACGCCAATGGCACGCGTGGCGACGCGAACCTCCGCCTGGCGCTTGATTGGCGCATGCCGCTGGTGCGTCCCGTCGGCATCTGGGGCCAGCAGCTGCTGGAGCCGCGGGTGCAGGTCGTCACCGGCCCCGCCACCGGGCGGCAGCTGCGCTTTCCCAATGAGGACAGCGTGGATTTCGAATTCACCGACGCTAACCTCTTCCAGCTGAACCGCTTCACCGGCCGGGACCGGCAGGAGGGGGGCACGCGCGTGGATGCGGCGTTGCGCGCCTCCTGGCTCTTCCCCAATGGCGGCCGGGTGGAGGGCCTCGCCGGCCGTTCCTTCCGCTTCCAGGACAGCAACATCTTCCCCGCCAATTCCGGGCTGGAGCGCCGCGAATCCGACTGGGTGGGCCGGGCCGCCTTCGCCCCCGTGCCCTGGTTCGAGGTGATGGGGCGGACGCGCCTCGACGGCCGTTCCGGCAACCACCGCGCCAGCGACGCGGTGCTGGCCACCTCGCTCGGCCGCATCGGGGTGCTGGACAATGTGGTCCTGACCGCCAGCTACCTCGACCAGCCGCGCCAGGCCTTCTTCGCGGACGACCCCGGGCGGCGGGAGGTGGGCATGGGGCTTGGCGCGGAGTACCGCACCCGCGCGGGCGGCGTGTGGCGGGCCAGCGGTTCCATGCAGCTCGACCTGCGGACCGAGCGCCCCGCCTGGCTTCTGGGCACCGCGGGCTATGAGGATGAATGCTGCATCATCCAGGCGCAGTTCCAGCGCCGCTTGGGCTTCAACCCCATCACCAACGACCCGTATCGCGGCAACACCGCGCTGCTGTTCCGCATCGCCTTCAAGACCGTGGGTGACTTCAGCCTGCGCGCGCTGTGACCGGGGCGCGCGGTGCTTTCCACCGGAGGCGAAACCGCTCTATGACGGCAGCCGACATGCGCCGCACACCGACACCCCGCCCCAATCTCCTCCGCTGGGGCCCCGCCCGGATGGCCGCCCTCGGCCTGGGTGCCGCCCTGGCCCTGGGGGTGGTGGCCAGCCCCGCCGCCGCCCAGCGCGCGCCTGCCGCCCAGGCCGCGCCCGGCAACATGAACCGCATCCTGGCCGTGGTGAACGGCGATGTGGTGACGCAGATGGAGGTCGCCTCGCGCGCGCGCCTCTTCGCGCTCAACATCGGCATGGCCGGTGGGCAGGAGGCCATCAGCCGGCTGGAGCCGCAGATGCTCCGCCTGCTGATTGATGAGCGCCTGCGCATGCAGGAGGTGCAGCGCCGCGGCATCCCGGTCAGCGACCAGGACATCCTGGAATCCATCACCGACATCGAGCGCCGCAACAACCTTCCCGCGGGCGCGCTGGTCGCACAGCTTCAGCGCATGGGCGTGCAGCCGCGCGTGCTCTACGACCAGATCCGCGTGCAGATCGGGTGGGGGCGCCTGCTGCGCCAGGGCCTGGGCGACCAGGCCCAGGTTTCCGACGCCGAGGTGGCCGAGGCCATCGCCGCCCGCCGCGCCCGCGCCGGGACGCCCGAATACCTGGTCGCCGAGATCTTCATCCCGGTCGAAAACCCGGATGTCGAGGCCGAGACCCAGCGCTTCGTGCAGGAGATCATCAACCAGCTCCGCCGCGGCTCTCCCTTTCCGGTTGTCGCCACGCAGTTCAGCCAGGCGCAATCGGCCCTGCAGGGCGGCGACCTGGGCTGGGTGGTGCCCGAGCGGCTGGACCCCGAGGTGGCCGAGATCGTCACCCAGATGCCCCCCGGCGCCATCAGCAATCCGGTGCGCGTGGCCGGCGGCTTCCAGATCGTGACGCTGCGGGCCCGGCGCGAGGCGGGGCAGGCGGCCCAGGTCTCGACCATGGTGTCGCTGCGACAGATCTTCCTGCCCTTCACCGAGCGGCTGGACCCGAACAACCCCACCGACCAGCAGCGCGCCACCCTGGAGCGCGCGCAGCGCCTGCAGGGCGCGACCCGCGGCTGCACGGCGGCCGAGGCGTTGCCCCGCACCAGCGACCGTCCGCTGGACCCGGGCGCCATTCGCCTCGAAGGCGTGAACCCGCCGCCCCTGCGCCAGGTGCTGGCCTCCCTGCCCATCGGCCGTTTCAGCGAGCCCCTGATCGCCCCCGATGGCATCCTGCTGCTGATGGTCTGCGGCCGCGAGCGGCAGGAGGAGGAGCAGTTCACCCCCGAGATCGCGCGCCAGACCATCCTGCGCGACCGCGTGGAGCTGGTCGCGCGGCAATTGCAGCGGGAGCTGCGGCGCCGCGCCATCATTGACCAGCGCGTCTGACGCCGCGGGGGCGCTGACCCCGCTTGGCGAGGTCGTTCGCCGTTTCGGCCTCGATGCGCGGAAGGCGCTGGGCCAGCATTTCCTGCTGGATGAGGCCGTGTGCCGCCGCATTGCCCTGCTGCCCGGCGACCTGGCCGGCCGGCACGTGCTGGAGGTGGGGCCAGGGCCGGGCGGGCTGACCCGCGCGCTGCTGGCGCATCCGCTGGCGCATCTCACCGCCGTGGAACTGGATGAGCGCGCGCTGGCCGCCCTGGCCGAGGTGGAGGCCGCGCATCCGGGCCGGCTGACCGTGCTGCGGCAGGACGCGCGGCACTTCCATGGCGCCACGGAGCTCCCCGCCCCCCGCCAGGTGGTGGCGAACCTGCCCTACAATGTCGGCACGCCCCTGCTGATCGGCTGGCTGCGCGAGGCCGCCGCCTGGGAGCGCCTGACGCTGATGTTCCAGGAGGAGGTGGCCTTCCGCATCACCGCCGCCCCGGGGACGGAGCATTACGGGCGGCTCGCGGTGCTGTCGCAATGGGTGGCGTCCTGCGCCATTGGGCTGCGCCTGCCGCCGGGTGCCTTCCGCCCGCCGCCCAAGGTGCATTCGGCCGTGGTGGTGCTGACACCCCATGCCGAGCAGCCACCGCCGGAACTCTTCCGCGCCATGGAGCGCATCACCGCCGCCGCCTTCGGGCAGCGGCGCAAGATGCTGCGCGGCGCCCTCAAGCCGCTCGGCCAGGCGGAGGCGCTGCTGGCTGCCTGCGGCATCGCGCCCGAGCGCCGGGCGGAGGAACTGCCCGTTTCCGCCTTCGACGCGCTGGCACGCGCATGGCTGGCGCGCGGCGAAGAGGCAGGCCAAGCTACCCCCTGAAACAACGGGGGAATGACGCCATGAAGCGGCTGCAACTGGGCGATGTGACCATCACGAGCCTGATCGAGCGAGACGGCCCCTGGCGCACCCCGCAGGAATTCTTCCTGGGCTGGAACGCCGAGGCCCAGGCCGACAACATGGCGGGGCTGGAGCCCGAGGTCTTCGACCGCGCCAGCGGCAAGATGGTCATCACCTACCAGACCTTCGTGGTCCGCACGCCGAAGCATGTGATCCTGGTGGACACCTGCACCGGTGAGCACAAGGGCTACCCGCCGCCCATGGACTTCCCCAAGCAGCCCTGGATGGACGCGCTGACCGCCGAGGGCCTGACGCCCGAGGATGTGGACTACGTCTTCTGCACGCACCTGCACATTGACCACAGCGGCTGGAACACCAAGCTGGTGGATGGCCGCTGGGTGCCGACCTTCCCCAACGCCAAATACATCTTCCACAAGGGCGAATATGCCGCCTGGGAGGCGCTGGACGCCCAGGGCGTCGAGAAGGCCGGCGGCGCGGGCGGCGTGTGGCGCATGAACTGCCTGCCCATCGTCGAGGCCGGCCAGGCGCTGCTGGTGGATGAGAGCTACACGCTGGATGACTGCCTCAGCCTGATCCTGACGCCCGGCCACACCCCCTGCCATTGCTGCGTGAAGATCGAGAGCCGGGGACAGCGCGCCATCATCGCGGGCGACATGATGCACCACCAGTTGCAGTGCACGGACCCCTCGCTGTCCACCATTTTCTGCTGGGACCCGAAGCAGGCCGAGGCCTCGCGCCGGCGGGTCTTCGAGGAGGTCGCGGACACGCCCACGCTGATGCTGCCCATCCATTTCGCGCACCCGACGGTGGGGCGGCTGAAGGGCGCCGAGCGCGGGTTCAAGTGGGAGTTCGTGCGGGAGTGATGGCGGCGGGGGAAAGGGCTTTCGCCCTGGCGCGCGGCTGATTCACGCCTTCGGCGATACCGCCGAAGGCGATCAGACGCTAAACCCCACCCCATGTCCTTCGCCACCCTGACCGTCCCGCCCGCCGAGGCGGACACCCGCCTCGACCGCTGGCTCCGCCGCCGCTACCCGGCCCTTACCCAGGGCGCGCTGCAAAAGATGCTCCGCACCGGGCAGATCCGGGTGGATGGCAAGCGCGCCGAGGCCAATACGCGCCTCGCCGCCGGGCAGGAGGTGCGCCTGCCCCCCATGCCCGACACGCCCGCGCCGAAGGCCGAGCCGCGCCCCATCCCGGAGGCCGCCGCGCGCGAACTCCAGGCGCGCGTGCTGTATCGGGACGCCAGCGTGATCGTGCTGGACAAGCCGCCGGGCCTGGCCGTGCAGGGCGGGCCCGGCATCACGAAGCATCTGGACGGCATGCTGGACGCGCTGGCCTTCGACGGCGAGCGCCCGCGCCTGGTGCACCGGCTGGACCGTGACACCTCGGGCGTGCTGCTGCTGGCCCGGACGGTCCAGGCGGCGGCCTTCCTCGCCAAGGCCTTCCGCGGCCGCGATGTGGAGAAGACTTACTGGGCCGTGGTGGTCGGCGAACCCCTGCACCACGCCGGCACGATCGAGATGCCGCTGATGAAGGAAGGCGGTGGCGGGCGGGAGCGCGTGGTGGCCGCCCCCCCGGGCGCGCGGGGCCCGGACGTGGTTCGCTCCACCACCGAATACCGCCTGCTGGACGTGGCCAAGCGCCGCGCCGCCCTGCTGGAGATGAAGCCGCACACCGGCCGCACCCACCAGCTGCGCGTCCACTGCGCCACCGCCCTCAGCACGCCCATCCTGGGCGATGGAAAATATGGCGGTGCGGCCGCGCATCTCGAGGGGCTGTCAGGCAGTTTGCACCTGCACGCCCGCGCCTTGCGGGTGCCGCACCCTGATGGCGGGGTGCTCGAGGCCATGGCCGCGCCCCCGCCGCACATGGAGGAAACCATGCGCTTCCTGGGCTTCGACAACCCCGCCCCCAAGCCCCCCCGGCGCCTCGCATGAAGAAATTTCTGATCGGCCTGCTGGCCGTGGTCGTCGCGCTGCCGCTGCTGGCGGTGGCGGGCTTCATGCTGTTCTTCGACGCCGATGCCTTCCGCCCGCGCGCCGAACGCGCGGCGAGCCAGGCGCTGGGCCATCCGGTCCGCATCGAGGGGCCGCTGACGCTGCGCCCGGCCCTGACGCCCAGCCTGGGCGCCAGCCGCATCACGGCCACGGGGGCCGATGGCGCGCCCATCCTGTCCATCGAGGATGCCACGCTGCGCCTCGCCATCCTGCCGCTGAGCCGTGGCCATGTGGAAGTGGACCGGCTGGAACTGACGGGCGGCGTGCTGCGCCTGGATGCCAATGCCTGGGCGCGTGCCGCCGCGCCCGAGGCCGCCGTGCCCGCGCCGGCGCCCGGCGAAGCACGGGAGCCCATGACGCTCGACCTGCGCGCCGCCCGCCTCGCGGATTGGCGGGTGACCCATGGCGGCGAGACCTTCACCCTGGCCGAGGCGACCCTCACCAGCCCCTCGGCCGGCGCGCCGCTGGCCCTGGCCGCGCGCGGTGAATGGCGGGCCACGCCGCTGGTCCTGGAAGGGGAGGTGGCCCCGCCCCAGGCCTGGATGGGCGCGGGCGAGGCCCCCTTCGCGCTGAACCTCACCGCCGCCGGGGCGCGGCTTTCCGTCGAAGGCCAGCGCCGTGGTGCCGTGGTTCAGGGGCGTATTGCGGGAGAAGTTCCGGCCCTGGCCGCCCTCTCGCCGCTGGTCGGGCAGCCGCTGCCGGCGCTGACCGGTGTCTCCCTGCGCGCCGAGGGCGGGCTGGGGGAGGGGCCGCCCCGCTTCAGCAACCTCGAGCTCCGCGCCACGGGGGGCGAGGTCATGGGCGTCACCCTCGCCGCGCTGGAGCTGCGCCTGCCCGCGCCGGACGCGCCGCTGGAAGGCAATGCCCGCCTCGCTTGGCGCGGCGCGCCGCTGGAGGTCGCGCTGCGTGCCCCGCCCGCCGCCCTCATGGCTGGTGGCCCCGCCGAGGTCACGGCGCGAGTGGCCTCCGGCCAGGCGGTGATGACGGTGGCCGGCAATTGGCCCCAGGCGCTGCGGTTGGAGGCGGATGTGCCGGAGCTCGCCGCCCTGTCGCCGCTGGCGGGTCGGCCGCTGCCGCCGGTGACCGGCCTCGCGCTCCGGGCGGACCTGACGGTGCGCGGGCAGGAGGGCGTGTCCATCAGCCAGTTCACCGCCGAATCCTCGGCGGGTGACCTGGCAGGCTCGCTACAGTTGGGCTGGGCCGACCGGCCGCGCATGCGGGGGCAGGTCCAATCGCGGCGGCTCGACCTGGGGGCATTGCGGCTGCCGGCCGCCCCGGCGGGTGCGGGTGTGCCCGCGCCCGCCGCGCCGGCCCCCACCCCGGCGGAGCCGGCGCGGCTGATCCCGGCCACGCCGCTCGACCTCGCCTTCCTGCGGGGTTTCGACGCCGACCTGCGCTTCACCCTGGCCGAGCTGGTGCAGCCCGGCCTGGCCGCCACCGCCGTCGAGGGCCGCTTCGTGAACGCGGCGGGCGAGGCGCGGCTGAACCCCTTCGCCGCGAATGTGCCCGGCGGGCGGCTCACGCTGAGGGTGGCGGCCGATGCGCGCGGGCAGGTGCCGCTGGTGCAGGTGTCCGGGGGCGGGCAGGGACTCGACCTCGCGGCGCTGCTCGCTTCCATCGGCACCCAGGCGCCCACGGGCGGGCGGGCCGATCTCGAGATGGATCTGCGCGGGCAGGGGGCCGAGCTGCGCGCCCTGGCGGCAACGCTGACGGGGCATCTGGGCGTGGCCGTCATTGACGCCCGGCTGGGCGGCGGGCTGGGCCAGACCTTGCAGCAGCTCACGCCGCTGCTGGCCCCCGGCGCGCCGCTGGCCTGCCTCGCCTTCCGCACCGATGTGGAGCAGGGGCTGGCGCGGGTGACGACGCTGTTCCTTGACGGCGCGGCGGGGCGCGTGGCGGGGGAGGGGACGATTCGTCTCTCCGACGAGGTGCTGGCCATGCGCCTGCTGACTGACCTGCGCGTGGCCGGGCTGCGCGTCCGTGCCCCTGTGCCGCTGACCGGGCGGCTGATGGCGCCCCGGCTGGAGGGGGCGGGCCTCATCGCCGGCGCCCTGGGCGGTGGCGGCATGCCCTCGCTGCCCGATTGCGCCACCACGCTGCGCATCGCGCGTGGCGGGCGGGATGGGCCGGTGCCCGCCAACCCCACGCCCGCCACCACCGAGACCGCGCCGGCCGAGGGCGCCATCCCGGGTGCGCCCCCGGCGGTGAACGAGCTTTTGCGCGGTTTCCTGCGGCGTTAGGCCGTGATCCACCTGGATGGATCACGGCCTCGCTTTGTTTCAGCGACTGATTCACCGCTCCGGCGATTCCGCCTCCGCGGATCAGACGCTAGGATGAGCGCATGAAGCGTTTCTGGGACCATGCCTCGGTCGTGCCCGCGGCGGAGGGTTTCGCCGTGCATCTCGACGGCAAGCCGGTGCGTCTGCCGGGTGGCGGGACGCTGGCCGTGCAGACCCGCGCGCTGGCCGAGGCGCTGGCCGCCGAATGGCAGGCCGCCGGCGGCGCCCGCGATGGCGAGATGAGCTGGGAGGACGTGCCGCTCTCGCGCCTCATCGGCACCGCGGCGGAGCGCATCGCGCCCGCGCCGGAGGCCACCATGCTGGCCATCGCCAAGTATGGCGAGACCGACCTGCTCTGCTACCGCGCCGAGGATCCGGTGCTGGCCGCCCGCCAGCATGCGGGCTGGCAACCCTGGCTCGACTGGTCGGCCGAGGTGCTGGGCGCGCGGCTGGCGGTGACGGATGGGCTGATGCCCGTGGCGCAGGAACCCGTGGCCCTGGCCGCCCTGGCCCGCGCGGTGGCGCGGCTTGACGCGCTGCGGCTGTCCGCCCTGGGCGTGCTGGTGCCGGCGCTGGGCAGCCTGGTGCTGGGCCTGGCCGTGCAGCGCGGCGCCCTGGCCGTGGAGGAGGCGCATCGCCTTTCCATCCTGGATGAGCTGTTCCAGGAGGAGCAATGGGGCCTCGACTGGATGGCCGAGGAACGGCGGGAGAAGGTGGCGACCGACCTGCGCCTCGCCGTGCGGCTGCTGGAACTGGCGCCGTGACCGCCCTGCGGCTGCGCATCACGGGCCGCGTGCAGGGGGTGGGCTTCCGCGACTGGCTGCTGGCGGAGGCGGAGCGGCACGGGCTATCCGGCTGGGTCCGCAACCGTGCCGACGGCACGGTCGAGGCCTTGCTGGCGGGCGAGACGCCGGCGGTGCAGGCGGTGGTCTCGGCCTGCCGGCTGGGGCCGCCGCTGGCGCGTGTGACCGCCATCGAGGAGAGCTTCGCCGAACCCCCCGGCGAGCCAGGATTCCAACGCCTTCCGACACTTTAACCTCGAGACCCCTTGCTTTTTTTGCTGCGATGCATCATGTGTCCGGCGTCAGCGGGGAAGCACCCCGCCCGGATCCGGCCGCGTGAGCGGCGCCGTGCCACGGCCCTTATCGTGGCGCACCAGGCAGCCGAACTGCCGGATTCCCGATGCTCTCTCCCGGATCAGCCCAGCCACGCGGGGTGTCCACCCTGAACTTCGCGGCCCGTGACGCGGCGCCGCGCTGCTGGATTTATCATGACCACTTTCGCTGAAATGAACCTCAACCCGCTGCTGCTGCGCGCGCTGGAAGAGGCCGGTTACACCGCCCCCACCCCCATCCAGACCAAGGCCATCCCGACCGTGCTGTCGGGCCGTGACGTGCTGGGCATCGCCCAGACCGGCACCGGGAAGACCGCCGCCTTCGCCCTGCCCATCCTGCACCGCCTGGCCGAGACGCCCGGCCGCCCGCCCAAGGGCGGCTGTCGCGTGCTGGTGCTGAGCCCGACGCGCGAGCTGGCCAGCCAGATCGCCGACAGCTTCAAGGCCTATGGCAAGCACATGGGCTTCTCCGTCGCCACCATCTTCGGCGGCGTGGGCCATGCACCGCAGCAGCGGGCGCTGGCCCGCGGCGTGGACGTGGTGGTGGCCACCCCCGGCCGCCTGCTGGACCACATGAACAGCCGCGCCGCGCGCCTGGATCACACCCAGATCCTGGTGCTGGACGAGGCCGACCAGATGCTGGACCGCGGCTTCCTGCCCGCCATCCGGCAGGTGGTCCGCGCGGTGCCGACGGACCGCACCACGCTGTTCTTCTCGGCCACCATGCCGCCCGACATCGCGAAGCTCGCGGCCGACATGCTGCGTGAACCCGTGCGGATCGAGGTGACGCCCGTCGCCACCACGGCCGAGCGCGTGAACCAGCGCTGCATCATCCTGGAAGGCGGGCAGAAGCGCGCGACGCTCGCCAAGCTGCTCAAGGAGGATGGCGTGGGCCGCGTGCTGGTCTTCGCCCGCACCAAGCATGGCGCCGACAAGATCGTGAAGTCGCTGGAGCAGGACGGGCTCAGCGCCAACGCCATCCATGGCAACAAGGGCCAGTCCCAGCGTGAGCGCGCCCTGGCCGAGTTCAAGTCCGGCCGCGCGCCCATCCTGGTGGCGACCGACATCGCGGCGCGCGGCATTGATGTGCCGGACGTGACGCATGTCATCCAGCACGAGCTGCCGGAAGTGCCCGAGACCTATGTCCACCGCATCGGCCGCACCGCGCGTGCCGGCGCCTCGGGCCAGGCCATCGCGCTGGTGGCCCCGGACGAGATCGGACTGCTGCGCGCGATCGAGCGCACCACGCGCCAGAAGATCGAGACCTCGGACATCCGCACCGACCGTTCGCGCCCGCTGGATGACCGCGCCACCCCCGCCCGCCCGCAGCGCGGCCGGCCCGGGCCGCAGCGCCCGGCCAAGCCCGCGCCGCGCGGCGACCACCGGGAGGAGCGCAGCTCCGCCCCGCGCAGCTTCGTGAAGCCTGCGGGCAGCGAGGGGCGTCGCCGCCCGGGCGCGCCGCAGCAGCGCGGTTTTCTCGCGCGCGGACCCTGAGGTGACCGCACGGGGCTGATGGCGCTAGCCTGGGCAAAACCCAGGAGACGTCATGGCCCCGCTTCTGCTTCTCTGGCACGACAACACCGCCCCGTATCGCCGCGCCTTGGAAGAGGCCGGCGTGGCGGGGCGTTTCCGCATCCAGGAGCTGAAACGGGCCGAGACGCCTGACGCTGCCCTGCTGGCCGAGGCCGAGGGGCTGCTGGCCTGGGGCGCCCCGCCGGGCCTGTTGGCGCAGATGCCCAAGCTGCGCTGGGTGCAGGCGCTGACGGCCGGCGTGGAGAACTGGATCGGCCGGGCGGACCTCCGTTCCGACGTCACGCTGTGCTGCGCGCGCGGGACCCACCGCGTGCAGATGCCCGAGAACATCCTGGGCGCGCTTTTCCACATCACGAAGCCCTATCACGCCGCCGCCATGGACCAGCGGGAATCGCGCTGGACACGGCGTGTGGCGGCCACCCTGGCGGGAAAGACGCTGGGTATATTGGGCCTGGGTGCCATCGGCGTGGAGCTGGCGCGCAAGGCGGCCGCGCTGGAGATGCGCGTCATCGGCACCCGCCGCAGCCCCGGCGCCGTGCCGCATGTGGAGCAGGTGTTCGGCCCGGACGAGACCGACGCGGTGCTGGCGCAGTCGGACTTCGTGCTGCTGCTGCTGCCCGCCACGCCCGAGACCGACAACCTGATGAACGCCGCGCGAATCGGGCGGATGAAGCGCGACGCTTGGCTGATCAATTTCGGCCGCGGTTCCGCCATCGTGGACGAGGAACTTGTCCAGGCCCTGAAGGACGGCGTGATCGCGGGCGCGGTGCTGGACGTGTTCCGCGAGGAGCCATTGCCCCAGAGCCACCCCTTCTGGACCACCCCCAACTGCGTGGTGCTGCCCCATATCGGCGGGCTGCACCCGGAGCGCGACAAGGTGGTGGCGGCCCTTTTCGCCGAGAATGCGCGCCGCCTGCTGGCGGGCGAGCCGCTGTCCCAGGCGGTGGACCCGAAGCTGGGCTACTGAGCGCTCTCGGGCTCGCCGAACACCTCTCCCCAGGCGGATTTCAGCGCGCTGTCCAGCTCCTCCATGCTGGCCAGCACGCCGAGGTCATGCAGGCTGGTCACCCCATGCTCGCGGATGCCGCAGGGGATGATGCCGCCGAAATGGCTGAGGTCCGGCTCCAGGTTCAGCGCGATGCCGTGCCACGACACCCAGCGGGTGACCCGCACGCCGATCGCGCCGATCTTGCATTCCACACCGCCCGGCTTCACCACCCAGATGCCCACCCGGCCCTCGCGCCGCTCGCCGCGGATGTTGAAGCGGTCCAGCGCGCGGATCATCCATTCCTCTAGGCCATGCACATAGGCGCGCACGTCGCGCGGCTTCACCGTGCCATGCGCCTGCGTCAGGTCCAGCATGACATAGGCGGTGCGCTGGCCAGGTCCGTGGTAGGTCCATTGCCCACCGCGGCCGGCCGCGAAAGCCGGGAAACGGGTCTCCACCAGCTCCTCGGGCTTGGCGCTGGTGCCGGCGGTGTAGCTGGGCGGGTGCTCGACCAGCCAGACGCATTCCGGTGCGGTTCCGGCGCGGATGGCGGCCACGCGGGCCTCCATGGCGGCCAGCGCATCAGGGTAGGGGGTCAGCCCCTCGGAGATGGTCCAGGAGAGATTCGTCATCGGGTCAGTTGAACCGGGCGGGATCATGCGCTACAGCCCCCACCGCGTCGCGGTCATGGCGGAATGGTAGACGCGCTAGCTTGAGGTGCTAGTGGGGGCAACCCCGTGGAAGTTCGAATCTTCTTGACCGCACCATTGCTGCCCGAGGGGGTCCCCCTGGATGCATGTCTTCGTCCTCAATGCCGGTGCCTCCGTGCGGACCGGCCTGGCGGGGGCGGAACTTCGCATTCCCGACCCCGAGGCCTTCTTCGGCGCGCGCGGCATCAACACCGGCGACTTGCTGGTCTATGACGCGACACTGCGGCACCTTGACGCGACCAAGGTCACGCAGCTGGGCTTCGCCGCCGCCGGCGAGCGGAAGCACTGGCCACAGGAACAGCCGGACATCACGATCATCCGCGGCTCCAACTACCTCATGGAGGGGTTGGACTTCGGCCATGTGGTGCCCCTGCTGCGGCACCTGACCGGGCCAGTGGTGGCGCTGGGGGTGGGCGCGCAGGCCGCCTCCTACCGCCGCCTGAGCCTGCCGGAGGGCTCGGTGGCCTTCTGGCGCCTGGTGGCGGAGAAATCCGAGAGCCTCGGTGTGCGGGGCGTGTACTCGGCCGAGGTGCTGGCGGCGCTCGGCATCCGCAACACGCGCATCATCGGCTGCCCGAGCTTCTACCGCTCCGGCGCGCCCACACGCCCCATCCGTCCCGTGCAGGCCCGGACCGGGCGCCTGGGCCTGACGCTGAACCGGCATCTGCAGGGCGAGTACACGCCGAGCCACGGCCTCTCCCAGATTGCGCAGCGGCGCCTGCTGGCGGAGGTGGCGCGGCGTCCCGGCAGCCGTCTCTACGCGCAGGGCGAGCGGGAGGAGATGTTGCTGGCCCTTGGCGCGCCCACGCTGCGTGCCGGGCGGCTGCGGGAGGTGCTGGGCCTGTATGGCCTCTCGGGTGACGCGCAGGTGGCGCAGCTGCTCGGGCGGCACATGGCGGCCCATATCGACATCGAGAGCTGGGCCGAGGACTTGGCCGCCCATGTGGATGTGGTGCTGGGGCTGCGCCTGCACGGAAACGTGATGGCCCTGCAGCAGGGCATACCCGCCATTCCCATCGTCTATGACACCCGCACGCGCGAGATGGCGGATGTCTTCGATCTCCCCGCGATCGAGATGCAGCTCGCCGGCGCCATGGATCTGGAGGCGATGCTGGAGGGCGCGGATTTCGCGCCCTTCGAGGCGGCCTATGCGCGCAATTTCTCCATCTACCGTGCCTTCCTGGAGGAGAACGGTCTCGCCCATCGCCTTGGCGCGTTGACGGCGCGGCAGCCCGCATTGACAGGGGGCGGCGAAACCGCTTGAAGGCGTCCGCTCTCGCCCGCGTGCGGAGGGGTGCCCGAGTGGCTAAAGGGGACGGACTGTAAATCCGTTGGCTTGCGCCTACGCTGGTTCGAATCCAGCCCCCTCCATATTCCCGGCGCGAGCAGCGGGTGCCGTCCCGATATGGGGTGGCGCTCCTGGCGTGATGCAGGCGTCCGCCTCGGCGCGGGTGTAGCTCAATGGTAGAGCACCAGCCTTCCAAGCTGGCTACGGGGGTTCGATTCCCCTCACCCGCTCCAGGGTGGTGCTCCCGCTGGGTCGCGCTCGCGCGGATGCGGTTTCAGGAACGATCATTCGCGGAGCGGGACCACAGATGGCCAAGGCGAAGTTTGAGCGGAACAAGCCGCACTGCAACATTGGGACGATCGGCCATGTGGACCATGGCAAGACGTCGTTGACGGCGGCTATCACGAAGACGCTGGCGAAGACGGGTGGTGCGACGTTCACGGCGTACGACCAGATCGACAAGGCGCCTGAGGAGCGTGCGCGCGGGATCACGATCTCGACGGCGCATGTGGAATACGAGACGCAGAACCGCCACTACGCGCATGTGGACTGCCCTGGCCACGCGGACTACGTGAAGAACATGATCACGGGTGCCGCGCAGATGGACGGCGCGATCCTGGTGGTGTCGGCGGCGGATGGCCCGATGCCGCAGACGCGCGAGCACATCCTGCTGGCGCGCCAGGTGGGCGTTCCCGCGCTGGTGGTGTTCCTGAACAAGATGGACATGGCGGACCCCGACCTGGTCGAGCTGGTGGAGATGGAGGTGCGCGAGCTGCTGTCCTCCTACCAGTTCCCTGGCGACGACATCCCCATCATCAAGGGCTCTGCGCTGTGCGCGCTGGAGGACAAGCAGCCTGAGATCGGCGAGCAGGCGGTGCTGGAGCTGATGGCGGCGGTGGACAGCTACATTCCGCAGCCGGAGCGCGCGATTGACCGTCCGTTCCTGATGCCGGTCGAGGACGTGTTCTCGATCTCGGGTCGCGGCACGGTGGTGACGGGCCGCGTGGAGCGTGGCGTGATCAAGGTCGGTGAGGAAGTCGAGATCGTGGGCCTGAAGGACACGGTGAAGACGGTCGTCACGGGCGTTGAGATGTTCCGCAAGCTGCTGGACCAGGGCCAGGCGGGCGACAACATCGGCGCGCTGCTGCGCGGCACGAAGCGCGAGGATGTGGAGCGCGGGCAGGTTCTGGCGGCGCCCGGTTCGATCAAGCCGCACTCGAAGTTCAAGGCGGAGGCGTACATCCTGACGAAGGAGGAGGGCGGCCGCCACACGCCGTTCTTCACGAACTATCGTCCGCAGTTCTACTTCCGCACGACGGACGTGACGGGCGTGGTGCAGCTGCCCGAGGGCGTCGAGATGGTGATGCCCGGCGACAACGTCTCGATGGACGTGGAGCTGATCGCGCCGATCGCGATGGATGAGGGGCTTCGTTTCGCGATCCGCGAGGGTGGCCGCACCGTGGGTGCGGGCGTCGTCGCCAGCATTTCGAAGTAAGGCCCGCTTGCGGCGCGGCCGCGCAGGGGGGATAACCCCCGGCGCGGTTGCCGCGGAGGGGTGTAGCTCAATTGGCTAGAGCGCCGGTCTCCAAAACCGGAGGTTGGGGGTTCGAGACCCTCCACCCCTGCCAGATTTGACAGGCTTGGCGGCGGCACGTTGCACAACGGCCGCCGTCATGCTTTCAGAGGCCGCATATTGCGGCGACGTTTCAGGACACAGCACCTTGGCCAGACCCGACCCCGTCCAATTCGTCCGGGAAGTGCGGCAGGAGACCTCCAAGGTCACCTGGCCGACACGCAAGGAGACGCTCATCACCACCGGCCTGGTGCTGGCCCTGTCGGCGCTCGCGGCGGTATTTTTCCTGATCGTGGACCAGATCATCCAGCTCCTGATGGGCTGGGTGTTCGGTCTGTGACAGCGCAAGCGGGGTTCAGGCCGATGGCCGACAAGCGTTGGTATGTGGTGCATGTCTATTCGGGCTTCGAAAAGAAGATCGCCGAGCAGATTCGCGCGCAGGCGGCCAAATCCGGCCTGGCGGACCGGATCGACGACATCCTGGTGCCGACCGAGCAGGTGACCGAGGTGCGCCGCGGCCAGAAGGTGGACGCCGAGCGCAAGTTCTTCCCGGGCTATGTCCTGGTGAAGATGGAAATGACCGACGACACCTGGCACCTGGTGCGCGACACGCCCAAGGTCACGGGCTTCCTCGGCGCGCGCAACAAGCCCCAGCCCATCACCGAGGCCGAGGCGATGCGCATCGTCAACGCCGTGCAGGAGGGGGCCGAGAAGCCCCGCCGCCCCGCGGTGCTGTTCGAGGTGGGCGAGCAGGTGCGCGTCTCCGACGGCCCCTTCACCAGCTTCAACGGCACGGTGGAAGAGGTGGACGAGGAGAAGGGCCGGGTGAAGGTCAGCGTGTCCATCTTCGGCCGCTCCACCCCGGTGGAACTGGAATACGGGCAGGTCGAGAAGCTTTAGGCCTCTCCGACACCCCTTGCCGGGCGCCGTCTTCGGCGGCGCCCGCTTTACGCGGGCCGCCGCCGCGTCTGGCTCCAGCCGATATACAGCCCCGCCCCGCAGATGATGGCCGCCCCCAGCCAGGTCATGCTGTCCGGGAACTCGGTGAACAGCAGCCAGCCCACCGCCACCGATCCCAGCAGCTGGAAATACTGGAAGGGCGAGATGATGTTGGCCGGCGCATAGCCGAAGGCCCGCGCCACGCAGTAGTGGCCGAGCGCCCCCAGCACCCCCACCCCGATGAACAGCCCCACATCCAACAGGCTCGCGGGCGTCAGCCAGACGAACGGCAGCACCACCAGCATGCCGAAGCCGCCCACGAAGGCGGAATAGAGGGCGGAGGTCTCAGGCGAGTCCGAACTCGCGATCAGCCGCGTCAGGATCTGGTAGACGCCATAGGCGGTGGCGCTGGTCAGGATGAAGAGCGAGGCCCAGTGGAACAGCGCCGTTCCGGGCCGGATCACCACCAGCACGCCGACGAAGCCGATCAGCAGCGCGATGACGCGGCCCCAAGTGGTTCGCTCCTTCAGGATGGGCCAGGCCAGCAGCGCCACGATCAGTGGTGCCGCCAGCGAGATGGCGGCCGCCTTGGCCAGCGGAATGAA
The DNA here is from genome assembly GCF_017311575.1 of Roseococcus thiosulfatophilus. Lineage (GTDB taxonomy): Bacteria > Pseudomonadota > Alphaproteobacteria > Acetobacterales > Acetobacteraceae > Roseococcus > Roseococcus thiosulfatophilus. The sequence goes on from NZ_JAFFQY010000063.1 coordinate 156,336, forward strand.
CGCGATGGCATAGAAGAAGCAAAGGTTGGACGTGAACAGCATGGAGGACCGCGCCAACTGCAGCCCCGGCCGCTTGGTGCGGAACAGCGCCAACCCCATGCGCGGCATGAAGAGGGCGGAGAGGAACAGGATATGCCCGAAGGCCCGCGCCCAGGAGATCTGCAGGGAGGAATAGTCCTGCCCCAGCAGCTTCGCGAAGCCCCCCATGACGGGAAACAGCAACCCCGCGGTGACCATGAAAAGGATGCCGACGAGAATGCGGGACGGGGGGGCGATGCTACTCACCGCCGCAGGATGGGGCCGGGTCGCGGGCCGCGTCCAGGGCAGGGGGGCGGGATGCGACCCATGCGCTGGACGAGGGGCACGCATTCCGTGCCCCGGGCGGGGATGGACACCCTTGGGATTCCGCGCTACGCGCCCCGCTTCAACCCCGGAGGCCACGCCGCCGGGGTGGAGAAACGCGGGAGGTTGTCCTCGCCCCACTTGGCGGGGGGCCGCTGGCACCGCGGGTCTCTCACAACGCGAGAGGACTGAACAGGTTCATGGCAAAGAAGATCGCAGGCTACATCAAGCTGCAGATCCCGGCCGGCAAGGCGAACCCGTCGCCGCCGGTGGGCCCGGCGCTGGGTCAGCGCGGGCTGAACATCATGCAGTTCGTGAAGGAATTCAACGCGGCGACGCAGCAGATGGAGCCGGGCACGCCGACGCCCGTCGTCATCACCGCGTACACGGACCGCACCTTCTCCTTCATCACGAAGACCCCGCCCAACACCTACTTCCTGCTGAAGGCGGCGAAGATCGAGAAGGGCAGCACTACCCCCGGCAAGGGCGCGATGGTGGGCCGCGTGACGAAGTCGCAGCTGCTCGAGATCGCCAAGGTCAAGATGAAGGACATGAACTGCGTGGACGAGGAAGCCGCGGTTCGCATGCTGGCCGGTTCCGCCCGTTCCATGGGCATGACCGTGGTGGAGGGCTGAGCCATGGCCAAGATGACCAAGCGCATGAAGGCCCTGTCCGCCCAGGTGGATGGCGCCAAGCTCTACCCGCTCGAGGAAGCCATCGCCCTGGCCAAGGCCAATGCGAAGGCCAAGTTCGACGAGAGCATCGAGATCTCGATGAACCTCGGCATTGACCCGCGCCATGCCGACCAGATGGTCCGCGGCGTGGTGGGCCTGCCCAATGGCACCGGCAAGTCGGTCCGCGTGGGCGTCTTCGCCCGCGGCCCGAAGGCCGAGGAGGCGCTGGCCGCCGGCGCCGACGTGGTGGGCGCCGATGACCTCGCCGCCGCCGTGCAGGAAGGCAAGATCGACTTCGACCGCTGCATCGCGACGCCGGATATGATGGCGCTCGTCGGTCGCCTCGGTAAGGTGCTGGGCCCGCGCGGCCTGATGCCCAACCCGAAGCTCGGCACCGTCACCATGGACGTAAAGGGTGCCGTGACCGCCGCCAAGGCTGGCCAGGTGGAGTTCCGCGCGGAGAAGGCTGGCATTGTCCACGCCGGCATCGGCAAGGCGAGCTTCGACGCCGACAAGCTGCTGGACAACGCCCGCGCCTTCGTGGACGCCATCCAGAAGTCGCGCCCCACGGGCGCCAAGGGCACCTATGTGAAGAAGGTGGCCGTGTCCTCCACCATGGGTCCGGGCGTGAAGGTGGACGTGTCCACCATCGGCGCGGGCTGAACGGAATTCGGCCCGGCCCTCCGGGGCCTGGCCGCGCAGGCGGGGGTTCGCCCCCGCCGATCCTGTCGGAGATTGCAGGTGCCGCCCGGCAACGGGCAGCTTGAAGGGGTCCGCCCCGCCCGCATGAGACGGGGAACCGAGATGCCATCCCTGGGCGCGAGCGCCTGGGCGATGATGGCTTGGCTTTCCGGCAACGACAGGCGAACGGGGTGGGGGGAATGGTCCCGCCACCCCCGTGTGAACCGGCCGGCGCCCTTCCAAAAGGTTCCGGCCACCGACGGAGACGTGAATTGGACCGCACGGAAAAGCGCGCGTTCGTCGAGTCCCTGGTCGGCGTCTTCGGTGAGACCTCCTTCGTCCTCGTCGCCCAGAACAAGGGTCTGACGGTCGCGGCGGTGGATGATCTGCGCCGGAAGATGCGGGCCGCGGGCGCGACGTACAAGGTCGCGAAGAACCGGCTGGCCACTCGCGCCCTCGACGGCACCCGCTTCCAGGGCATCGCGCCGCTGCTGAAGGGTCCGACCGCGCTTGCGTGGTCGACGGACCCTGTGGCGGTGGCGAAGACCGCCGTGGAGTTCGCCAAGACGAACGACAAGTTCGTGATCCTGGGCGGCGCACTCGGCACCCAGAACCTGGCCCCGGAAGGGGTCAAGGCGCTGGCCGAGCTGCCGTCGCTGGAGACGCTGCGCGCGGGGCTTGTGGGTCTGATCCAGACCCCGGCCACGCGGATCGCCGGGGTGCTGCAAGCACCTGGCGGGCAGATGGCGCGGGTGCTGAAGGCCTATGCGGAGAAGGACGCCGCGTGACCCTGGCCGGGCTTCGCCCCGGCACCGGGTCGCGCGTCCTCTCCCCGCACAGGGGGCCGAGGCTGCCACCGAACACTCTGGCCCTGCCGCGTGGCGCGGTGGGGTTGTCAAGCCACAGTCAAGCTATTAAATCGAAGGAATACGCATATGGCCGATCTCGCTAAGCTCGTTGATGAGCTGTCCGCCCTGACCGTCCTGGAGGCCGCCGAGCTCTCCAAGATGCTGGAAGAGAAGTGGGGCGTCTCCGCCGCCGCGCCGGTGGCGGTTGCCGCCGCTCCGGCCGCCGGTGGCGCCGCCGCGCCCGCCGCTGAGGCGCAGACCGAGTTCACCGTGATCCTTGCCTCCGGTGGCGACAAGAAGATCAACGTGATCAAGGAAATCCGCACCATCACCGGCCTGGGCCTGAAGGAAGCCAAGGACCTGGTCGAAGGCGCTCCGAAGACCGTGAAGGAAAACGTGTCGAAGGAAGAGGCGGACAAGATCAAGAAGGTGCTGGAAGAAAACGGCGCCAAGGTCGAAGTCAAGTAATCCCGCGGCGCCACCTTCGGCGCCACGGTTTCTACCAGGTTGGGGCGGGTGGCAATCAGGGTCTGATTGCCGCCCCTCTGGCTGTTCCGGGGGGCAGGGTGCCCGCTGGAGCCCAAACTACCGATGCCGGGCGATGGGTCCGCGCATCAAGCCTTGATAGGAAAGCGGAACAGGCATGAACGCCATCAGCAAGTCGTTCACGGCACGCAAGCGGATCCGCAAGAGCTTCGGGCGGCTACCCGAGATCGCGCCGATGCCGAACCTGATTGACGTGCAGCGCGCCTCCTACGCCAATTTCCTGCAGATGGAGACGCATCCTGACAGCCGGACCAATACCGGCCTGCAGGAGGTGTTCAAGTCCGTCTTCCCCATCAATGACTTCGCGGGCCGTGGCCGTCTGGAATTCGTCCAGTACGAGCTGGAGGAGCCGAAGTACGACGTCGAGGAATGCATCCAGCGCGGCCTGACCTTCGCCGCGCCGCTGAAGGTGAAGCTGCGCCTGATCGTCTGGGACCTGGACGAGGACACCGGCGCGCGTTCCGTCCGCGACATCAAGGAGCAGGACGTCTACATGGGCGACATGCCGCTCATGACGGACAACGGCACCTTCATCATCAATGGCACCGAGCGCGTCATCGTCAGCCAGATGCACCGCTCGCCTGGCGTGTTCTTCGACCATGACCGCGGCAAGACGCACAGCAGCGGCAAGTACCTGTTCGCCGCGCGCGTCATTCCCTATCGCGGTTCCTGGCTCGACTTCGAGTTCGACGCCAAGGACATCTGCTACGTCCGCATCGACCGCAAGCGCAAGCTGCCGGCCTCCACCCTGCTGATGGCGCTGGACAGCGCCGCCACCGAGGCGAAGCGCGTGGACCGCGCCGCCCAGGGGCTGGAGATGGACCCGGCCGAAATCCGCGGCATGGACGCCGAGGAAATCTTGTCCGCCTTTTATGGCCAGGTGGTGTTCACCCGCTCGCCCAAGGGCTGGTCGCGCGCCTTCGATCCGGACAGCTTCAAGGGCATCAAGCTGCTGGAGCCGCTGGTGGATGCGCGCACCGGCGCCGTGGTGGCCGAGAAGGACACCAAGATGACGCCCCGCGCCGCCCGCAAGATCGCGGAAGCCGGGACCACCGAGGTTCTGGTCGGCCGCGCCGACCTGCTGGGCCGCTTCATGGCCGAGGACCTCGTCAACTACGAGACGGGCGAAATCTGGGCCGAGGCCGGCGAGGAGCTGACCGAGGCCAAGCTCGCCGCCATCGAGGATGCCGGGCTGGACCGCCTGCCCACGCTGGCGATCGACCAGTCGGTCGGGCCCTGGATGCGAAACACCCTTGTGGTGGACAAGAACAGCAACCGCGAAGAGGCGCTGATGGACATCTACCGGGTCATGCGCCCGGGCGAGCCGCCGACGCCGGAAACCGCGGAGACGCTGTTCAAGGGCCTCTTCTTCGACGCCGACCGCTATGACCTCTCGGCGGTGGGCCGCGTGAAGATGAACATGCGGCTGGGTTTCTCGCTGGAGGAGGCGCCCGACTACCTGCGTACGCTGCGCAAGCAGGACATCGTCAGCACCATGCGCGTGCTGATGGACCTGAAGGATGGCCGCGGCTCCATCGACGACATCGACAACCTCGGCAACCGGCGCGTGCGCTCGGTGGGCGAGCTCATGGAGAACCAGTACCGCGTCGGCCTGCTGCGCATGGACCGCGCGATCAAGGAGCGCATGGGGTCGGTGGATATCGACACCGTGATGCCGCATGACCTGATCAATGCGAAGCCGGCGGCGGCGGCGGTGCGGGAGTTCTTCGGTTCCTCGCAGCTGTCCCAGTTCATGGACCAGACCAACCCGCTCTCCGAGGTGACGCACAAGCGCCGCCTTTCGGCGCTCGGCCCGGGCGGTCTGACGCGTGAGCGCGCGGGCTTCGAGGTGCGTGACGTTCACCCGACGCATTACGGCCGCATCTGCCCCATCGAGACGCCGGAAGGGCCGAACATCGGCCTGATCAACTCCCTCGCCACCTTCGCGCGGGTGAACAAGTACGGCTTCATCGAGACGCCCTATCGCCTCGTGAAGGAAGGCAAGATCGTGGGCGACCCGCGCTACCTCTCCGCCATGGAGGAGGAGAAGCTGGTCGTTGCCCAGGCCGATGCCGAGGTGGATGCCGAGACGGGCGAGTTCCGCTCCGAACTGGTGAGCGTGCGCCAGGGCGGTGACTTCCGTCTGGTGAAGCCCGAGGAGGTGACGGCGATCGACGTCTCGCCCAAGCAGCTTGTCTCGGTCGCGGCCGCGCTGATCCCGTTCCTGGAGAACGACGACGCCAACCGCGCGCTGATGGGCTCCAACATGCAGCGCCAGGCCGTGCCGCTCATCAAGAGCGACGCGCCGCTGGTGGGCACGGGCATGGAAGCCGCGGTGGCCCGGGATTCGGGTGCCGCCATCTCCGCCCGGCGCGACGGCGTGGTGGACCAGATCGACGGCGCGCGCATCGTGGTGCGCGCAACCGGCAATGACGGGCAGACGGTGGGCGTGGACATCTATCGCCTGCGGAAGTTCCAGCGCTCCAACCAGAGCACCTGCATCAACCAGCGCCCGCTGGTGAAGGTGGGCGACAAGGTGAGCGCGGGCGAGATCATCGCCGACGGTCCGTCCACGGAACTGGGCGAGCTGGCGCTGGGCCGCAACGTGCTCTGCGCCTTCATGCCCTGGAACGGCTACAACTTCGAGGACAGCATCCTCATCAGCGAGCGCATCGCGCGCGATGACGTGTTCACCTCCATCCACATCGAGGAATTCGAGGTGATGGCGCGTGACACGAAGCTGGGCCAGGAGGAGATCAGCCGCGACATCCCGAATGTCGGTGAGGAAGCGCTGCGGAACCTCGACGAGGCGGGCATCGTCTATGTCGGCGCCGAGGTGCACCCTGGTGACATTCTCGTCGGCAAGGTCACGCCGAAGGGCGAAAGCCCGATGACGCCGGAGGAGAAGCTGCTCCGCGCCATCTTCGGCGAGAAGGCGAGCGACGTGCGCGACACCTCGCTGCGCCTGCCGCCCGGCGTGTCCGGCACCATCGTGGATGTGCGCGTGTTCAGCCGCCGCGGCGTGGACAAGGATGAGCGCGCCATGGCGATCGAGCGCGCCGAGATCGAGCGCCTGGCCAAGGACCGCGACGACGAGAAGGCCATCCAGGAGCGCAGCTTCTACGGCCGTCTGCGCGAGCGGCTGCTGAACCGCAAGGCCAGCGGCGGCTTCAAGGGCGTCAAGGCCGGCACCGTCATCACCGACGAGGTGCTGGAGCAGTTCGCGAAGGCGACCTGGCGCCAGATCGCGGTGGCGGACGATGCCGCCATGGCCGAGATCGAGGCGCTGAAGCGCGAGTTCGACGCGGCGGTGGAGCGGCTGCAGAAGCGCTTCGACAGCAAGGTCGAGAAGCTGCAGCGCGGCGACGAACTGCCGCCCGGCGTGATGAAGATGGTCAAGGTCTTCGTGGCCGTGAAGCGCAAGCTGCAGCCCGGTGACAAGATGGCCGGCCGCCACGGCAACAAGGGCGTTGTCTCCCGCGTGGTGCCCATCGAGGACATGCCCTTCCTGGAAGACGGGACGAGCGTGGACCTGGTGCTGAACCCGCTTGGCGTGCCCTCGCGCATGAATGTCGGTCAGATCCTGGAGACGCATCTGGGCTGGGCCTGCGCCAATCTCGGCCGCCAGGTGGGTGAGCTGGTGGAAGATTTCCGCCGCTCCTCCGCCGTGCGCGACGAACTGCACGCGAAGCTGCGCGAGGTCTATGGCGAGGAGGTGTTCGAGCGTGACATCGCCCCCATGGACGAGGACCAGCTGATCGAGCTGTGCGACAACCTGAAGAAGGGCATCCCCATCGCGACGCCCGTCTTCGACGGCGCGCGCATGGGCGACATCGAGGGCATGCTGGAGCGCGCGGGCCTCGACACCTCGGGCCAAGTCTGGCTGCACGATGGCCGCTCGGGCGAGCGCTTCGAGCGCAAGGTCACGGTCGGCTACATCTACATGCTGAAGCTGCACCACTTGGTGGATGACAAGATCCACGCGCGTTCCATCGGCCCCTACAGCCTCGTCACCCAGCAGCCGCTGGGCGGCAAGGCCCAGTTCGGTGGCCAGCGCTTCGGTGAGATGGAGGTCTGGGCGCTGGAAGCCTATGGCGCCGCCTACACGCTGCAGGAGATGCTGACGGTGAAGTCGGACGACGTGTCCGGCCGCACCAAGGTCTATGAGGCGATCGTCCGCGACCAGGACAGCTTCGAGGCCGGCATCCCCGAGAGCTTCAACGTCCTGGTGAAGGAGTTGAAGTCGCTCGGCCTGAACGTGGACCTCGAGAACCGCGGCCCCTGATTTCGCACTTTGCGGGGCGCCCTGACGCGCCCCGCCACACCCCCTTCAAGGCCCCGCGCGCGCGCCGGGCAAAGAGCGAGGCGGCATGAACGAGCTGATGAAGATCCTGGGCCAGACCGGCCAGGCAATGACCTTCGACCAGATCAAGATCTCCATGGCCTCGCCGGAGCAGATCCGCTCCTGGTCCTATGGCGAGATCAAGAAGCCCGAGACGATCAACTACCGCACCTTCAAGCCGGAGCGGGACGGGCTGTTCTGCGCCCGCATCTTCGGGCCGATCAAGGACTACGAGTGCCTGTGCGGCAAGTACAAGCGGATGAAGTTCCGCGGCATCGTCTGCGAGAAGTGCGGCGTGGAAGTGACGCTCGCCAAGGTCCGGCGCGAGCGCATGGGCCATATCGAGCTGTCGGCGCCCGTGGCCCACATCTGGTTCCTGAAGTCCCTGCCCAGCCGCGTCGGGCTGATGGTGGACATGTCGCTGAAGGAGCTGGAGAAGGTCCTCTACTTCGAGAGCTATGTGGTGTTGGAGCCGGGCCTGACGGACCTGAAGCTGCACTCGCTCGTGAACGAGGACCAGCTCTACCAGAAGCAGGAGGAGTTCGGTGAGGACGCCTTCCGCGTCGGCATCGGCGCCGAGGCGGTGAAGGAGATCCTGGCCGGCCTCGACATGGGCAAGGAAGGCACGCGCCTGCGCGCGGAGCTGAAGGAGACCACCAGCGAGGCCAAGCGCAAGAAGCTGGTGAAGCGCCTGAAGCTGATTGAGGCCTTCAGCGAATCCGGCGCGCGTCCGGAGTGGATGATCCTGGACGTGGTGCCGGTGATCCCGCCCGAGCTGCGTCCGCTGGTGCCGCTGGATGGTGGCCGCTTCGCGACCTCCGACCTGAACGACCTGTATCGTCGCGTCATCAACCGCAACAACCGCCTCAAGCGTCTGATCGAGCTGCGCGCGCCCGACATCATCGTGCGCAACGAGAAGCGCATGCTGCAGGAGGCGGTGGACGCGCTGTTCGACAATGGTCGCCGCGGCCGCGCCATCACGGGCACGAACAAGCGCCCGCTGAAGTCGCTCTCCGACATGCTGAAGGGCAAGCAGGGCCGCTTCCGGCAGAACCTGCTGGGCAAGCGCGTGGACTATTCGGGCCGGTCGGTCATCGTCGTCGGCCCTGAGCTGAAGCTGCACCAGTGCGGCCTGCCGAAGAAGATGGCGCTGGAGCTGTTCAAGCCCTTCATCTACTCGAAGCTCGAGAAGTACGGCCACGCCTCCACCATCAAGCAGGCCAAGCGGATGGTGGAAAAGGAGCGTCCCGAAGTGTGGGACATCCTGGAAGAGGTGATCCGCGAGCACCCGGTGCTGCTGAACCGCGCCCCCACCCTGCACCGCCTGGGCATCCAGGCCTTCGAGCCGGTGCTGGTCGAGGGCAAGGCCATCCAGCTGCACCCGCTGGTCTGCACCGCCTTCAACGCCGACTTCGACGGCGACCAGATGGCGGTGCACGTGCCGCTGTCGCTGGAAGCGCAGCTCGAGGCGCGCGTGCTGATGATGTCCACCAACAACATCCTCAGCCCTGCGAACGGCAAGCCCATCATCGTCCCGAGCCAGGACATCGTGCTCGGTATCTACTACCTCAGCCTGGAGACCCCCGAATTCCTCGCCACCGAGGAGAAGGACGCGCCGCTGCTGGGTGAGCTGGCCGAGATCGAGCATGCGCTTTCGGTGGGTGCCATCACGTTGCACCAGAAGATCCGCACCCGTCGCGAGACGATGAACGCGGATGGCCAGCTGGTGATGGAGCGCGTGGTGACCACGGCGGGCCGCATGCTGATGGCTGCGCTGCTGCCCAAGCACCCGGCGCTGCCGTTCAGCCTGCTGAACCGGCTGCTGACGAAGAAGACCATCTCCGACGTGATTGACGCGGTGTACCGTCATTGCGGCCAGAAGGAGAGCGTGATCTTCGCCGACCGCCTGATGGGCCTCGGCTTCCGTCACGCGGCGAAGGCCGGCATCTCCTTCGGCAAGAACGACATGATGATCCCGGCCGAAAAGGAAGGGCTCATCGCGACCACCAAGGCCGAGGTGAAGGAGTTCGAGCAGCAGTACCTCGACGGCCTCATCACCTCGGGCGAGCGCTACAACAAGGTGGTGGACGCCTGGTCGCGCTGCACCGATGCGGTGGCGGGCGCGATGATGAAGGAGATTCAGAAGCAGGAGATCGGCCGCCCGACCAACTCCGTCTGGATGATGTCGCATTCCGGTGCGCGTGGTTCGCCGGCGCAGATGCGCCAGCTGGCCGGCATGCGCGGCCTGATGGCCAAGCCGTCGGGCGAGATCATCGAGCAGCCGATCATCTCGAACTTCAAGGAAGGCCTGACCGTGCTGGAGTACTTCAACTCCACCCACGGTGCCCGCAAGGGCCTGGCCGACACGGCGCTGAAGACCGCGAACTCGGGCTATCTGACGCGCCGTCTCGTGGATGTCGCGCAGGACTGCATCATCATGGAAGATGATTGCGGGACGGAGCGCGGCCTGAACGTGCGCGCGGTGATGGATGGCGGTGACGTCGTCTCCTCCATCAGCGAGCGAATCCTGGGTCGCACGGCGCAGGAAGACATCCTCGACCCCGCGACGGGCGAGGTCATCGTTCCGCGCAACGCGCTGATCGAGGAAGCCGCGGCTGAGCGCGTGGAGCAGGCGGGTGTCGAGGCGGTGATGATCCGCTCGGTGCTGACCTGCGAATCGAAGCAGGGCGTCTGCGGCAAGTGCTATGGCCGCGACCTGGCGCGCGGCACGCCGGTGAACATGGGCGAGGCGGTGGGCGTCATCGCCGCGCAGTCCATCGGCGAACCGGGCACGCAGCTGACCATGCGCACCTTCCACATCGGCGGTGCGGCGCAGCGTGGCGCCGAGCAGTCGGCGGTGGAGGCCACAACGGAGGCCACGGCGAAGCTGCTGAACCTCAGCCTGGTGACCAACTCGACCGGCGCGCCGATCGTGATGAGCCGCAATTGCGAGGTGCTGCTGATGGATGCGAATGGCCGCGAGCGCGCGCGCTTCCGCATCCCCTACGGTGCCAAGCTGCTCATCCAGGATGGCGATGTGGTGACCCGCGGCCAGAAGCTGGCCGAATGGGACCCGTTCACGCTGCCCATCCTGACCGAGCGCGCGGGCCGCGTCGAATACGCCGACCTGATCGAGGGCATCACCCTGGTCGAGCGGCAGGACGAGGTGACGGGCCTCAGCTCGAAGGTCGTGGTGGACTACAAGTCCGCGGCGAAGGGCGTGGACCTGCGGCCCCGAATCGTCATGAAGGACGAGCGCGGCGAGGTGCTGAAGCTGCCCAACGGGGCGGAGGCGCGCTACTTCCTCAGCCCCGACACCGTGCTCAGCGTGGACAATGGGGCCACGGTGGAGGCCGGTGACGTGGTGGCCCGCATGCCGCGCGAATCGTCCAAGACGCGCGACATCACGGGTGGTCTGCCTCGCGTGGCCGAATTGTTCGAAGCCCGCCGTCCGAAGGATGCCGCCATCATCAGCGACATCGACGGGCGGGTGGAGTTCGGCAAGGACTACAAGGCCAAGCGCCGCATCATCGTGAAGAGCGAGCCGCTGGGCGACGAGCCGCCGATCGAGCGCGAGTACCTGGTGCCGAAGGGCAAGCACGTCTCGGTGCAGGAAGGCGACTATGTGAAGGCCGGCGACCCGCTGGTGGACGGGCCCCGCGTGCCGCACGACATCCTGCGCGTGCTGGGCGTGGAGGCGCTGGCCAACTACCTCGTGAACGAGATCCAGGACGTCTATCGCCTGCAGGGCGTGAAGATCAACGACAAGCACATCGAGGTGATCGTTCGCCAGATGCTGCAGAAGGTCGAAATCCTGGAGCCCGGCGAGACCACCTTCCTGATCGGCGAGCAGGTGGACCGCTTCGAGTTCGACGCGGAGAACGAGAAGCGGCTGCGACTCGGCGAACGCCCCGCGCGGGCCGAGCCCGTGCTGCAGGGCATCACCAAGGCCAGCCTGCAGACGCAGAGCTTCATCTCGGCCGCCTCCTTCCAGGAGACGACCCGCGTGCTCACCGAAGCGGCCACGGCCGGCAAGGTGGATAACCTGGGCGGCCTCAAGGAGAACGTGATCGTGGGGCGCCTGATCCCCGCGGGCACGGGCTCGGTGATGAACCGCCTGCGAGCCATCGCGGCGCAGCGTGACAGTGGGCGCCTGCCGGCGGCGGCGCCCGCCCTGCCGGAGCCCGACGGCCGCCCCGCGGCGGCGGAATAGGGCTCTGTCCCAGGGGCGGGGGTTAACGACCTTCGCCCCGGGTTTTACCGGCGGGGTTCACTTGACTCCGCCGGGGTGGGTGCGTATCACACCCGCCTTGCTTGAGGGTGGTTTCGGCTTCCTTTGGGTGTGTTGGTTCAAACGCCTTGCTTCGGACGCCGCCCTTTTCGGAGGGCCTAGGCCCGGAGTTGACGCGGTGGCCCGGTCGGAGCGCAAGCGCGCCCGCCGGGCCGCGTGTCGTTTGGTGCGCGACCTGGGAAACGATTAAGGTTACGAAGGGGCGTCATGCCGACGATCAACCAGCTCATCGCGCAGGGGCGCGAGCCGCGGAGGAGCCAGAACAAGGTTCCGGCCCTGCAGGGTTGCCCGCAGAAGCGCGGCGTCTGCACGCGCGTCTACACGACCACGCCGAAGAAGCCGAACTCGGCGCTTCGTAAGGTCGCGAAGGTGCGCCTGACCAATGGTTTCGAGGTGGTGAGCTACATCCCCGGTGAAGGCCACAACCTGCAGGAGCACTCGGTGGTGCTGATCCGTGGCGGGCGCGTGAAGGACCTTCCGGGCGTGCGCTACCACATCCTGCGCGGTGTTCTGGATACGCAGGGCCTGCCGAAGCGGCGCAAGCGGCGTTCGCTCTACGGCGCCAAGCGGCCGAAGTGAGGGTCTGAGAGATGTCGCGTCGTCACAGCGCAGAGAAGCGCGAAGTCCTGCCGGACCCGAAGTTCGGCGATGTCGTCCTCAGCCGTTTCATGAACGTGCTGATGTATGACGGCAAGAAGAGCGTGGCCGAGGGCATCGTGTATGCCGCCATGGACACGCTGAAGCGCAAGGGCGGCCCCAACAGCGACCCGCTGCGGCTGTTCCACGAGGCGCTGGACAATGTGAAGCCGGCTGTCGAGGTGCGTTCGCGCCGCGTCGGCGGCGCCACCTACCAGGTGCCCGTCGAGGTCCGTCCCGAGCGGCGCCAGGCGCTGGCCATCCGTTGGCTGATCGACGCCGCGCGCAAGCGGGGCGAGAGCACGATGGAAGAGCGCCTTTTCGGCGAGCTGATGGATGCGGTGAACAACCGCGGCACCGCCGTGAAGAAGCGCGAAGACACGCACCGCATGGCCGAGGCCAACAAGGCCTTCAGCCACTACCGCTGGTAATTGGCGCCAAAGGCGCCCTTGAGACCCCTTTCGGATTGGATGCACGACGATGGCCAAGGCGAAGTTTGAGCGGAACAAGCCGCACTGCAACATTGGGACGATCGGCCATGTGGACCATGGCAAGACGTCGTTGACGGCGGCTATCACGAAGACGCTGGCGAAGACGGGTGGTGCGACGTTCACGGCGTACGACCAGATCGACAAGGCGCCTGAGGAGCGTGCGCGCGGGATCACGATCTCGACGGCGCATGTGGAATACGAGACGCAGAACCGCCACTACGCGCATGTGGACTGCCCTGGCCACGCGGACTACGTGAAGAACATGATCACGGGTGCCGCGCAGATGGACGGCGCGATCCTGGTGGTGTCGGCGGCGGATGGCCCGATGCCGCAGACGCGCGAGCACATCCTGCTGGCGCGCCAGGTGGGCGTTCCCGCGCTGGTGGTGTTCCTGAACAAGATGGACATGGCGGACCCCGACCTGGTCGAGCTGGTGGAGATGGAGGTGCGCGAGCTGCTGTCCTCCTACCAGTTCCCTGGCGACGACATCCCCATCATCAAGGGCTCTGCGCTGTGCGCGCTGGAGGACAAGCAGCCTGAGATCGGCGAGCAGGCGGTGCTGGAGCTGATGGCGGCGGTGGACAGCTACATTCCGCAGCCGGAGCGCGCGATTGACCGTCCGTTCCTGATGCCGGTCGAGGACGTGTTCTCGATCTCGGGTCGCGGCACGGTGGTGACGGGCCGCGTGGAGCGTGGCGTGATCAAGGTCGGTGAGGAAGTCGAGATCGTGGGCCTGAAGGACACGGTGAAGACGGTCGTCACGGGCGTTGAGATGTTCCGCAAGCTGCTGGACCAGGGCCAGGCGGGCGACAACATCGGCGCGCTGCTGCGCGGCACGAAGCGCGAGGATGTGGAGCGCGGGCAGGTTCTGGCGGCGCCCGGTTCGATCAAGCCGCACTCGAAGTTCAAGGCGGAGGCGTACATCCTGACGAAGGAGGAGGGCGGCCGCCACACGCCGTTCTTCACGAACTATCGTCCGCAGTTCTACTTCCGCACGACGGACGTGACGGGCGTGGTGCAGCTGCCCGAGGGCGTCGAGATGGTGATGCCCGGCGACAACGTCTCGATGGACGTGGAGCTGATCGCGCCGATCGCGATGGATGAGGGGCTTCGTTTCGCGATCCGCGAGGGTGGCCGCACCGTGGGTGCGGGCGTCGTCGCCAGCATTTCGAAGTAAGGCAGGCGTCACTTCCATGGACAGCCAGAACATCCGCATCCGCCTCAAGGCGTTCGATCACCGCGTGCTGGATGGCAGCACGCGGGAGATCGTGAACACCGCGAAGCGGACGGGCGCGCGCGTGCGGGGTCCGATCCCGCTGCCGACGCAGATCGAGCGTTTCACGGTGAACCGCTCGCCCCACGTGGACAAGAAGAGCCGCGAGCAGTTCGAAATCCGCACGCATCGTCGCCTTCTCGACATCGTCGACCCCACTCCGCAGACCGTGGACGCGCTGATGAAGCTCGACCTCGCCTCCGGCGTGGACGTCGAGATCAAGATCTGAGGATCCGGTCATGGCCACCCAGACCCGGACTGGTCTGCTCGCGCGCAAGCTCGGCATGACCCGTCTGTTCAACGAAGACGGATCGAGCACGCCGGTGACGGTGCTGCATGTGGATGCCGTGCGCGTCGTGGCGCAGCGGACCGAGGAGACGGACGGCTACACCGCCGTGCAGGTCGGCCTCGGCACTGCCAAGCCCAAGAACGTGTCGAAGCCCAACCGCGGCCATTTCGCCAAGGCGGGCGTCGAGGCGCCGATGAAGGTCGTCGAATTCCGCGTGGCGCCCGAGGCGATGCTGCCCGCCGGCACCGTGCTGTCCGCCGCGCATTTCGTGCCCGGCCAGAAGGTGGACGTGACGGGCACCTCGAAGGGCAAGGGGTTCGCGGGCGCGATGAAGCGCTGGAACTTCGCGGGCCTCGAGGCCTCGCACGGCGTGTCCATCAGCCACCGCTCGCACGGCTCCACCGGCAACCGCCAGGATCCGGGCAAGACCTTCAAGAACAAGAAGATGGCCGGCCATCTCGGTGTCGAGCGCATCACCACCCAGAACCTCGAGATCGCCGGGCATGACCTGGAGCGGGGCCTGCTGCTGGTGAAGGGCGCGGTGCCTGGTTCCGCTGGCAGCTACGTCATGGTGCGCGACGCGGTGAAGCGCGCGCGCCCCGCCGACGCGCCTTTCCCCGCGGCGACGGTCTGAGGATCGAGGACAATGCAGGTCAACGTCATCACGCTGGACAACGCGCCGGCCGGCTCCACCGAGCTGCCGGAAGAGCTGTTCGGCGCCGCGCCCCGCGCGGACATCATGGCGCGCGTCGTGCACTGGCAGCTCGCGAAGCGCCGGGCCGGCACGCACAAGGCGAAGGGCATGGGCGAGGTCTCCGGGACCACCAAGAAGCCCTACCGCCAGAAGGGCACGGGCAGCGCCCGCCAGGGCTCGCTGCGCGCGCCGCAGTTCCGCACGGGTGGCGTGGTGCACGGGCCGGTGGTCCGTGACCATGGCTATTCGCTGAACAAGAAGGTGCGGCGCCTGGGCCTCATCTCGGCGCTGAGCCAGAAGGCGAAGGACGGCAAGCTCGTCGTCCTCGACGCCGCGACGGGCGAGGCCGATGCCAAGACGAGCGTCATGGCCAAGCGCGTGAAGGCGCTGGGCTGGAGCTCGGCCCTGGTGGTGGACGCGCAGGTGGACGAGATCTTCGCGCGCACGCTGCGCAACATTCCGGGCATGGACGCGCTGCCGACGGCGGGCGCGAATGTGTACGACATCCTGAAGCACGACGTGCTCGTGGTCACCCGCGCCGGCGTCGAAGCCCTGAAGGAGCGGCTGGCATGAGCGCGTCCATCAGCAAGCCCAAGGCTGCGCCCAAGATTTCGGGCGAGCGGATGTACCAGGCCATCCTCTCTCCTCTCGTCACCGAGAAGGCGACGGGGCTGAGCGAGCAGGGCCAGTACGTCTTCCGCGTGGCGATCGATGCCTCCAAGCCCGAGATCAAGCAGGCCGTCGAAGGCCTGTTCGGTGTCAGCGTGGTGGCGGTGAACACCCTCGTGATGAAGGGCAAGACCAAGCGCTTCAAGGGCCGTCCTGGCCAGCGCTCGGACTGGAAGAAGGCGGTGGTGCGCCTGGCCGAAGGCCAGAGCATCGACCTCACGACGGGGCTTTCGTAACGCCATGGCGCTGAAGAACTTCAACCCGGTCACGCCGAGCCTTCGCGGCACGGTCCTGATCGACCGCAGCAGCCTGTGGAAGGGCAAGCCCGTGAAGGGCTTGACCGAGGGCAAGTCGCATTCCGGCGGCCGCAACAACCACGGCCACATCACCGTCCGGTTCCGGGGCGGCGGACACAAGCAGTCCTACCGCGTGGTGGACTTCAAGCGCCGCGCCAAGTTCGGCGTGCCCGCGGTGGTGGAGCGGATCGAGTATGATCCGAACCGCACGGCCTTCATCGCGCTGCTGAAGTATGAGGATGGCGAGCTCGCCTACATCATCGCGCCGCAGCGCCTGAAGGTGGGCGACGCCGTGATCGCGGCCGAGCGCGCGGACATCAAGCCGGGCAACGCCATGCCGCTGGCCTCGATCCCCGTGGGCACCGTGATCCACAACATCGAGATCAAGCCGGGCGCCGGTGCCAAGATCGCGCGTTCCGCCGGCACCTTCGCCCAGCTCGTGGGCAAGGATGCGGGCCTGGCGCAGATCAAGCTGATGTCGGGCGAAGTGCGGACCGTGCGCAGCGAGTGCATCGCGAGCATCGGCGCCGTGTCCAACCCGGACAATAGCAACCAGCACCTGGGCAAGGCCGGCCGTTCGCGCTGGCTGGGCCGCAAGCCGCACAACCGCGGTGTGACCATGAACCCGGTCGACCACCCGCATGGTGGTGGCGAGGGCCGCACCTCGGGCGGCCGTCATCCGGTCACGCCCTGGGGCAAGCCCACCAAGGGTGCCAAGACCCGCAACAACAAGCGGACGGATCGCAATATCGTGCGCCGCCGCAACGCGACGAAGGGCTGAACCGATGCCGCGCAGCGTTTGGAAAGGCCCGTTCGTGGACGGGTACCTCCTGGCGAAGGCCGATGCGGCCCGTGCTTCGACGCGCAACGAGGTCATCAAGACCTGGTCGCGCCGCAGCACGATCCTGCCGCAATTCGTGGGCCTCACCTTTGGGGTCTACAATGGCCGGAAGTTCCTGCCGGTGCAGGTGACGGAGAACATGGTGGGGCACAAGCTCGGCGAATTCTCGCCGACGCGGACCTTCGGCGGCCACTCGGCCGACAAGAAGGCGAAGCGGAACTGAGCCGATGAGCAAGCCCCAACATCCCCGTGGTCTCACGGATTCCGAGGCGCAGGCGGTCACGCGGAACATCCGCGTGAGCCCGCGCAAGCTGAACGAAGTGGCCGCGATGATCCGTGGCGCGAAGGCGCAGGACGCCGTCGCGACGCTGACCTTCAGCAAGCGCCGCATCGCGCAGACGGTGAAGAAGACGCTCGAGAGCGCCATCGCCAATGCCGAGAACAACCACCAGCTCGACGTGGACCGCCTGGTCGTGAGCCACGCCGAGGTGGGTCGGGCCATCGTCATGAAGCGCTTCCACGCCCGTGGCCGCGGCAAGTCCTCCCGCATCGAGAAGTGGTTCAGCCACCTCAAGATCGTGGTGGCGGAGCAGCAGGTCACGAAGGCGAAGAGCGAAGCGGAGGCCGCGTAATATGGGTCATAAAGTCAATCCGATCGGCCTCCGGCTCGGTATCAACCGCACCTGGGACAGCCGCTGGTTCGCCGGCCGCGACTATGCGCGCCTGCTGCATGACGACATCAAGCTGCGCGAGACGCTGAAGGACCGCCTGAAGTCCGCCGGCGTGTCGAAGGTGGTGGTGGAGCGCCCGGCGAAGAAGCCGCGCGTGACCATCCATGCCGCGCGGCCTGGCGTGGTCATCGGCAAGAAGGGCGCGGACATCGATCAGCTCCGCAAGGAACTGAGCGTGCGTGCCGGCGCCGAGGTGTCGCTGAACATCCTCGAGATCCGCAAGCCCGAGCTGGACGCCACCCTGGTGGCCGAGAGCATCGCGCAGCAGCTCGAGCGTCGCGTGGCCTTCCGCCGCGCCATGAAGCGCGCCGTGCAATCCGCCATGCGCCTGGGCGCGCTGGGCATCCGGATCAACTGCTCCGGCCGTCTGGGCGGCGCCGAGATCGCGCGCATGGAGTGGTACCGCGAGGGCCGCGTGCCCCTGCACACGCTGCGCGCGGACATCGACTACGGGATCGCGACCGCGAAGACGACCTATGGCACCTGCGGTGTGAAGGTCTGGATCTTCAAGGGCGAGATCATGGCCCATGACCCGATGGCGCAGGACCGCCGGGCGCAAGAACAAGCGCCGCAGCGGTAAGGATTGTGAGCAATGCTGCAGCCTAAGCGAACCAAATTCCGGAAGGCCCACAAGGGCCGGATCAAGGGCGATGCCAAGGGCGGCTTCACCCTGACCTTCGGCGGCTACGGCCTGAAGGCGCTGGAGCCCGAGCGTGTGACGGCCCGCCAGATCGAAGCGGCCCGCCGCGCGATCACGCGTGCCATGAAGCGCCAGGGCCGCGTGTGGATCCGCATCTTCCCGGACGTGCCCGTCTCGACCAAGCCCGCGGAAGTCCGCATGGGCTCGGGCAAGGGCGCGCCCGAATACTGGGTGGCCCGGGTGAAGCCCGGCCGCATCATGTTCGAGATCGACGGCGTGCCCGCCGAGGTGGCGCGCGAAGCGCTCGACCTCGGCGCGGCGAAGCTGCCCATCCGGACCAAGATGGTGACGCGCCTCGGCGCGGCGGCGGAGGCCTGAGGGCGATGACGAAGATCGTGGATATCCGCGCGAAGTCCGGCGACGAGCTGAACGGGATGCTGCTGGACCTCCGCAAGGAGCAGTTCAACCTGCGCTTCCAGCGGGCCACTGGCCAGCTCGAGGCGCTGGGCCGCATCAAGGCCGTCCGCCGCGACATCGCGCGCGTGAAGACCATCATGGCCGAGCGTTCGCGCGCGGCTTCCTCCAACAAGGCTTAAGAGGAGACCACGGCAATGCCGAAGCGAGTCCTCACGGGCCGGGTCGTCAGCGACAAGATGGACAAGACGATCACCGTCTTGGTCGAGCGTCGCGTGATGCATCCGCTCTACAAGAAGTTCATCCGCCGCTCGAAGAAGTATGCGGCGCATGACGAGGAAAACCTGTGCAAGGAAGGCGACCTGGTGTCCATCCAGGAATGCCCTCCGCTGTCCAAGCGCAAGAGCTGGACGGTCGTGGCCCGCAACGGCGAAGCCGTGGCTGAGGGAGCGCAGGCATGATCTCCGTCGAGAGCAACCTGGACGTCGCCGACAACTCGGGCGCGCGTCGGGTGCAGTGCATCAAGGTGCTGGGCGGCTCCAAGCGCCGCACCGCCTCGGTGGGCGACATCATCGTGGTCGCCGTGCAGGAAGCCATTCCCCGCGGCAAGGTGAAGAAGGGTTCTGTCGAGCGCGCGGTCATCGTGCGCACGGCCTACCCGGTGCGCCGCCCCGATGGCTCCGCGATCCGCTTCGACCGCAACGCGGCCGTGCTGATCAACAAGGCGGGCGAGCCGATCGGCACGCGCATCTTTGGGCCGGTGGTGCGTGAACTGCGTGCGCGCAAGTTCATGAAGATCATCTCGCTGGCGCCGGAGGTGTTGTAACCATGGCCGCGAAGATCAAGAAGGGCGACCGGGTGCAGGTGCTGACCGGGCGCGACAAGGGCAAGCGCGGCGAAGTGCTGCGCGTGACGCCGACCGAGGGCCGCGCGCTGGTGCAGGGCGTGAACCTGGTGAAGAAGCATACCAAGCAGACCCGGGTGGGTGAGACTGGCGGCATCGTCTCCAAGGAGGCGCCGATCCAGCTCTCCAACCTGGCGCTGATTGACCCGAAGACGGACAAGCCCACGCGCGTCGGCTTTCGCATCCTGGAGGATGGGAAGAAGGTGCGCGTCGCCAAGGGCTCTGGTGAGGTGCTCGACGCATGAGCGGGACGAAGAACAAGGCGGGCGGCAAGGCGCCGGCCCAGGGCAAGAAGCCCGATGCGGCCGAGGGCTCCTCGCGCCGTGGCGACATGGTGCCGGCGGCCCCCGGGCCCGCGGTCGCGATTCCGCCCGAGATGGCGCGGCTGCAGAAGCTTTATGCCGATGTCGTGCGCCCGGCCATGCAGAAGGAGTTCTCCTACGAGAACCCGATGCAGGTGCCCAAGCTCGAGAAGATCGTGATCAACATGGGCGTGGGCGAGGCCGCGGCGGACCAGAAGAAGCTGGACGCGGCGGTGGCCGACCTCACGCTGATCTCGGGCCAGAAGCCGGTTCGCACCCATGCGAAGAAGGCGATCGCGGGCTTCAAGATCCGCGAAGGCCAGGCGATCGGCTGCAAGGTCACGCTGCGCAAGGCCCGCATGTACGAGTTCCTGGACCGCCTGGTCACCATCGCGCTGCCGCGCGTGCGTGACTTCCGCGGGCTGCCGGGCAACAAGGGCTTCGACGGCCGCGGCAATTATGCCCTGGGCCTGAAGGAGCAGATCGTGTTCCCCGAAATCAACTACGACAAGGTGGACGCGGTGCGCGGCATGGACATCGTGTTCGTCACGACGGCGAAGACGGACAAGGAAGCCAAAGCTCTGCTGAAGGCTTTCGACCTCCCCTTCACCAACTGATCAACCGGGAAAACCGCGGGCGAAAGCCCGCAGGTTCCAAAGGACCACAGACCCTATGGCCAAGACCTCTTCCGTCGAGAAGAACAAGCGCCGCGAGAAGCTCGCGGGGCAGCACGCCAAGAAGCGCGCCGCCCTGAAGGCTATCGTGATGGACCGTGACGCGCCCATCGAGGACCGCTTCGACGCGACGCTGCGCCTCGCGCAGATGCCGCGCAACGCGGCCAAGGTGCGCATCCGCCTGCGCTGCGAGGTGACCGGGCGTCCGCGCGGCAATTATCGGAAGTTCAAGCTCTGCCGCAACCAGCTGCGGGATCTGGCCAACAAGGGCCAGCTCCCCGGTGTGGTCAAGGCCAGCTGGTAAGGAGCGGCCCATGTCCATGTCCGACCCGTTGGGCGACCTGCTCACCCGCATTCGCAACGCGCATGGCGCGCGCCAGACCAAGTGCCTGGCGCCGGCCAGCCGGCTGAAGACCGATGTGCTCGACGTGCTGAAGCGCGAAGGCTATATCCGCGCCTGGCGCGTGGAAGAGCTGCGCCCCGGCATCCGCCAGATCGAGATCGAGCTGAAGTATTCTGAGGGCGAGCCCGCCATCAAGGAGATCAGCCGCGTCTCGAAGCCCGGCCGGCGCGTCTATTCGAAGATCAAGGAGCTGCCGAAGTTCTACAACGGCCTCGGCATCCAGATCCTGTCCACGCCCCGCGGCGTGATGAGCGACACCGAGGCCCGCGCCGCCAATGTCGGCGGCGAAGTCCTCTGCCGCGTGTTCTGATGGGGGTGCGGCATGTCTCGCGTTGGTAAATATCCCGTTCCCGTTCCCGCCGGCGTCCAGGTGACGCTGGCCGGCCGGACGCTGAAGGCCAAGGGCAAGCTGGGCGAACTCTCGCTCGAGCTGACCGAGTTCGTGGATGTGGAGATCGGCCCCGATCAGGTGGCCGTCTCCCCCCGCGGCGAGGACCGGCGCGCGCGCACCCTCTGGGGCACGACGCGCAGCTTGGTCGAGGGCATGGTGAAGGGCGTGTCCGTGGGCTACACCAAGTCCATGGAGATCACCGGCACCGGCTACAAGGCCGCGATGCAGGGCAATGACCTGGTGCTGAACCTGGGCTACAGCCACGAAATCCGCTATCCCGCCCCGGCCGGCATCAAGATCACTTGCGAGCGTCCGACCGCCGTGAAGGTGGAAGGGATCGACAAGCAGAAGGTCGGCCAGGTGGCGGCGGAAATCCGCGGCTATCGTGGTCCCGAGCCCTACAAGGGCAAGGGCATCAAGTACGACAACGAGACCATCCTCCGGAAGGAGGGGAAGAAGAAGTAATGCCCAAGAAGCTTGCTCTGCAGGAACGGCGCCGCGCGCGGCTCCGCTACCAGCTCAAGGTCAAGGGCGGCGGGCGTGCGCGCCTGTCCGTCTT
This sequence comes from Roseococcus thiosulfatophilus, assembly GCF_017311575.1. Taxonomy (GTDB): domain Bacteria; phylum Pseudomonadota; class Alphaproteobacteria; order Acetobacterales; family Acetobacteraceae; genus Roseococcus; species Roseococcus thiosulfatophilus. Next base: position 178,267 of record NZ_JAFFQY010000063.1, read on the forward strand.
CCGCTCCGGCCGGCACATTTACGCGCAGGTGATCGACGACGCGGCGGGCCGCACGGTTGCGGCCGCCTCCTCGCTCGAGAAGACGCTGCGCGACAGCCTCAAGACCGGCGCGGACAAGGACGCGGCGGTGACGGTCGGCAAGCTGGTGGCCGAGCGTGCGCTCGCGGCCGGCGTTTCCGCCGTGGTCTTCGACCGCGGCCCTTATCTGTATCATGGCCGCGTGAAAGCGCTGGCGGACGCCGCCCGTGAGGGCGGTCTGTCCTTCTGACGCGCGGGGAGAGAGCATATGGCACGTGAACCGCGAAGCGGCGGCGAAGGCGAGAACCGGGGGCGCGGCCGTGGCCGCGACCGCGACCAGAACCGCAACCAGCCCGAGCGCGAGCAGGGCGACGAGCTGCAGGAGAAGCTGGTCACCATCAACCGCGTCGCCAAGGTGGTGAAGGGCGGTCGTCGCTTCAGCTTCGCCGCCCTGGTGGTCGTGGGTGACCAGAAGGGCCGTGTGGGCTGGGGTTCCGGCAAGGCGCGCGAGGTGCCCGAGGCCATCCGCAAGGCGACCGAGCGTGCGAAGCGCGGCATGGTCCGCGTGCCGATGCGCGAGGGCCGCACCCTGCACCATGACGTGATCGGCGAGTTCGGCGCCGGCCGCGTGATCCTGCGCGCGGCCCCGGCCGGCACGGGCATCATCGCGGGTGGCCCCATGCGCGCCGTCTTCGAGACGCTGGGCATGGGCGACGTGGTGGCGAAGTGCACCGGCACGACGAACCCGCACAACATGGTGAAGGCGACCTTCGCGGCGCTGACCCGGGCGACCAGCCCGCGCAGCGTGGCGACGCGCCGCGGCAAGAAGGTGTCGGACCTGCTGGGCCCCCGCAAGGATGGCGCCGAGGTCCAGGAGGCGGCCAATGTCTGATGCGAAGAAGACGGTGCGCGTGACCCAGGTCGCGTCCGGCAATGGGCGCAAGCCCGGCCAGCAGGACACGCTGAAGGGTCTCGGCCTGAACAAGATCAACCGCTCGCGCGAGCTGGAGGACACGCCCGCGGTGCGCGGCATGATCCGCAAGGTCGCGCATCTGGTGAAGGTGGAAGGCTGACCACGGTCAGCCCTCCCCAGGGTATATCATCCGAACGGCGGCCGGGGCGCGAGGGCGCGGAGGCCCACCCGGCCGGTCATTGGAGAGTGTCATGAAGCTCAACGAATTGCGCGACAACGAGGGCGCGCGGCCCAAGTTCAAGCGCATCGGGCGCGGGATCGGGTCCGGCAAGGGCAAGACCGGCGGCCGCGGCGTGAAGGGCCAGAAGGCGCGTACGGGCGTGTCGCTGAACGGGTTCGAGGGCGGTCAGCTCCCGATCTACCGGCGTATGCCCAAGCGCGGCTTCAAGAACATCTTCCGCAAGGATTATGCGCCCTTGAACATCGGCGTGCTGGACGCGGCGATCGAGGCCGGCAAGCTGCCTGGTTCGGGCGTGATCACCGAGGACATGCTGCGCGAAGCCGGCATTGTGGCGCGCAGCGGCAAGTATGCGGGCGTGCGCCTGCTGGGTCGCGGCGAGATCACCCGTGCGGTCGAGATCAGCGTCTCCGGCGCCTCGGCCACGGCGCTGGCCGCCATGGAAGCGGCGGGCGGCAAGGTGATTCTCCCCGAAGCTGCCGCGGCCGAGTGATCGGCGGCGCGGCGCCACGCGTGATCCGCGCGGGGGCGGCGCGATTGATATGGGCGGACGCCCGGGCCATGTGCGCCCGGCGTCCGGTCTGACCAGCGGGGGATGTCACGCATGGCTTCGGCCACCGATCAGCTTGCCTCCAGCCTCAACTTCGGTGTGCTGGCCAAGGCGACGGAACTCAAGAAACGCATCTGGTTCACGCTGGGCGCGCTGATCGTCTACCGAATCGGCACCTATGTGCCGGTGCCGGGTGTGGACGCGGCCGTCATGGGCGAGATGCTGCGCCAGCATGGCGGTGGCATCCTGGGCATGTTCGACATGTTCTCGGGCGGTGCGCTGGGGCGCATGACCGTGTTCGCCCTGAACATCATGCCCTATATTTCCGCCTCGATCATCGTGCAGCTGATGACGGCGGCCATTCCTTCCTGGGAGCAGCTCAAGAAGGAAGGCGAGGCGGGGCGAAAGAAGCTCAACCAGTACACGCGCTACCTGACGCTTTTCATCGCCATCATCCAGGCCTACGGGATCTCGGTGGGGCTGGAGGCCATGCGGGGCGCATCCGGCCCGGCGGTGGCCGATCCCGGGATGTTCTTCCGCATCTCCTGCGTCATCACCCTCACGGGCGGGACCATGTTCCTGATGTGGCTGGGTGAGCAGATCACGGCCCGGGGCGTGGGCAATGGCATCAGCCTCATCATCTTCGCCGGTATCGTGGCCAACCTCCCCTCGGCGTTGATCTCCACGCTGGAACTGGGGCGGACGGGTGCACTCTCCACCTTCTTCATCATCTTCTTCCTGCTGGCGGCGCTCGCGGTCATCTTCGGCGTGGTCTATGTGGAGCGCGCCCAGCGGCGCATCCCGGTGCAGTATCCGAAGCGCCAGGTGGGCAACCGCATGTTCGGTGGCGAGGCGACCCACTTGCCCCTGAAGCTGAACACCGCGGGCGTCATCCCGCCCATCTTCGCCTCTTCGCTGCTGCTGCTGCCCGCCACCGTGGCCGGCTTCAGCGCCGAGCCCGGGGCCGAGGGCTGGCTGAACTGGATCACGAACCTGCTGGCCCATGGGCAGCCCATGTATATGGGCCTCTACATGGCGCTGATCGTGTTCTTTGCCTTCTTCTATACCGCGGTGGTGTTCAACCCGACCGAGACGGCCGACAACCTGAAAAAATATGGTGGCTTCGTGCCCGGTATCCGGCCAGGCCAGCACACGGCCGACTATCTGGATCGCACGCTGACGCGGTTGACGGTGGTGGGCGCCATCTACCTGGTCATTGTCTGCCTGATCCCCGAGATACTGATCTCAAATTATGGCGTGCCTTTCTACTTTGGTGGCACCTCGCTGCTCATCATCGTGACGGTGACGATGGACACGGTCGCGCAGGTTCAATCTCATCTCTTCGCCCATCAATATGAGGGCCTGATCAAGAAGGCCCGGCTGGGCGGACGCGGCCCGAGGCCGCGGTGAGGAGGACGTGATGAACCTGATTCTCCTGGGCCCCCCTGGGGCCGGCAAGGGCACCCAGGCCAAGCGGCTGGAGGAACGCTTCGGCGTCGTCCAGATCTCGACGGGTGACATGCTGCGTGCCGAGGTGAAGGCGGGCTCCGAGATCGGCCGCCAGGCCAAGGAGATCATGGAGCGCGGCGAACTGGTGCCCGACAAGCTCATCACGGCCATGATCGTGGCCCGGGTGCAGCGTCCGGACGCCCAGAAGGGGTTCATCCTGGACGGCTTCCCGCGCACCGTGCCCCAGGCCGGTGCGCTGGACGAGGTGCTGCGGGAGAATGGCCTGACGCTCGACCATGTGATCGAGCTGCGGGTGGATGACGCTGCGCTTGTCGAGCGCATCTCCGGTCGGTTCACCTGTGCCTCCTGCGGCGAAGGCTACCACGACAGCTTCAAGCAGCCGAAGGTGGCCGGCGTCTGCGACGTCTGTGGCGGTACGGAATTCACGCGCCGCGCGGACGACCGCGCGGAGACGGTGGGCGCCAGGCTCGCCGCCTATCACAAGCAAACCGCCCCGCTGCTGCCCTACTACGCGGCGCAGGGCAAGCTGAGCAGCGTGGACGGCATGGCCGAGATGGCCGATGTGACGGCGGCGCTGTCGAAGATTCTCGCCCCGGGCGCTTGACGGCGCACAGGGCTCGCTCTATTGCCTCCGCTCTTGCGGGCGGGGCGTGTCGTGTTCGGCAGCCTTCGGCCGCGCTCGGCATTTGTGGACGAAGGAATTGCTCTCCCTTGGGTCATCTCCCACGGGGCGGGCGCATCAAGGGACGGTCCCCGACGGGGCTGCAGGAGCTGCAACGTGGCGCGCATCGCTGGCGTGAACATTCCCCCGAACAAGCGCGTGGTGATCTCGCTGCGCTACATTTATGGCATCGGCCCGCAGAACGCGAAGCAGATCTGCGCGACCGTCGGCATTCCGGATGAGCGCCGCGTGAACCAGCTCACCGATGACGAGATCATGAAGCTGCGCGAGGTGATCGACCGCGACTTCCGCGTGGAGGGTGACCTCCGCCGCGAGAACGCCATGAACATCAAGCGCCTCATGGACATGGCCTGCTATCGCGGCCTGCGGCACCGCCGTGGCCTGCCGGTGCGCGGCCAGCGCACGCACACCAATGCCCGCACCCGCAAGGGCAAGGCCGTGCCCGTGGCCGGCAAGAAGAAGGTGACCAAGTAAGATGGCTCGTCAGCCCAGCTCGCGCCCCCGCAAGAAGGAGCGCAAGAACATCAGCTCCGGCGTGGCGCATGTGCTTGCCACCTTCAACAACACCATCGTGACCATCACGGACGCGCAGGGCAACGCCATCGCGTGGTCCTCCTCCGGGTCCAAGGGCTTCAAGGGCAGCCGCAAGAGCACGCCCTACGCCGCCCAGATGGCCGCCGAGGATGCCGGCATGAAGGCGCGCGAGCACGGCATGGAGACCGTCGAGGTCGAGGTGTCGGGCCCTGGCTCGGGCCGCGAGTCGGCGCTGCGCGCCCTGCAATCCGTGGGCTTCCACGTCACCGCCATCCGCGACGTGACGCCCATCCCGCACAATGGCTGCCGCCCGCGCAAGCGTCGGCGGGTCTGACGCCAAGGAGCCTGCCCCTTTGCTCGAACGCAACTGGCAATCGCTGATCAAGCCGGAAAAGCTCCTCGTCGAGTCCGGCTCTGCCGATCTCCGCCAGGCCACCCTGGTGGCGGAGCCGCTGGAGCGCGGCTTCGGCATGACGCTCGGCAACGCGCTGCGCCGCGTGCTGCTGTCCTCGCTGCAGGGGGCGGCCGTCACGGGCGTGAAGATCGACGGTGTGCTGCATGAATTCAGCAGCCTCACCGGCGCGCGCGAGGATGTGACGGACATCATCCTCAATCTCAAGCAGCTCGCCATCCGCTACCAGGGCGAGGGCACCAGGCGCCTGATGCTCACGGCGACGGGTCCTGGCGAGGTCACTGCGGGCCAGATCCAGACGACGGGTGACATCGAGATCGCGAACCCGGAACTGGTCATCTGCACGCTGGACGATGGCGCCAAGCTCTCCATGGAGCTGATGGTCGGCACCGGCCGCGGCTATGTCCCCGCCGCCATGAACCGCGCCGAGGATGCGCCCATCGGGATGATCCCGGTGGATGCCATCTACTCGCCGGTCCGCAAGGTGTCCTACCGGGTGGAGCCCACCCGCGTGGGCCAGGTGACCGACTATGACCGCCTGGTGATCTCGGTGGAGACGAATGGCACGCTGGTGCCCGAGGATGCGGTGGCCCTCGCCGCCCGCATCCTGCAGGACCAGCTGGCCCTCTTCGTCACCTTCGAGGAGCCCCGCGAGAAGGCGCGCGAGGAGGTGCATGACGACCTGCCCTTCAACCGCAACCTGCTCCGCAAGGTGGATGAGCTGGAACTGTCGGTCCGCAGCGCGAACTGCCTGAAGAACGACAACATCGTCTACATCGGTGATCTCGTTCAGAAGACCGAGCAGGAAATGCTCCGCACGCCGAACTTCGGCCGCAAGTCGCTGAACGAAATCAAGGAAGTGCTGGCCTCGATGGGCCTCGCGCTCGGCATGCCCATCACCGGCTGGCCGCCCGAGAACGTCGAGGATCTGGCGAAGAAGGTCGAAGAGCCGTTCTGATTGCCTTAGACGCCGGCGCGCGCTTCGCGCGCTGGGCTTCCGCCGCGCCACCGGTGCGTGGGCGGGGAGGGCAGTTGGGCGGCGCCGGCCACCCTGTAGCCGGATAGTCAATAAGTGGTGGCCCGGCTGGGCCGCTGGTGTGATACGAACTGTTCGCCCCGATGGGCGCTGATGGAGTGGTGTGATGCGTCACGGTATGGCCAATCGGAAGCTGGGCGTCACCTCGACGCACCGCGCCGCCATGTTCCGCAACATGGCGACGAGCCTGATCAAGCACGAGCAGATCAAGACCACGCTGCCCAAGGCGAAGGAGCTGCGCCCCTACGTGGAGCGCATCATCACGCTGGGCAAGCGCGGCGACCTGCACGCCCGCCGCCAGGCCTATGCGGTGATCATGGATGAGAAGGTGGTGGACAAGCTCTTCACTACCATCGCGGAGCGTTACAAGGCGCGCCAGGGTGGCTACACCCGCGTGCTGAAGGCCGGCTTCCGCTATGGTGACGCCGCCCCCATGGCCGTGATCGAGCTGGTGGATCGCGACCCCGCCGCCAAGGGCCAGGACAGCGGCCCCGTGGCCGAGAAGGAAGAGGCGCAGGAGGCGGCGTAAAGCCACTCCCGCAGCCTGGAACGAAAGGGGCGAGGGGTCATCCCTCGCCTTTTTCATGTGCCCCGCCTGATGACCTCCTCTCCCTCCGTCGCCGTGGTGGGCGCCGGCCCCGCGGGCCTCGCGGCCGCGGAGGTGCTGGCGCAGGGCGGCGCGCGTGTCACCGTCCATGACGCCATGGCCCGGCCGGGGCGCAAATTCCTGCTGGCCGGCCGGGGCGGGCTGAACCTGACCCACAGCGAGCCGCTGGACCGCTTCCTCGCTCGCTACCCGGCACCGATGCGGCCCTTCATCGAAGCCTTCCCTCCCCAGGCGCTCATTGCTTGGTGCGAGGCGCTGGGCCAGCCCGTCTTCACCGGCAGTTCCGGCCGCGTCTTCCCGGTGGCGATGAAGGCCTCGCCGCTGCTGCGGGCTTGGCTGCGGCGGCTGGAGGCGCTGGGCGTCACCTTCCGCGCCGGCTGGCGCTGGCAGGGTTTCGGCCCGGGCCGCACACTGCGCTTCGACCAGGGCGGGGTCACGCCCGATGCCGCCATCCTGGCATGTGGCGGCGCCTCCTGGCCGCAACTCGGCAGCGACGGCGCCTGGGCCCAGGCTTTCCCCGAAGAGGCCGTCGCGCCGCTGGAGCCCGCCAACATGGGCTTCCATGTCGGCTGGTCCGTCCCCTTCGCCACGCGCTTCGCCGGCGCGCCGCTGAAGCGCGTGGTGCTGCGGCTCGGCGATCAATCCTGGCGCGGCGAGGCCATGATCTCCGCGCGCGGCATCGAGGGCGGGATCATCTACGCCGCGGCGGCCGCCCTGCGCGGGGCGGTGCCCGTCACCGTCATGCTCGACCTCCGGCCTGACCTTGACCTCGCCGCGCTGCGCGCCCGGCTGGGCGGCGGCGCGCAATCCCTGGCCAACCGGCTACGCCGCGCGGGGCTCGCTCCCGTCGCCGCCGGGCTGGTGCAGGAGGCGTTGCGCGCCGGCGCCCCGCGCGAGGACGTCGCGGGCCTGTTGAAGGCGCTGCCCGTCAGGTTGGAGGCGCCCATGGGCCTGGCCCGCGCGATCTCGACGGCGGGCGGGCTGCGCTGGGAGCAGCTTGACCCGCGTCTCATGCTGCGCGACCGCCCCGGCATCTTCTGCGCCGGCGAAATGCTGGATTGGGAGGCGCCCACCGGCGGCTACCTGCTGCAAGGCTGCTTCGCCACCGGCCAGGCGGCGGGGCAGGGGGCGCTGGACTGGCTCAGATCGCCTTCGGCGGCACCAGCGACATCAGCCGGTTCCTGAGCCCCGGCGGCAAGGCGCCCACGATCCGCGAGATGAGATACAGGCGGCGCGGATAGACGATTCGCAGCTTCCCCCGCTCAATCCCCTTCAGCGTGCGGGCGGCCGCCTGCTCGGCCGTCATGAGCCAGGGCATGGGAAAGGCGTTGCGCTCGGTCATCGCGGTGCGGACGAAGCCCGGGCAGACCGCGTGCAGCCGGATGCCCCGCGCGCGCTCGGTGGCGTCGCGCGCCTCGGTCCAGCGCTGCACCGTGGCCTTGCTGGCGCTGTAGGCGGGCGCCGAGGGGCCAGCCACGAAGGCGGCCAGCGAGGCCACCACCGCCACATGGCCGCGCCAGCCATCCGCGCCGGGCGCCTGCTCCGCCATCACCTGCAGGGCGGGCAGGGTGGTGTTCATGGCCCCCAGGATATTCGTCTCGAAGATGTCGCGCGCGGCGGTCGCGGCCTCGGTCGCGTGACCCGTGCCGGCGCTGACGCCCGCATTGGCGATGACGAGGTCAAGCCGCCCCGCCCCCAGGATCCAGTCGTCCATGGCCGCGCCGTCGCGCACATCCACGCAGCGCGTATGGACCTCGGCGCCCAGGGCGCGGCAGGATTCCGCCACGGCCTCCAGCACGTCGGCGCGGCGGGCGCCCAGGTGCAGCGTGGCACCCGGCCGCGAGACGGCGCGCGCCAGCGCCGCCCCCAGCCCGGAGGAAGCACCGGTGATCAGCACATGGTCGAAGGGCATCGCTGGACTCCCGGGGCGCGGCGCGGGACAAGCCGCGACATGACAACATCCCTGCAAAGCATGACGGGCTTCGCGCGGGAAGCCGGAACCCTGCCGGACGGCGCCGCCTATGCCTGGGAGCTGAAAAGCGTGAATGGGCGCGGCCTCGACCTGCGGCTGCGCCTGCCGAATGGCCTGGATGCGCTGGAGCCCGCCTTGCGCGAGGCGGCGGCGCGGCGGTTGAAGCGGGGCAACGTGCAGGTGGGGCTGTCGCTGCGCGCCGAGCTGCGCCCCGCCCTCGCGCCCGACCCCGTGGCGCTCGACCAGGCGGTGCGGCTGGCACAGGAACTGGCCCAGCGCCTGGGCGCGCCGCCCCCGCGCGCCGAGGCGCTGCTCGCCCTGCCGGGCGTCATGCGCACCGAGACCGCCGAACCCGACGAGGCCGCGGAATCCAGCCGTCGGGCGGCCCTGCTCGTGGGGTTCGAGCGGGCGCTGGATGGCCTCGTCGCCGCGCGCGGCGCGGAGGGCGCGCGGCTCGCCGCCATCCTCGCCGCGCTGCTGGACGAGATCGAGGCCCTCTGCGCCGCCGCAGCCGCCGAAGCCGCGACCCAGCCCGCCCAGCAGCGCGACCGCTGGCTGGAAAGCCTCGCCGCCCTGCTCGACGACAAGGCCCGCGCCCGCATTCCGGAGGAGCGGCTGGCGCAGGAAGTCGCGCTGCTCGCCACGAAATCCGATGTGCGGGAAGAACTGGATCGCCTGGCCGCCCATATCGCCGCCGCCCGCGCCCTGGTGGCGGCGGGCGAGGGGGCGGGCCGCAAGCTGGATTTCCTCGTGCAGGAGTTCGTGCGCGAGGCCAACACCCTGTGCAGCAAATCGGCCAGTGTCGCGTTGACGCGCACGGGTCTTGACCTCAAGGCGGCCATCGAGCGGCTGCGGGAGCAGGCGGCGAATGTCGAGTGAAGCCCCCAAACCCAGCCGGCGCGGCGTTTGCCTCGTGCTGGCGGCCGCCCCCGGCGCGGGTAAGACCAGCGTCTCCCGCGCCCTGCTGGCGACCGAACCGGAGCTGGAACTCTCCATCAGCGCCACCACCCGCGCCCCCCGTCCCGGCGAGCAGGAGGGGGTCCACTACTTCTTCCGCAGTCCCGAGCAATTCGACGCCATGGCCGAAGCCGGCGAGCTGCTGGAACATGCCCGCTTCCTGGGCCGCGCCTATGGCACGCCGCGCGCGCCGGTCGAGGCGGCGCTGGCGGCGGGGCGTGATGTGCTGTTCGACATCGAGTGGCAGGGCCACCGCCAGCTCCGTGCGAAGCTGCCGCAGGATGTGGTGGGGGTCTTCCTGCTCCCGCCCTCGCTGGCCGAGCTGGAACGGCGCCTGAACGCCCGCGCCCAGGACACGCCGGAGGAGATCGCCCGCCGCATGGAGGCCGCGCGGCATGAGATGGCGCACTGGCACGAATTCGACCACATCCTGGTCAATGAGGATTTCGACCGCACGGTGAGTGACGTGCGCGCCATCCTGCACGCCGCCCGCACCGAGCGCGCGCGGCTGCCGGGGATGGTCGCCTTCATGGAGACCCTGCTCGGTGCATGAGGCGGCCCTGGTGGTGCTGGAGGTGGTGGCGCCCATCTTCTCCATCATCCTGATGGGCTACCTGGCCGCCCGCCGCCGCTGGATCAATGAGGCGGGCTTTGCCGGCATGAATGCCTTCGCCTTCAGCCTGGCCGCGCCCGCGCTCCTCTTCGCCGCCGGCACGGCGGGGCACCAGGGGGGTGGCTTGGCCGCGCTGGCCTTCTTCCTGGGCTGCGGCGTGCTCTATGCCGCCACCCTCTGGGGTGCGCGGCGCGCGGGAATCCCCCTCGCCGCCGCGGGGACGCTGGGGTTGAACGTCACCTTCGGCAACACGGTGATGATGGGCATCCCGCTGGTGGCCGCGGCCTTCGGCCAGGCGGGTCTGTCGGTTCTCCTGACCATCCTGGCGCTGCACGCCATGCTGCTGCTCGGGACGGCGACAGTGGTGGCGGAAATCGCGCAGAACAGCGGCGCGCGGCCGCTCGCCCTCCTGCGGAACACGCTTATGGGGGTGGCGCGCAACCCGGTGGTGATGGCGGTGCTGCTGGCTTTGCTCTGGAGCAGCCTGGGCTTGCCCGTGCCGGCGGCGGCGCGCACCACGCTCGAGATGCTGGGGGCTGCGACCTCGCCACTCGCGCTGTTCTGCCTGGGCGCGAGCCTGACGGGCTTCGCCGCCGCGGGGCTCTGGGCGCAGACGGGGGCCATGGTGGTGCTGAAGCTGGCCGCCCTGCCGCTGCTGGTCTGGGGTTTTTGCCGCCTGCTGGGGGTGAGCGGGTTCGAAACCTCGGTCGCCGTGGTCACCGCCGCCCTGCCCACCGGCGCCAACGCCTTCCTGATGGCCCGGCGCTACGCCTCAGGCGCGGATGGCTCGGGGGCGGCGGTGCTGATCTCGACGGTGCTGTCGGTGGTCACGCTGTCGGCGCTGTTGACCTTGTTCCGGGCGGGGTAGGCGTCACTCCACCTCCAGCGACGCCTCCAGCCCCAGCGCCACCGCCAGCGCGTCCAGACGGCGCAATACGCTCTCCCCCGCGAAGACGCCGGCGCCCTGCGCGAGGCGCAGCACCAGCCGCTGGCCGCGCCGCTCCAGCCGCGTGGCCTCCAGCAGCGAGGGCACGCCGCCCGAGAGCGTGAAGCCCAGCCGCAACGCGGCCCCCAGTGTCTCGGCCCGCCGCGTGGTGGCGGCCGAGAGCAGCAGCCGCGCCGGGGCCAGGAAGGGCGCCAGCGGGTCGGCCTCGTAGCGCAGCGCCGCCACCAGCGCGAGATAGGCGCGGGCGTGGTGGTCCAGCCCCACCCCGTGCAGCCGCAGCAGGCGCAGGAAGGCCTGTTCGGCGCGGTATTCGGGGTGGTCGCGGCTGCCGCTGTCGCTGATCCAGCAGGCGGCGGCCCGCAGGGCGCTGTCGGCCTCGGCCTCCTCGGCCAGGGGTTCCAGCCAGCGCAGCAGGGCGGGCGGCAGCCCCATGTCGCGGCCATTGCGCTGCGCGATCTCCCGCGCGGCGGCCAGCAGGGGGTCCTCCTCGCGTTCGCGGGGGGGCAGGCGCTGGGCATACCAGCCCTCGCGCAGCCCATTGGCCGAGAACACCACGCGGGCGGCGCCCGAGGCGCGCAGCAGCCGGCGCATCACCACCGCGGCGAAGGGCAGGTCGGCCAGGCGCTTGGTGGGGGCGGCGGGCATCCGCTCCAGTGACTTGCGCGGGGCGTTCATGATGACGCCGGCGAGGTCCCGCGCCTCCTCCCGCCGGATGGCGTAGTGGTGGACGATGTTGAGGGGATAGCCCGTCTGCACGATGTGGATGCGCGCCAGCGCCCGGAAGGTGCCGCCCACCAGGAACAAATCCTTCAGCGGCGTGGCGCCCAGCCAGGGCACGGATTTCAATTCGGCCTCCGCGATGGCGCGGGCGCGGGTCGCATCGCCCTCCGCCCGCTCGCCCAGGCGGATGGTGCCGATGGGCAGGGAGGCCGTGTCGGTGATGCGCCCCTGCGAAAGCCGCACCAGTTCGAGCGAACCGCCGCCCAGGTCGCCCAGCACCCCATCGGCCATGGGCACGCCCAGCAGCAGGCCCTCGGCCGAAAGCCGCGCCTCCTCCTCGCCGGTCAGGACGTTGAGCCGCGCGCCGGGCATGACGCGGGCCATCGCCTCCAGGAATTGCGCGCCGTTGCTGGCGTCGCGCACGGCGGCGGTGGCCATCACCTCCAGCGGCTCGGCGCCCATGCCGCGCGCCAGGGCGTGGTAGCGGCCGAGCACGGTCAGGGCCTGGCTGGCGGCGGCCTCGTTCAGTTCGCCGGTGGTGTGCAGACCGCGGCCCAGCCCCAGCACCGCCTTCTCGTTGAAGATGACATGCGGGTTGCGGCCGAGCCCCTCATAGACCACCAGCCGCACCGAGTTGGAACCCAGGTCCACCACGCCGGTGCGGATGCGGGTGGTGATGTTCGAATCCATACAGTCAGTCCTGATGCAATCGGTCTTGGCGGGCGCGGCGGGAGGTGGCCGAGCGCACGGGCCGTGACAGCGCGCTGCCGCGGCCGGAGAGCGAGGGGTTGGTCATGAAGTATTCGTGCGCCGAGAATTGCCGCGGGTCCGGCGCGCGGCGGCGCCAGGTGCCGTCGGGCTCCAGGTCCCAGCTTTGCGCGGCGTCGCGCAGGTTCACCACCATGATCTGGTCCAGCACCTGGGCGTGGACGGTGGCGTTCTCGACCGGCACCATGGTCTCGACGCGCCAGTCCATGTTGCGCGCCATCCAGTCGGCGCTGGAGATATAGACCCGCGCGCGGCGCGAGGGCATGCGGTGCCCGTTGCCGAAGGCATAGACGCGGCTGTGCTCGAGAAAACGGCCCACGATGGACTTCACCCGGATGTTGTCCGACAGGCCAGGAACGCCCGGACGCAGGCAACAGATGCCACGCACCACGCATTCCACATGCACCCCGGCCATCGAGGCGCGATAGAGCGCGTCAATGAGGTCCCGGTCCACCAGGCTGTTCATCTTGAGCCAGATGGTGGCCGGCTTGCCTTCGCGCGCGAAGGCGACCTCCTGCTCGATCAGGCCCATGAGGGTGGGGCGGATGGTCAGCGGCGCGAAGGCCAGCTTTTCCATGTCCTCGGGGCGGGCGTAGCCGGTCATGTAGTTGAACAGCTTGGCGGCGTCGCGCGTCAGCGTGGGCTCGGCCGTGAAGTAGCTGAGGTCGGTGTAGATGCGCGCCGTGATGGGGTGGTAGTTGCCCGTGCCGAAATGGGCGTAGCTGCGAAGCCCGCCGCCCTCGCGCCGCACCACGAGTGAGACCTTCGCGTGGGTCTTCAGCTCCACGAAGCCGAAGACGACCTGCACGCCGGCCGCTTCCAGTTCGCGCGCGATGGAGATGTTGCGCTCCTCGTCGAAACGCGCCTTCAGCTCCACCATGGCGGTGACGGACTTGCCGGCCTCGGCGGCCTCGATCAGGGCGCGGGCGATGGGGCTGTCGCGGCTGGTGCGGTAGAGCGTCTGCTTGATGGACACCACCGAGGGGTCCCGCGCCGCCTGCCGCAGGAACTGCACCACCACGTCGAAGCTCTCATAGGGGTGGTGGACCACGATGTCCTTGGCGCGGATCGCCGCGAAGCAGTCGCCGCCGAAATCCAGGATGCGCTCGGGGAAGCGGGGCGTGTAGGGCGTGAACAGCAGGTCCGGCCGGTCATCCACGATCATCTGCGAAAGGTCCGCCACACCGAGCAGGCCGTTCACCGTGAAGATGCCGTCGGGCGAGGCGTCCAGCTCTTCCGCCACGAACTCGATCATGTCGGACGGCATGCGCGCATCCACGGCCAGGCGGATGGCGCGGCCGCGGCGGCGCCGCTTCAGCGCCGTCTCGTAGGAGCGGACGAGGTCCTCGGCCTCCTCCTCGAACTCCACATCGGTGTCGCGGATCAGGCGGAACAGCCCGCGCTCGGCCACGATGAAGCCAGGGAAGAGGTGGTGCAGGTTCAGCGCCACCACATCCTCCAGCAGGGCGAAGCGGATGCCCTCCTCGCCGGGGGGCAGGCGGATGAAGCGGTCCACCTGCGGCGGCAGCGGGATCAGCGCGCGCATGGTTCCGCCATCCTCCTCGCGCACCAGCTTCAGCACCATGCAGAGCGCGAGGTTGGAGATGAAGGGGAAGGGGTGTGCCGGGTCCACCGCCAGCGGCGTCAGCACGGGGAAGACGCGGTCCTGGAAGAAGGCCTCCAGCCAGGCGATGTCCGGCTCGCCCAGCGCATCGGCGTCCAGCAGCGTCACGCCGGCGGCGCGCAGCTGCTTGTGCAGCGTGGTCCAGGCCGTCTGCTGCCCCTCGATCAGCTTCAGCGCCCGCTGGTGGATGGCCTGCAATTGCTGCGTGGGCGAGAGCCCGTCCGGCGAGAGGGTGGTGACGTTCTCGCGCTCCTGCCCCACCAGCCCGGCCACGCGCACCGAATAGAATTCGTCCAGGTTGGAGCCCGAGATGGCCACGAAGCGCAGCCGCTCCAGCAGCGGGTGCTGGGGGTTCGCCGCCTCCTCCAGCACGCGGGTGTTGAAGTCGAGCCAGGACAGCTCGCGGTTGAAGAAGCGGCCGGGCTCCTGCGCGGGTTCGGGGGCGGGCGGGGCGATCTGGGGCAGGGTCACGGCGCTGGGCATGGCGGGCACGCTACAGCAACCTGGCGTGTTCGCGCAGGAGGTCCGGCGCCGCTGTCTCGAAACCATCATGATCGAGCAGGGGCGCCAGGGCGGCCAGGGCGGACCGAAGGGTGGGCCGCGCATGGGTGCCGAGCGTGGCACGATCCAGCCGGGCCACGGCTTCGGCCATCGCGGCCGCGCTGCGCGGCAGGTGCAGCCGCAGCCGCGCGCCCAGGCCCGGGTCCAGCGACAGCTGCCGGTCCGCCAGGTGCTTGGCGAAGAGCGCGTCCAGAAGCGCGTCGGAGGGCTCGTTGGTCATGGCCACCGCCGTGGCGGCGAGGCGGGAGCGCAGATCCGGCAGCGCCACCGTCCAGCGGGAGGGGGCGGCACGCCCGGCCATCAGCAGCGGCAGGCCGGCCTCGGCGCAGGCGTTGATCAGGTGGAACAACGCCGCCTCCTCGCCCGGGGCATCGGCCATATCCAGCGCGATGCCGCGGGTGGGGGCCTCGGGCAGGCCGCGCAGGGCGGGCCCTTCGCGCAGCTCCCAGCCGTGGGCCGCCGCCATCATGTGCAGCAGGTGCGTCTTGCCCGTGCCGGGGGGGCCGGCCAGCAGCAGGCGCCCATGCGGCCAGCGGTCAGGCTCGGACAGCCAGCGCAGCGCCTCCTCGTTGCTGGCGTCGGCGATGAAGTCGGCCGCGGCGAAGGAGGGGGCGAGTTCCAGGGGCAGGGCGAGCTGGATCACGGCCCATCCCCCGGCCGCGGCGGGTCGAGATAGACGGGGCTGTCCAGGTAGCGGCGCAGCCAGTAGCGCGCCAGCACGCCCACCGCCGCCGCGATGGGCACGGCCAGCAGCACACCGAGGAAGCCGAAGGCCACGCCGCCGGCGAAGAGGGCGAAGATGACCCAGACGGCGTGCAGCTCCACGCGGTCGCCCAGCAGGCGTGGGTAGATGACATAGCCTTCCAGCACCTGGCCCAGCACGAAGATGCCCACCACCAGGATCACGCCATTCCAGTCGCCCCATTGCCCGATGGCGAGCAGCACCGACAGCGCGAATCCCGTCAGCGACCCCACATAGGGAATGAAGGAGAGCAGCCCGGACACCAGGCCCACCATCAGCCCCAGCTCCAGCCCCACGGCCGAGAGGGTGATGGCGTAGAAGGCCCCCAGCGCCAGGCAGCACAGCAGCTGTCCGCGCAGCCAGGCGGAGAGCACCCGGTCCACGTCGCGCGCCAGTTGCAGCACGGTGGGGGCGGAGCGCCGGGGCAGCCAGCGCTCCAGCCGGCCCATGATGCCCGGCCAGTCGCGCAGCAGGTAGAAGCTGACCACGGGGGTCACCACCGCCAGGGTGAAGACGTGGAACAGCGCCATGCCCTGGCCCAGCAGCCGTGTGGCCGAGGTGCCGAGCCAGCCCACCATGGTCCCCGCCTGGCTGATGATGAGTTCGCGCAGCCGCGCATCCACCATCTCGGGCCCGGCGGCTTCCTCCAGCGCCAGCAGGAAGTCGCGCAGGGCCGCGTTGATGGTGGCGATGTAGCCGGGCAGCCGCGTCAGCAGCACACCGATCTGCGCCAGGATCAGCGGGTAGAGCAGCAGCACCGCCAGCAGCCCCAGCAGCAGCAGCATCGTGACCAGCAGGATGGCCGAAAGCCAGCGCGGCATGCCCAGGCGCGCCATGCGGCTGGCCAGCGGGTCGAGGAAATAGGCGATGCAGGCGGCCAGCACGAAGGGCGTCAGGATGGCCGAGAACATCCAGAGCCCGAGCAGCAGCGCGATACCCACTCCCACCAGCAGCGCCAGGCGCTGACGGCGGCTCGGGCCCGTGGGGGGCACGCGTCCGCGCCCAGGAGGCGGGGCGGGCAGGGAGGGCAGGCGCGCCACCATGTCGGGCGGCATCAGTCGAGGCCCTTCAGGCGCCGCGCGGCCCCCGCCACATAGGCGATGCCGGAGGCCAGGGTGGTTGCCGCCACCAGCCAGACCAGCGTCTCCAGCGCCAGCGGCATGGCGGGGCCCAAGCCCGCCGTGAACAGCGCCAGCGCGGCGAGCCCGATCTGCAGCGCGGTGTTCACCTTCGAGACGAGGATGGGCTGGATGACAGGGCGCTGCCCCACCATCCAGAGCAGCAGCAGCCCGCCCACAATCAGCACGTCGCGGAACACGACCAGGATGGCCAGCCAGTCGGGCAGCACCTGGATGGCCGCCAGCGTCACATAGACCGAGACCAGCAGCGCCTTGTCCGCCACCGGGTCGAGCAGCGCGCCGATCTGCGAGCGCGCGTTCATCACCCGCGCCAGCCAGCCATCCAGCGCGTCGGACAGCCCGGCCGCGACGAAGACGAGGAAGGCCAGGTCCAGCCGCTTCTGCAGGATCAGCCAGATGGTGGCCGGCACGGCCAGCAGCCGCGCGAAGGTGATGATATTAGGAAGGGTCAGCAGGTCATGCGCGGGCGAGGGGCCCGGCGCGGGCGCGCCGGGTGGCGGTGTGCCGGGTCCGGGCTCACCTGCCGCCAAGGCCCACCTGCCAGACCGGCCCGGCGCTGTCCACGAAAAGGCCCATGGCCGAGAGGCTGGAAGCGGCCTCGGCCGGCAGGCTCCGCAGCCCGAGGCGCACCCGCGCGCTGTCCATGTTCATGGCCAGCACCTCGACGCTGACCACGCTGCCGGACTGCATCATGCGCCGCCGCAGTTCGAGCCAGGCGGGGAGCGAACCCAGCACGGCCTCGGCCTCGATGGTGGAGGTCGCGGCCATCGGGACATTGAGCGCGAGGCCGCCTGTCCCGGGCGCGGGGCCACCGGCCATGCCGCCGCCCACGGACCGGCCAAGCGCGGCGCTGACGGCCCCCGGCGAGAACTGCACCGTCACGCGGCCGATATAGCGGGTGGCCGTGGTGCGCTCCTCCTCGATGATGATGGCGGCCACCATGGAGTCCAGCTGCGAGGCCGGGGGCGCCGAGCGCGATTCGCCCAGCGCCTCGGCCATGCGCTGGAAGGCGATGCGGGTGGCGGAGGCATGCGCCAGCTCCCGCGCCGCGACCGCATTGGCCGCGCTGGCCTCGGCCGGCACGCCACGTTGCACCAGGGGGTTGTCCTGCGCCGCCAGGGGGAGGCAAAAGACGGCCGTGAGCATGAGGCCGAGCAGGCCGCGCCGCAGCGCCGCCATCAGCCGGGCGGGCGTGGTCGCGGCCCGCGCGGTCGTCCTGTATCCTGCATCCAAGGCGGCTGTCCTCCTGACCGGGGTGCATCGCACCGTTTGACTTAGCCCATCGGAGGCGACCCTGAACAGTTCGCACGACAAAGACCCGACCCCCAATGGGCTGACCTATGCGCAGGCCGGCGTGGATATCGAAGCCGGCGACGCGTTGGTGGAACGCATCAAACCCCTCGCGCGTTCCACCGACCGTGCGGGAACCATGGGGGGCCTGGGCGGCTTCGGCGCGCTGTTCGACCTGAAGGCCGCGGGCTTCATCGACCCCGTGCTGGTCAGCGCCACCGATGGCGTGGGCACCAAGCTGCGGCTCGCCATCGAGGCCGGGCGGCATGGCGAGGTGGGGGTGGACCTCGTCGCCATGTGCGTGAACGACCTGGTGGTGCAGGGCGCCGAGCCGCTGTTCTTCCTGGACTATTTCGCCACCGGCAAGCTGGATGTGGCGCACGCGGCCGAGGTCGTCTCAGGCATCGCCGAGGGCTGCCGCCAGGCCGGCTGCGCTCTGGTGGGCGGCGAAACGGCCGAGATGCCCGGCATGTATCATGGCGGCGACTATGACCTGGCCGGCTTCGCCGTGGGCGCGGCCGAGCGCGGCGCCCTGCTGCCGCGCGGGGTGGGGCCGGGCGATGTGCTGGTCGGCCTGTCCAGCTCGGGCGTGCATTCCAACGGCTTCTCGCTGGTCCGGCGCATCCTGGAGGCGAGCGGCGCGCGGCTGGAGGCCGAGGCGCCCTTCGCCCCCGGCAAGACGCTGGCCGAGGCGCTGCTGGCCCCCACCCGCATCTATGTGAAGCCGCTGCTGGCGCTGCACCGGGCGGGCATGCTGAAGGCCGCCGCCCACATCACGGGCGGGGGCCTGCCGGGCAATCTGCCGCGTGTGCTGCCCGAGGGCGTGCATGCCGTGGTGGAGGCCGGCGCCTGGACGCCGCCCCCCGTCTTCCCCTGGCTGGCCCGCGCCGGCGGCGTGGCCGAGGCCGAGATGCTGCGCGTGTTCAACTGCGGGATCGGCATGGTGGCCGTGGTCGCGGCTGAACATGCGGAGGAGGCGGTGGCCCGGCTCAACGCGGCCGGCGAGACCGCCCAGCGCATCGGCACGATCGAGGCCGGCGGCGGCGAGGAGGCCGAGGTGGTGATGCGGGGCCGCCTGTTTTCATGACGCGGCCCAAGGTCGCGGTCCTGATTTCGGGCCGCGGGTCGAACATGGCGGCGCTGTTGGAGGCGGCCGCCCAGCCCGACTACCCAGCCGAGATCGCCCTGGTCCTGTCCAACCGCGCCGATGCGGCGGGTCTCGCCCATGCCGCCGGGCGGGGCGTGCCCACGGCGGTGGTCGAGAGCCGCGGCCGGACCCGCGAGGCGTTCGAGGCCGCGCTGCAGGCCGAGCTGGCCGCGCATGGCATCACCCTGGTCGCGCTGGCGGGCTTCATGCGGGTGCTGACCGAGGGCTTCGTCCGCGCCTGGGAAGGGCGGATGGTGAATATCCACCCCTCGCTCCTGCCCGCCTTCCCGGGGCTGGACACCCATGCCCGCGCGCTGGCCGCGGGTGTCCGGCTGCATGGTTGCACCGTGCATCTGGTCACGCCCGGGGTGGATGAGGGCCCCATCATCGCCCAGGCCGCGGTGCCCGTCCTGCCCGACGACACGGAGGCGGCCCTGGCCGCGCGGGTCCTGACCGAGGAGCACCGCCTCTACCCGGCGGCGCTGGCCTGGCTGGCTTCAGGGCGGGTGCGGCTGGAGGGCGGGCGCGTGGTGGGAACGCTGCGGACCGCGACGGGCGCGCTGGTGAACCCCTTGCCCGGATACGCGCCGCTTCCTACACATCGCGCCAAGGATTGAGGAGAGCCCTGAGATGGCCGAGCAGCACCACGATATCGAGTTCGTCGAAGTGAAGGCCGAGGACATCATGTCCGAGCGCCAGGGCCTCTACGACGCCTTCATGGCGTCCATTCCCTGGGCCGTGGGCGCGACCGCGGTGCTCCTGGTGCTGATCTACCTGATCTGGGGCTGAGCCCCGCGGCGTAAAGGGGGGCGGTCGCCCGCCCCCCCCCCGACATCGTTCAGCCGACGATTTCGCTGCCGGCGAAGAAATAGGCGATCTCGATGGCCGCGTTCTCGGCGCTGTCGCTGCCGTGCACGCTGTTGGCCTCGATGCTCTCGGCGAACATCTTGCGGATGGTGCCCTCGGCGGCGTTGGCCGGGTTGGTGGCGCCCATCAGCTCGCGGTTCTTGGCCACGGCGTTCTCGCCTTCCAGCACCTGCACCACCACGGGGCCCGAGGTCATGAAGGACACCAGCTCGCCATAGAAGGGGCGGGCGGCGTGGACTTCGTAGAACTTCTTGGCCTGCGTCTCGGTCATGTGGATGCGCTTCTGCGCCACGATGCGCAGGCCGTTCTCCTCGAACACGGCGTTGATCTTGCCGGTGAGGTTGCGCCGCGTGGCGTCGGGCTTGAGGATGCTGAAGGTGCGTTCGATGGCCATGGGGATATTCCTGCCGTTGGGATGTGGCGCTGGCCGGGCGGATAGGCGTCCACCGCCCCGGGCGCAAGCCCTCGGCCCTTGATTCCCCGCGCGGACGCGCTGACGGCGGGTGTCGCCCCGCGCTATAACCACGCGCATGACCGTCCTGACCCTCCGCGACCTGACCCTGCGCATGGCCGGCCGCCCGCTGCTGGAGGGCGCCTCGCTGCAAGTGGACACCGGCCGCAAGATCGGCCTGGTGGGCCGCAACGGCGCCGGCAAGTCCACCCTGATCCGTGCCATCCTGGGCGAGGTGGGGCTGGATGGCGGGGAGATCCGCCTCGCCGCGCGCGCGCGCATGGGCCATGTGGCGCAGGAGGCGCCGGCGGGGACGGAGAGCCTGCTGGACATTGTCCTCTCCGCCGACACCGAGCGCGCCGCCCTGCTGGCCGAGGCCGAGGCCGGCCCCGAGCCCATTCGCGCGGCCGAGATCCAGGAACGCCTCATCGCCATCCAGGCCGACAGCGCGCCGTCGCGTGCGGCTACCATCCTGGCGGGGCTGGGCTTCGACGCGGCGGCGCAGGCGCGGCCCTCCTCGGAGTTCTCGGGCGGCTGGCGGATGCGCGTGAGCCTGGCCCGCGCCCTCTTCCTCGAGCCCGACCTGCTGCTGCTGGACGAGCCGACCAACCACCTGGACCTGGAGGCGGCGCTCTGGCTGGAAGGCTGGCTGCAGCGCTTCTCGGGTGCCGCCATCGTCATCAGCCATGACCGCGGCATGCTGGATCGCTGCGTGGATTCCATCGCGCACCTGGATCAGCGCCGGATCACCCTCTACCCCGGCAATTTCGAGAGCTTCGTGCGCATCCGCACCGAGCGCGCGGCCCAGCAGGCGGCGCAGAATGCCCGCATCGCGGCGCAGCGGGCGCATATGCAGGCCTTCGTGAACCGCTTCCGCGCCCAGGCCACCAAGGCGCGCCAGGCGCAATCCCGCCTCAAGGCGCTGGAACGCCTGCCGCCCATCAAGGCCATCGTGGAGGACAGCGAAACCCATTTCGCCTTCCCCGAACCGGAGCAGCTTTCGCCCCCCATCCTCAGCGTGGCGCGCGGCGTGGTGGGCTATGGCGAGCGCGCGGTGCTGCGCGGCCTCGACATCCGCATCGACCAGGAGGACCGCATCGCGCTGCTGGGCGCGAACGGCAACGGCAAGTCCACCCTGGCCAAGCTGCTGGCCGGGCGTCTCGGCCTCATGGGCGGGGAGATGCACCGGGACCGGCGCATCCGCGTGGGCTATTTCGCCCAGCACCAGGCCGATGAGCTGAACCCGGACGGCACGCCGCTCTCCCATATGCAGGAGGCCTTGCCGCGCGCCACCCCAGCGCAATGCCGGTCCCAGCTCGCGCGCTTCGGGCTGGATGCCGACCGCGCGGAGACCCGCGTGACGGCCCTTTCCGGCGGCGAGAAGGCCCGGCTGCTGCTGGCGCTGACGACGCGCGAGGCGCCGCACATGCTCATCCTCGACGAACCGACCAACCACCTCGACATCGATGCGCGGGAAGCCCTGGTGCGCGCGCTGGCCGACTACCAGGGTGCGGTGCTGCTCATCAGCCACGACCCGCACCTGGTGGAGTTGGTGGCGGACCGTCTCTGGCTGGTGGCCGATGGCGCGGTCACGCCCTTCGAGGGCGACCTGGACGACTACCGGGCGCATCTGGCGCAGCGCGCCCGTGGCGGCGCCAAGCCCAGCGAGGCGCCCCCCGTCCGCCGCGACGAACGCCGCGGCCGCGCCGAGCAGCGCCAGAACCTGGCCCCCCTGCGCCAGCGCCTGCGCGAGGTCGAGGCCGCCATGGAGAAGCTGAACGCCGAGGCGCGCGTCATTGACGACGCGCTGGCCGACCCGCGCCTCTATGACCGCAACAAGCCTGACCTGATCGCCCGCGCCACCGCCCGCCGCGCCGCCATCGCCAAGGAGGTGGCGGCGCTGGAGGAGGAATGGCTGGAACTCAGCGAATCGCTGGAGGCGGCGTGAAGCGGCAGGACAGCATTCGCGCGCGCATCAACCGCGATTGGGACGGCGCGCGCTATTACGCCCAGGCGGAGAATTGGCTGGGCTTCTTCTGGTCTCCCGATAAGCCCGTGCTGAAATACTTCAATCGGCTGGATCTCTCGCGCACCATCGAGCTGGCCTGCGGCCATGGCCGCCACGCGGCGCAATGCCTGGACCGCGTGGGCGAGATTACGCTGGTGGACGTGAACGAGAGCAACATCGCGCATTGCCGCCAGCGCTTCGCCGGCGATGCGCGGGTGCGCTACGTGGTCAACAACGGGCACGATCTGGCGGATTGCGACACGGGCGCCCACACCTCGCTCTACTGCTATGACGCCATGGTGCATTTCGAGCTGCTGGACGTGATCGACTACCTGCGCGAGATGCACCGCGTGCTGGTGCCGGGCGGCCTCGCCTTGCTGCACGTGTCCAACAACATGCAGAACCCGGGCGGCTACTATCAGCAGAACGACCGCTGGCGGAATTTCGGCAGCGTGGACGTGGTGCGCCATGTGGCGGACCGTCTGGACATGCCCTGCATCGCGCATGAGATTTTCGACTGGGGGGGAACGCCGAAGGTGGATGGCCTCGTCCTGCTGGAGCGCCGACCATGACCCTTTCGCCCATCCCGCTGCCGCATGGCATCCAGAGCCGCATGGTGCAGCATGTGAACGGCCTGGCCATGCATGTGCTGGAAGCGGGCCATGAGACGCCGGGCCGCCCGCTGCTGTTGCTGCTGCACGGCTTCCCGGAACTGGCCTATTCCTGGCGCCATGTGATGCGGCCGCTGGCGGCTTCGGGCTTCCATGTGGTGGCCCCCGACCTGCGTGGCTATGGCCGCACCACGGGCGCCGACACGCGCTATGACGGGGACCTCGCGCAGTTCCGCCAGATGAACTTGACGCGCGACGTGGTGGGGCTGGTCCACGCGCTGGGCCACAAGCGCGTGCATGCCCTGGTGGGGCATGACTTCGGCTCGCCCGTCGCGGCACATGCCACGCTGGTGCGGCCCGACATCTTCCCGGCCGTGGCACTGATGAGCGCGCCCTTCAGCGGCCCGCCGGCCCTGCGCGACGGCACCCCGCCGCCCGCGCAGGACATCGTGGCCGAGCTCGCGGCCATCGGGCGCAAGCATTACCACTGGTATTACTCGACGCCCGAGGCCAACGGCGACATGACGGGCGCGCCGCAAGGCCTGCCCGCCTTCATCCGCGGCTACTACCACCACAAGAGCGCCGACTGGGCGGAGAACATACCCGTTCCCCTCACGGCCTGGAGTGCGGCGGAACTGGCGAAGCTGCCGACCTACTACGTCATGAACCTGCACGAGGACATGGCGCAGACGGTGGCCCCCCACACGCCCCCGCACCACAGCCCCTGGCTGACCGAGGAGGACGTGGCCTTCTACGCCGGGGAATACGCCCGCACCGGCTTCCAGGGCGGGCTGAACTGGTACCGCATCCGCACCTCCAGGCGGTTCGACGCGGACATGGAGGCCTTCACCGGCCGCACCATTGACGTGCCCAGCCTGTTCATCGCCGGCGCCTCGGATTGGGGCATCCACCAATCGCCCGGCGCGCTGGCGCGGATGAACGGCACCGCCTGCACCGACATGCGCGGCGTGCACCTGGTGGACGGTGCCGGCCATTGGGTGCAGCAGGAACAGCCCGAAGCCACGACGCGACTGCTGCTCGACTTCATCAACACCCTGCCGGGCTGAACCCGGCCGGACCCCCGAGGGAGGTTTTTCCATGCTGACCCGCCGCGCCAGCCTTGGCGCCACCATGGCCGCCTTGGCGGCCCCGCGCCTGGCGCGCGCCCAAGGGGCGCCGCTGCGCCTCATCGTGCCCGCCCCGGCCGGCGGCTCCACCGACATCCTCGCCCGCGTCGTGGGGGAGCGCGCGGGGCAATTGCTGAACCAGCCCGTGGTGGTGGACAACCGCGGTGGCGCGGGCGGCATCATCGGCACCGAGGCGGCGGCCCGCGCGGCCCCGGATGGCAACACCCTGGTGCTGGGCCACAACCAGACCCATGCCTCCAACCAGTGGATGGCGCCCAGCCTGCCCTATCACGTCGTGGAAAGCTTCGTGCCCGTGGCGCGGCTCGCCACCGTCCACCATGCCACCGTGGTGCCCGCCAATTCCCGCGCGCAGGACATGGCGGGGCTGGTGGCGATGGGCCGCAATGGCGGGCGGGTGAACTACGCCTCCTCCCAGGCGGGCAGCGCGAGCCATGTCATCGCCGAGACCTTCGTGCGGCGGATGCAGATGGAGGCGACGCATGTGCCCTATCGCGGCGGCGCGCCGGCGGTGACGGACACCATCGCGGGCGTGGTGGATTTCTTCGTCTCGACCTGGCCGCAGATCGTGACCTTCGTGCGGGATGGCCGGGTGCGGGCGCTCTCCATCGGCGCGCCGATGCGCCTGCCGGAATTCCCGAACGTGCCCACGACCGAGGAAGCCGGCGTGCCCTTCATGGCGGTGGATGCCTGGTTCGGCCTCTTCGCGCCGCGCGGCACGGCCGAGGCCCGGGTGGCCCAGCTGGGCGCCGCCTTCATCGCCGCCCTGGGTGAACCCTCGGTGGCCGAGCGCGCGGTTCGGGCAGGGCTGAACAGCGCGCCGCTGACGCCGCTGGAGTTCACCGCCTTCCATCTGAGCGAGGTGCAGCGCTGGCGCGACATGGCCGAGCTGACCGGCATCCGCATGAGCAGCTGAACCGGATGTGATCGCGGCGCGCTTCCCCCTTGCGCGCCGCGCCCGCTGCCTTCAAACCGGAAAGGCAGGCAGGGGGCGGGTGAATGGCGGCTGGGCGCTGGCAATTCTGGGTGGATCGGGGCGGCACCTTCACCGACATCGTGGCCCGGCACCCGGACGGGACGCTCTCCACCGCCAAGCTGCTGTCCGAAAACCCTGAACGCTACCGGGATGCCGCCGTGGCGGGCATCCGACAGATCCTGGGCGTGGCCCCCGGCGCCCCCCTGCCCGAGGGCGCCGTCGAGGCGGTGAAGATGGGCACCACGGTGGCCACCAACGCCCTGCTGGAGCGCAAGGGCGAGGCCGTGCTGCTGCTGGTGAACCAGGGCTTCGCCGACATGGCGCGCATCGGCAACCAGGCGCGGCCGCGGCTCTTCGACCTGCATGTGAAGCTGCCCGAGCTGCTGCACGCGCGCGTGGCCGAAATCCCGGGCCGTGTGGCGGTGGACGGCACCGAGATCACGAAGCTGGACGAGGGCGTCGCCCGCGCGGCGCTGCGCGCCGCCCATGCGGAGGGCATACGCGCCGTCGCCATCGTGCTGATGCACGCCTGGGCGCACCCGGCGCATGAAACCCGCCTCGGTGAGATCGCGTCGGAAGAGGGCTTCACCCAGATCAGCCTCTCGCATCAGGCGAGCCCGCTGCCGCGCATCGTGCCGCGCGGGGATACGGCGGTGGTGGACGCCTATCTCTCGCCGATCCTGCGGCGGTATGTGGCGCAGGTGGCGGAAGAGCTTGGGGCCGGCCCCAGGCTCTTCTTCATGCAATCCTCCGGCGGGCTCGCGGAAGCCGGCGCCTTCCAGGGCAAGGACGCCATCCTCTCCGGGCCCGCGGGCGGCATCGTGGGCGCGGCGCGCACGGCGGCCATGGCGGGGTTCGAGCGCATCATCGGCTTCGACATGGGCGGCACCAGCACCGATGTGGCGCTCTATGCCGGCCAGTATGAGCGCGCCTTCGAAACCGTGGTGGCCGGCGTGCGGATGCGCGCGCCCATGATGGCCATCAACACGGTGGCGGCCGGCGGCGGCTCCATCCTGCATTATGACGGCGCGCGCTTCCGCGTGGGGCCGGACAGCGCGGGCGCCGTGCCAGGCCCCGCCGCCTATCGCCGCGGCGGCCCGCTGACCGTGACCGACGCCAACGTCATGACGGGCAAGATCCAGCCCGCGCATTTCCCGGCCATCTTCGGCCCCGATGGCGACCAGCCCCTGGATGCCGGGACGGTGCGTGCGAAGTTCGCCGAGCTTGCCGCCCGCATCGGCCAATCGCCGGAGGAGGTGGCGGAGGGTTTCCTCCGCATCGCCGTCGCCAACATGGCGCATGCCATCCGGCAGGTCTCACTCCAGCGCGGCCATGACGTGACGCGCTTCACGCTCGCCTGCTTCGGCGGCGCGGGCGGGCAGCATGCCTGCCTGGTGGCCGATGAACTCGGCATGGAGACCGTGTTCCTGCACCCCTTCGCGGGGGTGTTGAGCGCCTATGGCATGGGGCTGGCGGACCAGTCCGTGATCCGCGAGGCCGCCATCGAGGCCCCGTTGGAGGAGGCCGCCATCGCGCCGCTGCGCGAGCGCCTCGCGGCGCTGGAGGAGGCGGGCCGCGAGGAACTGGCGCGCCAGGGGGCTGACGCCACGGCCCTCACGGCCCAGCACCGCGTCCATCTGCGCTATGCCGGTACCGACAGCTTCCTGCCCGTCCCCATGGGCGACGCCGCCGAATTGCTGGAGCGCTTCACCGCCGCCCACCGCGCCCGCTTCGGCTTCGCCACCCCCGAACGCCCCGTGGTCATCGAAGCCGCCGTGGTCGAGGTGACGCTGCCTGGCGACGCGGTGGCCGAGACGCCGCTCGCCCCCCGTCCGGCCGGGGAGGCTATCCCGCTTCTCGACCGCGTGCGGGTCTTCATGGCGGGCGCGCACCACGACGCGCCGGTGCATGATCGCGATGCCCTGCGCGCGGGCGATGCCATCCGCGGCCCCGCTCTGATCCGCGAGGCCATCGCGACCACGGTGGTCGAACCCGGCTGGGAGGCGCGCGTCACGCCGCTCAACCACCTGGTGCTGCACCGCGTGGAGGCGCGGGTGGCGGCGCGGGAGGCCGATGCCTCGCGCCCCGATCCGGTGATGCTGGAGCTGTTCAACAACCTCTTCATGGCCATCGCCGAGCAGACCGGCACGGTGCTGCAGAACACCAGCCAGAGCGTGAACATCAAGGAGAGGCTGGATTTCTCCTGCGCCATCTTCGACGCGACCGGCGCGCTGGTGGCCAATGCGCCCCACGTGCCCGTGCACCTGGGCGCCATGGGCGAGAGTGTCCGCACCGTGATCGCCTCGCGCGGCAAGACGCTGCGCCCGGGCGACGTGGTCGCGCTGAACAACCCCTACAATGGCGGCACGCACCTGCCGGACGTGACGGTCATCACGCCGGTCTTCGACGAAGCCGGCACGGAGATCCTGTTCTTCGTGGGCAGCCGTGGTCACCACGCCGATATCGGCGGCCTGACGCCGGGCTCCACGCCCCCCGGCTCCGCCACGCTGGAGGAGGAGGGCGTCGTCATTGACGACTTCCTGCTGGTGGAGCAGGGCCGCTTCCGCGAGGCCGAGTTCCGCGCCCTGCTGGAAGGCGCCCGCTACCCCGCCCGCGCGCCGGAGGTGAACATCGCCGACATCAAGGCGCAGGTGGCGGCGAACGAGACCGGCGTGCAGGAACTCCGCGCCGCCGTGGCCAATTTCGGCCTGGAGACGGTGCGCGCCTATATGCGCCACGTGATGGACAATGCGGAGGAGAGCGTCCGCCGCGTGCTGGCGAAGCTGAAGGATGGCCGCTTCGAGACGCGCACCGATGACGGCACGCCGCTGGTGGTGGAGGTCCGCGTGGACCAGGCCAATCGTCGCGCCATCATTGACTTCACCGGCACGGGCCCGCAGCGGCCGGACAATTTCAACGCGCCGCCCGCCGTCTGCCGCGCCGTAGTGCTCTACTGCTTCCGCACCCTGGTGGGCGAGGACATCCCGCTCAATGATGGCTGCCTGAAGCCGCTCGAGATCATCGTGCCGCCGGCCAGCTTCCTCAGCCCCGAGCCCGGCCGCGCCGTGGTGGCCGGCAACACCGAGGTCAGCCAGATGACCTGCAACGCGCTGCTGGCCGCACTCGACGCCTGCGCCAGCGCGCAGGCCACAATGAACAACCTCCTCTTCGGCGACGCGCAATACCAGTATTACGAGACGGTCTGCGGCGGGGTGGGCGCGGGCCCTGGCTTTGACGGCGCCAGCGCGGTGCAGACCCACATGACCAACACCCGCATGACCGACCCCGAGATCCTGGAGATGCGCTACCCGGTGCGGCTGGAGGAATTCTCCATCCGGCGCGGCTCGGGCGGCGCGGGGCAGTGGCACGGCGGCGACGGCTCGCGCCGGCGCATCCGCTTCCTGCGGCCCATGCAGGCGGTGGTGGTCGCCTCGCGCCGCAATATCGCGCCCCATGGGCTGCATGGCGGCGCCGATGGCGCGCCCGGCCGGCAATGGGTGGAGCGCGCGGACGGCACCACCACGCCCATCCCCGGCAATGCCGGCAAGGCCGATCTCGGCGTGGATGACGTGCTGGTGCTGGAAACGCCAGGCGGCGGCGGCTGGGGCAGGTGAGGGGCGCGCGCCTCCTCGCGCTGATCCTCGCCCTCGCGGCCGCGCTGGGCGCGGTCGCCATCTATGCCATCCCGCGCACGCTGGACTGGGACCGCCACCGCGGCACACTGGCCGCCATCGCTTCCGAACGGCTGGGCCGCGCCGTCGCCATCACCGGGCCCATCTCGGTCGAACTGCTGCCCCAGCCGCGGATGGAGGCGCAGGGGCTGCTGATCGGCTGGGAGGAGGACGACATCCGCATGACGGCGCGGGGCATCCGCCTGCGCCTCGCGTTGCCGGCCTTGCTGCTCGGCCGCATCGAGGTGCGGGAGATGGCGCTGCTGGGGGCCGTCATCCACCTGCCCTGGCCATTGACCTCGTTGCCGGGGGTCTTCCAGCCTGCCTTTCCCGCCGGCTTCGACGCTGAGATCGAGGACAGCCAGGTCATCCTGGGCGGCGCCGTGGTCGAGGGCGTCACCGCCCGGCTCCGCGCCGGCGCGCCCCATGAGGCGATGACGGCCGAGGGCAGCCTCGCCTGGCGTGGCCGCCCCATGCGCTTCCAGGCCCTGCTGCGCCCCGCCTCCGATGACGGGGTGGCGGCGCTCGATTTCCTGGGCGAGGTTCAGGGGGCCAGCCTGCGCGCCCGCGGCGCCCTGCTGGCCGAGGGCGGCTTCGAAGGCCGGCTGGAGGCCGAGGGGCCGCGCCTCGCCGCCCTCCTGCCCGCGCCCCCCGGCGCCTTCCGCGCCACGGCCGAGCTGGAGGCGGGGGTCGAGCGCATCGTGGCCCGCAACATGTCGCTGCAATTCGGGGAGCAGCGGGTGCGCGGTTCCGCCACCCTCACCCTCGGGCCCGGTTCGGAGTTCCGCGCGGCGCTGGCGGCGCCCAGCCTCGATGTGGAGCCCTGGCTCGCCGCGCTGCGCGGCACCACGCCGCCGGCCATCCCCGTCGTGCTGGACATCGCGGCCGAGCAGTCGCGCCTCGGCCCGCTGCCGCTGCGAAGGCTGCGCGCCTCCGCGCGGCTGGAGGGGGAGCGGCTGGCGCTCTCGGATGTCGCGGCCGAATTGCCGGGCGGGACCGAGGTGCGGCTGGCCGGGGCCGGGCAGGGGCCGATGCTGGACCTTGCCCTGTCCTTCCGCTCGGAGCAGGCGGGGGCGTTGGCCGGCGCCATCGGCTGGCCTTCCGCCCTCCATCCTGGGGCGGGCAGCGCGGAGGGCCGCTTCCGCCTCGCGGTGGAGGGGCCGCAATATTCCGTCTCGGAGTTGCGGGCGCGCTGGGGGGCGGCCACGGTCACGGGCGGCTTCGTGTGGCGCGCCGGCGCGCGGCCACGCCTTGCGCTCGGCCTCGATTTCGACGCGCTGGAATCCGGGCCGGCCCTGCCGGCGGTGATGGAGGCCCTGCGCGCCGCCGGCCGCGGCACCGATGTGCAGCTGCGCCTGGGCTTCGGGCGGCTGGCCCTGGGCGATGCGGTGTTCGAGCGCCTGGCGCTGGACGGCGCGGCGGAAGGCGGGCGCCTTCTGCTCCGGCGGATGACGGCGCGGCATCTGGGCCTCGACTTCACCCTGACGGGTGCGCTGGACGATGCGCGGCTCCATGAGATGTCGCTGGAGGCCGAGGGCGCGGCCGGCCCGGTGCTGGCGCTGCTGGGGCTCGACCACCCTGGGCTGTCGGCGCAGCCCTTGCGGCTGCGTGCCTCGGGGGCTGGGCCGCTGGAGGCGCTGGCCCTGCGTGCCGAGGCCGAGCTGGCCGAGGCCCGGCTGGAATGGCAGACCACGCTCGACTTCGGCGCCCGCACTGGCCAGGGCAGCTTCACCTTGCGCCACCCCGGGGCCGCGCGGCTGCTGGGGCGGTTCACCGATGGCGCGGCGCTCGATTGGCTGGGCGAGGGGTCGCTTTCTGTCGTTGCCGCCCTGGGCCACCGGCCCGGTCAATGGAATGTCGAGAACCTGGAATTCGTGGCGGGCGGGGCGCGGGCGCGTGGGCAGCTTGGCATCGCCCCCGGCCGCGAAGGCCGCGCCGCCGTCACGGGGCGCCTGGCCTTCGAACGGCTGCCGCTGCCGGCGCCGGAGCGCTGGCGGTTCGGCGCGGCCGGCGCGCTCGACCTCGCGCTGGACCTGACGGCCGAGCAGGTGGCGGTGCCGGGGCTTCCCGTGCTGACCGAGGCCTCCGCCGCGCTGCGCGGGGACGCGACCGGCCTGCGCCTGGGCGATGGCCGCGCCACCCTGCTGGCCGGCGAGGCGCAGCTGGAAGCCCGCATCGAACCCGCCGGCGACACCCGCCGCCTGCGGCTCGATGGCGGGTTCGAAGGCTTGTCGCTGGGCGGCCCCGTCTTCGGGCGGCCACTGGACGTGACCGCCGGTCGGCTCGCCGGCAGCTTCCGCCTGGCCGCCGAGGGCATGGATTCCGCGGCCGCCCTGCGAAGCCTGTCCGGCTCGGCCGAGATCACGCTGCGCGACGGCGTGGTGGGCGGCTTCGACGCCCCCGTCGCGGTCGCGGCGCTGGGCTGGGAGGATGTCGCCGCCGCCGAGGCCGCGCTGCGCCGGGCGCTGGGCGGCGGCACCACGCCGGTCGAGCGCGGGCTGCTGCGCATGCGGGTGGACCAGGGCACGGCCTGGATCACGGATGGCGAGCTGCGCGGAGATGCCGGGCTCCATCTGGGGGTTGGCGGCCATTTCGGCCTGGCCGAAGATGGGCTGGCGCTGCGGCTGGAACTGCCTGTCCCCACGGGGGCGCCGGCCGCGGGGCTCGACATCCTGGGGCAAAGCCGCGTGCCGGATCGCCGGCCGGACATCACCCCCTTCCTGCGGTGGCGCGCCGAAGCCCCCCGCTGAACACGAGGAATACGTCATGGACACCGCCCCCGATCGCCGCCGCGAGGCCCTGGCCCGCGCCGCCGCCCTGTTCGATGACGGGACGCTGAAGGCGCGCCTCGGCGCCCTGGTGGAAATTCCCTCCACGGCGCAGGAGCCGGGCTTCGAGGCGCATCTGACGCGCTACCTGGAGCAGGGCATCCAGCCCTGGCTGGAGGGGATGGGCTTCACCTGCGCCATCCATCCCAACCCGCAGGAGGGCTTCGGCCCCATCATGATCGCGACCCGCATCGAGGATGCGGCGCGGCCCACCATCCTGCTCTACGGGCATGGCGACACGGTGCGCGGCCTCGACGAGCAATGGAGCGAGGGTCTCGCCCCCTGGCGCCTGACCGAGCGCGAGGGCCGCTGGTATGGCCGCGGCACGGCCGACAACAAGGGCCAGCACCTCATCAACCTGCTGGCGCTGGAGGCGGTGCTGGCGGCGCGCGCCGGCCGCCTCGGCTTCAACGTGAAGCTGGTGCTGGAAATGGCGGAGGAGCGCGGCTCGGCCGGCCTGCGCGAATTCGTGGCGGCGCATGCGGCGGAACTGACGGCCGATGCGCTGATCGCGAGCGACGGGCCCCGCGTGGCGCCGGCTGTGCCGACCATCGCGACCGGCACGCGCGGCATCTTCCGCTTCGACCTCGCCTTGAAGCTGCGCGCGGGCGGCGTGCATTCGGGCCATTGGGGCGGGCTGACCACCGACCCCGCGGTGGTGCTGGCCCACGCCATCGGCAGCATGGTGGACCGGCACGGCAAGATCCTGGTGCGCGACCTGCTGCCCCGGAACGGCGTGCCGGCCGAGGTGAAGGGTGTGCTCGACGGTTGCGAGGTGGAGGCCGGCGGCGATGCCGCCACCATTGACGCCAACTGGGGCGAGCCCGGCCTGACGGCGGCCGAGAAGATCTATGGCTGGAACAGCCTGATCGTGCTGGCCATGGTCAGCGGCCGGCCGGAGAACCCGGTCAATGCCGTGGCGCCCGATGCGCGCGCCGCCCTGCACATCCGCTACACCGTGGACACCGACCCGCACAGCTTCGAGGCCGCCATCCGCCGCCATCTCGACGCGGCGGGCTTCCCCGAGGTGAAGATCGAGAATGCCGGGGTGGGCATGCGCGCCTCCCGCACGCCGCCCAACCACCCCTGGGTGCGCTGGGCCGCGGAGAGCATGGAGCGGTCGCTGGGCAAGCGCGTGCAGATCATCCCGAACTCCTCGGGCGGGCTGCCGGGGGATGTCTTCGTGGACCATCTGGGCGTGCCGCTGGTCTGGGTGCCGCACAGCTATGGCGGCTGCCAGCAGCACGGGCCGGATGAACACCTGCTGCCTGGCCCGGCGCGCGAGGGGCTGATCGCCTTCGCGGGCATGTGGTTCGACCTGGGCGAGATGCCGGGCACGTCACCGGCCAACTGAAGCTTAGCAATTCCGACAACCTTGCAGGCCCGTCACCGTTCCGGTGGCGGGCCTTGCTGTTTTGGCGCCCCATCGTTAATTAGAATGATCATTCTAATTTCTGGCGCCCCGGTATCCCCTGGGGGCGCGCACAGCGAAGGCCCGCATGTTGCACCCCTCCCTGACCCCGCCGCGCGGCCCTGCCCGCCCGCGTTCCGTGCGGCTCGCGGTGGCCTGCCTCGGGCTTTCCGTCAGCGCCTGCGCCATGCCCCAGCTTCCCTCCCTGGCCCCCGCCCGCCCCCTGCCGGTGGCATGGGTGGGCGAGGTCGAGGCCACCCGCCCCGGCCCCCGCGTGGACCCCGCCGCCTGGTGGGCGCGCTTTGACGACCCCTTGCTGGACCGCGCCGTGGCGCGCGCGCTCTCGGACAATCTGGACCTCGCCCAGGCGGCGCAGCGCGTGGCGCAGGCGCGCGCCCAGCTCGTGCCCGCCGAGGCGCAGTTCCTTCCCGGCCTCGGCCTTGGCGCGCAGGTTCGGGGCGAGCGACGCATCGCGGGCGAGTTGCCCAGCCTCGGCGGCGATCTGGGCGCGGGCCTGTCCCAGCCGCGCGGCACCGTCACCTGGGGCGGCGGGCTGGATGCGAGCTGGGAGGTCAGCCTCTTCGGCCGGGCCACGGCCACCACCCAGGCGGCCCGCGCCGCCGCCGCCATCGCCGAACAGCAGGCCGAGGCCGCCCGCCTCTCCCTCGCCGCCGAGGTGGCGCAGACCTACCTTGAACTCCGCGCCGCCCAGCGCCGCGCCTGGCTGCTGGAGGCTTCCGCCCGCGCCCAGCGCAGCCTGGTCCGGCTGACGACCGAACGCCGTGGGGCGGGCCTGGCCAGCGACCTCGACGTGGACCGCTCCACCAGCTCCCTGCGGCAGGTGGAGGCGCAGATTCCCCAGGCGCGGGCGGCGGCCACGCGGGCCGCGCGGCGCCTCGCCACCCTGGCCGCCGACCCGCAGCCCGACCCGGCACTGGACCCCGGCACCGCCGAGCCACGCCAGCCCGCCGCGCGGGGCCTGGTCGAGGCCGGCGTGCCGGCGGATTTGCTGCGCGCGCGCCCCGATGTGCGCGCCGCTGAGCTGGCCGTGCTGCGTGCCGCCGCCGAGCTGGGCGTGGCCCGTTCCGAGATGTGGCCACGCCTGACGCTGACCGGGGGGCTCCAGGTGACGGCGACGGCGGTCGGGGCCTCCTTCCTCAACCCCGCCGGGCCGCTGACCTTCCTGGCCGGCGGGCCTTCGCTCTCCATGCCGCTCTTCGACTGGGGGGTGCGGCGCGCCAACATCGAGGCGCGGGGCGCCGCCCTGGCCGAGGCCACGCTGGCCTACCGCCAGGCCGTGCTGGGCGCGGTGGAGGAGGTGGAGGGCATGCTGACCAACCTCACCGCCCAGCGCGCCCGCACCGAAAGGCTGGAGGCGGCGGAGGCGGCCGCGCTACGCGCCCTGCGCGGCGCCGAGCGCCTCTACGCCCAGGGGCTTGTCGGCTTCCTCGACCGGCTCCAGGCCGAGCAGGACCTGCTGCAGGTCCGCATCGAATTGACCGGCGCGCGCGAGGCCGAGGCGCTGGCCGTGGTCGGGTTGCACAAGGCCCTTGGCGCCGCCGTGCCGGGAGACCGCGCATGACCCGGCGCCTCGTCCTACCCCGCCGCGGGCTGCTGCTGGGCGGCGCGCTGCTGCCGCTTTCCGCCTGCGACGACGCCGAGGAGGCGGCGCCCGCGGCCGAGCCGGTGCGGACCGTGAAGCTCGAAAGGCTGGAGCCCACCGCCGGTATCCGCACGCGCTCATTCGTGGGCCGCGTGGGCGCGGTGCGGACGGTGGAACTGGCCTTCCAGGTGGGCGGCCGGATCACGGAGATGCCGGTGCGCGAGGGCCAGCGCCTGCCGCGCGGCAGCCTGCTGGCCGCGCTCGACCCCGAGGACCTGCGCCTCGCGGTGCAGGAGGCGGAGGTGCAGCGCAGCCTCGCCGAGCGCACCTGGCAGCGCAACCGCGGCCTCTCCCCCGGCACGGTGGCGCGTGCGGTGATCGACGAGGCCGAGGCCCAGTTCAACCTGCGCGACGTGGCCCTGCGCCAGGCACGCCGCAACCTCGAACACGCCACCCTGCACGCGCCCTTCGACGCGCTGGTGACGCAGCGGCTGGTGGACCCCTTCACCGTGGTGGCGGCCGGCACGGCGGTGCTGCGCGTCCAGGACGTGACGGAACTGCGCGTGGCCATCTCCGTGCCGGAGGACCTCGTGGCCGTGGTGGGCCAGGAGGATCTGCTGCAGGTGGAAGCCGTCCTGCCCTCGCGCCCCGATTTGCGCTTTCCGCTGACCTATCGCGAACACCGCACCCAGCCCGATGCCGTGGCGCAGACCTACCAGGTCAGCTTCGGCATGCCGCACCCGGACGGTGTGGCGGTGCTGCCGGGCATGACCGTCGCGGTCCGCGCCCGCTACACCGGGCGCGCGGCCCCCGCCGCGGAACTGACGGTGCCCATCGCTGCCATCGTCCCCGGCACGCCGCCGCATGTCTGGCTGGTGGAGCCGGAGGGTGGCGAAGTGCGCCGCCAGGAGGTGGCGCTGGGCGCCGTGCTGGGTGAGCGCGTGGTGGTGGCCGAGGGGCTGCAGACCGGTCAGGTGATTGTGGCCGCCGGCGCCGCGCGGCTGCGCGAGGGCATGCGCGTCCGCCCCATGGACGCGCCATAGCCCATGCGAATGGACATCGCGCGCCGCGCCATCGAGAACCCCATCCACACCTGGATGCTGGTGCTGGCCTGCCTGCTGGGCGGCTGGTGGGGCATTTCCACCATCGGCCGGCTGGAGGACCCCGCCTTCACCATCCGCATCGCCGTCGTCGTCACGCAATATCCCGGCGCCACCGCCGAGGAGGTGGAACGCGAGGTGACGGAGGTACTGGAATCCGCCATCCAGCAGATGCCGCAGCTCGACATCGTCCGCTCCCGGTCGCGGCCGGGCGTGTCGGAGATTGATGTGGAGCTGCGCTCTACACTGCCCTCCTCCGCCATCGCCCAGGCATGGAACGAGCTGCGCAGCCGCGTGTCCGATGCCCAGGCGGAACTGCCCTCGGGCGCGGGGCGGCCTTCGGTGAATGATGATTTCGGGGACGTGTTCGGCCTCTACTACGCGGTCACCGCGCCGGGCTTCAACGAGGGCGAGCAGCGCGAGATCGCGCGGCTGATGCGGCGCGAATTGCTGACGGTGCCAGGCGTCGCCGATGTCGAGGTGGCCGGGCTGGTGGCCGAGGAGATCCTGGTCGAGGTGACGCAGGAGCGCCTGGCGCGGCTCGGCATCCCGCTCGAAGCGGTGGTGCAGGCGATCCAGAACGAGAATGCCGTCGCCCCCGCGGGCCGGACGCAGGTGGGCGAGCGCGACCTGCGCCTCGCCCTTCGCCCCAGCCTGGACACGGTGGCGGCCTTGCAGCGCATCCGCATCGGGCGCGCCGGCACCACCGAGCAGATCGCGCTGCTGGACCTTGCCACCGTCTCGCGCCAGCCGGTGCGCCACCCGCCCCGCATCGTGGCCTTCAACGGCCAGCCCGCCTTCACCCTGGGCGTCTCGGCCATCGCGGACACGAACATCGTGGATGTGGGGCAGGCGGTGGCCGCGCGGCTGGAGGCGATGGCGCCCTACATCCCGCTCGATGTCGAGCTGCACCCGATCTACCAGCAGCACGAGGTGGTGGACGAGGCGATCAACGACTGCATCCTGAACCTGGCCGTCTCGGTCGCCATCGTGGTGGGGGTGCTCTGCCTCTTCATGGGCTGGCGGGTCGGGCTGGTGGTGGGCGGCACCCTGTTCCTGACCGTGGCGGGCACGGTCTTCGGCATGCGGATCATGGGCCTCGAGATGGAGCGCATCTCGCTGGGCGCCCTCATCATCGCCATGGGCATGCTGGTGGACAACGCCGTGGTGGTGGCCGAGGGCATGCTGATCAACATGCAGCGTGGCCGCCCGGCGCGCGAGGCGGCGGCCGAGGCCGCCGGCCGCACGCAGCTGCCGCTGCTGGGCGCCACCGTCATCGGCATCCTGGCCTTCGCCGGCATCGGGCTTTCGCCGGACCAGACAGGAGAATTCCTGTTCTCCCTCTTCGCCGTCATCGCCATGTCGCTGCTGTTGAGCTGGCTGCTGGCCGTGACCGTGACGCCGCTCTTCGGCCACTACCTGCTGAAGGCAGGCAAGGAGGACGCGACGGACCCCTATGCCGGCCGCACCTATCGTGCCTATCGCGGCCTGCTGGTGACGACGCTGCGCCTGCGCTGGCTGACCATGGCGGTGCTGGTGGCGCTGACGGGCGCCTCGCTCTGGGCCTTCGGCATGGTGCGCCAGGGCTTCTTCCCGGATTCCAACACGCCCATCTTCCTGGTGGATTTCCAGCTGCCCCAGGGCACCGACATCCGCGCCACCGACGCGGCCATGGCGCCGATTGACCGCATGATCCTGGAGACGGAGGGCGTGGTCTCCGTCGCGCGCTTCGTGGGGCAGGGGGCCTCGCGCTTCATGCTCACCTACCAGGGGCAGCGGACAAATCCGGGCTATGGCCAGTTCATCATCCGCGCCGAGAGCCTGGAGGCCATCACGCGCATGGAGGGCGACCTGGCGCGTCGCATCGCCGCCACCCATCCCGACGCGCAGGTGCGCGTGCAGCGCCTGGTCTTCGGCCCGGGCGCCGAGGCGCGCATCGCCGCGCGCTTCTCGGGACCCGACGCCGATGTGCTGCGCGCTCTGGCGGATGAGGCGATCGCGCGGCTGGAGGAAGATG
>NZ_JAFFQY010000064.1 GCF_017311575.1 Roseococcus thiosulfatophilus
CTAGATCACCCGCGCCGACCTGGCCGCGCCCTACCACGCCTTCGTGCTGGAGCTTGACCCGGCGGTGATCGAAGCCCTCGCGACGGACATGCGGCTGGTCCAGCAAGGCGCCACGGCCCGCATCAGCGTGGATCCGACCGATGCGGAGGTCGCGGACGCCGCCCTGCGCCTCCTGCGCGTGATGGATCGGCCGGCGGCCCTTCCCGTGCTGAAGGACCAGCTGCTCCGCGAACTGCACTACTGGCTGCTGGCCGGCCGCCATGGTGCCGCCATCCGCGCCTTGGGCGCCACGGACAGCCATGCCCGGCGGATCGGCCGCGCGGTGGCGATGATCCGGGAGGGCTATGCGCGGCCGCTGCGCGTCGAACGCCTGGCGGAGGCCACGGGGATGAGCCCTTCCTCCTTCCACCAGCATTTCCGCGCGGTGACCTCGCTCTCGCCGCTCCAGTTCCAGAAGCAGCTGCGCCTCATCGAGGCGCGGCGCATGATGCTGTCCGAGGGGGTCGCTGGCAGCCACGCGGCCTATGCGGTCGGCTATGAGAGCATCCCGCAATTCACCCGCGAATACGGCCGCCTCTTCGGGATCACGCCCGCCCGCGACATGAAGGAGGCCAGGGGCCGGCACACCCTGGCCGCCTGAGGGCGGTCAGATGTTCTGGCCGCCGGAGATCTCGATGCGCTGCGCGGTGACCCAACGGTTGTCGGGGCCGAGCAGGCTCGCGACCGCGGGGCCGATATCGTCGGGAAGG
Source organism: Roseococcus thiosulfatophilus (assembly GCF_017311575.1). GTDB lineage: Bacteria > Pseudomonadota > Alphaproteobacteria > Acetobacterales > Acetobacteraceae > Roseococcus > Roseococcus thiosulfatophilus. The sequence goes on from NZ_JAFFQY010000064.1 coordinate 750, forward strand.
CCCACGCGGCCCAGCGCGATCATGGCGGCGAAGGCCTCGTTGTAGGCCGGCGTGTCGCGCACGGCGCCGCCCAGGAAGTCGGTCTCGATGGCGCCCGGCGCCACCGTGTTGGCCGTGATGCCGCGGTGGCCGAGCTCCTTGGCCATGTAGAGCGTCAGGATCTCGACCGCGCCCTTCGCCGCCGAATAGGCCGAGAAGCCCGGATAGGACACCCGCGTCAGGCCGGAGGAGAAGTTCACGATGCGCCCGCCATCGGCCATCAGCGGCAGCAGCGCCTGCGTCAGGAAGAAGACGCCCTTCACATGGACGTCGAACAGCCTGTCGAACTGCGCGACGGTGGTCTCGGCGATGCCGGCCATTTCGCCATGGCCCGCATTGTTCACCAGGTGGTCGAAGCGGTCGCGGCCCCAATTCGCCTGAAGCGCCGCGCGCACGGCTTCGACGAAGGCGGGAAAGCCCGCGACGTCGCCGGTGTCGAGCCGCAGCGCCACCGCCTTCCGGCCAAGGGCCGTGATCTCCGCCACCACGGCCCGCGCGTCCTCGGCGCCGTTGCGGTAGGTGAGGAGGACGTCGCCGCCATGGCGGGCAATGCTGATGGCGGTGTTGCGGCCGAGGCCGCGGCTGCCGCCGGTGACGAGGGAAATGGCGCTCATCGGGAACTCCTGTCGGGGTGGAATTGGCGACAGCAGCTATCGCCCGACAGGGCCGGCGGCGGTTGCCGGATCCTCCCGCAGGCTTGCCCATTTCTCCAAACGCCCTTCGGGCCGCGCCGCGGGCGGGTGCTCTTCGTGGAAGGGGTGGTAGGGGCGGGGGGACTCGAACCCCCATGGCCTTTCGGCCGCTCGATTTTGAGCCGAGTCCGTCTACCGTTCCGGCACGCCCCCGTGGGCGCTGCATATCATGCGGCCCGCGCGGGGGTCGAGAGCCGCCCGCTCTGTTACAATAGGCCACACCCCGCAACACGCCTGGGCTGTAACATGGCAGGCATGGAAACGAAGCCGCACATCCTCGTCATTGACGACGACCGCGACATCCGGGAGCTGCTGGGAAAGTTCCTGGAAAAGCAGGGGCTGCGCGTGACCCTGGCGCGTGATGCGCGGGATGCGCGCAAGCTCTGGCCGCTCGCGCGCTACAACCTCGTGGTGCTGGACCTGATGATGCCGGGGGAATCCGGCCTCGACCTCGCGCGCTGGCTGCGCGGGCAGTCCAGCATCCCCATCGTGATGCTGACCGCCATAGGCGAGGAGACGGACCGTATCGTGGGCCTGGAGCTGGGCGCCGACGACTACATGGCCAAGCCCTTCAACCCGCGCGAATTGCTGGCCCGCATCCGCGCCGTGCTGCGCCGCGCCCAGGGCGCCGAGGCGCAGGAGGCCGTGCCCGACCAGATCCTGCGCTTCGCGGGCTGGGTGTTGGAGCCTACGCGCCGCCGCCTGCTCAACCCCGACGGCGCCGAGGTGCCGCTGACCGGCGGCGAGTACGAGCTGCTGACCACCTTGCTCGACCGCCCCAACCGCGTGATGACGCGCGACATGCTCATGGACATCATCCACAACCGCCAGCCCGGCCCCTTCGACCGCGCCATAGACGTCGCCATCTCGCGGCTCAGGCGCAAGCTGGAGGATGACGGGCGCAACCCCTCGGTCATCAAGACGGTGCGTGGCGGCGGCTACGTGCTCTCGGCCACGGTCGAGCGGGGTTGAGCGCCGCGGCGCCCCGGCGCGAATGGCGCTGGTTCGGCTGGCTGCGCCCGCGCACCCTCGCCGGGCGCACCGCGCTGGTGCTGGTGGTGGGGCTGATGGCGGTGCAGGGGCTGGGCCTGACCATCCACGCCTTTGACCGCATCGAACTGCAACGCGCGGCCGAGGCGCGTTACATTTCCAACCGCATCATCGGGCTGTGGCGGGTGCTGGTGAACGCCCCGCCCGAGCGCCGCATCGCCCTGCTGGCCGAGGCCGAGTTCCCCGCCGAAGTCACCGCGACGCTGGACCCCGGCCCCCGCGCCCGCCCTGACATGCCCCCCGTGGCGCCGGGCCATGCGCGGCTGTTCCGGCTGGAGGGCCCGCCGCCCATCGTGTCGCGCCGCCTGCGGCCGGCCGACATCGTCTCGGGCATGGCCGGCCCCTCGCACATCATGATCTCGCTGCGCTTCCCCGACCCGCCCTGGGCGCAGCCCGCCTGGCTGAACCTCTCGCTGCGCGTGCCCGCGCCGCGCCCCTGGCATTCGGACCGCTTCCTCTTCGCCTTCGCCGCCATGTCCGTGGCGGCCCTCCTGCTCATCCTCTGGGCGGTCCGACGGCTGACGCGCCCGGTGGCCGACCTCGCGGCCGCGGCCGAGCGCCTGGGCCGCGACGTGAACGCGCCCGCCCTGCCCGAGAACGGCCCGCGCGAGGTGGCGCAGGCCGCCGCCGCCTTCAACGGCATGGCGAGCAACATCCGCCGCTTCGTGGCCGACCGCACCCAGATGCTGGCCGCGATCAGCCATGACCTGCGCACGCCCATCACCCGCCTGCGCCTGCGCGCCGAATTCATGGATGACGAGGACCAGCAGCGCCGCATGCTGGCCGACCTGGCGGAGATGGAGGCGATGATCGCCTCCACCCTAGCCTTCGCCCGCGACGACGCGGCCGCCGAGCCCGCGACGCCGCTGGACCTGGCGAGCCTCGTCCGCACCGTGCTGGACGAGGCCTCCGACGCCAACCCCGACCTGGCCGAGCGCATCCACTACGGCGGGCCCGAGCATTTCGTCATGCCGCTGCGGCCGCTGGCCATGAAGCGGGCGCTGGTGAACCTCGTGGCCAATGCCCTGAAATACGGCGATGCCGCGCGGCTGACGCTGGAGCCCCGCGGCGGCGGCGCGCGTCTGGTGCTGGAGGATGACGGGCCGGGCATTCCGGACCATTCCCACGAAAAGGTGTTCCAGCCCTTCCAGCGCATCGAGGGCAGCCGCAACCGCGAGACGGGCGGCACGGGCCTGGGCCTCACCATCGCGCGCAGCATCTTCCGCGCCCATGGCGGGGAGGTGACGCTTCATAACCGCGCGGCCTCGGGCGAGGACGCGGGCGGGCTGAGGGTGGTGATGGTGCTGCCGGGGTGATAGCCAGGGGCGGACCTCGGAACGGAGAACCGCCCATGGCCCTCAAGGCCGCCATCCTCCCCGTCACCGCCTTCCAGCAGAATTGCGCCCTGGTCTGGGACGACACGACAATGCGCGCGACCGTGATCGACCCCGGCGGCGATGTCGCGCGCATTCGGCAGGTGCTGGCGGAGCAGGGGCTGGAGCTGGAGCAGATCCTGCTCACCCACGGCCATATTGACCATGCCGGCGGCGCGGATGAGCTGCGCGAGGCCTCGCCCGGCGTGCCCGTGGTCGGCCCGCACCTGGCCGACAAGATGCTGCTGGACAATCTGGAAAAGCAGGCCTCCGCCTATGGGCTGGAGGCCCGCGACCTGGTGCCCGACCGTTGGCTCACGGAGGGCGAGACGGTCACCATCGCGGGGCAGGACTTCGCCGTGCTGCATTGCCCGGGCCATTCGCCGGGCAGCGTGGTCTTCGTCTCGGAGGCGCTGCGGATCGCCTTCGTGGGCGATGTGCTGTTCCAAGGCTCCATCGGCCGCACCGACTTCCCCTATGGCGACCATGACGCGCTGATCCATGCCATCATGACCAAGCTGATGCCGCTGGGCGACGACATCCAATTCCTTTGCGGCCATGGCCCGGGTTCGGACTTCGGCACGGAGCGGCGGACAAACCCCTTCCTGCCGCGCTGATTTACTTGACTTTTTTCAGTTTTTCAGGACATTGTGCGGCCTGCCAACGCCCTCCCCACGCCCGCTGCATTCGTGCGGCGGGTAAGATAGTAAGATGGTAAGATAGTAAGGCGGCCGGGCCCAAACGGGGCCCCCGCGAAAGTGCCGCAGGCGGTTTCGCGGGGATTGAACCGGGGCCCCCGCGAAGACGCCGCAGGCGGTTTCGTGGGGAATACTTCGGGGCCCCCGCGAAGACGCCGCAGGCGGTTTCGTGGGGAATACTTCGGGGCCCCCGCGAAGACGCCGCAGGCGGTTTCGTGGGGAAGACTTCGGGGCCCCGCGGCAGCGCCGCAGGCGATGTCGCGGGGAACATCACACGGCCGCGCTGTGCCTGCCCTTTCCGCTGTTCAGCCGCGCATCGAAGCAGGCCGCGACATGCCGCAGGAAGGGCCGCGCCTCGTCCGGCACGGTCAGCCAGGCGCCCGCCACCCTCACCAGGCCGTCCCGCTCCAGCGCGTGCAGCCCGGGCAGCGCCGATTGCAGGATGGCCGCCGGCAGCGTGTCCAGGTCCAGCGCCAGGTCGCACATCACGCGCTCGATGGCGGTGCGGCGAAGGATGTCCTCGCCCGTCAGCTCCAGGCCGCGGACCACGGGCAGCCGGCCCGCCTCCACGGCCGCCACGTAACCGCGTTCATCCGGAATGTTCTGCGCGTATCCCTGCGGCACCGCCCCGATGGAGGAAGCGCCGAGCCCCAGCAGCATCGGCGCGTCATCGGTGGTGTAGCCCTGGAAGTTGCGCCGCAGCCGGCCGCTGGCCGCCGCGCGCGCCATGGGGTCGTGGGCGCGCGCGAAGTGGTCGAGGCCGATGGGCAGGAAGCCCGCGCCCCGCAGGCTGTCGGAGGCCTCCTGCGCCTGCTCCATCCGGGCGGCGGCGTCGGGCAGGTCGGCCTCCTGGATGGCCTTCTGGGCGGGCTTCATCCAGGGCACATGGGCATACCCGAACACCGAGACGCGGTCCGCACCCAGCTCCGCCGCCAGCCGCGCCGTCTCCGCCACATGCGCGCGCGTCTGGCCGGGCAGGCCGTACATCATGTCGAGGTTGATGGCGGCCAGGCCCGCGGCACGCAGGCGCCCGACGGCCTGGCGCACCATCTCCACCGGCTGCGCCCGGCCCATGCGTTCCTGCACCTCCGGGTTCGCGTCCTGCAGGCCCAGGGAGGCGCGGGTGAAGCCTTCGCGCGCCAGGGTGGCCACCACATCCTCGGTCAGCGTGCGCGGGTCCAGCTCGATGGAGAGTTCCGCGCGGCGGGCGAAGGGGAACAAGGCCCGCAGCTTGCCCATCAGCGCGGAGAGCCGCCCCGCCCCCAGCGCGCTCGGCGTGCCGCCGCCCAGGTGCAGGTGCTGCACGATGCCGTCGCAGGGCAGGGCCAGCGCCAGCAGCCGCGCCTCGCGGTGCAGCGCCTCGGCATAGCGGGCGACGCGTTCGTCGTTGCGCGTCACGGAGGTGTGGCAGCCGCAATACCAGCACAGCTCATGGCAGAAGGGGATGTGGACGTAGAGGGAAAGCGCCTCGGCCGGCGGCATGCGCGAGAGCCAGCCGCGATAGGTGGCCTCCTCCAGCGGGCCGAAATGCGGCGCGGTGGGGTAGCTCGTGTAGCGCGGCAGGTTGGCCTGGGCATAGGCCGAGAGGTCGAGGAGCTTCATGGCGCCGATGCTGCCCCGCGCGCCGGCCGCTTTACCTTGCGCCCGATCAATCCAGGGATTTTGATGGCGCCGAACCAGGAGTGCGGGAATGAGCGAAGTGGAACTGGCGATCCGGGGCGGCATTGTCGTCACGGCCGATGGCATGCGGCGCGCCGATGTGGGCATCGCGGGCGGGCGTGTCGTGGCACTCGCGGAACGGATCGAGGGCGCGGGCCGTGTCATCGAGGCGGACGGGCTCTGGGTCATGCCCGGCGGCGTGGACACGCATTGCCACATCGAGGAACCCAATGCCGCGGGCGGTCTCAGCGAGGAGAGCTTCATCACCGCCTCGCGCGCCGCCTTCGCGGGCGGCACCACCAGCACCGTCTCCTTCATCCCGCAATGGAAGGGCCATGGCATCCTGGAGCGCGCCGACGACTATGCCCGCCGCGCGGCCACCGGGATGCTGGACCACAGCTTCCACCAGATCATCACCGACCCGACCGATGAGGTGCTGGAACGCGAATTGCCGCAGGTGGTGGCGCGTGGCATCCGCAGCCTCAAGGTGTTCCTGACCTATGACGCGGTGCACCTGAGCGACGCGGAATACCTGCGCGTGCTGCGCGCGGCGCGGAAGCTGCAATGCCTGGTCCATGTCCATTGTGAGAATTACGACGCCATCAAGTGGCGCATCGAGGCGCTGCTGGCCGCCGGCATGACGGCGCCGAAATACCACGCCTGGGCGCGGCCGCCGGTGGTGGAGCGCGAGGCCACGCACCGCGCCATCGCGCTGGCGGAGCTGGTGGACCAGCCCATCCAGATCTTCCATGTGAGCTGCGCCGAGGTGGCAGAGGAGATCGCCGCCGCCCAGGCGCGCGGCGTGAAGGTCTGGGGCGAGACCTGCCCGCAATATGTGACGCTGACGGCCGACGACATGGCCCGCACCAGCGAGAAGGATGGCGAGTTCGAGGGCGCCAAGTTCATCTGCAGCCCGGCCCCGCGCGGCGCGGAGGAGCATGAGCGCGTCTGGGACATGATCCGCCGCGGCGTGCTGGACGTCGTCTCCAGCGACCATTGCGCCTACAGCTTCGACGGGCCGAAGGGAAAGCGGCAGAACGGCACCGACCGCTTCGACCTGATCCCGAACGGCATTCCGGGCATCACCGCCCGCCTGCCGCTGATGTTCAGCGAGGGCGTCTCCAAGGGCCGCATCACGCCCGAGCACTTCGTGCGCCTGGTCGCCACCAACCCGGCCAGGATGCTGGGCCTCTGGCCGCGCAAGGGCGGCATCCATGTGGGGGCGGACGCCGACATCGCGCTGTGGGACCCGCGGCAGCGCCGCACCCTGACCAACGCCATGATGCAGCATGTGGCCGACTACACGCCCTATGAGGGAATGGAGGTCACGGGCTGGCCCGTGCGCGTGCTGCGCCGCGGCGAAAGCGTGATGGAGAACGACCAGGTGACGGCCCAGCCCGGCACCGGCCAATTCCTGTCCCGCGAACCCTACGCGATGATCGCCCCGCGCGGCATCACGCCCAACGGCTTCGCTGACTAAGCAAGCGGCACAGCCGGTCTGGCGGCGTCATCCCGCCGCAACCTTGTGATTGCGGCGGTCGGGCCGGTTGGTTAGCGTCGCGGCAATCAATCGGCAAGGAGGCCACTATAATGAATCGGCGTGGAATTCTGACCGCGGCGGGCGCGAGCTTGCTGGCCGCGCCCGCGGTGCACGCGCAGGGCGCCTGGCCCAACCGGACCATCCGCCTCGTGGCGCCCTATGCGCCTGGTGGCTCCGTGGACGCCATGGCGCGCATCACCGCGCAGAAGCTGCAGGAACGCCTGGGCCAGAGCGTGGTGGTCGAGAACCGTTCCGGCGCCAGCGGCACCGTGGGCGGGCGTTATGTCGCGCAGTCCACGCCGGACGGCTACACCTTCTGCTTCTCGGCCAGCGTGCAGACCCTGGCGCGCCTCGTGCTGCGCGACCCGGGCTACGACCCCATGGTGGACCTGGTGCCGGTGGCGCGCGTGGGGCAGGGGCCGCTGCTGCTGATCATGGCGCCGGGCCGTCCGCAGACCACCTTGCAGGAGGTGGTGGCCGCCATCCGTGCCAACCCGCGCGACTGGACCTTCGCCACCTCCTCGCTGGGGGCGGCGGGGCATCTCGCCACGGTGGAGTTCATCCGGCAGTTGGGCGTGGAAGTGCCGATCGCGACCTATCGCGGCACCGGCCCCGCCCTGCCGGACCTCTTCGCGGACCGCGTGCAGCTCATCTTCGACCCGATGCTGGCGACGTTGCCGCCGGTGCGCGCCAACCGCGCGAAGCCCGTGGCCATCACCTCGGCGCGGCGCAGCCCGGCGGCACCCGAGGTGCCGACCACGGCCGAGGGCGGCATGCCCAGCGTGGACCTGCAGTCCTGGTGGGCGCTGTGGGCCCCGCGCGGCGTGCCCGCCGAGATCACGGACCGCATCCAGCGCGAACTCTCGACCGCCATGATGGAGCCGGACGTGGCGCAGCGCACCGTGACGCTGGGCATCGAGCCGCTCTTCCAGGGCGGGCAGGAGCTGGTGAACTTCATCCAGGCGGATTTCAACCGGACGGAAGAGCTGCTCCGGATCGCGAACTTCCAGCCGGAGTGAGGTGCGGGCATACTGCCTCCAATCAGAAGGGAGGCAGTTGCCATGTCCACCATCACCACCGCGCGCCGGGCGGTCCTGCTCGGCGCGCTGGCCGCGCCTGTTGTCGTGCAGGCGCAGGGCGCCTGGCCGCAGCGGCCGGTGCGCGTCATCATCCCCTGGCCGCCGGGCGGCGGGGCGGACACGGTGGGGCGCATCCTCTTTTCGCGCGTGGCCGAGATCCTGGGGCAGAACTTCGTCATCGAGAACCGGCCCGGCGCCACGGGCACCATCGGCGCCAATGCCGCGGTCCGCAGCACGCCCGATGGCTACACGGTGCTCTATGACGCGACGGGGCTTTCCATCAACCCGTTCCTGATGCCGCATCTGCCCTTCGACGTGCGGCGGGATTTGGTGCCGGTCTTCCTCTCCGCCGTGGTGCCGAACCTTCTGGTGGTGACGCCCAGCGTGCAGGTCCGCACGGTGCAGGATGTGATCGCCCTCGCGCGGAATACGCCGGGCGGGCTGAACTGGGCCTCCTCCGGCAATGGCTCGGCGCAGCACATGGCGCTGGAGCTGTTCCGGCAGATGACGCAGCTGCCGCTGACGCATGTGCCCTATCGCGGCGGCGGGCCGGCCCTGACCGACGTGATCGGCGGGCAGATCAATTTCTTCTTCAGCAATGCCAGCGCCTCCACCGGCCATGTGCAGTCGGGCGCGCTGCGGGCGGTGGGGCATAGCGGCACGGGGCGGCTCGCCAGCCTGCCCGACGTGCCGGCGGTGGCCGAGACGCTGCCCGGCTTCGAAGCCTATGAGTGGAACGGCGCCTTCGTCCCCCGCGGCACGCCGGCCGAGGTGGTGCAGCGCCTCAACGCCGCGATGAACGACGCCATCACCCACCCGCCCGTGGCCGAGCGCCTGGCCGGGCTGAACGTCGGCACGCGGCGCAACACGCCGGACGAGTTCCGGGCCTTCCTGGAATCCGAGCTCTCGAAGTGGGAGCGGGTGATCCGGGAGGGGAACATCCGCCTGGATTGAGACCCCGCCGGGTGGCGAGGCGCTCGGCCTCGCTCATCGGGCCGCCTGCGTGAAGGCGAAGCGGGCGCCGAGTTCCGCGAGCCGCTCCGCCTCGGCATTGGCGAAGGCGAGGCGCAGGTGCCGCGCCTGGCCGGGGCCGAAAAAGGGCCCGGGCAGGGTCATGACGCCGCGATGCTCCGCGAGCCAGGCGGCGGCGTCCATGGCATCGGGCGCGCCCTCGGGCAGGCGGACATAGGCGAAATAGGCGCCCAGCGCGTCAATGCGCGCCTGGTTCAGCGCGGCGCGGCAGGCGCGGGCGCGGTCCTCCATCAGCCGGCGGTTCGCCTCGCGCCAGTCGCGCAGCGCGGGGATGGCCCAGGCGATGACGCGCTGCGCGGGGCGGGCCGGGCAGATCTGGAAACTGTCCAGCGCCTTGGCGAGCTGCGCCTGGAAGGCGCGCGGCGCGATGACGGCGCCGAGCCGGTGGCCCGGGATGCAATGCGCCTTGGAGAAGCTGTAGAGGTGGACGAGGTTGTCCCGCGCCGTCTCGAAGAGGTCATGCGGGGCCTCGGCCAGGAAGTCGCGGTAGGTCTCGTCCAGCACCAGCCACAGCCCGCGCCGCGCCGCCAGTTCCGCGAAGGCGCCGAGTGTCGCGGCGGGGTAGATGGCGCCCGTCGGGTTGTTGGGGCTGACCAGCAGGATGGCGCGGGTGCGGTCGGTGATGAGGCCCTCCGCCCGCGCCGGGTCCGGCACGAAGCCATCCTCGGCGCGGCAGGACAGGGGGCGGGCGGTGACCCCCTGCATGCGCAGCGTCATCTCGTGGTTGAAGTACCAGGGGGTGGGGACCAGCACCTCGGCCCCCGGCTCCGCGATCACGGTCATGGCCATGGCGAAAGCGAGGTTGCAGCCGGCGGTGATGGCGACCTCCGCCGCGCCGATCGCGCTGCCGTAGAAGCGCGAGGCGTCCTCCGCCAGGGCCTCGCGCAGCGCGTCATCGCCCGCGATGGGGCCATAGCCCGCCGCGTCTCGCTGGGAAGCCGCCTCGCCCAGCCGCGCCAGCAATTCGGGGTGGGGCGGATAGCCCGGCACGGCCTGGGTCAAATCGAGGGCCGGGCCGTGCTGCCCCGTATAGCGTGCCGCCCATTCGCGCGCGGCGGGGATGGGCGGTTCGGCGGTGGCGAGGATGGCGGGGGAGAAGCGGGGCAAGGTCAGGGGTCCTCGATCAGCGGGCGGCCCGTCTCGTGCCGCCAATGGTGCCAGAGCAGGCGTGCGGCCAGGCCGCGCGCGGGCGACCAGGCCCTGGCCATCTCGGCCAGGGCGCGCGGCGTGGGCCGTGCCTCAAGCGCGAAGAGGTGCCGCGCGGAATTGGCCAGCGCGATGTCGCCGCCCGGAAAAATGTCCGGCCGGTTCTCGGCGAAGAGCAGATGCACTTGCGCCGTCCAGGGCCCCAGCCCGCGCACCGTGCAGAGCATGGCGACGGCGGATTCATCGTCCAGTTCCGCCAGCCGGTCGAAGTCCAGCGTGCCATCGGTGCAGGCCAAGGCCAGCGCGCGGGCATGCGCGGCCTTGGGGCGCGACAGCCCCGCCACACCGCACAGCGCCGCATCATCCAGCGCCAGGAAGCCGGCCGGCTCCAGCGCGCCCGGCAGCGCGGAGAGCCGCCGCCAGATGGCGCCCGCCGCCTGGTTGCTGATCTGCTGGCCGCAGATGGTGCGCAACAGCCCCGCGAAGCCGCGCGGGCGCGTGCGCCAGGGCAGGGGGCCTGCCCGCTCCTCGATGGCGGCGAAGCGCGGCTCGGCGGTGAAGAGGGCGGCGCGAAGGAAATCCACCCCGCAGGTTTGACGCAAGCCGCCGCCCGCAACAAGCTGCGCCCCGATCGGAGGACAACGCCATGCAACGCCCCTACACCCAGGCCGACCTCGACGCGCTCTGCGCCTGGGACACGCCCACCATCTGCAACGCGCTGGAAGTCGTGGTGCCGGCCCGCCGCGGCCATGGCTTCACCGTGCGGCCGCTGACGGCGGCCCACCCCTCCATGCCGCCCATCTGCGGGCCGGCGCGCGTGGGCACCATCCGCGCCGCGCACCCCTCGGGCCGCAGCAAGGAAGCGGACCGCGCGGCGCGCATCGGCTGGTATGAGTATGTGGCGAACACCGACATGCCGACGGTGGTGGTGCTGCAGGACCTCGACGACGTGCCCGGCACCGGCGCCTTCTGGGGCGAGGTCAACACCAATGTCCACAAGGGGCTGAAGGCGCTGGGCTGCGTGACGAACGGCTCGATCCGTGACCTCGACATGGTGGCGCCGGGCTTCCAGCTGCTGGGGGTGGTGAACCCGTCCCACGCCTATGTCCACATCGTGGACTGGGGCCGCCCCGTCAGCGTCGCGGGCATGGCCGTGAACCATGACGAGGTGGTCCATGCCGACCGCCACGGCGCGGTGGTGATCCCGGCCGAGGCGGTGAAGGCCATGCCCGCCGCGATCGACCTGCTGACGCGCAAGGAGGCCGTGATCCTGGAAATGGCCAAGCGCCCCGATTTCGACATCGGCATGCTGCGCGATGCGCTGGCGAAGTCCGACGAGATCCACTGAATGCCGTTCGACGACGATGCGCCAAAGCCGCGCATGGAGGGGGGCTGGTTCCGCTGGGACCAGCCTCTCGCCAGCGTGAAGCGCGAATGGGTGGACGGGAACGCCCACCTCAACATGGGCTACTACATGGTGGCCTTCGACCTGCAGACGGACCGGGTCTGGACGCCGCTGGGCCTGGGCAACGCGCTGCGCCGCATCGAGATGGGCACCTTCGCGGCCGAGGCCTGGCTCGACTACCAGCGCGAGATGACCGAGGGCATGCCCATCGGCTGCGACAGCATGGTGGTGTCCTTCGACGAGAAGCGCCTGCTGATGAAGCACCGCATGTTCCACTTCACCGAGGGCTGGGTGTCGTCGGAGAACGAGCTTCTCTACCTCTGCGTGGACATGACCACGCGGCGCGTCGGCAAGTGGCCGCAATATGTGCTGGACGGCTTCGCCAAGGTGGCGACGGGCGAGGCCACGCGGCGGGTCACCATGCGGAAGAGGGGTTCCTGACGCGTCCGATCGCCGGAAGGCGAAGCCTGGAGGTCGGCCGCGCAGACAGACTCAGGCGGCGATCCGGTCGATCCTGTCCCGCAGCCGGTACCACGCCCCCACCATCGGCAGGAACCAGTCCGGGTTGCCGTTGTAGAGGGCGCGGTCGGGGAAGGGCAGGCCGTCCAGCGCGAAGCCGGCATTGGACGCGCCCGCCATCTTCAGCGCCGCGTTGTGGCCCATCCAGGTCGCCATCGCGACCCCGCTGCCCTGGCAGCCGGCGGCGTAGTGCACGCCCGCCTCCTCGCCCAGATGCGGCAGGTAGTCGAAGGTGAAGGCGACATTGCCCGTCCAGGCATGCGTCACCTTCACGTCGCGCAGCTCGGGCAGCACGGCGCACATCATGGCGTGCAGGCGCGGGGCCGCGGCCTCGGGCGATTGCGGGGCGAAGCTGGCCCGCCCACCCCAGAGGATGCGCTTCCCGTCCGGCGAGGGCCGGTAGTAGTTCAGCACGCGCTTGGTGTCGCTGATCATGCGCCGCTTGGGGAAGAGGCGTTCGATGCGCTCCTCGCCCAGCTCCTCCGTCGCGATGATGTAGGAGGCGACGGGCAGCAGCCGCCGCGTCAGCCAGGGCATGGGCCCGCCGCGCGAATAGCCGTTGGTCGCCATCAGCACCGTATCGGCCCGCATTTCGCCCGCGCTGGTGTGCAGGCGGAAGCCGGAACCTTCCGGCTGGGCCGCGGCCACCCGCACCTGGTCCACCAGATGCGCCCCCGCGCGTTCGGCCGCCGCGGCCAGGCCGCGCGCATATTTGCCCGGGTGCAGGCTGCCCGCGCCCTCGGCGAACATGCCGCCATGGTAGTGGGTGGTGGCGATGAAGCCGCCTTCCTCGCCCTTCGCGACCATGCGGGCGGGGTGGCCCGAGATCTCCTGGATGCGGGGCAGGGTCTTGGCCAAGGTGTCGAAATGCTTGGGCGTCCAGGCGCCCACGAAGCGGCCGCAGCGCACATAGTCGCAGTCGATGCCCTCGCGCGCGATCGTCTCCTCGATGAAGGGGAAGCTCGCCCCGCAGGCGCGCGCGATCTCGGCCGCGCGCTCGGGGCCGAAATTCTTCTCGAGCGGCCCGCGCGCCACCTTCAGCCCGCCCGAGACCATGCCGCCATTGCGCGAGGAGGCGCCCCAGCCGATTCGTTCGGCATCCAGCACCACCACCTCATGGCCCAGGCGCCGCAGGGTCAGCGCGGCGGAAAGCCCCGTGTAACCTCCACCCACGATGGCAACGCGGGTGCGCTCGGGCAGGGTGGTGTCGCGGGCGGGCGGCTCGGCCGCCTCCCACCACCAGGGACGTGCCTTGAAATCCGCCGCGAAGGGATGCCGGTTCATCATCATGCCCAAGGTTGCGCCATGCGGCACGCGCCGTGCCGCATGGCGCAGCGTGGCACGCGTAACGGTTGTCATGGAAGGGTCCGGGCCAGTTGACGGGCGTCCTACGGGCAGTGACGATTGCTGCAAGGCAAAGTTTGGGGGCATGGGTTTTGGCGGTGGATCTGATCCTCACGGGCGGCAGCGTGTTTCGCGGCCTGGCGGGCGGCATGGCGGAGGCCGTGGCGGTCCGCGGCGGCAAGGTGGCCGCGGTCGGCACCAATGCCGAGATCGAGGCGCTGGCCGGTCCCGGCACGAAGCGCGTGGCGCTGGACGGGCGGCTTGCGATTCCCGCCTTTAACGAGGCGCATATGCACCTGCTGCCCTTCGGCCTGGGCCTGTCCATGGTGAACCTCCGCGCGGAGGAGGTCCGGACGCTGGACGAGGTCCGCACCCGGCTGCGCGCGGCGGCCGACAAGACGCCCAAGGGCGAATGGGTGCTGGGCCGCGGCTATGACCACGCGGCGCTGGACATCAACCGCCACCCGACGGTGGCGGAGCTGGATGCGGCGGTGCCGGACCACCCGGTCTTCATCACCCGCACCTGCGGGCATATGGGTGTCGCCAACACCGCCGCCCTGCGCGCGGCCGGCATCAACCACAACACGCATGACCCCGAGGGCGGCGTGATCGAGCGCCGCGACGGCGCGCTGACGGGGCTGATCCAGGAACGCGCGCTGTCGCTCATCAAGGCGGCCGTGCCCTCGCCCGATACGGGCCGCATGGTGGACGCGATCGAGGCGGCGGGCCGGCATTTGGCCGCCATGGGCTTCGCCTCCGCCACCGACATGAATGTGGGCATGACGGCGAACCTGGCCGAGGTCGCGGCCTTCGCCCGCGCCGTCGAGGAAGGCCGCTGCCTGCAGCGCATGTGGCTGGTGCTGGCCGGCAACCCCGAGGGCATCGCGGATGACGCCTGGGAGGCCGGGATGCGCCCCTGGAAGCCCGGTGACGACCCCGACGCCATGCTGCGCTGGGGTGCCATGAAGGTCTTCGCCGATGGTTCCGCGGGCGGGCTGACGGCGGCCTTCTTCGACCCCTACCTCATCGGCAACACCACCGGCGTCTTCACCTTCCCGACCGAGACCATCCACGCCCTGCTGGCGAAGTATCACGACCAGGGCTGGCAGCTCGACATCCACGCCATTGGCGATGCCGCCATCGAGCAGGTGCTGGTGGGCATGGAGCAGGCCGGCGCCACGCCCGACCGCCGCCACCGCATCGAGCATTGCGGCTTCCTCACGCGCGACCAGCGCCGGCGGATGCTGGCGCGCGGCATCCTGCCCGTGCCGCAGCCCATCTTCATGTATGAGTTCGGGGACCTGTATCTGCGCAACCTGGGCCTGCCGCGCACCGCCTGCGCCTATCCGATGAAGACCTGGCTGAGCGAGGGGCATCACCCGGCCGCCAGTTCCGACGCGCCCGTCTCCACGCCCGACCCCTTCCTGAACCTGCTGACCATGGTGACGCGCCAGACCAACCAGGGCACCGTCTTCGGCCCGGAGGAGCGGCTGTCCATCCAGGAGGCTCTCCACTGCTACACTTGGTGCGGCGCCTACAGCACCTTCGCCGAGAACCAGCGCGGCACGCTGGAGGTGGGCATGGATGCCGACATCGCCGTGATGTCGCGTGACCTCACGCAGATCGCGCCGGAGGAGTACCCCTCCGTCCAGGCGCATCTGACGCTGCGCGGCGGCACGCCGATCTTCGACCGCAACGGGGAGCTCGGCTGATGCTGCGCCACGCGCTTCACCGCATCGCGCTCGCCATCCCGGTGCTCTTCGGGGTGCTGGTGATCGGCTTCCTGCTGATGCAGATCGTCCCCACCGACCCCGCGACCGTCCGCGCCGGCCCGACGGCCACGCAGGAGGTGGTGGCCGCCATCCGCGCGGAGCTGGGGCTCGACCAGCCCATCTGGGTGCAGTTCGGCCTCTACCTCTGGCGGCTGGCGCAGGGGGATCTGGGCGTCTCCATCATCAACAACGTGCCGGTGACGCAGGAGCTCGGCGCCACCATCGGGCCGACGGTGGAGCTGATGCTCGCCTCGCTGGTGTGGTCCATCCCCACGGGCATCTTCCTCGGCACCATCGCGGCCTATTGGCGCGGTTCCATCCTGGACCGCACCATCATGGCCGTCAGTGTCGCGGGCGTGTCCGTGCCGGTCTTCTTCCTGGGCCTGGTGCTGATCTGGTTCGCGGGCTTCCAGTGGCAGCTGCTGCCCTTCACCGGCCGCGAAGGCCCGCTTTGGACCTGGGAGGGCATCCGCGCCATCATCCTGCCCGCCGTCACCCTGGGTGGCGTGCTGGTCGGCCCCGTGGCGCGCATGACGCGCACGGCGGTGGTGGACACGCTCTCCGCCGACCATGTCCGCACCGCGCGCGCCAAGGGGCTGAACGAGCGGCTGGTGGTGCTGCGCCACGCGCTGCGCAACGCGCTGATCCCGGTGGTGACGCTGATCGGCCTGCAGATCGGCTTCCTGCTGGGCGGCGCGGTGGTGACCGAGACCATCTTCTCCTGGCCCGGCGTGGGGCGGCTCGCGGTGGGCGCCATTCTCTCCGCGGATTTCCCCATGGCGCAGGGTACCATCATCGTGCTCTCGGCCGGCTTCATCCTGGTGAACTTGATCGTGGATCTGCTCTACGCGGTGCTCGACCCGCGCGTGCGGCAATCGTGAGGGCAGGGACATGAGCGACACCACCCTCGACGCCACCACCGCCCCCGCGGCCCCCCGCCGCCCCTCGGCGCTGCGGATGCTGCTGCGGGATTTCGGCGGGACGGTCAGCCTCATCCTCGTCATCCTGATCGTGCTGCTGGCCATCCTCGCGCCCTGGCTCGCCCCGCATGATCCCTTCGCCACCGACCTGATGGCGGTGATGGAGCCGCCCTCCGAACGCTACTGGCTCGGCACGGACGGGCAGGGGCGCGACATCTTCTCGCGTATGCTGTTCGGCCTGCGCGTCACGCTGGGCATGGGCCTGCTCTCGCTGGTCGTGGGCGGCGTCATCGGCGCGGTGGTGGGCTTCTGCGCGGCCTATTACCGCCGCATTGACGGGCTGCTGATGCGGCTGATGGACATGCTGCTGAGCTTCCCGGCCATCCTCTTCGGCCTGGCGCTGGCGGCGATCTTCGGCCCGGGGCTCACGGCCGTCATCATCGCGCTGTCCATCGCCACCATCCCGCTGATGGCGCGCATCGTCCGCAGCTCCGCGCTGGTGGTGATGGGCCTCGACTACATCGAGGCGGCGCGCGCCATCGGGATGAACGACTTCCGGCTGATCTTCCGGCATTTGGCGCCCAACTGCCTCTCCTCCGTCTTCGTGTTCTCCACGCTGCGGCTGGGGCAGGTGATCCTGCTGGGTTCGGCGCTGTCCTTCCTCGGCCTCGGCGCGCAGCCGCCGACGGCGGAGCTGGGGGCCATGGCCGCGCAGGGGCGCAACTTCCTCTTCATCGCGCCGCACATCAGCGTGATCCCCTCCTTGGGCATCTTCGTGATCGTGCTGGCCTTCAACCTGCTGGGCGATGCGCTGCGCGACGCGCTCGACCCGCGGCTTCGCATCTAGGGCGGTTTCCACATGCGCGGAAACCGCCTTTGCCGTCATTTTCCGAGCCGATTCACGCAATGGCCGCAAGCGGCCATGTGTGATCGGATCTAGTCCAATCAGGGAGAGCAAAGAGATGAAAAGCTTCTGGCAACGCGCGACGCTGGGGGGGCTGGCCGCGATGGGCCTCGCCTTCGTGGCGGGGCAGGCGCAGGCGCAGCCGCGCAACCAGATCACGATCATGCGCGAGATCGACGCCGACCGTTATGACCCGCACCGTTCCACGGCGCTGGCGGCGGGCGAGGTCATCACCATGCTGTCCGACACGCTGGTCAGCATGGACTACGACATGCGCACCATCCGCCCCGGCCTCGCCGAGCGCTGGGACGTGTCGGAGGATGGCCGCACCTACACCTTCCATCTGCGCCAGGGCGTCACCTTCTGCGACGGCACGCCCTTCACCGCGGAAGCCATGGCCTTCAGCCTGAACCGCTGGATCGGCCGCACCACGCCGCGCGTGACCTCGCCGGTCGCCTGGCGCGCGGGCGATGTGAAGGAAATCCGCGCCACGGGCCCGCACACGCTGGTCTATGAGCTGAACCGGCCCTTCTCCGAGCTGCTGCCCAACCTCGCCATGTTCTTCGGCTCGGCCGTGGATCCCGCGACCGTCGAACGGCTCGGCGACAATTTCGGCGTGCAGGGCTTCAACGGCACCGGCCCCTTCTGCTGGGACAGCTGGACGCCCCGCAACCAGATGGTGCTGACGCGCCACCCCAACTACCGCTGGGGCCCGCCGGTGCTGCAGAACCAGGGCCCGGCCCATGTGGAGCGCATCGTCTGGCGCGTGATCCCGGAAGCCGCCTCGCGCGTCGCCGCGCTGCAGTCGAACCAGGCGGACCTGACGCAGTACATCCCGGACGCCTTCATCGCCTCGCTGCAGCGCGTGCCGACCGTCACCATCAACAACCAGCCCAACTACCTCTGGGACACCTATCTGGGCTTCAAGGTGGACCGGCCCGTGGCCAATGACGTGGCCATCCGCCGCGCCTTCCACATGGCGGTGGACCGGCCGGCCATGGTGCGCGCCGTGTGGTCGGGCAACGCCCAGCCCGCGCGCGGCCTGATCAACCCGACCGCGCAGGACTACTCGGCGGCGGCCGATGAGCTGGTGCCCGCCTTCGACCCCGCGGCCGCGCGGCGGATGCTGGACGAGGCCGGCTGGACCATGGGCCCCGACGGCGTGCGGGTGAAGGACGGGCAGCGCGCCACGCTGACGCTCTTTGCCATCAACAACCTCATTAACCAGCGCCTGGGCGAGATCATCCAGCAGGCGGTGCGCCAGGTGGGGATCGAGCTGCGCATCCAGCTCTTCGACGCCACCGTGGCCTGGGGCCGGCTCGCGACGCAGGACTTCGACGTGCTGTTCCTGAGCTACCCGTATCTGTCGGCCAATGACGCGCTGAACCTCTACTGGCACAGCCGCTCGCGCCCCACGCCGAACCGGATGAACTGGAACAACCCGCAGACCGACCAGTGGCTGGAGGAAGGCCGCGCGGCGACCGACCCCGCGGTGCGCGCCGAAGCCATGGCCAACCTGCAGCGGCAGCTCAACGAGGCCTCGGCCTGGATGAACATCGCGCACAACAACCTGAACCTGTTCAGCACCCGCCGGGTGGAGGGTGCGCGCGCGCACGGCCTCTACGGCATCTCCATCTACAAGGGCCTGGACCTCAGGGTCCGCTGAAGCAGTAAACGGCAAGGAAGCACCACCATGGCCACCACGCTGATCAAGGGCGCCGAACTCATCGTCGCCTGGGATGCCTCGGAAAAGCGGCATGTCTACATGCCGGATGCGGACCTCGCCTTCGAAGGAGGGGTGATCCGCTTCGTCGGCCGGGGCTATGACGGCGTGGCGGACAAGGTGGTGGACGGGGCGGGCATGCTGGTCATGCCCGGCCTCGTGAACATCCACTCGCACCCGACCAGCGAGCCGATGAACAAGGGGCTGCTCGACGAGATCGGCAGCCCCGGCCTCTACAACTCCTCGCTCTACGAGTTCATGCCCATCTTCCGCAGCGATGCCGAAGCCGTGCCCGACTGCGTGCGCGTGGCGCTGAGCGAGTTGCTGCTCTCCGGCGTCACCACGCTGTGCGACCTGTCCATGGCGCATCCGGGCTGGCTCGATTTGCTGGCGGAAGCCGGCATGCGCGTCTGCATCGCGCCCATGTTCAAGTCGGCGCGGTGGTTCACCAAGAACGGCCATGTCGTCGAATATGAGTGGGACGAGAAGGCCGGCGAGAAGGCGATGGAAGAGGCCTTTTCCCTGATTCAGCGCGCGGAGCAGCACTCTTCCGGCCGCCTCTTCGGCATGGCGTGTCCCGCGCAGATTGATACCTGCACGCCCGAATTGCTGCGCGACAGCCGCGCCGAGGCGCGCGCCCGCGGCATCTCCTGGCAGATCCACGCCGCGCAGTCGGTGGTGGAGTTCCACGAGATCACGCGCCGCCACGGCTTCACGCCCATCCAGTGGCTGCACGAGATGGGGCTGCTCGACCAGCAATCCATCATCGGCCACGGCATCTTCCTGGATGACCACCCGAGCACGCCCTGGCACACCGACCGCGACCTCTCGATCCTGGCCGAGACGGGCACCACGGTGGCCCACTGCCCGACCGTCTTCGCGCGGCGCGGCATCACCATGAAGGATTTCGGGCGTTATCACCGCCGCGGCGTGAACCTGGGCGTGGGCACCGACACCTACCCGCACAACATGCTGGATGAGCTGCGCCTCGTGGCCTATCTCGCCCGCACCCAGGCGACCGACCCGCGCACCACCACCACCAACGACATCTTCAACGCCGCCACCATCGGCGGCGCCCGCGCGCTGGGCCGCGACGATATCGGCCGCCTCGCGGTCGGTGCCCGCGCCGACATCGTGCTGGTGGACGCGACCCATCCGCGCATGCAGCCGCGCCACGACCCCGTGCGCAGCCTGATCTACGCCGCCGGCGACCGCGCGGTGAAGGACGTCTTCGTGGATGGCGAGAAGGTGGTGGAGAATGGCGAGGTCCTGACCATGGATTTCCGCCAGGCCGCCGCCCACCTGGCCGAGGCGCAGAAGCGCATCACCGCCAAGGCCACCCAGCAGGACTGGGCGCACCGGCCGGTGGACAAGATCGCCCCCCCCACCTTCAAGTGGCTGTGATGTCCGAACCCCTGCTCCGCATCGAGGGCCTTCGCACGGTCTTCCGCACCTCGGGCGGCGACGTGCCGGCGGTGGATGGCGTGTCACTCGAAGTCCATCGCGGCAAGACCCTCGGCATCGTGGGGGAGAGCGGCTGCGGGAAATCCGTGCTCTCGCTCTCGGTCATGCGGCTGGTGGCGCATCCGGGGCGCATCGCGGCGGGGCGGGTGATGCTGGGCCAGCGTGACCTCGCCTCGCTCTCCATGGCCGAGATGCGCCAGGTGCGCGGCCGCGACATCGCGATGATCTTCCAGGAGCCGATGACCTCGCTGAACCCCGTGCACAGCGTGGGCTTCCAGATCACCGAGGCCATCCGCGCCCACGACCCGCGCGCGAGCAATGCCGAACTGCGCAACCGCGGCATCGAGGCCCTGAAGCGCGTGCGCATCCCCTCGCCGGAGCGGCGCTTCGACGAATACCCGCACCAGCTCTCGGGCGGCATGCGCCAGCGCGTGATGATCGCGATGGCGCTGGCCTGCTCGCCCAAGCTGCTCATCGCGGACGAGCCCACCACGGCGCTGGACGTGACGGTGCAGGCGCAGATCCTGGACCTGCTGCGCGAACTCCAGGCCGAGACGGGCATGGCCATCATCCTCATCACGCACGACCTCGGCGTGATTGCCGAGATGACCGATGAGGTGGCGGTGATGTATTCGGGCAAGGTGGTGGAACGCACCAACGCCCGCGCGCTGTTCGAGGACCCGCAGCACCCCTACACGCTGGGCCTTCTCGGCAGCATCCCGCGCCTGGATGAGGACCGCGAGAACCTGCTGGCCATCCGCGGCACCGTGCCGCCGCCCTTCAACCTGCCGCCGGGCTGCCGCTTCAATCCGCGCTGCCCCTTCGCCATCGATTCCTGCCGCGCGGAAATCCCGCCGCTGCGGTCCATCATCCCCGGCCATGAGGTGGCGTGCATCCGGGCCCCTGTGGAAGCGAGTGTCGCGGCATGAGTGTGTTGCTGGAAGTCGAGAACCTCGCCAAGCACTACCCCGTCCGCAAGGGCGCCATCCTGGCCCGTCAGGTGGGGCTGGTGCGCGCGGTGGACGGCGTCTCCTTCACGCTGAACCGCGGCGAGACGCTGGCCCTGGTGGGCGAGAGCGGCTGTGGCAAGTCCACCACCGCGCGCCTGGTGCTGCGCCTCATCGAGCCCACCACGGGGGCCGTGAAGTTCAAGGGCACCGACATCACCACGCTGGACGGCGCCACGCTCAAGGGCTTCCGCCGCAACGCGCAGATCGTGTTCCAGGACCCCTACGCCTCGCTCAACCCGCGCTACACGGTGGGGCAGACCATCTCCGAGCCCATGGAGGTCCACAACATCGGCGACGCCGCCTCGCGCCGCGCGCGGGTCGAGGAATTGCTGAAGCTGGTGGGCCTCGCCCCCTATCACGCCCAGCGCTACGGGCATGAGTTCAGCGGCGGGCAGCGCCAGCGCATCGGCATCGCGCGCGCCCTGGCCGTCGAGCCTGATCTTGTGGTGTGCGACGAGCCGGTCTCCGCGCTCGACGTCTCCATCCAGGCGCAGGTGGTGAACCTGCTGCGCGACCTGCAGCGGCGCCTCGGGCTGGCCTACCTCTTCATCGCGCATGACCTCGCGGTGGTGAAGCACGTGGCCGACCGGATCGCGGTGATGTATCTCGGCCGCATCGTGGAGATCGGCGAGAAGCGCGCGCTGTTCTCCAACCCGCGCCACCCCTACACGCGGGCGCTGCTGGCCGCGATCCCGCACCCGGACCCCTCGCGCAAGGGCCGCGTGACGCCGCTCGGCGGCGACGTGCCGAGCCCCATGAACATCCCGCCCGGCTGCCGCTTCCACACGCGCTGCCCCTACGCCCAGGACATCTGCCGCCAGCAGGACCCGGTGCTGAAGGATGGCGTGGCCTGCCACCTGGCGGACCAGTTGCCGCCGGCGGGGGTGGACTTCGCCGGCGGCCTGGCCCCCAATGCGGCCAAGCGGCTTGCCCTCTACGCGGAGGCGGCCGCGCGGTCGTAACGCGCGCAAGAGGAAACGCATGGTCCAGGCGATCGTGGCCCCCCGTCAGGTGCTGGTGGGGGCGGGAAGCATCGCAAGGCTGGGGGCGCTGCTCGGCCAGTTCGGCTTCTCCCGCCCGCTGGTGGTGACGGACCCATGGATGGTCTCCTCCGGCACCATCGAGAAATGCCTGGCGCCGCTGCGCGCGGCGGGCATCACCCCCGTGGTCTTCCACGAGACGGTGCCCGACCCGACCGACACGGTCATCGAAGCCGGCGTCGCCGCCCTGCGCGCAGGCGATTTCGACGTGCTGCTGGGCTTCGGCGGCGGCAGCCCGATGGACACGGCCAAGGCCATGGCCATCCTCGCCGCGGCACCCGCGGGTGCCAAGATGCGCGACTTCAAGGTGCCGGTGGCCGCCGATCGCGGCGCGCTGCCCGTCATCTGCGTGCCCACCACGGCCGGCACGGGCAGCGAGGCCACGCGCTTCACCGTCATCACCGACACCGAGACCGATGAGAAGATGCTCATCGCGGGCCTCGGCGCCCTGCCGCTGGCCGCCGTGGTGGATCACGACCTCACCTTCACCCTGCCGCGCCGCATCACGGCCGATACGGGCATCGACAGCCTGACCCATGCGCTGGAGGCCTTCGTCAGCCAGCGCGCCAACCCCGTCTCGGACATGTATGCGCGCGAGGCGATGCGCCTCATCAGCCCCAACCTGCGCCCCGTCTATGCCGATGGCGGCAACGCCGCGGCGCGCGAGGCCATGATGCTGGGGGCGACGCTCGCGGGGCTGGCCTTCTCCAACGCCTCGGTCGCCCTGGTGCATGGCATGTCGCGGCCCATCGGCGCGCATTTCCATGTGCCGCATGGCCTCTCCAACGCCATGCTGCTGCCGGCGGTGACGCGCTTCAGCCTGGACGCCGCCCTGCCGCGCTATGCCGAGGCGGCGCGCTGCATGGGCTGCGCGGCCGCGGGCGACGCCGACCAGGTGGCCGGCGCCAAGCTGCTGGAGGAACTCCGCGCCCTGAACGCGGAGCTGGAGGTGCCCACGCCCGCCGCCTGGGGCATCGCGGAAGATCGCTGGAACGGGCTGCTGCCCACCATGGCGGCGCAGGCCCTGGCCTCGGGCAGCCCGGGCAACAACCCGCGCGTGCCGCAGGCCGAGCAGATCATGGCGCTCTATGCGGAGGCCTACCGAGGCGGTTAGCCCGCCGGCCTTATCCCGCTTGGGACGCCCGCCAGCGGTCCACCCAGGCGGGCAGGGCGGCGAGCGGCAGCGGGCGGGCCAGCCAGAAGCCCTGCGCCCGCTCCACCCCCAGGTTTCGCAGCGAACGCCAGATGGCGGCGGTGGAGACCCCCTCCGCCGTCATGCTCAGCCCCTGGCGCGCCAGCCGCCGCACCTGCTGCCGCGCGCGGGCGGAGGTGGCGAGGCTCTGCACGAATTCCTTGTCGAGCTTCACGCCGGAGAAGGGCAGGCGCAGCAGCCGCCGCCGCCGGTCATCCATCTCGAAATCATCGATCAGCACCTGGTGGCCGCGCGCGCGCAGCCGCCGCACGGAGCGGCCCAGGCGGGAGAAGTCGCGCACCGGCGAGGTCTCGGTCAGCTCGATGGCCAGGCGGTGGCGCGGCATCCGGGCCGCGCGCAGCTGGTCCGCGATCCAGGAGAGGGTGTCGCGCTTCTCCAGCTCATCCACCGGCAGGTTGACCGAGACGGCGAGGCCCGCGGGGGCGCCGTTGCGCATCAGGTCGCTCGCCGCGATGCGGGCCACGGCCGCGGCCAGGCGCCGCGCCAGCCCCGCGCGTTCCAGGGCGGGCACGAAGCTGCCGGGTCCGAGCGCCACCGGGTCGCCGCGCCAGCGCGCCAGGGCCTCGACCATGACAAGGCGGCGGTCGCGCACGCGTACGATGGGCTGGTAGCGCAGCAGCAGCCCGTCATCCCCATCGAGCCGCCGCGCCATGCCCGCGAGGCCGCCGCCACGCGGCGTGGGCGGCGCGGGGGGGCCGCCCGTCAGCGCCGCGCGGATGCGCGATTCGAGCTCCTCGGGCGGGGCATGGGCGGGCAGGGGCAGGATGGTGGCGCCGGGCGAGGCCTCGGCCAGGGCGTCGAGCAGGGTGGAGTCCACCCCCGTCATGCTCTCCTGCAGGAAGAGGTGCGCGAAGCCGCCCATCCCCTCCAGCACCGCACCCAGCAGCGCGGCATGCCCGGTGAGCACGATGGGCGGCTCCACCCCGGCCAGGGAGGCGGCGGCCCGGACGGCCTCGACAAGCCGGGGGTCCCGCGCGACGACGGCGATGCGGGCGGCCGGGGCCCCTTCGGCGGAATCCACCGCGGACCGGGATGTCTCGATCTGGGGCAAAGGCACCTGGCAATGCGAACAGTGCAGTAGCCTATACGCCGCGCCGCGCCGTCTCAATGCCTGCACGGGGCGCGACGGGCATTACGACGTGGCAACCTCCTTCTTTTCCGCCACGCCCTCCGCCGCCAGCCCCGGCCGCAGCCGCTTCGCCCCGGTGTAGAGCACGATGGGGGCCGCGATGAAGATGGAGGAGGAGGTGCAGAGCAGCACGCCGAACAGCATCACCCAGGCGAATCCCGCCAGCGTGGCACCCCCGAACAGCGCCAGCGGCAGCACGGCCAGCGCCAGCGTCATGGAGGTGCCGATGGTGCGGTTCAGCGTCTCGTTGATGGAGAGGTCCACCACGTCGCGCAGCGGCATCACCTTGTAGCGGCGGAGGTTCTCGCGCATCCGGTCATAGACCACGACCTTGTCGTTCACCGAGAAGCCGATGATGGTCAGGATGGCCGCGATGGTGGTCAGGTTGAACTCGATCTGGAACAGCACCATGAAGCCCACGGCCTTGGTGGTGTCCAGGATCAGCGTGATGAGGGCGGCGAAGCCGAACTCCCATTCGAAGCGCACCCAGATATAGACCATCATGGCCAGCAGCGAGAGGCCGAGCGCGATGAGCCCGCCCTGGAACAGCTCGGCCGAGATGCGGTTGCCCACCGCCTCCACGCGCAGCACGCGCAGGCCCTCCTGCGCGCCTTCGAGCGCGGCGCGGACGCGGTTCACGATGGCCTGGGTCTGCGCCTCGTCCGGCGGCGCGGGCACGCGGGCCAGCACCGTGTTCTCGTCGCCGAAGCGCTGCAGGCCGACATCGCCGGTCTCGAGCCCGGCCACGGCGGCGCGCATCGCGGGCAGGTTGGCGGGCTCCGGCGTGCGGACCTCCATGATGATGCCGCCCTGGAAGTCGATGCCGCGCTCCAGCCCCGGGTAGAAGGCGCCGATGACCGAGGCGGTGGACAGCATGCCCGAGACGATGAGGCCCGCCACCGCGCCCTTCATGAAGGGGATCCGCGTCACGTCCGGCACGATGCGGAAGAGCGGGCGGCGCAGGCGTTCGACCAGCCCGGCACCGGGCTTCTCGATCACCGGCAATTCCTTGGGCCGGCGCCAGCGATACCACCAGACGGTGAAGAGGCGCACCAGCACGGTCGCCGTCCACATCTGCGCGATGGTGCCGATGGCCACCGTCACCGCGAAGCCGCGCACCGGGCCCGAGCCGAAGCCGTAGAGGAAGCCCATGGCGATGAGGTTGGTCAGGTTGGCGTCGAGGATGGTGCCGGAGGCCTTGGTATAGCCCGTCTCCAGCGCCGAGAGGGGGGAGCGTCCGTTCTTCACCTCCTCCCGGATTCGCTCGTTGATCAGGATGTTGGCGTCGAGCGCCGTGCCCAGCGTCAGCACGATGCCCGCGATGCCGGGCAGGGTGAGCGTGGCCTCCAGCAGCGACATCGCCGCGATCAGCAGCAGGATGTTGATGCCGAGCGCGATGTTCGCGATCCAGCCGAACAACCCATAGGCGAAGCCCATGTAGAGGAAGACGAAGAGAAAGCCCGCGGCCAGGCTGATGAGGCCCGCGCGGATCGCGTCCTCGCCCAGCTCGGGGCCCACGGTGCGTTCCTCCACCACCGTCAGCGGCGCGGGCAGGGCGCCGGCGCGCAGCAGCACGGCGAGGTCATTGGCGGTGCGCACGGTGAAGCTGCCGCTGATCTGCCCGCGGCCGCCCGTGATGGGTTCGCGGATCACGGGGGCGGTGATGACGCGGTCATCCAGCACGATGGCGAAGGGCCGGCCCACATTGGCGCGGGTGATGTCGGCGAAGCGGCGGGTGCCGATCGAATCGAAGCTGAAATTCACCACCCATTCGCCGGTGCGGCTGTCCTGGGCGGCGCGGGCGTCGTTCAGGTTCGCGCCATCCACCTCGACACGGCGGCGCACGGCGAAGCGCTCGCCCGTCTGCTCGCCGGTGAGGAACATCACGCCGGGGGGGGCGGTGACGGCCTGGAGGTTCGCCGTCTCGTCCAGCAGATGGAAGGTCATGCGGGCGGTACGGCCCAGCAGGTCCTTGATGCGCTGGGGGTCTTCCACGCCGGGCAGCTGGACCAGGATGCGGTTGGCGCCCTGGCGGGCGATCAGCGCCTCGGCCACGCCGGTCTCGTCAATGCGGCGGCGGACGATCTCGATGGATTGCTCGACCGCGTTGGTCGCCTTGGCGCGCAGCCCGGCCTCGGTGATGGTGGCGGTGATGGTGCCATCCGGGCCGGCGGCCACCTCCATGTCCGGCTGCTGGTTGCCGGCGCTGACGGTGACGGGATTGGCCAGCTCCCGGATGATGCGAAGGGCCGTGTCGCGCTGGGCGGGGTCGGTGATTCGCAGCTGCACCCGGCGCTGCTCGGGCTGGGCGGTCAGGCCGGTGTAGGAGATTCGCGGGGTGGCCTGGCCCAGGCCCCGGCGCGTGCCCTCGACCACCGCCTCCAGCCGCTCACGCAGCAGGACGGAGGTGTCCACCTCCAGCAGCAGGTAGGAACCGCCGCGCAGGTCAAGGCCCAGGTTCACCTGGCGCATGGGGAACCATTCGGGCGCGGAGGCGCGCGGGAAGAGGTTGGGCAGGCTCAGCAGCAGCGCCGCCAGGCACACGCTCAGAATGGAAAACGTCTTCCAACGCGAAAAATACATCATGTGACCGAAGAGCCCCGTCTACGCGGCGGGAACATGACGAGGGGGAGGGGGGGATGCAAGTGCGCCCCGCTCAGGCTAGGCATGACGCAACATGTCCTTACGCATCGGCGTCCTCGGCGCGGGCTATTTCGGCCGCTTCCATGCCCTCAAGCTGGCGCGGGCCCCCGGCGCCACCCTGGTGGGGCTGCATGACGCGGACCCGGCGCGCGCCGCCCAGGTGGCGGGGGAGGCCGGCTGCCCCACCCTGGGCGCCCAGGAACTGATCGCGGCCTGCGACGCGGTGGTGATCGCGACCCCCACCCGCTTCCACGCCCCGCTGGCCACAAGCGCCCTGGAGGCCGGGCGCCATGTCTTCGTGGAAAAGCCCATCGCCGCCACCACGGCGGAGGCCGATGCGCTGGTGGCCCTGGCCGCGGCACGGGGCCGGGTGCTGATGGTGGGGCATATCGAGCGCCATTCGGCCGCCATTCGCACGCTGCGCACCTCGCTCTCCGGCCGGCGCCTGCAGGCCATCGAGGCGGTGCGCGTCGCCCCCTTCCGGCCGCGCAGCCTGGATGTCTCGGTCGTGCTGGACCTGATGATCCATGACCTGGACCTGATTCTCTCCCTGGTGCCGGCCCCGCTGGCCGAGGTCCGCGCCGTGGGCGGCCGGGTGGCGAGCGACCACCCGGACTGGGCCGTGGCCCAGCTTCGCTTCGCCGACGGCACCCAGGCCCAGGTGACGGCGAGCCGCGTGGCCGTCAGCCTCGAACGCCGCCTGCGCGCCATGGGGCCGGAGGGCGAGCTGCGCGTGGATTTCCTGGCCCGCAGCCTGGAAGCCCTGGCCCCGGGCGGGGCGGTGCCGGTGGAACACATGCCCGGCTGGGGCCTGGACCGCCATTCCTGGACCGACCATGACAGCCTGGAGGCCCAGCACGCGGCCTTCATCGCCGCCATCCAGGGCGGCGGCGCCCATGAGGCCGATGGCGCGGCCGGCCGCGCGGCGCTGGATGCGGCGTTGCGGGTCGAAGCCAGCCTCGCGGGCTAGCGCACGGATCATATTGGGTGCGGGATTCAGCGTTGCCGGTGATTCCACCTCAACGCATCCCGCATCAGCCGCTACCATCGGCCTGACACCGCGCCCACCGCGCGCCGCGAGAGGATGAAATGGACTTCGGAAGCCTGGTCACCCTGGGACTGATCGTCCTGCTGCTGATGGCCTCCGCGCTGTTCTCCGGCACCGAGACGGCCTTCACGGCCGCGAGCCGCGCCTTCGTGCTGCGCCGCGCCCGCGAGGGCGACCGCCGCGCCACCCGTCTCTCCGGCCTGACGGAGCGCAAGGAGCAGGTGGTGGCCGCCATCCTGGTCGGCAACAACCTGGTGAACACCACGGCCACCGCGCTCGCCTCCGCCCTGCTCATCGCCTGGTTCGGGGAGGGGGGCGTGGTCTACGCTTCGCTCGCCATGACGGCGCTGCTGGTCATCTTCTCGGAGGTGCTGCCCAAGACGGTCGCGCTGCGGGGGCCCGACAACGCGGCGCTGCGCCTGACCCCGCTGCTGGCGGTCGTCATGACGCTGCTGGGGCCGGTGGCGGCGGGGGTGAACGCCATCGTGCGCGCCACGCTCGGCCTCTTCGGCGCCAAGCCTCCCGCCACCGACAATCCGGGCATCACGGAAGACGAGCTGCTGGGCGCGATCGAACTGCACGGCATGGGCCACAAGGGCGAGGCCGACCTGGCCGCCATGGAGGAGCGCCGCATGCTGCGCGGCGTGCTCGCGCTGGACGACATGGTGGTGCGCGACGTGATGACCCACCGCTCACGCGTGGTGGCGCTGGACGCGGACCGCCCGGCGGCCGACCTCGTGGCCCTGATGCTCGAACAGCCCCACCAGCGCCTGCCGCTGTGGCGCCGCAACGGCGAGGACCTGCTGGGCATCATCAGCCCGCGCGACGTCCTGCGGGCGCTGACCGCGGCGGGCGGGGATGCGGCGCGCCTCGACCTCGCCGCCATCGCGACGCCGCCCATGGTGGTGAGCGAGGGGCGGCCCCTGCGCGCCCAGCTCCAGGATTTCCGGCGCACGCCGCACCGCCTGGCCATCGTCGTGGACGAGTACGGCACGCTGAAGGGCATCGTCACGCTCGAGGATATTCTCGAGGTGGTGGTGGGCCAGATCGCGGAGCGCGGCGAGCCCATCCTCTCCGACCTCGCGGCCAGCGGCACGCTCGAGATCCGGGGCGATGTGCGCCTGCGCGACCTCAACCGCGAACTGGGCTGGAACCTGCCGGAGAACGAGGCCGCGACCCTGGCCGGCTTCGTCGTGGCCCGGCACCGCGGCATCCCGCCCGTGGGGCAGGAGCTGATGCTGGATGGCTATGGCATCCGCATCCTGGAACGGCGCGGGCTGCGGCTGGACCGGCTCTCGGTCCGCCCGCCGGAAGCCCCGGCGGGTTAAAGCCGCGCCTGCTCGGCCGCCAGGCAGGCGGCCAGGCGCGGCATCAGCTCGGCCGCGGGCAGGGGCGGCAGCACGCGGATCGTGATGGTGCCCGGGCGCTTGAGGAAGGCGCGCCTGCCCCACACCCGCCCGCTGTTGGTGGCCACGGGGATCACCGGCAGGCCCGTCGCCTTGGCCAGGGCCTGGATGCCGGGCTGCAGCGGCAGGGTCTCGTTCGGACGCGCGCGGGTGCCCTCGGGGAAGATCACGATCTGCCGGCCGAGGCTCGTGGCCTCCTTCGCCTCGCGCAGCATGCCGCGCATGGCGGTGGCGCCGCCCTTGCGGTCCACGCTGATCATTCCCGCGCGGCGGG
This sequence comes from Roseococcus thiosulfatophilus, assembly GCF_017311575.1. Classification (GTDB taxonomy): domain Bacteria; phylum Pseudomonadota; class Alphaproteobacteria; order Acetobacterales; family Acetobacteraceae; genus Roseococcus; species Roseococcus thiosulfatophilus. Next base: position 30,872 of record NZ_JAFFQY010000064.1, read on the forward strand.
CGTGCCAGCCATAGACCGGGATGCGGAGAAGCTCGCGCTTCAGGACATAGACGGCCTCCGGCACCAGGGTGAACCAGATGATCGTGTCGAAGGCCGATTCGTGACGGGAGGCGATGAGGGCGGGGCCGGATGCGGGCAGGTGCTCGCGCCCCTCCACCACGATCCGCACGCCACAGATGCCGCGCAGCAGGGCCACGACGCCCCGCGCCCAGACGCGCATGGCACCCCGCACCACCACGGACGGGGCGGCCAGCAGCGGCAGGGCGGCCAGCGACATCAGTGCCGTGAAGCCGAAGAAGGCGATGTTGAACACCAGCGAACGCAGCAGGACCATGGTCAGATCGCGACCCTGACGCCCAGCTCCACCACGCGGTCGGACGGGATGCGGAAGAATTCCGTGGCGGGCACGGCGTTGCGGCTCATCAGCGTGAACAGCCATTGCCGCCAGCCGGACAGGCGCGGCACGGCGGCCGCCACGATGGTCTCGCGGCCCAGGAAATAGCTTGTCTGCATGGGCTCGAAGGGGATGCCCAGCTCGCGCAGGGATTCGAGTTCGCGCGGGATGTTGGGGCTCTCCTGGAAGCCGTAGTGCAGGCTGACGCGGTGGATGCCGGGGGCCAGTTCCTCCACCTCGCGCCGGCGCTCGGGCCCGACATGGGGGATGCTCTCATTGGTCACGGTCACGAACAGGACATTCTCGTGCAGCACCTTGTTGTGCTTGAGGTTGTGCAGCAGGGCGCCGGGCAGGTACTCGGCCTGGCTGGTCATGAAGACCGCGATGCCCGGCACGCGCAAGGTGCGCGACTGCGGCAGCCTGGCGATGAAGGAGCGCAGCGGCAGCCCATCCTGCCGGAAGCGGGCGAAGAGCAGGTCCCGCCCGCGCTGCCAGGTGGTCATCAGCAGGAAGAGCGCGGTGCCCAGGAGCACGGGGAAGTAGCCCCCATCGGGCACCTTCAGCAGGTTGGCCGCGAAGAAGGTGGCATCAATCAGCAGGAAGGCGCTGAACACCGGAAGCGCGATCCAGAGGGGCCACCGGAAATGCTTCCAGAAGACGATGATGGCCAGGAGGCTGGTGCAGACGAAGGTCCCCGTGACCGCGATGCCATAGGCCGCCGCCAGCGCGTCGGAGGAGCGGAAGGTGACGACCAGCAGCAGCACGCCCACCAGCAGCAGGAAGTTCACCTGGGGCAGGTAGATCTGCCCCTCCTCGGTGGCGGAGGTGTGCCGCACCTCCAGCCGCGGCAGCAGCCCCATCTGCACGCATTGCCGCGCGACCGAGAAGGCGCCCGAGATCATCGCCTGGCTCGCGATGATGGTGGCCAGCGTGGCCAGCAGCACCAGCGGCAAGCGCAGGATTTCGGGCGCCAGCAGGAAGAAGGGGTTGGCGATGGCGGAAGGGTCGGCCAGCAGCAGCGCCCCCTGGCCGAAGTAGTTGATCAGCAGTGACGGCAGCACGATGAACAGCCAGGCGAAGCGGATGGGCCTGGCGCCGAAATGGCCCATGTCGGCATAGAGCGCCTCGCCCCCCGTCACCGCCAGCACGACGGCGCCCAGCGCGATGAAGCTCGCCAGCGGGTGGTCCAGCAGGAAATGCCAGGCATGGGCGGGCGAGGTGGCGACCAGCACGGCCGGGTTCTGCACCACCTGAACAAGGCCCAGCACCGCCAGCACCGCGAACCACAGCGCCGTCACGGGCCCGAAGATGCGCCCCATGGACCCCGTGCCGCGCGACTGCGCGAGGAACAGCCCGATCAGCACCGCGATGGCGAGCGGGATGACCGCGGGCTCCATGGCGGGCGACACCACCTGCAGCCCCTCGATGGCCGAGAGCACGGAGATGGCCGGCGTCACCATGCCGTCGCTGAAGAAGAGGCTGGCGCCGGCGATGCCCACCAGCACCGCCACCCGCCGCAGCCGCGACCCCTCGGGCAGCGCCCGCAGCGCGAGCGCGGTCAGCGAGATGATGCCGCCCTCGCCGCGATTGTCCGCCCGCAGGATGAAGCCGACGTATTTGACGGTGACGACCAGGATCAGCGACCAGAAGATCAGGCTGAGGATGCCCAGCACATCGGCCGCGATCACCCCCCCGCCCGAGAGCAGCAGCAGCGAGGCCCGCATGGCGTAGAGCGGGCTGGTTCCGATATCGCCATAGACGATGCCCAGCACGGCCAGCACCGAGGCGGCGGTGAGTGCGCCCCGGGCATGGCCATGGGCGTGTGCGGGCGTCATCGGGTCAGTCTCTCCGGGGCGGTGCGGCGCGCGGTGTGAACCCGTCCTCGGCCCGGATCAAACCTGAACGCCGCATGGCAGCCCCGCAAGGCCCTTATGCGTCAATGCCCGCGCAGGATCTGGCCGAGGAAGGTCTGCAGGCGCTCGGTGCGGGGGTTGCTGAAGCAATCGGAGGGCGGGCCCTGTTCCACCACCTCGCCGCGGTCCATGAACACCACGCGGTCGGCCACCTGGCGGGCGAAGCCCATCTCGTGCGTCACGCAGATCATGGTCATGCCCGTCTCGGCCAGCATGACCATGGTGTCCAGCACCTCCTTGATCATCTCGGGATCGAGCGCGGAGGTCGGCTCGTCGAACAGCATGATCTTGGGGCGCATGCACAGCGCGCGCGCGATGGCCACGCGCTGCTGCTGCCCGCCCGAGAGCTGGCCCGGATACTTGTGCGCCTGTTCGGGGATGCGGACGCGGGTGAGGAACTCCATCGCCAGCTCCTCGGCCTCCTTGCGGGGCATCTTGCGGACCCAGATGGGGGCGAGGGTGCAGTTCTCGAGGATGGTGAGGTGCGGGAACAGGTTGAAGCTCTGGAACACCATGCCGACCTCGCGGCGGATGGCGTCGAGGCTCCGCAGGTCACCGGACAGCTCGATGCCATCCACGACGATCCGGCCCTTCTGGTGCTCCTCCAGGCGGTTGATGCAGCGGATCAGGGTGGACTTGCCTGAGCCCGAGGGGCCGCAGACCACGACCCGCTCCCCGGTGGCCACCTCCAGGTGGATGTCGCGCAGCACGTGCAGAGACCCGAACCATTTGTTGACGCCGGAAAGCAGGATGGCCGGCGGCGCATCCGCCTGCACGGAGGAGGCGATGGTGGGGGCCGCCGCCGGGGCGGTGGCGATGGAGGCGGACATGCGGCAGCGAACTCCCGAACGAGGATGAGGAAGCGAAACCCTGCGATGGCGTGGGCCGGTCTGTCGCCGGCCCTGGGCGGCCTCGCGCCGCCAGGCGGCCCCGCCGCGCATGGCGGCGGGACATTCGCCCATTACAGGATGGAAAGGCCCGCTACAATGAGAATGGCGGTTGTCCCCTCAACGGAAGGGCGGCGCGTATTGCAGCCCGCCCGGCTGGGTCCAGAGCGCGTTGCGCCCGCGCTGCAGGCCGATCGGGGCCAAGTTGCGCTCATAGATCTCGCCGTAATGGCCGAGTGCGGCGATGACGTTCAGCATCCAGGCGTTGTCGAGGCCGAAGGGCCGCCCTGGCTCACCCGTGCGGCCCAGCAGGCGCTGCACCTCGGGGCGGGGGTCGCTTTCGGCAATCTGGCGGGCCTGGGCGGCGGTGACGCCCAGTTCCTCGGCCGTGACGAGGCCGAAATGCACCCAGCGCACCAGGTCGGCGAAGCGGGGGTCGCCTTGGCGGATCACGGGGGCCAGCGGCTCCTTGCTCAGCACATCGGGCAGGATGATGTGGTCGGCCGGGTTGGGCTGCACGGCGCGGATGGCGGCCAGCGCCGAGATGTCGGAGGTGAAGGCGTCGCAGCGCCCGCCCGCATAGGCGGCGACGATCTCCTCCAGCCGCTCGATCACGACGGGGCGGAGGTTGATGCGGTTGCTGCGCGCCCATTCGGCCAGCACCTGCTCGGCCGTGGTGCCGGACTGCACGCAGACCGTCGCACCCGCCATCTGCCGGGCGTTCTGCACGCCGAGCGAGGCCTTCAGCATGAAGCCCTGGCCGTCGAAGAAGTTGATGGGGCCGAAGTCGAAGCCCATGCCGGCGTCGCGGGCGAAGGTCCAGCTGGTGTTGCGCAGCAGCACGTCAATGTCGCCCGATTGCAGGGCGGTGAAGCGGTTCTGGGCGCCGGTGGGGATGAAGCGCACCCGCTCCTCCGCCGTGCCGAAGATGGCGATGGCGATGGCGCGGCAATAATCCACGTCGAAGCCGCGCCACTGGCCCTGGGCATCGGCCGCGGCGAAGCCCGCCAGGCCCGCATTCACCCCGCAGAGCAGGGCGCCGCGGTTGCGGATGGTGTCGATCATGCCGGCGGGAGCGGGTGCCGCGGCCGTTGCCGCGGGGGCCTGGGCCGCCGGCGCGGCGGGGGCTTGGGCCGCTGGCGCGGCGGGGGCCTGGGCGGCGGGTGGCGCGGCGGCGGGGGCAGGGGGTGTGGCGGCAGGCGCCTGGGCCGCCGGCGCCGGCTGCGGCGCGGGTGCCGGCTGCGGCGCCGGACTTGCCTGCGGCGCCGGGCTTGCCTGAGGCGCTGGCGCCTGCCCCGCCGCGGGGCCGATCGCGAGGGACATCAGCAGGGCCCCACCCAGGGCATGGGCGAAGGGTCGCCGGTTCGGCATCGTCATCTCCTGGAACCTTGGCGCGGCCGCCCCAGGGGGCGCCGCAGGTCGGGCCGGACACTGCGCCATCACCGCCCGGGGATCAATCGCAGGGCTTTTTGCGGAATGTGACAGCCGGGCCTTGTTGCCCCGGCCCGCGCCGCGCAACCTCCGGCCGTGCCGAGAGGGGAGAGGTCCATGAAGCAGCTCAACCGCGAGGAGATCGCCGCCCGCCTGCCATGGCCCGCCCTGGTGGAGGCGCTGGCGGCCATGTTCCGTGAGGGCTGCGACGCGCCGCTGCGCCACCGCCACCCCCTGCCGGGCGGCGGCAGCCTGCTGCTGATGCCGGCCGTGGGGCAGGGGCATTCGGGCGTGAAGATCGTGCATGTGGCGCCCGGCAACGCCGCGCGGGGCCTGCCGGCCGTCCATGCCGAATACCTGCTTTCCGATGCCGAGACCGGGGTGCCGGTCGCCCTGCTGGACGGGGGGGAGCTGACCGACCGCCGCACCGCGGCCGCCTCGGTGCTGGCGGCGCGGCACCTGGCGCGGCCCGATTCGCGCCGGCACCTGGTGCTGGGCGCGGGCAAGGTGGCGGCGGCGCTGGCCGAGGCCTTCCACGCCGCCTATGGCATGGAGCGCACCTCCATCTGGGCGCGCCGGCCCGAGCAGGCCCGCGCCTTGGCCGCGCGCCTGGCGGAGCACGGCGTGCCGGCGATGGCGGTGGAAAGCCCGGACCCCGGCGGCCATGACATCATCAGCGCCGCCACCCTCGCCACCGCGCCGCTGATCCTGGGTGCCAGGCTGGCGCCGGGGATGCACCTTGATCTCGTGGGCGCCTATCGCCCCGATATGCGCGAGGCCGACGGCCCGGCCCTGGCACGGGCGCTGTGCGTGGTGGACACGCGCGCGGGTGCGATGGCCGAGGCGGGGGACATTGTGCAGGCCATCGCGGAGGGGCACATCGCCCCCGGCCATGTCGCGGCGGAACTGGCGGAGCTGTGCCGCGGCCAGCATCCGGGCCGGACCGATCCGGGGCAGATCACGCTGTTCAAGTCGGTCGGCTGGGCGGGCGAGGACCTGGCGGCGGCCGTGCTGGCCACGAGGGGGAGCTAACCCTCCGCCACCCGCCGCAGCATGGACAGGAGCTGCCGCCGTTCCGCGGCCGAGAGGGGCGCCAGCACCGAATCATTGGCCCGCCGCCCCGCCTCCTGCGCGGCGCGCAGCAGCTCGGCCCCCGCCTCGGTGATGGTGAGGATGCGGGTGCGACGGTCCTGCCGGTCCGCCTCGGCCTGCACCAAGCCGCGGTCCACGAGGCGGCGCACCACCCCCTGCACCGTCGCGGAATCCATGGCGGCGAGACGCCCCAGGTGGTTCTGGGTGACGCGGCCCATTTCGGACAGGCGTAGAAGGGCGGCGAATTGCGGGCCGGTGAGGCCTAGCCCCGCCGCGCATTCCTGGAACATGGACTGGTAGCGCTGATGGGCCCGCCGCAGCATGTGTCCGGCCGAGGCGTCCAGGCTGTAGCCGGGGGCTGAGACGCCTGTCTCGGGCGAAGCGGCCGTGGGCTCCTGCTCGTCGCGCATCTATTCCCACCCTGTTGCAGTCAGTTGGCGGGAGGGGGGCTGCGCTGTCAAGCGCGGCCGCCGCGTGGAACCCGTTGCACGGCATCTTCCGTTTCACTAAACGGGTAAGGGTCGGCCGCGCGAACGGCACGTAATTCTGGGAGAGAAAAACCAATGACCTCATCCACCCCCGGGACCGCCCGCCGCGGCCTCCTCAAGGCGGGCGCCGTTGCCGCCGCCGGCGCCGCCGTGCTGGCCACGCCGGGCGTCAGCCGCGCGCAGACCACCACCCTGCGCTTCCAGTCCACCTGGCCGCAGCGCGACATCTTCCACGAATTCGCCAATGACTACGTGACGCGCGTGAACACGCTGGCCGGCGGCCGGCTGCGCGTGGAGCTGCTGCCCGCGGGCGCGGTCGTCGGCGCCTTCCAGCTGATTGACGCGGTCTCTGCCGGCACGCTCGATGGCGGCCATGGCGTCTCGGCCTACTGGTTCGGCAAGAACAAGGCGTTCAGCCTCTTCGGCACGCCCCCGGCCTGGTTCTACGACGCGAACTCCTACCTCGCCTGGTTCTACTATGGCGGCGGCGAGGCGCTGTATAATGAGCTGATCACCGACATCCTGCGCGTGAACGTGGTGGGCTTCCAGACCGGCCCCATGCCGACCCAGCCGCTGGGCTGGTTCCGCAACCGCGTCGAGAACGCCGAGCAGATGCGCGGCATGCGCTACCGCACCGTGGGCCTCGCCACCGACCTGTTCAACGCCATGGGCGCGGCGGTGACGGCGCTGCCGGGCGGCGAGATTGTGCCCGCGCTGGAGCGCGGCGTGATCGACGGCGCGGAGTTCAACAACCCGTCCTCCGACCGCGTCCTCGGCTTCCCGGACGTGGCCAAGAACTACATGCTGCAATCCTACCACCAGAACACCGAGACCTTCGAGGTGCTCTGGAACAAGGGCCGCTTCGACGGCCTGCCGGCCGAGCTGAAGGCGGTGCTGCGCGTGGCCGCCGAAGCCGCCTCGGCCGACATGTCCTGGAAGCAGCAGCTGCGCTATCCGAACGACCTGCAGGCGATGGTGACCAACAGCGGCGTGAACGTCCACATCACGCCCCGCCCCATCCTGGACGCGCAGCTGCGCGCCTGGGACGGCGTGATCGCGAACCTGGAGAGCGACGCCTTCTTCAAGAAGGTGACCGACAGCCAGCGCGACTGGTGCCGCCGCGTCAGCGCCTTCTACCTGCGCAACAACGCCTCCTCCGCCGCCGCCTTCAACCACTTCTTCGCGCGGCGCTGAGCCACTGACCCCACCACGCCCGTCCCGAACCCCCGGGGCGGGCGTTTTTCATGCCCTCCCGCCACGGAGCCCCCAGGTGCAAGCACTGCTGGTGAATGTGGACCGGATCAGCGCCTTCCTCGGCAAGGTCTTTGCCTGGTGCATCGTGCTGCTGACCGGGGCCATCGTGTACGAGGTCTTCGCGCGCTACCTCTTCCGCGCGCCGACGGCCTGGGCTTTCGATGTCTCCTACATGCTCTACGGCACGCTGTTCATGATGGCGGGGGCCTACACACTGTCGCGCCAGGGGCATGTGCGGGCGGATTTCCTCTACCGGCTGTTTCCGGTGCGGGTGCAGGGCGGGCTCGATTTCGTGCTGTACATCCTGTTCTTTTTCCCCGGCATGCTGGCGCTGGTCTATTTCGGCTGGGACTTCTTCAGCCTGTCCTACTGGCAGAACGAACGTTCCTCGATCAGCCCGAACGGGCCCTATATCTGGCCCTTCAAGTTCATCATCCCCTTCGCCGGCGCGCTCATGATCCTGCAGGGCCTGGCCGAGACGGCGCGCGCCGCCATCGCCTGGCGCACCGGCGCCTGGCCCGACCGCCTGCATGACGTGGAGGAGCTGGAAGTGCTGACGCTGAAGCAGGCGGCCGCCGCCCGCGAGGCCGAAATCGCGGCCGCGCGCCGCGCGGAGATGCCCCTGTGACCGACCCCGTCCTCGGCATGATCATGCTGGGCAGCTTCATCTTCGTGATCCTGCTCGGCTTCCCCGTCGCCTTCACCCTCACGGCCATGGGCCTCGGCTTCGGCTATCTCGGCCTCGGCCCGCGCGTCTTTGACCTGCTGGTGCAACGCACCTATGCCGTCATGGCCAATGACGTGCTGATCTCGGTGCCGCTCTTCATCTTCATGGGCTATGTGATCGAGCGCGCGAATATCCTCGACCGGCTGTTCCGCGCCTTGCAGATGGCCTCGGGCGGACTGCCGGGCTCGCTCGCCATCGCCACGCTGGCCACCTGCGCGCTGTTCGCGACGGCCACCGGCATCGTGGGCGCGGTGGTGACGCTGATGGGGCTGCTGGCTTTCCCCGCCATGCTGCGCGCGGGCTACGACCCCAAGCTCGCGGCCGGCGTCACCTGCGCGGGCGGGTGCCTCGGCATCCTGATCCCGCCCTCCATCATGCTGATCCTTTACGGTGCCACGGCGGGCGAGAGCGTGGTGCGCCTCTATGCCGCGGCCTTCCTCCCCGGCGTGGGGCTCGCGGTCCTGTACATGCTCTATGTGCTCATCCTGGCCACGGTGAAGCCCGGCATGGCGCCCCGCCTGCCGCCCGAGGAGCGCACGACGCCGGTCGCGCAGATCCTGCTCGCCCTCGTTACCTCCTTCGTGCCGCTCGCGGTGCTGATCGGCATGGTGCTGGGAGCGATCCTGTTCGGCCTAGCCACGCCCTCCGAGGCGGCGGCGATGGGGGCCGCGGGCTCGGTGCTGCTGGCGCTGCTCTACCGCAGCCTCACCTTCACCAAGCTGAAGGAGAGCGTGTTCCTCACCGCCCGCACCACCGCCATGGTCTGCTGGCTGTTCATCGGCGCCTATATCTTCACCTCGGTCTTCGGCTGGCTCGGCGGGCACCATGTGGTGGAGGAGGCGGTGAAGGCGCTCGACCTCTCGCCCATGATGTTCCTGCTGATGGCGCAGATCATCATCTTCCTGCTGGGCTGGCCGCTGGAATGGACCGAGATCGTGCTGATCTTCGTGCCCATCTTCCTGCCGCTGCTGGGCACCTTCGAGATTGACCCGATCCTCTTCGGCGTGATCGTGGCGCTGAACCTGCAGACCTCCTTCCTCACGCCGCCCGTCGCCATGGCCGCCTACTACCTCAAGGGCGTGGCGCCGCCGCATGTGAAGCTGTCGGAGATCTTCCTGGGCTGCCTGCCCTTCGTGGGCATCGTGGTCTTCGCCATGGTCATGCTCTACATCTTCCCCGAGATCGCGACCTGGCTGCCCTCCTACCTCTACGACAATGTCGGCGGGCCGGGCCAGGAACTGACCGTGCCGGATGGCGGCTTCTCCGTGGATGAGGAGCCCGCCCTGCCGGCCTTCAACTGAGCAGCATGGATCGTATGACCGACATCACCACCCAGGCCGCGAACTGGCTGCACGAGGCCTGGGAGACGGGCAACCCGCTCGCCCCTTTTCCGGAGGAGATGGCGCCCCCCGACCTCGCCGCCGGCGAGGCCATCGCCGCCGCCCTGGTCGAGACGCTGGAGATACCGGTCACCGGCATGCGCCTCGCCCCGGCGCCCGGCGACACCTGGGTCTCGGCGCCGCTGCTGGAGCCGCGCCTGCTGCGGGCCGGCACGCCGGTGGCGCTGGCCGCGCTGCGGCATATCCGCATCACGGCGGGAATCCTGGGCGTGCTTGCGGAAGACCTGACGGAAGCGCCCCCGGTTTTTTCCGCGCTGCATCCGGTCGTGGATGTGGCGGCCGAACGCTACGCCCAGGGCGCGCCCGATGCCGCGCAGCGCGTGGCGGACCTCGGCGGGCTCGGCCATGTGCTGGTGGGCAAGCGCTTCGTCGGGCCGCTGCCGGAAGTTGTCTCGGTGCGGATCGGCCCCACCGGCACCCGCCCGCGCCCCTTCGAGGTGAAGCTGGCCCCCCTGATGGACCAGCTGGTGGAGGATGCGCGCCGCTGGGGCCCGCTGCCCGCCGGCGCCGTGCTGGTCGTGGCGGGGCTGGCGCTGGGCCGCGTGCCCAACCCGGGCGAGAAATGGTCGGCCGCCGTGGCGCCCGTGGGGCGGATCACCGTGCAGTTCGCCTGAGGCTGGTCGCCTGCGGGGGCGGGGGCCATGATGCCCGCCCCTGACGGAGCGACCCATGCCTGAGCCCAACCCGCGCATCCCCTTCCGCCTCGAATCCGACGCGCCGGCGCTGCCCGCCTTCCGCGGCAAGCGCGTCATCGTGAACCTGGCCGTCAATGTCGAGCATTGGCCCTTCGACCAGCCCATGCCGCGCGCCATCCTGACGCCGCCGCACGGCATCAAGGCCATCCCGGACGTGCCCAACTTCAGCTGGGTGGAGTACGGGCTGCGGGTGGGCATGTCGCGGTTGCTGGAGATGTGCCGGGCGCTTGGCATCCGTGCCTCCAACCTCTCCAACAGCCAGATCTGCACGCATTACCCGCGCCTGGCGGAGGCCATGCTCCAGGCCGATTGGGAATTCGTGGGGCATGGCGTCTATCAGCGGGCGCTGGCCATCATCGAGGATGACAAGGCCGCGGTGGAGGAGGCGCTCACCACCATGCGCCGCTTCTCGGGGCAGAAGGTGCGCGCCTGGCTGGGCGCCGGCCTCAGCGAGAAGGCCGACACGCCGGAGGTGCTCAAGCGGAACGGCGTGGAATTCCTGCACGACTGGCTGGTGGACGACGTGCCCGTCTGGATGCGGACCGAGGCGGGGCCCTTGCTCTCGCTCCCCTACACGGTCGAGCTGAACGACGTGCCCATCTACATGCTGGCCTCCCAGGGCTCGACCGCCATGGCCGACCGCATCCGCGCCAGCATGGCGTTCTACGCGCGCGGCGGCTTCGAGCGGACGCGGGTGATGACGATCGCGCTGCACCCGCACGTCATCGGCGTGGCGCACCGGATGGAGAGCTTCTGGGCCGCGATGGAGGAGCTGGCGGCGCACCCGCAGGTGGCCTTCGCCACCTCCTCCGAGATCGGCGACTGGTTCACGGCGCTGCATCCGGCGCTCGCCGCGTGACCAACGCCTGTTGATCACGCGGGCGGGTTGGTTGGGCGGCTGATTCACGCCTTCGGTGAGTGCACCGAAGGCGATCAGGCGCCGGACGCCGCCTCCCACTCCGCCACCAGCTTGTCGCGGCCCGCGCGCATGTCGTCCGGGCCGCCGAAGGCCAGCATGTAGTGGCCGCGATAGCCCTCGCCCTCGATGAGGCGGAAGAGGGCGTTGAAGTCCATGTTGCCCTCGCCGGGAAACAGGTGCTCCTCCTTGCCGCCGCGATTGTCCGCGAGGCGCACCTCCGCCATCCGGGCCGGGCCGAAATGACGGTAGAAGCCCTCCACGCCCACGGGCAGCATATGCGCGTGGTTGGCGGTGAAGGACCAGCCGAAGACCTCCGGGTCGAGTGCCGCGAAGAAGCGCTCGCATTCAGGGATGTCGCAGGCCAGGTAGCGCACCTCGGCATCGGCGGGCTCGGGGTTCATGTTCTCCAGCAGCAGGCGCACGCCCTGGGTGCGCGCGTAGTCGCCCAGGCGTTGCAGGCGGGTCAGCGCGGCCTGGCTGCGGCGTTCGTAATCGTCGGTGAAGTGGTAGCCGGCATGGACCACGATCCAGCCCGCGCCGAGCGGCCCGGCCAGGTCCACATAGGCGCGCAGGTAGTTGTCGGTGGCGGCGGCGAGGTAAGGCGCGGTCTCGGCCATGTTCACGGCCGACAGCGTGTGCAGGCCGAGTTGCAGGCCAAGCCGTTCCTTCAGCCCGCGCGTCGCGCGCAGGCGCGCGCCGTCGAAGCCGTCGAACTCGTTGCCGGCGTCGCCGAGGCGGATGTCCAGATGCGCGAAGCCCGCGGCGGCCGCCCATTCCAGCCCCTCCTCCAGCCGCATGCGCGCGCCGAGGTCCACGCCGATGCGGGCGGAGAGGGAGGCCGTGTCGTCGGTCATGGCGGGGCTCCTTGGGAGAATGGGTCGCGCATCCCCTTGGGATTGATCGCTTAACCAATCCTACATGCGGCGGCCAGCAATGTCCTCCCCGTGCCCACGGTGGCCCGGAGGAACGCGATTCGTCGCCATCCCATCCGGTCGTGCCGCGGTCGCGCGGGCAAAACGTCTTCTGGACAGGGTGGGCTTCATGTCGAACGGGTCGGGTCAGCTGCGTCTGCGTCATCTTCTGCTGGCCTCGGCCGCCTTCTGCGTCCCCGCCTCCTCGCTGGCCGACACACGGGATCTCGTGGACGGCAACGCGGCCGGCGGCTTCATGATCGGCCCCGCCACCGGCGCCACCAACGTGACGGTGGACGGCAAGATCTTCACGAACTTCATCACCCGCGGCGGCGATGGCAGCGGTGGCGGCGCCGGCATGGGCGGCGTCTTCTTCGTGGACCAGGGCGGGCAGCTCACCCTCAACAACGTGGACTTCAACACCAACGCCGTGCGCGGCGGCAATGGCGGCGGCGGGCCCAGCCTCAGCCTCGGCACGATCGGGGTGCCGCTGACGGATCTCCAGGTGGATGTCCGCCCCCTGGACGAGCAGGGGGCGGTGCCGCTGCTGAACGAGTTCGGAGACTTCAACCGCGTGGCCATCGGCAACACGCAGGGCCTTGCCGCGGGCATGGCGGTCTCCGTGCCCAATGCGGGCCAGGCCGTGATCCAGAGCGTCAATCCCGACGGCACCATCACGCTGGACCGCACGCTGACGGGCGCCTCCGTCCTGACGCGCGAGGTGCGCCTCGGCACCGATCCCAACACGATCCTGGTGAACGACATCACCGGCATCCAGGCCAATGCCACCCTGCTGGTCGAGGAGCGGGTGACGCGCGGTCTCGACGGCGTGCCGGAGCTGAACCAGCTGGAGCTGAGCAGCACCGCCGGGCTCACGGTCGGCATGCGCCTCGCCTCCAACCCGTCGCGGACCATCATCGCCATCAACGGCAATGTCGTGACGATGAGCGGCAACCACGGCGTCTTCTCGCTCGCCCCCGTCAGCTTCGACCGCGACATCTCGCTGGTGGTGCAGAACCTGCAGGCCAGCGGCGGCGGCAATGCCGGCATCCTCACCTACGCGGCGCCGCCCGGCGGCAGCGCGCCCATCGGCCAGCTGCAACTGCCTGGCGCGGGCGACACCCCAGTCTCGGCCGCCCTCTACAACGTGACGGGGCTGACGGCGAACAGCGTGACCAGCGCGGCCGGCACGAGCCTGGTGCTGGCGGTGGACCCATTGGCGCAGGGGCTGCGGGTGGGCATGGTGCTGGAGGGGGCTGGCATCGCGGCGGGCACCACCATCACCGCCATCAGCGGCCAGAGCCTGACGCTGAGCCAGGCGGTCACCGGCGCGGTCACGGGTTTCGAGGCGCGCCTCGCCCCCATCAACGGCGCCACCCTGACGCTGCCCGTGCCCAACCCGCGGCTGGCCGTCGGCATGCGGCTGGTGGGCGAGGGCGTGCCGGCCAACACCACCATCACCGCCATCAACGGCAATGTGGTGACGCTGAGCAACAGCCTGCCTGGCACCGCGAGCGGCCTGGCCTTCTCGAACGTGGTCTCCGCCAGCTCCGGGCAGCTGCGCCTGCTGGGCGTGGACCCGGCCGCGGTGCAGAACGGCTTCACCGTGACCGTGCCGGGCGTGGGCAGCTACACCGTGACGGCCGTGACGAACCTGGGCGGGGGCGAGATCCTGCTGACGGTGCCGGGCTTCGTGCCCTCGGGCAACCTGGACCGCCTGATCGTCGCCTCGCCGCTCACGGCCGGCGGCGCGATGAACAACGTGGCCCTCACCCCCTACACGGGCATGCCGGGGGTCACGGGCGGGGCGGACGGCAAGAATGGCAACAATGCCTCCTGGATCGGCACCGTGCTGGCGGCGGGCGAGGGGCAGGCGGGCGGCATCGCGGCCCCCGGCGGCGTGGGCACCGGCACGGGCGGCACGGGTGGCGCCGGCGGCAATGGCTCCTCCGGCCTGCCGGTCAATGTGAACCTCATGGCCGGCATCTACACGGCCAAGTCGCAGGTGGCGTTGCAGGCGGGGCTGGTGGCCGCGGCCCTGGTGCCGGTGGGGGTGCCGCCGGTGCCCAACATCCCGCTCTCGATCGCCTTCAAGGCGACGCTGGCGGATGCGAAGGTGGACCTGGCGCTGGCCATCGCGCAGTTCGCGGCCTGGAACGTGGCGCTCGCCCTGGGCGAAGTCGCCTCGGGCGGCCATGGCGGCGAGGGCGGGCGCGGCGGCAATGGCGCCACCTTCTATGGTGGCGGCGCGGGTGGCGCGGGCGGCAGCGGCGGCGATGCCGGCAACACGGGCAGCGGCACGGCCGGCAATGGCGGCAATGGCGGCGCGGGCGGCACGGGCGGCTTAGGCGCGGGCGGCGGGCAGGGTGGCGCGGGTGGCAGCGCGGGCTCGGGCGCCTTCTTCCGCGAGGGCACGCCCGGCGCGGGCGGCATCGCGGGCTTCGGCGGCGGCGTGGGCGCCAATGGCGACGGCATCGGCGGCGGCGGCGGCGCGGGCATGGGTGGTGCCATCTTCGTGCGCGATGGCGGCACGCTGCTGATCACGGGCAACAGCTTCTTCGGCGACAACAACGCGGCCGGCGGCTCGGGCGGGGTGGGCGGCCAGGCCGGGGCGGGGGTGGGCAGCGACATCTTCATGATGCGCGGCGCCTCCGTCACCATCGCGCCGGGCATCGGCAACGTGGCCATCTTCATGGGTTCCATCGCCGATGACAGCCGCGCCAGCTATGAGGGGGCGCCCTTCGCGGCGGGCGATGGCGCGGGCCTGACCATCGGCGCGGGCCTGACCATCTTCAACGGCGTCAACACCTATACGGGCGCCACCGTCATCGCGGGCGGCGCCCTGGCGGCGCTGGACGGCACCGGCATCCATGCCAACAGCAATATCACCTTCGCCGGGGCCGGCCGCCTGGGGGGGATGACCGCGCTGGATGAGCTTTCGGCGGGCGTGCTGCTCTCCTCCGGCGCCTTCAACCGGCAGGTCGGCACGCAGAGCAACCGCGTGCAATGGACGGGCAGCGGCGGCTTCGCGGCCATCGCCGATGAGCTGGTGGTCAACCTGGGCGGCACCATCACGCCGCAGACCTTGACCTGGGGCGCCAACGGCTTCGTGCCGAACGATGCCTCGCTGGTCTTCGGCTCGGCCTATGCCGATGCGGCGGTGCGCTTCCGCAATCCCATCAACCTGGCGGGCGCCGAGCGCAGCATCATCCTCCGCCACGGCGCCACGGCCGATGCCATCGCGATCATGGACGGCGTCATCAGCAATGGCGCGCTGCGGATCGGCGCGCCGGGCTACAATGGCTTCCTGCACCTGCGCGGCACCAACACCTACACCGGCGGCACGATCGTGGATTTCGGCACGGTCAGCACGCAGGAATGGACGAATTCCAACAACGTGCTGGTGCCGGGCGGAACGCTGGCCGACACCGGCGCCGTCACGGTCAACCAGGGCGGCCGCTTCCTCTTCGGCACCACCGACACCATCGGCGCGCTGACGGTGAACGGGCGGGTGGACGGGCGCAGCGGCGTGCCCGTGCTGTCGCTGGTGCGCGACGTGGAAATCCTGCGCGCGCTCGACATGGCGAGCCTGACCAACAAGGGCGGCATCATCGCCATCGGCTTCGACTCCGTCTCGCGCGGGGCGGTGCTGAACGACCAGGACGGGTTGATCCTGCTGGGCGCGGGGCTGGACGCCGCGGGCCAGGTCTTCACCCAGGACGGGCAGCTGGTGGTGCTGGGGCCGCAGCGCCTCACGGTGGGCAGCCTGGTCGGCTCAGGGCTGGTGACGCTGGCCTCGGACAATCCCGACCACCTGATCCTGGACCAGAGCGGCACCTCCACCTTCGCGGGCGTGATCGAGGGCAAGGGTCACCTGACGGTCACGGGCGGCGGGCAACTCACCTTGACCGGCGCCAACACCTATACGGGCGTCACCACGGTGCAGCAGGCGCATCTGCTGACCGGCGGGTCCGGGCCGGTCTTCGGCGGCGGCGGTGACTTCCTGATCGAGGGCAAGAGCAGCCTGACCTTCGCCACGCCCGAGGCCATCGGCACGGTGGGCAATGCGGGCTCGCTCACGGTGCAGGCGGGGCAATCGCTGCAGGTGGCGGGGCTGCTCAACAGCGGGACCGTCACGCTGGATGGGCCGCTGACCAGCCTGGGCGCGGTGTGGAACAAGTCCGAAGGCGTGATCAACCTCGGCGCGGACATCCTGGCCACGGGCCAGGTGGTGACACAGGACGGGCAGCTGACCGTGACGGGCACGCGCGGCATCAGCGTGGCGCAGTTCCTGGGCGATGGCACGGTGACGCTCTCCGCCGGCAGCCGGCTGAACCTGAATCAGAGCGGAGATTCCACCTTCGCCGGCGTGATCGAAGGCAGTGGGGCCTTCCACCGCCAGGGCAAGGGTGAGCTCGTGCTCACGGGGGTGAACACCTACACGGGGCTGACCACGGTGGAGGCGGGGCACCTTCGCACCTCGGGCACGGCCGGCCGTCTGGCCGGGGGCGGGGCCTTCACGGTGAATGACGGCGCGCGGCTGACCTTCGGCACCAGCGAGGTGATCGGCGTGCTGGGCAACAGCGGCGCGGTGACCCTGGATGCCGGGCAGACGCTGACGGTGGCGAGCCTGCTCAACACCGGCACGGGCGCCATGACGCTGAACGGCGTGCTGACCAGCCTGGGCGCGGTGCAGAACCAGGCGGGCGGGACCATCGCGCTCGACGCGGACCTCAACGCCACCGGCCAGACCGTGACGCAGGATGGCGCGATGACGGTCACCGGCGTGCGGACCCTCTCCACGGCGGGGCTGACCGGCGCGGGCAGCATCGGCATGGCCAAGGGCGGCGGCACGCCGGACCACCTGGTGCTCGCGCAGACCGGTCCCTCCACCTTCGCGGGCGCCTTCACCGGCGCGGGCGAGCTGTCGCTGACCGGCGGCGGCACGCTGACGCTGACCGGCAGCAGCACGCTTTCTGGCATTGTCCATGTGCTGAGCGGCCATCTGCGGACCCAGGGCGCGGCGAACCGGCTGACGGGCACGCCGGAGCTGCGCGTGGCGCCCGCGGGCGTGGTCACCTTCGACACGGCCGAGGGCCTGGGCATCGTCACCAGCCAGGGCGTGGCCACGGCCAACCAGGCGCTGACCGTGGCGCGGCTGACCAACCAGTCGGGCGCGACGCTGAACCTGAACGCGCCGCTGACGAGCCTGGGCGCGGTGTGGAACCAGGCGGGCGGCGTGGTGAACCTGGCCTCGGACATCACGGCCACGGGCCAGGTGGTGACGCAGGATGGGCAGCTGATGGTCACGGGCACGCGCGGCATCAACGCCGCGGAGTTCCTGGGCGTGGGCACCGTGACGCTCTCCCCCGGCAGCCGGCTGGACCTGAACCAGAGCGGAGATTCCACCTTTGCCGGCGTGATCGAGGGCAGCGGCGCCTTCCACCGCCAGGGCAAGGGCGAGCTCGTGCTGACCGGGCTGAACACCTACACGGGCCTGACCACGGTGGAGGCGGGGCACCTCCGCACCTCGGGTGCCGCGGGGCGCCTCGCCGGAGGCGGGGCCTTCACGGTGGATGACGGCGCGCGGCTGACCTTCGGCACCCCCGAGGTGATCGGCGTGCTGGGCAACAGCGGCGCCGTGACGCTGGACGCCGGGCGGACACTGACGGTGGCGAGCCTGCTCAACACCGGCACGGGCGCGATGACGCTGAACGGCGTGCTGACCAGCCTGGGCGCGGTGCAGAACCAGGCGGGCGGGACCATCGCGCTCGACGCGGACCTCAACGCCACCGGCCAGACCGTGACGCAGGATGGGCAGTTGACCGTCACGGGCCAGCGCACACTCACCCTCGGCCAGTTCACCGGCGGCGGCGGCGTGACGCTGAGCGACGGCGCGCGGCTCACCATCGCTCAGTCCGGCAACTCCACCTTCGCGGGCGTGATGCAGGGGCCGGGCGATTTCACCCGCGCGGGCGCCGGCACGCTGACGCTGACGGGCGTGCAGGGCTTCACGGGGCTGGCCACAGTGCAGCCCGGCGCCACGCTGGCGCTGGCTGGTTCCGGCGCCATCGCCACCGCCTCGGGCCTCGCGCTGGGGGGTATCTTCGACATCTCGGCCACGTCGGGCGGGGCCTCGCTGCGCGCGCTGACCGGCGCGGGCCAGGTGGTGCTGGGCAATGATGCCGGCAATCCGCGCAGCCTGCGCCTGACGGCGGCGGAGGGCAGCTTCGGCGGCCAGATCACCGGCGCGGGCGGCCTCTTCGTGGATGGCGGCGCGGCGGTCTTCACCGGGGCCAGCACCTATGCCGGCCCCACCACCATCGCCACGGGTGCGAGCCTGGCGCTGGGCGGCATGGGCGGCATCGCCGGCTCCTCGCAGGTGCTGGTGGATGGGCTGTTCGCCGTGCAGGGCAGCTCGCCGGGGGTGAATCTCCAGGCGCTGTCGGTGCGGTCGGGCGGCGTGGCGCAGGCAGGGGCGCCGGTGCAGGTGACGGGGACGCTGCAGGTCTCGGTCGGCACGCTGAACGGCCCCGCCACCTTCACCGCGCCGCGCTATGAGCTGACCAACGCCGCGGTCAACGCGCCGCTGGGGGCGGGCGAGATGCAGGTGGCCGGCAACAGCTTCCTTACCGCGCCCTCGGCCGCCGGCTCGGTGCTGGTGCTGGAGAACGCCACGCTCGGCCTGATGGGCGCGCAGCTGTTGAGCGACCAGGCGGGGGTGGAAATCCGCACCACCGGGCGGCTCGCGCTGCTGGGCGGCGACCAGACCATCCGCGACCTCAGCGGCGCCGGCAACATCGTGCTGAACGGCTTTGAGCTGCGCGTCACGGGCAACAGCATCTTCACCGGCGCCTTCGAGGGCGCGGGCGATGTGCTGGTCTCCGCCGGCCAGTTGCAGATCGGCAGCGACACGCGGCAGACGCAGCTGACGGTGGGGCAGGGCGGGCAGCTGGACGTGACGGGCTCCGTCACCTCCACCGACATGACCATGGTGCAGGGCGACATGACCATCGCGCCCGGCGGCCAGGTGAACACGCCCAACTTCACGCTGGCCACCGGCGGATCCACCCAGGTGGGCGGGACGCTGCAATCGGGGCTCACGCAGGTGCTGGGCACGATGACCCTGACGGGTGGCACCGTGCAGAACACCCAGATGATGATCTCGGGGCTCGGCGGCACGCTGGGCGGCACGGGCACCGTCACCGGGAATACGCAGGTGATGGGGGGCGGTCTGCTGGCGGCGGGCTTCTCGGTCGGCGCGCTGAGTTTCGACAACCTGACCATCGGCGCCGGCGGCCGGGTGGAGCTGGAAATCGAGGGCGCGGCCGGCGCCGGCGCGCTGGACGGGCATGACGTCTATCGCGCCAGCGGTGACATCACCATTGACCGCGCGGCGGTGCTGGACATCCGGCGCTACACCGGGCCCTTCACCTCCAACGGCGCCTTCGAGGCGGCGCGCGGCCAGAGCTTCCGCTTCCTGGAAGCGGGCCTGGGCCGGATATCGGGCGCCTTCGGCACCATCACCTCCGATTTCGACCGGGGCCTCATCGTGAACCTCGGCACGGGCGAGGCCATCGGCACCGGCCGCCCGGTGGGCGAGGCGCTGGAAGCCACGCTCGGCCGCAACGCCAATGAACGGCGGATGGTGCGGGATCTGCGCGTGGCCGGCACCGCCGGCAATGTGGAGCAGTTCCACGGCGGGCGGCTGGTGGCCGATGCGCTGAAGGCCGATGGCGTCTCGCCCGAGGCCGCTTCGCGGGTATTCCAGCGCAGTTCACCCGAGGGCTATGCCGGGCTGAACGACCATGCGCGCCGCGCCGCGCGCGCCCACCTCGAGGCCGCCTTCCAGGGCGGGGAGCGGCAGCAGATGGGCCGCTTCACGGTCTTCGCGGCCGGCGAGATGTCGCGCGCCGGGCGTTCGCGCTCGCATGACGGGGCGGGCTACACCATCACCTCCTCCGGGATGCAGTTCGGCGCCGAGACGGGGGTGGACCGGCTGCGCCTCGCGGTCTTCGGCGGCATGGAGCGGGGCACGGTCAACACGCCCCTGCTGCGCGGCAATGCCGATGGCTGGAGCTTCGGTGGGCGGCTTTCCTACCTGCTCGACCCCGCGCGTGACTTGACGCTTTCGCTGGACGGCATCTATGCCAGCTTCGGCCAGGATGGGCGGCGCCAGACGCTGAACGGCAGCTCGCGCTTCCGCACCCGCTCCGATGCGGGGATGGTGCGGCTCGCGGCCGGCTACACCGCCTGGCGGGGCGGGCGCTGGCAACTGCGCCCCGAGGTGGGCCTCGGCTATGGCAGCGCCACCACCCGCGCCTTCACCGAGAGCAATGCCGCGGCGCTGGAGGCGCTGAGCGTGGGTCGGCAGACCTCCTCGGGCCTCATGCTCGATGCCGGCTTCGGCACCGAATTCCAGGCCTCCGAGCGCTTCACCGTCACGGGCGGGCTGCGCGTGGTCGCGGATTTCGCGGGCTCCCGCCGGCGGGTGGATGCGGGCTTCGCGGGGGATCCGGGCCGCTTCTCCGTCAACGCGCCCGGGCTCGGCACCGTCACGGGCGAGGCGCGGATGGGCGTCGAGTTCCGCCCCACGGGCGCGCTGAGCCTGCGTCTCAACGGGGGCGCGGGTGTCTCCGACCATGGCGTCTTCTCGGGCGATCTCTCGGCCCGCGCGGCGCTTCGCTTCTGACACGGCACGGGCCCCGAAAACCGGGGCCCCTCACTGAAAGGAATTCAGCATGCAGGACTGGACCGCGGGCTATGTGTCCGAGATCGCCTACACCTATGGCTACTACCCGGAGCTGAACCCGCAGCGCGCGCGCCTGGCACTGCTCAGCGCGGGGCTGCTGCCGCCCGAGTTCCGCCAGGCCTGCGAACTGGGCTTCGGGCAGGGTGTCAGCGTCAACATCCACGCCGCGGCGGCGGGTACCACCTGGCACGGCACGGATTTCAACCCGACGCAGACCGCCTTCGCGCGGGACATGGCGCGCGCCTCGGGTGCGGCGGCCCAGCTGCGCGACCAGGCCTTCGCGGAATTCTGCGCCGATCCATCCCTGCCGGAATTCGACTTCATCGGCCTGCACGGCGTCTGGTCCTGGGTGTCGGATGCGAACCGCGAGGTGCTGGTGGACTTCCTGCGCCGCAAGCTGGCGGTGGGGGGCGTGCTGTGCATCAGCTACAACACCATGCCGGGCTGGGCCTCCTTCGCGCCCATGCGGCACCTGATGGCGCAGCACATGGGCGTGCTGGGCAGCGACGGGCAGGGGATCACGGCGCGCATTGACGGCGCGCTGGACTTCGTGGGCAAGCTTTTCGCCACCCAGCCGCTCTTCGCCCGCGCCAATCCGCTGGTAGCGGAACGGGTGGAGGCCATGAAGGGCTACAACCGCCACTACCTCGCGCATGAATTCTTCAACCGCGACTGGCACCCGATGCATGTGGCGACGGTGGCGGACTGGCTGGCACCGGCCAAGCTCAGCTACGCCTGTTCCGCAAACCTGACCGAGCATGTGCCCGCCCTTGGCCTCACGCCCGAGCAGCGCAACCTGCTTGCCGAGATCCCCGACCGGATGTTCCGCGAGACGGTGCGGGACTTCATGCTGAACACCCAGTTCCGCCGCGACTACTGGGTGAAGGGGCGGCGCGAGGCCTCGCCCCTGCAACTGGTCGAGCGGCTGCGGGAAGAGCGGGTGGTGCTGGCGGTGCCGCGCAATGAGGCGTCCTTCACGCTGCCCGGGCCGCTGGGCGAGGTCACGCTCAACCCCGCCGTCTATGGCCCGGTGCTGGACGCGCTGGCCGACCACACGCCGCGCGCCATCGGGGAATTGCCCCTGCCCGCGCAGGGGGGCTTCGGCCAGTTGCTGGAGGCGGTGCTGCTGCTGTGCGGCTCGGGCCAGGTGGCGCCCGCCCAGGACGAGGCGGCCATCCAGGCCGCGCGGCCCGTCGTGGCGCGGCTGAACGCGCATCTCTGCGCGGCGGCGCGGGGCAGCGGGGATGTGACCTGGCTGGCCAGCCCCGTGACGGGGGGCGGGGTGCCGGTGGACCGTGTGGCGCAGATGTTCCTGGGCGCGCGCGCGGCCGGGATCGCGCGGCCCGCCGCCTGGGCCGAGGCGGCCTGCGCCACGCTCGCGAGCCAGGGCCAGGGCCTGCTGCGCGAGGGCAAGCCGCTCGCCTCGGAAGAGGAGAATTTGGCGGAGATGACCCGGCTGGCGGAGGGCTTCGCCGCGCATCGCCTGCCGCTGCTGCAGGCGCTGGGGGTGGCGTAGCGCCTGATCGCCTGTGGTGGAATCGCCAAAGGCACGAATCACGCCGCTCGGCAAAGGCTGCGGCGTGATCAATGAACGGTGATCACGCTGTAGGCGCTAAGGCGCCGCCCCGCCGGGCTTCCGCCCCCAGGCCTGCACGACGGTGTAGAGGATCGCCGTGGTGCCCGGATCATCCAGGTGCGACCGACAGGCCGCGATGGCCTCGTCCAGCGCCGCGCCATCCGCCAGGCCGGCGCGCAGCAGCGGGCCGCGCAGCGAGTCCACGATGTCCGGCAGCCAGGCGGCCTGCGGGTCGCCCGCCTGGCAGGAGACCAGGAAAGGGCGGTAGCGCAACTCGCGCAGCCCCGCCTGCCGCAGCAGCCCGAACAGCCGCCGGGCGACGCCACGGCCGGTGCCGCTCTGCTCCAGCCCCGCGCCGAGCATGGCCTTCAGCCGCGCGAAGGCGGGGTGCGGGGGGAAGCAGGCCATGCTGGACAGGTCCTGTTCCTGCAACGCCACCATCCCCCCAGGGCGGGCCAGCCGGATCGCCTCCGCGAGCAGCGTGTCGAACCGCGCCGCGCCCGCGAAGAGGAAGCGGCCATGCACCAGGTCGAAGCCGCCACCGGGCAGGCCCGTCCGGCAGGCATCCGCCTCCAGGTACTCGACCGCGCCCGCCGCCTCGGCGCGCGCGTGGTCGAGGAAGCGGCGTTCCAGGTCCACGCCCGTCACCAGGCCCGGCGCGCCGGCCCGCGCCGCCATCAGCCGCGCCACGTCGCCGAGGCCGCAGGCGAGGTCGAGGCAGCGCCAGCCCGGCCCGACCCCGATGGAGGAGAGCAGCGCCTCGGTCTCCTCGGTCAGCCAGGCGCCCTGCGCCGCCAGCCGGCCGATCTCGCCCGCGCGGGGTTCCAGGGGGTACATCGCGGGGCGCGCCTCAGGCCGCCTCTTCCGTGAGGCGGTCCACCGCCGCGGCCATGTCGGCCAGGCGGGGATGCTCCAGCAGGTCGGAATCGGTGATGAACACCGCGCGATGCTCGTAGAGGCCGGCGGCCACCTGCAGCATGTCGAGCGAATCCCCGCCGAACTCGAAGAAGTCATCCTCGCGGCCAACCTCGTCCACCTCGAAGATCTCGCTCCAGATCTCGGCCAGCAGCCGCTCGGTCTCGCCGCGGGTCGGCACCGGCGGCGCCATGCCGTCGGGCCGCGTGCCGCTGAGCGGCGGCAGGCGCCCGCGCGCGATCTTGTTGCCGGCCGAGCGCGGCAGGGCCGCGAAGACGCCGACACGCCAGGGCAGCATGTAGTCCGGCAGTTGCGAGGCGAGGCGCCGCCGCAGGGTGAGGCCATTGATCTCCACGCCCGGCGCGGGCTGCACCCAGGCGGCCAGCCGCATGTCGCCGCCCGCCGTCCGCACGGCCTGCACGACACCCTCCGCCACGCCCTCCTGCCGGCACAGCACCGCCTCCACGGCGGCCAGCTCCACGCGGTAGCCGCGGATCTTCACCATGTGGTCGGCCCGGCCGAGATGCTCCAGCATCCCGTCCGGGTGCAGCCGGCCCAGGTCGCCGGTGAAGACGCGGAAAGACCCCGGGCGCTCGGGATCGGGGCGGAAACGCTCCGCCGTCAGCTCCGGGCGGTTCCAGTAGCCGATGGCCGTGTAGTCGCCGGAGACGACGATCTCCCCGATCTCGCCCAGCGGCACCGGCTCGCCCTGCTCGTCCACCAGGGTGACGTGGCGGTCCTCGACCGGCCAGCCGACCGGCACCGCCTCGCGCCCCTGCACGGCCGCGGGATCCACCACCCATTCGGCGATCATGCCGGCCTCGCTGCTGGCCAGGCGGTTCACCACGGCGCAGTCCCAGCCCAGGCGGTCGCGCAGCGCTGTGACATCCTCCGGGCGCAGCACCTCGCCGCCCACGATGATGCGGCGCGGCTGCCAGGCCTGGCGTTCGGGCATGCGCGCCTCGACGAGGTCACGCAGCACGGGGGGCGTCACCGGCAGCACGGTGATCCGCCGCTCCGCCGCCCAGCGCCCGAGGGCCAGCAGGCCGTGGCGGCGGCCGTCGAAGACCTCCACCGTGGCGCCGGCCAGCAGCCCGCCCAGGATGGCCGAGATGGAGCCCGCGAAGGCGAAGGAGGAGAGGTGCGCGATGCGGTCGCCCGGCGCATAGCCGTGGTGGCGCGTCTGCAACCCGGCATGCCAGCACAGCGAACGCTGGGTGCGGACCACGCCCTTGGCCGGCCCGGTGCTGGCCGAGGTGAGGTAGATGATGGCCGGGTCCTCCGGCCGCGGCGCCGGGATCGCATCGGCAGGCGCGGCGCAGGCCGCCCCCACCTGCACCGGCACCTGGCCCGCGCGGTCGCGGCACCAGGCCTCCTGCGCCGGCGCGGTGACGATGCGCGCCACCTGGGCGAAGAGGCCCATCACATCCTCGGGCGGCGCGGCCGGGTCTATGGGCATGGCCGGCACGCCGGCCTTGAGCGCGCCGAGCAGGGCGATGACGGCCTCGGTGCCGATGCCGAAGACTAGGGCCACCGCGCCGCCCGGCGGCAGGTCCGCCAGCGAGGCGGCCGCGCGGTCGGTCTCGGCGTCCAGCGCGGCGTAGGTGAGGGCGCGCCCGTCCTCGACCAGCGCCTCGGCGTCCGGCAGGGCCTCGACGATGCGGCGCAGGCGGGTGGGGATCGTGCCGTCGAATTCGGCGCGGTCGAAGGGGATCACGGCGTGATCTCCGCCACCAGGTCGGCCGGCGCCAGCACGCGGTCCACCAGCCGCCGCTGCCGCAGCCAGTCCTGGTAGGTCAGCAGGCTGTCCAGGTTCAGCGCGCCATCGGCCGGCATGCTGGGCCAGCAGGCCCGCGCCAGAAGCTCGGGCGAAAGCCGTGTGGCGCGGGAGAGGATCTCGAGGTTGCGCGGCGTCTTGCCCTCATTGTAGCGGAGCAGCGCCGCGCGATAGGCGCGCAGGAAGCGGCGGCCCAGCGCCTGCCCATCGGCCAGCATCCGCTCCGAGAACATCAGCGCGGTGAACTGGCCGCCGGGCAGCAATTCCTCCGCCCCCACGGCGACGCGGCCCACCCCGGCCTCGTTGAGCCGCGCCACCCAGGGCTCGGAGAGGAAGGCGAGGTCCAGCGCGCCGGCGGCCAGCGCCGCCTGCTGCGCCGGCACCGGCATTTCCCGGAACTGCACCTGCAGCCGCTCGGCGCCGCGCCGCTGCCGCAGCAGGTCCACCAGGAAGCCCTCGAAGGCGTTCTGGTCGGCGCTGACGCGCAGCGACCGCGCCTCGCCCGAGGTCAGCGCCGCGAGCGTGAGCCCGGTGCCGTAGAAGGCGGCATAGGAGCATGGCGCCGGCGCCAGCATCACGCCGGAGGCCACCAGCCGGGCGCGGCCGCCGCGCGCCACCGCGTTGAACAGCGCGGGCGAGGCCTGCGGGATGCCCGCGTCCAGGTCCCCGCTCATCAGCCCCGGCAGGGCGAGGTGGGAGGAGGAGAGGGCGACCGGCTCGATGGTGATGCCCTCGCGGGCGAAGAGGCCTTCCTCCAGCGCGATGAAGATGGGCGCCTGCGACAGGAAGGGTAGCACCACGAGCTTCACGCGCTCCGCCCGCGCCGCCGCCGGCAGCAGCGCCGCGAGGCAGAGCGCGAGGCCCAGCACCCGGCCGAGCCTTGCCATGCCGCGCGCGGCACGCGTCCATCCTGGCTTCGTCAGCATCCGGGGTGATCCTTCGGAAAGGCGGCCGGCCACATCGGGTCAGCGGCCGAGACAGCGGTTGAAGACAAGGCCGAGCATGGCCAGCACCAGCAGCGTGCCGTAGAGCTGTTCCACCCGCATGGTCTGCCAGGACTGCCAGACCGCGGCGCCCAGCCCGTCATGGCCGCTCAGCATCTCGACCGAGATCAGCACCACGATCGCGGCGTTGAGCGACAGCCTGAGGCCCGCGCGCAGCACCGGCCAGGCACCCGGCAGCACCAGGCGGCGCAGCACGATCAGGGGCGGCGCGCCATAGTTGCGCGCGACATTCCACAGCAGCGGGTCAATGCCGCGGACGCGACGGCGGCCGCGATGGCCGCGGGGAAGAAGGCGACCAGCGCCACCGGCACTATCCGCGCCTGTTCGTTGAAGCCGAACAGCACGAGGAAGAGCGGCAGCAGCGCCACCTTGGGCATGGGGTGCAGGGCGGCGATGACGGGATCGAAGGCGCGGTGCAGGCGCGGCAGCAGGCCCATCGCGAGGCCCACCAGGGTGCCCAGCCCTGCCCCCAGGCCAAAGCCGATGGCCAGGCGCTGCCCGCTGGCCAGCAGGGAGTCCGCCAATTCGCCGCTTCGAAGGCTTTCCAGCAGCCAGTGCAGGATGGTCGTGGGCGCGGGAAACAGCAGCGTGGCGACCCAGCCCGCCCGCACGGCGCCCTCCCAGGTCGCGGCGGCGAGGAGGAGGGCGAGCAGATGCGCCATCAGGCGGCCGGCGCGATGGCGGGCGCCAGCATGTCCCAGATCCGCCAGCGCAGCGCGGCCACCTCCGGCGGCGGCGGGCCCATGATGCGGCGCGGGCGCGGGAAGGGCACCGTGATGTCCGCGACGACGCGCCCCGGCCGCGCCGAGAGCACCACCACGCGGTCGCAGAGCAGCAGCGCCTCCTCGATGTCGTGGGTGACATAGACCACGCTGCGCCCGGTGCCGGACCAGAGGTCCAGCAGCTCCTGTTGCAGCACCACGCGGGTCTGCGCGTCGAGGGCGGAGAAGGGCTCGTCCAGCAGCATCGCCTCGGCCTCGGCGACGAAGAGGCGGGCCAGCGCCGCGCGCTGGCGCATGCCGCCCGAGAGCTGGTCCGGGCGCGAGGCGGCGAAGCCTTCCAGCCCCAGGCGGCGCAGCATGGCATGGGCGCGGGCCTCACGCGCGGCGCGCGGCATGCCCTGGGCCTCCAGGCCGAAGGCGACATTGTCCAGCACGCTCAGCCAGGGGAGCAGACCATGTTCCTGGAAGGCCATCAGGCGGCGGGGCGGGCGGGGGCCGGCCCAGCCGGGAAAGAGGATGCGGCCGGCGCTGGGCGTTCGCAGCCCGGCCAGCATGGCCAGCAGGGAGGACTTGCCGCAGCCGCTGGGGCCGATCAGGCCCAGGAACTCCCCGGGTGCGACCTCCAGGTCCAGCCCGTCCACGGCGCGCAGGGGGCCATGCGGCCCGGGATAGTCCAGCCCGATGCCTTGCAGCGTGATCCTCACGCCGAGGGCGCCTCGAACAGGGAGGCGACCAGGCCCGGCACCTCGCCCCGCCGCAGGAACCAGCGGATGGCGCCATGCTCGGCCAGGCCCTCGGCCGCCACCAGCCGCACGCCGGGGATGCCCCGCATCCGTTCGGCCTCCCGGCGGTCCGCCTCATGGCCTTCGCCGAAGCACAGGATGGCGCGCGGGGGCCGTGGCACGGCGGCATAGGCCTGCGCCAGGTCGAGCACGAGTCCCGGGTTGCGCCGCGCGATGGCGTTCAGTGCCGGCGAGACCTGCGGGTCGTGCCGCGTTTGCGGATTGGTGAGCATGCTGAAGGCGAGCGCTGCCTCCGCCCCCAGGTCGAGCGCATAGCGCAGCGCCGCATAGCCGCCGGCGGAATTGCCGAGGCAGGCGAGGCGCGTGGCCCCCAGCCCGGCCGCCTGCGCCCGCAGCACGTCGAGCACGCCACCATAGTCCGCGATGCCGAGATCCGGGTCGCCCGCCAGGTAGAAGCTGCCGCCCAGGTCGCGCAGGTAGATCAGATGGGTGCCGCAGCCGCGCAACACGCGGTGCAGCTCGTCCACCAGCGGCCAGAAGCCCCGGCCACCGCCCGCGAAGACGATCAGCGCCCGGTCCGCGCCGGCCGAATTGCGCCAGACGAAGCTGGTGGCGGGCCGCGCGAGATCGGCGCCGCCGGCCGCGAGGTCCTCCATCAGCCCGCTGCGCTCGACGGTGCGGATGATCTGGGCGCAGGCGCGGCCGGTCGCGCTCCCTTGGTCGAGCGGGGAAAGCGTTTCCAGGACCCGCCTGGCCTCGGCGGGGGTGGCGAAGCGGAGCAGGTCCTCCACGTCCCGCAGGCTCGGCCCATGACGGGGCTCGGCGCCGCTCATGGCGATGGCGCGGCCGCCGGAGGCGTAGCGGTCCCACCAGGTCTCGTGGCCGGGCCAGCGGCGGCGCAGGATGACACGCAGCGCCTTGAAGCCGGCCCCATCATGGTTCATCCAGGCCGCGTTCATGGCCTGCTCGTACCAGTCAGGTTCCGCCACGGCGTCGAAGCGGTCGAGGACCGCCTGCCAATGCGCCCGGGCCTCCGGCCAGGCGTGGCGCCACTCGGCGAGCTTGGCGAGGCCGATCCAGCCCAGAGGCTCCTCCGGCCAGGAGCTGTGCAGCCGGGCCAGGGTCTCCGCGGCGTGCGGCGGCAGCAGCGCATCCTCGGGCCGGCGGGGGCGGTTGAAGGCGAACAGGGAGTGGGCGAAGGCGAGGGTCTCGTCACGGCCCACGTGCTCCGGCCAGCGGTGCAGGGCCTCGTCCCACAGGGACAGCGCCGCCGCGGAATCGCCGCCGTCGCGCGCCTGCCGCGCCCTGGCCAGCAGCCGGGCGCGCTCATCTTCTGGTGTCCCGGCCGCGACGTCGTCGCGCGGACCGCACCCAGCTTCTCCGCCATCGCGCAACGCTTCTGCCATGGCGGCGAGCATGGCAAGAAAACATGTAGAGTTGAAGAATGCCTGAGGCTTCCGGCATGGGAATCTTCAAGGCCGCCCCGGCGGCCGGCCATGACGTCAGTCGGCCTGGTAGCTGTAGCGCCAGAGGTTGAAGATCTTGGGGCGGGCGTCGTCGCTGGGCCGGCCGGACTCGGTGTCCGTCAGCGCCAGTTCGCCATGCAGCCCGATCCGCATCCAGCCGCGCCGCGCGACCGCGCGGAAGCAAATGGCCTCGGCCACCTCGCGCCGCGGTTCGGACCAGGTCCGCACCGGCGCGCCGTCCGCCGTGACCGTCAGCCGGTCGCGCAGGCCAGGGTCCACCCAGCCCTTGTTGTAGAGACGCAGCGTCAGCCGCGCGCCGGGCTCGGGCACCGGCAGGTAGATCAGGGCGTCGCGGTTGGCACCCAGCCAGCGACAGCATTCGCGGCTGCCGGCGGCGTCGCGGCCGTGCAGGCCTCGGCCGACCAGCGGCATGTTCATGTCGAAGACGTGTTCCTCGCCGATCCGCATGGGCAGCAGCGCGGACAGGCGGGCGGCGACGAACTCCGCCTCGAACTCCGCAAGGGTATAGTCGGCGGCGGGGGCCTCGCGCAGCGCGGTCACGGCGCGCTCGTGCAGGAGGCGGTCGCCGGCGGTGACGGCCGCTGCGGCGGCGAGCGCGGCCTCGTTGTGATCCTCCGGCGCCGTCCGGTTGCGGACCTCGAGCAGGGCGGGGGGGCACCAGCCCATGTCGCGCGCCAGCTCGGCGCGCAGCCGGTCCACCTCCTCCAGCACGCCGATGCGCGCGCCATAGGATTGCAATGTGCGCCAGGCCTGGGCGGCGCGTTCCTCCGGCGGCATGGCGGCGAAGGCCTCCGCGCCGACGCTGTGCTGCGTCAGGGCGCGGCACTGGTGGTCCTCGAACATGCTGCGGAAGGGCAGGGCGTCGCCGCAGGCGGCGCGCAGCCGGGCGAAGTCGGGCAGCTCGCGGCAGGCCTCGTGCATCCGCCGCCATTCCGGCGGCTTGTGGGCGTAGTCGTGCGGCGCGAGGCGGCGGTAGTCCTGGAACTGCGACAGCGCGCGCCGGTCGGCGCGGCGCAACACCGTGAACACATGGTCCTCGGGCGCCAGCCAGGGGGCGATGTCCACATGGCCGTGCAGCACGTCGAACCAGGCGATGCTCTCGCGCGCGGCCTCGGCGAGGGTGGGGCGCAGGGCAGGGTCCTGCAGGGCGGCGATGTCCGTGTGGGCGATGCCGCGGTCGCGCAGGCGCTGCCCGAACTCGGCGGGCGGCCGCGCGCGCTCGGCATGGGTCTCGGAATCCAGGGCGGCGTTCAGCGCCGTGCCGCCGCATTTCGAGATGTGCAGGTGGAAGATCTTGCGTGCAGCCAGCATGCGGGCTCCGGTCGGTGTGGGCGGTGACGTCTTGCCCGCCCGGCCCGCGCCCCAACCCGGCGGGGGCGTTCCTGGACGGGGCGAAACGCGATTGGCTGTTGCACCGGACCGATCATCTCGATCCGGCACGCCTGTCAGTTCACCCATCGTGGCAAGTCTGGCGGCAATTCGCTATCAGAGATGTGCCGTCTTGTTCCGAGGACCACCGGAGCGTCTCGAGGTGCGGAACGACGCCTTCGGCATACGCGAGCCGTCCCGCCTGGCGGAGTATGGGCGGGCCTTCCGGCCGAACCTTCGACCGGCTCTACAAGCTCTGCGTCCATGCCGCCGCGGGAGGCGCCGCACCGCAACCGCGGCGAGCATGCACCCTACCGGGCCTATTGCGATGCGGAGTTGCGGGAACTGGTCGAGGCGCGGTTCCTGGAGGAGGCGGATTGGGGCGGCCACGCGTTCTGACGCGGGCTTGTATGTAGCTCAGGGGAGTTTTCGCCACATCCATCTGTTGAGGGACGTGGCTGGCGGACAGGGTGGGATTCGAACCCACGGTAGAGTTGCCCCTACGGCGGTTTTCAAGACCGCTGCCTTAAACCACTCGGCCACCTGTCCCCGGCGCCGCAGCGCCTATACAGCCGCCACGCCCGCCGCGCGAGGGGATCACTCCCCCGCGAGGCGCGCGGCCGGCTCGGCTCCCAGCGTGCTGCCCAGGCGCATCATGGCGTTCACATCCGCGGCCCCGGCCAGGCCCAGCACCGCATCGGCCAGGGCGGCGGCGCGATCGGCACCCAGCACCTGGTCGGACAGGCCATGGAACTTGGCGCGCAGTTCGGCCTCGGTCAGGAAATTGCCGGGCTCGCCCTTGGGCACCACGACGAACTTGGTGAATTCCTGGCCCCGCGCGCGGATGGTCAGCTTGCCCGACATGTTGCGCGGGAATTCGGCCTGCACCTCCGGGTCTTCCACGCAGGTCACCTTGGGCATCAGGGCGCGCAGCACGGGGTCGTCCATGCGGGCATAGCTGTCCCAGCCGAAATGGCCATGGCCCAGCGCGCAGGCGACGACGAAGGGGCCGCTGAACTGGCCATCCACCGTGTTCTTCGGGTGCTGCTTGTATTCCAGCGGGGCGCCCACCAGCAGCATGCCCTTGTTGGGCAGGCCCATGGTCACGGCCTCGATCTCCTCCGGGCGCAGCCCGTGTTCCGCGCGGAGGGCCAGGGCCGCGTCCACGCTCGCATGGCCGTAGCGGCAGGAGGGGTAGGGCTTAACGGCCGTTTCCATCAGCTCGAACTCGCCGCCCAGGTTGCGGATGGCGCGTTGGGGAATGGGATTGGGCGCATAGGCGCTGAGGAAGCCCGCCTTGCCCTCCATGGCCTGGGCGGCGCCGCGGAAGCCCTCGCGCGCCAGCAGCGCGGCGGAGAGGCCCGCCATGGCCGCCCAGCCCACCTGCCAGCGCTTGGTCCAGGCGCCATTGGCCAGGAATTGCAGGCTCCCGGCGGCCTGGCTGAGCACGATGCCGAAGGCGTCGGCGATTTGCGCCTCGTTCAGCCCCATCACGCGCGCGGCGGCGGCGGCGCCCCCGAAGGCGCCGCAGGTCGCGGTCGGGTGGTAGCCGCGGTCGTAATGGTCGCCGGCGGGCAGGGCCACGGCCAGGCGGTTCGTCACCTCATAGCCGGCCACAATGGCCGCGATCACATCGGCACCCTTGGCGCCGCACATCTCGGCGGCGGCGAGGGCGGCGGGGATCACGGGGGCGCCCGGGTGCAGGCTGCCGGCGGCATGGGTGTCGTCGAAGTCGAGGCTGTGGGCATAGGCGCCATTCAGCAGCGCGGCCCCGGCGGGCGACCAGCGGGCGGCCTCGCCGAAGACGGCGGCCTGGCCGTGGCCCAGGCCCATGGCGCGGGCAGCGGCGCGCAGCGGCGGGCTGCTTTCGGCCTCGACGCCGCCACGGACCATGTTGCCCACCAGGTCCAGGATGAGGAAGCGCGTGCGCGCCTCGACCTCGGCCGGAAGGTCCGCGTGGCGGATCGTGGCGGCATAGCGCGCGAAGGTTTCGGTGACCGCGACCATGGACGTGTTTCCTTTCGCAATTCGCGCGATCCTAGGCCGTCTCGGCGCGCGCTGGAACCGGCCGGTTCGAATTGCGCCAAGCGCATAGAAGTGGCACCTATCCCCCATGTTCACCCGACGCAGCCTCCTCGCCGGAACCGCCGCCGGCGCGTTCGCGGCCCGGCCCGCTTTCGCGCAGGAAAGCTTTGCCGCGTTTCTCCAGGGCGTGCGCGCCGAAGCCCGCCGCGCGGGCGTGCGCCAGGCCACGCTGGACCGCGCCTTAGCCGGCCTGCAGCCCAATGAACGGGTGATCGAACTCGACCGTCGCCAGGCGGAATTCACCCAGACTTGGCCGCAATATCGCGATGCGCGCCTCTCACCGCAGCGAATCGAGGCCGGCCGGCGCGCCTATGCCCAGAACCGCTCCCTGCTGGAGGCCATCCAGACCCGGCATGGGGTCAGCGGCCGCGTGGTCGTGGCCATCTGGGGTCTCGAGACGAACTACGGCGGCTTCACCGGCAATTTCAACGTGATCGAGGCGCTGGCGACCCTGGCCTGGGAAGGCCGCCGCGCCGCCTTCTTCCGGGGCGAGCTGATGGCCGCACTCCGCATCCTGGATGCCGGCCATGTGGATGTCAGCCGCATGCGCGGCAGCCATGCGGGCGCCATGGGCAACCCGCAATTCATGCCCACCAGCTTCGAGCGGCTGGCGGTGGATTTCGACGGGGATGGCCGCCGCGACATCTGGGACACTCGGGCCGACGCCCTGGCCTCCATCGCCAACTACCTTTCCCACCATGGCTGGCGCGAGCCCGCCCCCTGGGGCTTCGAGGTGGCGCTGCCGCCCGGCTTCGACACGGCGCTGGCCGACCACCGGCGCATGCGCCCCGTGGCCGAATGGTCGCGCATGCGCGTGGTGCCCGCCGGCGGCGGAAGGCTGCCGGACCTGGGCGGGGAATGGGCCATCGTGATCCCGGGCCTTTCGCGCGGGGACAGCCAGGCCTTCATGGTCGGCAGCAACTTCATGGCGATCCGCCGCTACAACCCGTCCAATTTCTACGCGACGGCGGTGGGGCTGCTGTCGGACCGCGTGGCCTGACCATGGGGCGCGCCCTGGCGGGGTTGCTGGCGCTGGCTTTGCTGGCCGGCTGCGGTCGCGCGCCACCCCCGCCCGAGCCGCGCTACCACCTGGGCGAACCCTGGCGGCAGGGGCCGCTCTGGGCCTATCCGCGCGAGGATTTCGCGCTCGACCAGACGGGCATCGCGGCCCTGCTGCCCCGCCGCGCCGGCGCCTCGCTCACCGCCAATGGCGAGCGGCGGGAGGATGGCATGTTCGCCGCCCACCCCACGCTGCAACTGCCCGCCATCGTCACCGTGACGAACCTGGAGAATGGCCGCGCGCTGCGGGTCCGCGTCAATGACCGCGGCCCGGCCGAGCCCGGGCGCGTCATCGCCGTCGCCCCCCGCGCCGCCGCGCTGCTGGGTGCCGCCGGCCCCTTCCAGGCGCGGGTGGTGATTGACGCCGAGGCCTCGCGCGCCGCCATCGCGGGCCTGGCGGGGCAGGCCGAGGCGCTGCCCGTGGCCGCCGCCCCGGTGGGCGAGGTGGGGCGCGAGGCCCTGGCCCCGCCGCCCGGCGCGCGCGGTCTCGCCACCGCCGCGCCGCGGCCCGTGCGCCCGGCGGTGCAGGCCGTGGCCGCCACACCCACCGCCCGCCCGCCGGAGCGCCTGCCCGAGCAGGTGACGCAGGGCGCGCCCCGCCCGGGCCTGCTCTGGGTCGAGGCCGGCACCTACTTCAACCGGCAACTGGCCGCGCGCGAGGCGGCGCGCCTCAGCGCGGGCCGGGTCGAGCCGCTGGGCGTGGCCGGTGGGCCGCGCGGGCGGCAGCAGCAGTTCCGCGTGCGCGCCGGGCCTTACCGGAGCCTCGCGGAGGCCGATGCCGCCCTGGCCCGCGCCATCGCCGTGGGGCTCACCGAACTGCGCCTTGTGGTGGATTGAGAGATGCGCGAAGTCCCGGACATGTTGAATAACCCGACCCGCCGCACGGCCCTGCTGGCCGGCGCCGCCGCCCTCGCGCCCATGCCCGCCCCGGCCCAGGCCCCGCGCCCGGCCGGCCGCGCGGCCCGGCCCGCGGCGCCGCCCGCCACCCCCGGCCAGTCGCCGCTGGGGCCGGTGGAAACCATCGCCCGCAACGCGCTGCTGATGGATTTCGACACGGGGGCCGTGCTGCTGGACAAGGGGGCGGACCAGTCCATCCCGCCTGCCTCCATGTCCAAGCTGATGACCATGTATGTGGTCTTCGACCAGATCCGGCAGGGCAGGCTGCAACTGGACCAGACCCTGCCGGTCAGCGAGGCCGCCTGGCGCATGGGCGGCAGCCGCATGTTCCTGGAGCCCAACAGCCGCGTCTCGGTCGAGGACCTGGCGCGGGGCGTCATCATCCAGTCGGGGAATGATGCCTGCGTGGTGCTGGCCGAGGCCATCTCGGGCACCGAGCGCGCCTTCGCGGACCTGATGAACACCATGGCGCCCACCATCGGGCTGCGCGACAGCGTCTTCCGCAACTCGACCGGCTGGCCGGACCCCGAGCACCGGATGACCCCGCGGGACCTCGCCACCCTGGCGCGGCGCCTCATCACCGACTTCCCGGACCATTACCGCTTCTATTCCGAGCGTTCCTTCCGCTGGAACAACATCACCCAGCCCAACCGCAACCCGCTGCTGGAGCGGATGCGCGGCGCCGACGGCCTCAAGACCGGACGCACGGACGAGGCCGGGTATTGCCTCACCGCCAGCGTGCTGCGCGACGGCCGCCGCCTCATCCTCGTCGTGGCGGGGCTGGGGAGCGAACGCGCCCGCGCCGAGGAGAGCGAGCGGCTGATGGAATGGGGCTTCCAGGCCTTCGACAATGTCGTGCTCTTCCGCGCCGCCGACACGATCGAGGACGTGCCCGTCCATATGGGCGTGCGCGCCAGCGTGCCGCTGGTGGGGGGGCGCGACGTGGTGGTCACCCTGCCGCGCGGCTGGCGCGACCAGCTGCAGGTGCGGCTGCGCTACGACACGCCCGTGCCGGCCCCCGTGCTGCGCGGGCAGGAGCTGGCGCGGATGGAGGTGTCGGGCGCGGGCCTCGCGCCGCTCAGCCTGCCGCTTTATGCGGGCGCGGATGTGGACCAGCTGGGCCTGCTCTCCCGCATTCCCGTGCTGGCCCGCGGCCTGCTGGGGCGCTGACGGCCCCCATGCGCGGCCGCTTCATCTCGCTGGAAGGCGGCGAGGGGGCGGGCAAGTCCACCCAGGGCAAGGCGCTGGCCGCCGCCCTGGCGTCGGGCGGCCTGCCGGTGCTCCGCACGCGCGAGCCTGGTGGCAGCGCCGGCGCCGAGGCCATCCGCGCCCTGCTGCTGGGCCGCGGCGGCTGGGACCCGGTGGCGGAGATGACGCTGCATTTCGCCGCCCGGCGCGAGCATTGGGCCAGCACCATCGCGCCCGCCCTGGCCGCCGGCATCTGGGTGGTGTGCGACCGCTTCTTCGACAGCACCCTGGCCTACCAGGTGGGCGGGCAGGGGGCGCCGCGCGCCACCTGGGCGGCGCTGCGGGCGGCCACGCTGGGGGATGCGGCGCCGGATCTGACCCTGCTGCTGGACCTGCCCGTGGCGGCGGGGCTCGCCCGCGCCGAGGCGCGCGGCGAGGTCAACCGCTATGACGCGCTGGGCCAGGGTTTCCATGAGCGCGTGCGGGCCAGCTTCCTGGCCCAGGCCGCCGAGGAACCCGGGCGCTTCGCCGTGCTGGACGCCACGCGCCCCGCGCCCGAGGTGCTGGCGGCCATGCTGGAAGCCTGCCGTGCCCGGCTGGGCGCGCCATGAGCCCGCGCGCCACGCCCCGCCTCTTCGGCCATGCCGAGGCGGAGACGAGCCTCGCCCGCGCCTTCCATTCCGGACGCCTCGCCCATGCCTGGCTGTTCTGCGGGCCGCCCGGGATCGGCAAGGCGACGCTGGCCTGGCGCTTCGCGCGCTGGGTGCTGGCGGGCGGGCCGCATGCCACGCCACCGCTGCATCTGCCCCCCGAGGATGCGGTGTTCCGCCGCGTGGCGGCCGGGGCGCACGCCGATGTGCTGGAACTCGCCCCCCAGGCCGAGCCCGGCAAGCGGCGCATCATCAAGGTGGAGGAGGTGCGCGCCGCCCGCCACTTCCTGGCCCTGACCGCCGCCGAGGGCGGCTGGCGCGTGGTGCTGGTGGATGGCGCCGAGGCGATGGAGGCGGCCTCGGCCAACACCATTCTCAAGACGCTGGAGGAACCGCCGCCGCGGACCGTGCTGCTGCTGGTGACGGATGCGCCGGGGCGGCTGCTGCCCACCATCCGCAGCCGCTGCCGGCGCCTCGACCTGTTTCCACTGGAGGAGGGCGCCATGGCGGAGTGCCTCGCCACCCTGCTGCCCGATACGTCCGCGGAGGATCGCGCGGCGCTGATGGAACTGGCCGAGGGCGCGCCCGGCCGCGCGCTGGAACTGGCGGAGGGGCAGGGGGTGGAACTGGCGAAGCTGGCCCGCTCCGTGCTGGAAACCCTGCCGGACGCCGCTGGCGCCCATGCGCTGGCCGACCGTATCGCCGGACGCGATGCGGCGCTTGCCTTCCCGGCCTTCTTCGCCCTGCTGGTGCGGCAATTGACGCAATCCGT
Organism: Roseococcus thiosulfatophilus; assembly: GCF_017311575.1. Taxonomy (GTDB): domain Bacteria; phylum Pseudomonadota; class Alphaproteobacteria; order Acetobacterales; family Acetobacteraceae; genus Roseococcus; species Roseococcus thiosulfatophilus. Next base: position 67,978 of record NZ_JAFFQY010000064.1, read on the forward strand.
GCGGGAGGCGGCGCGAGGCGGGGCTGTGCCCGGCTGGCTGGCCACCCGCCCGCTCGCCGCCTGGGTGGAGGCCGCCAGCGCCCTGACGCGACAGGCGCAGGAGGCCGAGCGCCTCTCGCTGGACCGCCGCCAGGCCGTGCTGGTGGCCATGGAGACGTTGCGCGGGCGGTGAAGCCACCTTGCCGCGCGCGCGTCCGGGCGCCATGAAGGCGCCCATGCCCGTCTATCTCACCACGCCCATCTATTACGTGAACGACAAGCCCCATATCGGCCACGCCTATACGAGCCTGGCGACCGATGTGCTGGCCCGCTGGCACCGCCTTGCCGGGGAGGAGGTCTTCTTCCTCACCGGCACGGATGAGCACGGCCAGAAGGTGGAGAAGGCCGCCCAGGACGCGGGCGAGGACCCCCAGGCCTTCACCGACCGCGTGAGCCAGGCCTTCCGCGACCTGACCGCGTCCATGAACCTCTCCAATGACGCCTTCATCCGCACGACGGAGCCGCGCCACCGCGAGGCCTGCCAGGCGCTTTGGAAGCGGCTGGTGGAGAAGGGTGAGATCTACCTCGGCGCCTATGAGGGCTGGTACGCGGTGCGGGACGAGGCCTTCTACGGGCCGGACGAACTCACCGAGCGGGACGGGGTGAAATTCGCCCCATCCGGCGCGCCGGTGGAGTGGGTGAGGGAGCCTTCCTACTTCTTCCGCCTCTCCGCCTGGGGCGACAGGCTGCTGAAATTCTACGAGGACCACCCGGAATTCATCCAGCCCGCGACGCGGCGGAATGAGGTGATGGCCTTCGTGAAGTCGGGGCTGACGGATCTGTCCATCTCGCGCACCTCCTTCCGCTGGGGTGTGCCGGTGCCGGGCGATGACGCGCATGTGATGTATGTCTGGATGGACGCGCTGACAAACTACATCACGGCGCTGGGCTATCCCGATGAAACATCGGAACTCTGGCGCTTCTGGCCGGCTGATGTGCATATGGTGGGCAAGGACATCGTCCGCTTCCACGCCATCTACTGGCCGGCCTTCCTGATGGCGGCGGCCCTGCCCCCGCCGCGGCGCGTCTTCGCCCATGGCTGGTGGACCAATGAGGGGCAGAAGATCAGCAAATCCGTGGGCAATGTCATTGACCCGCTGGCGCTGGTGCAAGAATTTGGCCTGGACCCCGTGCGCTACTTCCTGCTGCGCGAGGTGCCCTTCGGCCAGGATGGCGACTTCTCGCGCGCCGCGCTGACCAACCGGCTGAATGGCGAGTTGGCGGATGCGCTGGGGAATTTGGCGAACCGCGTGCTGAGCCTGATCCAGCGGAATTGCGAGGGGAGGCTGCCGGGGGTGGTGCGGTCGGCGGCGGACACGGAAGGCCTATTCGCCGCCTACCTCGACCCGCTTCCGAGCCGCGTCGCAGAACGCCTTGAGAAGATGGAATTCCACCTGGCGTTGGAAGCCGTCTTCGAGGCTGTGCGGGAGGCCAATGGCTACATCACCCGCGAGGCCCCCTGGGCGCTGAAGAAGACCGACCCCGTGCGGATGCTGGCCGTGCTGCGCAACCTGCACGACGCGCTGCGCGTCTTCGCCACGCTGCTGCAGCCCTTCATGCCCGACACCATGGCGCGCCTGCTGGACCAACTGGGCGTGCCCGCCGACGCCCGCAGCCTGGCGGCACTCGCCACGCCGCTGCCGGAGGGGCTGCCATTGCCCGCGCCCGCGCCGCTCTTCCAGAAAATCCAAAACGCGGCGTAATTCCCTGATGTTGATAGATTCGCACTGCCACCTGGACTACTTCACCGAGGCCGAGATCGAGGGCATCCTCGCCCGCGCCCATGAGGCCGGGGTGGAACGGATGGTCACCATCGGCACCTCCATCCCCCAGGCCGAGGCCGTCGTGGCGCTGGCCGAGCGCTTCCCGCAGGTCTGGGGCACCATCGGCGTGCATCCGCACCGGGCCGGTGAGGGCGTGATGCCGACGGTGGAGGAATTGGTCGCCCTGGCCCAACACCCGCGCGTGATCGGCATCGGCGAAAGCGGCCTGGACTATTTCTACGACAAGTCGCCGCGCGACACGCAGCGCGAGGGCTTTCGCCGCCACATCCGCGCGGCCCGCGCGGCCGGTCTGCCGCTGGTGGTCCATGCGCGCGACGCCGATGACGACATCGCTTCCATCCTGGAGGAAGAGCGGGCAGGGGGGTCCTTCGCCTTCCTGCTGCACTGCTTCAGCTCCACGCCGGCGCTGGCCGATGCCGCGATCGCGATGGGAGGATTTATTTCCTTCTCCGGAATCCTGACCTTCCCGCGCTCGGCCGAGCTGCGGGAGCTGGCGGCGCGGCTGCCCGCGGACCGGCTGCTGGTGGAGACGGATGCGCCCTATCTCGCGCCCATGCCCTTCCGCGGCAAGCGCTGCGAGCCTGGCTATACCGCGCTGACCGCCAAGGTGCTGGCCGAGGCGCGCGGGGTTTCGCCTGAGATGATCGCGGCCACCACCACGGCCAATTTCCACCGGCTGTTCACGAAAGCCGCGTGAGGGGCTTGCGCGTCCGGCTGCTGGGCACGGGCCCGTCCCAGGGGGTTCCGGAGCTGGGCGGGCTCTGGGGTGATTGCGACCCGGCCGAGCCGCGCAACCAGCGCACCCGCAGCGCCGCCCTGATCGAGGTCGCGGACGGCACGCGGCTTCTGGTGGATGCCGGGCCCGACATCCGCGCGCAGCTGCTGGCGGCCGGGGTGGACCGCCTGGACGCGCTGCTCGTCACCCATGCCCATGCCGACCACATCGCGGGGCTGGACGAGATGCGGGCCATCAACCGCCGCATGGGGCAGGCGCTGCCGCTCTATGCGACCGCCACGACGATCACGGCGCTGAAGTCGCGCTTCGACTACTGCTTCCTGCCGCCCACGCGCGGCTTCTACCGCCCGGCGCTGGACGCGCGGGAGGTGTCGCCCGGCCAGACCCTGCGCCTGGGCGGGCTGGAGGTGGAGCTGCTGGACCAGGACCATCGGGTGATGCGCAGCCTGGGCCTGCGCATCGGCCGCTTCGCCTACACGACCGATGTGGTGGCGTTTCCGCCCGAGAGCTTCGCGCGGCTGCACGGGCTGTCGCTCTGGGTCGCGGGCTGCTTCCAGCGGGTGCCGCATCCGGTCCATGCGAACCTCGACCAGGTGCTGGAATGGCGCGAGGCGTTGGGCCGCCCGCGCACCGTGCTGACCCATATGAGCGGCGCGCTGGACTACGCCACGCTGCGCGCCGAATTGCCGGAGGGGGTCGAGCCAGGCTTCGACGGGATGGAGCTGCGCCCGTGATCCCAGGCGTGATCCACAGGCTTTTCCCCACCCCAAAAAATTCCATAATAAATCTTATGCGGCATCTGTGCCCTGTGGACAGTTGTGTATGACCGCGAGAGAACCCGCCCCATGACCCCTCCCAGCGCCGCCGAAGCCACCCTCGCCCTGCTCGCCGTCATGGCCCGGCTGCGTGATCCGGTGGCTGGCTGCCCTTGGGATGTGGCGCAGGATTTCGCCTCCATCGCGCCCTACACGATCGAGGAAGCCTATGAGGTGGCGGATGCCATCCGGCGCGGCCCGGACCCCGTGATGCTGCGCGACGAGCTGGGCGATCTGCTGCTCCAGGTCGCCTACCACGCCCGCATGGCGGAGGAGCGCGGCTGGTTCGCCTTCGCCGATGTGGCCGCCGGCATCACCGCCAAGATGATCCGCCGCCACCCGCACGTCTTCGGCGCGGCCGAGATCGCCGACGCCGCCGCCCAGACCGCCGCCTGGGAGGACGCCAAGGCCGCCGAGCGCGCGGCCCGGGCCGAGACGGGTGCGCTGGCCGGGGTGGCCACCGCCCTGCCCGCCCTGACCCGCGCCGAGAAGCTGACCAAGCGCGCCGCCCGTGTGGGCTTCGACTGGCCCGATGCCGCGGGCGTGCTGGACAAGCTGTCCGAAGAAACGGCCGAACTGCGCGCGGAACTGCCCGCGGCCGACCCCGCGCGGCTGGCCGATGAGCTGGGCGACATGCTTTTGTCATGGCCAACCTGGCCCGCAAGCTGGGCCTGGACCCGGAGGCCTGCCTGGCCCAGGCCAATGCCAAATTCGAGCGCCGCTTCGCCGCGGTGGAGGCGGCGCTGGCTGAACGCGGCCAGGCGCCCGCCGATGCCGGGCTGGAGGCGATGGAGGCGGAGTGGCGGGCGGCGAAGGCGCGGGGGCTGTAGCTTCCCCTCGCCTTCAATGCGCCAGGCTCATCTCCGGGATGGATTCACTGGCGGTCCAGAAGCGGCCGATGCTGTCGGCATGCACGGCCCGCGCTGCCGCATCGGCCTCCGCGACCGGCGGTGGCTCCAGGTCAAAATGCCCATGGGTGTCCCGGCCCCGCACCAGCGTGGCCGAGAGCCGCGTCGGCCCCACATGCCGCACCCGCGCCGGGATATAGCTGATGCCGAGGCCGATGCGGTCATGCCCCGCCCGGTTGGGCTGGGAGGCGTGCAGCACCAGCGTGTCGTGCAGCGAGAACTGGCCCGGCTGCAAGGGAATGGGCACGGCTTCGCGCGGCTCGATCGCGGCCACCACGCTCTGCCCGCGCGAGAGCATGACCCGCGGGTCCTTGCGGTCGGCATGGGGCAGCTGCCCGTGATGGTGGGAGCCGGGCAGGATGGTGACGCAACCGGCCTCCTCCGTGCTGGGCGTGAGCGCCAGCCAGGCGGTCACATGCTCATGCGGCGCCAGGCCGAAATAGGTCGAATCCTGGTGCCAGGGCACGAAGCCCTCGGAATGCGCGGGCTTCCACCAGAGCGTGGTGTGGAACACCAGGATGTCCGGGCCGATCAGATCCTCCACCGCGTCCAGGATGGCCGGGTGACGGACGATCTCGGCCGCCCAGGGAAAGAGCAGGTAAGGTTTCACCCGGTTCGAGGGCTGGCGGATGCCGGCTTCGGAGGTGGCCCGCGTCGCCTCGCCACAGCAGCGCAGCACGTCCTGGTGCCAGGCCTCCGCCTGCTCGGGGCTGCAGGCGGTGAGCGGCGTGACATAGCCATCGCGGCGGTACTGCGCGATGGCGGCGTCGTCGAGGTGCTTGGGCATCGGCGCCTCCGCGGTGATGGCGGGCAGCATGGCGCGTCATCACGCGGAAGGGCAAGTCGTCCTGGCGCGTAATCGGGCAACTTCGCTCTTTGGGCGCAAGATTGCCCAGGGAAGCGCCAGCAATGCCCGGCTGAGCGCCCTACCCCTTTTGCCCAGGCCAGCGCCCGCCCGAGGGCGGGCGGTCCTTCGCTGGAAACAGGCTGCCGCCATAGCCCGCCGCCTCGGGGATGCGGAGCATGACATTCCCCTCCCCGTCCGGCACCGGCTCGGGCATCACGGTCACGATGGGGGTGGCGCGGGCGGCCGAGATGGCCTCCGCCATGCTGCGGTGGCGCGCGAGGCGGCCGAGGTTCAGCCGTGTGGGGAAGACCAGGGTGCGACGCCCGGCCTCGGCCTCCTCCAGCACCTGGCCGGGGCGCATCCAGACGGCCTCGACCATCTCCCGCCCGTCATGCACGGCTTCCTGCCCTTCCGGTGCGGGCGCCACGAAGAAATGGGTGTCGAAGCGCTTGGGGCTGTGCACGGGCGTGACCCAATGCGCGAAGGGGGTCAGGGCCTCATGGTGCGGGCGCAGGCCGAGGCCCGCCAGATGCGCGGCGAAGGGGCCCTCGGCCGGCGGGGGTGCCGGGGGGCGGGCCAGCAACAGGCCGCATTCCTCCCAGGCCTCGCGGATGGCGGCGATGCGGTAGTGGCCGAGGGGGTCGCCCTCTGGCGCCAGGGCCGAATCCGCCGCCTCCACCCGCCCGCCAGGAAAGACCAGCGCGCCCGAGGCGAAGTCCACCTCGCGCGCGCGGGCCACCATCAGGACCTCGAGCCCCGCCGCGCCGTCGCGCAGCAGGAGGATGGTGGCGGCGGGGCGGGGCTTGGCGGGGGTTGGCGTGTTCATGGGCGCCACTCAAGCGCGGGTGGCGCCGCTTGGCCAGACCATCAGGAGGCGCGGATATTCGCCTCCCGGATGATGGGCGCCCAGGTGTCGAACTCGGTGCGGATATGGGTGGCGAAGGCCTCGGGCGTGCCGGGCACCATCTGTCCCGCCTGCTGGCGCGCGACCTGTTCCACCACCTCGGGCATGGCGGCGATGCGGGCGAAGACGGCGTTGATCCGCAGCACCAGTTCCCGGTCCATGCCGGCCGGGGCCAGGATGCCGTGCCAGATGGCGGTGTTGAAACCGGGCAGCACATCGGCCACGGGCCGCGTCTCGGGCAGCAGCGGCGTGCCGGCGGGCGAACCCACGCCGATCGCGCGCACCCTGCCCTCCCGGATCATGGACAGCGCCGAGGAGACGGAGGGGAAGGCGAACTGCACATCGCCGCGGACCAGCGCCGTGACCAGCTCCGCGCCCGAACGGTAGGGCACATGCACCATGCGGATGCCGGCACGCCGGAGGAACAGCTCCATGAAGAGGTGCGAGCCATTGCCGTTCCCGGCCGAGGAATAGGTGTAGCCATCGGGCCGCGCACGGGCGAGCTCGATCACCTCCTGGGTCGTGCGGGCCTCGATGGTCGGGTGGGCCAGCAGCACGGAGGGCAGGTTCACCAGGTGGATGATGGGGCTGAACGCCGTCATCGGGTCATAGGAGAGGCTGGGGTTCAGCTCCTTCCCGATGGCGTTGGCGCCGATATCGGCCATCATCAGCGTCTGCCCGTCGGGGCGCTGCTGGGCGGTGAAGGCGCCGGCGATGGTGCCGCCCGCGCCCGGCCGGTTCTCCACCACCAGGGTGTGGCCGTTCGCGACCTCCGGAAAGCGGGCGGCCACGATGCGTGACAGCGTATCCACCGCACCCCCCGCGCCGAATGGGACGATCAGGCGGATGTTGCGGTCAGGCCAGGCGGGCTGGGCCTGGAGCGCCGGCGCCGCGAGCAATGGCAGCAGCGCCGCGCCGGCCGCGCGGCGGGTGATCTTGGACATGGATTCGTTCCTCTCTTGCCGGCGACTTTAAACCGGGCGGGCGGCCTTACAACGGGAAGATGCGAGGCTTGCAGAAAGGCACGGGGCACGCGCCCGAGGAGGTGATCGGGGCCCTTCTCTACACGTCATGAGTGTATGCAATTCATGGGTAATCGTCGCGGTGGCCCACAACTCAATCACAAGGTCCGTCTTGCCAATTTCCGGTGCCTACGTGCTAGAAAATGGGAAAAGGAAGGTCGCCTGTGACTTGGTCCCTGCTTGTTCATGACCCCGAGAGCCAGGCCTTCGCCGTGGCGATCACCACCTGCAACCTCGCGGTCGGGGCCTCCTGCCCCTTCGTGCGCAGCGGGGTGGGCGCGGTCTCCACCCAGTCGCTGACCAATCGCTACCTGGGGCCGGCGGTGCTGGCGGGGCTGGCGCGCGGCCTCTCGCCGCAGGCCGCCATCGAGGGCGCCCTGGTGGGCGATGACGGCAAGCATCTGCGCCAGGTTCATGCGCTGGACCGCCACGGCCGCGCCGCGGCCTGGACGGGGCGGAACTGCGTGGCCTATGCGGGCGCGCGCAGCGGCCAGGGCTGGTCGGTGGCGGGCAACATGCTCTCGGGCGAGGAGGTGATCTCCGACACCGCGGCCGCCTTCCTCACGCGCGAGGAACTGCCCCTGCCCGAGCGGATGCTGGCCGCCATGCAGGCGGGCGAGGCGGCGGGGGGTGACCGCCGCGGCCGGCAATCGGCGGCGCTGATCCTGACCACGGTCGAGGATTTTCCGGACATAGACCTGCGCGTGGACGACCACCGCGCGCCGCTGGATGAGTTGCAGCGCCTGATGAAGCTGTGGCGCACCCTGCGCGAGCCCGGGCTGCGCGACAGCCCCGGCCGGCAGAACCCCTCCGGCCTCACCGACCTCGACGAGATTGACGAGGGGTGGCGGCGCAAGGGACTGGATTTGCGGCTGAGCCGATAGCGCCCGATCGGCTTCGGTGGGACATCGGAGCCGTGAATCGGTCGCTCAGGAAAAGCGCCCGATCGGCTTCGGTGAACACCGGAGCCGTGAATCGGTCGCTGGCGAAAAGCGCCCGATCGGCTTCGGTGGAACACCGGGGCCGTGAATCGGTCGCTCGGGAACAGCGCCCGATCGGCTTCGGTGGGACACCGGAGCCGTGAATCGGTCGCTCAGCCCGTGGCGCCGGCCACCGGCTCCGGGTCCGGATCGGCGGCGCGCAGTGCGGCAAGTTCCGCCTCCAGCGCCGCCACGCGGACCTCCAGCGCCTCGGCGTGTTCGCGGGCGCGGCGCGCCACCTCCATCACGGCGTCGAGATCGGCCGCGCGGGCCAGTTCGAGGCGCCGCACCATGCCCTCGGCCTGGGCGCGGGCCATGGCCTCCATCTCCGCGCGCATGCCCGACAGCAGCGAGAAGGCGCCACCCGCCACCCCCGCGATGTCGTCCAGCCGCTGCCTTGCCTCGTTCCGCATGTCCTGATCCTTCCTGCGCCGCTTGTCGTCGTGCGGGCCCCGCTATAACCCGCTCCCATGATCCTCGTCACCGGCGGCGCCGGCTTCATCGGCTCCAACCTCGTCCAGGCGCTGAGCGCGCGTGGGGAGGAGGTGGTGGTCCTCGACCGGCTTGGCGAGGGGGAGAAGTGGCGCAACCTCGAAGGCTGCGTCCTGGCCGGGCTATGGCCGCCCGAGGCGCTGGACGAGGCCCTGGCCATGGCGCCGCGCGCCGTGGTGCATCTCGGCGCCATCAGCGCCACCACGGTGACCGATGGCGATGCGGTGGCGGCCGACAACCTGATGCTGTCGCTGCGGCTATGGGAGTGGTGCGCGGCGGCACGGGTGCCGCTGATCTACGCCTCCTCCGCCGCCACCTATGGCGATGGCGCCGAGGGGTTCGAGGATGTGCAGGATGCGGCGTCCCTCGCCCGTTTCCGGCCACTCAACCTCTATGGCTGGTCCAAGCACGCCTTCGACCGCCGGGTGGCGCAGATGCTGGCGCTGGGCCGCCCTGCCCCGCCGCAATGGGCCGGGCTGAAGTTCTTCAACGTGTACGGGCCGCGCGAGGCCCATAAAGGCCGCATGGCCAGCGTGGTGCTGCACAAATGGCGGGAGGTCATGGCGGGGCAGCCCGCGCGCCTCTTCGCCTCCGACCGGCCGGGCATTCCGGATGGCGGGCAGATGCGCGACTTCGTCTGGGTGGGCGATGCGGTGGCGGCCATGCTGTGGCTGCTGGACAACCCCCGCGTCTCGGGCCTGTTCAACCTGGGCAGCGGGCGCGCGCGCAGCTTCGAGGACTTGGCGGGGGCGCTGTTCGCGGCGCTGGGGCGGGCGCCGGACATCGAATATGTGCCCATGCCCGCGGATCTGGCCGGGAAATACCAGTATTTCACCGAGGCCCCGATGGCGCGGCTGCGCCAGGCGGGCTTCGCGGCACCCGCGACACCGCTGGAACAGGGTGTCGCGGAATATGTGGCCTGGCTGGGGGAGAACCCGTGGAATCTGGAGGGCGGCGCTACCGCCCCTTGAACACGGGCCGGCGCTTCTCGTTGAAGCTCGCGATGCCCTCGCGCCGGTCCTCGGTGGGCACCAGGCGGTTGTAGGCCTCCACCTCGAAGCGCAGCCCGGTGCGGAGGTCCATCTGCATGCCGAAATGGATGCTCTTCTTGGCCTGCCGCACCGAGAGCGGCGCGTTGCCGGCGATGGTGCGCGCCGTCTCCAGCGCGGCGTCGAACAGCGCCTCGGCCGGGTGCAGCGCGTTCAGGATGCCCCATTCCAGCGCCTGTTCGGCCGTGAAGGGCTTGCCGGTCAGGATGATCTCCTTCGCGCGGCGCTCCCCCACGGTACGGGGCAGCGTCATGGTGCCGCCGGCGCCGGGCATGATGCCGATGGTGACCTCGGTCAGCGCGAAGCGGGTGCCGGGCTGGCCATAGGCGAAGTCCGACGCCAGAACCATCTCGAGCCCGCCCGCATAGGCATGGCCGTTCACGGCCGCGATGATGGTGATGGGGCAGTCCATCTGGGCCCAATAGGCGCGTTCGAAGATCTCGTGCTGGGCGATCCATTGCGCGTCGGTCATGCCGTTGCGCTCCTTAAGGTCACCGCCGCCGCAGAAGGCGCGGCCGCCCGTGCCGGTGAAGATGACGCAGCGCGTCTCGCCCGGTTCCGCGGTCAACTGCGTCCAGAGCGTGTGCAGATCCCGCCCCATCTGGGTGTTGAGCGCGTTCGAAACCTCCGGCCGGTTGAGCCGCGCCACGAGCACATGGGGGGCGGGCGTCTCGAAGGCGATGGTGTCGAGTTGGGGCAGCTTGTCCATCGGCATGTCCTTGGGCTGGTGTGGCGCGGTTCTCGCGCGGGATGGGTTGGCGGGCCAGGGGGCGGGCCTAGGAAACCTTGTCGGCGGCGCTGGCCAGGAAAGAAATCGCCTCGGTCAGCGGCGCGCCAATAGGAAAGATAATTGTCCTAGGACCATGATCCACGACCTCTGCCGCATCGTGCGGGAATAATAGCCTGATTCCCACGCCCGCGGCTTCCGCGGCCGCCATGTCCGTCCGGCGGTCGCCCAGCATCACGCTGGCCGCGAGGTCCAGCCCCAACGCCGCCGCGGCGTCCAGGATCATTCCCGGGCCAGGCTTGCGGCGCCGGCTGGGCGCCACGTCGGGGCAGTGCTCCACGCGGTCCAGCGGCGCGCCCTCCGCCACGAAGCGCGCGCGCATCCATTCCGTCAGCGCCGCGAAATCCTCTTCGGAATACATGCCGCGACAGATGCCGGACTGGTTCGTCACCACCACCAGCGCCATGCCGAGCCCACGCGCGGCCCGGCAGAGTTCGAAGATGCCCGGCCGGAAATGGAAGTCCTCGATGCGGTGGACATAGCCCAGATCCTCGTTCACCACCCCGTCACGGTCGAGGAAGAGCGCGCGCCGACCCGTCACGGCCCAGGCGGTGGGAACAACGCGGCCTCGATGGCGGCGCAGAGCGCATGGCCCAGCGCCTCATGCCCCTCCTGGATGCGCGCCGTCTCGGTGCTGGGCACGCGCAGCAGGTGGTCGCACAGCGCGTCCATGCGACCCTCCCGCGCCCCGGTGAAGCCCACGCACACCATTCTCCGCGCCCGCGCCGCCTCCAGCGCGGCCAACACATTTGCCGAATTGCCGGAGGTGGAGAGGGCGAACAGCACATCACCCCCCTGCCCCAACGCCGCCACCTGGCGCGAGAACACCTGGTCGAAGCCGTAGTCATTTCCGATGCAGGTGAGCGCCGAGCTGTCGGTCGTCAGCGCGATGGCCGGCAGCGGCGGGCGGTCATGCAGGAAGCGGCCGACCAGTTCGGCCGCCCAGTGCTGGGCGTCGGCGGCACTTCCGCCATTGCCGCAGAGCAGCAGCTTGCGGCCGCCCTGAAGCGCCGCCACCGTCACCTTGGCCACGCGGGCGGCGGTGGCGCAAAGGGCCGCATCGCCCGCCATCGCCTCCAGCACCCGCGCCGATCGCGCGAGTTGGCCCGCCATGTGATCCGCCAGTTCCATGCGCCCCTCCTCCAGGGAGGTTCACATACCCACACCGGGGCCCCGCGGCAAAACCGGTGGCTCGTGCGCCGCGATGACGGCCCAGGCCGCCTCGGCGTCATCCACGAAATGCAGCAGGCCCATATCGGCCGCGCCGATCAGGCCGGCCTCCTGGAAGGCCTGCCAGTTGATCAGCCCGCGCCAATGCGCGCTGTCCACCAGCACCACCGGCACGGCCGGGGTGCGCCCGGTCTGGCGCAGGGTCAGGATCTCGAACAACTCGTCCATGGTGCCGAAGCCGCCCGGGAACACCACCAGCGCCCGCGCCCGCATGGCCAGGTGCAGCTTGCGGATGGCGAAGTAGTGGAACTGGAAGGTCAGGTTGGGGGTGGAGTAGCGGTTGGGGTGCTGCTCCTGCGGCAGCTGGATGTTGAAGCCGATGCTGGGGGCACCGACATCATGCGCGCCACGGTTGGCGGCCTCCATGATGCCGGGCCCGCCGCCGGTCGCGATCACGTTCTCGCGCCAGCCATCAATGGGATCGAGGGCGCCGCCGCGCATGGAGGCGATCTGCCCGAAGCGCCGCGCCTCGGCATACCAGCGGGGGTGGTGGCCCGGCCCGTCCTCGCGCACGCGGGCGCCGCCGAAGACGACGATGGTGGAGCCCACGCGGGCCGCGCGCAGGGCCTCGTCGGCCTTCACGGCCTCCAGTTGCAGCCGCACGCCGCGCATAGCGGGGCCGCGAAGGAAGTCCTCGTCCAGCAGGGCCAGGCGATAGGCCGGGTTGTCGTCGTGGTCGTTCATCTTCTCCCCCCGCGCCGCGGCGCGCATGATGCGCCCACATGCGCCCCTCTCCAACCAGCGGCGCGGCGAAGGGATGCCAGTTCCATGTCCGTCACCCTGCATGTCCATGGCGCGGCGCGCACCGTCACCGGCTCCTGCCTGCGGTTCGAAGCCCCGGGCGCGCATGTGCTGGTGGATTGCGGCATGTTCCAGGGCCCCAAGACGCTGAAGGCGTTGAACCACGAGCCCTTCCCCTTCGACCCCGCGAGCCTCGACGCCGTGCTGCTGACCCACGCGCACATTGACCACAGCGGGCTGCTGCCGCGCCTGGTGAAGGAGGGCTTCCGCGGCGCCATCCACGCGACCCCGGCGACCATCGAGCTCTGCGCCTGCCTCCTGCCAGACAGCGGCCACATCCAGGAGAGCGAGGTGCGGATGCTGAACCGCCGCAACCGCCGCCGCTGGCGCGGGCGGGAGGAGGTGCGCCCCATCTACGGCCCCGCCGACGCCGATGCGGCGCTGGAGGCCTTCCAGCCCGTGGCCTATGGCGAGTGGATCACGCCCGCCAAGGGCGTGCGGGCGCGCTGGTGGAATGCGGGGCATATGCTGGGCTCCTCCTCCATCGAGATGGAGTTCGGCGATGTGCGCGTGCTGGCCTCGGGCGACATCGGGCCGGATGACGGCACCCTGCACCCCGGGCCGGAAGGGCCGCAGGGTCTCGACCACCTGATCTGCGAAAGCACCTATGGCGACGAGGACCGGCCGATCATCACGCCCCAGGCCCGCCGCGCCGCCCTCGCCGCGCTGGTGCGTGAGGCCGCGGAGCGCGATGGCGCCCTGCTCATCCCGAGCTTCGCGGTGGAGCGGGCGCAGGAGGTGGTGCTGGACCTGGTGCTGCTGATGCAGCGTGGCGAGATCCCGGCCACCACCATCCACATGGACAGCCCGCTCGCCACCCGCGCGAGCAAGGTCTTCGCCCGCCACGCGCACGGCATGGAGGAGGGCGAGGCGCTGCGCGCCGCCCTGCACTCCCACCGGCTGCTGCATGTGGTGGAGGGCGCGGCCAGCCGGAAGCTGGCGCAGCACAAGGGGTTTCACATCGTCATCGCGGGCTCGGGCATGTGCGATGCCGGGCGCATCCGCGAGCACCTGAAGTCGCGGCTCTGGGACCCGTCGGCCATGGTGGTGCTGGTGGGCTTCCAGGCCAGTGGCACGCTGGGGCGGCTGCTGGAGGAAAGCGCGCCGCGCGTGCGCATTCAGGGCGAGACCATCGAGGTGGCGGCGCGCATCACCCGGCTGGAGGGCTATTCCGGCCATGCCGACGGGCCGGAACTGGCCCGCTGGGTGGAGGCAAGGCGGCCCATCAGGGGCGGCATCTTCCTGACCCATGGCGAGCCGGAGGCCATCACGGGCCTCGCCGCGCGGCTGGGGAAGCAGGTGGTGCAGCCCGTGCTGGACTCGCGCTGGCGCCTGCCCGCCGGCGGGGCGCCGGTGCCCCTGCCCGCCCCGGCGAACGCCCGCCGCCTGGAGCCCGAGGCGCTGGCCCGGCCCGACTGGCACAATGAACGCGCCGCGCTGCTGCTGGGGGTGGAGGAGGCGATCGAGCACGCCGCCGACCCCGCGGCGCGGGCCGCGCTGATCGCGCGGCTCAAGGCGGCGTTGCTGGGTTAGCGCCTGGTCGGGGCGCCTCAGCGCCCCTCAGGCCGGCGCGTAGCGGGTCAGCGCCAGGTCATTGTGCGCGATCTCGGGCGCGCGGGCGCTGACCAGGTCCGCCAGCAGCCGGCCCGAACCGCAGGCCATGGTCCAGCCCAGCGTGCCATGGCCCGTGTTCAGGAACAGGTTGCGGTAGCGCGTGGGGCCGACGATGGGCGTGCCGTCCGGCGTCATCGGCCGCAGGCCGGTCCAGAACTGGGCCTCGGCGGGGTTGCCGGCATCGGGGAAGAGGTCCGTCAGCGTGTGTTCCAGCGTCTCGCGCCGCGGCTTGCGCAGCTTGAGCGAGAAGCCCGCCAGCTCCGCCGTGCCGCCCACGCGGATGCGGTCGCCCAGGCGCGTCACCGCGATCTTGTAGGTCTCGTCCATCACGGTGGAGACGGGGGCGGCATCGGCGTCGCGCACCGGCAGGGTCAGCGAATAGCCCTTCACCGGATAGACGGGGATGGAGACGGCCAGCGGCCGCAGCAGCGCCGTCGAATGGCTGCCGAGGGCGACCACGTAGCGGTCCGCGGTGAAGCGGCCCTGGTCGGTGACGACGCCCGTGACCTCGCCGCCCTCCTGCTCGATGGCCTGGATGGAAACGCCCTGGCGGAACACCACGCCGCGCGCGGCGGCCATCTCGGCCAGGCGCTGGGTGAAGAGGAAGGCATCGCCCGTCTCGTCGCCCGGCAGGCGCAGCCCGCCCACGAATTTCTGCGAGACGCGGGCCAAAGCGGGTTCGGCGGCGATGCAGCCGGCGACGTCCAGCACCTCATGCGCCACGCCGCTCTTGCGCAGCACGGCGACATCGGCCTGCACGGCGTCGAGCTGCTTCTGGGTGCGGAACAGCTGCAGCGTGCCCTGGGTGCGCTGGTCGTACTGGATGCCCGTCTCGGCGCGCAGCGCCAGCAGCGCATCACGCGAATATTCCGCGATGCGGACCATGCGGGCCTTGTTGTTGGCGTAGGCGGCCTCGGTGCAGTTCGCCAGCATCCGCGCCAGCCAGGGGTAGAGCCCGCCCTTCGCCTGGGGCCAGAGCACCAGGGGCCGGTAGCGCATCATCAGCCACTTCATGGCCTTGATGGGGATGCCGGGGCCGGCCCAGGGGGCGGAATAGCCAGGCGAGACCTGACCTGCATTGGCGAAGCTGGTCTCCATGCCGGCGCCGGGCTGGCGGTCCAGCACCGTCACCTCATGGCCCGCCTGGGCCAGGTACCAGGCGCTGGTGACGCCCACCACGCCGCTGCCGAGAACGAGAACCCGCATCGCCGCCTCCAGGATGGCCGAATGGCTGACAGTATCGGGAGGATCATGCGTGGTTTTCGCGCATCTTGCGCAGAACCGGGCGTTTGCGCGAAATCTTGCAATATTCTGCGAGGAAGTGGCACAAACCACCATGCACGCCTTGGACGAGACCGATCTCGCCATCCTGCGCGAACTGCGCCTCGATGCGCGCGTCACCAATGCGAAGCTGGCCCAGGCGGTGGGGCTTTCTCCCTCGGCCTGCCTGCGGCGGCTGCGGCTGCTGGAACATCGCGGCGTCATCCGCGGCTACACCGTGCTGCTGGCGGAGCCGCAGCGGGCGGGCCAGGTCACGGTCATCGTCCAGATCACGCTGGACCGGCAGACGGAACAACACCTGACGCGCTTCGAGGCCGCCATCCGCCGCTGCCCCGAGGTCCGCGAATGCTACCTGATGACCGGCATGGCCGATTACCTGCTGCGCGTGGAATGCCGCGACGCGGCCGATTACGAACGCATCCACAAGGAACAGCTGAGCCGCATGCCCGGCGTGGCGCGCATCCAGTCGAGCTTCGCCATCCGCGCGGTGGTCACCGGTTAGGAATTTGCTGGTATCTCGGCGCTTCGCAGGTGCAGCATCCATTCCATGGATGGCACCACCCCCGACCTGCTCCAGCGGCTGCTCGGCCGCATGCGCGACGCACGCGCGGCCTCCGCCCAGGACCCCTTCGGCGATCCGGTGCTGCTGACGGCGCTTTCGGTCAGCCGTGGGCTGGATGATGGTTCGCTCGACCTCGCGCGGCTCGGCGACATCATCCAGCAACTGGCCGATGACGCCATGGCGGGGCGGGCGCGGCGGCTGGCGCGCTATCTGGGCCATGCGCCCGGGGCGGACCCCTTCCCCGCCCTGGCCCAGCGCCTGGCGCGGCCCGACCCGCTGGACAGCCCCATCCCCTTCGCCGCCTATCGCGCCCTGGTGGAGCGCGCGCGCTTCGCGGCGGTCTTCACCGCGCACCCCACCTTCTCCCTGCCGCTGGCGACCCACGCCGCGCTGGCCGCCGCCGCCAGCACGGGCGAGGACCCGCCGCGCGGCCTGCCCCACCGCCCCGCCCCGGTGACGCTGGCCGAGGAATTCGAACAGGCCTGCGCCGCCATCCTCCGCGGCCGCGACGCGCTGGATGAGTTCGCCGGTGCCCTGCTCGACGCCGCCCGCGCCATCTGGCCCGACCGCTGGGCCCAGCTGCGGCCCGCCCCCGTGAAGCTCGCCACCTGGGTGGGGTATGACACGGATGGGCGCACCGATATCGGCTGGTGGGACACGCTGCGGCTGCGCCTCACCATGAAGCGGATGCAGCTGGAACGGCTGGCCGCCCAGCTGCCCGGCACCGCCATCGCCGAGCGCGCCGAACAGGCGGTGGACGCCGTCAACATGCAGATCGCCTCCATTCCCGACCGGCCGACCCCGGCCGCGGTGCAGGCCATGGCGGCGGAGATGCTGGGCCGGCGCGAGGCCGCCATGACGGATCTGGCGCCGCTGCTCAC
This sequence comes from Roseococcus thiosulfatophilus, assembly GCF_017311575.1. GTDB lineage: Bacteria > Pseudomonadota > Alphaproteobacteria > Acetobacterales > Acetobacteraceae > Roseococcus > Roseococcus thiosulfatophilus. The sequence goes on from NZ_JAFFQY010000064.1 coordinate 84,710, forward strand.
CCTCTTCGACGCCGCGCTGGACGAAGCCCCGGACGATGCGGCCCGCCGCAAGCTGGCCGTGGCGCGGGCGGGGCTGGTGGCGCATGGGCTCTCCCTCGCCCACACCCATGTCCGGCTGAACGCGACCCAGGTGCACAATGCCGTGCGCCAGCGCCTGGACATCACCACCGCCCCCGAGGACATGGCCCAGCGCCGCACCCTGCTGGCCCAGGTGAACGCGGCGCTGGCGAATGTGCGGGCGCGGCCGGTGGATTACGGCGCCCTGCTGGCGGAACAGGCCTCGGCCGCCAAGCTCATGATGAATGTCGCGCAGATCGCCAAGCATGTGGACCAGACCGCGCCCATCCGCTTCCTGATCGCGGAGACGGAGACGGGCTTCACCCTGCTGGCCGCGCTGTGGCTCGCGCGGCATTTCGGCTGCGAGCGGCATGTGGAGATCTCGCCCCTCTTCGAGACGGCCGATGCGCTGGAACGGGGCGAGCGCGTGCTGGACGAGGCGCTGCGAAGCCCTTCCTTCCGCGACTATCTGCGCCTGCACGGTCGGCTCTGCCTGCAGTTCGGGTATTCGGATTCCGGGCGCTATGTGGGGCAGCTGGCGGCCTCCTACCTGGTGGAGCGGCTGAAGCTGCGGCTGGCGGAATTGCTGCGGAAGCATGGCCTGTCCGGCATCGAGGTCGTGCTCTTCGACACCCATGGCGAGAGCATTGGCCGCGGCGGGCATCCGGACAGCCTCTCCGACCGGCTGGACTACCTGTTCCCGCCCCAGGCGCGGGCGGCGCTCGCCGAGGCCGGGCTGCCGGCGCGCGAGGAATCGAGCTTCCAGGGCGGCGATGGCTACCTGCTCTGGGCCACGCCGGAACTGGCCCGCGCGACGGTGGCCCGCATCGCCGAGCACGCCTTCGCGGGCCTGCCCACCGGCCTGGACCCCATCTACACCGAGAGCGACTACGGGGCCGACTTCTTCGCGACCCTTCGGCGGGAGGTGCAGGCCCTGGTGGCGGACCCCGGCTATGCGGCGCTGCTGGGCGGATTCGGGCCGGGGCTGATCGAGCGCACGGGCTCCCGCCCCTCCGCCCGGCAGGCGGATGGCGTGGGGGGCCCGGCGCGGCTGACCCACCCCTCGCAGCTGCGCGCCATTCCGAACAACGCCATCCTCCACCAGGTGGGGTGGCTCGCGAACACGCTGCACGGGCTGGGCGCGGCGGTGGCGGCCAACCCCGAGGCCTTCCATGATTTGCGCGCGCGTTCCCCCCGCTTCCGCCGCGCGCTGGGCATGGCGCTGCGGGCCGCGGAATGCTCGGACATCGGGGTGGTGCGGGCGGTGATCGGCACGCTGGACCCGGGCACCTGGCTGGACCGGGCCGAGGCCACGCAGCGGCCCGGCCGGCGCGAGGCGCTGCTCTGCGTGGCGGACCCGCTGGACGCGATGGAGCTGGAGGCCCCGCTGCGCCGCCTCTACCGGCGGCTGAAGGCGGACCAGCTGGCGCTGCGCGCCGCCTGGCCCGAATTGCCGCAGATGCCCGAGCGCCTGGTGCTGCTGCATGCCCTGCGCCTCGCGCTGATCCATCGGCTCTGGCTGCTGGCGGTGCGGGTGCCGGAATTCAGTCCCAGGCACGGCGCGACGCGCGAGGGGGTGCTGACGCGCATCCTCGCGCTCGACGTGGAGCCGGCCTTGACCCTGCTGGAGCAGATCTTTCCCGCCGCGCCCGACCCCGTTACGGGGCTCGACTTCCATGAACCCTCCGCGCCGGATGAGGGGCCGAGCTATGGGCGCGAGCATGCCGAAATCTTCGGCCCCATGCGGCAGATGTTCGACCTGGTGCGGAACTGCTCGGCCGCCGTCAGCCATGAGGTGGGGGCCTTCGGCTAGTCCTTGGGACGCTCCAGCCCATGGGGCCGCACCAGCTCCCACACATGGGCGGGGATCATGCGCGAGGCGCGACGGGGCTGTTCGCGCTGGAGGTGGATGACGCTCTCCACCGCCTTCATCTCCACCCTCGCGCGGGCGAATTCCAGGCCGCGCGGGCCAATGCGGGGCATGAGCCAGCCGACTATCGGCCGCAGCCAGTTCGGCATGCGCCGCAGCGGCAGCCCCCCGGCGGCGCGCTGGGTGTTGGCGAGGAAACCCTTCACCGGCCCCGCGCGCTTGCCGGCGCTGCCGGGGGCGGAGGTCTCGACCTCATCGCCCAGCAGGGCGAGCAGCTCCTCGCCGCGTTCGTTGCGGAGGATGAGCCATTGCTGACCCTCGCCGCCCATGTAGCCCACGGTGATGTCGGCCAGCACATTGGTATAGTCCACGCAGCTGCGGCAGGTCAGCGGAAAGAAATCCTTGGGCAGCTTCGAGATGGGAAGCTGAAGGAAAGGAATCTCCCGCCGCCTTCCATCGGCATAGCGCAGCTCCACGTGGAAATCGGCGCGGAATTCCAGATAGGTGATCGTTCCGGGATCCTCGTCGAGCAGACCCAGGAATTGATGAAAATTTTCCGTAGTTGTGTTGTCGGAGCAGGGCGTGCCGATGACATAAAGCCTATCGAACCCAAGCTCCCGTTCCAGCGCCCGCAGCGCATAGACCTGGCAGGGGATGCCGATGACCGCGAGGCGCCGATGCCCCGCCGCCCGCGCGGGCTCCAGCAAGGCCAGCAGCGGCGCGTAGCCCATCCGCATGCCCCGCACGCCCGCCATGTCCTCGGCCCGGGTGACCAGCACGGGGGTGGGCTTCCAGCGGTCCTCCGGGTCGGGCGCCATGGTGAGCACCGCGTCCACCGCCCCCACCTCCAGCAGGCGGGCGGCGAGGCGCGTCGTGATGCCCGTCCATTGCGCGCCGGGCAGCGGCGCGCGCAGCCGGGCGCGGAGCATGCGAAGGTGCGGGCCGAAATGAAGTTCGTCGGGCCGTGAGGGATCACGCGCGCGGCCATGCACCTGGGCTTCCAGCGCCGGGTAGTCGGGCGCGACGAATTGGCAGGCGCGCCCGCAGGCCTTGGGGTTCGCCATGCGCGAGACCCCACAATCCGTGCAGAGGTTGCGGTGCGGCGCGGGCCGCAGCGGGGGCGTCATCGGGCCGGGATGGGCATGGTCCATGCGGATGAGGCTAGGGCGCTGACAGCGCCGCCGTCCAGGATTGCTGACAGTTTGTCCCTTGGGCCATGCCGCGCCGCGCAAATGCTGGCATGATCGCGACCATGACCCCTGCCCCGAAGAACCTTGGCGCGCTGCGTGTGCTGCTCCCCTTCCTTCGTCCCCACTGGAAGCGCGCCCTGGCCGCCGCCGGCGCGCTGCTGCTGGCCGCGGGCCTGGTGCTGATGATCGGCCAGGGGTTGCGGCAACTGATTGACGACGGGTTCGCCAGCCAGGATGCGTCCAGCCTCAACGCGGCCGCGCTCTTCATGTTCCTCGTGGTGGCGGCGCTGGGCTTCGCCACGGCGCTGCGCTTCTACCTGGTCTCCTGGCTGGGGGAGCGGGTGGCGGCCGATCTGCGCGCGGCCGTCTTCGGCCATGTGCTGCGCCTCTCGCCCGCCAGCGTCGAGACGGCGCGGACGGGCGACATCCTCTCCCGCATGACGGCCGATATCGCGCTGCTGCAGGCGCTGATCGGCTCGGCCATCTCCATGGGGCTGCGCACGGCGCTGACCTCCACGGGCGCGCTGGTGCTGCTGGTGCTGTCCAGCCCCAAGCTCGCCGGCATCGTGCTGGTGGTGGTGCCCATCGTGGTGGTGCCGCTGGTGCTGTTCGGGCGGCGCGAACGGCGCCTCTCCCGCACCGCGCAGGAAAGGGTGGCGGACCTCTCGGCCCAGGCGGAGGAGGCGCTGAACAGCCTCCGCACCGTCCAGGCCTATACCCAGGAGGGCAACGAGCGCGCGCGCTTCGGCGCGGCGGTGGAGCGTTCGGTGCAGGCCGCGCTTCGGCGCATCGCCTCGCGCGCCACGCTGATCCTGATCGTGATCCTGCTGGGGTTCGGGGCCATCACCTTCAGCCTCTGGGTGGGCGGGCAGGATGTGATCGCGGGGCGGATGACGGGGGGCGAGCTCACGGCCTTCGTCTTCTACGCGGTGCTGCTGGCCTCCTCCGGCAGCACGCTGTCGGAACTCTGGGGCGAGGTGCAGCGGGCGGCCGCGGCGGCCGACCGGCTGGTGGAGGTGCTGGACATCACGCCGCTCGTGGCCGCCCCCGCGGCGCCCATGCCCCTGCCCACCCCGCGCGGCGCCGTCGCCTTCGAGGAGGTGACCTTCCATTACCCCTCGCGCCCCGGCACGGCGGCGCTGGAGCGCTTCACCCTGCGCGTGGCGCCCGGTGAGACGGTGGCGCTGGTCGGCCCCTCAGGCGCCGGGAAGACCACGGTGCTGCAATTGCTGCTGCGCTTCTATGACCCCGAGGCGGGGCGCATCACGCTGGAGGGGGTGGACCTGCGCGACCTCGACCCCGCCGACCTGCGCGGCCGCATGGCGCTGGTGGCGCAGGACCCCGTCATTTTCTCGGCCACCGCCGCCGAGAACATCCGCTACGGCCGCCCCGAGGCGAGCGACGCCGAGGTCGAGCAGGCCGCCCGCGCCGCCGCCGCGCACGAATTCATCTCGGCCCTGCCGGAGGGCTATGCGAGCCAGCTCGGGCCGCGCGGCGTGCTGCTCTCGGGCGGGCAGCGCCAGCGCATCGCCATCGCCCGCGCCATCCTGCGCGACCCCCCCTTGCTGCTGCTGGACGAGGCGACCAGCGCGCTCGATGCCGAGAGTGAACAGGCCGTGCAGCAGGCCATCACGCGCCTGGCCGAAGGGCGGACCACGCTGGTGGTGGCGCACCGCCTGGCCACCGTGCGGCGCGCGGACCGGATCGTGGTGATGGAGGCCGGGCGCGTGGTGGCGATGGGCAGCCATGCGGCGCTGGTGGCCGAGGGCGGGCTGTATGCGCGGTTGGCGCGGCTGCAGTTCGGGGAGGGCGCGCACGCGGCCTGAGGCCTTGAACGCGGCAGTCCAGCCTCCACATACCATCCACACGGATGGTGTGAGGATGGTAAACAGATGGCCGGCAATGTGCATGAGCTCCGGCCCAAGGCCGGCGGCGAGTCCGAGAAGATCACCATCAACGTCGGCTATGTAGATCTCGGCCACATAGACCTGCTGGTGCAGGACGGCTTCTACGCCAATCGAACCGACTTCATCCGCACCGCCATCCGGAACCAGGTGGAGCGCCATGCCGACGCCGCCCGGCAATCCGTGGCCCGGCGCAGCCTGGACCTGGGGCTGCGGCATTTCACCCGGGCGGACCTGGAGGCGGCGCGCGATGCGGGCTGGCCCCTCGACATCCGGGTGCTCGGCCTGGCCAGCATCGCGGCCGATGTGACGCCCGAACTCGCCCGCGCCGCCATCGCCTCCCTCTCGGTGCTGGGCGCGCTGCAGGCCAGCGCCGAGGTGAAGGCCGCACTCGCCGACCGGCTGCGCTGAACGCCACCCCGTCACCTCACAGGCGCGGAACCTCCGCGCCGCTTGAAAGCATCGTCACATGAACGCGTTCTCCGCCGACCTCATGCGCGAGGCCACGCGCCTCACCCGTGAGGGCAAGCTCGCCGAGGCCACCGCGCTGCTGCAAGGCGGCATTTCCGGCGCCACGCCCCAGCCCGCGTCGCAAGCCCCTGCGGCCGCCCGCCAGGGGCGCCTGTTCGACGTGGACCCCGGCACGGGTGAGGCCCATGCGCCCGGAGCCAGGCGCGGCGTGGCGGCCATGGGTGAGGCGTTGCGCGGCCTGCGTTCACCCTTCGGGCCTGGTGGCCCCGCGCCCTCGCCCGCACTGCCTGAGGGCGCGCGCTTCCTCACCGGCAGCTTCGCCGGCGCGGCGGGCAGCCGGGGCTACCGGCTCTACATTCCCGTCGCGCCCAGCGCGGGGCCCCGGCCACTGGTGGTCATGCTGCATGGCTGCACGCAGTCGCCCGAGGATTTCGCGGCCGGCACCCGGATGAACCTGCTGGCCGAGAGTGAGGGCTGCCTGGTGGTCTATCCGGCGCAGCCCCCCTCGGCGAACCCTCAGAAATGCTGGAACTGGTTCAATCCGACCGACCAGCGGCGTGACCAGGGCGAACCCGCGCTCATCGCCGGAATCACCCGGCAGGTGATGCGGGAGCATGGGGCGGACCCGGCGCGGGTCTATGTCGCGGGTCTTTCGGCCGGCGGGGCGGCGGCGGCGATCATGGCCCAGGCCTATCCGGACCTCTACGCGGCGGTGGGGGTGCATTCGGGCCTGGCCTGCGGTGCGGCGCGCGACGTGCCCTCGGCCTTCGCCGCCATGCGCCAGGGCGCGCTGCGCCCGGATCCGGGCGGGCGCCTGGTGCCGACCATCGTGTTTCACGCGGACCAGGACGCCACGGTGCACCCGCGCAACGGTGACCAGGTGATTGCGCAGGCGGGAGGCAACCGGCTGCGTGTGACGATGGAACGTGGCCAGGTGCCGGGCGGCCATGCCTACACCCGCACCCTGCATGCCGATGCGGCGGGCCGGGCGGTGCTGGAGCAATGGGTGGTGCATGGGGGCGGCCATGCCTGGTCCGGCGGCAGCAGCGCAGGGTCCTACACGGACCCGCGCGGGCCGGATGCGTCGCGTGAGATGCTGCGCTTTTTCCTGGAACACCCGCTGGAGGCGATGGCGCCATAAGGGCGAGAGGGGGTGTTGGCTGGGGGACCTGGATTCGAACCAAGACTGCCCGAGTCAGAGTCGGGAGTTCTACCGTTAAACTATCCCCCAACGGGGCACCCGCATCGGGGGGCGCCGTTGGCTCGGCGCGGTGGATACCAAAGCCCCGCCGGCTTGCCAACCCGCTTTCCCCTTGCAGCGGATGAAACACTTCGGGATCATGACAAAGAACACCATATAGTGTCCTTCCATGCCCCCCTCCCTTCAGCCCCTGTCCGGCGCTTCCCCCCTCCGCGCCCCGCCGCCGCAGCTTTTCGCGGCGCTGGACCTGGGCACCAACAATTGCCGGCTGCTGATCGGCGCGCCCGCGCGCGGCGGGTTCCGGGTGGTGGAAAGCTTTTCCCGCGTGGTGCGGCTGGGCGAGGGCCTGGCGCGCTCCGGCACCCTGTCCGAGGCGGCGATGGAACGCACCCTGGCCGCCCTGTCCGCCTGCGCGGACCGGCTGGAGCGCCGCCCGGTGCGGCGCCTGGCCGCCGTCGCCACCGAGGCCTGCCGCCGCGCCCGCAACGGCCAGGAGTTCCTGGCCCGCGCCGCGCTGGAGACGGGCCTGCGCCCGCGCATCATCTCGCCCCGCGAGGAGGCCGAGCTGGCGATGGAAAGCTGCGCCCCCCTGCTGGAGCGGGGGGACCGCCGCGCCATCCTCTTCGACATCGGCGGCGGTTCGACCGAGATCGCCTGGATTCGCACCGGGCCTCGGCCGGAACTCATCGGCTACCTCTCCATCCCCTGCGGCGTGGTGACGCTGTCCGAGGGCGAGGATTGCTTCACGGCGCGCGGCTTCGGCGCCGTGGTGGATGACATCGCGGACCGGCTGGCCGCCTTCGACCGGCTGCATTGCATCGGCCAGGAAATTCGCGCGGGGGGCGTGCGGCTGATCGGCACCTCGGGCACCGTCACCACGCTCGCGGGTGTGGTCCTCGCCCTGCCCCGCTACAACCGGCAACTGGTGGACGGGCAGCGCATCAACGCGGACGCCGCCGATGACGCGCTGGAAACCCTCTTCGCCATGGGCCGGGCCGGGCTGGTGGCCCACCCCTGCGTGGGGCCGGAGCGGGCCGATTTCGTGCTGCCCGGCTGCGCCGTCTATGCCGCCATCCGCCGCCTCTGGCCCATGCCGGAGGTGACGGTCGCCGACCGGGGCCTGCGCGAAGGGATGCTCATGCGGCTGATGCGAGGTGACGGCGGGCGCGGGGCGGCGTAAGCCCAGGCCATGCCCCCCCCTCCCGGCAAGCGCCAGACGCACACCAGCCTCAAGACCGCCCGCGGCCGCACCACCGCCAGCCAGCGATGGCTCGCCCGGCAGTTGAACGACCCCTATGTGAAGGCCGCCCAGCAGGCCGGCTGGCGCTCCCGCGCCGCCTTCAAGCTGATCGAGCTGGATGAGGGGTTCAAGCTGCTCAAGCCCGGCCAGCGCGTGGTGGATCTGGGTGCCGCGCCGGGCGGCTGGACCCAGGTGGCCATGCACAGGGTGGGCGCGAATGGCCGCGTGGTGGCGCTGGACCTGCTGCCCATGGACCAGGTGGCGGGCGCCACCATCCTGCAAGGCGATTTCCAGGACGAGGCGACCGAACGCGCGGTGCTGGAAGCCCTGGACGGCCCGGCCGATGTGGTGCTGTCCGACATGGCGCCCAACACCACGGGCCATGGCGCGACGGACCATCTGCGGATCACGGCGCTGGCGGAACTGGCGCTGGATTTCGCGCTGCGCGTGCTGAACCCGGGCGGGGCCTTCGTGGCCAAGCTGTTCCAGGGGGGCGCGGAGCGCGAGATGCTGACGCGCCTGAAAACCCATTTCGCCGAGGTCCGCCACGCCAAGCCGCCCGCCAGCCGCAAGGAATCGAGCGAGACCTATGTCGTGGCGACAGGGTTCCGTCCTGGACCGTGATCCGCTGCCGCGGACCACGGTCCAGCCTTGGCTGGGGGGCGATTCACCGCTCCGGCGAAGCCGCCTCCGCGGATCGCACGCCACACCTCCCTTGCCCGCACGGGGCGCCAGGGTTAAGGGAGCGCGCCAAGGTCGCGCGTGACCGCCCGAAAGGCCCCCGCCCATGGCAGACATCACCTCTCCGCAGCCCATCCGCATCGCCGAGGCCTATGCCTTCGACGACGTGCTCCTGCTGCCCGCCTATTCCACCGTCCTGCCCAGCCAGGCCGACACCCGCACGCGGATGACGCGCGAGATCGCGCTGAACATCCCGCTCATCTCGGCCGCCATGGACACGGTGACCGAGGCGCCCATGGCCATCGCGATGGCGCAACGCGGCGGCATCGGCGTCATCCACAAGAACCTGACGCCCGAGGACCAGGCCGAGCAGGTGCGCCAGGTGAAGCGCTTCGAGAGCGGCATGGTGGTCAACCCCGTCATGGTCCACCCCGACCAGACGCTGGCGGAATTGCTGGCGCTGAAGGCCCAGCACCGCATCAGCGGCTTCCCGGTGGTGGAACCCGGCACCAACCGCCTGGTCGGCATCATCACCAACCGCGATGTGCGCTTCGCGACCGACCCCAAGCAGCGCGTCTATGAGCTGATGACGCGCGAAAGGCTGGTCACCGCCCCCCCCGGCGTCACGGCCGAGCAGGCGCGGACCCTGCTGCACAGCCGCCGCCTCGAGAAGCTGCTGGTGGTGGATGAGCAGAACCGCTGCGTGGGCCTCATCACCGTCAAGGACATGGACAAGGCTGAAGCCCACCCCGCCGCCGTGAAGGACGCGCTGGGCCGGCTCCGCACCGCGGCCGCCACGGGCGTGGGCGAGGATGGGTTCAAGCGCGCCGAACTGCTGGTCGGCGCCGAGGCCGATGTCATCATCGTGGACACGGCGCATGGCCATTCGGGCGGCGTGCTGAAGACGATCGAGCGGATCAAGCGGCTGTCCAACACCGTGCAGGTGGTGGCGGGCAATGTCGCCACCCCCGAGGGCGCGCTGGCGCTGATCGAGGCGGGGGCGGATGCGGTGAAGATCGGCATCGGGCCCGGCTCCATCTGCACCACCCGCATCGTGGCCGGCGTGGGCGTGCCGCAGCTGACGGCGGTGCTGGAATGCGCGGCGGCGGCCAAGGAGCAGGGCGTGCCCGCCATCGCCGATGGCGGCATCCGCAATTCGGGTGACATCGCCAAGGCCATCGCCGCCGGCGCCGAATGCGTGATGATGGGCAGCCTCTTCGCCGGCACGGATGAGGCGCCGGGCGAGGTCTTTCTCTACCAGGGCCGCAGCTACAAATCCTATCGCGGCATGGGCAGCCTGGGCGCCATGGCGCGCGGTTCCGCCGACCGCTACTTCCAGGCCGAGGTGCAGGACACGCTGAAGCTGGTGCCCGAGGGCGTGGAGGGCCAGGTGGGCTACAAGGGCCCGGTCGGGCCGGTCATCCACCAGCTGGTGGGCGGGCTGAAGGCGGCCATGGGCTACACCGGCTCCGCCACCATCCAGGACTTGCAGAAGAATGCCCGCTTCCGCCGCATCACCAATGCCGGGCTGCGCGAAAGCCATGTGCATGACGTCTCGGTGACGCGCGAGGCCCCCAACTACCGCGCCGATGGCTGACCCCCGGCCGTGACCCCCGAAGGCCGGCACGCCGCCGCCATTGACCTGCTGCACGCGGTGCTGGACCAGCCCCGCCGCCCGGCCGACGCCATCGCCGCGGATTTCTTCCGCGCGCGGCGCTATATCGGCGGCAGCGACCGCCGCTTCATCTCGGACCTCGCCTGGGGCGTGCTGCGGCAGCGGCTGCGCCTGGAATGGTGGCTGGCCGAGGTCGGCGCGCGCATCACGCCGCGCCTGCTGGTGCTGGCGCATCTGATCCTGGTGGAGGGGCTGAAGCCCAACGAGGCCGGGCGCCGGTTCGAGGGCGGGCGCTATGGCGCGGGCGCGCTGGACGTGGGCGAGGTGGGCGTGGCCCAGGCGCTGGTCGGCAAGCCGCTGGCGGGCAAGGCCATGCCTGAGGCGCCGCGGCTGAACCTGCCCGAATGGGCCTATCCGGGCCTGCAGGCGCGCTTCGGCGCCGCGCTGGCCGAGGAGGCGGCGGCGCTGGAGGCCAATGCGCCCCTCGACCTGCGCGCCAACCGGCTGCGCGGGGACCGCGAGGCCGCGCTGGCCGCGCTGCGCGCCGAGGGGCTGAAGCCCGAGCCCATGCGCTTCTCGCCGGATGGGCTGCGCCTGCCCCACCGCGCGCCCATCGCCGCCAGCCCCGCCTATCTCCAGGGCCTCATCGAGGTGCAGGACGAGGGCAGCCAGCTCATCGCCGCCCTGGTGGCCGCGCGGCCGGGCATGCGGGTGCTGGATTATTGCGCGGGGGCGGCGGGCAAGACGCTCGCCATCGCGGCCGACATGAAGAACCAGGGGCGGATCACGGCCTGCGACGTCTCGGCGCCGCGACTCGAAGGTGCGATGAAGCGGCTGCGCCGCGCGGGCGTCCACAACGCCGAGACGCACCTGCTGACGCCCGGCGACCGCTTCGCCAAGCGCCGCGCCGCCACCTTCGACCGGGTGCTGGTGGATGCCCCCTGCACGGGCACCGGCACCTGGCGCCGCAACCCCGACGCGCGCAGCCGCACCACGGCGGAGGACCTGGCCGAACTGCTCGCGAAACAACGTGAAATTCTTGCAATCTCGGCCCAGCTGGTGAAGCCTGGGGGTAGGCTCATCTACGCGACATGTTCGCTGCTGCCCGAGGAGGATGAATTGCAGGTCCAGCATCTGCTCGACGCCCGGCCCGAGTTCCGCGCGGTTCCCCTCGCCGAGGCCTGGACCGAGGCCGGGCTGCCGGGCGAGGCGCCCTGCCCCGGCCCGCATCTGCTGCTCTCCCCCGCCGCGCATGGCACGGATGGCTTCTTCTGCGCCGTGCTCACGCGCGCGGCCTGACGGGCGGCCCGCGAGGTGGTCACCATCCGGCGCGCCCGCCCGGGTGACGCGCGGGGCATGGCCCTGGTGCATCTGGCCTGCTGGCGGGGCACCTATGCCGGCATCCTGCCCGATGCCTACCTGGCGGGGATCTCGGTGTCGCAGGAGGCCGCGCAATATGAGCGCGCCATGATGCTGCGCCGCGGCGGCCATGCGGGCTTCGTGGCGGTGGCCGATGGCAATGAGGCCGCGGGCTCGGGCGTGGTGGGCTTCGCCACCGGTGGCCTCGCCCGCCGCGAAGGGCTGGCGGAGGGCGAGATCGAGACGCTCTATCTCCTGGAGGATTTCCGCGAGCGCGGCATCGGCCGGCGGCTCATGCGCGCCACCGCCTCGCACCTGGCCTCGCTCGGCGCGCAGTCGGCCTTCGCCTGGGTGCTGGAGGGCAATCCGTCCCGCTGGTTCTATGAGCGGCTGGGTGCCAGGCTGGTGGCGCGGGAGGGGTTGAACTTCGGCGGGACCCCCGTCCAGCAGCTCGCCTATGCCTGGGACCCCATCCACACCCTGCTGACGGCGACGGCCACGACCAAGCTGCCGCGCTGACCCGCGCCGCGCCCGCTTGAGCGGCGCGGGGAAAAATGGTCCAAGCGGCCATGAGCCAGCACGACCGCATCCTCATCCTCGATTTCGGCAGCCAGGTGACGCAGCTCATCGCGCGGCGCCTGCGTGAATCCGGCGTCTATTGCGAGATCTGGCCTTACAACGCCGCCCCGGAGGCGCGAATCCGGGAATTCGCGCCCAAGGGCATCATCCTCTCCGGCGGCCCGGCCAGCGTGAACGAGGGCGAAAGCCCCCGCCCCCCCGCCGTGGTGTTCGAGATGGGCCTGCCCGTCATGGGCATCTGCTACGGGCAGCAGGCCATGGCGCACCATCTGGGCGGCCTGGTCGAGGGCTCCGACCACAAGGAATTCGGCCGCGCCTTCGTGGACGTGACCGGCGAATGCGCCATCACCCAGGGCGTCTGGGCCCCCGGCGCGCGCGAGCAGGTCTGGATGAGCCATGGCGACCGCATCACGAAGCTGCCCCCCGGCTTCCGCGTGGTGGCCAGCAGCGAGGGCGCGCCCTTCGCCGTCATCGCCGATGACGCGCGCCGCTTCTACGGCACCATGTTCCACCCCGAGGTGGTCCATACCCCGCATGGTGCCCAACTCTTGCAGAACTTCACGCAGGGCGTCTGCGGCTGCCGCGGCGACTGGACCATGGGCGCCTATCGCGCCGAGGCGGTGGCGCGGATTCGCGCCCAGGTGGGGAATGGCCGGGTGATCTGCGGGCTTTCGGGCGGGGTGGATTCCTCGGTGGCCGCCGTGCTGATCCATGAGGCGATCGGCGACCAGCTCACCTGCATCTATGTGGACCATGGCCTCATGCGCGCCAACGAAAGCGCCCAGGTGGTGGCGACCTTCCGCGACCGCTTCAACATCAAGCTGGTCCACCGCGACGCGTCGGACCTGTTCCTGGGCCAGCTTTCGGGCGTCACGGACCCGGAGGTGAAGCGCAAGACCATCGGCCGCCTCTTCATCGAGGTGTTCGAGGAGGAGCAGAACAAGGTCGGCGGCGCGGATTTCCTCGCCCAGGGCACGCTCTACCCGGACGTGATCGAGAGCATCTCGGCCACGGGCGGCCCCTCGGTCACCATCAAGTCGCACCACAATGTGGGCGGGCTGCCGGCCGGAATGCGGATGAAGCTGGTGGAGCCCCTGCGCGACTTGTTCAAGGACGAGGTGCGCGCCCTGGGCCGGGAACTGGGCATGCCGGAGGAGATCGTGGGCCGGCACCCCTTCCCCGGGCCTGGCCTCGCCATCCGCATCCCCGGCGAGGTCACGCGGGAGAAGGCGGACATCCTGCGCAAGGTGGACAGCATCTTCCTGGAGGAAATCCGCGCGGCCGGCCTCTATGACGCCATCTGGCAGGCCTTCGCCGTGCTGCTGCCGGTGCGGACCGTGGGCGTGATGGGCGATGGCCGCACCTATGACAGCGCCTGCGCGCTGCGCGCCGTGACCAGCACGGATGGCATGACGGCCGATGTCTATCCCTTCGACATGTCCTTCCTGACGCGGGTGTCCAACCGCATCGTGAACGAGGTGCGCGGCGTGAACCGCGTGACCTATGACATCACGAGCAAGCCGCCGGGGACGATCGAGTGGGAGTAGGCCTCAGGCAGGCCAGAACTCCAACTGGATCACATCGGGTTCGAAGGGCAGGCTGTCGTCGCGGCGGCCCTCGAACTCCATCCAGCTGACCCGCACCATCACCTCGCTCGCCGGCAGGGCGAAAAAGGGAACGCAGGGCAGAACATCCGGCGCCGAGGGGCTGGCGAGGGTAAAGGTGCGGTAGGGAAACCGCGCCCGCACCGTCTCGACGCGCGTCCAGACCCGGCCGCCCATGGGCTCGTTGTCGGAAGGCACGGGCTGCGAAGCATGGATGGCGATGCGGATGTGCTGTTGCAGGCAGTCTTGGGTGTAGATGACGAGGCCGCTCTGCGGGACATGCAGGCCGCGACGTTCCATCTCGGGCGTGATGTTCTCCGGCGCACGGAAGCCGGCATCTTCCGTGTCGATGACGTAGAACTGCCCATAATCCGATTGCCAGGCGAAATTGGCCCGTCCCAGCAGCGCCATGCGCCTGATCCTTCTCCCATCGGCCCTGGCTTTCGGAATATCATAAAAATGAATGGATGACATCACGGGCAACGGAAACCACCCGCCCCCTTCGCCGGTTCTCCCCTTGTCCGCGCCACGCCGCGGCCAGCACAGGAGGAACCCCACCATGGCCCACAAGAAGCAGGACCATCAGCCCGACCCCGCCTTGGCCGAGCCCAAATTCACCGGCGTGCCCCGCCAGGACCCCAACCCCTCGCCTGGGATCGCCCGGCACTTCTCGCAGGAGCATGATCGGGTGGCGGAAGCGGGCCGCCTCGGCGGCAAGCCCGGGGCGGAAAACACCGACAAGACGCGCGGCTGAGTCGCGCGGGCGGCGGGGCTCCGGGCCTCGCCGCCGCCATTCCTTGCATCCCATCTTGAAGCTTCATCATGCACTTGGCGGAAAAGCTCATGAATGCGGATGTGAAGCACCGTCTGGCCGGCCTGGCCTGCATCCTGGCCGGCGCGGCCATCTCCTGGCCCACCATCTTCGAGCGCATCCAGCTGGCCCAGCAGGGGGCGGCCTCCATCCGGACCTGGTCCGTCGCCTCCGCCCTCGTGGGCCCCCTCGTCATCATTGGCATCACGCTTCTTGTCCTGGGCGCGCGGACCGAACCCCTGACGCGCGATGCGGAGACAAAGCGCTTCAAACCCCTGGGCGCCGTGATCGGCCTGGCCTGCCTGCTGGCGGCGCTCGGCGGGTCCTTGGGCACGATGTATGTGCTGCGGTCCTACGGCTATCGCTGACCAGCGCAGCCGGGGCCGTTGAACGGTCCCGGCGTGAGAATATCCCTGCCCGGTCATTCCAGTAAAACCGCACACACCAAAATTGATGGAGTGTAATCGCCTTCACCAAAGGCCACGCTCAAGGTGGTGTCCAGTCACCGTTAACCTATTTACATATTTAATCACTCTTCATCAAGAAACTACATCAATTTTGACTGGTTGATGTCATGTCCGCCGCCAAGGCGGGCCAGATCAACTGGAGGAATACAACATGGCTGACCAGAAGAGTGAGCGCGGATTTGCCGCGATGGACAACGACAAGCAGCGTGAGATCGCATCCAAGGGTGGGCAGAGCGTGCCCGCCGAAAAGCGGAGCTTCTCGCAAGACCACGAGCTGGCGGCGGAAGCCGGCCGCAAGGGTGGGCAGAGCGTCGCCCCCGGCGACCGTTCCTTCTCGAAGGACCATGCCCTGGCCGCGGAAGCCGGCCGCAAGGGCGGGCAGGCCAGCCAGTCGGGCGGCAGTGGCGGCGCGTCGGGTTCAGGTGGCTCCGGCGGCGGCAACTTCGCCCAGGACCGGGAACGCGCCAGCGAGGCCGGCCGCAACGGTAACTGACCATGCCGCAGGGCGGGAAGGGCCCGGGGCCACGCGCCCCGGGCCTTTTCTATGGGTTGAGCCGGCGGATGGCCTCGGTCAGCGCCACGGCGAAACCCACCCAGAGCAGGTATGGCAGCATCAGCCCCGCCGCCCAGGCGCTGACGGGCAGGAACAGCACGACACAGGCCAGGATGGACAGCCATAGCAGGCCAGCCAGCACCACTGCGCCATTCAGCGAACGAAGCCCCATGAAGACGGCAGGCCAGGCCAGGTTGAGCGCCATCTGCGCGGCCCAGGCGGCCATCTCGACCCCCCAGCCCACCTGGCGCCACACCAGCCACCCTGCCAGCAGGATCATGGGGTAGAGCACCCCCCAGACCACGGGCACCGCCCAATCCGGTGGCTTCCAGCCGGGCTTGCGCAGCCCGGCATACCACTGGGCGCGGTTCACCCGTTCACCACCGTGCCGCCATTGGGGTGGAGCACCTGGCCCGTCATGTAGGAGGAGCGCAACGGGTCGGCGAGGAACAGGTAGCAGGGTGCCACCTCATCCGGCTGTCCCGGCCGGTCGAGCGGCACGCCCGAGCCGTGCGAGGCCGTGCGGTCCTCGTCGAAGGAGGAGGGGATCAGCGGCGTCCAGATCGGGCCCGGCGCCACGCCATTCACCCGGATCTGCCGGTCCTCCCACAGGGCGAGGGCCAGGCTGCGGGTGAAGCCCACGATGGCGCCCTTGGTCGAGGCATAGTCCACCAGCTGCGGGCTGCCCTTATAGGCCGTGACCGAGGTGGAGTTGATGATGGCCGAGCCCTTCGGCATGTGCGGCAGCACCGCCTTGGTCAGCCAGAACATGCCCAGGATGTTGGTGCGGAAGGTGCGGTCCACCTGGCCCACCGGGATCTCCGCGAAGTCCTCGCAGGGGTGCTGCTCGGCCGCGTTGTTCACCAGGATGTCCACCTGGCCGCCCAGGAACTCCACCGCCTCCTGCGCCGCGCGCGCGCAGAATTGCGGGTCGCCGATGTCGCCCGCGATGGCGTGGCCGCGGCCGCCGGCCTCGACGATGTGGCGCAGGGTTTCGGCGGCGTCCTCGTGCTCCTCCTTGTGGAGGATCACCACATCGGCCCCCTCCTTGGCGAAGCCGATGGCCACCGCGCGCCCAATGCCGGAATCACCCCCGCTGATGATGGCGGTCTTGCCCGCCAGCGCGTCGCCGCCGGGCCAGTCCTCCATGAAGCTGCGCGGGCGGGGCGTCATGTCGGCCTCGCTGCCGGGTTGGTGGTCCTGATGCTGCGGGGGCTGCTTGGCCATGGGAATGCTCCGGGTGTGCAACGGCAACGCCGGACGCAGAAGCCGGTTTCACCGCACCCCCGAAAGGCGCCATGCTGGCGGCACCCAAGGGACGAGGACGCGGCCATTGATCACGCTGTACGGCATCCGCAACTGCGACACGGTGATGAAGGCGCGGGCCTGGCTGGATCAGGCGGGGGTGGCCCACCGCTTCCATGACTTCAAGACCGATGGCCTGCCCCCTGCCCTGCTCGGCGCCTGGGTGCAGGAACTGGGCTGGGAGGCGCTGCTGAACCGCGCCGGCACCACCTTCCGCAAGCTGCCCGAGGCCGAGCGCGCCGACCTGACCGAGGCGCGCGCCGTCAAGCTGATGCTGGCCCAGCCCTCGATGGTGAAGCGGCCCGTGCTGGACCTCGGCGCGCGGCGGATGCTGGGCTTCAAGCCCGAGCTTTACGCGGCCGCGCTTGGCCCCACGTGAGTCGGAACACAGGGAGGGACATCATGGATCACCGCAACCCGCGCCACGAGGTCAGCATCGCGGGCCGATTCGTGGGCTTCAGCATCATCGGCTCCACCGTCATCTTCATCATCTTCCTGGAGAAATTCGGCGCGCCGCACTACCAGCCCTGGATCAAGTGGATGCTGCTGGGCGCGCTGGTGGCCGGTGTGGGCATCCCCCTGTTGTTCTTCCGCCGTCGCGTGGAGTGACGGCTTGACAGGGGCGGGCCCGCCGCATCGCATGGCATCCTTCACCGCCCTGACGAGAGCCTTTCATGCAACGCCGCGCCCTGCTCGCCTCGCCCTTTCTCGCCCTGCCCACGGGGGTGGCGCTGGCCCAGCCCAACCGCCCGCTGACGGTCGGCATGGCCGGCATCCCGACCGGGATGGACCCCCACTTCCACAGCACCAACAACAACAACGCGCTGCTGGGCCAGATCTTCGAGACACTGGTCCTCATGCACACCGATGGCAGCCTGCGCCCGCGCTTGGCGGAATCCTGGCGGGTGGTGGATGACCTGACCTGGGAGTTCAAGCTGCGCTCCGGCGTGCGCTTCCACGACGGCACGCCCTTCGAGCCAGAGGACATCGCCTTCAGCTTCGAGCGCGTGCCCCAGGTGCCCAACTCGCCCGGCCCCTTCACCCCCATGGTCCGCAGCGTGCGCCGGGTGGAGGTGGTGGACCCCGTGACGGTGCGCTTCCACACCAGCGCGCCCACGCCCTTCTTCCCGCGCGACATCATCGCGATCCATATCCTGTCGCGCCGCATCCACGCGAATGCGACGCTGGCCGACTTCAACGCGGGCCGGGGCATGATCGGCACCGGGCCTTACAAATTCGTCTCCTACGCCCAGGGCGAGCGGCTGGAGGTGGAGCGCAACCCCGATTACTGGGGCGAGCCCGCGCCCTGGCCGCGCGCCGTCTTCCGCTTCCTGACCAATGCCGGGGCGCGCAGCGCGGCGCTGCTGGCGGGTGATGTGGACCTGATCGACAACGTCCCCTTCCAGGACATCCCGCGCTTCAACAACGACCCGCGCATCGCGCTGTTCAGCGTGGACAGCGTCACCACCAGCTACATCATGCCCGACACGGTGCGCGAACCGGCGCCGCACATGTTCAACCGCGCGGGCCAGCCGCTGGAGCGCAACCCGCTGCGTGACGTGCGGGTGCGCCAGGCGCTCAGCCTCGCCATTCCGCGCCAGGGCATCGTGGAGCGGCTGTTCCAGGGCCAGGGGCGGCCGGCCAACCAGTTCGCCGCCCCCTCCCTGCCCGACCGCGTGCCGGACCTGCCGGAGATGGCCTATGACGTGAACCGCGCCCGCGCCCTGCTGCGCGAGGCGGGCTGGGGCGAGGGCTTCCGCCTCAACATCCATGGTCCCAATGGCTGGATTCCGGGCGATGCGGACCTGCTGCAGGCGGTGGCCCAGGGCTGGACGCGCGCGGGCATCGAGACGCGGGTGGAGGTGCTGCCCCCGGCCAATTTCTACAGCCGCGCCACGGCCCGCGAATTCTCCGTGATCTTCGCGACCTTCACCACCAGCACCGCGGCCAACATGATGCGCCAGGTGGCGATGACGCGGGACCCGGCGACGGGTGTCGGCCCCTTCAACCGCCTGCTCTATTCCAACGCCGAGGTGGACCGCCCGCTGGAGGAAGCGCTGCGGACCATGGACGAGGCGCGCCGCACCGCGCTGACCCAGCAGGCCATGCGGGCGCTGACGGCGGATCTCGGGATCATCCCGGTGCACTATTTGCGGAACAACTGGGCGGGGCTGCGGAACCGGGTGCGGTATGATCCCTCGCCGCTCTTCTACACCAACGCCATCCTGGCCACCCCGGCCTGAACAGGACCCGTCCCATGGCTGACCAAGCGATCCTCCAGCGTCTGTCCGAAGCGGTGGAGGCGGGCTTCGACGAGCAGGTGCGCTTCCTGGCCGAGATCGTCCGCCACCCCTCGCTGCGCGGGCGCGAGGGGCCCCTGCAAGACCATATCGCGCGCTGCTTCGCGCAGCGCGGCTATGTGGTGGACCGTTTCTCCATCGCCGACGTGCCGCTGAAGGACCACCCGAAGGCGAGCCCCATGGTGGAGGTGGACCCGGCGCTGTCCATGCAGGTGGTGGCCACGAAGCGGGCCGAGCCCGCCACGGGTCGCAGCCTGATCATCCAGGGCCACATCGACGTGGTGCCCGAGGGCCCGCACGAGATGTGGAGCCACCCGCCCTACGCCGCCGCCATCCATGATGGCTGGATGTATGGCCGCGGCGCGCATGACATGAAGGCGGGCGTGGCCGCCATGTGCTTCGCCATGGAGGCCGTCACGCGCGCGGGCTATGCCCCCTGCGGCGATGTCTACCTCCAGACCGTGACGGAGGAGGAGAGCACCGGCAATGGCGCGCTGGCGACCCTGCTGCGCGGCTACCGCGCCGATGCCTGCCTGATCCTGGAGCCCACCGGCGGCACCATCACCCGCGCGCACACCGGCACGCTGTGGTTCCGCATCCGCGTGCGCGGCGTGCCCGTGCATGTGGCCGTGGCGCAGACGGGCAGCAACGCGATCATGAGCGCCTATCACCTCATCCAGGCGCTCTATGACCACACGGCGGCGGTGAACGAGGCCGCCAAATCCCACCCCTGGTACAAGGACGTGCCGGACCCGGTGAAGTTCAACCCGGGCATCATCCGCGGCGGCGACTGGGCCAGCTCCACGCCCGCCTGGTGCGAGGTGGATTGCCGCATCGGCCTGCTGCCCGGCACCGACGTGGCCGAGGCGCGGGCCGGGGTGGAACGCGCCGTGGCCGCCGCTGCGCGCTCCAACAACTTCCTGGCCAACAACCCGCCGGACATCCTCTGGCACGGCTTCCTGGCCGATGGCTATGTGCTGGAACCGGGTACCGAGGCCGAGGCCGTGCTGGCCGACGCCCACCGCCAGGCCTTCGGCGAGGACATGCCCGCCCGCATCACGACGGCGGTGAACGACACGCGCTTCTACGGGCTGTATTTCGACATCCCGGCGCTGTGCTACGGCCCCAAGGGCGAGGGCGCGCATGCCTTCGACGAGCGGACGAACCTCGCGCACCTCAAGACCACGACGCTGGCCATGGCCACCTTCATCGCGGATTGGTGCGGGGTGAAGCCGGTCGGATGAGCGCCTCGGCGCTGGACCTCGCGCTGCTGCGCCGCGCCTTCGCCCTGGCCGGTGAAGCGCGCGCGCGCGGCGACCGGCCCTTCGCGGCCGTGATCGCCGAGGCTGACGGCACGGTGCTGGCGGAGGGCATGTCCACCCAGGGCGCGGGCGGCGGCGGCACGCTGGCCCATTCGGAGATGAACGCCTGCAGGGCCGTGATCGCCTCCGGCATTCCGCGTGAGAGGCTGCGCGCGGCCACCATCTATTCCAGCGGCGAACCCTGCGCCATGTGCGCGGCGGCCATCTTCTACACGGGGCTGGGGCGCGTGGTGTACGGGCTCTCGGCCGGCGCCATCCTGCATCTGCGGAACGCCAGGCCCGAGAATGCGGGCCTCTCGCTCTCCTGCCGGGCAGTGCTGGAGAGCGCGGCCGAACCCGTCACGGTGCTGGGCCCGCTGCTGGAAGACGAGGGCGCCCTCCCGCACCAGGGCTACTGGACCGGCTGACGCCCCGACCACTCGATGGCGGCGCGGGCGAGCGCGGCCACCGTGTCCACCACCGGGAATTCCAGCGCCGGGCCGGCCGCAATGCCGAGCGGGATTTCCGTGCAGCCCAGCACCACGGCCTTCGCCCCCCGCGCGCGCAGCAGGCGGGCGGCCTCGGCCAGCGGGGCGTAGGCTTCCTGCACCCTGTTGGCCTTCACGGCGCCGATGGCCGGGGTGACGAGGCGCGCCATCTCTTCCTCGCTCGGCGTCAGGCATTCGAAACCGATGCGCTCCTGGTAGAGCCGCATGGCCAGCGTGCCGGCCGTGCCCATCAGCCCGATGGGCCCCTCGCTCACGCCCTGGCGCAGCAGGTCGGCCCGCGCCGCGTCCACGATGTGCAGGATGGGAAGCGCCGTCTGCGCCGCCATGGCGTCGAACCAGCCATGGGCGGTGTTGCAGGGGATGGCGATGGCCCCTGCCCCGGCCGCCTCCAGCCCGCGGATGCCGCGCATCAGGGCCGGCAAGGGGTCCTCGCCGCCGGCCAGGCGTGCGGCGGTGCGGTTGGGCACGCGCGGGTCGGACCAGAGGATGGTGGGGATATGGTCCTGATCGTCCTCGGCCGGCGTCAGCAGGGTCAGTTGCCGCATGAAGTCGGCCGAGGCCAACGGTCCCATGCCGCCCAAGACGCCCAGGATTTGTGTCATCGAAGCCCCTCATAGACCAGCTGGCAGCCGGTCACGAACAACAGCACATGGATGATGCGGTAGAAGAGCTTGTCATCCACCCGCGCGGAAAGCCAGACGCCGAGCTTGATCCCGATGGGGGCCAGCGGCAGCAGCACCAGGCTGGTCAGCACGTTCTGCACGGACAGCGCGCCCAGGAAGAAATACGGCACCAGCTTCACGTAGTTGATGCTGGCGAAGAAGAAGACGGTGGTGGCGGCGAGCCGCGCGCGCTCCAGCCGCAGCGGGTAGAGATAGACGGCGAGCGGCGGCCCGCCCGCATGGGCGATGAAGCTGGTGAAGCCCGAGACGCCGCCCCAGAAATTACCCTTCGCATGGTTGGTCTCGGCCGGCTTGCGGCTGGCCCCCGCCCGCTCCAGCCAGAGACTGCGCGCGATGAAGGCCAGCGTGATGACGCCGATGATGAGCTTCACCGCGGCATCGGACAGCGCGCCGAAGACCAGGCTGCCGGCCCCGATGCCCAGCATCGCCCCTGGCAGGGTGGCGCGCAGCTGCGCCACATCCCACTTCCCCCACCAGGCCCGCAGCGCCGAGATGTCCATGGCGCACAGCACCGGCAGGGCGATCCCCGCCGCCTGGGGGGCCGGGATGGCCAGCGACATGAGCGGCACGGCGGCATTCCCCGCCCCCGAGGCGAAGCCGCCCTTGCTGATGCCCGTCAGCAGGAAGGCCGGGATGGCCAGCGCGTAGAACCAGGGATCGGTGATGAGCAAGGCGGGCGACCTCGGCCGGGAGGGATGCCTCCTTATGGGCCGTGTCGGCTGCCTGGGGAATGCGCCGCCGGCGCGTGTCACGGCGCCGGCGCCCGGCCTCTGCTCAATCCTTGTCCAGCGGGGCGCCATCCCAGCCCTCGGCACGGGCGGGGAGTTCCATGAAGTTGGCCGCGGCGGCGGCGCGGGCCATCAGGGCGCGCAGGGCAGGATTCTGGTCCCCGCCCTCATCCATCAGCGCGTCCATGGGGCAGTAGAACTCATGGGCATGGGCGGTCTGCGAGGACACGAAGCCCATGTAGTGCTGCGGCCGCAGGGCGAAGAGCACCCGCGCATCGCGCACCGGCAGGATCAGCGGCGCGCGCGGCTCGTGGTTGATGGTGCGGATCAGCCGCCAGCGCGGGATGGCGCTGCCGGGCCGGATCGGCTGCATCAGCCAGTCCACCGGACACACCGCGAGCAGGGAGCCCGTGGAGGGCGCGAAGCGCGAGCGCTTGTCCAGCAGGTTCTGGTAGGTGCTGCACGCCTCGATGCAGAGGATGTCCACATAGGGCTCGTCCGGGCGGGGGCTGAAGTGGAGGTAGAGCCCATCCGGCAGGGTCTTGAGCTGCTTCGAACCCGGCAGCTTCAGATAGGGCTGGTGGACGGTGCAGGCACTGTCCGGCCGCGCCTTCAGCCAGGTTCCCGGCTGCTTGAGGGACGGCTCGATGCCGGGCGGGCGCTGGGGCCAGCGGTCGAGGGATTCCCGCACCTTTCTATCCAATACGGGCCCTTTCATGACAGGAAGAATTTCACCCATGGATTGCACTCCTAGTTCCTATCACGCCATGGGGTTGATTTTAATCATAGGTTAAACGTCATCCGCAAAGGGCATTTTGGGTTTGGTTGAAATTTTTCTTGCAGCACAACCGCGCGCGATCCATGGACGTCGCGGAATTTCAGTGATCTACAGGAATTTTCTCTCACTCATTCTGAACGCTGGCGGAACAAGGCGCGTTCAGCAGCGCGCGGCGTCCAGAATATGGAACCCGACGCCCACCTGGTCCTGCCAGTGTTCCGTCCGCAGGTAGCCGCAGAGGTTCAGTGCCGCGCCAGGGAAATCCAGCGCCGCGGCCAAGGGGCCATCTCCCGCGCGAAAGCACACGGCCTTGAGCCGCCCGCCATCCTCGCCCTGGAGGAAGCTGCGGATGGTGGTTCCTTCCCGCCCCACGCGGCTGGCTTTCACGACGCGCGCGCGGGTCAGGGCCAGCACCGGCTCGTCATGCCCCGCGCCGAAGGGGCCGAGGTTCGCCACGGCTTGCGCCAGTTCGAGCGTGGCACCGCGCACCGTCAGCGCGCCGTCCAGCACCATGGGCGCCATGTCCGGAAGGTCACGCGCGGGGGCAAGCGCCTCGTCGAGCAGGGCGTGCAGCGCGGGCAGACGCGCGGCCTCGATGGTAAAGCCCGCGGCCATGGCGTGCCCGCCGCCCGCCACCAGCAGCCCCGCCTGGCGGGCGGCGATCACGGCGGCCCCCAGGTCGAAGCCTGGCACGGAGCGTCCCGAGCCCTTGGCCATGCCATCCGCCACGCCGGCCACGCAGGCTGGCCGGTTGAAGCGTTCGCGCACCCGGCCGGCCACGATGCCGACCACGCCCGGGTGCCAGCCCTCGCCATGCAGCAGCAGCACGGCATGGCCCGCCTCACGCTGCGCCTCGGCCTGGCGCATGGCGGAGGCCAGCACGCCGGCCTCGACCTCCTGGCGTTCGCGGTTCACGGAATCCAGCCGCTCGGCCATGGCGCGGGCGGCGATGGGGTCGGCCTCGGTCAGCAGGCGCAAGCCCAGGTCGGGCGCCGCGATGCGCCCGCCCGCATTGATGCGCGGGCCCAGCACGAAGCCCAGCGTGTGCGCGCTGGGCGCATCGCGCGCCGCGGCCAAGTCCAGCAGCGCGGCCATCCCGGCGCGCTCGCGCCGCCCCAGCACCCGCAGGCCCTGCACCACGAGCGCCCGGTTCACGCCCACCAGCGGCACCACGTCGCAGACCGTCGCCAGCGCCACCAGGTCCAGCAGCAGGCGAAGGTCGGGCTCCGGTCGCGCCGCGAAAAAGCCCCGCCGTCGCAGTTCGCGCTGAATGGCGACGGTGGCCAGGAAGGCCACGCCGGCCGCGCACAGCTGGCGAAGGCCCGAGGCGCAGTCGAAGCGGTTGGGGTTCACCGCCGCCACCACGCGCGGCGGCGCGCCGTCGGATTTGTGGTGGTCCAGCACCACCACATCGGCCTGGCCGTCCGCCACCGCCAGCGCCTCATGCGCCGCGATGCCGCAATCCACGCAGATGATGAGGTTGGCCCCCTCCGCCACCAGCCGCGCGATGGCGGGGCCATTGGGGCCATAGCCCTCGGCAAGGCGATCGGGCACGTAGTGGGTGGCCTCCACCCCCCATGCGCGCAATGCATGCAGCATGATGGCGCCCGAGCACGCGCCGTCCACGTCGTAGTCCGCATAGACGGCCACGCGTTCGCGGCGCGCCACCGCGTCCGCGATGCGCCCGGCGGCCGCGTCCATGTCCAGCAGCACCGAGGGGTCGGGCAGCAGGGCGCGCAGCGTCGGGTTCAGGAAGGCCTCGGCGGCGTCGAGGCCGATGCCCCGCGCCGCCATCAGCCGGCCGATCAGTTCCGGCAGGCCCAGGCGTTGGGACAGCCCGGCCGCGACCCGTCCCTCATGCGGGCGCCAGAGCCAGCGGCGCCCGCTCAGGCTCCGCTCGACCCCGAGCGCGGTCTCCATCAGAAAATGGGCTTCACGCGGAAATTGTGCTGGCCCTCGACATAGCGCACCGTGCCGGACTTGCTGCGCATCACGATGGAATGCGTGGTCGCGCCGCCGGCGAAGAAGCGCACGCCGCGCAGCAGCGGGCCGGTGGTGACGCCGGTGGCGGCGAACATGACGTCGCCCTTGGCCATGTCCTCCATGGAATACTTGGCGTGGATGTCGGTGATGCCCATCTCGCGCGCGCGCTCGATTTGGGTGTCGTCCTCGAAGATCAGGCGCCCCTGCATCTGGCCGCCGATGCAGCGAAGTGCCGCCGCCGCCAGCACGCCCTCGGGGGCGCCGCCCCAGCCCAGATACATGTCCACGCCCGCCTCGGGCTGCGCCACCGCCACCACGCCGAAGACGTCGCCATCGGGGATCAGCATCAGGCGCGCACCGGCCGCGCGGCAGGCCTTGATGATGTCCTTGTGGCGGTCACGGTCCAGCGTGCAGACGGTCAGGTCGCCCACGCCCACGCCCTTGGCCTTGGCCAGTGCGTGCAGGTTTTCCTCCGGGCTGCGGTCCAGGTCCACCACGCCCTCGGGCAGGCCGGGGCCGACGGCGATCTTGTCCATGTAGACATCGGGGGCGTGCAGGAAGCCGCCGCGCCCGGCCAGCGCCACCACGGCCATGGCGTTGGGTCCGCCCTTGGCGGTGATGGAGGTGCCCTCCAGCGGGTCTACCGCGATGTCGGCGCGCATGCCGCCGCCGGACTTGGCGTAGAGCCCCACCTTCTCGCCGATGTAGAGCATCGGCGCCTCGTCCATCTCGCCCTCGCCGATCACGACGGTGCCATCAATGGCCACGCTGTCGAAGGCGGCGCGCATGGCCTCCACCGCCGCGCCATCGGCCGCGTTCTTGTCGCCCTTGCCGACCCAGCGGCTGGCCGAGAGGGCGGCAGCCTCGGTCACGCGCACCAGCTCCAGCGCCAGGTTGCGGTCCACCTGCATCATGGGCTTGGCTTCGGTCTCGCTCATTGGTCGTTCCTCCGGGGGTGGACGCTCACAGCGCCTCGATGCGGATCATGGCGGGGGGTTCCACCACGGTGGGCAGGGATGCGAGGCGGGTGAGCGCCTGGCGCATCTGCGCCTCCTCGCACTCATGGGTGACGAGGACGACGGGCACCGCCTCGCCCGGCGCGCGGCCGCGCTGGAGCATGGATTCGAGGCTGATGCGCGCATCGCGCAGCACCGCCGTCACATCCGCGATCACGCCCGGCTGGTCCAGCACCATCAGCCGCAGGTAGTAGGCGCCGCGATGGGCCGCCATGGGCAGGGCGGGCGAGGCATCGAGCGTCTCGGACGCGGCACCCCAGAGCGGCGCGGCACGCCCGCGTGCGAGGTCGATGAGGTCCGCCACCACCGCGCTGGCGGTGGGGCCGGCGCCGGCGCCGCGGCCTTGCAGCACCACGCGCCCCACGGCGTCGCCCTCGGCCAGCACGGCGTTGAACACGCCCTCGACGGCCGCCAGCGGGCTCGCCTCCGGCACCATGCAGGGGTGGACGCGGGCGGTCACGCCGCCCGCCTCCTGCGAGGCGATGCCCAGCAGTTTGATCCGGTAGCCGAGTTCGCCGGCCAGCGCGATGTCGAGTGCGGAGACGTGGCGGATGCCCTCGATGTGCAGCGCCTCCAGATCCACCGGCCGGCCGAAGGCGAGCGCCGCCAGGATGGCGAGCTTGTGCGCCGCGTCCACGCCGTCAATGTCGAAGCTGGGGTCGGCCTCGGCATAGCCGAGGTCCTGCGCGGTCTTGAGCACCTCGGCGAAGGGCAAGCCCTTCTGGCGCATCTCGGTCAGGATGTAGTTGCAGGTGCCGTTCAGGATGCCGGCCACGCGGGTGATGCGGTTGGCGGCCAGCCCTTCGCGCAGCGCCTTGATGGCGGGGATGCCGCCCGCCACCGCGGCCTCATAGGCCAGGGTCGTGCCCGTCTTCTCCACCAGCCGCGCCAGGGCCACGCCATGGGTGGCGAGCAGCGCCTTGTTGGCGGTGACCACCGGCCGGCCGGCGGCGAGCGACGCCTCGACCAGCGCGCGCGCCGGGCCTTCGGAACTGCCCATCACCTCCACCACCGCGTCCAGCCCGGGCGCGGTCGCCAGCGCCAGGGGGTCGTCGTGCCAGGCGAGGCCGTCCAGCGACACGCCACGGTCCCGCCCGCGGTCACGGGCCGAAACGGCCACCACCTCGATGGGCCGGCCCGCGCGGGCCGTGATGAGGTCCGCATTGGCGCGCAGCAGGGACACCACGCCGGCGCCGACGGTGCCAAGCCCCGCCACGCCGAGTTTGAGAGGGGAAGTCATGCCTTGATCTGTTCCTCGACGGGGGCTGCGTTGTCGCCCTGCAAGAAAGTGCGGATGCCGCGCAGCGCCTGGCGGATGCGCTGGCTGTTCTCGACGAGGGCGACGCGGACATGCCCGTCGCCGTGCTCGCCGAAGCCCACGCCGGGGGCCACGGCCACCTTGGCCTTCTCCAGCAGCAGCTTGGAGAAGCCGACCGAGCCCAGCTCGCGGAAACGCTCGGGAATGGGCGCCCAGAGGAACATGGAGCCCTCGCAGGGCGGCACGTCCCAGCCGGCCTGCTGGAGGCCTTTCACCAGCACGTCGCGGCGCTCCCGGTACAGCGCCCGCATCTCCGCCACGCAATCCTGCGGGCCGTTCAGCGCGGCGGCGGCGGCCACCTGGATGGGCGTGAAGGCGCCATAGTCCAGGTAGGACTTCACCCGCGCCAGCGCCGAGATCAGGCGGGGGTTGCCCGCCGCGAAGCCCATGCGCCAGCCCGGCATGTTGTAGGTCTTGGAGAGGCTGGTGAACTCCACCGTGCAATCCATGGCACCGGGGATTTCCAGCACGGAAGGCGGCGGGTTGGCCTCATCGAAGTAAAGTTCGGCGTAGGCCAGGTCGCTCAGGATGAACAACTCATGCTGGCGGGCGATCCGCACCAGCTCCTTGTAGAATTCGCGGCTGGCCAGCAGCGCCGTCGGGTTGGACGGGAAGTTGACGATCAGCGCGGTGGGCTTGGGCACGGAATGCTTCACCGCGCGGGTGATGGCCTCCAGCATCGCGTCATCGGGCGTGTAGGGGATGCTGCGCGCGGTCGCGCCCGCGATGATGAAGCCGAACTGGTGGATGGGATAGGACGGGTTGGGCACCAGGATCGTGTCGCCCGGCGAGGTGATGGCCTGGGCGAGGTTCGCCAGCCCCTCCTTGGAACCGAGCGTGGCCACCACCTCCGTCTCCGGGTCGAGCTTCACGCCAAAGCGGCGGGCGTAATAGCCGGCCAGCGCCTTGCGCAGCCCGGGGATGCCCTTGGACATGGAATAGCGGTGGCTGCGCGGATCCTGCACCGTCTCGACCAGCTTGGCCACGATGTGCGCGGGCGTCGGGCTGTCGGGGTTGCCCATGCCGAGGTCCACGATGTCCTCCGCGGCGGCCCGGGCCTTGGCCTTGGCGGTGTTCACCTCGGCGAAGACATAGGGCGGCAGGCGGCGGATGCGGTGGAATTCCTCGGCCATGGGTGGCCACTCCTCGGTCGGGCGGGCGCTCGGCCTGCCGGGCTAGGCCCGCGGGCGCGGGCCATTGGCGGTTGATGATGGGGCGGGTGTAGCGGAGTCGTGGCAGTGCGTCATCCGCCCCGCAGGTCGGGCGGCGGCGGCGGGGCGAGAAGCTCCGGCGCGGGCGGCGGCGGCGGGGCGCCGGGCTCCGGCTGGGGCAGCGGCGGCAGCGCGGGCGCGGGCGCCGCCCCGCGCGCGGGGCCCCAGGGTACGCCGGGCGCGCGCACCAGGCGCGGCGGCGGCGGCGGACCGGCCGGGATGGGCGGGTTGCCGGGGGCAGCCGCCGCGGCGCGGGGCGCATCCTCACGGCCCTCGGGCAGCGGGGTGGCGGCGTCCTCGCGCGTGCCCTCCAGCCCCCGCAGGATGGCGTTGCGCGTGGCGAGGTCCGGCCGGTTGGGCACCGGCGGCACGCTGGCCAGGTTGGGGGTGGGCTGGTCGAGCCCGGGGGGCGGCAGGCGCGCATCCAGGCTCGCCCCCGTCGCGTCGCGCCAGAGGGAGAGGGGGTTGCCGCGCTCGGGCAGGCCACCGCAGCCCGGCAGCAGCAGCGCCACGATGAACAGCCCCGGCAGGGCTTTGGCAGGCATGGTGTGGCGTCGCACGCGATCATCCCCTCCGGCGGATCATGCCTGGATAAAGCAGATTGGCCTTCGCCGGAATGTACCGCGAAACTCGCGCGCCGCGCCGAAAGCGCCTATCCTGCCCCACGAGACCGCGGCACCCGCCACAGGACCCCGAATGACCGACAAGCCCGGCGACTTGACGCCAGACTTCCGCCTGCCCGACCCCCGCCTCGTCACCCGCACCATGGCCGAGGTGGCGGAGCGCAGCCAGCGCATCGTGACGGACTTCCTGAAGCGCCAGGCCGAGACCGACGCCAACCCCGACCCGCTGAACATCGGCGGTGCCTTCATGGAGATGACGAGCCGCCTCATGGCCAACCCGGCCAAGCTGATGGAGGCGCAGCTCGGCTTCTGGCAGGACTACATCACCCTCTGGTCCAACACCGCGCGGCGCATGATGGGCGGCGACCCGGGCCCCGTCATCGAGGAACCCCGCGGCGACCGCCGCTTCAAGGACGACGCCTGGCGCGAGAACGAGGTCTTCGACTTCATCCGCCAATCCTACCTGCTGGCGGCGCGCTACTTCACCACCGCCGTCAACAGCGCGGACGGGCTGGACGAGAAGACCGCGCAGAAGGTGGATTTCTACACGCGGCAATTCGTGGACGCGATGAGCCCCGCGAACTTCGTGATGACCAACCCCGAGGTGCTGCGCCGCACGGCCGAGACGGGCGGGACCAACCTCCTCAAGGGCCTCTCCAACCTGCTGGCCGACCTGGAGCGGGGCAAGGGCAAGCTGCGCATCCGCATGACGGATGACAGCAAGTTCCGCGTGGGCGAGAACATCGCCGTGACACCCGGCCAGGTCGTCTTCCAGAACGACCTGATGCAGCTGATCCAGTACAACCCCACCACCGAGACGGTGCTGAAGCGCCCGCTGGTGATCTTCCCGCCCTGGATCAACAAGTTCTACATCCTGGATCTGCGGCCCAAGAACAGCTTCATCCGCTGGGCGGTGGACCAGGGGCACACGGTCTTCGTCGCGTCCTGGGTCAATCCGGACGAAAGCCTGGCCGACAAGGGTTTCGACGACTACATGCGCGAGGGCGTGCTGGCGGCCCTCGACGCCATCGAGGCCGCGACGGGTGAGCGCGAGGTGAACGCCATCGGCTATTGCCTGGGCGGCACGCTGCTGGCGACCACCCTCGCCCACATGGCCGCGCGGCGCGACAACCGCATCAAGTCCGCCACCTATTTCGTGACGCTCACGGATTTCGAGCAGCCCGGCGAACTCGGCGTCTTCATTGACGAGGAGCAGCTGACCGCCCTCGAAGGCAAGATGGACAAGCGCGGCTTCCTGGATGGCCGCGAGATGGCCACCACCTTCAACATGCTGCGCGCCAATGACCTGATCTGGTCCTTCGTGGTGAACAACTACCTGATGGGCCAGGACCCCTTCCCCTTCGACCTGCTCTACTGGAACGACGACAGCACCCGCATGCCGGCCAGGATGCACAGCTTCTACCTGCGCCGCATGTACCAGCAGAATGACCTCATCAAGCCGAACGCGCTGGAACTGCTGGGCACGAAGATCGACCTGCGGAAGATCAAGGTGCCGACCTACATGATCTCGACGCGCGAGGACCATATCGCGCCCTGGAAGAGCACCTACCGCGCCACCCAGGTCTATGGCGGCAAGGTGCGCTTCGTCCTCGCGGCGTCCGGCCATATCGCCGGCGTGGTGAACCCGCCGGATTCCGGCAAGTACAGCCATTGGATCAACGAGGACCTGCCGCCCGACCCGGAAGCCTGGCTGGCGGGCGCCACGGAGCTGGCCGGCAGCTGGTGGCCGGATTGGCACCGCTGGGTCAGCGCCATGGACAATGCCCAGGTGCCCGCGCGCAAGCCGGGCGATGGCCAGCTCAAGCCGATCGAAGCGGCGCCGGGCAGCTATGTTCGGGTGATGGCGGTGGACTGAGCGCGCACCGCGCCGCCGATTCAGGCCCCGGCTGCGCCGGGACGATCGGGCGCGGGTGGGCTGTGCGACCGATTCACGCCCCGGCTGCGCCGGGACGATCGGGCGCCCGTGGGCTGTGCGACCGATTCACGCCCGGCTGCGCCGGACGATCGGGCGCATTAGAGCGGCGGGCCGGCCAGTCCCATCCAGTTCATCACCCCCACCGGCTCGGTGCCGACCGAACCGCCGAGGCCACGCCCGGCGAAGCCCTGGTGGCGTTCCAGCTCCTCGCGCAGCGCGGGGAGCGCGAGGGCCGCACCTGGCCGGGGCCCCGGCTGCCGCAGCCGCGCCAGCGCATCAGGCCGCACGCGCAGGAACACCGCTGACGACATGGCCCGCTGCACCGCCGCCGCATCATTGGCCCGCAGCGCGCGGGAGGCGGCCACCAGCGCCTGCACCACCTGCTCGGGCGTCGCATCGGGGGAGATGGCCAGCGCCGCGCGGCTCTCCTCCACCGCGCGTTGCAGGGCGAAGCGGTGCGAGGCGGGGATATTGGCCAGTCGGTAACCCGCCCGCGTCTCGCCCGAAAGCCATTCCAGGCGGGCAGCGGCAAGGGCGGCCTCGACCGGGCGGTCATCGCGCGCCGTCTCCGGCGCCGTGGCATCGGCCACGGCCAAGTCCAGGATGGCGCCGAGCGGCGCCACCACCCGCCCTTCCGACAATTCCGCCGCGGGCTCGGGCACGGCCGGGCGGCGCGCCTCGGCGCAGGCCGCCAGCAGCGCCGCCAGCGCGAGGACGCCCAGGGCGCGCATCAGCGGTGGCGGCCCCGGCTGGACATGTCACGGGGCACCTCGATCTGCCGATCAAGGGACATGCGGGCCATCTCGGCGGCGCGGGCGGTCTGCGGCAGGGGAGGCAGGGCGGCGAGGCGCGCCAGCGTGGCCTCGGGCCCGGCGGTGAAGGCAGGCGTGGCCAATGCCGCCCCTGCCCTGCCCGGCTCATTGGCCGAAAGCGCCGCCTCGGCGGCCAGCAGGCCGTCGATCACACCCTGCGCGGGCGCGCCCTCGGCCACGCCCAGCGCGGACCGCCATTCGCGACGCGCGGCGAGAAGCTGCAACTCCGTCATGCCGTCCAGCCGGATCGTCATCAGCGGGTCCTGCGGGAGGGCGACGGTGATGTACTCCATATTGGCCAGAGCCCGCGCGGCCGCGGCCGGCTGGCCCTGAAGCTGGGCGGGCCGGGCGAAGGTGCCGCTGGCGGCGAAGACCGCGCCCCGCGTCGGATCCCCGGCCCCCAGCAGGTAGTTGCTGGGCAGCGTCGCCGTCTCGGGCGGGGTGACGCCCGCGCAGGCGGCGAAGGCCAGGGGCAGCACCAGGATCAGGGCGCGGCGCTTCTGGGTCATGGGCTGTGCGTCTCCGGTTCCAGGATGGCGGCCAGCGAGAGGCGGTGCCGCCCGGAGAGCTCTACATAGTGCTTCGCCGTCGTGTCGAAACCCGCGCGCTGCTCGACCGTGAGAACGCGGACCAGCTTCGCGGGGTTGCCCATCCAGAGCTCCAGCGCGCCGATGCGCTTGCCCGGCGGCAGGACGGAGCCCGCGGCCAGCACGCCGCCCGCCTCCACCACCGCATCGTCCAGCACGGTGGCACCCATGCCGATGAAGGCGCGGTCCTCCAGCTTGCAGGCGTGGATGATGGCGGCATGGCCCACCGTGACATCGGCGCCGATGATGGTGGACTGCCGCCCGGCATTCACATGGATGATGGTGCCGTCCTGGATGTTGGTGCGCGGCCCGATGCGGATGATGTTCGTGTCGCCGCGCAGCACGCAGTGATACCAGATATTGGCGCCGGCGCCGATCTCGACATCGCCGATCACGGCCGCGGTGGGCGCCACCCATGCTTCCGGATGGACCACCGGCACCTTGCCTTCGAAGGGATAGAAGGGACCCATGCGCGTTACTCCGCCGCCTGTTGCGTGGCGCCGGGCAGCGTGGTCTGCACCGCGATGCCCAGCATCAGTCCGATATTCTGCACCGCGGCCCCCGAGGCGCCCTTGCCCAGGTTGTCATAGCGGGCCGTCAGCACCGCATGGCCCCGCTTCGCGTTGCCGTGGACGCGCAGCTCGATGGCGTTGGTGTTGTTCAGCGCCTGGGGTTCGAGCTTGGCGCCGGCTTCGGCCGGAACCACGCGGACATGCTCGGCGCCGGCATAGCGGGCGCGCAGCGCCTCCTCCAGTGCGGAGGGGTCCGGCCGGCCGGGCAGCAGGTCGAGGTGCAGCGGGATGCTGTCGATCATGCCCTGGCGGAAATCCCCCACCGAGGGCACGAAGATGGGGCGGCGCGTCAGCCCGGCATGGAGCTGAAGTTCCGCCACGTGCTTGTGCTCGAGCGTGAGGCCATACAGCTCGAAATCCGGTGCCGTGCGGGCCTCATAGGCCGCGATCATGGCGTTGCCGCCGCCCGAATAGCCCGAGACGGCGTTGACGCTGATGGGGTGGTCGGCCGGGATCAGCCCGGCCTCGACCAGCGGGCGCAGCAGCAGGATGGCGCCGGTGGGGTAGCAACCTGGGTTGGAGACGCGTGCGGCGGCGGCGATGCGGCCGGGCTGCTCGGGCGAAAGCTCCGCCAGGCCATACTCCCAGTCAGCCGCCACGCGGTGGGCGGTGCTGGCATCCAGCAGCTTGGGGGCCTTGGCGCCGAGCGACGCGGCGAGTGCCGCACTCTCCCGCGCCGCGTCATCGGGCAGGCAGAGGACGACGAGGTCCACCTCCTCCATCATGGCGCGGCGGGCCTCGGGGTCCTTCCGGCGCTCGGGCGCGATGGAACGGACCGTGACGTTGGACAGCAGTTCCAGGCGCTGGCGGATTTGCAGCCCGGTGGTGCCGGCCTCGCCGTCAATGAAGATGCTGGGGGTCATGGGGCTTTCCTCTGCGCCAAGTCTGGACCGGAAGGGGCGAATAAGAAAGGGGCGGACCCTGGTGGGCCCGCCCCTTCTGGAAGGTATGACAGCCTTTCGGGCCGGCGCGGACGCCGGGCCCGGCGTCAGCGCTTGCTGAACTGGAAGGAACGTCGCGCCTTCATCTTGCCGTACTTCTTGCGCTCGACCGCACGCGGGTCGCGCGTCAGGAAGCCGGCCTTCTTCAGGATGCCGCGCAGGTCGGGCTCATAGTTGCACAGCGCGCGGGAGATGCCGTGGCGCACCGCGCCGGCCTGGCCGGACAGACCGCCGCCCACCACCGTCGCGATGACGTCGAAGGTCTGGTAGCGGTCGGCCACCAGGAAGGGCTGGGTGATCAGCATCCGCAGCACCGGGCGCGCGAAATACTTCGACGCCGGCTTGTCGTTGATGGTGATGACGCCCTTGCCCGGCTTGATCCAGACGCGCGCCACGCTCTCCTTGCGGGAGCCGGTGGCATAGGCGCGGCCCTGGGCGTCACGCTTCGGCTCGCGCTTCACGGCCTCGGCGGCGCCTTCGGCGGCCGGCGTGCCCTGGACGAGGCTCTTGAGGTCGGCGAGGGAGGTCGCCGTGGTCTGCTCGCTCATCGGGGTCAGGCCTTCTGCGCGCCAGGCGCGACATTCTTGCGGTTCATGGCCGCGACATCCAGTGCCACGGGCGACTGGCCGGCATGGGGATGCTCGGTGCCGGCATAGACGTGCAGGTTCTTCATCTGCTTCCGGCCGAGCGGCCCGCGGGTGATCATGCGCTCCACGGCCTTCTCGATCACGCGCTCGGGGTGGCGGCTCTCGAGGCGCTGGCGCAGGGAACGGCCCTTCACGCCACCGGCATAGCCGGTGTGCCAGTAGAAGAATTCCTGCTCGGCCTTGTTGCCGGTCAGCCGCACCTTGTCGGCATTGATGATGACGACATGGTCGCCGCAATCCACATGCGGGGTGAATTGCGGCTTGTGCTTGCCGCGAAGCCGGTTGGCGACGATGGACGCGAGGCGGCCGAGAATGAGGCCATCGGCGTCAATCACCCACCAGCCCTTCTGGACCTCCGCCGGCTTCAGCGAGCGGGTCTGTGTGCTGAGCATGATCTACCCTGGAATTGAAAACCGCGGGATATGTGCCCCAACCGGCGCGCGAGGTCAAGCGCGGACTGGGTTTTTCATGCGTGGTATCATCATACCGGCTCGCGCAGCAATTCCTTGCATTTCCCCCGCCCGGCTTGCCACGCTGCGCCACAATCAGAAGAATCCCTGGAGGAAACACGCATGTCCATCACCCGCCGCGCGGCGCTGGCCGCGCCGCTGCTGGCCGCCCCCTTTCTGCCGGCGCGCGCCCAGTCGGGCGTCACGTCCGTCGTCATCCCCTATGCGGCGGGCGGGGCCTCCGACGTGGTGGGGCGCATCGTGACCGAGGGGCTGGCGCAGCGCCTGGGCGGCACCTTCATCATGGACCACAAGCCCGGCGCCTCCACCACCATCGCCGCCCGGCACGTGGCGCGCGCCCAGCCCGATGGGCGCACCCTGCTGCTGGCCACCGTCGTCACCATGGCCATGGCACCGCTTGCCATCCGGGAGCCTGGCTATGACCCGGTGCGTGACTTCACCCACATGACCGCGGTCTGCACCACCGAGGCCTGGCTGGTGGCGAATGAGCGCTGGGGCAGCCTCGAGGCGCTCTTCGCCGCCGCCCGCCAGCGCCCGGGCCAGCTCAGCTATGCGAGCTGGGGCGTCGGCACCACGGCCCACCTGCCCATGGTCGAGCTGACGGCGCGGGCGGGGGTCGAGATGCTGCACGTGCCCTTCAACGGCGCGCCGGCGGCCCTCACCGAGGTGATCTCGGGCCGGGTGGATTGCATGATCGTCCTGGTCGCGGCCTCGCGCGGGCAGGTGGAGGCCGGCCGGGTGCGCGTGCTGGGCGCGGCCAACAAGGAGCGCATCGCGGCCTATCCCGACATCCCCACCGTGGCCGAGCAGGGCTTTTCCGGCTTCGGCGGCGGCGCCTGGTATTCGCTGCACGGCCCGCGCGGCATGCAGCCCGAGCAGGCGCGGCGCATCACCCAGGCCGCGATCGAGAGCTTCAGCACGCCCGAGGCCATCGCCTTCATGCGCAGCCGCGGCCTCGCCCCCGATGAATTCGGCACCGAGGCGCTGGTCGCCCGCATCCCGCGCGAGCTGGAGCAGAACCGCGAGCTGATGAGCCGGGCCGGGATCACGCCCGGGGCCTGAACGGCGGCGCCTGATTCCCGCAAGACGGGTCAAGCCGTGCGGCGTTATCCCTGGCAGGCAACCAGCAAGGGAAACGCCGCATGTTCAGCCACGTCACCTTCGGCACCAATGACCTTACGCGCGCCGCCGCCTTCTATGATCCGCTGATGGCGCGCCTGGGTTTCCGCCGTATCGAGAGCGACCCGGCACATGGCCTCATCGGCTATGGAACGGGCCCCGAGGAAACACCGCAATTCTACCTGATGAAGCCCTTCGACGGCCAGGCGGCCACGGTGGGCAACGGCGCCATGGCCGCCTTCGAGGCGCGGGACCGCGCCACGGTGGATGAATTCCACCGCATCGCCATGGAAGGGGGCGGCAGCTGCGAGGGCCCGCCGGGGCTTCGCCCGCACTATCATCCCGACTACTACGGGACCTATGTCCGCGACGCGGACGGGAACAAGCTGTGCTGCGTGTGCCACCGCCCCGCCTGAGGGGCATGAGGGAATGACCATGGAAGAGAAGAAGGGGCTGGCCCGGAACGCGGCCAACTACGGGGACCGGGAATTCGCGCTGTATCTGCGCCGCTCCTTCGCCAAGTCCATGGGCTATTCGCGCGACGCGCTGGCGCGGCCGGTGGTGGGCATCGCCGACACGGGCAGCGACCTCAACAACTGCCACCGCACCGCGCCGGAACTGATCGAGGCCGTGAAGCGGGGCGTGCTGATGGCGGGGGGGCTGCCGATGAGCTTTCCCACCGTCAGCCTGTGCGAGCCCTATCTGAACCCCTGCTCCATGCACTACCGCAACCTCATGGCGCTCGACACCGAGGCGATGATCTCGGCCCAGCCCATGGATGCCGTGGTGCTGGTGGGCGGCTGCGACAAGACGGTGCCGGCCCAGCTGATGGCGGCCGCGAGTGCCGGCGTGCCGGCCGTGCAGCTGGTCACGGGCCCGATGAGCGCCAACCGCTTCCAGGGCGAGCGCCTGGCCGCCTGCACCGATTGCCGCCGCTACTGGGCCCGCTATCGCGCGGGCGAGGTGGATGAGGCGCGCATCGAGGAGGTGGAGGGCGCGCTCGCCACCACCGCCGGCACCTGCGGCGTGATGGGCACGGCCAGCACCATGGCCTGCATCGCGGCCGTGCTCGGCTTCATGCCGCTGGAGGGGGCGTCCATCCCGGCTGTCCACGCCGACCGGCTTCGCATCGCCGAGGAAGCGGGCGCCCAGGCCGTGCGCCTGATCCACAAGCCGGTGGCGCCGACCGCGCTGCTGACGCCGCAGTCCATCGAGAACGCGCTGCGGGTACTGCTGGCGCTGGGCGGCTCCACCAATGCGCTGGTGCACCTGGCGGCCATCGCGGGCCGCGCGGGGGTGGCCATCGACTACCACCGGCTGAACGAGCTGTCGGACACCACGCCCGTGCTGGTGGACCTGAAGCCCACCGGCGAGGGCTACATGGAGGATTTCCACTTCGCCGGCGGCATGAAGGCCCTGCTGCACGAACTGCGCGACCTGCTGCACCTGGACTGCCCCGACCTCGACGGCGTGACGCTGGGCGAGCGGCTGGGCGCGGGCCCCGCCTATGTGGACCGCACCTACATCAAGGCGCGGGAGAACCCGGTCTCGCCCGTGGGCGGGCTGGTGGCGCTGCACGGCTCGCTGGCGCCGGAGGGCGCCATCCTGAAGCGTTCCGCCGCCACCCCTGCCCTCTTTGAGACCGAGGCGCGCTGTCTGGTCTTCGACGGGCTGGAGGATTTGGCAGCCCGCATTGACGACCCCGCGCTGGATGTCGAGCCGGGCGACATCATGATCCTGAAGGGCGCCGGCCCGCTGTCCAGCGCCGGCATGCCCGAGGCCGGCTACCTGCCCATCCCGAAGAAGCTGGCCCGCGCGGGCGTGAAGGACATGGTGCGGATGAGCGATTGCCGCATGTCCGGCACCGCCTTCGGCACGGTGGTGCTGCACATCGCGCCCGAGGCGGTGGCGGGCGGGCCGCTCGCGCTGGTGGAAACCGGGGACCGCGTGCGGCTTTCGGTGGAGAAGCGCAGCCTCGACCTGCTGGTGGACGAGGCGACGCTGGCCGAGCGCCGCGCCCGCTGGACCCCGCCCGAGGTGCCCAAGCGCGGCTGGGACGCGCTGGTGCGCCGCGAGGTGACCCAGGCGCCGCAGGGGGCCGATTTGCGCTTCCTGTTGCCGGAAGGGCAATAGCGTCTGATCGGCTTCGGGATACCGAAGCCGTGAATCAGCCGCGGGGCAATAGCGTCCCCCTGGCCGCGAGGCGCTGAGCCACGGCGAAAGCGCCTGCGCCCCATGTTGCCGGCGCTATAGCCGGCAACCAACCGCCAGGGTTAGGCTTTCCTTCAGGCGACGGGCTGCCGACTCCATCCGGGGTCGCAGAACGGCCCGCGCCAGGAGGAAAATTGCCATGTCGCGGCACCTGCTCGCGGCCGCGCTGCTGCCATGCCTGGCGGCGGTGCCGGCCCATGCCGACCCGTTCCAGCCCTGCACGGTGACGCTGTTCACCGCCCAGCCCCGCAGCGGTGAGGAGGCGCTGACCGAGGCGCGCCGCCAGATCGCCGCCCATCGCTGCGCCCCCGGCGACCCGCTGGTGGTGGTGGGCACGGGGTTCCAGCCCATGCTGCTTGCCGCCTCCCTGTGCCGGCGCGGCGCCTCGGTGCAGATCAGCGACATGCCCGACACCCAGGACCACACCCGCCAGGTGGATTGCGAGCTTCCGGCCCGTGGTGGCCGCTGAGGCACGCGCCACACCTGGCATTGTCCACGCCCCCTTGCCGCCGGGCGCAAACAGACGTTTTGATGGGGCAAAGTCGGAGTTTGCCCCATGCCCGTCCTCAACCGCATCGCCGAGTTCCACCCCGAGATGACGGAGTGGCGGCAGGATTTCCACCGCCACCCCGAGCTGGGCTTCGAGGAGGTCCGCACCAGCGGCATCGTGGCCGCCAAGCTGCGCGAATTCGGCTGCGACGAGGTCCTCACGGGCATCGCCAAGACCGGGGTGGTGGGCGTGATCCATGGTGCCAGGGGCCGCACCGGCCGCGCCATCGGCCTGCGCGCCGACATGGACGCCCTGCCCATCCATGAGGCGACGGGCCTGCCCCACGCCTCCACCATCCCCGGCAAGATGCACGCCTGCGGCCATGACGGGCACACGGCCATGCTGCTGGGCGCCGCCAAATACCTGGCCGAGACGCGCAACTTCGACGGCACCGTCTATGTGATCTTCCAGCCGGCGGAAGAGGGCGGCGGCGGCGGCGGCGTGATGGTCGAGGAAGGCCTCTTCACCCGCTTCCCGATGGAGCGCGTCTTCGGCTTGCACAACTGGCCGGGCGCCCCCGCGGGCAGCTTCCTCTGGCGCGAGGGGCCGGTCATGGCGGCCGTGGCGGGGCTGGAGATCACCGTGACCGGCAAGGGCGGGCATGGCGCCCTGCCCTTCCAGACCGTGGACCCCATCGTGGCCTCGGCCGCCATCATCCAGGCCCTGCAGACCATCGTGGCGCGCAACATGGACGCGGCCGATGCGGGCGTCATCACCATCGGCAGCATCCATGCGGGCGAGGCGGGCAACGTCATCCCCGAGGTGGTGAAGATGACAGGCACCGCCCGCTGGTTCCTGCCCGAGGTGGGCGACCTGCTGGAGCGCCGCTTCAAGGAGGTCGTGACCGGCGTGGCCGCCAGCCTGGGTGCGACCGCCGAGCCCGTCTTCCGCCGCGCCTACCCGGCCACCATCAACGAGGGGGACAGCACCCGCCTCGCGGTCCGCGCGGCCGAGACCATCGCGGGCGCGGCCGCCGTCCAGCACATGGACAAGCCCACCATGGGCGCCGAGGACTTCGCCTTCATGCTGGAGGCGAAGGCCGGCAGCTACCTCATGCTGGGCGGCGGGCGCGGCGGGAACGACGCCTCGGTCCACCACCCCATGTATGACTTCAACGACGAGATCCTGCCCATCGGCGCCTCCTGGTGGTCCACCCTGGCCGAGCAGCTGCTGCCCCGTGAGTGAGACGCGGATCCCGACCCGGACGGAACTCTTCCTGGGCTATGCGAAGATGGGGCTGCTGGGCTTTGGCGGCGTTGCCGCCTGGTCGCGCCATGTCATCGTCGAGGAGCGCCGCTGGCTGACCGAGCGCGAATACGCCGAGATCCTGGGCATGGGGCAGATCCTGCCCGGGCCCAATGTGGGCAATGCTTCGGTGATGATCGGCCGGCGCTTCCATG
The DNA here is from genome assembly GCF_017311575.1 of Roseococcus thiosulfatophilus. Lineage (GTDB taxonomy): Bacteria > Pseudomonadota > Alphaproteobacteria > Acetobacterales > Acetobacteraceae > Roseococcus > Roseococcus thiosulfatophilus. Next base: position 125,312 of record NZ_JAFFQY010000064.1, read on the forward strand.
GGCTGGTCGGCGCGCTGCTGGCCACCTCGGGCCTCTATGTCGGGCCGCTGACGGTGCTGATGGGCTTGGCCCTCCTCTATGACAACTTCGCCGAGGCGCCCGGCGTCGCCTCCTTCATGCATGGCATCGCCGCCGCCGCCGCCGGCATGGTGATCGCGACCGCGCTCAAGATGGGGCAGAACCTGCGGCCGCCGCCCGAACTCATCGCCATCGGCATCGCGGCGCTGGTCGCGGCGGCCTTCCTGCGCCTGCCGCTGCTGCTGATCGTGTTCAGCCTGGCGCCCATCGGCATCTGGCTTTCCATCCGACGTGCCTACCGGGAGGCCCCGAAGTGAGCCTGCTGCTCCAGATCTTCCTGGCCTTCGCGACCCTCTCGCTGGTCGCGGTGGGCGGCGCCACCGCGGTCCTGCCGGAGATGCACCGCCTGCTGGTGGTGGTCCATGGCTGGATGGACGACGCGACCTTCACGCAACTCTTCGCCCTCGCCCAGGCCGCGCCCGGCCCGAACATCCTGGCCGCCTCGCTGATGGGGTGGAACATCGCGGGCATCGGCGGCCTCGCCATGGCGACACTCGGCATGCTGCTGCCGGCCGCCATTCTCGCCTGGTATGTGGCCGGCGCCACGCACCGCCTGCGCGGGGCGCGCTGGCTCAAGCCCGCGCAGTTCGGCCTGGTGCCCATCGCCGTGGGCCTCATCGGCGCCTCCGGCATCACCCTCGCCCGCGCGGCCACCACCGGATGGCTGACCTGGGTGATCCTGGCCATCTCGTTCCTGTTCGTGTGGCGGACGAAGTGCTCGCCCCTCTGGGTGCTGGCCGGCGGCGGCGCGCTGGGGGTGGCGCTGCTGTAGGGTGCGCCGCGGGGGACGCTGTCCCCCGCACCCCCTGCCAAAGGCCATGGCCTTTGGAAACCGTCAGTTTTTGGGTTTGCGGGAGGGGGCGTCTCGGGCGCGCCCTTGATCACGGGTGGGACATGCCCCCTCCCGAAAACCCCAACAATCGAATGGGTGTCCAGAGGCCCTCGGCCTCTGGCAGGTGGGGTGTGGGGAGGACGGCGTCCTCCCCACGGCACCTTCAGCTGCCCACCTTCAGCGTGCTGGTCAGGCCGCGCAGGCAGGCCAGGATGGACAGGGGCGTGATCTTGCCCGTGCGGGGGTTTTCCTCGCTGGGCACGTTTTCGATGGTCATGGTCAGGCGGGCGGAGGCGGCGTCCACGCGGATGGTGTGGGTGTTGCGGGTGACGTGCGGGTCGGCCCAGATCTCGATCATGGTCTTCTGCGGGCCGATGCCGGCCAGGGCCAGCGCGGCGGCGACGTTGACGTTGGCCGGGAAGCCCTGGGCCGCGTCGAAGGCGTTGCCCTTGAAGACCAGCTTCTTCTCATCGGTCACGGCCAGCACGTCGATCTTGTGCTGTTCGAGATAGGGCGCGCCCACCAGGCCGCGCGGCGGCTTGCGCGTCTCGATGGTGACGGAGGCGACTTCGCCCTCCGCCGCCGCGCGCACGGCGTCGAGGCCGAGCAGCGCGCCGGTCGGCACGATGATGCGCGCGCCGGTCCTCCGCGCTTCCTCCACCAGGTGCATGCGCGGCAGCAGCGCCCCGCAGGAGGAAGGCACGAAGATGCGCCCGCGCGCGATGGCGGCCTTGGCCACTTCCTCGAAGATGGAGGCGGGCGCGGCTTCCACCACGATATCGGCCTCGGCGAGGCCGGCTAGATCCGTCAGCGCGGGCGTCTTGCGGAAGCCCGCGAGGTTGGCGCGCGCCTTGTCGTGGTCGCGCGCGGCGACGGAATGCAGGCTCAGCCCCTCCACGCCCGCGTCCAGCGCGCGGGCGAGGTGCAGGCCGATGGCGCCGAGGCCGGCGATGCCGACGGTGAGGGTGCGGGACATGGGCGGGTTCCTCCGGCGAAAATGTCGCCGGGGTTAGTGCCCGCCGCTGGCCGCCGCCGCAAGGGCGCCCCCATCAGCTTGGCAACCCGGTTCAGACGACCGGGCTGCGCCCGCCATCCACATTGATGGCGGTGCCGGTGATGTAGCCGCCCTGCTCGCTCGCCAGCAGCAGCGCGAGCGAGGCGAATTCCTCCGGCTTGCCGATTCGGCCCAGCGGCACGACGCGCCCCTGTTCCTCCTTCCACTCCTCCCAGGTGATGTTGCGCTTGTCGGCCGCGTGGCGGCGCACCCATTGGTCGCTCTCGATGATGCCGACCAGCATGGCGTTCACCAGGATATTGTCCGGCGCATATTCATTCGCCAGCGCCTTGGTCAGCGCCATGCCGGCCGCGCGCGACACGCTGGTGGGCGTGGAGGTGGCGAGCGGCGCCTTGGCCCCGATGTTGAGCACGTTGATGATCCGACCCCATTTGCGCTGACGCATGCCCGGCAGCACGGCGCGGCAGAAGCGCACGGCCGCCATGAGTTTCAGGTCCAGGTCGTCCTGCCAGAGTGCGTCGCTGATATCGAGGAAGGGCCCGCGCTGCGAGGTGCCGGCATTGTTCACCAGGATGTCGATGGGTCCGATGGCGGCCTCGGCCTCGGCATGCAGGCGCACGCACTCTCCGGCTTGGCGGATGTCGCCGGCGATGGCGGCCACCTTCGCGGTCGGGGCGGCGGCCTCGATCTCGGCCTTGGCGGCGGCCAGCGCCTCGGCGCCGCGGGCCACCAGCGCCACATGCCCGCCCGCGCGGGCGAAGGCCAGGCCCATGGCCAGCCCCAGCCCCTTCGAGCCCCCGGTGATGAGCGCGCGCCGGCCCTCGATGGAAATCTGCATGGCGGTTCCTCCCGTTGCGTGGGCGCGATGGTGGCGGGGCCGGGGGCGCGCGTGAAGGCACCCCTCGCCCCTGTGCGCGCCAGGGCCTAAACAGGGCGCATGTTCGACCCCTCGGGACGCCGCGTCCTCGTTCTCGGCGATGTGATGCTGGACCGCTTCGTCTATGGCGCGGCGCAGCGCCTCTCGCCCGAGGCGCCGGTGCCGGTGGTGCGCCTGTCCGAACGCCGCGCCATGGCGGGCGGGGCGGGCAATGTCGCGCGCAACATCCAGGCGCTGGGCGGCGAGGTGCTGCTGCTGGCCGCCATCGGCGCCGATGCGGCGGGCGAGGAGCTGGCCGCGCTGCTGGGCCCCGCCGCGAAACTTCTGCGCGTGCCGGGCCGCATGACGCCCGTGAAGCTGCGCGTCATCGCCGGCCGCCAGCAGGTGGTGCGGGTGGATGAGGAGGAGGCCGCGCCGCTCGCTGACACCGCGCCCCTGCTGGAGGCCCTTCCCGCCGCGCTGGACGGCGCCCAGGCCGTGGTGCTGTCCGACTACGCCAAGGGCACCCTGCCCCCCGCCGTGATCGCGGCCGCCATCGCAGGCGCCCGCGCGCGCGGCATCCCCGTGCTGGCCGACCCCAAGGGGCGCGACTTCGCGCGCTACGCCGGGGTGGATGTGCTGACGCCCAATGCCGGGGAACTGGCCGAGGCCGCGGGCCTACCCGTCGGCACCGATGCCGAGTGCGAAGAAGCGGCACGCCACCTGCTCACGCGGATTGAGGCCCGCGCCATCCTCGCCACCCGCAGCGAGAAGGGGATGATGCTGGTGCCGCGCGACGCCCCCGCCACCCTCATCCCGGCCATGGCGCGCGAGGTCTTCGACGTCTCCGGCGCGGGCGACACGGTCATCGCGACCCTGGCGCTGGGGGTGGCCAGCGGGTTGTCGCTGGAGGCCGCCATGCGCGCGGCCAATGCGGCGGCGGGCGTGGTGGTGGGCAAGCTCGGCACCGCCACCTGTTCGCTGGCCGAGCTGGAAGCCGCGCTGCGGGAGGGTGACGGCACGCTGCTCACCTGGCCCGAGGCCGCGCGGCAGGTCCGCGCCTGGCAGGCCCAGGGGCTGCGCGTTGGCTTCGCCAATGGCTGCTTCGACCTGCTGCACGCCGGCCATGTCGGCCTGCTGCACGCGGCCCGCGGCCATTGCGACCGGCTGGTGGTGGCGCTGAACGACGATGCCTCGGTGGCGCGACTGAAAGGCCCCTCGCGCCCCATCAACACGCTGCAAGACCGCGCCACCGTCATCGGCGCGCTGGCCGCGGTGGACGCGGTGGTGGGCTTCGCCGAGGACACGCCGCTGGAAGCCATCCTGACCCTGCGGCCGGACGTGCTGTTCAAGGGCCAGGACTACCGCATCGAGGAGGTGGTCGGCGCGCCCGAGATCGCCTCCTGGGGCGGGCGGACGGTGCTGCTGGAGTTGCTGCCGGGCCGGTCCACCACCGCCATTGTCGAGAGGATGCGGTCATGATCCGTGCGCTGGTCGTCCTGCTGGCGCTGACCCTGCCCGCCCAGGCGCAGGCGCCGCGCAGCAATGCCTGGGCCGAGGTGCCGGGACCGACCGCCGGCCAGGCGCGCTCCATCGGCGGCGCCTCGCTGGGCTGCCTCGCGGGCGGGGTGCAGCTGCCGCTGGAGGGCGTGGGCTACCAGGCGGTGCGCGTCTCCCGTAACCGCCACTGGGGCCACCCCGTCACCATCCGCTTCGTGCAGGATTTCGCGGCGGAGGCGCAGCGGCGCGGCCTGCCCGACCTCTGGATCGGCGACCTGGCGCAGCCGCGTGGCGGCCCCATGCCCTGGGGCCATGTGAGCCACCAGACCGGCCTCGACGTGGACATCTGGCTTGACCTGCTGCCCAAGCCCCGCCAGCCGCGCGCGGCGCGGGACGAGATCCGCATCACCTCGCTCGTGCTGCCCGACCAGTCGGGGTTGGACCCGCGCCACTTCACCGCCCGCCACGCGGCGCTGATCCGGCAGGCGGCGGAGCACCCGGGCGTGGACCGCGTCATCGTGAACCACGGCATCAAGCGCAGCCTCTGCGCCGCCCATCGCGGCGAGGCCTGGCTGCGCCGGGTGCGCCCCTGGCGCGGGCATGACAGCCACATGCACATCCGCCTGCGCTGCGCGCCCGGCGACGCCGCGTGCCAGCAGGGCCCGCCCATCCCCGCCGGCGATGGCTGCGATGCGAGCCTCGACTGGTGGCTGAGCGAGGAGGCCCGCCGCCCGCCGCCGCGGCCGGCCCGCCCGGGGCCCCCGCCCGCCCTGCCCGCCGCCTGCGCGGGGGTGCTGCGCGCGCCCTGAGCCTCCCCGCCCGGCGCATTCCGGGCTATCGCTGCTCGCATGATCCCCTTTCCCCAGATTGACCCCGTGGCCTTGCAGATCGGGCCCATCGGCATCCGCTGGTATGCGCTGGCCTATATCGCCGGCATCGTCATCGGCTGGCGCGTGGCGCGGCGGCTGGTGGAGGCGGCACCGGCGGCCGGCACGGCGCGGCAGGTGGATGATTTCGTCACCTGGGCCACGCTCGGCATCATCATCGGCGGGCGGCTGGGCTATGTGCTGTTCTACCGGCCGGCCTACTACCTCCAGAACCCGCTGGAGGCGCTGATGGTGTGGCAGGGGGGCATGGCCTTCCATGGCGGGGCGCTGGGCGTCATCGTCGCCGCGCTGCTGTTCTGCCGGTCCGAGAGGCTGAACCCTTTGGCCTTCGGCGACCGGGTGGCGGTGGTCGTGCCCATCGGCCTGTTCTTCGGGCGCATCGCCAACTTCATCAATGGCGAGCTGTGGGGCCGCCCGGCCAGCGTGCCCTGGGCCATGATCTTCCCGCATGACCCGCTGCAACTGCCCCGCCACCCGAGCCAACTCTACCAGGCGGGGCTGGAGGGCGTGGCGCTGTTCCTCGTGATGCTGGCACTGTGGTCGGTCCGGGCCAACCGTGCGCGGCCGGGCCTTCTGACCGGGGCGCTGATCGCGGGCTATGGCGTGGCGCGCAGCGTGGGCGAATTCTTCCGCCAGCCGGACGACAATCTGGGCTTCCTGCTGGCGGGCTCCACCATGGGGCAGCTGCTGTCGGTGCCGATGATCCTGGTGGGCGTCTACCTCATCATCCGCGCCCGCCGCGCGGGCTGAGATGGCCCAAGGGATGGAACGCCTGGACGCCTTCATGGCCCGCGCCGGCGCGGGCTATTACGCAAGGCGCGCCGGGCTGGGCCGCGACTTCACCACCGCGCCCGAGATGAGCCAGGCCTTTGGGGAATGCCTGGGCCTGTGGTGCGCCGTCACCTGGCAGGCCATGGGCGCGCCGTCGCGCGTGGTGCTGGCGGAACTCGGCCCCGGGCGCGGCACCTTGATGGCGGATGCGCTGCGCGCGGTGCGGGAGATGGTGCCACCCTTCGCGGCGGCGCTGGACCTGCACCTGGTGGAGGCCTCGCCCCTGCTGCGGGCGGCACAGGCGGAACGCCTCGCCGCCACTTGGCATGACGGCGCCGAGACCCTGCCTCCGGGCCCCATGATCCTGCTGGCCAACGAGTTCTTCGACGCCCTGCCCATCCGGCAATTCGTTCGGCGGGGCGCGGGCTGGACGGAGCGTTTCGTGGCCGGAGGCGCCTTCGTGGAGCATCCGGCCGAGGACCAGGGCGAGGCGCCTGAAGGCGCGGTGCGGGAGGTCTGCGAGGCCGGTCGCGCCATGGCCGCCACCCTCGCCACGCGGCTGGCCCGCGAGGGCGGCGCGGCGCTGATCCTGGACTACGGCCCCGCCGAATCCGGGCTGGGCGACACGCTCCAGGCCCTGCGCGACAACGCCGCCGCCGACCCGCTGGCGGAGCCGGGGAGCGTGGACATCACCGCCCATGTGGACTTCGCGGCGCTCGCCGCCGCGGGGCGCGGCGCCGGGGCGGCCGCCCATGGCCCCATCCCCATGGGCGTCTTCCTGCAACGCCTGGGGCTGATGGCGCGCTCGGCCATGCTGGCGCGGGCCGCGCCCGCCCAGGCGGGGGCCATCCTCGCCGCCGCCCAGCGCCTCGTGGCGCCCGAGGGCATGGGCCGGCTGTTCAAGGCGCTGGCCCTGGCGCACCCTGCCCTTCCCACACCGGCAGGCTTCGAGGGCTGAATGGCCGAATTCCTCACCCATGATGCGCTGACGGCCCGGCACGGCTTCTTCACCCGCCGCGGCGGCGTTTCGGCGGGGGGCTATGCCTCGCTGAACTGCGGGCTGCGGGGCGATGACGACCCGGCCAATGTCACCGAGAACCGCGCGCGCGCCACGGCGGCGCTGGGCGCGGCGCGGCTCGTCTCGCTCCGCCAGGTCCATGGCCCGGCGGTGGTCGAGGCCGAGCCCGGCTGGGCCACCCTGCCCGAGGCCGACGCGATGGTGACGAACCGCCCGGGCCTGGCACTCGGCATCATCACCGCCGATTGCGCGCCCGTGCTGTTTCATGACCCCGTGGCCGGCGTGGCGGGGGCGGCCCATGCCGGCTGGCGCGGCGCGGTGTCGGGCGTGCTGGAAGCGACCGTGGAGGCCATGGTGAAGCTGGGCGCCGAGCCCCAGCGCATCACCGCCGTCATCGGCCCCTGCATCGCCCAGCCGAGCTATGAGGTGCGCGCCGATCTGAGGGATGCGGTGGGCGATGCGCGCTTCTTCGCCCCCGGCCGCGACGAGGCGCATTTCCAGTTCGACCTGGCCGGTTATTGCGCCCACCGCCTTTCGGGCATCGGCGCGGCGCGGGTGCTGGGGGTGGACACGCTGACCGAGGAGGATCGCTTCTTCAGCCACCGCCGGCGCACCCTGGCGGGCGGCGGACCCCTTGGACATCAGCTTTCCGCCATCATGCTATGAACCTGCCATGCCCTACATGATCATCTTCCTCGCCCTGCTCCTGCTCACCGCGATGGTTTCCTGTGTCATCGCGTAGCTGGCTGCTGGTCGCGCTGGCGCTGCTGCTCGCCGCCTGCGGGATCGAGCCGCGGCCGCCGCACTGGGGCAATCCAGGCGGGGCGGCGCCCTGGCTGTCGCGGCCACTCGCGGTCCGCATCGCCATCCCGCCGCCCGAGGCCGCGCTGCTGCCCTCGGCCGATGCGGCGCGGCTGGCGGAGGCGGTCAGCACCGCGCTCCAGGCCGGCGACGTGCCGGCCACCGCCACGACCCCCCTGCCGCTCGACTGGCGCCTCGTCATCCTGGCCGAGAACCAGGGCGGCACGGTGCGCCCCACCTACCGGCTGCTGGACGCCGATGGGCGCCCGCAGGGAAGCGTGGGCGGCAACCTCGTGCCCGTCGCCGCCTGGGCGGCGGCCGAGCAACCCACCCTCGATGCCGTGGCCTCCGATGCGGGGGCGAAGGTCGCGCAACTCATCCTGGGCATCCAGGCGGCGCGCGCCTCGGCCTCGCCGGCCGCCTTGGCCGCCGGCCCCGAGCGGGTGCGCCTGCTGCCCGCCACCGGCGCGCCGGGTGATGGCAACCAGGCGCTGACGGCCCGGCTGCGCGAATTCCTGTCCGCCCAGGGCTATGTGGTGCAGGACATCGCCGATGGCGCGGCTTTCGCCGTGACCGCCGAGGTCAGTGTCGTCCCCGCCCCCGCGCCGCGCACCGAGCGCGTGGAGATCCAATGGATCGTCTCGCGCCGCGACGGGCATGAGCTGGGGCGCGTGCTGCAATTGAACGAGGTGCCGGCCGGGCGGCTGAATGGATTCTGGGGCGACATCGCCTTCGTCGCGGCGCAGGAGGCGGCGGGCGGGGTGCGCCAGGTGATTCGCAACGCGGCCAACCCGTGACGCCACATGCCAGGGCTGTTGTGGCGTGAAGTTTACAGCACGATGCCCTGCGGCTATCCCTGCCGCGCACGGAACAAGGGGTGAACCGGCCCGATGAAGATCGTCGCCTGCAACAGCAACCGCCCCCTGGCCCAGGCGGTGGCGGATGCGCTGGGCATCCCGTTGACCAATGCCTCGGTGCGGCGCTTCGCCGACATGGAGGTCTTCGTCGAGATCCACGAGAACATCCGCGGCGAGGATGTCTTCGTGATCCAGTCCACCAGCTTCCCGGCCAATGACCACCTGATGGAGCTGCTGATCACGCTGGACGCGCTGCGGCGTTCGTCGGCGCGGCGCGTGACAGCCGTGGTTCCCTATTTCGGCTATGCCCGGCAGGACCGGAAGAGCAGCCCGCGCTCCCCCATCTCGGCCAAGCTGGTGGCGAACCTCATCACCCAGGCGGGTGCCGACCGCGTGCTGACGATGGACCTGCATGCGGGGCAGATCCAGGGCTTCTTCGACATCCCGGTGGACAACCTCTATGCCGCGCCGCTCTTCGCGCGCGACATCCAGGACCGCTATGCCGGCCGCGAGCTGATGGTGGTCAGCCCCGATGTGGGCGGCGTGGTGCGCGCGCGGGCCATCGCGCAGCGCCTCAACACGGACCTCGCCATCATTGACAAGCGCCGGCCGCAGGCGGGTGTTTCCGAGGTGATGAACGTGATCGGCGACGTGTCGGGCCGCGACTGCATCGTGATTGACGACATCATTGACAGCGGCGGCACCCATTGCAACGCGGCCGAGGCGCTGATCAAGAACGGGGCGCGCAGCGTCTCGGTCTATGTCACGCATGGCGTCTTCTCCGGCGGCGCCGTGGCGCGCGTGGCCAAGGCGCCCATCGAATCCATGGCCGTGACGGACACCATCGCGGCGACCGACGCGGTGCGGAACTCCAACAACATCCGCCAGCTCCCCATCGCGCCCCTGCTGGCCGAGGCCATGCGGCGCATCAGCGAGGAGAGTTCCGTCTCCTCGCTGTTCTGCTGAGGGCTCCCCCGATGCCGCTGAACCCCATCCCCTTCTGGTTCCTCCGCCATGGCGAGACGGACTGGAACGCCGAGGGCCGCAGCCAGGGTCGCAGCGACATTCCGCTGAACCATGTGGGCGAGATGCAGGCGCGCCGCGCCGCCCGCACGCTGGTGGGCCAGAAGATCGCGACGATCGTGGCCTCGCCGCTCTCCCGCGCCCGCGTCACCGCCGAGACGGTGGCCGAGGCGCTGGGCCTTCCCGTCCAGCTCGACCCCGAGCTGGAAGAGGTGAATTTCGGCGAGCAGGAAGGCCAGTTGATGGGCGACTGGTATGATGGCTGGATCGCGGGCGACTACACCCCCGCGGGAGCCGAGAGCTTCGCCGAGCTTTCCGCCCGCTGCGTCCGGGCCATCAACCGCGCCACCGCCCTGCCCGGCCCCGTGCTGGTGGTGGCGCATGGGGCGCTGTGGCGCGCCTTCCGCCATGAGGCGGGCATGACGGCCAACATCCGCACGCCCAACGCCCTGCCGCTCTGGGCCACGCCGGGCACGCCCTGGACGCTGACGCCGCTGGAACTGGCGCCGGAGGAGTAACCCGGCACGGGTTTTGCTGAACCCCAGGCAATCAACTTGCCATGTGGGGTTCACCTGATGCGTCGCCGTTCCCTTCTGCCTATTCTCGCGGCAACTGCTCTTCCCTTCGGCGCTTCGGCCCAGTCGGGCTGGGTGCCTGACCGGCCCGTGCGCCTCATCGCGCCCTTCGCCGCCGGGGGTGCCGCCGACATTCTCGCGCGCATCGTGGCCGAGGACCTCTCGCCGTTGCTCGGCCAGCAGGTGGTGGTGGAAAACCGCACCGGCGCGGGCGGCGCGGTGGGCACCGAATCCGTGGCCCGCGCCCGCCCCGATGGGCTAACCCTGCTGATGGCGAGCCAGGCCACGCATGGCATCGTGCCCAACATCACCCGCCTCAGCTTCGACCCCGCCACCGACACCGTGCCGGTCGCGAACCTGGCCGGCGTGCCCGCCGTGCTGATCGTGAACCGAGACCTGCCCATCACGAGTTTCGCGGAATTCGCGGCCTATGCGCGGGCGCGGGCGGGGCAACTCTCCTATGGCTCGGCCGGCATCGGCTCCTCCACCCACATGACGATGGCGCTGCTGCTGCACATGGCGGGGCTGGATGTGACGCATGTGCCCTATCGCGGCACGGCGCTGGCCATGCCCGACCTGCTGGCCGGGCGCATCATCGGGATGACGGACACCATCACCTCCGCCCTGCCCGCCATCCGCGACGGGCGGGTGCGGGCCATCGGCGTCTCCAGCCCCGCGCCGCTGCCGGTGCTGCCAGACGTGCCGCCGCTGGGGGCCGATGTCCCGGGCTATGAGGTGCTGAACTGGTATGGCCTGGCCGGCCCGCGTGGCCTGCCGGCGAATATCGTCACCACGCTGCACGCCCATATGCAGACCCTGCTGGGCCGCCCGGCCTTCCTGGAGCGCCTGGCGAGCCAGGGCGCCCAGCCCCTGCCGATGAGCCCCGAGGCCTTCGGCACCTACATCGCGCGCGACCGGCAGCAATGGGCCGACCTGGTGCGCGCCACCGGCATGACCGTGCAGTGATGGGAGAGCCCCGCATGACCCGCCTCTCTCGCCGCGCCCTGGCCCTGGCCGGCGCCGCCGCCCTCGCCACACCCGCCCTCGCCACCCGGGCCCTCGCCCAGGCCAACTGGCCCGAGCGGCCCATCCGCTGGGTGGTGCCCTTCCCGCCCGCCGGCACGGCCGACATCCTGGCCCGGCTGCTGGGCGAGCATGTCAGCCGCAGCCTGGGCCAGCCCATCGCCCCCGAGAACCGGGCCGGCGCGGGGGGCACGCTGGCCGCCAACATCCTTTTCCAGGGCCGTGGCGACACGCATCTGGTGATGGTGAGCAATTTCGCGCCGCATGGCGTCTCGCCCACCCTCTTCCCGGGTGTGGCCTATGACGCGCAGCGCGACTTCACCCATCTGGGCCTGCTGGGCGCGCTGCCCATGGTACTGGCGGCCCACCCCTCCTTCCCGGCGGCGGATGCGGCGGCACTGCTGGCGGCAGGGCGCCAACAGGGGGCCTCGCTGACCATGGGCTATGGCGGCAATGGCACGGCCTCGCACCTGATCGGGCTGTCGCTGCACCGGGCCGCGGGCATGTCGCCCACCTTCGTGCCCTATCGCGGCTCGGGCGCGCTGCTGAACGACGTGATGGCGGGCACCGTGCCGGTCATGATCGACACGCTGAGTGCGGCGATCGGCCATATCCGCGCCGGGCGCATCAAGGCGCTGGCCGTCAGCGGCCCCGCCCGCAGCCCCGCCTTGCCCGACACGCCCACCTTCAACGAGATCGGCGTGGGCGAGGCCACGGGCATGAACTGGTTCGGCTTCTGCACGCCCACGGGCCTGCCCGAGCCCATCGCCGCCCGCTGGGTGAGCGAATTGCGCACCGCCCTCGCCCTGCCCGCTGTGACCGAGCGCCTGGCGAGCCTGGGCGTGGAGGGCACCAACATGGACCCGGCCTATATGACCGAATTCGTGGGCACGGAGGTGGCGCGGTGGCGCGAGGTGATCCGCGCGAACAATGTCACTGTCGGATAGTTGATCTTTTTTCGGGCAATGGGTTTGGCTGCAACCGCCCCTTAACCTTCGCGTTGGAAGATTATGGGGCGAATGCCTTTCAACCGGGCAGCCACGCACCATCTATTGAAATGGCATCAAGGATCGCCGCCATGACCACTCGCCTCACGGGACGTGGAATTTCTCTGGCCCAGGCCGCGCTGGCGATTGCCGCCGCGGCAAGGGCCACTCGCGAGGCCGCGGCCGCCCTCATCGCCCCGGCGCCGCAGCCCATTCCGGTGCGCGTGGCCCGCACCGGCCGCCGCCCCACCCGCCTGCAGCACGGCAAGGGCTGAGCCCTACAACAAGGACCCCAGGACCCGCCCGCCCACCATAGGACGTGGCGCGCCTGTGGTCTCCGGAAAGCTGATGGGCAGGCCGCGGGCGGTGCGCGCCGCCAGTACGGCGAAGCATTGCGCCTCCAGCGCGTCCCCATCCCAGCCCACCACCTCCACCGGGCGCACCGGTTCTGAAAGCGCCGCCGACAGCGCGCGCATCAGGGCGGGATTGCGCCGACCGCCGCCGGCCACCAGCCATTGCATGGGCGGTTCGGGGAAATGGCGGCCCGCCACGGCCACGCAGACGGCGGCGAAGGCGACCAGCGTCGCCGCGCCATCCTGTGGCGAAAGGTTGTGGGCGCCGGCTTCGCGCAGCGCCCGGTCGAAATCGAGCCGGTCCAGGGATTTGGGCGGCGGGGCCGCCAGATAGGGGTGGGCCATGAGGCGCCCCAGCACCGCGCCATCCACCTCCCCCGCCAGCGCCAGCCTCCCATCGCGGTCATAGTCGCGCCCGATGGAGCGCTTGGCCCAGTCATCCAGCGGCCCGTTGGCCGGGCCGGTGTCGAAGGCCAGCATCTCGCCCTGCGCGCCCAGCCAGGTGACGTTGCCCACACCCCCTAAATTCAGCACGGACAATGGCTTGGGGAGGTTTGCTGCGAGGGCGTGGTGGGCAATGGGCACCAAGGGCGCCCCCTGCCCGCCTGCCGCCACATCCGCGGTGCGGAAGTCGAAGGCGACGGAAAGCCCCGTGGCGCGGGCCAGCGCCTGGGCGTCCCCGATCTGCCAGGTGAATCCCTGGGCGTTGCGGGCATCACCCGGGCGGAGCGGACGGTGGAGAATGGTCTGGCCGTGGAACCCCGCCAGTTCCGCGTCAGGCAGACCATTGCGGGCGGCCTCGCGCATCACCCGGCGCACGGCCTCCACATGGGCCTCGGTGAGGCGCGCGGTGACGCTGGCGAGGAATTCGTCATCCTCATGCAATGTGGGAGCCAACTCCAACAAGCGCCTGAGATCACGCCGCAAGGCCGGGTCATAGGGCAGGGTCAGGGTGGGCCCCAGGCGTTCCACGCGCTCGCCATCCGTTTCCACCCAGGCGGCATCCACCCCGTCGAGGGAGGTTCCGCTCATCAGCCCCACGATTCTCAACATGGGCGGAGTGTGCTACGCGACCCGCCCACTCGCCAATTGGACGTTTCCCCATGAGTTCCGCCGATTTCCTGCATGTGCTGCGCGAGCGTGGCTTCATTCACCAGGTCACCGACGAGGTCGCGCTCCAGACGCGGCTGAACGCCGGGCCCATCGCCGGCTATATCGGCTATGACTGCACCGCCGACAGCCTGCATGTGGGCCACCTGGTCCAGATCATGATGCTGCGCTGGCTCGGCACCACGGGAAACCGGCCCGTGGTGCTGATGGGCGGCGGCACGACCAAGATCGGCGACCCCTCGGGCCGCGACGAGACGCGCCAGATCCTGACCGAGGCGCAGATCGAGGCCAACAAGGCCGGCATCCGCAAGACCTTCGACGCCATCCTCCAATTCGGCGACGGCCCGGGCAAGGCGATGATGCTGGACAATGCCGAATGGCTGGACCAGCTGCGCTACATCCCCTTCCTGCGCGAGGTGGGCCGGCATTTCAGCGTGAACCGCATGCTGACCATGGACAGCGTGCGCCTGCGCCTGGAGCGCGACCAGCCGCTGACCTTCATCGAATTCAACTACATGCTGCTCCAGAGCTATGACTTCCTGGAGCTGCGCCGCCGCCATGGCGTCGTGCTGCAGATGGGCGGCAGCGACCAGTGGGGCAACATCGTTATGGGCGCCGACCTGATCCGCCGCATGGACCAGGCCGAAGCCTTCGGCCTGACCACGCCGCTCATCACCACCGCCTCGGGCGCCAAGATGGGCAAGACGGCGGCGGGCGCGGTCTGGACCAACCCCGAGCGCCTTTCGGCCTATGACTACTGGCAGTTCTGGCGCAACGCCGAGGATGCGGATGTGGGCAAGTTCCTGGCCCTCTTCACCGAGCTTCCCATGGCTGAGGTGCGGCGCCTGGGTGCCCTCCAGGGTGCCGAGGTGAATGACGCGAAGAAGATCCTCGCCACCGAGGCCACCGCCATCCTGCACGGCCGCGAAGCCGCCGATCTCGCGGCCGAGACGGCCCGCCGCGCCTTCGAGGAAGGTGCGGCCGCCGACACCCTGCCCAGCATCACCGCCACCCTGCCAGCGCCGCTGGCCGACCTGCTGGTGAGCGCCGGGCTCGTCGCCAGCAAGGGCGAGGCGCGGCGCCTGGTGGCACAGAATGGCGTGCGGCTGAACGACACGCCGGTGAATGACGCGGGCCTGACCGTCACGCACGAGGATTTGCGCGACGGCGCGGCCAAGCTCTCCGCCGGCAAGAAGAAGCATGTGCTGGTGCGGGCCGCATGACGATCGCCTTCCTCCACCCGCCCGGCCCGGGCGAGGCGCGCCCCTTCTCCCGCGCCGTGAAGGCGGGCGGCATGGTCTATGTCTCGGGCGCCTCGGCCCCCCATGACCCGGCGCGCGGCCTCCACCGCGGCGCCACCCCGGCCGAGGAGGTCCGCAACGCGCTGACCTACATCGCGGGCCTGTTGGAGGAGGCGGGCAGCGGGCTCGACCGCGTGGTTCAGGTGACCATGCTCATCAGCGACCGCGCCGACTACGCCGCCTGCAACGCCGAATACGTGAAGTTCTTCCCCCGGGGCCTGCCCGCCCGCCACACGGCGCTGTTCGGCGTGCCCACGGAGGCCAGGGTGGGATTTGCCTGCATCGCCCTTGCGGGAGAACAATAGTCCCCCGACCAGCCCGCGATATGATCGACCCCAGGTTGCCGAAGGGGAGGCAAGGATATGGGGCTGGAGCGCAAGGTCGAGACCGCGCGCGTGCGCGCCAGCGATACGGCGCCCATCCTCTGGATGCTGGGCCATGCCGGCGCCGGGCAGAGCAGCCTGGTTGCGCACCTGGTCCATGGCTGGCGCGCGGCCCTGCGCCCCGCCATCGAACCCGCCACCTCCACCGCCGAGCAGTTCGCCCATCCGGAGGAACTGCCCCTCATCCGCTTCCTGCTGACCACGGGGCTGAGGCCGGGCGAGACCTATGACCCGTCGGAGGACATGGCCTTCATGGAGGCCGCGCCCGGCCTCATCCTGGTGACGGTGGCCGCCGCAGAACTCGACCATGGCGGGCTGCGCGCCGCCCTGCGGACCATCCGCGACGCGCATCCCGAATGGCGCGTGCTCGTGGCGCAGACCCGGCTGCATGAGCTCTATCCGGAGGGCGCGGGCCACCCCACCCCCTACCCCTTCACCCCGGCCGTCGCGGTGAACCCGGTCCCACCGGCCCTCGCGGCCGCGCTGGGCGCCCAGCGCGCCGCCTTCGACGGGCTGGCGGATGGCTTCGTGCCGCTGGACCTCACCGAGGGCGAGGGGCTGCGGGAGCCGCATGACTACGGCCTGCCCCAGTTGCTGGCCGCCATGCAGGCGCTGGCCCCCGAGCTTGTGCCCGGCCTCGCCCCCGGGCCCGACCCGGAGGAGGGCATCCGCCAGCAGGTCATCCTGCCCTGGGCCATGGCCGCCGCAGCGGCCGATGCGCCGCCCCTGCCCCTGCTGGGCGGCGTGCCGGCCATGGCCTTCCAGGCGGCCATGGTGCGCGCCATCGCGCGGCGCTACGGCCTGGGTTCCGACGCCGCCATCTGGGCCGCGCTGATCGCGGGGCTGGGCGCCGGTTTCCTTCTGCGCCACGCCATGTCCTGGATGGTGCGCCAGGTGTTGAAGCTGGCACCCTTCTGGGGAAGTGCCGCGGTCAGCGCCTGGACCTTCGCCGTCACCTGCGGACTGGGCGAAGCCGCCATCCGCATCTGCCGCGACGAGGCGGAGGACCGCCGTCCCACCCCGGCTGCCCTGCGCGCCGCCTTCCGCAACGGCCAGCGGCGCGGCGATGCGCTCCACGATGCGGGCCGCGGCGGCGCGCCCTACTGAGATTTGTCCGTGCAGGGGTCCACAAGCCGCCCCAACACATGACATGATCGTCCGAACAACTTCGGGAGAGAATGTCCATGCCGGACCCCACGCTGATCATCCGGGGCGGACTCGTGGCCGATGGCACCGGCGCCCCACCGCGCGAGGCGGACATCGCCCTGACCGGCGACCGCATCGCCGCCGTCGAGCGCCACATCGTCGCCCCCCGCGGCACGCCCGAAATTGATGCCCGCGGCAAGCTGGTCACGCCGGGCTTCGTGGACATCCACACCCATTACGACGCGCAGGCCACCTGGACCTCGGAGATCCTGTCCTCCTCGCTGCATGGCGTAACGACGGCGCTGCTGGGCAATTGCGGGGTGGGCTTCGCCCCCTGCCGGCCCGAGGCACGGGACATGCTGGTGAAGCTCATGGAAGGTGTCGAGGACCTTCCGGAAGTGGTTCTGACCGAAGGGCTTCCCTGGAATTGGGAAAGCTTCCCGGAATACCTGAACGCCCTCGACAGCCGCCCCTATGACATGGACATCGCGACGCAGGTTCCGCATGCGGCACTCCGCGTCCATGTCATGGGCCGCCGTGGCTTCGAGCGCGAACCCGCCACCGAGGCGGACCGCGCCGAGATGGCGCGCCTGGCGCGCGAGGGCATCGCGGAGGGGGCGCTGGGATTCTCCACCTCCCGCGCCATCGCCCACAAGACGCTGGCGGGCGAGCCCACCCCCACCCTGGGCGCTGCCGAGATCGAGCTGGCCGAGATCGCCCGGGGCCTGGGCGGTGGCTGGATGCAGCTGATCTCCGACTTCGATGAGCCGGCGGAGGAGGAATGGGAACGCCTGCTCCGCATCCTGCGCCTCTCGGGCCGGCCGATGACCTTCTCGCTGTTGCAGCGCGAGTCCAAGCCCGACTTCTGGCGCTGGATCCTGGCGCAGGTGGACCGTGCCAATGCCGAGGGGCTGCGCGTCTCGGGCCAGGTGATGGGACGCCCGGTGGGGCTGATGTTCGGGTGGGAGCTGTCCCAGCACCCCTTCCTGACACGGGCCGCCTACAAGGAAGTGGCGCATCTGCCCATTGACGCCCGAGCCGTGGCCCTGCGCGACCCGGAGCGCCGCGCCCGCATCCTGGCCGAGCCGACGGACCCCGCGCTCAAGGCGCGCCTCAACAACTATGCCCGCATCTACAAGCTCACCATGGACTACGAGCCGCCGCCCGAGACCAGCGTGCTGGAACAGGCCCGCGCCATGGGCCGCGACCCCGAGGACCTCTGCTACGACTGGATGCTGGAGGAAGGCGGCCGCGCCATCCTGAACAGGCCCCTGCTGAACTACGCGGACGGCAACCTGGATGCCATCCGCGAAATGGTCACCCACCCCCACACCCTGATGGGCCTCGGCGATGGTGGGGCGCATGTGGGCTATATCTGTGATGCCTCGGCGCCGACGCATATGCTGACCCATTGGGCGCGCGACCGCGCGCGGGGCGCGAAGCTGCCGGTGGAGTTCGTGGTGAAGCGGCTTTCGGCCGACAATGCCGCCGCGTTGGGGCTGAATGACCGCGGCAGGCTCGCACCCGGTCTCAAGGCTGACCTGAATGTCATTGATTTCGATGAACTCACCATCGAACGCCCGAACATGCGCTACGATCTGCCCGCGGGCGGGAAGCGGCTGGTGCAGGGGGCGCGGGGCTATGTCGCGACCCTCGTCTCCGGCCAGGTGGTCCACCAGAACGGAGAGGCCACGGGCGCCCTGCCCGGCCGGCTGATCCGGGGAGCCAAGCCATGAAGCACGACCTCGTCATCCGCAACGGCTGGGTGCTGGACGGCACCGGCGCCCCCGGTTTCCAGGCCGATATCGCCCTGGATGGCGACACCATCACCACGGTCGGCACCGTGCATGGCTCTGGCCGCGAGGAACTGGACGCCAAGGGCCTGCTGGTCACGCCAGGCTTCGTGGACATCCACACCCATTACGACGGCCAGGCGGTGTGGGATTCCCACCTGGCCCCCTCCGCCCTGCACGGCGTCACCACGGCGCTGATGGGCAATTGCGGCGTGGGCTTCGCGCCCTGCCGCGCCGAGGACCGCGACACGCTCATCGAACTCATGGAGGGTGTGGAGGACATCCCCGGCCCCGTGCTGCACGAGGGGTTGAACTGGTCCTGGGAGAGCTTTCCCGAATATCTCGACGCGCTCGAGCGCAAGGCCCGCGACATCGACATCGCGGCCCTGCTGCCGCATGGCGCCGTGCGCGTGAACGTGATGGGCGAGCGCGCCTTGCGCCTGGAGAACGCGACCTCCGAGGAGATCGCCCGCATGCGCGCCATCACGGCCGAGGCGGTGGCGGCCGGGGCCTTCGGCACCAGCACCAGCCGCACCATCAGCCACAAGACGCTGGCCGGCGACCCCACACCCACCCTGAAGGCGCAGGAGGAGGAGCTGATCGGCCTCGCCGCCGGCATGGCGGAGGGCGGCGGTGGCCTGCTGGAACTGGTGTCGGACTGGAACACGCCGGACCCGGCCACGGAATTCGCCATCGTCCGGCGCGTGGCCGCGGCCTCGGGCCAGCCCGTGGTGTTCAGCCTGACGGCACGCCATGACCGCACCGAGGCCTGGAAGGAGCTCCTGGCCCTGTCCGGGGAGGCCATCGCGGCCGGGCTCGACATTCGGCCCGTCTTCCCGCCGCGGCCGATCGGCATCCTGATGGGGCTGGTGGGGTCGCAGAACCCATTCTCGGGCTGCCGCTCCTACCGTGAAATCGCGCACCTGCCGCCGGCCGAGCGCGCGGCGGCCATGCGCGAGCCCGCCCGCCGCGCCGCCATCCTCTCCGAGGACCGGGTGGCGGGATCCAACTTCCCCCTCATCACCCGGCTGCACTGGTCGCGGATGTTCCCTTTCGGTGACCCGCCCGACTACGCCCCGCCGCGCGAGGCGAGCCTGGAAGCCCAGGCCGCGCGCGAAGGCCGCAGCCCGGAGGAGGTCGCCTATGACCTGCTCTGCGCCGGGGATGGGAGCGCCTTCATCTTCGCACCACTCACGAACTTCGCCGACTACACGCTTGATGCATCAGCCGAATGCCTGCGCCATCGCCATGCCATCGTGGGGCTGTCCGATGGCGGGGCGCATGTGGGCTTCATCTCGGATGGCAGCTTCCCGACCTTCACCCTGATGCACTGGTCGAAGCGCGGCTTCCCCATGGAGGAACTGATCCGCCGCCAGACCAGCGACACCGCCCGCGCCATGGGCCTGGCGGATCGCGGCGTCCTGGCGCCGGGGATGCTGGCGGACATCAACCTCATCGCGGAAGGGGAACTCGCCCTGCCCCCGCCGCGCATGATTCATGACCTGCCGGCCGGCGGGAAACGCCTGATCCAGGGCGCGCGCGGCTACCAGGCCACCATCAAGCGCGGCCAGATCACCTACCGGAACGGCGCGCCCACCGGACGCCTGCCAGGGCGGCTGCTGCGCCGCCATTAGGCCCGGTCCTGGTCCTCGCCCGCCTGGCAGGCCTGGTCGGCGGTGGCCTCCATGCTGTTGGTCACGGACCCTGCGCCTTCCTGGCGCAGGGCCTCGGCCAGGCGCCCCTCATTGCCGATGACCAGCACATTCACCTCCACCCCAGGCAGGCGCCGCTTCACCCGGCGCAGGATGGAACGCGCGGCGGCGGTGGAGCCCATGCCCTCCACCGTGCAAAGCCAGGCCTGGCGGATGCGCGCCAGTTCCTCGGCAGGGGTGGCATCGCCGCGCAGCATCTCGGCCGGGGCGGCGCCGGCGTCCAGCCCACGCTTGCGCATCACCTGGGCCAGCATGGCGGCCGCCGCCATGTCGAAGGGGCCCCGCCCGCCCACGCAGAGCACAGGGCCGGCGTCGGGGCGTGGCGCGGGGGGCGGCACCGCGGGCGCGTCCTTCCCTGCCGCAGGGGGCGGCACATCGGCCTCCACATCCTCCTCCAGATCCTCGAGCAGCGCGGCCAGGCGGGCGCGCATGCCATCAAGCTGGCGTTCGCCCAGTCGGCCGCGCTGGGCATCGCCCTGTGCCAGGACGAGCCCCGGCAGCGCCACCGTGTCGTAGTAGCGGGAGAGGCGGCATTCCTTCAGCGCCATCTCCGCCTGCTCGGCCAGCGCATCGGGGTCGTCGCCCAAGGCGCGCTGGTAGAAGGTTTCGGGCGGTTCGAGGGGTGGTCGGTCGCCCAGCGCCACCTCCAGGAACTCGAAGCGTTCCACATGCCGCCCCAGCACCACCAGGCAGACGGTGAGCGGCACCGCCATCACCAGCCCGATGGGGCCCCAGAGCCAGGTCCAGAAGGTGGCCGCCACGATGACGGCGATGGGGGAGAGGCCGGTGGAACGCCCGAAGATCAGTGGCTCGAACACCTGGCCCATCGCCCCCTCGCCCACTGCGAAGAGCAGCAGCACCAGCAGGGGCATCGTCCAGCCGGGCTCCACCGCCAGCGCCAGGATCAGCGGGAAGGCGACGGCGATGATGGTGCCCACGAAAGGCACGAAGCGCATCAGCCCGGCCACGATACCCCACAGGATGGGCTGCGGCACGCCGATGAAGAACAGCGCCAGCGCGATGACCATCCCGTAGGCCGAGTTCATCGCCACCTGCGCCAGGAAGAAGCGCGAGAGGCGATAGGCCGCGTCGTCCATGGCGGCCATGGTGCGCTGCAGGTCATGCGCGCCGATCAGGCGGATGAGGCGGTCGCGCAGATCCTCGCGGTAGAGCAGCACGAAGATGACGAAGACGATGACGATGCCGAAGGTGGCGAGCGGGTAGAGCAAGGGCTCGACCACCGTGCGCAGCACTTCGAAGGTGCGGGGCGGCGGCGGATGCACCTGTACCGGCAATGGCCGCACCGGGTCGGCGGCGGGGATGGGTGCTGGCTCAGGGGCCGCCGCGCGTTCCGCGCCGGCGGCGAGGCCCTGGAGCATCTCCTGCACGCGCTCGATCATCCCGCCGCTCGCATTGATGGAGGCCAGCTTCCGGGTCAGCTCGAACTGGTAGAAGGGAATGTCGCTGGCCAGCTCACTGAGCTGCCGGGCCATGACCAGGCCCAGCACCAGGAGGACCGCGACGGCGGCCAGCACCGCCGCCAGCACGGCCAGCACCCGCGGGTTGCCGACCCGGCGCAGCGCGCGCACGATGGGCGCCAGCACGAAGGAGAGCAGCACGGCCAGCGCCAGGGGCACCAGCAGTTCCCGCGCGAAGTAGAGCACGGCAATGACCAGCAGCGCGGTCAGCGCCAGGTTGGTTCCCCCCTCAGGGGCGCCCGCCGGCCGGATGGAATGGTAGGCACGGCGGAAATCGGACATGGGGGGCGAAACTCCTTCGCCGGGGCGGCGATACGCGTCGCGCCCTCAACGCCCGGTGAAGTGCGCGGTTGCCGGCCGCGCGTGATCGCTGAAGGGCGGAACGCCCGGAAGCGTGAATGACGCGCCTCAAGACTCTCACCCCAGGCGGGCGAAGGTCAGCTCATGCTTGTTGTGGGCGCCGTGGAACAGCGTGGCGCCGGGAATGGCGGCGAACTCCGCCACCACGGCGTGGTCGGTCGGTCCCTGAAACTTCACGGAACAGACGAGGTTGGTGGCGACCGGCAGCCAGCGCCGGACAAGGGCGAGCAGCCGCGCCGGGTAGCAGATGACGTCGCTGAACAGCCACTCCACCGGCTCGGGCTCCAGGGCGAAGGCGCTGTCCTGCCGCCAGGTGACGCCGGGCATGGCCATGACGCGCGGATCGAGCGGCGCCTTGTCCACCGCCGTCACCTGCGCGCCGAGCTGGGCCAGCGCCCAGGTCCAGCCGCCGGGCGAGGCGCCAAGGTCGAGGCAGCGTGCGCCCGGCGCCGGATGCCGGCCGAGCCGTGTCAGCGCCTCCCAGAGTTTCAGATAGGCGCGGGAGGGCGGGCCCTCACGGTCCTCCACGAAGCGCACCGCGCCGCCCGGGAAGGGCGAGGACTTGGTGGGGGAGGCCAGCAGCAGCCCCGTCTCCAGCAGCGTCCAGCCACCCAGATGCCCGGTGGGCGCTGGTTCGGGAAAGACGAGTGGGCGGGCCTTCACCGGTGGCAGCCGCGCCTCGATCAGGGCGGCGCGGCGGTGATGCAGGGCGGGCACGAGCGACCAGTTGCGCTGGATGGCGCGCAGCGCGTCCGCGGCCTCCTTGATGGAGCCGGCCGCGATCTCGCGCGGGGCGTCCCAAACATCCAGCGCCCAGGCGGCGGGCGCCGGCGGGTCGGGCGAAAGGGCGAGGCGCCCATGCCAGCGCAGCACAGCGCGGCCGGAGAGGGTGAGCTCCTCCTCCAGCGCCGTCTCCAGCCCCTCATCGGCCAGGTAGGCGGCGCGGATCATGCGCGTGGGGGCGCCCGCAAGGCCAGTGCCACCAGCACCAGCCAGCCCGCCATCAGCGCGAAGCCGCCCAACGGCGCGATCGGCCCGGGCGAGACGCCCGTGAAGGCGCGGAACAGCACGGCCCCAGAGAACAGCACCAGCCCGGGCAGCATCAGCGCCGCCACCGCCCTGCCCCGCGCGTCATTCCACACGCCGAAGGCCAGCAGCGCCGGCGCGTGCCAGCCCAGGATCATGGCCACCGACTGCACCATCTCCCGCGCGTCGAGGGGCGCATGGGCGCCGAGGGCCGCGAGGGCCACGGCGGCGCAACCCGCCAGGCCCGCCGCGCTGAACCAGAGTCTTTGCATGCCCCTCTCTACTGCGCGTCGGACGGCGGCGCCATGGCCGCGCGGCGCGCCTGTCCGGCCCATTCATGCGCCGCACGGGTGGGCTCGGGCAGGCGGCGGCCGCGCAGCGTGGCCCGCACCCAGTGCAGCGCGGTATCGAGGCTGACGCGGTGGCCGAGCGAAATATGCAGCGGGTTGGCGCGCGCCCGGCTGCGCAGCAGCGCTCCCACCACCTCGCCGCGGTCCGACACCTCGACCATGGCGCCGGGTGCCTCGCCCAGCGGGGAAGCGGGCTGGCCCACCAGCCGCGACTTGGCGACGCCGATGCTGGGCAGGTCCGTCACCACGCCCAGATGCGTCGCGATGCCGCAGCGGCGCGGGTGGGCGATGCCCTGGCCATCCACCATCAGCAGGTCTGGCGGTTCAGGCAGTTGCGCCAGCGCGGCCTCGATGGCGGGCACCTCCCGAAAGGCCAGCAGCCCAGTGATGTAGGGCATGGGCGCCGGCAGGCTCACGGCGGCGCGCGCCACGGGTTCCAGCGAGGGCCAGGCCAACACCACCACCGCCGCATGCACCATCCGCGCGGGGTCGAAGCGCGAGGAGGAGACATCCACCCCCGCGATGCGCCGCACCTCGCCCAGCGCGTCCTGCCGTACCGCCCGCGCGGCCAGTTCCAGCTGGCATCTACGCAGTTTCACGAGGTCGCTTCTGGGGGGTGCGCGGCTTGTCATACGGACAAGGTGCAGTAGTTTCCGGAACATCGCTGCACAAGACGGGAATGGATGATGGCCGGAACGATGCGCGCGCTGCTGCTGCGCGAACATGGCGACCTCGACAAGCTCCAGGTGGTGGAAGACCACCCCATGCCGGTGGCCGATGAGGGGCATGTCGTCATCCGCGTCGGCGCCTCCTCCTTCAACTACCATGACGTATTCACGGTGAAGGGCATGCCGGGCATCAAGGTGCCCATGCCGGTCGTCATCGGCCTCGACATGGCGGGGACCATCACCGAGGTGGGTGCTGGCGTCTCCGGCTGGTCGGTGGGGGACCGCGTGCTGGTCAACCCGCTGAACAAGAAGAAGGGGCTGATGGGCGAGATGCTCGATGGCGGCATGGCGCAGTATTGCCGCGTCGCCGCCGACCAGCTCATCAAGATGCCCGCCGGCGTGACCTTCGCGCAGGCGGCTTCGCTGCCAGTCGCCTACGGCACGGCGCACCGCATGATCGTGACGCACAACACCATCAAGGCCGGCGACAAGGTGCTGATCCTCGGCGCCTCGGGTGGGGTGGGCACGGGCTGCGTCATCCTGGCCAAGCAGCTGGGCGCGCATGTCATCGCCTGCGCGGGCTCGGCCGAGAAGTGCGAGGCGCTGCTCAAGATGGGCGCCGACGAGGCCATCAACTACAACGAGGTGGACTTCTCCAAGTGGGCCACCGAGAAGTACGGCAAGCCGCAGCGCCGCAACTATGAGGGCGGGGTGGACGTCGTCATCAACTTCACCGGCGGCGACACCTGGGCCAAGACGCTGCGCTGCGTGAAGCGTGGCGGCAAGATCCTGGTCTGCGGCGCCACCGCCGGCCACGACCCTAAGGAGGACCTGCGCTACGTCTGGTCCTTCGAGCTGCAGATCATCGGCTCCAACTCCTTCTACGACGACAACCTGGCCGCCCTGATGGAGATGATCCAGGACGGGCGCATCGCGCCGGTTCTCGACAAGGTGCTCCCGCTCGATGAGGCCGCGGAGGGCCTGCGCCTGATCCGCGACCGCGAGGTGCTGGGCAAGGTGGTCGTGCTGCCGAACGGAGACGAAGGATGAGCGAGAAGAAGCCCCTCCCCACCCCCGCCGAGGTCGAGGCCATGCTGCTGCGTGGCCCCTACCACCAGTGGCTCGGCATCAAGGTGATCGCGGTCGGCGAAGGCACCATCGAGCTGAAGGCCACCTGGCGCGAGGAGTGGGTGGTGAATCCCGACCGCCGCTACACCCATGGCGGCATCCTGGCCGCCCTCGTGGACCTCACGGCCGACTGGGCGCTGGTCTCGAGCACCGGGCGCGGCGTGCCCACCATTGACATGCGGGTGGACTACCACCGCGCGGCGATGCCGGGCGACCTGACCTGCAAGGGCAAGGTGGTGCGCGCGGGCGGGCAGTTCTCGGTGGCCGAGGCCTCGGTGTTCGACGGCGATGGCAAGCTCTGCGCCTCGGGCCGTGGCGTCTACCTCACGGCACCCCCGGCCCCGCCAAAGGCATGAGCGGCTTCGCGGCGCGCAACCTCGGCGCGCTGACGCCGGGTGACGTGGCGGGCGACAAGCCCGCCCTGATCTTCCGGTCAGGCGGCGCCCGGCGCGTCGTGACCTATGCGGAGTTCGACGCCCTGGCCGATGCGGCCGGGCGGGGCCTGCTGCGCCGCGGCCTCGTGCGGGGCGACCGGCTGGGTCTGCTCGGCGCCAACTCGGTCGAATTTCTGGCGCTGCTCTGCGGCGCCATGCGCGTGGGCGTGGTGGCGGTGCCGGTGAACTGGCGCTTCCCGCCCGAGACGATTGCCTATGTGCTGGGCAATGCCGAAGTCAGTCTGGTCGCGCATGACGCAGCCCTTGCCGCCCAGGTGCCTGGTGGAATTCCCACCCTGCCCCTGGAAGGCCCTGATTGGCATGGGTTTCTTGATGCGGGGGCATTGGACCCGATCACGCCCGGCCCGGCCGAGCCGGCGCTCTTCCTCTACACCTCGGGCAGCACGGGCAAGCCCAAGGGGGTGGTGCTGTCGCACCAATCCCATCTTTGGATCGTGGAACAGCGCCTGGCCGCCGCGCCGCAGCGGGAGGAGCGCTTCCTCATCGCGGCGCCCCTCTACCACATGAACGGGCTGGCGCTGGCGCAACTGGCGCTGGCCGCGGGTGCGACCATCGTGCTGCTGCCGCAATTCCGCGAGGCCGACTACATTCGCGCCATCGGCGAGGAGCGCTGCACCTGGCTCACCGCCGTGCCGCCCATGTTCGCCATGCTGCTGCGGGAGAAGGCGCTGCTGGCGGAGACGGACACGACCAGCGTGCGCTCCATCCGCCTGGGCTCCGCTCCGGTCAGTGAGGCGCTGGCCGCCGCCATCAAGGCCGCCTTCCCCACCGCGCGCCTCATCAACGCCTATGGCACGACTGAAGCGGGGCCAGTGGTCTTCGGCCCCCACCCGAAGGGCCTGCCCACGCCGCAGCTCTCGGTGGGTTACCCGCTGCCGGTGGTGGAGCTGCGCCTGCGCGCCCCCGATGGCACGCTGGGTGACGAGGGCGTGCTGGAACAGCGCACGCCCGGGCTGATGAACGGCTACTACAACCGGCCGGACCTCAAGCCCCCCGTCACGGCGGACGGATTCTACGTCACGGGCGATGTGATGCGCCGCGACGCGGACGGGTTTTTCTACGTCGTGGGCCGGGCGGATGACATGTTCATCTCCGGCGGCGAGAACATCTTCCCCGGCGAGGTGGAAGCCGTCCTCGAACGCCACCCGGAGGTGGAACAGGCCGCCGTCATCCCGGTGCCCGACGAGATCAAGGGCACCAAGCCGGTGGCCTTCGTGGTACGCCGGCCAGGTGCGACGGTGGACGAGGCCACGCTCAAGGCCTTCACCCTGCGCCATGCGCCGGCCTTCATGCACCCACGCCGGGTGTGGTTCCTGGAGGCGCTGCCGCTGGCGGGCACCAACAAGGTGGACAAGGCTATTCTACAGCGTAAGGCCGCGGAAATATCGGCCTAGATTTCCTACCAAATCAGATCGTGCAATAAGGGGTCTCGCGGCGGCGGGGCCCCTTGGCATGGTTCATGCCTACCTGGAGCCCCAAGCCGATCCAGGAGACTGCCCCATGCTGCATCGCCGTTCCCTCCCCCTCCTCGCCGGGCTTGGCCTCGCCGCCCCCACCATCGCCCGCGCCGCCTTTCCCGAGCGCCCGGTCACCATGGTCATTCCCTATGCCACCGGCGGCTCGGCCGATGTGCTGGGGCGGGTCATCGCGCCCGAGATGTCGCGCATCCTGGGCCAGACGGTGGTGGTGGAGCAGCGGCCAGGCGCGGGCGGGCATATCGGCGGCGCGCATGTGGCGCGCAGCGCGCCGGCCGATGGATACAGCTTCGTCCTCGGCTCCGTGTCCAAGGCCACCGGGCCTTCCTTGCAGACGCTGAACTACGACCCGCTGAATGACCTGACGCCGCTGAGCGGCATCGGCGCCGTGCCCATGTTGCTGGTGGTCTCGCCCCAGGCCCCCTTCCAGAACCTGGGCGAGCTGCTGGCCGCCGCGCGGGCCCGGCCGGGCGAGATCAGCTATGGCTCCTCGGGCCCCGGCACGGGCAGCCACCTGGCGGGCGAGCTGCTGGCGGCGGCGACGAACACCCAGCTGCTGCACGTTCCCTATCGCGGCTCCGGCGCCGTCTATCCGGACCTGATCAGCCAGCGCATCAACTTCCTGCTCGATGCGGCAGGTTCGGCCTCGGGCCAGGTGCGCGGCGGCGCGGTGCGGGCGCTGGGCGTCACATCGGCGGCGCGCACGGCGGTCTTCCCCGACCTGCCCACCGTGGCCGAGCAGGGCGTGGCGGGCTATGAATTCGGTCTGTGGCTGGGCTTCTTCACCCGCGCCGGCACGCCCGTTCAGGCCTTCCAGCGTCTGGAGGCCGCCTGCCGCGAGGCCATCGCCACCGCCGCCGTGCAGGAGCGCATGCGCCAGTCGCTGGTCGAGCCCATCCCGACCGACGCCGCGGGCTTCGCCGCCTATTTCCGCGCCGACGCCGCCCGCTGGGCGGAACTGGTCCGCAGCGGGCGCCTGCGTCGGCTCGACGGCTGAGGCGCGGTCAGGGCGGGCGGCGGGACAGCGCCTCCCGCCCGATCACGTAGAGGATCTTCGTCCCCGCCCGCACCGAGCCGGAAAGGGTGCCCGAGATCTTGGAGACGCCCACACGCCGCCGATACGCCACCGGCACCTCGGCCACGGGCAGGCCAAGGCGCAGGGCCCGCACCTGCATCTCGACCGTCCAGCCCCAGCTCGTGTCGGTCATGCGAAGCCGCTCCAGCGCCTTGCGCGTGATGGCGCGGAAGGGGCCGAGATCGGTGAAGCGCCCGCCCCATATGCCGCGCATCAACGCGCAGGCCAGCGCATTGCCCAGGCGCTGCTGCGGAGTCAGCGCGCCCGGCTCGCGCTCACCCCGCACGCGCGAGCCGATGACGAGCACGGCCTCGCCCGCCGCGATGGGCGCGAGCAGGGCCGGGATGTCCTCCGGCCGGTCGGCGGCGTCGGCGTCCATGAAGAGCACCACCTCCACCTCGGGCGAGAGGGCGGCGATGCCCGAAAGGCAGGCCTGGCCATAGCCGCGCCGGGGTTCGTCCACCACCCGTGCGCCGAGGGCACGGGCGATCTCGGCGGTGGCGTCGCGGCTGCCATTGTCCACCACCACCACCTCGTGCAGCCAGGGCGGCAGGAAGGGCAGGACGCGCGGCAGGGCCGGCGCCTCGTCGCGCGCGGGGATGACCACGCCGACGCGAGGCTCATTCATTGGCGCCGCCAGAGCCGGAGCGCCAGCAGCACGGACGCCAGATGCCCCCAGGCGAGCGTCAGGTTGAACAACACCCCCTGCCCCGCCCGGTCCATCGGGAACCACAGCCAGTAGAGCGGCAGCAGCGCCGCCGGCAGCAGCAGGGGTCGGAAGGCGAGCAGCGCGGCGAGGGGCATGAACCAAAGGGCATACCACGGGTACTGCGCCAGCGAGAGGTAGAAGACGGCCGCCGCCACCACCATCGTTCCACCCAGCAGCCCGGCCGGGCCGGCGGGCGCGCGCCAGGCGACCAGCAGCGCGACCAGCCCCGCGACAAGACCCAGCACGGGCCGCGCCCAGCCCGCGGCGGCGGGCCAGAGCGCCGCCAGCGTGGCCAGCGGCGCGTTGTTCACCAGCCAGCCCCCGGCATAGGCCACGAGCCCCGCATCCCCGGCCCCCAGCGTTGCGAGAAGCGGCGCGATCGTGGCGCCGCCCGCCACCAGCAGGCCCAGCGCCGCCCCGGGGCGCGCGGCCGGCGGCAGGGCCCAGGCCAGCAGCGGCGCCAGGAGGACAGGCCAGAGCTTCACCCCCGCCGCCAATCCCAGCAGCACCCCCGCCGCCACGCCACGTCCGGCGAGGGTCGCCCAGAGCGCGCCCAGCAGCAGGGGCGGCAGCAGCACGTCCAGATGGGCATTGCCCAGTACCAGCACGGGCAGCAGGGGGCAGCACCACCACAACGCGACCCGCGCGGCGGGCCAACCCGCGCGGCGCAGCAGTCCCAAGGCCAGCAACAACGTCGCCGCCTCGGCCAGCAGCGCCACGGCGCGCCAGCCTGCCATACCGAAGGGACTCAGCAGGTGCGCCAGTCCGAAGGCGGCCTGGGCCGTGCCAGGGTAGATGCTCCGCAACCCAGTGAAGCGCATCTGTTCGCGCAGGGCCTCGCCGGCCTCGCCCAGCGCCGGCGGGACGCCCGCGGCCGGCGGCGGGCCCCAGGGGGAAAGCCCATGCGCCACCAGCGCGCCGTCCCAGAGGTAGCGGAAATGGTCGGTGTTCAACACGGAGGGCGCGTCGAGCCAGGGCAGCCGCAACGCCACACCGAGCGCCAGCCAGGCCGGCCAGGGCATGCGCGCGAACATGGCCGGCCCTGCCGCCAGCCACAGCGCCCCGCCCGTGACGGCGAACGCCACGAAGCCCAGCACCGGGGCGAAGGGGATCACGGGCCCCTCGGCCAAAAAGGGCGCCAGGGCGCGCATGCCGCCCTGCAGCGTGAGCAGGCCCAGGGCGAAGACAATCACCGGCATGGGCGAAACCTGCCCCTTCCCTGGCGCGAAGCACAGGGCAGCCCCATGTCGCGGATGTGATGATGCAGCGCCGCCATCTTCTTCCCTTCGCCGCCGCGGCGGCGTTGGTTCCGCTCCCGGCCGCGGCCTGGTTCTGGCGGCGCGGCCTGCCCGACCCGGCCGACGCCACGACCAGCCTGGCGGATGTGGAGCGCGCGGTGAGCCGGCTGATCCCGGTGCCCGAGATCACGCCGCGCGAATTGGCGCCGCGCCTCGCCTCCATGGTGCTGTTCGACGTGCGCGAGGCGGAGGAATTCGCCCAAAGCCGCCTTCCCGGCGCCCATCGCCTGCCGCCAGACATGCCGGCCGAGGCCTTCCGCGCCGCCCATGCCGAGCGCGTGGCGGGGCGCGAGGTGGTGTTCTACTGCGCCGTCGGCTGGCGCTCCGGGCGGATGCTGGAGCGGGTGCAGGCGCTGATCGCCTCCGCGCGCCCGGCCGCGCTTCTGAACCTGCGCGGCGGGCTGTTCCGCTGGCGGGCGGAGGGGCTGCCCCTGGAAGGCGATGCCGAGGTCCACCCCTTCGACGCCCAGTGGGGGCGCCTGCTGCGGCGGACCCTGGAGCGCTGATCAGCCCGCCATCGCGCGCACCATCAGCCCCACATTGTGGCGCATCATCGCCTCATATGTCGCGGCCGGGCCATCGGCGGCCGAGAGCGCATCGGCGTAGAGCCGGCCCTGCACCGTCACCCCCGCCTCGCGCGCCAGGCGCTCCAGCGTGGCGGGATTGCTGATGTTCTCCACGAAGACCGCGGTGATGTTGTTCTCGCGGATCTGACGGATCAGCCGCGCCACCTGCTGGGCCGAGGGCTCGGTGTTGCCGATGCCCTGGGGGGCGAGGAAGCGCACGCCATAGGCCGCGCCGAAATAGGCGAAGGCGTCATGGCTGGTGACGACGACGCGCCGCGCCTCGGGCACCCGGGCGATCTCGGCGCGCACCCAATTGTCCAGCGCCTCCAGCCGCGCCACGGCCGCCTCGGCGCGTTCGCGGTAATGGGCGGCGCCATCGGCATCGGCGCGGGCCATGCCGGCCTCGATGTTGCGGATGTAGCGGGCGGCGAGGCGCGCATCCTGCCAGGCATGGGGGTCGTTGTGGCCGTGGTTGTGGCCGGGGCGCGGGGCCTCGCGCAGCAGCGTCAGGCCTTCCGTCGCCACCACCCGCGTGCCGCGGAAATTGGTGCTGCCCAGCAGGCGGTTGAACCAGTTGTCGAAGCCCGCCCCGTTGCGGATGGCGACATTGGCCGTCCGCACCGCCTCGGCGTGGGAGGGGCGGGTCTGGAAGTGATGCGCGTCCACATCGGGGCCGGCGATGACGCGCAGCTCGGCGCGGTCCCCCACCACCTGGTGCGTCAGGTCGCCCAGGATGGTGAAGGAGGCGGCGACCACGGGGCGGGACTGGGCCCGGAGCGCGGTGAAGGGCAGCAGGGCCGGCAGGGCCAGGAGAAGGCGGCGGTTCATCGGGCACCTCGCAGGATAGGTATGTTATAACCTATCTGGACGGGGTGCCGTCCCAGGTCAACGCCGGAACAGCCGGCGCAGCCAGCCGAACAGCCCGTCCCCGCGCGGCCGGTTGCGCTGGTGCGAGACATGCGGCCGGCGCGAGGGCGGCGGCAGGGCGGAGGCGACGCTGTGACGGGCCGCATCCTCGGCCTCGATCAGCCGCAATTCCAGGGCCAGCACCTGGGCCACCGCCTCGGGCGGGTCGTCCTGCAACAGGGCACGGGCGGTATGGGCGGCGTCTTCCCATTCCTCGGCGCGGCGCAGGGCGTCCACCACGCGCACGGTCTGCTCGGCATCCAGCGGCGGGCCGCTGCGCCACAGCGCCACCGCCTCCAGCCGCCAGCTGCGCGCGAGTTCGGGGCGGCCCAGGTCATCGGCGGTCCAGGCAGCCTGGAGCGTCGCCTCGGCGGCCGCGTGCAGCGCGCCCGTCTCCTCCAGCACCAGCGCCCAGGCCAGGAAGCGCCGCGCCAGCGGCGGGTGGGAGGCATCATTCAGCAAGGCACGGTAATTGGCCCCGCCCACCGCCTGGGCCGCGGCCGGATGCGCCTGGGTGATGTCGGGCGCGGAGTATCCGCAATGCGGGCATTGCTGCAGCCAGCGGCCCATGGTGGCGCGCAGCGGCTGCCCCGGCCGCAGGTCGAGGTCCGGCGCCTGCTCCGGCGCGGTGGCGCGGAACAAGGCCTGGCGGCTTTCGGTGCCGCAGACCGCGCACACGGCGCCCTGGGGTGCGGTGGACGCGGCGCTGGGGCCGGGTCGCGAAACTGGCATAATGTTAAACTAGGCAGTCCTGGGCCGAAGGCGAAGGGGGGAGAATGATGATCGGCGCGGATGGCCGAAGCCATTGCCCCGCGCGGCGCGGCGAAGGATAACTGCAAGATGCCCCGTGGCGACCTTTTCCCCGATATCGCGCCCTTCGAGACCGGCCTGCTGCCGCTCGGCGACGGGCATGTCATGTATTGGGAGCAGGTGGGCAATCCCCGCGGCCAGCCCGTGCTGTTCCTCCATGGCGGCCCCGGCGCCGGGGCGGGCGCGGTGCACCGCCGCTTCTTCGACCCCACGCATTGGCGCCTTGTGGTGTTCGACCAGCGCGGCGCCGGTCGTTCGCGCCCGTTGGGGGAACTCACCGCCAACACCACGCCGCATCTGGTCGAGGACATCGAGACGCTGCGGCGCTTCCTGGGGCTGGAACGCTGGCTGCTGTTCGGAGGCTCCTGGGGCTCCACCCTCGCCTTGGCCTATGCCCAGGCCCATCCGGAGCGCGTGACGGGCTGCGTGCTGCGCGGCGTCTTCCTGGGCCGGGACGAGGAGGTGGACTGGTTCCTGCACGGGCTGCGCCGCTTCTTCCCCGATGCCTGGTCCGCCTTCGTCGAGCACATCCCGCCCGAGGAACGGCATGACCTGCTGGAGGCCTATCTCCGCCGCCTGACCAGCCCCGACCCCGCGCTCCACCTGCCGGCCGCCCGCGCCTGGAGCCATTACGAGGGAAGCTGCTCCACCCTCCTGCCCTCGCCCGAGACGGTGGCCTCCTTCGCGCAGGACCGCACGGCGCTGGGGCTCGCGCGGATCGAGGCGCATTACTTCAAGCATCGGCTCTTCCTGCCCGAGGGCGGGTTGCTGGGCGGCATGCACCGCATCGCGCACATGCCCGCCGAGATCATCCAGGGGCGCTACGACATGGTCTGCCCGGCCGAGACGGCCTTCGACCTGGCCGCCGCCTGGCCGCGTGCCCGGCTGACCGTGGTGTCCGATGCCGGGCATTCCGCGCTGGAGCCCGGCATCCGCACGGCGCTGGTG
This sequence comes from Roseococcus thiosulfatophilus, assembly GCF_017311575.1. Taxonomy (GTDB): domain Bacteria; phylum Pseudomonadota; class Alphaproteobacteria; order Acetobacterales; family Acetobacteraceae; genus Roseococcus; species Roseococcus thiosulfatophilus. The sequence continues at coordinate 158,584 of NZ_JAFFQY010000064.1, forward strand.
GCGGCGGTGGAGAGGTTCCGCAGAAGGTAGGGCTGGCCTAGGCCATCCCCCCCCGTGCCGCGACGGGCCAGAGGCATTCCACCCTTCCCTTCCTGACCCCCACATACCAGTCGTAGCGGTCCACCGTCGGGTCGCAATGGCCGGGAACGAGGCGCAGCTTTTCCCCGAGCCGCGGACGCAGCGACGGGTCTTCCACCGTCAGCTTCCCGTGCTCGTCCGAGGCGCCGACATAGCGCACCCCTTCCCGCCCCCAGACCAGCGGATAGCCGCTGTCGGTCGGCATGGCCTTGTGGCCCGCGTCCAGCACGGCGATGTGCGGCGTGGCGGCACTCATCACCGTCGCCAGCACGAAGAGGGCGTGGCGGAAGGGCGGCGCATCTTCGTTGCGGGCATAGTCGGCGTCCATCAGCGCGTAGGAACCGGCCTGGAGTTCGGTGTAGACGCCGCTCGCCAACTCATGCGCGAAGGTGCCGGTGCCGGCGCCGCCCACCACGGGGCAGTCGAGGCCCTGCTGACGCAGTTGCTCCACCGTGCGCCGGGCTTCCTCGGCGGCCCCGCGGATCGCGGTGGCACGGCCCTCGGGCGTGCGGATGTGCTGGGCGCTGCCGTGATAGGCCTGGATGCCGCCGAAGCTCAGATGCCGGGACGCCGCGATGCGCTGGGCCAGCGCGACCGCGGGCGGGCCGGGTTGGACGCCGCAGCGCGCGGCACCCACGTCAATTTCCACCAGCACGGGAATGCGCACGCCGGCCGCCTCGGCCGCGGCTTCGATGGCGTCCACATGGGCGGGGTCGTCGGCGCAGATGGAGACGCGCGCGACCTTCGCCAGCGCCGCGAGCCGCGCGAGCTTGCGCGCGCCCACCACCTGGTTCGTCACCATCACATCGGGCACGCCGCCCCAGACCAGCGCCTCGGCCTCGGCCACCTTCTGCACGCACTGGCCGATGGCGCCGCGCGCCATCTGCATGCGGGCAATCACCGGAGATTTGTGCGTCTTGGCATGGGCCCGCAGCTTCACATTCGTGGGCGCCAGCAGTGCGGCCATGGTGTCCAGGTTGTGCTCGAAGGCGTCGAGGTCGAGCAGCAGGGCGGGCGTGTCCACCTCGTCCTCGCGCATGCCGGGTTCGGCGGGGGGTGGCTGCAGCATGGGCGTCCTCCGTGATCGCGGGCATGATGCGGGCATGTTGAACAGCGATCCAGAGGTGCTCATCATCGGCGCGGGTTGCGCCGGCATCGCGGCGGCGCGTGCGCTGCGCGCGGCGGGGCGAAGCTGCGTGGTGCTGGAGGCCTCGGGCCATCTGGGCGGGCGGGCGCGGACCTGCACGACGCTTGGCGTACCCTTCGACCATGGCGCCACCTGGCTGCACCAGGCGCACGAAAATCCGCTCACCGCGCATGTGGCCGAGCACATCGACCACGACACGGTGCGCGAGCGCCACCTGCATCTGGGCGACCGATTCGCCACACCCGAGGAGTTCCAGGACTACTGGCGCGCGCATGGGGCCTTCGAAGATGCGCTGGCGGCGGCACCCCTCACCCCCGACCGCCCCGTCACGGAAGCCGCGCCGCGGGGAGGCCGCTGGGACGCCACCATCGCGCATTGGCTGGGCAGCCAGATCAATGGCGCCGAGCTGGAACGCATCTCGCTGGAGGATTACGTCCGCACCGACCTGGACGGGCCCAACCTCCTGCCACGCGAGGGCGTGGGCGGGCTGGTGGCGCGGCTGGCCGAAGGGCTCGACATCCGCCTCCACCACCCCGTGCGCCATCTGCGCTGGGAAGGGCCGGGCGTGGTGGCGGAGGGTGAGTTCGGCACGCTGCGGGCCGCGCGCGCCATCGTCACCGTCTCGACCGGCGTGCTGGCCGGGGGCGGATTGCGCTTCACACCCGAATTGCCTCCAGCCACACGCGACGCCATCACGGGCCTGCCCATGGGGCTGCTGACGAAGTTCGCCTTCCGGCTGCGGCGCGATGTGGGCGTGGCGCCCTTCCACTCCGCGCGCCGCGCCGTGACGGCGGCCGCGCCCCAGCCCATGTCCTGGGTGTTCCGCCCTTTCGACGCACCGCTGGTCTTCAGCTTCGTGGGCGGCGCGCGCGCCTGGGCATTGCTGCGCGAGGGCGTGGCCGCCACCGAGGCCGCCGCCCGCGCCGACTTCGCCGCCATGTTCGGCAGCGACGACGCGCTGGGCGAGGCGCTGGTCACGCACTGGGGCGATGACCCTTTGTTCTTCGGCAGCTATAGCCATGCGCGACCGGGGCACCACGCCTCGCGCGCCGTACTGGCCACGCCGCTGGGCGAAGGGCGCCTCACCTTCGCGGGCGAGGCCACGCACAGCCGCTTCGCCGGCACCGTCGCCGGCGCCTGGCTGTCTGGCGAGGCGGCGGCGCGGGCGTCCTAGCCGGCGCGCTTGCGCTTCGGCTTCGCGGGCGGCGCGTGGCGCGCCAGGATGGGCTGAAGGAAGCGGCCCGTGTGGCTTTCGGGGTTGGCCGCGACCTCCTCCGGCGTGCCCTGGGCCACGATGCGCCCGCCGCCCTCGCCGCCCTCGGGCCCGAGGTCCAGCACCCAGTCGGCGGTCTTGATGACTTCCAGATTGTGCTCGATCACCACCACCGTGTTGCCGGTGGCCACCAGCTGGTGCAGCACCTCCAGCAGCTTGCGCACATCCTCGAAATGCAGGCCCGTGGTGGGCTCGTCCAGGATGTAGAGGGTGCGGCCCGTCGCGCGGCGGCTGAGTTCCTTGGCGAGCTTGATGCGCTGCGCCTCGCCGCCCGAGAGCGTGGTCGCCTGCTGGCCGAGATGGATGTAGCCCAGCCCCACCTCCTCCAGCATCCGCAGCTTCTCATGGATGGACGGCACGGCGGAGAAGAATTCGCGGCCCTCGGTCACCGTCATGTCCAGCACGTCGGCGATGGATTTGCCGCGGAACTTCACCTCCAGGGTTTCACGGTTGTAGCGCTTCCCTTTGCAGGTGTCGCAGGTGACGTAGACATCCGGCAAAAAGTGCATCTCGATCTTGATGACGCCGTCGCCCTGGCAGGCCTCGCAGCGGCCGCCCTTCACGTTGAAGCTGAAGCGGCCAGGCTTGTAGCCGCGCGAGCGTGAATCCGGCAGTTCCGCGAACCAGTCGCGGATCGGCGCGAAGAGCCCCGTATAGGTGGCGGGGTTGGAGCGGGGCGTGCGGCCGATGGGCGACTGGTCAATATCGATGACCTTGTCGATCAACTCGATGCCCTCGATGCGCTGATGCGGCGCGGGCACGACGGAGGCGCCCATCAGCCGGCGCGAGAGGCCGTTGAACAGCGTCTCGATCACCAGCGTGGACTTGCCCCCGCCCGAGACGCCGGCGATGGCGGTGAAGGTGCCCAGCGGGAATTCCGCCGTCACGTCCTTCAGGTTGTTGCCGGTGGCGCCCACCACGCGCAGCATGCGCTTGCGATCAATCGGCCGGCGCGTCGGCGGCATCGGGATTTCGCGGCGGCCGGAGAGATAGGCGCCGGTGACGGAGGTGGGGTGCGCCGCCACCTCCTCCGGCGTGCCCTGCGCCACCACGGTGCCGCCCGCCGCCCCCGCCCCGGGGCCGATATCCACAAGATGGTCGGCGGTGCGGATGGCGTCCTCGTCATGCTCCACCACGAGCACGGAATTGCCGAGGTCGCGCAGGCGCCGCAGCGTGACCAGAAGGCGCTCATTGTCGCGCTGGTGCAGGCCGATGGAGGGTTCGTCCAGCACATAGAGCACGCCGGTCAGCCCGGAACCGATCTGCGAGGCGAGGCGGATGCGCTGGCTCTCGCCGCCCGACAGCGTGGCCGAGGAGCGGGCGAGGGAGAGGTAGTCCAGCCCCACATCCACGAGGAATTGCAGCCGGTCCTCGATCTCACGGAGAATCCGGCGGGCGATTTCCTGGCGCTGCGGGGTAAGGGTCTCGTTCACCCCCGCGAACCATTCCCGCGCGCGGCGGATGGACAGCGCGCTCGCCTCGCCGATGTGGCAGCCGGCCACCTTCACCGCGAGCGATTGCGGCTTGAGGCGATGGCCGTTGCAGGCATGGCAGGGCTTCTGCGCCTGGTAACGCGAGAGGTCCTCGCGCACCCAGGGGTTGTCGGTCTCGCGGAAGCGGCGCTGGAGGTTCGCGATCACGCCCTCGAAGGGCTTGGCCACCTCATAGGCGCGCAGCCCGTCCTTGTAGCGCAGCGTCACCACCTCGCCGCCGGTGCCGTGCAGGATGGCCTGGCGCGCGGCCTCGGGCAGCCCCTCCCAGGCATGGTCCAGGTTGATCTTGAGGTGCTTGGCCAGCGAGGCCAGCGTCTGGTCGTAATAGGGGCTGGAGGCATTGCCGGCCCAGGGGGCGATGGCACCCTCGCGCAGGCTGGCGGCCTCGTTGGGCACGACCAGGGCCGGGTCGAAGAAGCTCTCGGTGCCGAGCCCGTCGCAGACCGGGCAGGCGCCCTGGGGCGAGTTGAAGCTGAACAGCCGCGGTTCGATTTCCTCGATGGAGAAGCCGCTGACCGGGCAGGCGAATTTTTGGCTGAACACGGTCCGTTCGGCGGTGTCGGCGTTCTCGGCATAGGCGATGCCATCGGCCAGCCCCAGCGCCGTCTCGAAACTGTCCGCGAGGCGCTGGGCGATTCCCTCGCGGACCACGATGCGGTCCACCACCACCTCGATGTCGTGCTTGAGCTTCTTGTCGAGCTTGGGCGCCTCGCTGATGAGGTGGAGCGCGCCATTGACCTTCACCCGCTCGAAGCCGCGGCGCTGGTACTCCGCCAATTCCTTCCGGTATTCACCCTTCTTGCCGCGAATCACGGGCGCCAGGATCAGCAGCCGCGTCCCCTCCGGCATGGCCAGCACCCGGTCCACCATCTGGGAGACGGTCTGCGCCTCGATGGGCAGGCCGGTGGCCGGGCTGTAAGGCACGCCCACCCGCGCCCAGAGCAGACGCATGTAGTCATGGATTTCCGTGACCGTGCCGACGGTGGAGCGCGGGTTGTGGCTGGTGGTCTTCTGCTCGATGGAGATGGCGGGGCTGAGGCCCTCGATCGAATCCACATCGGGCTTCTGCATCAGTTGCAGGAATTGCCGTGCGTAGGCGCTGAGCGATTCGACATAGCGCCGCTGCCCCTCGGCATAGATGGTGTCGAAGGCCAGCGAGGATTTGCCCGAGCCGGACAGCCCCGTCAGCACCACCAGCTTTCCGCGCGGCAGGTCAATGTCCAGCGACTTCAAATTGTGCTGCCGGGCGCCGCGGATGCGGATCAGGTCACTTCGGGCATCCCCGCGCGTGGCCGGGGTCTCGGGGGCGGCATCACGCGGCATGGGGCGAACTCCGGCGGGCAAGGGTCATCGGCCCATCCTAGGGGGTGGTTGTGACAGTTATGGACGCAGTGCGGCGACGCCCTCGGCTTGGCGGGAGAGCGCCGAAAAGGTAGGTTGTCCGACCCGATTGCAAGGAGCTTTCCCCCCATGGCCGGCGTGAACAAGGTGATCATCCTCGGCCGGCTCGGCAAGGACCCGGAAGTGCGGAACTTCCAGAATGGCGGCCGCGTGGTGAACCTGCGCCTCGCCACCTCCGAGCGCTACAAGGACCGTGACGGCAACATGCAGGAGCGCACCGAGTGGCACTCCGTCGCCATCTTCAACGAGAAGTTGGGCGAGATTGCCGAGCGCTACCTGAAGAAGGGCAGCGAGGTCTATATCGAAGGCCAGCTCGAAACCCGCAAATGGCAGGACCAGTCGGGCCAGGAGCGCTACACGACCGAGATCGTCCTGCGGAACTTCCGCGGTGAACTGACCCTTGTGGGCGGGCGCGGCGGCGGTGGCGGTGGCGGCGACATGGGCGAGGAGCGTTCCTATGGCGGCGGCGGCGACAGCCCCGCGCCCCAGCGTTCGGGCGGCTATGGCGGCGGCGGGCGTTCGGGCGGCGGGCAGCGCTCGGGCTGGGACGCGCCCAAGAAGGCCGACCTGGACGACGACATCCCCTTCTGACCCCCTGCCCCTCCCTCACCCTTTGCCGACTGACCCGGCGCGCCCCCGCGCCATGAGGATTGCGACTTGAGCGACACCGCCCCGGAAGACCCGTCTTCGGACATCGCGCCCATCGCCCTCGAGGAGGAGATGCGACGCTCCTATCTCGACTATGCGATGAGCGTCATCGTCAGCCGCGCGCTGCCCGATGTGCGCGACGGGCTGAAACCGGTGCACCGGCGCATCCTGTTCGCCATGGACGAGGCGGGCTACACGGCCGACAAGCCGCACCGCAAATCCGCCCGCGTCGTCGGCGACGTGATGGGCAAGTATCACCCGCACGGCGACAGCGCGATCTATGACGCCATGGTCCGCATGGCGCAGCCCTTCTCCATGCGCGTGCCGCTGGTGGATGGGCAGGGCAATTTCGGCTCCATGGACGGCGACCCGCCGGCGGCCATGCGCTACACGGAGGTGCGGCTGGCCAAGGCCGCCGCCGCCCTGCTGGAAGGGATTGACGAGGACACCGTCGATTTCGCGCCCAACTACGACGAGAGCGCGAATGAGCCGAAGGTGCTTCCCGCCGCCTTTCCCAACCTGCTGGTGAATGGCGCCGGCGGCATCGCGGTGGGCATGGCCACCAACATCCCGACCCACAACCCGACCGAGGTGATCGACGCCACCCTCAAGCTGATCGCGGAGCCCGCGACCACCTTGCAGGAACTCATGGAGATCATCCCGGGGCCGGACTTCCCCACGGGCGGCATCATCCTGGGCCGCGCCGGCATCCGCGCGGCCTTCGAGACGGGGCGCGGCTCCATCCCGCTGCGCGCCGTCTGCGACATCGAGGTGAAGGGGCCGCGCCAGGCCATCATCATCACCGAGATCCCCTACCAGGTGAACAAGGCGACGCTGGTGGAGCGCATCGCCGAGCTCGTCCGCTCCAAGCTGATCGAGGGCATCAGCGACCTGCGTGACGAGAGCGACCGTTCGGGGCTTCGCATCGTCATCGAGCTGAAGCGCGACGCGGTGGCGGAGATCGTGCTGAACACGCTCTACCGCATGACGCAGCTGCAGATCAGCTTCCCGGTGAACTTCCTGGCGCTGAATGGCGGCCGCCCGCAGCAGATGGGCATCCGCGACGCGCTGCTGGCCTTCATCGCCTTCCGCGAGGAGGTGATCTTGCGCCGCTCGCGCCATCGCCTGGCGAAGGCGCGGGAGCGGGCGCACAACCTGGTCGGCCTCGCCATCGCGGTGGCGAACATTGACGAGGTGATCCGCCTCATCCGCGAAAGCCCCGATGCGGCCGCGGCGCGCGTGGCGCTGATGGCGCGCGACTGGCCGGCGGCGGATGTGGCGCCGCTGGTGGCGCTGGTGCAGGACGAGGGAAACATCCTCTCCGACGAAGGCACCATGCGCCTGACGGAAGCCCAGGCGCGCGGCATCCTGGAACTGCGCCTGCAACGCCTGACGGGCCTCGAGCGCGCCAAGATCGAGGGCGAACTCCAGGAGGTCGGGGCCCGCATCGTGGAGCTGCTGGACATCCTGGGCAGCCGCCCCCGCCGCATGGAGGTGATGGCCGAGGAACTCACCGCCGTCCGCGCCACCCTCGCCTCCCCGCGCCTCACGCGCATCGAGGATATTGACGGCGAGATTGACGACGAGAGCCTGATCGCGCCCGCCTCCATGGTCGTGACGCTGACGCGCGACGGCTATGTGAAGCGCACCGCGCTCGACGTCTTCCGCGCGCAGCATCGCGGCGGGCGCGGCCGGAGTGCGGCCTCCACCCGCGCCGATGACGTGGTGGTGCGCAGCTTCGTGGCGCACACCCACCAATGGGTGATCTTCTTCACCAGCCGCGGCATCGCCTTCCGCGAGAAGGTCTGGCAGCTGCCCGAGGGCGGCACGGGCGGGCGCGGGCGTTCGCTGCGCCAGGTGCTGCAATTGCAGGAGGGCGAGAGCATCACCGCCGTCCTCCCCCTGCCGCAGGATGAAAGCCTCTGGGAGGCGCTGCACCTGGTCTTCGCGACCGAGGGCGGCGATGTCCGGCGCAACCGCCTGTCGGATTTCCGCAACATCCGCTCCTCCGGCCTGATCGCCATGAAGCTGGACGAGGGCGACCGGCTGATCGGCGTCGCCACCTGCCAGGAGGGCGATGACGTGCTGCTGGCCACGCGCCAGGGCAAGGCCATCCGCTTCGTGGCCGACACCGACACGCTGCGCGTCTTCGCGGGCCGCGATTCGACGGGCGTGCGGGGCATCCGCCTCGCGCCCGGCGATGGCGTGATCGCGCTGGTGGTGCTGCGCCATGTCGAAGCCAGCCCGGCCGAGCGTGAGGCCTACCTTCGCGCCCGCCGCCGCGCGGCCGGCGAGGAGATGGAGGCCGCGCCCGTCGCCGTGGAGGAGGCCGAGGCGTCGGAGGAGATCACCCTCTCGCCCGAGCGCATGGCCGAGATGGAGCAGGCGGAGCAATTCCTGCTCACCGTCACCGACCGCGGCTTCGGCAAGCGCAGCAGCGCCTATGAGTATCGCGTGACGGGCCGTGGCGGGCAGGGCATCGCCAACCTCACCCTGTCGGCGCGCACCGGCTCCGCGGTGGTGGCCAATTTCGTCACCCATCCGGGCGACCACATCATGCTGATGACCGATGGCGGCCAGGCCATCCGTTTCGCGGCCGAGCAGGTCCGCAAGACGGGCCGGCAGTCGCAGGGCGTCATGCTGCAAAGGCTGGATGAGGGCGAGCGGGTGACAAGCTGCTTCCCCGTCCTGGAAGAAGTCGAGGAAACGCAAGAAGATGGTTGAGCGTACCGCCCTGTATCCGGGCACTTTCGACCCCGTCACCAATGGCCACCTGGACGTGATCGGCCGTGCCGCGCGGCTGGTGGACAAGCTGGTGGTGGGTGTGGCGATGAACGCCGGCAAGGGCCCCCTCTTCCCCCTGGAGGAGCGGGCCGAGCTGGTCCGCGCCGAGACCGACGCCATCGCCGCGCGCACCGGGTGCAACATCCAGGTCGTGCCCTTCACGGGCCTCCTTGTGCATTTCGCGCGCGAGGTGGGGGCGCAGATGATCGTGCGCGGGCTGCGCGCCGTCACCGATTTCGACTATGAGTTCCAGATGGCCGGGATGAATGCCCGTCTCGATCACGAGATCGAGACGGTCTATCTGATGGCCAGCGAGCGGAACCACTTCATCTCCTCGCGCTTCGTGAAGGAGATCGCGCAGCTGGGCGGTGACATCCAAAGCTTCGTCCCCCCGCTCACGCTCGAACGCACCCTCGCCCGCACCCGCCAGAAGGCGGGCGCCTGACCCCGAACAGGAGGCCCGACATGCAACGCCGCGCCCTTCTCACCGCCACCACACTTCTCGCCGCAGGAGCGATCATGACCGAGACGAACGAAGCCGAGGCCCAGACGCCCGCGCAGGACCCCGAGAACACGCTGCGGATGACGCTGAAGGACAACGGCCTCGTCACCATCCAGCTCCGCCCGGACCTGGCCCCGCTGCATGTCGAGCGCATCAAGACGCTGACCCGCCAGGGCCTCTATGACGGCACGCCCTTCCACCGCGTGATCGAGGGCTTCATGGCCCAGGGCGGCGACCCCACGGGCACCGGCACGGGCGGCTTCCGCGACCGCGGCTTCGCCGATCTTCCGGCCGAATTCGTGCCGCCCTCGCGCGCGCGCTTCCTGCGCGGCACCTGCGGCATGGCCCGCTCGCAGAACCCCAACAGCGCGAACAGCCAGTTCTTCATCATGTTCGCGCCGGGCAGCTTCCTCGATGGCCAGTACACCATCTGGGGCCAGGTGACGGCGGGCATGGAGCATGTGGATCGTATCACCCGCGGCGCCGGCCAGTCTGGCCAGGTCCGGAACCCGGACCGGCTGATCCGCATGCAGGTGGTGGCTGACATCACCTGAACCCACTCGGGTTGACTTGCCGCGCGGGGTGGCGTTTTTCCGCCCCGCGCGCCTGCGAACCGGTAGCTCAGTGGTAGAGCATTCGACTTTTAATCGAATGGCCGTGGGTTCGAATCCCACCCGGTTCACCAGCGGCGATGCGTGACACTCCGTCACCAATTCTCATCTGCTGCGTCACCGCCGGCGGTGATAACATGGCTTCATGGCCATTTCCCTGTCCCTGACACGCTTTGGTCTTCTCGGCCCGCCCGGCGGCCAGCCGCCCGGGGATGGCCGCGACGCGGTGCTCGCGCAACTGCGCCAGCCCACGCTGATCCCACCCGGCCACGGCATGCCGGACCTCGCCGAAGGGCTGCGCCTTCACCGTGCCCGGGCCATGGAGGTGGTGGCCGCGCGACGCGAAAGGCGCCGCCCCGAATTCGTCCATCAGCAGGAGATCAGCCGCGCCGAGGCGGAGTTCCGCGTGTCTTGGGCCATCGCCAGCACGCTGCCGCTGCATGAGCGGCTTTCCCTGCATTGGGGCAATCATTTCACCGTCGCGGCGCAGCAGAGCACGAGCTACCTCTCGGGCGACATGGACCGCGCGGCCATTCGCCCGCACATGCTGGGCCGATTCCGCGACCTGCTGCGCGCCTGCACCACCCATCCGGCGATGCTGAACTATCTCGGCAATGACCGGTCCATCGGCCCGAACTCGCCCTTGGGCCGGCGTTCGCGGCGCGGGCTGAACGAGAACCTGGCGCGTGAGCTGCTGGAACTGCACACCCTTGGCGTGGATGGCGGCTACACCCAGGAGGATGTGGTCGAGACCGCGAAGCTCCTGACAGGCTGGACGATTCCGGAGCCCGGCCCGAACGGGACCGATATCGCCTTCCTCGCGGATCGGCATGAGCCCGGCCCCCGCACCATCCTGGGCAAGCGCTACCCCGAGGGGGGCGAGGAGCAGCTCCTGGCCCTGCTCGAGGACCTGGCGCGGCATCCTTCCACCGCGCGGCACGTCACACGCCGCCTCGTGCGGCACTTCCTGGGCGACACCGCCCCGCCGGAGGTGGCGCCCGCGCTCGCGCGCGTGTTCCAGGCCACGGATGGCGACCTGCGCGCAGTGATGGAAGCCCTGGTGACGCACCCCGCGAGCCTGTCGCTTCCGCCCGCCAAGCTGCGTCCCCCCGTGGAACTCGTCATCAGCGTCGCGCGGATGATGGGGGGGCGTCCCGCGCGGCCCATGCTGTTCACCACTCTGCGCGCGCTGGGCCAGCCGTGGATGGGCGCGCCCTCCCCCGCCGGATGGCCGGAGGAGGACCAGGCCTGGGCCTCGCCCGACGCGGTGAAGTCGCGGCTGGACTGGGCGCTGCAGATCGCCGGGCAGCGGGAGGCGCGCTTCGATGCGCGCGAGGTGGCCGAGGCGGTGTTCGGCGCCGGCCTCTCCGCAGAAACCCGCCGTGCGCTGCAACGCGCGGCGAATGGGGGCCAGGCCGTCGCCCTGCTGGCCATGAGCCCCGAAGTGCAGAGGAGATAGACCCCATGCGCCACCTGATCGGTCGCCGCGGCGCCCTGGCCGGACTGGGCAGCCTCTTCGCCTGGAGCTACGCGCCGCGGATCTCCTCCGCCGCCGGCGCGCGTGACCCGCGCCTGCTGGTGGTGGTGCTGCGCGGCGGGCTGGATGGCCTCTCGGCCGTCGTCCCCCTCGGGGACCCGGCCTATGCGGAGCGGCGCACGGGCAGCGAGATGGCGCAGGCGGGTGCCACCCTGCCGCTGGACAATATGTTCGGGCTGAACCGGAACATGCCCGCCCTGGCGGAGATGTACCGCGCGCGCGAGGCGCTGATTCTCCACGCGGTGGCGACGCCCTACCGGGAACGCTCCCATTTCGACGCACAGGATCTGCTGGAGAGCGGGTTCCCGAGCCTGGTGCGCGGCGAACGAACGGGCTGGCTCAACCGCACCCTGCAGCAGCTGCCGCGCGGAGAGCGCCTGCCGCCCCCGCGGGGCCTGGCCATCTCGCCCATGGTGCCCTTGATCATGAGCGGGGCCGCGCCGGTCGAGACGTGGCAGCGGCAGACCTTCCGCTACGCCGATGACGATACGATCGCCCGGCTTCTCGACCTCTACGAGGCACGCGACCCGGTCCTGGCCGAGGCGCTGCGGCGCGGCGCGGCGCTGGACGGCGTGATGCAGGCCGACCCCGAGGCCATGGGCGCGCCGGCGGCGCGCCAGGCGGGCCTGCCGGATTTCACAACCGACGCCGCGGCGGCGGCGCGCATCATGGCGCGCCCCGATGGTCCGCGCGTCGCCGCTATCAGCTATGGCGGCTGGGACACCCATAACAACCAGGGGCCGGTGCAAGGCCAGTTGGGCCGCGGGCTCGCGGCGCTGGACGCGGCGCTGGGCGCCTTGCGCGCCGGCCTGCTTCCGGTCTGGCGGGACACGGTGGTGGCGGTGGTGACGGAATTCGGCCGGACGGTGCGCGTGAACGGGTCACTCGGGACGGACCACGGTGTAGGGACGGTGGCGCTGCTGCTCGGCGGGGCGGTGCGGGGCGGCAGGGTGCTGGCGGACTGGCCCGGCCTGGCCGAGCACCAGCTCTACGAGCGGCGCGACCTGATGCCGACCACCGACCTGCGTGCCGTGATGAAGGGGATGCTGGCCGAGCATCTCGGCCTCGAGCCGCGGCTTCTGGGCCGCGACACCTTCCCCGGCAGCGAGGCCCTTCGGCCATTGCAGGGGCTGGTAGGGTAGTGCGCGGGCGGCAAGGCGCCGCCCGCGCGTAGGCTTTCAGTCCTCGTCGCCCTCGGCGGCTTCGCTCGCCTTGGCGGGAGCGCTGAGCTTCGCCATGCGGCGGGTCATCGCGGCGATGCGGGGAACCGCGCGCCAATTGGCCTCGGGCAGCTGGGCGGCAAGGGCGGCGATGTCCTCGCGCACGGCGGCCAGGGCATTGCGGCCCGTCTCGGTCGGCGTGTAGGTGCGGCCCTTCCCGCTGGCAGCGCGGCCTTCCTCGATGAGGCCGGCGGTCTTGAGATCGCGCACGGCCGGACCGGCGCCACCCTTCGGAAGGCCGGCATTGCGCGCGAGGCGCCCCGCCGCGTTGCCAGGCTCGGCCGCCGCGGCGGCCAGGACGGCGAAGCTGGACACCGTCAGGCCATGCGCGGTCATCAACGGCGAGGCGTTGACGAGACCGGTCCAGCGATGTGCGAGGAGGGTGAAGGTTTCGAAGGCTTCGGCCGGGTTGACCGGAGGCTTCGCAGTTTGTTCGGCTTCGGACATATGATGTCTCCTGAGTGTACGGTTTTGTTTTCCGGCACCTTGCGGGGGCCGGAACGCCAGGGCTGACCGACGGCAGCCATGACACGCGCCTTCTATGCGTAGTTCCTGCGCGGCACAAGCGGCATATCGCCCATAGGCAAGGCAAGGAATGGCGCTGGTCCGGGCTGGATGGCGCGCGCCGGCCTTTACCCATGATGGGCGCCCCGTATACTTGTCGTATCCAAACTGGTGGGGAGTCGCCATGTTGCCTTGCAATCGCGATACTCCCCCGCCCCGCCATGGGCAGAAAGGAGCGACGTTCCGGTCCAATTGCACTTTGGTCAATTGTATTTCCCGCGCCGGCGCCCGCAGAGGAGAAAGCCGATGAATCAGACCCAGATTATCCGGCCCACGCCGCCGGGCGCCTCGTCACCGATTTTTTTCTTCCTTCATGTGCCGAAGACAGGAGGCGCTTCGCTTCGTCAGTCATTAGGACGCATGTTTTATCCTCATTTCGTCATATACACGAAAGGTGAGGATCTGAAGAAGAACAGGCTCAATCTTCAAAAGTGGAATGGTCCGGATTTCTACCGGAATTACTCCTTGATTGGCGGACACATCCCGCGGGTCCATCCCATCGTGAATCCGACCAAGACGGCACGGCCGCGTGTGTACATCTCCCTGATGCGCGACCCGGTGAAGCGGGTGGTGTCCTTCTATGACTATGTGCGCCGCAGGCCCGCGCATGTCTTCCGCGACTACCTGATGGACAAGACCCTGCTCGAGGCCTTCACCGAACCCTCGCCCTTCCGGCAGCGGTGCATCCAGGAACAGCTGCAATACGTCTTCGGCACCAGCGACGAGGCGGAGGCGGAGCGGATGCTCCAGGAGGACAACCACATCCTGGCCCCGATCGAGAAGATGGAGGAGTTCGTGGACGCGGTGGCCGCCGTGTCGGGCCGGCCCCGCCCGCCAAGGCTGCCGCCCCGGAATGTCGCGAAGGAGGCCGCCACCGGCGGCGTCCCGATGGCGCACGAGCAGCCTGGCTATGAGGAGGCGCTGGCGGCCATCGCCGAGGCCAATGCACCGGAGCTGCGCTTCATGGAACGCCACCTCAAGAATGTGCTCGTCACCGGCAAGGCCATCACCGCCCCCGTCGCGGCGTGAGGCGTGGCGATAACCTGTCCGCCGCCTCCCCGCGCGGCCACCGCGCGCGCGCGGCGCATGGCCGGATGGAACAGGGCATGGCCATGAACCCGCCTGCTCCGCGGGGGCGGCCGGGCACCCGCCGAGCCGTACTTGCCTTCGTGCATGCCAAATGCAAGTTTCCGCGCGACATTCTGGCAGGTGCTTCGTGACAATTCTCCTCACAGGCGGGTTTGGCTTCATCGGCTCCGCCGTTGTGCGCCACCTTCTCGCCACCACCGGCGAGACCGTGGTCAATCTCGACAAGATGACCTACGCGGCGAGCCCCGCGTCCCTCGCGATGCACGCACACGACGCTCGGCACATCCACGTGAAAGCCGATATCTGCGATGCCGAGGCGGTGCGCGCCGCCTTCGCCGCGCACAAGCCCACGCGGGTGATGCACCTGGCCGCGGAAAGCCATGTGGACCGCTCCATCGATGGTCCGGCCGAGTTCATCCAGACCAACATCGTTGGCACGCAGGTGCTGCTGGAGGCGGCGCGTGCCCATTGGATGACGCTGGACGAGGCGGGACGCGCGGCCTTCCGCTTCCACCATGTCTCCACCGACGAGGTCTTCGGCAGCCTCTATCCCGGCGACGCGCCCTTCACGCCCGAGACGCCCTATGACCCGCGCAGCCCCTACAGCGCGTCCAAGGCGGCCTCGGACCACCTGGTGCGCGCCTGGCGCCACACCTATGGGCTGCCGACCTTCGTCTCGAACACCACGAACAACTACGGCCCCTGGCAATTCCCCGAGAAGCTGATCCCGCTGGTCACGTTGAACGCGCTGGAGGGCAAGCCCCTTCCCGTCTATGGCGAGGGCAGCAACATCCGCGACTGGCTGCATGTCGAGGACCATGCCGAGGCGCTGGTCCTCGCCCTCTTCCGCGGCGAACCAGGCGCCACCTACTGCATCGGCCCGCGGCAGGAGCGCACGAACCTCGAAGTGGTGAAGGCCATCTGCGCCACACTGGACCGGCTGCGCCCCGACCCCGCCGGCCCGCGCGAGCGCCTGATCACCTTCGTGCGTGACCGGCCCGGCCATGACTTCCGCTATGCCATGGACCCTTCGGGCGCCGAGGCCGCGCTCGGCTGGAAGCCGCGCTTCGACTTCGAGAGCGGGCTCGAGCACACCATCCGCTGGTATCTGGACAACGAGGCCTGGTGGGGGCCCATCCGCGCGGGCGCCTATGCCGGGCAGCGCCTGGGAGTGAAGGCATGAAGGGCATCATCCTCGCGGGCGGCTCCGGCACGCGCCTGCACCCCATGACGCTGGCGGCGTCCAAGCAGTTGCTGCCTGTGTATGACAAGCCCATGGTCTACTACCCGCTGGGCACGCTGATGCTGGCGGGCATCCGTGACATCCTGGTGATCTCGACGCCGCAGGACCTGCCCGCCTTCCGCCGCCTGCTGGGCGATGGCAGCGATTTCGGCATCACGCTGTCCTACGCCGAACAGCCCTCGCCCGATGGCCTCGCCCAGGCCTTCCTGATCGGGGAGGAGTTCATCGCGGGCGAGGCCTGCGCCTTGGCGCTGGGCGACAACATTATCTACGGTGAGGGGCTGACCGACCTGCTGCTGGCGGCCCGCCGCCACGCGGCCGAGGGCGATGCGACGGTGTTCGGCTATCGCGTGGCCGACCCCGAGCGCTATGGCGTCGCCGAGTTCGACGCCAAGGGCCGCGTCCTCTCCATCGAGGAGAAGCCCAAGGCCCCGAAATCCGACTGGGCCGTGATCGGACTCTATTTCTACGACAAGCGCGTGGTCGAGATGGCCAAGCAGGTCCGCCCCTCCCCGCGCGGCGAGCTGGAGATCACGGACCTGAACCTGCTCTACATGGAGGCGGGCGCGCTGCGTGCGGAGCAGCTGGGCCGCGGCTGCGCCTGGCTGGATGCGGGAACCCCCGCGAGCCTGCTGCAGGCCGCGACCTTCGTGCAGACGGTGCAAGAGCGGCAAGGCCTCTTCGTCTCGGCGCCGGAGGAGATCGCCTTCCGCCGCGGCTTCCTGACCGCCGACCAGCTGCGGGAGCGGGGTGAGCGCCTGGGCAAGACCGCCTATGGCCGCTACCTGGTGGACGTGGCGAACGGGCTGCACGACGAATGAAGGTCACACCCCAAGCCATCCCCGAGGTCCTGCTGATCGAGCCGCGGCGCTTCGGCGACGCGCGGGGCTTCTTCAGCGAGGTGTGGAAGCGCAGCGCGCTGGCCGCCGCCGGGCTCGACGTGGATTTCGTGCAGGACAACCATTCGCTCTCCGCCGCGGTGGGCGTGGTGCGCGGCCTGCACTTCCAGCGCCCGCCGACGGCGCAGGGCAAGCTGGTGCGCGTGGTGCGCGGCCGCATCCTGGACGTGGCGGTGGACATCCGCGAGGGCAGCCCGACCTATGGCCGCCACGTGGCGGTGGAGCTTTCCGCCGAGAACTGGGCGCAGCTCTGGGTGCCGCGGGGCTTCGCGCACGGGTTCATGACGCTCGAGCCGGACACCGAGGTCCTCTACAAGGTGGACCAGGAATACGACCCGGCGACCGATGGCGGCATTTCCTGGAACGACCCAGCCTTGGGCATCGCCTGGCCCGTGCCGCCGGAGGGCGCCGTCGTGTCGGAAAAGGATGGCCGCGCGCCGCGCCTCGCCGATGTCGGGGTCATCTTTCCGAGGGGGAGCTGGTGATGCGACGCATCCTCGTCACGGGCAAGGGCGGGCAGCTGGCCACGGGGCTCGCCCAGAGCCTGCCGGAAGCGGGCTTCGAGGCAGAGCTGGTGGGCCAGCCGGAGTTCGAATTCGACCAGCCGGCGACGGTCGAGGCCGCCTTTGCCGCCATCCGGCCGGACGCGGTGGTGAACTGCGCCGCCTGGACCGCGGTGGACGCGGCCGAGGACGACGAGGCGGCGGCGTTCCGCGCCAATGCCCTGGGCCCTGCCCTGCTGGGGCGACTGACGGCCGAGGCGGGCATCCCGCTGGTGCAGATCAGCACCGACTATGTCTATGACGGCGGCAAGCCGTCCCTCTACACCGAGGCGGATGCCCCCAACCCCGTCGGCGCCTATGGCCGCACCAAGCTCGCGGGCGAATGGGCGGCGCGCGCGGCGAACCCGCGCACCATCGTGCTGCGCACCGCCTGGGTCTACAGCCCGGTGGGTAAGAATTTCGTAAAGACCATGCTGGCCGTGGGGGCCACCCGCCCGGAATTGCGGGTGGTGGCGGACCAGCTGGGCAACCCGACCTCGGCCCTCGACCTGGCCGATGCCATCGCCGTGGTGCTGGCCCGCCTGCGCGAGACCGGCTGGCGGGACGATTATGCCGGCGTGTTCCATGCCACCGCGCCCGACAGCGTGTCCTGGCACGGCTTCGCGGAGGCCATTTTCGCCCTGGCCGGGGCGTCCGGCGGGCCATCGCCGCGGGTGCACGCCATCACCACCGCCGAGTATCCGACCAAGGCCGCGCGTCCCGCCAATTCCCGGCTGGATGTGACACGCCTGGAAGCCACCTTCGGCGCACGGCTTCCCGCGTGGCGCGATGGCCTCGTCCGGGTCATGGATGCCATCCAGGCCATGCACACCGAGGACACGAGGCGAGGAACACAGGCGTGACATCCTGGTCGCATGACAAGGCCGAGCCCTTCGTCCTCGCGCTTTTCGCGCATGTGGCCCGAAACGATGCGCCCAAGCCCGAATGGGTGCAGGCTTGGACCGAACGGGCGCTGAGGCTGGGGTCCGCCGAGGCCACATTCCTCGCCTTCATCGAAACCCCCGGACACCAGAAGCGCATCGAGGATGACCGTGATGCGCGGACGCGATGGCCGGCGGGCCATGCCTATTCGCCCATCCCGAGCCGGCGCGAACTGGAAAGGGATGCCCCGCGTCTCTTCGCCCCGCGCGCCCTGCCCGGCGTGGACCTCCGGGCCGAGGAACAGCTTCGCCTTCTCGCGGCCCTCGCCCCGTTCTTCGCCACGATTCCCTTCCCCGACACCCACACACCGCCCTTTCGCTACTTCTTCAAGAACAGCGGCTATGGCTTTGGGGACGCCCTCATCTACTGGGCCATGCTGAACCACCTGCGGCCCGCCCGCATCCTGGAGATTGGCGGCGGCTTCGCCTCTGCGCTGGCGCTGGACACGATCGCGCGGCTGAACCTGGAGACGACCTGCACCTTCGTCACCCCAGATCCCGACGCGGCCCAGCAGGCCATCGGCCCGCTCGACCCCGCGCACCGCCTCATCAAGAGCCGGGCGCAGGACCTGGATCCCGCACAGTTCGAGAAGCTCGAGGCGGGCGACCTCCTGTTCATCAACAGCACGCACGTCCTCAAGGCCGGCAGCGACGTGCATTTCCTGCTGACGGAGGCGCTGCCGCGCCTTCGTCCGGGTGTCTTCGTGCATTTTCAGGAGATATTCGCGCCGTTCGAATATCCGCGCAGCTGGGTCATTGACCGCGGCCACGGATGGAACGAGGCCTATGCGCTCCATCTGTTCCTTCAATACAATGCCGAATTCCAGATTGAATTCTT
Source organism: Roseococcus thiosulfatophilus (assembly GCF_017311575.1). Classification (GTDB taxonomy): domain Bacteria; phylum Pseudomonadota; class Alphaproteobacteria; order Acetobacterales; family Acetobacteraceae; genus Roseococcus; species Roseococcus thiosulfatophilus. The sequence goes on from NZ_JAFFQY010000064.1 coordinate 177,394, forward strand.
CAACCATTACATCGGGACGGAACTTGCCGGGGCGGTGACCGCGTCGGGGACGCCGCAGATGGACAGGTTCCTGCTCAACCCGGGAGGGGGGCTGTGGCTCAGCCGCCGCTCAACGGCTCCCGTGGACCACACCGTCTTTTCCTGAGGACATCCGGATGCGTGCCTTCCTCCATATCGGTGCGGGCAAGACCGGCACCTCCAGCATACAAGCCGCCCTCGCCCGCCATCGGGAGGTGCTCCATGAGGCGGGGCTCCACTATCCCCATGGCGACAAGGGGCAGGACCTCCGCTCGGCGGCCGGGGGCATCAGTTCGGGCAACGGGACGCTGCTGGCCCGATACCTGTTCCCCAACCGTAGCGCGCGTGCCTTCTCCAGGGAGGAATTGGAAGCCTGGCTGGACCGGGCTGTCGCGGACGCCGATGGCCGCGATATCGTCATCTCGAACGAGATGCTGCAATCCATCCGCCAGCCGCAGCTTCAGGAGTTGAAGGAGCTGCTGTCCGCTCGCGGCGTCGAGACGCACATCATCTTCTACATGCGGCACGTGCTGGACTGGAAGCTCTCGGCCTTCGCCCAGCATGTGAAGGTGGGCGGGCTGATGAGGTTTCCACAGGAGGAGCGCACCCCGGATGGCTACATCGCGAGCACGACCTGCGCGTGGCCCCGGCAGCTCGGCATGATCGCGGACACGATCGGCCGGGACCGCATGATCTGCCGCCTTTACGACGCGGAGCGGACGAACCTGGCGGCGAGGTTCCTGGACGGCATCCGCCCTGGGTTGAGCGCGGCCGTGGGGACGCAGGTTTCCCAAATTTCCATCAACCGCTCGCCCAACCTTGCGGAATTCGCCCTCTTCGCCGCCGCCAACGACCAGCCCGACGCCAG